>WGLR01000023.1 GCA_016125475.1 Betaproteobacteria bacterium
ACCCCGAACCCCGAACCCCGAACCTATCCTCTCTGCCTATTGCCTATTGCCTATTGCCTATTGCCTATTGCCTATTGCCTATTGCCTATCGCCTATCGCCTATCGCCTATCGCCCATCGCCCTCGCCTCAGACAATTCCGAGCACGTTCTCCGGGGGTCTGCCGACGACTGCCCTGTCCCCGGCCACCACGATCGGGCGTTCCATGAGGATGGGGTGCTCGGCCAGCGCGTCGATCCATTCGGCTTCGGAGAGCTGCTTCCCCGCGTAGTGCTGCTTGAACACGTCCTCGGACTTGCGAACGATCGCGCTGGCGGGCAGCCCGAGTCTCGCGACGAGATCCGCGAGAGCTTTCCTGTCGAGCGGTGTCTTGAGATACTCGATCACCTCGGGCGAGATGCCCTTGTCCTGCAACAGCGCGAGCGCCTGGCGGCTCTTGCTGCAACGGGGATTGTGGTAGATCTTCACTGGCTGGGTCATGTCCGTCTCCAAGGCTTTCCTGTGTGTCTTCGATGAATGACCTGATGCATCATGGCTGATCCGGTGCGCACGCGTCTGCGCGCGCGGGTGCTCGCCGTCGTCTGTGTCGCGGTCGCGATGCTTACCGGGCAGCCCGCACGGGCCGCCGAACTCGTCATCACGAACGCCGCGATCCTGAAGGCGCTGCAGCGCGAGGCGTTTTCCGATGGCCGCATGGACCTCGTGCCGGCGTCGGCCTGCAACCATGCCTATCTCACTTCCCCGGCCGTCGTGATCGAGCGGGGCCGGGTCGTGCTCGGTGCAAAGCTCACCGGCCGTGCGGGCGTTCAGGCGGGCACGGGATGTCTGGGCGGCCTGGGCGACACCATCGACATCGTCGCGTCCGGTCGGCCGTTCTTCCGGGACGGCCGCATCGGGCTCGAGGACCTGCGCATCGACCAGCTGTCCAACGAATTCTACCGGCCCTTCATCGAGTCGCTCGTGTATTCCGCGGTGGGCCGGGCTCTGGACATCGACGTCCGCGAGGCATTGCAGAACATGCTGACCGCGGGCAATGTCCCACTCAGACTGGACGTCGAGCGCCTCGACGTCTCGCGGCTCACCGCCGAGCACGACCGGCTCGAGATCACGCTCGAATTCCGGGTGCGCGCGGACTGACGGTCACATCGGTCACACGAGGTACGACATGGAATGGAATGCCGAACTCTACAGGGATGCTCACAGCTTCGTCTGGAATCATGGCCAGTCGCTGCTTTCCGTGCTGGATCCGCAGTCGGGTGAAGACATTCTGGACGTCGGTTGCGGTACGGGCGAACTCACGCGCGAGATCGCGGACCACGGCGCGACGGTGACGGGCGTCGACAAGTCCGCCGCGATGATCGCCGCCGCCAAGGACCGGTTTCCCGGCGTCGTGTTCCGCGTCGAGGACGCGACGGCACTGCCGTTCGAGGGCGAGTTCGACGCCGTGTTCTCGAACGCGGCCCTGCACTGGGTGCGCGAACCCGAGGCGGCCGCGCGCAGCATCGCCCGCGCGCTGCGGCCGGGCGGGCGGTTCGTCGCCGAGTGTGGCGGGTTCGGCAACGTGGCCGCGCTGGAGCGGGCGTTTTCCGTGGCGCTGCGCGAGAACGCCGGCTCGAGCTTCCGGAGCCCGTGGTACTTCCCGAAGCTCGGCGAATACGCGTCGCTGCTCGAGCGTGTCGGGTTCGAGGTCAGTGCCGCGTCGCTCTTCGATCGTCCCACGCTGCTCGCCGGCCACAACGGCCTGCGCGACTGGTACCGGATGTTCCTGAGCGACTGGTTCGACGTGCTCGACGTCGACACGATCGAGCGCGTGATCAGGACGGCCGAGAAGCTCTGCGAGGATCGCTACCGGGACGGTAGCTGGACAGCGGACTACCGGCGTCTGCGCGTGGTGGCGCGACGCCGGTGACGGACCGCGCCCGTCCGGTCAGTCGATGGCCCGATAGGTCACCGAGACGATCTCGAGCCCCTCGTCGCCTCCCGGCGTGTGGATCGTCACGGAGTCTCCCTCGCGTGTCTTCAGGAGCTGGCGCGCGAGGGGCGAGATCCAGCTGATGCGGCCGCGACTCGCGTCCGCCTCGTCGATGCCGACGATCGTGTACGTCTTCTGCTCGCCTTCCTCGTCCTCGACGACGACCGTTGCCCCGAAGAACACCTGATCGGTGGCTTCGCGCGTGGCGGGGTCCACGACCTCCGCATTGTCGAGCCGGCGCGTGAGAAAGCGGATGCGCCGGTCGATCTCGCGCAGGCGGCGCTTGCCGTAGATGTAGTCCGCATTTTCCGAGCGGTCACCGTTGGAGGCTGCCCACTGCACGACCTTCACGAGGTCGGGGCGCTCCCTGTCGAGCAGGTGCAGGGCCTCGTCCTTGAGGCGCTGATATCCGCCGGGCGTGATGTAGTTCTTCGTGCCCGCGGGCAGTGGCGAGGCTTCCTCGAAGTCGTCGTCGTCGTCCTGGTCTGTCTCTTTCGTGAATGCCTTGTTCATCGCGTGTCGTCCGCATGCCGTGCGCGTGGGCGTTCGAATGCCTTTCGCGGACCACCAAGCGTAGAATCGTCCGTCTCATTTCGCAAGGAGTGCGCATCATGACGATCAAGGTCGGAGACAGGCTGCCCGCAGGCACGCTCTGGGAATTCATCGAGGAAGAGACGCCGGGGTGCAGCATCGGCCCGAATACCGTGGACGTGGAGAAGAGCGCGGCAGGCAAGAAGATCGTGATCTTCGGCCTGCCCGGTGCCTTCACGCCGACGTGCTCCGCGAAGCACGTCCCCAGTTACGTGCAGCTCGCGGAACAGCTGAAGGCAAAGGGTGTAGACGAGATCTGGTGCCTGTCCGTGAACGATGCGTTCGTGATGGGAGCGTGGGCGCGCGACGAGGGCACGAAGGGGAAGGTCCGGATGTTCGGCGACGGCAGCGCCGAGTACACGCGCAAGCTCGGGCTGGAACTCGACCTGATCGCGCGCGGCATGGGGGTGCGCATGCAGCGCTTCTCCGCCCTCGTCGAGGACGGCGTCGTGAAGACGCTCAACATCGAGGGACCCGGCAAGTACGAGGTGAGTGACGCGCAGACGATGCTCGGTCAGGTGTGAGTGCGGGTGTGCCCCCCTCGCATCCTCCCCCGCACGAATTGCGGGGGAAGGGGTGATCGGCGATGGCGCGGGTGCAGGTTTGCCCCGCCCTTCTTCCCCCCGCGTCGCGAGCGGCGGGGCAGTCGGCGCTCGAGCGGGCCGGTGTGCACCCTCCTCCGCAGCGCGGGGGAGGGATGGGGAGGGGCGCGGTCGCCCCTTCAGCCCGAGTGTTTCCGTTTCCCGGAGCGCCTGCCCGCCGCGCTGCGTTCCGCTGCGGCGAGTGCCTTCCCGCCCCACGCCACCATCGCTTCCCGGTCGTCGAACACTTCGCCCGGGACCTCGCGGTAGGGCATCTCCGTATCCCGGTCTGCCCAGGGTCTGAACGGGCGCGATCCCGCACGCTCGTAATCCGGCCGGTTCCCGTCGTCCACCCTGAACCAGAGTGTCACGACGGCAACGATCGCCACGAAGACGTCGTTCACGTAGAGGCCGTAGCCGCCGAACATCGGCTTCGATCGCACGTGGCCGAGCGGTGCGAGCAGATCGCGGACGTGCTCCACGAATTCCGCCTGGGCCGACACTGCGCCGGCCCTGCCCGGCCTGCCGTTCACAGGAATGCCCGCAAGGCCTCCAGCACCTCGTCCGGCTTCTCGGCCATGAGCGCGTGGCCGCTGCCGGCCACTTCCACCGTGCGCACGTCGCCCAGTCTCGACGCGATCTCGCGGGCCGCCCGCGGCGGGGTCATCATGTCCTTCCGGCCCACGACGAGCAGCGCGGGGCACTGCACGTTCGCGGCAGCATCGAATCCGTTCGCGTAGTCGTTGCAGGCCGCGAAGTCGACGTGCATCACGCCGGGCTTCTGACGCTGCATGAGGCGGAGGTTCTCCCCGACGACCCAGAAGCCAGGCCCCGGGTTGCTCGGGTAGTGTGCGTACGACGAGTGGGACCAGATGTTGACCATGTCCTGCGCACGCGGCTCGTCGTCCCGCGTGGCGGTCAGCAGTTCGTCCGACACCTTCATCGGGCACGCGGTCCCCACGAGAGCGATCTTCGAGATCCGGTCCGGATACCGGGACGCGCATTCGACCGCGACGAGCGAACCCATGCTGTGACCCACGAGCGCGGCCTTCGCGACGCCTGCCGCGTCGAGCAGGGCGTTCATCCAGTCCGCCATGGCTTCCACGGTTGCGAGCGGCGGGCCTTCGGACCGTCCGTGCCCCGGGAGGTCCACCGCCAGCACCCCGAATCCGTGGTGGGCGAGATAGCGCGTCTGCAGCACCCACACGCAGTGGTCGTGTTCCGCGCCGTGGATGAAGACCACGCAGGGCAGGGATGCGTCGAAGGTCCGGCCGCCGGTGTATGCGTAGGCCGTCCTTCCGTCCACGTTCAGATTCATCCGGTTCTCCAGATGGCGTTGATGTTCATGGTTCGGTGCGGTGCATGGCGCGTGATCTCGGTGCGCGGTGCGCACCCTACGGGAGACGATGAGCCGACCGGTAGGGTGCGCACGGCGCACCGGCGGACGCTCGCCGTCATCACGCCTTCTGCGACGCGCGCAACGCGCCCGCGAGATCGTCCACGAGATCCTGCGGATCCTCGAGGCCGATCGACAGCCGGATCGTGCCCGGGCCGATGCCCGCCGCCAGGAGCGCCGCGTCGTCCATCCGGAAATGCGTGGTCGTCGCGGGATGGATCACGAGCGACTTCGCATCGCCCACGTTCGCGAGGTGCGAGAACACCTTCAGGGACTCGATGAGCCTGCGGCCGGCCGCACGCCCACCCTTCACGCCGAACGTGAACACGGCGCCCGCGCCGCGCGGGAGCAATCGCTTCGCGAGGTCGTGATCCGGGTGCCCGGGAAGTTCGGGGTAGCCGACCGCCTCGACGGCCGGATGCGACGCGAGGAACTCGACCACCTTCCGCGTGTTCGCGACGTGCCGCTCCATGCGCAGCGAGAGCGTCTCGATGCCCTGAAGGATCTGGAACGCCGTCGTCGGAGCCATGCACGCACCGAAGTCGCGCAGGCCCTCGCGCCGCGCGCGCAGCAGGAACGCGGCAACGGTCGATTCCTCCTGGAAGTCCATGCCGTGGAAGCCGTCGTAGGGTTCGGTCAGCTCCGGGAATCGTCCGGATGCCTCCCAGTCGAAGCCACCGCCGTCGACGAGCAGTCCGCCGATCGCGACACCGTGGCCGCCCAGGAACTTCGTCGCGGAGTGGTACACGATGTCCGCACCGAGGTCGAACGGACGCATGAGGAAGGGCGTCGTGAACGTGCTGTCCACGACGAGCGGCAGCCCCGCGTCGTGCGCGATCTGCGCGACGTTCGGCACGTCGAGCACGTCGAGCCCCGGGTTGCCGAGCGTCTCCGCGAACAGCAGCCGCGTGTTCGGCCGGATGTTTCCGCGCCACGCGTCGAGGTCTCTGGGGTCGATGAACGTCGTCTCGATGCCGAAGCGCCGCATCGTGAAGTGCAGGAGGTTGTGCGAGCCGCCGTACAGCGAGCGGCTCGCGACGATGTGCGAGCCTGCACCGGCGAGTGTTGCGACCGCGAGGTGCAGGGCCGCCTGACCGCTCGCCGTCGCGATCGCGCCGATACCGCCCTCCAGTGCGGCGATACGCTCCTCGAGGACCGCGCACGTGGGATTCGAGATGCGCGAATAGACGTGCCCCGCGCGTTCCATGTTGAAGAGCGAGGCCGCGTGGTCCGTATCGCGGAACACGAACGACGTCGTCTGGAAGATGGGCGTCGCGCGCGCACCGGTCGTCAGGTCGGGCTGCTGGCCCGCGTGCAGGCTCAGCGTGTCGAAGCCGGGGTATCGGGGGGCTGCCATGAAGGGTTCCTTTCCTTGCGGATGAGATGGGCGGGCTACGGGAGCAGCCTGGCTTCGCGGTAGCGCCGGAGGTGGTCGAGCACCTGTTCCTCGGTGTCCACGACGCCGTGGAAGCCGTGACGCCGGAGTTTCGTCGTGCTCGACACGATGTCGTGCTGCAGGCCCCAGAAGAAATCGGCGAAGCTCCACGAAGCCATCCGCTCCAGCGCCGTCGGCACGAGCCCGTGCCGCTCGACGATCCGCTGCCAGACGGGGCCCTTGTCCTGCATCGTTCTCGCGAGTGTCATGGGGCGGACCTCGCCCACCGGCATGTCGAAGTGCCGGGCCACCTTCGGCCAGAGGTTGCGCCAGCGGAAAAGGTCGCAGTCGGTCACGTTGTATGCCTGGTTGCGGGTCCCGGGGGCATCGGCCATCCAGACGCACGCGCGCGCGAGATGCGTCGCATCGGTCATTTCCGTGAGCGCATCGAATGCGGCCGGAGGTCCGGGAAAATCCAGCGGCAGGCCCAGTTCCCGCGAGATCGCCGCGTAGCAGCCGAGCGTCGAGACGACGTTGCGCGTGCGATCGGGCGCGAAGTCGTAGATGAACATGGGGCGCGACGCGGACCACGCCCAGCGCGCTCCCTGCTGTCTGTTTCGCAGCAGGTCTTCCTGGTCGTAGTAGAAATTCGGCGGCAGGTGGCGCGGGTCGTCCTCGCGCGAGGGCGTGCGCGGAATCCGCAGGCCGGAGTCGTACCACTTCATGCCTTCGACGAGGTGGACGTGTGCGAGCCGCCCCGATGCGCGCTCCACGCCGTCGAGTGCGTTCCGCAGCATCGCGACGTTGGCCTCCACGTCTTCGACGGTGCCCTCCGCGAACGGCGCGCGTGCGGTGTAGAAGAGCTGCGTCGCGTCGCTGCAGCCGGCGAGGGCCCGTGCCGTGTCGTCCGCATCGAGCAGATCGGCCCGGACGAACGACAGGCGTTCGCGCGTGGCCGCGGGTGGATGGCGCGACACTCCGATGACCCGGCGGTCCGGGTCCTCGAGCAGCACGTCCACGAGCCGCGATGCCGCGGCACCGGTGGCGCCCGCGATCACGGCGATCCTCTTGCCTGCGGTCATTTGCGGTCCGGGTAGCTCACGGCCATGCCCGCGCGCACGTCCTGCTGGATGCCGTACTGCGGAAACGGGTAGCGGAAACCGTTCTTCGCGAGCTGTTCCATGCCCGCTATCGCGCGCTCGAGGTCCCCGGGCGGCAGTGCCATGAGCATCTCGTCGTCGAGCACGCCGCCGTAGCGCCGTTCCGCGAAACACGGTATCGACAGGCTCGGCTCGCGGGTCTTCAGCGCGCGTCCCCAGGAGTCGGCACACGCGGATTCGCCGACGACACTCCAGTCGAAGCGCCGGTAGCCCGTGTATTGCAGTCCGTTGATGAAATACATCATGGCACCGGGTGTTGCGTAGAAAAGTGCGATGTCGGGCGGATCGAGCCGTCCGGAAGCCAGCGGCGAGACGGCCAGTGCGGCGTACCGTCCCTTCGGCACGATCGTCATCGCGGCCTGATGATTCGCAGCGTCGGCTTCGGTGCCGTACCAGACACCCACCATGTGCCGGCCGGAGAACCACGCGTCGTCCTGGCCGCCGAGCCCGACGACCGACCGGCACTGTGCACCCACGAGGTCGTCGCCCGTTATGCCGACGGTCCAGCCGAGCCGCGCAGCCTGGGCCACGATCTGGTCGGTCGTGTGAACGTTCGCGGGCCGCCGGATCTTCGGTACCGCAGCCATCTCGTCGACGGTTTCGAACAGTTTCATCGCGAACGGACGGCTGCGCAGCCTGAGGAGGCGCTCGAGGTCCGCGGCGATGCGCTTCCAGTCGTGCGAAGTCGGGGTCATACTTGGTCCTTTGCGGGGCTCGTGTCCGGCGAGGGTCGGCGGCTCTGCCGCACATTACAAGGTGTGCCGGGCGATTCTACCGCGGGCCATGCGACCGCCGGATGGACGGGACGCACCGGCGGGCGTTGGGGAGGGACTGTCATGAAGGTCGAGAGTATCGAGACGCTCGCCTGCGACGCGGGCTGGCGGAACTACCATTACGTGAAGCTCACGACGGACACGGGGATCGTCGGCTGGAGCGAATTCGACGAGGGCTTCGGTGCCGCCGGCGTGAGTGCGGTGATCCAGCGCCTCGCCACCCGTGTCGTGGGTCAGCCCGTCTTCGCGCACGAGCGCATCTACGCCGAACTCTACTGCGCCACCCGACCCGCCGCGGGCGGTGTCATCGCGCTCGCGATGGGTGCGATCGAGAATGCGCTGCTCGACGCCAAGGCCAAGGCGCTGGGCGTGCCCGTGTACGAGCTGCTCGGGGGCAAGGTGCGCGACCGCATCCGGGTCTACTGGTCGCACTGCGCGACCTGGCGGATCAATCACCCGACGCACTATTCGCCGGGGATCACCGATCTCGACGGCGTGAAGGCACTCGGATGCGAAGTCCGTGAAAAGGGGTTCACCGCGCTCAAGACGAACCTCTTCACCTATGACGCCGATCGCAGGAATCCCCGGGGCTGGCGGCCGGGCTTCGGCGTTCCGTTCGAACCCGGAATCAACGTGGAGCGCGAGATCCTGCGCAACCTCGTGATGCATCTCGAGGCGCTGCGCGACGGGGCCGGGCCCGACGTCGACATCCTGCTCGACCTCAATTTCAACGCCAAGACCGAGGGTTACCTCAAGATCCTGCGCGCGATCGCGCATCTGGATCTCTTCTGGGTGGAGATCGACAGCTACAGCCCGGAGGCTCTCGGGCTCATCCGGCAGGCGAGCCCGCATCCCGTGAGTTCCTGCGAGACGCTGCTCGGACTGCGCGAGTTCCTGCCCTATTTCCGCACCCAGGCCATGGACGTCGCGATCGTCGACACGCCCTGGAACGGCGTCTGGCAGTCCATGAAGATCGCCGCCGCGGCCGAGGCGCACGAAGTGAACGTGGCGCCGCACAATTTCTACGGCCATCTCTGCACGATGATGAACGCGCACTTCTCCGCGGCCGTGCCGAATCTCCGGATCATGGAGACGGACATCGACCGCATCGCGTGGGACGACGAACTCGTGACGCATCCACCCGAGATCGTCGACGGCCACCTCGTGATGCCGGACCGGCCCGGCTGGGGCACGGAGCCCGTGGAAGAGGCGTTGCAGGCCCACCCGCCCAAAGGTGCGACGGGCCTTCTCAACTACGGCCGCAGACCAGACTGAGAGGCTGCCCGGCACGCGCAGTGTCGCGCGGGATGCCGGGTCGGCCGGGGCACCCCCGGGGGTGCGACCACGCGAACGGAGCAGAGCGCAGAGGAGGGTCGTGATGCGTTTGGCGAACAAGGTTGCCGTCGTGATCGGTGCGGGCCAGAGCGCGGGGGAGGGCATCGGCAACGGGCGCGCGACGGTGCTGCGCTTCGCGCAGGAGGGAGCGAGCGTGCTCGCCGTCGACCGCGATCCCGACTCGGTGCACGAGACCGTGTCCCTCGCGGCCGGCATGCCGGGCGAGTGCGTGCCGTTCGAGGCGGACGTCACGCGCGAGAGCGTGCTCGCGAATGCCCTCGCGTTCGCACGCGCCCGGTGGGGGCGCATCGATGTCCTGCACAACAACGTCGGCGTGAGCATCGGCGGTGGCGACAAGCCGCTCGAGGACCTGTCCGAGGACGTCTTCGACCGCGTCTGCGCGATCAACCTCCGGGGCACCATCATGGCGTGCAAGCACGTGCTCCCGGTCATGCGTGCCCAGCGCAGCGGGTCGATCATCAACATCTCCTCGATCGCCGCGTGGGCCGAATATCCGCTCGTCACGTACAAGGCCACGAAGGCGGCACTCATCGCGTTCACCCAGCAGCTCGCGATACAGAATGCGCGTTTCGGGATCCGGGCGAACGCGCTGCTGCCGGGCCTCATCGACACGCCGATGGCGGTGGACACCCGTGCGCGGACCTCGGGCAAGTCGCGCGAGACCATCGTGGCGGAGCGCAACGCCATGGTGCCCTTGCGCGGACGCATGGGCACGGCCTGGGACGTCGCGAACGCCGCGCTGTTCCTCGCTTCCGATGAAGCCGGATTCATCACCGGCGCGGCCCTGCCCGTAGACGGGGGAGCGCTCGCCAGGATCGGGTGACGGCCGGCCCGCGGCAGCCGTTTGCCGCAGCGCGGGATTGCACGAATAATGTCGTCCTCGAACGGCAACGACTCCGCGGCCCGGGCGACACCGTCGCGCGCCCGGCGCGGGCGAGGGTGAATCCAGGATGACATTCAAGGTCTTTGTAGACGGTCAGGAAGGCACGACCGGTCTGCGCATTCACGAATATCTGTCGCAGCGCACCGACGTCACGCTGCTGCGCATCGATCCCGAACGGCGCAAGGACGTCGCGGCACGACGCGAACTGGTCAATGCCTCAGACGTGACGTTCCTGTGCCTGCCGGATCAGGCGGCAAGGGAGTCCGCCGCGCTCGTGGAGAACGACCGGACGTGCGTGATCGACGCCTCGACGGCGCACCGCGTGGACCCCGCCTGGACGTTCGGGCTGCCCGAACTCGATCCTGCGCAGCGTGATCGCCTGCGCAGGGCGAAGCGCATCGCGAACCCGGGCTGTCACGCGACCGCCTTCATCCTCGCGGTGCGACCGCTCGTCGCGCGCGGCGTGCTGCCCGCGGGCCACCCGGTGTCGGCGCATTCGATCACGGGCTATTCCGGCGGCGGCAGGAAGATGATCGAGCAGTACGAGGCCGCCGCGGGTGCGCTGAATGCGCCCCGCCCTTACGCGCTCGGACTCCTGCACAAGCACCTGCCCGAGATGCGTGTGCACGCCGCGCTCGAGGAGGCGCCGATCTTCACGCCCATCGTCGGTCCGTTCTACAAGGGGCTTGCCGTCACGGTGTTCGTCCCGCCGAAGGCCCTCGCGGGGTCTCCGTCGCCGCATGCGCTGCGCGACCTGCTCGCGGAATACTACGAGGGCGAGCGCTTCGTGCGCGTCGCGCCCTTCGACAACGACGCGAACTGCGACGCCGGGTTCTTCGACGTGCAGGGTTCCAACGACACCAATCGCGTCGACCTGTTCGTGTTCGGCAACGACGAGCGCGTCGTGGTCGTCGCGCGACTCGACAACCTGGGCAAGGGGGCATCGGGTGCCGCCGTGCAGTGCATGAACGTTCACCTCGGCGTGGCCGAGGGCCTCGGTCTGGAGTGAAGATGAAGCCGCTTGATTCGACTGTCCTGCCGGAAGGCATCCGCGCACGGTTCGTGCAGGACGTGAACGGTCTCGAGATGCACGTTCTCGAAGCCGGACACGAGACGAGTGGCCGGCCGCTCGTGCTGCTGCTGCACGGCTTTCCGGAACTGGCCTACAGCTGGCGCAAGGTCATGCTGCCGCTCGCCGCCGCGGGCTATCACGTCGTGGCCCCGGACCAGCGCGGCTACGGCCGCACGACCGGATGGGATCCGGACTACGACGGTGACCTCGGATCGTTCCGCATGTTCAATCTCGCACGGGACGCGCTTGCGCTCGTCTCCGCACTCGGATACCGGTCGGTGCACGCAGTGGTCGGCCACGACTTCGGCTCCCCGGTTGCGGCGTGGTCGGCCCTGATGCGCCCGGACGTCTACCGGTCCGTGGTGCTGATGAGCAATCCGTTTCCGGGGCCGCCCGCTCTCCCGTTCGACACCGATGCGCGCGGTGTGCCGGAACCCGCAGCGGGGCCGGACATCCACGCGGCGCTCGCGGCCCTGCCGCGTCCGCGGAAGCACTACCAGTGGTACTACTCCACGCGGGAGGCCAACGGCGACATGTGGCGCTGCCCGCAGGGCGTGCACGCGTTCCTGCGTGCCTACTACCACCACAAGAGTGCCGACTGGAAGGACAACCGTCCGCACCGGCTGGCGGGCTGGACCGCGGAGGAACTCGCGAAGATGCCCACCTACTACATCATGGACCTCGACGCGAACATGGCCGAATCCGTGGCGCCCGAGATGCCGTCGGCCGCGCACATCGCGGTGTGCGAGTGGCTGCCCGAGCACGAGCTTCGTGTCTACAGCGAGGAGTACGGACGCAACGGCTTCCAGGGTGGGCTGCAGTGGTATCGCTGCATGATTGATCCCCGCTACGAGCTGGAGATGCAGGTGTACTCCGGGCGCACCATCGACGTGCCCGCCATGTTCATCGCGGGCACGAGCGACTGGGGCGTCTACCAGAAGGCCGGGCACTTCGAGCGCATGCAGAACGAGGTCTGCACGGACATGCGCGAGTGCCACCTCGTCGAAGGTGCAGGGCACTGGGTCCAGCAGGAACAGCCCGCGCGCGTCGCGGACCTGCTGCGGGCATTCCTCTCCTAGACAGCCGTCCCGATCCGGCCGCAGGGGGCGGTCCGGGGGAAAACCGGCCGATCCTCAGCCGCGACGCGCGACCGCGCGCACGGCCAGTTCCGTGCGCGTGCGGGCGTGCAGCTTGTCCATGATCCGGCTCACGTAGTTCTTCACCGTGCCCTCCGCGAGAAACACGGAAGCCGCGATCTGCTTGTTGCTCTTGCCCTCGGCGATGAGATCCAGGATCCGGGCTTCCTTGTCGGTGAGTGCTTCCTCGAATTCGCCGCCTGCGGCGTGTGAGGCGGTCTTCGGTGCGCCTGGTGACATCTCGCGCGCATCGGCAGTCGCGAGCGTCGGTTCCGGGTCCGCGGCCGACGTGCCCGCGGCGACCAGACGGAACTGCTCCAGCACCTTGCGCGCGATCGCGGGCGACAGGCGCGACTCGCCCCGACGCACCGCCCGCACGGTCTCCAGGACTTCGGCTTCCGTCGCGTCCTTGAGCAGGTAGGCCTGCGCCCCCGCACGGATCGCCTCGAAGACCAGATCGTCGTAGTCGAAGGTCGTGAGCACCACGACGCGGGTTTCGGGCTGGCGGGTGGTGATCTCGCGCGTCGCGACCACACCGCTCTTGCGCGGCATCTGGAGGTCCATGATGACGACGTCGGGCGCGAGGGCCAGGGCCTGCTCGACGGCCTCGTGCCCGTCGGCGGCCTGGCCGATCACCTCGATGTCAGGGGCGTCACCGAGCGTCATCGCAAGGCCGCGGCGTATCAGGGGCTGGTCGTCGACGATGAGAATGCGGATGGGCGTATCGTGGCTGTCATCGTTCATCGGGATTCCTCGGATCCGGACGCTGCGGCCCGGCGCGTTCCGAGTCTCTCATGAAGCTGGCCCACGAGTGCCGAGGGCAGGCGCGCCGTGAGGAACCGCAGCATCACCGCCACTGCGGCCGCGCCCTGCTCCGGCGTGAGTCCGGCACCCCGGGAAACGGCTTCTATCAATTCGTCGATCATGGGAGGCAGCGCCATGTGCGATCGCGGGCAGTCCCGGCGAACTATCCATGGGTCGACGGTATCAGAGCGCAGGTGTCGCACGACAGTGACAAGAGTCATTTTCTGGTCATCGCGGCGACTCGCTTTCGATTGGGGAAACGCTTGAACGATTCCGGCTCATGAACTTCTGGCAAAGGTTCGATCCGCGGCTGCACCTCGCGGCGGCGGTCGGCTGGACGGTCTTCGTGATCGGCACCGCGGCGGCGTACGTCGTGGGCAGTCTCGCCGGGGATGTTGCGGAGCAGCGCGTCACCGACGACACCGAGCTGTTGCTCAGCCAGTTCGCCGACCAGATCGGTCGCGGCGTTGCAGCACACCTGCGCACCCGTCTTGCCGTGATCGAGGCGACCGCCGCGCAGATGCGGATTCCGTCGCACCGTGATCCGCGTGCGCTCGAACGACACGTGCAGGCCATCCAGCGACACTTTCCGGAGTTTGCGTGGATCGGCGTGACGGACGCCGCCGGGCGGGTTCTCGGCGCCACAGGGCGCGCGCACGAGGGACAGGACGTGTCCGCGCAGCGCTGGTTCACGCATTCCCGCGATGGCCCCTGGCTGGGTGACGTTCACGTGCGTGCGGCCGGTCAGGTCGGACCCGGTTCTCCGGTGCGCGTGCTCGACATCGCGGCGCCGATACTCTCCCCGGACAACGTGATCGCGGGCCGCGTCGGTGCACACCTGTCCTGGCGGTGGGTGGATCACCTCCTCTCCGACATGGTGCGCGCCGTGGCGACGCACCGCGCACTCGACGTGATCCTGCTGTCCGGCGACGGAACGCCCCTGATCGCACCGGAGGGGTGGCCTCCGCACACCGGCAAGGGTGCGCCGGCCGTTCCGGATTTCTCCGAAGGGGGGCGATACCTGGTCAGCCGCGACGTCACGCGCCAGACGGTGGACGGCCCCGGGCCCGCGTGGACGCTCGTCGTGCGCGAACCGGCGAACGAGGCGCTGGCCGACGCCGTCGCGCTGCGCCACGTGGTGTTCGAACTTGTGTTCACGGCCGGCCTGCTGTCGGTGCTCGGGGCCGCACTCATCGCCCGCAGGCTCATGCACCGGCTCGAGAGACTCGCGGAGGGCGCGGACAAGATCCGCGCGGGGGAGCGCCGGGAACTGGAGGTGCCCGAAGGTCGTGACGAAGTGAGTCGCATCGGTGCGACGCTGGGTGCGCTCGTCACGCAGCTCCAGGCGGAGAAGAGCGCGCTCGAGCAGCTCAACGCGGACCTCGACGCGAAGGTCGCGGAACGGACGCTGCGCATCGAACGTCTCGCCGAGGAGAGCAAGCAGGCTGCCGTGGTGCGGGAGCGTCTGCGGATGGCTCGGGAGCTGCACGACACGCTGGCCCACTCGCTGATGGCGCTGCTCGCCCAGATCCGGCTCGTGCGCAAGCTGGGGCCGCGGGTCACGACGGACGAACTCGACCAGGAACTCGCGTCCGCGGAAGAGGCGGCGGCGACGGGGCTGCGGGAGGCCCGTGCGGCGATCATGCAGATGCGGCACAACGCGGTTCGCGACACGGGACTCGGCAACGCACTGAAGGAACTGCTGGCGCGATTCGGCGAACGCACCGGGATCGCGCACGAGTGCGACATCGATTCCCAGGCCGGCACGGTCGCCGACGAGCGTGCCGAGGCGGTGTTCCGGATCGTCGAGGAGGCGCTGCACAACGTGGAACGGCACGCGCAGGCACATCACGTGGAGGTGCGCGTGCGCTGGCTCGCCTCCGGGGACGGGCACGTGCCGGGCGAGTCTCCCGCGCGCGTGCACGTGGAGGTCGCGGACGACGGCGTGGGCTTCGACCCGGCGGTTCCGCGTCCCGGCCACTACGGGCTGCGCGGCATCGCGGAGCAGATCGACCTGATCGGGGCGAGTCTGCGCATGGACAGTCGTCCCGGCGCGGGCACGCGTCTCGAGATCGAATACGCGGTCTGACCCCTTCTCGCCGCCGCGACGGTGCGGCAACACGTGACCATCTTCACCTGACACGGATGACGGGTGGCACTCGCGACGACCGTGCGACGCCCCTACATTTCAGTCATCCACCGTACATTGCCCGCTCGGGGAAGCGGGCGGACGGCGGGATTTCTCGTCGAAAGGAGAAGGATCATGAGACAACTCCCGATTTCCCGTCACGCACCTTTCGCCATCGTGATCTCCGCGATCCTGGCGGCGGCCACGCTGCCTGCGCAGGCGGCCGACAGCGACGCGCCGCTCAGTGCGCGACACGAGGGCAGGACGACCTATCTGAACGGCGGCGTCGGCCAGTCCGAGTCGTCGTACATGCGCAGTCTGGAGCACCAGTGGCCACTGCGGCTGGTGTTCTCCGAACGCAAGGACAACGAATTCATCACGGACGTCGACGTGCGGGTCACGGACCGGTCCGGCGACACGAAGCTGCAGCTCGACGGCGCCGGTCCCATGACGTTCCTGAAGCTGCCGCCCGGCAAGTATCGCGTCGTCGCGAATTTCGAAGGTCACAAGGAAGTTCGAAACGTGACGGTGGGGGCGCACCGTGGCCGGAACGTCTATTTCCACTGGCAGGGCGAGAACACCAGCCTGTCGAGCAACGATTCCGCTGGCGCGAATCGATCGTCGTAAGGCTGATCGACACGCCCGATCGGCCGGCAAGGTCCATGGGTACGTGACGCTGCGTCCGTCCCTCTACACGAAACACTCCACCAGGAGGACATCATGAAGAAGCACAATCTGGCAGTTGCCGTCTTCGATTCGCACGAGAAGGCGGAAGAGGCCGTCCGCGCGCTGAACCGCGCGGGCATCGACATGAAGACCATCTCGATCATTGGCAAGGACTACCACTCCGAGGAGCACGTGATCGGGTATTTCAATGCGGGCGAGCGCGCGAAATTCTTCGGCAAGTACGGCGCGTTCTGGGGCGGACTGGCCGGGATGCTGTTCGGCTCGGCACTTCTTTTCGTACCCGTGGTCGGACATTTCATCCTGCTCGGACCGATCGCGGCGACTCTGGCCGGCGGCGTGGAAGGTGCGGTGCTCGGCGGTGGCGTGAGCGCGATCGTCGGGGCGCTCACTGCTCTCGGCGTTCCGAAGGATTCGGTGTTGCGCTACGAGACGGCCCTGAAGGCCAACAACTTCGTCGTGATCGTGAACGGCGACAGCCGGGAAGTCGATCGTGCACGCGACATCATCCAGAGCCTCGGTGCGGTTGCCGACCGGCACGAGGCGAAGGTGGCCGAGCCCGCGTGAGCGTCGGGTCGGACGAACCCACCGCCGCACCGCCGGCGGTGGCGCACGCCGGCGGGTCAGGCGCCGGACGAGAGAAGGCTCAAGACACGAAGGAGAAGCTGAACATGGAACACACGACTCCCCATCCGGAACTGTCTTTCGACCCCGAACCGAAGGAGCACGACCGACGCACGTTTCTCCTGGCCGCCACGGCCACGGTGGGCGGCATCGGCGCGCTCTTCACGGCTTATCCGTTCGTCGACAGCATGGAGCCTTCCGCGCGTGCGCAGGCGGCCGCGGCCCCTGTCGAAGTGGATGCGTCCGGGTTGTCGGCGGGCGACATGATCACCGTCGCCTGGCGCGGAAAGCCCATCTGGGTCCTGAAGCGCAGCCCCGAGATGATCAAGGCGATCGACGCGCCCAATCCGGCTCTTGCCGACCCGACTTCGAAGAGTTCGATGCAGCCCAAGGACTGCGACAATCTCACGCGTTCCATTCGTCCGGATCTGTTCGTCGCCGTCGGGATCTGCACCCACCTCGGGTGTTCGCCGATGCTCCGGCTCCACGACGCGTCGCTCAACGCGGAACTGCACGAACCGGGCGGCTTCTACTGCCCCTGTCACGGCTCCAAGTTCGATCTCGCGGGACGCGTGATGAAGGGCGTGCCGGCGCCGACGAATCTGGTCATTCCGCCCTATCGCTTCAAGGGGGCGACCAAGATCGTGGTGGGGTGAGGGTGTGACCGGTCGGGTCGAGGCGCCGCGGTCGGCTGGTGGTGGGACGCGTCACGACGATTCGACGGGAACGCCGAACACCGCGATCGTCGCCGCGAGCAGCGTGAGCGATGCGAAGGCGGCGGTCGTCCACGACCATCCGGAGATGCGTCGGGCCGACAGCGTCGCGACCGCGCACTGGAGGCCGTAGTAGATCGCGAAGGCACGCGACGCGTAGCTGATGATCTCGTAGATGTTCGCGAGCCACGTGAGGCCGATGCACGCTACGACCAGCAGGACGTAGGCGGCTTTCGTTCGCAGGCGGCCTCCGGTGATCTCCTCGGTCAGACCGCCGTAGCCGTTCGTGTCCGCCACGGCCGCGCTGAACTGCGACGCGAGCGCCGCGAGGATGAGCAGGAACGGCAGGACGACCGCAATCTGCCGCGACATCTGGATCACGGCGGTCTCGCTCGTGCCGATGCCGTCCGGCGAGAAGTCGAGGCTCGCCATGCCGATGTAGGCCATGTAGATGAGCGCGGAGATCCACTGCGCGTAGCGCATCGTCGCGATGCGGGTGTCGGTGTCGTACTCGTCGGCGAGATAGCGGGATGTCTCGAACCCCTGCACCGTGATCAGCAGGCCGAACGCCATGCGCACGGAATCCACGTCGAATCCGCCCGTGTGCGTGGTGCCGAAACCGGTCCCCGCACGCGTGGCGGTGAACGTCCCCATGCCGACCAGGAGACCGGCGATCACCGCGAGCTTCAACCCGACCGAAAGCGTCTCCGCACGTTCGAGTCCGCGGAAGCCGCGCGTCCACCCGATCGCGCCGATCACGGCGAGAATCGCGGTGGTCACCACCTTGCCGAGCGCGCTGCCCTGGAAGTCGGTGAGGCTGACTGCGAACGCCCCGAACAGATTGAGGTAGTAGCAGACGGAGACCACGTACGCGAAGGAGAGCGCGAGAGACGAGAAGCGCTCGAGCACGACCTCCGCCGTCTGCTGTCGTCCGGGCCCGGCACTGTCGTCGAGCGCGCGGATGTTCCATCGGATCGCCGCCCCTATCGCGTAGGCACACGCGCAGAGCGCAGCCATGACCCAGACTGCACCGTGGCCGAAATTGCGCACGAGAATCGGCGCGAGCACCAGGAAACCGCTGCCGATGATCGATGCGAGGGGGGTGATCGTCGCGCGCCACCATCGGGACGCGAGGATGCGCGGATGAAAGAGGACGATCGCCGCGATGACGGCGAAGGTCACGACCAGAATGCTTTTCGTGTGCATGTGTGGCGGGCGAACCTGGCAGACCTGTCATCGTATATTCTCTCAGGCAGACGCTCCCGGGACGAACCGCCACACGCGAGGAGGAGTGAACTTGTCCCCTGATGACGGACGCCATAAGGCGGGGGGTAGATGAAGCAGCCTATGCGGCGTTGAGTTTCCGTGCGTATTGGTCCGGAGACAAGTAGCCTAGGGCCGAGTGTCGCCGGGTCGGGTTGTAGAAGCCGTGGATGTAGTTCGCAATGCCGGCATGCGCAGCCGCCTTCGTCGGGTACACACCGCTGGCCTCCTCGTTCTTCAAGGTCGCGAAGAAGCTCTCGGCTACCGCATTGTCCCAGCAGTTGCCTTTGCGGCTCATGCTCTGCACGAAGCCCAGAGCGGTGAGCGTGCGGCGGAACTGGCCGCTGGCGTACTGACTGCCGCGGTCCGAGTGGAACAACACGTCCTTCCCGGCGGGGCTGCCGCGGTGCCAGGCATTCAGGACGGCATTCTCGACCAGATCGTCGGGCATCCGATCGGCCAGGCTGTAACCGAGCACCTGTCGCGTCTGCACACTGAGCACGACCGCCAGATACAGCCAGCCTTCGCGCGTGTCGATGTACGTGATGTCGCTGACCCAGGCCGCCGCGGGCGCCCCCACCTCGAAGCGACGCTCGAGCAGGTTCGCGGCCACCGGCCGGGCATGATCACTGTGTGTCGTTCGAGGCCTCGCGCGCCCTTTCGATCGGCCACGTAGCCCCTCCTCGCGCATCAGGCGCGCGACCCGCTTGGGCCCGATGACGTGACCGAGTTCGCGCAGGTCCTTCACCAGCTTCGGCCGGCCATAGAGCCCCCGGCTAGCACGATGGCAGCGCCGCAGCTCCTGGCGCAGCCCCACGTCCGGATCCTCCCCGCGGGCTGCCTGGCGGCGCAGGTAATCGTGCAAGCCCGAGCGCGCCACCCCGAGCAGCCGACACAGGACCTCGACCGGAAAATGAGTCCGTTCACGCGCGACGAAGGCGTACCTCATTCGGACTCCCTGGCGAAGAACGCCGTCGCTTTTTTTAGGATCTCACGCTCCATCTTGAGCGTGGCGTTCTCGGCCCGCAGGCGGGCCAGTTCACTCTCCAACTCGCTCACCGGTGCCCGCGTGGGCGAACTCAGCGGCTTACCCGAGCGCGACGCTGCCCGCCAGTTCTCGAGCGTCTTGACCGACATGTCGAGGCGGCGCGCCGCCTTCGTCGGACCAATGGATTCGGCCAGCGTGACGGCCTGGGATTTGAACTCGTCGGTGAACCGACGACGCGGGATTCGTTGCATCAGGACCTCCAAGAGTCGTTCCAAACATATCCCTTCTTGGCGTCCGTTTCAGCGGGGCAAGTTCAGAGATCCGCATGCACCCCGACGCCCGCTTCCTGTTCACCGCCAGCATGGACGTGGACCCGGAGAAGGAGGCACTGTTCCACGAGGTCTACGACGCCGAACACATCCCGATGCTGCTCCAGGTGCCGGGTGTGCTGTCGGCCGTGCGGTGCGAGAGCGTGCCGCTCAGGCTCGCGATAGGCGGTGAAGTCAGCGACGTGACGGTGGAAGGGGAGCCTCGCTTCCACGCGATCTACGAACTCGCGAGTGCCGAGGTGCTGCAGAGCCCCGAGTGGGCGCAGGCAGTGGAACGCGGGCGATGGCCCGGAGAAGTCCGGCCCCATACGCGCAACCGGCGCCACACGCTGCGCCGGCTCGTGCGGCCGGACGATCGCTGAACGCGACAGACGCCGATCACGCCGTCCGGACGGCCACGCCGGCTGTCGAGGCGAATACGTTTCCAAGATTGGTTCGCGCATGACCCGCGTGCGCGTCTGGTCTGGCTGCCTGAATCCCGGGCTGCATCCTCGGCCCGCCCCCGACGCATCGGGATACCTGCACCTTCCGGAAATCCGGGCTGTTGACCGGCAGCCTGCCCTTGCCGACGTGTCAGTCTCGGCGACCGACGAACCGTCGCGGATTTGACGATCGTCATGTCCAGAGCGGGACTTGCCCGGCACTGGTCTGGAATAATGCGGACGAGTCCGGTCGGGTCCGAAGAGACGAGCGCGCGCGAGCACGCCAGACGCGGAAGCAAGGGAGAATCGGGAGAAACGGATAATGTCCGCACTACGGACCATCGTCTACGCGAGTACGGCTGCGT
The DNA here is from genome assembly GCA_016125475.1 of Betaproteobacteria bacterium. Classification (GTDB taxonomy): domain Bacteria; phylum Pseudomonadota; class Gammaproteobacteria; order Burkholderiales. The sequence goes on from WGLR01000023.1 coordinate 20,614, forward strand.
ACCTCATGACTCTCGCCGACCTGGAGGCGTTGCTGACAGACGCGCGAGAGCTGAACGAGCGGCACGGCATCACCGGGGTACTCCTGTACAGCGACGGCACGTTCATGCAGTGCTTCGAGGGCGAGGAGCCGGCCATGGAGGAGACCTACGGGCGGATCATCGCGAGCCGGAAACACCACAGCATCATCGAGATGCTGAACGAGCCGATCGAGAGGCGGAGCTTTCCGGACTGGCACATGGGATTCTTCGGGCCGCCCGAGGCGCGCTCGCTGTTCCAGGACGAACGTCAGTGGCGGCGGCTCGGCGCACCCGGTGGCGTGGCGTGGGAATCTCTGGCCTACAACTTCGTGAAGCACTTCCGCGTGTCGCTCAAGGTGTAGTCCCCTGTAACGTGATGGCGCGGCGTCCCGTCGGCGTGGCGCGCCCGCGTCATCGAACGTAGTTCACCGCGAGAGCCGAAAGCGCGTCCTCCGCGTAGGTCGGGACGATGGTGCCGGCACTTGCCACTGCCTCGAGGTCCGACTCGATGCTCCGTGCGTCAGCGAGCGCTTTCAACGTGTGGTGCACATGGACCAGCGGGACGACCACGATCCCGTCCCGGTCGGCGACGACGATGTCACCGGGCTCCACGGCGACATGCCCCAGGCTCACGGCGAGGCCGATCCGACCGGGCCCGTTCTTGAACGGGATGCCGGGTGACAGCCCCCTGGCGTAAACCGGCACTCCGCTGGCCTCGACCTGGGCGACGTCGCGAGCAACCCCGTCCGTCACGGCGCCGACGATTCCTGCGTTGCGCAGGAGTGCCGTGGTGATGCCTCCGAGGACCGCCGCCTGTGTCGAGCCTCGCGTGGCGATGACCATCACGTCACCCGGCTTCGAGAACTTCAGTGCAGCGTGAACGGCGAGGATGTCGTGGGGTGCAGTCTCGACCGTCAGCGCCGGGCCGACGAAACCGGGCCCGTCCCACACCGGTCGGATGTCGTGGTCCACGACCCCGAAGCCGTGCCCGAGGGCGTCGGCGATCAGGGCCGTGCCGGCGCCTCGGAACCCGTCCACGACCGACGCCTCCGGTCGTTGCCAGGTCTCTCGAATGATGAAGGATGCTCGGTTCTGCACGCTTGCCTCCCGATGTCTGTGTGACCCGCGATGACGCGTGGTCGGCCGGGTGAGGGGTTTTTGTCCGGATGCTGGCGCACCGGCCATCGCGGTGCGCGACACATGACCGTGACGCGAGCGTTCGAGCCGTTTCCACGGCTCTCGCCGCCGGCGTCACGGCGACACGGCCTCGGATCCCGTTCAGCCTCGGACACGATCCACGAGTCTAACGCGCGATGCGTCCGGAACACGCGCACGAACGACGTGGGCATCGTCGATGGCGAACCGATCGACGTGTCCATCGGTTACGATGCGCGCGCGGCCGGCGTGCCCGGTGACTGATGCGATGGAAACCGGTCACTGTCCGCTAACATGCGGACGTGGTGACCGGCCGGACCGTCCGGCTGGTTCCTGCTACAGCCGTGGGCTGCATCGATTGCAGAGCGAGTGTGCTCGCCGAACTGGAGTGAGGGCTACCGTGTCGTCTCCGGAACACAACGAACTCGGGCAGTTCATCCCGTTGCACTACCACTTCCAGATGCTGGCGGACGATGTGCGCATGACCGCGTTCGAGTCGGCGCTGGAAAAGGTCGTGCCGATCGGGGGGCGTGTGCTCGACCTGGGCAGCGGCACGGGCATCCAGTCCTTCTTCGCTGCCCGGCGCGCCGCGCACGTGACCGCCGTCGAGTTCAACAGCGAGCTCGCGGAAGCCAGCCGGCGCTTTCTCCACGACAACGGCCTGGCCGACCGGGTGCAAGTCCTGGTCGCGGATGCCTCCGAGTTCACGCCGGACGAGCCTGTGGACGTCGTCGTCTGCGAGATGCTGCACAGCGGGCTCCTGCGCGAGAAGCAGATCGACACCATCGCGCGCTTCAAGGAAAAGTACTTCGCCAGGTTTGCGGCCCTGCCGCGCTTCGTTCCGGAGGCGACGCTGCTCGCTGCTCAACCCGTGTTGCAGGAATACCGCTTCCACGGCTACCACGCACCGGTGCCGCTGTTCCAGGCAGCGACCGCGGTGACGCCGGGTTGCTCGCCGATGGCCGAGCCCCAGCTGTACGCCGTGGTCGACTATGCGCAGGCACTTCCCGACCTGTTCGAAGCGACGCAGCAGTTCCGCGTGGCGGAGACCGGAGCCGTCAACGCCATTCGCTTCGTCACGAAGAACCTGCTCGCCATACTTCCGGAAGAGCAGAGCAGCATCGACTGGCACAATCACTATCTCGTGATGCCCCTGTCCACGCCCCTCGAAGTTGCTGCCGGGGACGTTCTGGAACTCCGCTTCAGGTACACGCCCGGTGCGCCGCTCAGGGCACTGACGGATTCGCTGGATTGCCGGCCGATCGGGAAAGGCCCGGATTGCTCGCTCGAATCAAGGGAAGGCTGACGTTCGCCACTTTTCGAGGCGCTGAACCTTTTCTCGCGCTCGTCGAGGCAGGGCCGGGATTTCGCGGCTCACCCTGTCGGACGACGCGCAGCCAGCTCGGTGCGGCACGACACCGCTCTCGTGGGATGCGCAACGCGCGTGCTGCAGGTCGCCGATCCGTTCCATGGCGTGACGCGGAAACGACACGCTGGCAGGAAGTGCCACGACCGATCGCACCGTCGCCGCTTCCGGCACTACCCCGATGCATTCGGCAGGAGACTCTGCAAGGCGAGTCCCGCCTGGGCACGGACGGCATCGGGTGATTCGCCGAGGGTCATCTGGAGAAGGACACAGGTCAGTTGCGTGTCGATGAACATGGCCGCGAGCTTCGACGGAATCGCAGGATTCACCTCGTTCCGGGACCGCCCCCTCTCGTACCAGGCTTCGTAGGCTGCGCGCATTTCGTCGCGCAGGGCGGCGACCCGCTTCGTGGTCACGGGCCCGAGACGCGACGGTGAGGATCGCATCCTCGCGAAGAGGCACCCCACGGGTCTTCCGCGGTCCTCGGTAAACCATCTGACGATTTCCTCGAGCACTTCGGGGAAGGGACGATCGGCAGCGAGCAGATTGAAGAGGGTCATTCCCACTTCCTCGCGATACCGATCGAGTGCCTCGGCCATCAGGCCGTCCTCTCCGCCGAACTCGCGGTAGAGCACGGGCTTCGAGATTCCCGTGCGGCGGCAGATTTCATTCAGGCCGAGCGCATGTACGCCCTCCCGCCAGTAGCTGTCCATGGCAACGTCCACCGTGCGGCTGCGATCAAGAGTCCTGGGTCTGCCGCGAGTCTTTCTTACTTGCGGGGTCGTCATTTTGTACCGTTCGGTAATTTAATAGTTGACATCCCTTGTTTCCGTGAATATCTTTATACCGATCGGTACGCAAATGCGCAATCACCCATCGGATACGAAGGAAGATCACCATGGAAACCAATGCCCCGTCAGCGTCGAACGCTCCGGCCGACGATCTGGCTGTCGTCAATGCATTCTACGCAACCCTTCTCAGCGCGGCCCCCCAGCTGACGGAGGAGGGCCTGTATGCAGTGCTGTCCCGGGACTTCGTCTCGGAACCGACGCCGCCCGCAGGTTCCGGGGCGCAGGGCATGTTCAAGACTCTCAAGTTCTTCGCCCAAGTCGTGCCCGATCTCAGCTGGCAGCCGCAGGAGATCCTGACGAACGGCAACCGTTACACCGTGCGCAGCAAGGCGAGCGGAACGCCCGTCGGTCCGTTCCTCGGGATCGAGCCGGCCACTGGTAAGCGCTTCGAGATCATGTCGATCGACATCCTCACCGTCGAGGACGGCAAGGTCGTCCATTCCTACCACGTCGAAGACTGGGCGACGGCGATACGCCAGTTGACCGAGTGACGGTCTTCCCACACGTCAAGGACACGCATCATGAAAAACGTGGTCATCACAGGAAGCAGCAGCGGATTCGGATTCCTGGCAGCAAAGGCTTTTGCTGAAAAAGGCTACGCAGTATGGGCCACCATGCGAAACGCGGACTCGACGAACTCGAGCCGAAAGCGGGAACTTGAAGACGCATCGAAAAACATTCGCGTCATCGAAATGGATGTCGCGCAAGACGCGTCGGTGGCAACCGCGATTGGTCACGTGATCGCCGAGGACGGCAAGGTTGACGTGCTCATCAACAACGCCGGGATCATGTACATCGGCCACACCGAGGCTTATGGCGTCTCCCAGGTTCACGAGCAGATGAACGTCAACCTCTACGGCGCGATCCGGACGATGCAAGCCGTGCTGCCGTCCATGCGCAAAGCCGGCAGCGGACTCATCATCAATACGTCGTCCACCGCGGGCCGTGTTGCCTACCCCTACTTCGGTACGTATGGGGCCACAAAGTTCGCGCTCGAGGCCTACTCCCAGAGTCTGCACTACGAGATGGCTCCCTACGGCGTCGAGGTCGTCGTGGTCGAACCGGGGCCGTTCCCGACGAACCTGATCGACTCCATTCGTCCGGAAGCCCGAAAGGACGTGACGGAGGAGTACGGACCTCTGAAGGACGTGCCTTCGAACATGCTGAAGTTCTTCGTCGAGTTCTTCAGATCGGACGCTGCTCCCGACAATCAATTGGTCGCGAACGCGTATCTGGCACTCGCGGATGCTAAGCAGGGAACACGTCCGATGCGCACGCAAGTCGGCATCGACCATGGAGTACGGGAGATCAACCGGCTCACTCAGCCGATCCAGGACAGCCTGCTCAAGGAACTGAACCTCGATACCGTGCTTACGTTCGGGAATTCGTGAGTGCTCCGCGTGGGGTAGTCACAAGCGCCCCATTCGTTCCGGTCACTTCTACCTTTTCCACGGGAAACGAGATGAGAAAGTCCCTGTTTGTCGTAGCAGCGATGGCGGCAATGCAGTTGTCGTGCGCGTTCGCCGCCGATGGCGAGGTTATCGCAAGAGCGCGGGTCGCCTTCGGGGAGCAGGTGAAACTTTCCTGCTCGCGGAACGTCGAGCCTGCGTGGATTGCCCCGGAAGCCGTCTATCGATACCGTCTGAACGACACGAGTGAACTGCACGTCGAAGGGCGCCGCGGTGTCATCGCGCACCTGTGCGCACTGAAGGAAGTGGGGCGATCGACGGCCGCCGAGAACGTTCGTTTCTTTCCGACGCTCGAAGCCGACACGGTGTTCGTCCAGTACGATCTGGTTCCGGTTGGCGGCCCCGCCACGAGTTCCAGGATGCTCGCGATCATCGAGATGCGTGGCGACCGGATCGCCGGTTTCACTCAGTTGAACCGGTCGCCGGAAAGTCTTGAGGCGCTGGAACTGCTGAACGCGGGGACGAACGGTCGTGTGCCCGGCGAAGCGAAATGAGTCGCGTATTGTCTCCTGGAGACTGGCGCATCGTCGTGACGGCGGCGCTGCGGCTGGGAAGCACGTTCCTGTTCGTCCATCTGGCGGTCGCCGAAATTCCGCCGCCGACCTCCGCTGCCGCCAGGGCACTCTTCGCCGCGTCGGTGTGCTGGACCCTGATGCGAGCCGGTAGGCAGCGCCTGTCACGAACTCGCCGGCAATGGACTGCACTCTGCTGGCTTGGCCTGCTGACGGCGGCCATCCCCGGGGTGCGGTCGCCTGGGGACAGCGGCACATCGCGAGCGGGCTCGGCGGCACTCTGTTCGCCACCATCCCGATCATGTCTGTCCTGATGGCGCCACTCCTTCTCGCAGAGGAGACGTTCTCACGGCACCGGTTGGCTGGCGCTCTGGTCGGGCTGGCCGGCGTCGTCCTGCTGATCGGGCCGTCGGTCCTCGCCCGTGCGGGTGAGGAGGTATGGGGAATCTCGATCACACTCCCTGCACCGTTGAGTCACACGCTGGGCGCAACATACGCCCGTCGGCCATCCGATCTGGCACCACCTGTGATGGCAACCGGACAAGCGGTCGTCGGTACGGCATTCCTCACACCGCTGGCTCTTCTTGCCAATGCGCCGCTCGACCTGTCACCCGGCGTGCGTGCACTGGGGACACTTCTGGTCGCGGTCGTCGCCTGCACAGCTCTCGGGATGGGCCTGTACTTCGTCGTCGTGCGTCGCGTCGGCGCCAGCCGCAGTTCGGTGGTCCCACTGCTCATGCCAATGCAATGGTTTCCGTCGTGCTCGGCGCCCTTGTGCTCCATTAGCGACTGCCACTCGAGGCGTGGTTCGGCATGACGCTCATCCTGGCGGGCGCCCGTGCCGTTGGCTTCGCCACCCGTGCAAGACCATTTCCAGCCCACTCTTCCTCTATTCAATCCAAACAGGAGTGACCATCATGTCTTTGCGAATGCTCGTAGCGCAGTTTGTCGCCGCCCCGTTCTTTCTGCTCCCTGTCGCCGGCTCCGCGGCATGTCCCGATGAACACATGATCGACGCCATGGCCAGGGCCTTCCTGAGCAAGGCGTCTGGCCCCATTCTCCCGAGCGACACGAGTCTGGCAGATGCCTATTGTGCGCAGGAGAAATACCTCGCCCGGCTCGGCAAGGACCTGGGCAGACCGGTCGGGTACAAGGCCGGACTGGTCAATAAACCCATCCAGAAACGCTTCGGAGCCAACGAACCGCTCAGCGGAGTGATGTTCGCGCCGATGGTGCTCCCGTCCGGCACGACACTGGACGCCAGGTACGGCGTGCGGCCCGCCTATGAGGCCGATCTGATCGTCACGGTCAAGGACGAGCAAATCAACGAGGCGCGGACTCCGGAAGAGGCTCTAAGGAACCTGGGTGAGGTGGTCCCGTTCATCGAACTTCTCGATCTGGTGCCGGGGGAGCCAAAGCAATTGAACCTCGCGACCATCGCTGCCTACAACGTGGTGTCACGGCATGGGGTGATGGGCAAGGGCATTCCCGTACAGGTAACGCCGGAGTTCGCCGAGGCACTCGCAAAAATGGTGTCCGTTACGACCGACGACACGGGCCGCGTCATTCAGGTTGCCCGGGGCTCCGACATGCTGGGCAACCCGCTCAATGTGGTGCTGTGGCTCGTACGGCACGTCAACGACCAGGGGCATCGGCTCCATTCTGGAGACCTTCTCAGCCTGGGTGCGATGGGAACGTTTCGCGCCACAGAGGCTGGTCGGACCATCAAGGTCCGCTACACCGGCCTGCCGGGTGGCGAATCCGAGGCAGTCGTCACGTTTCGCTGATCGGGTGACGATTCTCGCCGGGAGTTCACCCCCAGGTCTCCTTCGAATTCCGCCCCGGTCAGTTGGATGGTGGTACGGCGGGGCTGCCGCGTGTTGACCTTCAGGTTTCAGCGAGGGCCCGAGCAGTCTTTCGCGTAATCACCGTGGACTGGAGCGTCGACCGCCAGCCCGTTAACGGCGTCGATGTTCGTGCGGGTCGGTGATCCCCTTCGGTTGATGCATGTGCCGATCAGCGAATACAACTCCCTGGCCCACGGACCGCGTGCTCCCCATTTCCGTGGGCCTTTCCCCCAGGGCCAGTGCCCTGGGGGCATTCTGCTTTTCCCGACACGATTGGGATACTCGGTCCGGATGGCCACTCTACGGCGACGACGGCATGACGATTCGCCTATGCGGCGGATCGTCAGCCGTGACAGGAGCGGCAAATAGTCTGACATCCGTTCCCCAGGCCTGGTCGAAGCGAGGTCAGTCTCCCCGGTTGGATAGTGATGCTGGTTCCGGGACCCGGCACGGCTCAGTTACGCTGGGCGCGTCGCAGTGGCTCTGAACGAAGGTCGGGCTGCGATCCGTCCGAACCACGCGTCCAGTCTGGGGTGCCCCGATCGCCACCCAAAATCGGGAATTCGTCCTTCCAGGTCCAGCGCGCAGGCGAGCGTGATCTGTCCCATGTCGAGACCGCCGTGTATCGATGCACCGTCGATTGCCGTTTCCCAGAGGTCTGTCATGCGCTGTGCGCGAGCCCGCTCATGGAGAATGACTCGCGGGGAACGCTCGGTCTCGGGTCTCGCTGTCTCGCGTGCCCAGACGGCAAGCCCGTCCAGCAGGCTTCTCGCCAGTGCTTCGAGGCGACGTGCTTCCCATGCATCGCGCCCGCCCGACGGACGGAGCACGGGATCGCCGTTCAGCTCGTCGAGGTAGGTACAAATCAGAGCGGACTCTTCCATGCCGATGCCGTCGTCACGAAGGAGGAAAGGGACACGTCCGGATGGATTGATGGCGTAGTAAGGGCTGTCGGTCACACGCGTCTGCGCGCCGACGATCTCGACCTGGCTCTCGAGGCCTTTCTCCAGAACGACGATTCGTACCATACGCGCGTATGGTGATCCTGGGGTGACGTAGAGTTTCATCGCTTGCGGTTCCCGGTGGGTATCGTCGCGAAGTGTCTTGGGTTACGGGCGAACAGTCAGGCGGCGACGCTTGCCGTTCGAGTCGTGGCGATACCGCTCGCCGTCCCTCACCGCGACACGAGCGGCACGAAATCGTACTCTCCGATGCCCTGCAGAACGAGGAACGTCACGGACGTGTCGCCGCCGGTCGTGACCAGATGGGGGCGCTTCGCCGCGGCCGTGAAAGTCTGGCCGGGGGCGAGGTGGACCTCTTCTTTCGGATCGCGCAGGAAGATGCGCAGGCGGCCGTCGATGACGTAGAAGGTGTCCCGAATCTCGTTGTGATAGTGCCAGGGAACCTGCTGCCCGGGTGCGAGCCGGAGTTCCGTGATGCGAAAGCCGGGACGCGCGGCGTGCTCGGCCATGTACTCCTTGTCGAACAGGTGGGTGCCATCCTTCAGCGCTTCCATGGTGCGGGCCTCGATTCGGACGTGACGTGATTATCGTGCCACATCGCCCGCCGTCGCGACGTGGCGGCGTGGCGATCAGTGCGTGCTCGCGGCGCGGACGGCGTTCAGCACCTTTTCGAAGGGGTGGAACTTCTTCGGTATGCGAAGCACGATCGTGCGAGGAGTGGCCGACGTCGCCGACAGGTAGGTGCGCCAGGTGAGGATCGTTTCGGCGTCGTCGAGGCCCGTGTCGCGCACGTCGATCTGCGAGACCTCGCGAAGCGGCAGATAGCGTGTCACGCGCGTCGTGCCGACCGAGGAGATGCGGAGTTCGACGAAGCCGGGGAGGGTGCCGAAGCGGATGTCTTCCTGCCGGATCTGCACGATCGTCTGGACGAAGTTGTTCTCCTGTACGAGGACGTCGGCGTGGGCGGCCATCCCGGGAAACCCGGCCAGCGCCATGACGGACAGCCCGTACATCAGTCCGCGCGCGATTGCTCCGACCACTCGACCGTCGTGATCGCCACGGTTTGCAGTGTGGGTCATGCGGCACCTGTCCGGCGGGAAGATTGCCGATCATAGCTTCGCGCGACACCACGTGACCGTGAATGCGGAGAAAGTTGAAGGCGGACGGCCCGATCGCGGGTCCCCGGGTGGGCGAGCTGGATGCCTTGCGGATCCGGCGGATAATCGCGGCTGACTTTGCAAAGGTGGACTGGCGATGACGAATCTCTCCGATGTGCATGTCCTTCCTGACGGGCTCACCGTGCTCGTGCGACGCATGTTCGAGCGTGCCGGCTGGGACGAGCGGGATGCGACGCTTGCCGCAGAGAATCTCGTTCTCGCGAATCTCAGCGGTCACGACTCGCACGGCGTGGGCCTCGTTCCGTATTACGTGCAGGCGGCGGAAAGGGGCGCGCTCAGGAAGGGGCGGACCCTCACGACCGTTCTCGATGCGGGGGTGTTGCTCACGCTGGACGGGGGGATGGGGCTCGGTCAGGTCGTCGGGCACGACGCGATGGCGATCGTGATCGATCGCGCGCGTTCGCTCGGGGCGGTCATCATGAATCTGCGCAATTCCCACCATCTGGGTCGCATCGGGCACTGGGGCGAGCAGGCGGCCGCGGCCGGGCTCGTCTCCCTGCATTTCGTGAATCTCATCGGGATGCCGGCGCTCGTCGCGCCATGGGGAGGCACCCAGGCCCGCTTCTCGACGAACCCGGTCTGCATCGCGTTTCCGCGCCCCGGCGAGGAACCCATCCTGCTGGACTTCGCGACGGCGAGGATCGCGCACGGCAAGACCCGGATCGCGTGGAAGCGGGGCCAGCCGGTCGCGGAGGGCAATCTGCTCGACCCGGCGGGCGAGCCGACGACGGACCCTGCCGTGATGTGGTCGCAGCCGCTCGGTGCGCTGCTGCCGTTCGGGGAGCACAAGGGCTCCGGGCTCGCGTTCATGTGCGAACTGCTCGCGGGTGCCCTGGGTGGAGCGGGCACGATCGCGGACCGCACGGACTGGAACGCCGTCGACAACAACATGCTGTGCATCCTGATCGATCCGGCGCGGATGGGCGGCGCAGACGTCTACGCGGCCGAAGCCGAGCGCTTGCTCGCCTGGGTACACGAGACGCCGGCCGCACGGACGGTGGACCGCGTCCGGGTGCCGGGTGAGCCGGAACGGGAGGCACGCGCCAGGCGGCGGGCGGCGGGCACGCCCATCGACCCGACGACCTGGGGGGATCTCGTCGAATGTGCCGTTTCGCTCGGAGTGAGCAGGAAAGAGATTGCGCGGATGACGGGGGTGTCGGTGGAGGGGTGAGGCGGAGCAGCTAGATTTCCATCCCGTGCACCCGCAGCAACGGTCCGAAACATGCGTCCAGCGATGCCTGCTCGCAGATCACGAACTCCTCCCCCGACGGATCGAACTGAAGATATCTCGTGGCGGTGTGCCCGACCTGCATGACGAGGCCGGAGCAGTCCTTTTGTCCGTTGTCCTTCACGATCGTGTCGACGAGTCTGTAGAAGCCGTTCTCGTCCGGCTGCGTCGAGATCTCGTATCGTGTTTCCGCGACTTCGCCCGCGCTCGTGACGAGCGTCGTGCCGTCCTGCCGGAACCGGTAGACCTCGGTGCACGTGCCGTCGGGCAGTGCGAACGTATAGGCCCACGTGCCGAGGATCGGGTGATCGGGGGCCACGCCATCCGGTGCGGCAGGGACGGAAGCGGATCGCGCCCAGCACCCGACGGCGAGAAGCGCGAAGACGATGCTGCGGACAGGGCTCGTCACGTGTTCGTATCCTCCGGATCGAAGATAACCGACGTGACCATACTCCTGTCCGGGCGCAGGCGCGATCGGGTCGAACGATCGTGACCGGGGGTCACGTCAGAATCCGAGTGTCGCGGCCGTGCCGGCTAGCGTCGCGATTCCGAGCAGCACGAATAGCACCGCCGCAACGCCGTGGACGAGACGCATCGGAATGCGGGCGGCAAAGCGGTTTCCCACGAACACCACCGGCACGTCGGCCAGCAGCATCCCCAGGGTCGTCCCCATCACGACCGGGATGGGCGATGCCGCGCGCGCCGCCAGCACGATCGTCGCGACCTGGGTCTTGTCCCCCATCTCCGCCAGAAAGAACGTGACGAGCGTCGCACCGAACACGCCGAGGTTCCGCGCGACCCGCGTTTCCTCCTCCTCGATGCGATCCGGAATCAGGGTCCAGGCTGCCATCGCGAGAAACGATCCTCCGAGCACCCACCGCAGTACCTCCGGGCTCAGCACGGACGTGATCCACACGCCGAGGAATCCCGCGAGACCGTGATTCAGCAGGGTCGCGCAGAGGATGCCGCCGACGATCGGAAGCGGCTGCTTGAAGCGCGCGGCGAGCAGGAGCGCGAGGAGCTGTGTCTTGTCACCGATTTCGGCGAGCGCGACGATGCCGGTCGCGACGAGGAACGATTCCATGTAAGGCCCGGACAGGCGACCGCCCTCCACCCGGGCGGCCCGATAGGGTGGCCACGGACGACGTGGTCGTCGCATGGCCTCTGCGGATCTTGACAGATCCGGGCCGGCGCGTGTCGTCGCGTCACGTCGCCGTGAATCCTCCGTCGGCAACGATCGACTGACCCGTGATGAACGACGCATCGTCGGAACAGAGGAACAGAACGGTCCGGGCGATCTCTTCCGGCAGGCCGACCCGACCCATGGGATGCATCCCCGCGAACACCTTCTTCCCTTCCTCGCTGCCGCCCACGAAGCGGTCCATCATGTCCGTCTGGACGGCCCCGGGCGAGACCGCGTTCACGCGGATGACCGTCTTCGCGTGCTCGAGGGCCGCGGCCCTGGTGAGACCGAGCACGGCGTGCTTGGAGGCCGTGTAGACGGCCGCACCGGGGAAGCCGATGTGACCGACGATCGACGACATGTTCACGATGGCGCCGCCGCCCGTCTTCAGCATCGCAGGCAGCTCGTACTTCATGGAGAGGAGCGTACCCTTCACGTTCACGTCGAAGACGTGCTGGAAGTTCTGCTCGGTCTCCTCCGTGACCGGCCTGCCGTTGCCTTCCACGCCCGCGTTGTTGAACGCGAGGTCCAGGCGCCCGAAATGTCCCAGCGCTCGTTCGACGAGATTCGCGACATCGGCCTCGCGGCTCACGTCGGCCTGGACGAACAGCGCACGCCCTCCCGCACGCTCGATCTGCGCAGCGGTTTCCCGCCCTTCCGCCTCGCGGCGGCTTGCCACGACCACCGCCGCCCCTGCGTCCGCAAAGGCGAGGGCCGTCGTCCGCCCGATTCCCGAACTCGCACCGGTCACCAGCGCCACCCTGCCATCGAATCTCGCCATCGTTCTCTCCTTGTCTGCATCGGTCGTCCGGACCTGCTCCCGCGGAGCAGTGCGTGCGGACGAAACGTGGACGGCACTCTATCGAGGGGGGTGTTCATCGATAATCGGGTCGCCCGTAACGATCAGAATGACTGGAGGTCACAGATGGCGTCGATCGGTCTCGAGAACCTGACCGGCATTCTCGCGTTCGTGCACGCGGCGGAGGCGCGAAGCTTCACGGCGGCTGCCCGCCAGCTCGGCATGTCGCCTTCGGGCGTGAGCAAGGCGATCGCCCGGCTCGAGGGAGGCTACCGGGTGCGCCTGCTGCATCGCACTTCCCGCAGCGTGACGATGACGCCGGAGGGGCGCGCGTTCTACGAGCGCTGTCGCCAGATCCTCGCGGACGTCGAGGATGCGGAACAGGTCCTGAGCAGCGCGCACGGCACGCCTCGTGGCCGCCTGCGCGTCACGATTCCGCTTTCGGTGGGGCGCATCCATCTCGCGCGGCTGCTCCCGGTGTTCCAGCAGCGGTACCCGGACATCACCGTCGAAGCGCGGGCGACGGACCGCATCGTGGATCTCGTCGAGGAGGGATACGACGTGGCCGTGCGGCTTGGGACGCCGCCGGATTCCCGGCTCGTGGCGCGGCAACTGATCGGCGGTCGATTCGTGACGTGCGCGGCGCCTTCCTATCTGCGGTCTCACGGAACGCCCACGACGCTCGAGGAACTCGAATCCCACAACTGTGCCCGCTTCGTCGTGCCGAGTACCGGTGTCGCGCGGGACTGGGTCTTCCGTCGCGAGGGCACCGTGGTCACCGTGCCGGTGGCCGGCAACCTGACTTTCGACCATGCCGAGTGTCTGGTCGAGGCAGCCTGCAGCGGAACGGCCGTCATACAGATCGGGAGTTACGTGCTCGACGAAGCGCTCCGGAGCCGACGCCTGGAGGCCATCCTGACACCGTTCGAGGTCGAGAGTCCGGCGCTCTGGGTCATGTACCCCCAGAATCGACACCTGACGCCACGTGTGCGCGCTTTCGTGGACTTTCTCGTGGAAATGGCCGGGGCCGGGCAACTGGGCGGCGCGGCCATGCCTTCTCCCTGATTCTCCCGCTCGCACCACGGTTCGCCGCGGCCCACGTGTCCTTTTCGCTGCCGCATCGGCCCGACCGGTCTCGTCCTCCACGGGACCGGTCGGCCAGCCCGGACGAGTGCGTCCATTAAGCTTCGTTTAAGCGAATCCGTCGAGACTCGCCGCCCGAAGGAACGCGCCCGGGTTTCGCCACGCCGGTGACCCGATCCAACGACCCGACCTTTCGCCGGATGCCTGAATCGACTTTGGAAAGCCAGCCGTCACGCGGCTGGCGCGCAGGCGCGCTGCCCCATGCGCGCTCGGACCGGACCTACATCCTCGCCGCAATCGCATTCGCCACGGTCTACGCGCTCGCGGGGCTCGTGGGCCACGATCCCTGGAAGCAGGACGAGGCCTACGTGTTCGGTGGCATCTACCATATCCTCCAGACCGGCGACTGGGTGGTGCCGCACGTCGCGGGCGAGCCGTTCATGGAGAAGCCACCGCTCTACCATCTGGTGGCGGCCGCGCTTGCGCATGTCTTCAGCCCCTGGCTCACGTTGCACGACGGTGCGCGCCTCGCGAGCGGTCTGTTCGTGGGGGTTTCCTTCCTGAGCATCGCGTGGGCAGCGAGGGAACTCTGGGGGCGGCGGGCGGCCGTCCAGGGGGTCGTGCTCGCGATCGCGACGGTGGGGTCGCTCGTGGAATCTCACCTGATAAATGCCGACGTCGCGCTCATGGGAAGCATTGCAGTCGCCGGCGCGGGTTTCGTCGCATGCGGGAGCGGGCGCCGGTACGGCGGCCTTGCCGTGGGCCTGGGTGCCGGCATGGGATTTCTCGCGAAAGGGCTGCTCGGCCCGGGGGTCGTCATGGTCACGGCCGCAGCGCTGCCGGTGGTTTCGAGTCAATGGCGTACCACCGCGTACCGCCGCCAGATGTCGTTCGCGCTTCTCGCCGCACTCCCCTGGCTCGTGATCTGGCCGGTCGCGCTCCATGCACGTTCGCCCCGGCAGTTCGGAGTCTGGTTCTGGGACAACAACATCGGCCGATTCCTCGGGTACTCGGTTCCGTCCCTCGGGGCCGCTCACGAGCCATGGCTCTGGACGGAAACCTATCCCTGGTTCCTGTTTCCGGTCTGGATCTTCGTCGTTGCCCAGCTCTGGCGCCTGCGCAGCCGGTGGCGCGACTTCGTGCCGCTGCACGGCCTGGTCGTCATGATCGTCGTGTTCATGGCCGTTCTGGCAGTTTCCGCGACAGGCCGTTCGCAGTATGCGATGCCGATCGTTCCGCTGGCGGCGATGATCGGTGCCGGCGCCGTCGGGAGGGAGCCACGGTGGGTGGATCGCACACTGGCCACGCTCGGCGTGGTCTTCGGATCCGTGGCCATCACGGGCGTCGTCTACGTCTGGTGGCACATGGTCTCGACCGGGCGCGCGCCCGAGTGGGCGTGGCTCGTCGCGTTGCTCCCCGAACGGTTCCCGCTGCACGTGACCCGCCCGGCCCTCGTGACGGTGACCCTCGTCATCACGGCATGCCTGGGTTTCATCCACGCTGCCCGTGACACCGCCGGCAGGGGGTTGCGCGTGTGGGCGGTGTCGCTCACGCTCGTGTTCGGCCTGTTCATGACGCTCTGGGGGCCGTGGCTGAACGGCGCCAAGAGCTATCGGGCCATGTTCGACGGTTTTCCTGTCGCCGTTGCGGAGAGCCGCGAGTGTCTGGCGAGCGAAGGATTCGGCGAGTCGGAACGCGCGATGCTCGACTATTTCCGGCATGTCGTGACCATGCGTCGCGAGGTTGCGAACACATCGGAATGCGGCGCTCTGCTCGTGCAGCGCACACGCAACGATCCGCCGGCGGCACTGTCCCCGGACTGGCGTCTCGTCTGGAACGGTCACCGGCCCGGAGACCGGCGGGAACTTTTCGAATTGTTCGTGCGCGACGGACTGCAGTCGGTGCGGCGTCCGTTCGGTCGCACGCCGCACCGGCTGACGAACGAAAAGGCGAGCGTGCGGGCCGGAGTGCATGCCCGTGTGTCCATCGTGCGTGCCGCGCATCCCGCATCATCCGTGGACGACGCAGCGTCGACGCGCATGGTCGTCGCCTCGGGCGGCCGTCGCGCCCGAATGGACGGGCTTACTGCGCCGGCTGCAGCCGGACGACGGTGAGGCGGCCCTTGACCTTGTCGACGGCGATGCGGATGGCGTCACCGGGCTTCACGCCTTCGAGCATCTTCGGGTCCGCCACGTGGAAGACCATGGTCATGCCGGGCATGTCGAGGTTGGGAATGTCGCCGTGACGCAGCGTGAGACGACCCCGGCCGGTGTCGACCTTCTTCACCTGGGCGTCGACCCACGGCAGCGAGGCCTGCGTGCTGGCCGTGTCCTGCGCGGCGACGGCCGACGCAACGGAGCCGAGAGGGAGTGCGAGTGCGAGTGCAAGTGCGATGTGCTTCATGGTGCCTCCTTGGAAAGGATCGGGGTGGGTGAGGAAACGGTGGCGTCGCCGTCGGCGTGTCGTGGCCGGCGGCGCCGGTGCATGAGCAGGAACGCGGCGGGGATGACCAGCATGGACAGCAGGGGCGCGGAGATCATGCCGCCGAGCATCGGGGCCGCGATGCGCTGCATGACTTCGGAGCCCGCGCCGTGTCCCCACATGATCGGGAAGAGTCCCGCGAGAATGACCGCCACGGTCATGGCCTTGGGCCGCACGCGCATGACGGCGCCTTCGTGAATGGCGGCGTGCAGCACCGAGCGGGCGTCGCCGTTCGCCGCGAGGGTCTGGCGTGTCCACGCCGACTTGAGGTAGATGAGCATCACCACGCCGAACTCCGCGGCTACGCCGGCCAGCGCGAGAAAGCCCACTGCCGTCGCGACCGAGAACGCGTGACCGAGCGCCCACACGAGCCAGATGCCGCCGACCAGCGCGAACGGGATCATCACCATGAGCAGCAGTGCCTCGCCGGCACTGCGCAGCGTGAGATACAGCAGCAGGAAGATGATGCCGAGCGTGACGGGGGTCACCATCTTCAGCCGGGCCGATGCACGCTCCAGATACTCGAACTGGCCGGCCCAGGACACCGAATAGCCGGGAGGCAGTGCGACGTCCCGCGCCACGATCCCCTGCATGTCCGTCACCGCCGAGCGCAGGTCCCGCCCGCGCAGGTCCACGTAGACCCACCCGGACAGCCGCGCGTTCTCGCTGCGATACATCGGGGGGCCGTCCTGAACCGTGATCCGCGCGACGTCTCCGAGCTGGATGCGCGCACCCATCGGCGTCAGGATCTGCAGGGCCCTCAGTCGGGGCACGGAGTCGCGAAGTTCGCGCGGATAGCGGACGTTGATCGGAAACCGGCTGCGGCCCAGCACCATCTCGCCGACGTTCATGCCGCCCACCGCGGTCTTCACGACGGACTGGATGTCGTCGACGTTGAGTCCGTAGCGGGCCGCCGCGGCACGGTCGATGTCGATGTCGAGGTATCGCCCGCCCGTCAGACGTTCGGCGAGGGCCGAGGTCACGCCGGGGACGCCTTTCACGACGGACTCGATACGCGCCGTCAGACGGTCGATCTCCGCGAGTTCCGGGCCGGCCACCTTGATGCCGACCGGGCTCTTGATGCCGGTGGCGAGCATGTCGATCCGGTTGCGTATGGGTGGCACCCAGACATTAGAAAGACCTGGCACCCTGACGGCGCGATCCAGTTCCTCGACGAGTTTGTCCGGCGTCATGCCGGGCCGCCACTGGTCACGCGGCTTGAAGCGGATCGTGGTCTCGAACATCGTGAGCGGAGCAGGATCCGTCGCCGTGTTCGCGCGCCCTGCCTTGCCGAACACCGACGCCACCTCGGGAACCGTCTTGATGAGCCGGTCCGTCTGCTGGAGAAGCTCGGACGCCTTGGATGTCGAGACGCCCGGCAGCGTGGAGGGCATGTAGAGCAGGTCGCCTTCGTCGAGGGGGGGCATGAACTCGCCGCCGAGGCGCGTGAGCGGATAGATCGTCGCCGCGAGCACGAGCGCCGCGACGACGAGTGTCGACACCGGGAAGCGGAGCACGAGATTCAGAACGGGCTCGTAGATCCGGATCAGGAAGCGGTTCAGCGGATTCGTCTGCTCCGCGGGGATGCGGCCCCGGATGAGGTAACCCATCAGCACTGGCACGAGCGTGACGGCGAGCCCGGCCGCAGCCGCCATCGCGTAGGTCTTCGTGAACGCGAGCGGCGAGAAGAGTCGTCCTTCCTGCGCCTCGAGCGTGAAGACCGGCAGGAACGAGAACGTGATGATGAGCAGCGAGAAGAAGAGCGCCGGACCGACTTCCTCACTCGCGCGCGCGACGAGCGACCAGCGTTCGTCCGGTGCGAGCGGCCGGTCCGGATGGGCGTGGCGAGCGGCCTCCAGGTGCTTGTGCACGTTCTCGATCATCACGATCGCCGCATCCACCATGGCGCCGACGGCGATCGCGATGCCGCCGAGCGACATGATGTTCGCGTTGACGCCCTGGTAGCGCATCACGATGAACGACGCGAGCACGCCGAGCGGGAGCGACACGATCACCACGAGTGCGGAGCGCACGTGCAGCAGGAAGGCCAGGCAGACCAGCCCGACGACGATGAACTCTTCCTGAAGCTTGTCGCGCAGATTCGAGATCGCCCGTTCAATGAGCCGCGACCGGTCGTAGGTGGTGACGATCTCTACGCCTTCCGGGAGGCTGCGTTTCAGTTCGTCGAGCTTTGCCTGGACCGCACGGATCGCCGAGAGCGCATTCTTGCCGGAACGCAGCACGACGACGCCCCCGGCTACCTCGCCTTCGCCGTCCAGTTCGGCGATGCCCCGACGCATTTCGGGACCGACCTGCACCCAGGCGACGTCACCGAGCGTGACGGGGACACCGGCGGCGGTGGTCTTCAGCGGAATCGCGCGGATGTCCGCGAGATTGCGGAGGTATCCCCGTGACCGGACCATGTACTCGGCTTCACCGAGTTCGACGGTGGCGCCGCCGGCCTCCTGGTTTGCGCGTCTGATGGCGTTCACCGCCTGAGCGTGCGTGACGCCGTAGCCGAGCAGGCGGTCGGGTCTCAGCACGACCTGGAACTGCCGGACCATGCCGCCGATGCTCGCCACCTCGGCGATGTCGGGCAGCGCCTTCAGTTCGTACTTCAGGAACCAGTCCTGGATCGCACGCAGTTCTCCGAGGTCGTGACGTCCGCTTCGATCCACGAGCGCGTACTGGTACACCCAGCCCACGCCCGTCGCGTCCGGGCCGAGGGAGGCCTTCGCGCCTTCCGGAAGCTGGGACTGCACCTGGTTCAGGTACTCGAGGACGCGCGAACGGGCCCAGTAGAGGTCCGTGCCGTCCTCGAACAGCACGTACACGTAGGAATCGCCGAAGAACGAGTAGCCCCGCACGGTCTTCGCACCCGGCACCGACATCATCGTCGTCGTGAGCGGATACGTGACCTGGTTCTCGACGATCTGCGGAGCCTGCCCCGGATACTGCACGCGCACGATCACCTGCACGTCGGAGAGATCGGGAAGCGCGTCGAGTGGCGTGTGCAGCATCGACCACGTCCCCCACGCGGCGAGCGCGACGGCACCGAGCAGGACGAGCACGCGGTTCGTGATCGACCAGCGGATGATCCAAGCGATCATGGCTTCGCTCCGTTGCGGTCGACGATCTCGACGTGCGTGAGTTCCCACTCGCCGTCGCCGGTGTCCTTCATGGAGAACTTCACGCGGTCGCCGACCTTGAGGCCGTGTGGAACGACGCCCGCCGGAGCGATGAACGGCATCGTCATGGCCGGCCACTTGAGCGACGGGATGGGCTCGTGCGTGAGCGTGAGTTCCCCGTCCGCGATATCGTCGACGGTTCCGACGCCGTGTGGCCCGGCTGCCGCGTGCTGCGTCCCGGTGTCGCGCACGATCTCGATGCGCGTGAGTTCCCACTCGCCGTCGCCGGCGTCCTTCATCGAGAACTTCACGCGGTCTCCGACCCTGAGGCCGGGCGGTACCACCGCGGCCGGCGCGATGAACGGCATCGTCATGGCCGGCCACTTCAGGGACGGGATGGGCTCGTGGGCGAGGGTGAGTTCGCCATCGGCGATCTCGTCGACGGTTCCGACGCCGTGCGGTCCGCTGCCCGCGTTCGCTTCGTCGCGGGTGTCGAGACGGGGCAGCACGGACTTCAGGCTCGCTTCCGAGTCGATCAGGAACTGGCCGGAGACGACCACCTTCTGACCAGGTGAAAGCCCCTTGCGTATCTCGATTTCGCCGCCGGACTCCCGGCCCGTCTCGACTTCGACCGGCGCGAACCGGCCGTCCGCGTCCTGCACGATCACGACCGTTCGCCGACCGGTCGGAATCACGCTCTCCGAAGGGATCACGACGGAAGTCCCCGGGGAGGCCGGCTGGAGGCTCACCGACGTGATCATCCCCGGCTTGAGGAACTCGTCGGGATTGGGAAGATCGATGCGCAGCCTGAGCGTGCGTGTTTCCGGCGAAAGTTTCGGCAGGATCGTCTCGACCCGACCCTCCAGTTCGCGGTCCGGATAACCTGCCGGCCGCACTCTGGCGACCGTCGACGGCGAGACGTACTCGGCCGCCTGCTCGGGAACCTCCGCGTGGATCCAGACTCGGCGCAGGTCGACGACGCGCAGCAGCGTCATGCCGGGGGTGACCATCGCCCCCTCCCTGACGGCCAGCTCCGTCACGATGCCCGGCGCCGGCGCATGCAGAGTGAACCGCGACTGTGCCGTGTCCGCGGTCTCCGCCGCGCGCACCACGCTGTCGGGTATCGACAGCAGGTCGAGGCGATGGCGCGCAGCATCCACGAGCGCGGCTTCGGCGTGTGCGCGCCGGAGTGCGAGGTACTCGTCCTGCGCGGCGACCCAGTCGGGCGCGAAGATCTCGGCGACGGGTTGTCCCGCCTTGACCGGATCGAGGTTCGCGCGGACGAACAGCTTCTCGACGTATCCGTTCACGCGCGACTGCACGACGTGCAGGGAACGTTCGTTCTCGGCGACCGTGCCGACCGCCTCGACGGGAGGGGCCAGGTTCGCGGTGCGTGCCTCCGCGGTCCGGATCCCCAGGATCTGTGCAACGTTCGGCGAAATCGCGACCCCTCCCGTCGTGGCTTCGTCCGCGTAGACCGGGACGAGGTCCATGTCCATGAAAGGCGACTTGCCGGGTTTGTCGAACTTCTGTCCGGGCACCATCGGGTCGTGCCAGTAGAGCACCTTGCGGCCCGTTTCGGGATCGGTCATCGGGTCCTGCGCGGCGGTCGTGGCCCGGGGAGCATCCGCGTTCATCAGCGGGCCGGCCTGATGCCGGCCCGCCCAGTAGCTCACCGCGACGGCGGCGACGAAGCCCGCGGAAACGAGGGTGATCGTGAGGAACTGTCGGGAGGTCATCGAACGGTCTCCGGGGGTTGCGGCGCCGACGGTTCGATGCCGAGGAAGTTGAGACGGGCCCACGTGCGCGCGCGGTCACGCTGCAGCGCGAGGACCCTGAGGCGGGCGTCGACGTCCGCGCGCCTGGCCTCGAGCACGACGTTCAGCGAGGCCGAGCCGCCCCGGTATTCGGCGAGGAGCAGATCGACGCGTTCCTTCGCGAGGGGAAGAAGCTGCCCCTGGAGTGTCGTGATCCGGTCGCCGAGCCGTCGCCAGTCCTCGAGGAGCGATCGCAGTTCGGCGCGATGCCGCGCCTCGGTGTCGAGCCGGCGCGCCTCGGCTCGGGCCAGGGCGGCCTGACTCGCGCGGATGTCCCGGTCCTGGCGGTCGGCGGCGAACAGCGGCAGCGGGACGCTCACGCCGAAGGACAGCATGTCCACGTAGTTCGGCCCGCGGTGCTGGTAGGTGACTTCCACGGTCCAGTCAGGGGTTTTTTCCCGCTCCGCGAGTTTCACGTCGGACCGCGCGAGCGCGACGTCCTGGGCGGCGACGGACAGTTCCGGGTGATGCGTGATCGCGTCGGTCACGTCGCTCATGTCGTGGGTCAGCCGGGAGGTGTCGGGGAGTTCTCCCGGCGGTCTCGACGCGTCGTCGCCGAGCCAGCGCGAAAGCGCCCGGACGGCAACCTGCTCCTGCTGGCGCGATGACTCGAGACGGTCTTCGGTCTCGACGAGCATCATCTCGACCGCCCGCAGCTGCGCGGCACTGCTGCGGCCGCTTGCGACGAGCGGCTGGAGCGTGCTGATCTGCAGCCGCAGTTCGGCGCGCAGGGATTCGATGAGGCGACTCGTCCGCGCGGCGTAGGCGCGGTCCAGCCACGTGGCGGCCACGGCCCTGCGCAATGCGGCGCGGATCGCACCCCTTTCGGCACGGTCCCGGGCCACCGCCTGCTCACCTCGTGCCTGCCGGAGGCGCCGCTTCTCCGGGTCCGTGATCTTCTGCATCACGCCGATGCGCCGCATCGTCATGACGTTGCTCGTGAGCGAGTAGCGCTCGTCGCCGCCGATCGGCATGTTGCTGACACCCGCGGTGAGGACCGGGTCCGGCAACTGTCCGCTCGCGACGGCTCGTTCCCTCGCGGCGGACACGGACTGGTCGGCAGCCTCGAGTTCCGGCGAGCGTGCCTCGGCCATTTCCAGTGCGGCCCGAAAGTCGAGGGTGCCGTCGGTCTGCGGCCAGGCCGTGCCGGCCCAGAGCACGAGCACTGCGGCGAGCAGCGGGTGCCACCCGGATCTGCGACGAGAGATGGAATGGGAGCGGACGCTCGCACGCTGCGAACGCCCGGACGGGTTCTGCATGGGTTCCTCCGGTGCCGGGAAAGGTCAGGGCCGCGTCGACGACCGACGCGGGGGCAGCGGAGGAGGGTCTAGATGCGCAGGCGCCTGCTGAGTTGCAGGGGAGGAGGAGACGTCTGACGGAAGGCCGTGACCGCTGTCCAGCCGTCCGACGGCGCGGACGTGACGGGAAGGAGCGTCATCGCCCAGAGCGCGATCGTGACGGGTACGGCCGAGAGGTGCGCCGCGGGTGACTCCGTGGCGTTGGCCGCCTGCACGTTCTCGCAATGCTTCATGCACAGCGTCGAGCGTTGCGTGACGTCTTCCGTGCAGTGGTGATCCGCCGCCACCTCCATCGCGTGCGCGTGCGCGGTCGCGGCGGTGGTGTGGTGCTGCCCGCCCTGCGGGAGCGCACAGGCGTGCGACGCGAGCGCCCACTGCGAGAACAGCAGGCTCACGAGCACCACGAAAGCCGACAATGTGCGACGGGAGCGTTTCACCGGATGAACCTGGATCGAAGTCTGTCGGGACCGCGAGACGCGGCTCCCCGATCGTTGCCTTGCGACTATACCATCGGCCCGGACCGCGGAGAACTGATCGAGGTCAAGGGGCGCGCACCGTCGGACAGTCGCCGGACGTGTGCCGTTTCGGAGGAAATCGGGGCCGCAGGCACGTTGCGTCCTGCGGCCCCGTCATCGCGCTGCGTGCTCAGCGATCGTCGCGGCGATCGTGATGCCGGCCGGGCCGACGATTGAAGACGTCGGGGCCGAAGGGCCGGACGTGCGCTGCCGCCGCGTAGCCGAGGTGGCCGAAGCCGTCGTCACCACCACGCGTGATGCCGAGGATGTCCTCGTACGTGCGCAGGGCCGAGTAGTGGTTGTACGACTGGGTGGTGTTCACGCTTCCGGGTTCGATGAACCGCCGGTTGAACACGACCGCACCGATCTGCCCGCCACCCGCGTACTGGTACGCGGCCGTCGGAGGCTTCTGGAGGCCGAACATGCCCAGGATCGGGCTGTAGCCGGGGTTCGTGACGTTCGGCCCCGTGGGCGACCTGCAGTCCTCCTGATCGTCCGCGGCGCACGCGCGCGCGTCCTCGAAGCCCGATTCGTCGAAGGTGAGCACGACGAGCATCTTGCCGCTCCTGTAGGCAGGCGACGAGAAGATCATCGGCATCCAGTGCCTGAGCCAGAGGTCCGCGGCCTCCAGGCCGCCTATGTTCCTGCCGCTCGCGTCCGTCGTGCCTTCGGTGTTCGGGCCGGCGCAGGTGTGATCGTGTGCGTCGTTGCAGAGATTCGGCGTGACGAACATGAAGTTCGGCGTGGTCGCCGGACTGCGCAGATCCTCGTACAGGTGGCCGGAGAACACGTCGTCCCCGCCGTTCGCGCCGACGGCGACCTTTCCGAGAGGCACCACGTGGGTGTTGCAGCGATCGTGGTCGTCGATCACGGAGTGGAAATACACGAACGGATTGTGCCGGGTCGCGTACTGGTCGTCCGCGGTCGCACCGTTCGAATAATCGGTGCCGCCGACGGGCGGGTGTGCGCACGTCGTGCCGCCCGTGGGATCGACCGTGCCGTAGTCGCGGGAGGGATCGTTGCCCATGTCTTCCGCGTAGGCGCGCCAGTTCAGGCGCTCGCGGCCATCGTGACGGCCGTGATCGTCGTGGTCGTCGCGATCGCGCAGGGCGTCGAGCTGGTCACCGATCGTGATCGCACCGTGCGAGGCACGCGTGGGCGCCGGGAACACACAGCCGTCGCCGACCACCTGACCCGGATACAGCGCGTCGTCCGCGTCCGTGCCGGGCACGATGTCCGTGAAGCCGCCGACGAGCGGCGGATGCGCGAGCGAGGCCATGTCCAGGCAATCGTTGTTGATCGCCGGAGTCGGCGCCTGGCCGGAGACCTGCGAGATGTAATTGCCGAGGCTCACGTGGCTCGTGCCGAAGTAGTTCACGATGAGCTGGCCCTGCTCGAGCAGTGTCCTGTTCAGATAGACCGCAGGCGAGTCCGCGCCGAACGTCGTCTTGTAGCTTTCGTTCTCGAGATTGATCACGAGGACGTGCTCGATGGCGCCTTCCGGCACGGCGGCACGCACGATGTCGCGGTCGTGGTCGTGACCGGCGAACGCCGTGGCGGCGATGCCGAGGCCCGCGAGGCAGGCGCCCGCGCGCGTGATCATCCGTCGCGGCTGACGGGGGGTGACTTGCTGCTGCATGAATGGTTCTCCCGATCGGTTTTTCAGCAGGGAGGACGCGGGGAATGGGGTCCCGGTCCGCCCCCGGGAAGCCTACGGGGGCGAGATGGCGATCCGGTGACCCGCGCGGCTTCGGGGCGTGCGCCGAAGGGATCAATGCGCGACAACGTGCGTGGCCGCTTCCGACACGTGAGACGTCCGTCCACGGGGGAAGCCCGCGAAGTCAGAGCGAGTCGGCGCCGCGGAACCGCAGCGCGAGCACGGCGATGTCGTCCGTCCGGGGCGCGCTGCCCGAGAAGGTGACCACGGCGTCGACGGCGGCGTGCACGACATCGGTCGAGGACCCGCCCGATGCCGCGTCGAGTGTGGCGAGCAGCCTGACCGACCCGAACTGCTCGCCCGTTTCCGACTCGGCCTCGGTGACGCCGTCGGTGAAGAGCACCAGCACCGAGCCAGGCGGCAGCTGGACGTCCGTGCACCGGAAACCGATGTCACCGAGGATGCCGACCACGGTGTTGCGCGCCACGTCGAGCGGGGTGAAGTCCTGCCCCGGGGCGCCCAGCAGTGCCGGGTTGTGACCGGCATTCACGCACGAGAGCCGGCCGGTTGCCGTGTCGAGGACGGCGCAGAAGAGCGTCACGAAGAGCGAAGCCTCGTTCCGCTCGAACAGCTGCCGGTTCACGCGTTCGACGATCCTCGCGAGGGGCGCCACGCGACCGCCGCCGCGCCGGGTGGCTTCGGTACGCAGCAGCGTGAGCGCCCGCACCATGAAGAGCGCGGCAGACAGCCCCTTGCCGCAGACATCCCCGATCGTGAGGAACAGGTGGCGCTCGTCCAGGAAGAAGACGTCGTAGAAGTCGCCGCCGACTTCCTGCGCGATGCGGATGGCGGCGGCGCAGTCGACATCGTCGCGATCCGGGAAGAAGGCCTCGGGGTTCGGCAGCATCCCGAGCTGGATGTCGTGCGCGACACGGAGGTCGCGCTGGAGCTGCTCGAGCGCGAGGGTCGCGCGCAGCTGTTCGACGATCCGTTCGGAGCTGCGTCGCACGCGGGCGGTCAGCACGCGCAGGAAGCTGCGGTTGACCGACTCGATGGGCAGCAGCCGGGTGAAGAGAGTCTGGCTGTCGACGAGCAGCACACGCGTGCCGGCCTCCGCCACGACGAATGCCGAAACGGGGTCGCCGTCGATCACGGACAGCTCGCCGACGAACCTGCCACGGTCGACGGGGACGTGGTCGCGCGAATCCAGCGTGCCGAGATGCACTCGAAGCCGGCCTTCCAGCACGAACGCGATGGCGTCGTTGCGGTCTCCCGGGCGCAGCAGGACCGTCTCGGTTCCGAATCGTGCGACCACGCATTTCGCTAGGAGCTGCTCGAGCAGTGCGTACGGCACGCCGCGGAACATCTCGAACTGCGCGAGGACGCCGGCGGCACGTCGGTCGGTACCGCTGCGCTCGTTGCCGCCCGTGGCCGTGCCATCGGCACGACGCCAGGGGGCGTGCGACTCGGGGAACGCCTGCCGCCGGTCGGGGCCGCGCTCGACCTTCGGGCGCGACGCAGCCTGCGCGAGACCGGCGACCTCGAATTCCAGCGTGGTGCGGTTGTGCCCGCCAGCGCGCTCGTACTCCCAGCCATCGCTGAAGCGCCGGACGAGTCTCAGGCCCCAGCCGCCGGGTGGGGCGTCCGGGCCGGGCGGAGGGGTCGTCGCGAGGTGTTCGCCGGGATCGAACGGACGGCCCGTGTCGAGGATCTCCAGTCGCACGCGTCGCTCTCCCTGCGAGAGCACGAGCTCGATGAGGTGGTCCCGCGACGGGGCTCCCGAATGGTCGAGGATGTTGGTGACGAGTTCGCCCGCACAGAGATCGAGGCGATACGTGTCGTCCGGCGAAAGCGAATGCGCGGATGCGAACGCGTGCAGCCAGTCGCTCACCGTCCTGAGGGAGGCTGGCTCGGGCGCGATGCGCAGCCGCTGCGGACTCGCGGCGCGCGGAAACGTGGCGCGGTTCAACCGGCTGCGATCGTGTCGCGTGCCGAGTCGATGTCCACGCACATCGGCACCACCTGCCCGATGCCTGCGGTCTCGAGGACCTGTCGGCTCATGCCTTCCGGGACGACCAGTGCGATCCGGCCACCGCGCTGCATCTGGCTGCGTGCGGTCATCAGCAGCATGCGTATGCCGATGGATGCGATGTACGGTACTTCGGTCAGGTCGATCAGGAACCGGCCGGTCCGGCTGGTGGTGAGAAACGAAAACTTCTGGTCGACCGCCTGTGTGCCCTCGAGATCCAGGCGTCCGCACAGCGCGACGACGGTGATCTCCCCCTCGAGAGTCTCATGCCTCATTTCCACGTCTTCTTCTCCGGCCGACTCCGGCGGGCAGCGACGCCCCCGGTCGGCGTTCATCCTTGTGAAACACGACATCCGGCATTCCTTCTACCTCCGCAACATGACAAACCGGTGACCAGGGGCGGCTCCATTGATGAGCCTGACGGACCCATCCCGTGGTCGGAGGTGCACGGTAGGATTGCGTCGCGGCGCCACGGCGTCGATCGTGGCGGCTCGGCGTGGAGCGCGTCATTCGCGGCCCGTCGCCGCAGCACTCGGGGAGGAATCGATGGATACGTCAGTCGTGGTGGAGCGCGAGGGGAGGATTGCCGTGGTCACCCTGAACAGGCCGGAACGCCGCAATGCGCTCTCCGTCGGGTTCATGCGGACGCTCACCCGGGTCGCCGAGGGTCTGCGGGAGGATCCCGGCGTCGATGTCGTACTGCTCACGGGTGGCCGGAACTGGTTCTCGGCCGGTGCGGATCTTCGGGACGAGGAACGCTGGGCAGGCGACGGGAAGAGCCTCGTCGACCAGCGCGAGATGTCGCAGACGGGGTACCGGATGGCGCGTGCATGGGAGGAACTGCCGCAGATCACGATTGCCGCGATGGAGGGCTACGCGATCGGGGGTGGCCTCGCGCTTGCGCTCGCCTGCGACTGGCGCGTGATGGCCGAGGATGCGTTCGTGAGCCTGCCCGAGATCGAACTGGATCTGCCGCTCACGTGGGGAACACTCCCGCGGCTCATCGCGCTCTCGGGGCCCGCCTACGCGAAGCGGCTCACCATCCTGTGTGAACGCATCCCCGCGACGGACGCGCTCGCTGCCGGACTGGTCGACTACGTCGTGGCCACGGGCACGGCGCTCGAGGAGGCGCGGGAAGTCGGCAGGCGGGTACTCGAGAAGCCCCGGGCGTCGGTGCGCATGAGCAAGGAGACGATCAACGCGACGGCCTACGCACTTTCGCACCTCGCGTCCCACGCGGGTGCCGACCAGTTCACGCTCGCGACCGGGAGCGAGGAGGTCCGGGTCGCGAGAGAGGCTTTCCGCAAGCGATGAACGGCAGGGGAAGATCCGCATCGGCCCGGGATACGTGTGCATTCATCCAAACGGATGATGCGGGCGCGCGCGTGGATCTGTAGGATGGATTCACCCTCCCGCTCCAGAGTGGACTCTCTGGCGGCACCGGGCTCCGCTGCGGCGGGGTGCCCCGTGCCGCCGCTTCTTTTGGGGGGCCTCGTTCGCCTTCTCAGATTTCGACACCTGCCTGCTTGAATCGCGCGCGGATCCGACGTTGCAGTTCCGGGGCCAGTGCCTCGCCCCAGTGGCGACCGGCCACCATGCTCTCCTGGATCAGCGAAGGCATGACCCGAATCGTCTTCTGTCCCAGGTCCGTCGAATAGAAGCGGATCATCTCGCGGATCTCGTCATCCGTGAAATGCCGGTGATAGATGGGAATCATCTCGTCCTTGAGAGCCCCCATCTTCGCCGCGAACGTCTCGTGAATGATCTCCGGCAACAGGTCGAGGACTTCCTTCGGCACATCGGGGCGTGACTGTCTCAGCGAGTTCGTGAACTCTGTCACGACCATGTCGCTCATCTGCTGCGCGATCGAGAGTGCGCCCGTCATCTCGAGCAGCCGCTCGATGTCGGCACGCTTCTCGGGGCTGAGGTCGTCGGCCAGTGCACCGGGTGGCGCGGCGGCGAGCAGCGCGATGACGAGGATGACGACGCGAACGATGTTCATGGCTGGCCTCCGGGGACGTGGACGGTGCGTGCGGGGGAGGATACCGCCTGGCACGGCCTACGGCGCAGGACCAGGGGCCACGCCGGGCCCGACGGGCCTCTTCTGCTGCCTGGGCGGCCCGACGTTTCCGGATCAGCCGAAGCGGCCGGTGATGTAGTCCTGCGTGCGCGGCTGATCCGGGGCGCTGAAGATATGGGTCGTCGTGCCGAACTCGACGAGTTCGCCGAGGTACATGAAAGCGGTGTAGTCGGAAACCCGCACGGCCTGCTGGAGGTTGTGCGTGACGATGCAGATCGTGTAGCGCTTCCGGAGATCGTGGATGAGTTCCTCGATCCGTGCCGTGGAGAGCGGGTCCAGCGCAGAGCAGGGCTCGTCCAGCAGGATGACCTCCGGCCGTACGGCGACCGTTCGCGCGATGCACAGACGCTGCTGCTGGCCCCCCGAGAGGCTCTGGCCGTTCATCTGGAGCTTGTCCTTCACCTCGTCCCAGAGCGCCGCAGCCCGCAGGGCCTCCTCGACCCGGTCGTTCATGTCGGCGTCGGAAAGACGCTCGTAGAGCCCGATGCTGAACGCGATGTTGTCGTAGATGGACATCGGGAAGGGCGTCGGTTTCTGGAACACCATGCCGACACGCGCGCGAAGCAGGTTGAGGTCGGTACGGGGCGAGAGGATGTCCTCGCCGTCGAAGGCGACCTCGCCTTCGGCACGCATGCCGGGGTACAGGTCGTACATGCGGTTGAGCACCCGCAGCAGCGTGGACTTGCCGCACCCGGACGGCCCGATGAACGCGGTGACGCGATGGCTGTAGATCGGCAGCGAGACGTTCTTCAGCGCCTGGTGCGAGCCGTAATAGAAATTGAGGTTCTTGATGGTGAGCCGTTCCGTGTCCGGAACGGCAGACAGTTCCCGCGGACGGGCCACGAGAGGGCTGACGGCTGTCATCGGGTGGCTCCTCTGGCGCCGAGAGCGCGGGCGAATATGCTGAGCGCCAGCACGGTCATCGTGATGAGCAGCGCCCCCGTCCACGCGAACTTCTGCCAGTCGGAGTATGGTGACAATGCGAACTGGAAGATCACGACGGGAAGACTCGCCATGGGGGCATTGACGTTCGTGCTCCAGAACTGATTGTTCAGCGCGGTGAAAAGCAAGGGTGCCGTCTCGCCGCTGATGCGGGCGATGGCCAGCAGGACTCCCGTAATGATACCGGACCAGGCGGCCTTGTAGGCGATCTTTCGAATCATGATCGCGCGCGGGATCCCGACCGAGGCGGCCGCCTCGCGCAACTGGTCGGGCACGAGCCGCAGCATGTCTTCCGTGGTTCGCACGACGACGGGGATCACGATGATCGCGAGGGAGACCGCGCCCGCGAGCGCCGAGAAATGGTGCATCGGCGCGACCATGATCGTGTAGACGAACAGGCCGATCACGATCGACGGAGCGCTCAACAGGATGTCGTTGATGAAGCGGATCACGAGCGTGAGGCGCGAGTGCCGGCCGTACTCCGCCATGTACGTCCCCGCGAGTATTGCGATCGGCGTCCCGATGACCACGCCGAGCACGGTCATCACCACGCTGCCCGCGATGGCGTTCAGTAGTCCGCCGTCCGAGCCGGGCGGCGGGGTCATCTTCGTGAAGATCTCCAGCGAAAGACCCGAGAAGCCCTTCGCGACCAGCGTGAGCAGCACGGCCGCGAGGCAGCCCAGGCCGATCAGCGTCGCGACGAGGCACAGGCCCATCGCGAGCGCGCTGGAGCGCCGGCGCTTGCGAAAACGGTTTCGGTCGAATGCAAGACTGTCCATGGTCTAGCTCTTCATTCCCTGGTCGATGCGCCAGAGCAGGAATCGGGCACCGGCCAGGATGGTCATCGTGATCAGGAACAGCAGCAGGCCGAGGAGGATCAGCGAGGACGTGTAGAGATCGCCGTCGGCCTCGGTGAACTCGTTCGCGATCGTGGCCGAGATCGTCGTCCCGGGCGCGAGCAGCGACATGGAGATGCGGTGGGCATTCCCGATCACGAAGGTGACCGCCATCGTCTCGCCCAGGGCCCGGCCGAGACCGAGCATCACGCCGCCGATGAGGCCGACCCGGGTGTGCGGGATGACGACGTTGCGCACGACTTCCCACCGGGTGCAGCCGATCCCGTAGGCGGCCTCCTTCAGGGAGGTCGGGACGGTCTCGAACACGTCACGGCTCACCGCGGTCACGAACGGCAGGACCATGACGGCGAGGATCAGTGAGGCGGTCAGCACGCCGATACCATAGGGAGGCCCTGCGAACAGGCCCGACAGCACGGGGATGTTTCCGAACAGCGCGATGAGGGCCGGCTGGACCGTCGTCTGCAGGAGGGGGGCCAGCACGAACAGCCCCCAGATGCCGAAGATGATGCTCGGGATGCCCGCCAGCAGTTCGATCGCGGCGCCGATCGGACGGCGCAGCGGCATGGGGCAGGACTCGGTCAGGAAGATGGCGATGCCCAGGCCGATGGGGACCGCGATCAGCATGGCGATGAACGAGGTCACGAGCGTCCCGTAGATGGGCGCGAGTGCTCCGAACTTCTCGGTCACCGGATTCCAGGACTCGGTCGTGAGGAAGTCGAAGCCGAATTCCTTCATGGCCGGCCACGCCCCCGTGACGAGCGAAACCGCGACCGCACCCAGCAGGCTGAGCACGAGTATCGCGGCGACGAAAGTCAGGTTGCGGAAGATCTTGTCGGAGCGTCGGAATCGTGCGAGCGTGCGCTGCCGTTCCATCGAATGTCCGAGCGCTAATTGCGGGTTCATGTGAGAGAAGCCCAGGTTGGCAGCGGGCCGCGGCCCGCTGCCAGCGCGCAGTTGCGCAAAATTACAGAACGGGCTTGCCGTCTGCGTCCTTGATTTCCTTCCAGCGCGATTCCACGAGTTTCTTGACGTTCGCGGGCATCGGCACGTAGTCGAGTCCCGCTGCCGCAGCGTCACCGTGCGCGTAGCACCACGAGAAGAACTTCAGGGCTTCGCGCGAGGCATTGGCGTCGCGGACCTGCATCGGCATCAGGATGAACGTCGACGCCGAGATCGGCCACGAGGCATCGCCCGGCTGGTCCGTGATGATCTGGAAGAAGCCCGGTGCGTGGGCCCAGTCGGCGTTGGCCGCGGCGGCCTGAACGGAATCGGCCGTGGCAGACACGGCCTTCCCGGCCTTGTTGACCATGCGGGTCGTCGTGAGCTTGTTCTGCTTCGCGTAGGCCGTCTCGACGTAGCCGATCGAGTTCTTCGTCTGCTGAACGTTGTTCGCGACACCTTCATTGCCCTTGGCGCCGATGCCGACGGGCCACTGCACCGAGGTCGCCTCGCCCACGTTGGTCTTCCAGGACTCGCTGACCTTCGAGAGGTAGTTCGTGAAGTTGAAGGTCGTGCCCGAGCCGTCCGAGCGGTGCACCACGGCGATCGCGGCCGAGGGCAGTTTCAGCCCGGGATTCAGCTTCCGGAGCGCCGGGTCGTTCCACTTGGTGATCTCGCCGAGGAAGATGCGCGAGAGCGTGGTGCCGTCGAGCGTGAGCTGATCCGAATGGATGCCGGGCAGGTTCACCACGGGCACGATGCCGCCCATGACCATGGGCCACTGCATGAGATTGCCGGCCTTCTCGAGTTCCTGTTCCGTCAGGGGCTTGTCGGACGCTCCGAACGTCACGGTGCGTGCCTTGATCTGCTTGATGCCGCCTCCGGAGCCGATCGACTGATAGTTCAGGCCGATGCCGGTCTCCTTCTTGTAGGCGTCCGCCCACTTGGCGTAGATCGGATAGGGGAAGGTCGCTCCCGCGCCCGAGATTTCGCCGGCGAAAGCCGTGACTGCCGCCAGACCCAGGGCGCCGGCCACTCCGACTGCCCGCATGAGCTTCGTCATTTTCTGCATTGATTCCTCGTCGATTGCGATGCAAATGGTTCGTGACGGTGGCTGCGTCCGTGCCGACTTCCGGGTCCGTTGCCCGTCCGGCGCGATCCCGCGCGGAAACGGCACGAACCTGAACGGCACCCGTTCCTGCCCGGGCCCTGCCCGGACGAGGAGACTGACGTGCACGCGCCAACCCGTCACCCCCGGGGCGATGCGCCGAGGCCGGTGTCCGGCGGACACCGATTCCCGGGCGAATCTCACCGGTACTGCACGCAAACGCCCCGCGGTGCATGAGGGGCTGCTCTGCGCGCGGTCCTTCTTACGCGAGTTTCATGACAGTTTTGTGAATGTTGTGCGTAGGCCGAAGGGCCGGCGCCGGGCCCTGCGCGACATTGCCATCGCACGAACGTACCGCCCGCGCAGGGCGCGGGCTCCCGAGCGGGCCGTATTTGACCAGTTTCGCGCGCCGACGAACAGCCCGTCCCGCAAGCTTCGGGAGCATAATCCTTATGAATCCTGTGCCTACGAGATCATCCGGGGAGCCGAGCACGTGCGTATCCGCTTCATCGAACCCCTCTGGGTCAGACTCCCGATGCGACGCCCCATGCACATGGCCGGCGTCGACGTCGGTGTTGCCGACAACGTGCTCGTCCGGATCGTGGCCGATTCGGGCGAGACCGGCTGGGGCGAGGCGGCTTCCGCCCCCACGATGACCGGAGAGACCCCCGAGGGGATGGTCGCGGCCGTGCGTCACCTCGCGCCGTTCCTGACGGGCATGCACGCCGAGGACTTCGAGGCACTCGACCGTGAGATGTCACGGAGGCTCCACGGCAACCCGGGTGCCCGGGCCGCGATCGACATCGCACTGCTCGACCTCGTGGCGCGGCACCGGAACGTGCCGGTCCACGCGCTCCTCGGTCCCGTGAAGCGAACGCGCGTCCCGGTGCTCTGGATGCTCGGAACCGGTGCGCTCGAGGGGGACGTCGCCGAGGCACGCCAGAAGCGTGACGCGGGCTGCGTCGCGTTCAAGGTCAAGGTGGGCGTCGCCGGTCCCCGCGAAGACGCCGTGCGCACCCTCGCCATCTGTGAGGCGGTCGGAGACGGGTGCCTGGTGAGCGCTGACGCGAACCAGGGTTTCGGGGTCGAACAGGCGATCGCGTACGTCCACGCGGTGGCTGGTTCGACCCTCGCATTCCTCGAGCAGCCGGTGGCCGCGGAAGACCTTCCCGGCATGGTCGCCGTCGCCGCCGCGAGCCGGCTTCCGGTCGGCGCCGACGAGGGGCTGCACGGCGTCGACGACATCCGGCGCCACCACGCTGCCGGCGCCGCGGCCGGGGGAAGTCTCAAGACGATCAAGTTCGGGGGCGTGCGGGCCGTATTCCGTGCGGGCCTCGTCTGCGAGGAACTCGGCATGCGCGTGAACCTCGCCTGCAAGGTCGCGGAGTCGAGCGTGGCCGCCGCGGCAGTCATGCACCTCGCCGCCGCACTGCCGGGCCTCGCGTGGGGCGTCAGTCTCTCGAACCAGTATCTGACCGAGGATCTCGTCTCGGACCCGGTGACCGTCGTTGCCGGGCACGCTCGGGTACCCGAAGGGCCGGGGCTCGGCGTGACGGTCGACGAGGACAGGGTTCGCGCACTGCGACGCTGAGGCGCCCGCGCACCCTGGCACGGGGCCGCATTTCCGTACGGTCACGAATCCGTCACGGTGCCGCAGCGACTGCCGCGCGGCCGCACGACGAAACCGTCGGCGTCGAACGGTCGGGTCCTGCGGCAGGACATCCCGTTCAGGCGTGACCCCGCGGCGACGAGTCACTTTCGCGGGGCCGTGACGGACCCGGAACTGCCGGCCCCTGGTTCGGTCGATTTCGTGTTTGCCCTTGCCTGGCAAGGCACGCCGGCATATTCTAGTTTTGCGTTGGCACGAATGGATCTTGTCCTCGGAGGCGCGCTGCTGCCACGCGTGTGTCCCGGGAAGGGTCCCGTTCATCGCAGGACATGTCCAAGAACTACAGGAGAGACCTCATGACCCCGATACGTTGCGGCTGCCTCGTTGCGGCCATGGCGGCGATGACGCAGGTGCCCGCATCTGCGATGCCGCTCGATCCCCTGGCATTCGGCTCGCTCGGCACGCTCTCGCTCGGTGCGGGCAGCTACACGATCGACACGAGCGGCGCCGCGCCGACGCTCTCGGGCAGTGGCGGCACGATCGCGACGGGCGTGATCACGAACCAGTCCACCACCTTCGATCCCGCCATCGCCGTGTTCGATTTCAGTTCGATCTCGATCGACTCCGGGGCGACCATCGTCGTGAGCGGCCCGAATCCGCTTGCGCTCCTGTCGAGAACAGGCTTCACGTTCGCGGGCTCGCTGGATGCGTCCGGTGGACCGGGCGGGAACCAGAACGCTGGTGCAGGCGGGACGGGCGGACCCGGCGGTGGTGCCGGCGGGGCGGGCGGTTCGGGCTCCGGTTCAGGAAGCCCCGGGGACGGGCCCGGCGGGGGCGGAGGCGGTTTCGCAGGACTCGGCAACGGGTCCTGGGGCGAGGGGGGTGCGTTCGGTGGCGACGGGACCAACCGCAATCCCGCGCTCACTCCTGCGGTTGCCTACGGCGATCTCCATGCAGCATTGCAGGGAGGCAGCGGTGGCGGAGGCTCGGGGCCGAACGTCTTCGGCAGCGGCGCGGGAGGCGGTGGCGGCGGTGGCGCGGTCGAGTTCGGCGCGACGAGCTTCCTCACGTTCGCGGGCGGGTCGGAAGTCCTCGCAAACGGCGGACTCGGAGGCGGCGGACTCGGTGTCATCGCGGGACAGGGGTCCGGTGGTGGCGTACTGCTGCACGCGCCGTCGATCGAGTTCCAGACCGACGCCAATGGCGTTCCGACTGTTGCCGCGAACGGCGATTCCGGCGGTCGCATCATGTTCGTGACACAGGACGGAACGGTTGCAGGCAATCTCTCGGGTGTCACCGTCGGAAAGTCGGCCGAGCTGACTGGCCATGAGGGGGTGATCACCTTCCGGTCCGTGTCGCCCGTGCCGGAACCTGCCGAGTGGGCTCTGCTGCTGGCGGGCGGCACGATGCTGGCGGGGCTCGGGTCCGCGCGCCGTGCGCGGCCGACCGGCGTCTGACGCAGGTGGTTCCGGTCCGGCCGCGTGACCGGCCGGACCGGCGTGTCCGTTAGGCGCCGAGCACGAACCCCTCGTATCCGTTCGCGGCGACGTCCGCGCAGATCCGGCGGTATTTCGGCATCCCTCCCGCATAGGGCATGAACACGCGCGGCTTGCCCGGCACGTTCGCGCCGAGGTACCAGGAGTGCGACGCCTGCGGGAGCAGGGTGGCCGCGGCGGCCTCGTTCACCTGTGCGACCCAGGCGTCCATGGCCGCCTCCGTGGTCTCGATGCTGGACAGGCCGTTGCGTCGCATGTGGTCGATGTACGCCGTGATCCATTCGACGTGCTGCTCGATCGGGACCGGCATGTTGCAGAGCACGGAGGGGCTCCCGGGACCGGTCACCATGAAGAGGTTCGGAAAGCCCGCGACCTGAAGCCCGAGATAGTTCCTGGGGCCGGCGGCCCACGCGTCCGCGAGACGCAGGCCGTCCCGGCCGCGGATGTCCATGCGCAGCATCGCGCCGGTCATCGCGTCGAACCCCGTTGCGAACACGATGATGTCGAGCGGGTACTCGGCGTCCCGGGTGCGGATGCCTTCGGGCGTGATGCGCTCGATGGGGGTGGCACGCACGTCCACGAGCGTGACGTTGTCGCGGTTGAAGGTCTCGAAGTAGCCCGTGTCGATCGGCGGACGCTTGGCCGCGTACGGATGGTCGATGGCCGCCAGCTTCTCCGCGGTCAGGGGATCCTTCACGATCTCGCGGATCTTGTTCTTGATGAACGTCGCCGCGGTCTCGTTGGCTGCCGGATCCGAGAGGAGGTCGCGGAACGTCGCGCGGAACTGCAGGCCGCCCTTCGCCCACGCCGCCTCGTAGATCGCCTCGCGTTCCTTCTGCGGGGTGTCCACCGCACGTCGATCCGAGATGAGGAAGGGGTGGGCGTTGTAGCTCGTGTGCATCGTGCGCCGGATGTCGGCGGCGTGTTCCTTCGCGTAGCGCCGGAACTCCTGCGTGAGCGGTGCGTTCCGGGCGGGCACGCTGTAGTTCGCGGTGCGCTGGAACACGGTCAGGTGGGCAGCCGTCTCCGCGATGACGGGCGCGGCCTGGATGCCGGTCGATCCTGTGCCGACGAGACCGACGCGTGCCCCGCCGAAGTCGACGCCCCCATGGGGCCACTCGCCCGTGTGGTACCAGCGGCCCGCGAACGACGCGAGTCCCGGGATGTCGGGGACGTTCGCCGAGGACAGGCAGCCCACGGCCGCAACGAGAAAGCGCGTGGAGAGCCGTTCCCCGCCTGCCGTGGTGACTTCCCAGAGCCTGCTTTCCTCGTCGTAGGTCGCCCCCGTGACGCGCGTGTCGAAGCGGATGCTGCGCTTCAGATCGAAACGCTCGGCCACGTGATCGAGGTAGCGCAGGATCTCGGGCTGGCCCGGGTAGCGCTCCGACCATTCCCATTCCTGCGTGAGGGCGTCCGAGAAGGAATAGCAGTACGCGTGACTTTCCGAATCGCAGCGAGCGCCCGGATAGCGGTTCCAGTACCACGTCCCCCCGACTCCGGACGCCGACTCGAGGATCTCGACGTTCAGGCCGAGCCGGTCGCGCAGACACAGCAGCTGGTACAGGCCGGAGAATCCGGCGCCGACGATCAGTGCATCGAAGGGGACGCCCTGGGCGCCTCCGGAACGAACCTCGGTCATGCTCTCCACCCCGTGCTGGCCGGCAGTTCGTGGCGGGGCCACGGCCGGCGGTGCGATGTTCGATCGACGGGAGCGATGCCCGCGATCGTCCTTCGCCGGGCCCGGGCGACCATCGGGCGCCCGTGAACCCGGACCGGCGGAGATTATGGACCATGGGCCCGCGGGCGGTCGCCGGACACGTGGCGCCCGGCTCGCCGCGCGGGAGAAGGCGCGGAGACGGTGTTCAGCTCCTGCGTGTCATCACGACTTCCACGTATTCGCCGGGCGCGGCGAGAGAACCGTCGGTCGCGCGGTTGAACCGCTCCGCGAGTGCCACGAGATCGTCCGCGAGCGCGGACTGCCCGGCAGCGTCGAGTGTGCCGAAGGCCTTCTCCATCGGGCCGTAGTACGTGCGGAACACGTCCAGCCAGTGCCGGGCGTTCCGGTAGCGGAACACGTAGTCCCGGCGATCGATCGTGAGCGCGGTGCAGGTCGCGCCGAACAGTTCCTGCAGCCGGGGCTCCGTCCCCCAGAGCGCCGGCGACTTCACGCCTGCGGGCGGCGGCACGTACCGGCCGATGAGCTTGAAGAGCTCCCCGATGAAGCTCGACGGTGTCCAGTTCGCGAGCCCGATGCGGCCGCCGGGCCGGCACACCCTCGCCATCTCGGCCGCGGCGCGGTCCTGATCCGGCGTGAACATGACCCCGAACGTCGACATCACGACGTCGAAGGCCCCGTCCGCGAACGGCAGCGCCTCGCAGTCCGCCTCCCGGAAGTCCACGGTGAGCCCGTCGGCCGCGGCGCGTGCACGTCCCCGGTCGAGGAGGGCGGGTACGTAGTCCGAGGAGGTGACGTCTGCGTGGCGACGGGCAGCCGCGAGCGTCGCGTTGCCGTTGCCGGCGGCGACGTCGAGCACGCGCTCGCCGGCGTGAAGATCGAGCGCTTCGCAGAGGGACTCGCCCACGATCTGGAGCGTAACGCCGATCACGGCATAGTCGCCGGCGGACCACGCCGACTGCTGTCTGCGCTTGACGGCGGGAAGATCGGGAGTGGCAAGGGTGGCAGCGGTGGCCGTGGCGGCGGACATGGTCGTTCTCCTGAAGTCGGTTGTCGGAACGGGATGCGTCGCTCGTGTGCCGGGCCTCGGGGCCGCGCCGATTGACGTGGGCCCATTTCGCGTCATCATGGCCGTTCCGGGGTCCCGGAAACCGGGACAGGACGCGGGACAGGCACCGGGACAGCCGTGTCGCCGGAAAGCCGGATGCCGCCGGTACCGACGGCGTTGATGCAGGGGATGGGGCGAGGTGCAGGAGAGCACGGATTCCTTCGGGTACTGGTTGCGGCGACGGCGCAAGGCGCTGGACCTTACCCAGGAAGCGCTGGCCGCGCGTGTCCACTGCTCGGGCTTCACGATTCGCAAGATCGAAGCCGACGAACGCCGCCCGTCCCGCCCGCTCGCCGACCGTCTCGCCATCGCGCTGGGCATCCCCGAGGAGGAACGGGCCGGATTTCTGGCGGCCGCGCGTGCGGTGCGCGCGGTACATCACCTTCCACTCGCCGTGCCGGTGTCCGTCACGGGCGTGGAAGCGCCTGTGCCCGCCGCGCAGGCGGGCCGCGTCGCCGACGGCGACGGGATGCCCTTCGTGGGGAGAGAGCTCGAACTCGGGCTCATGGACGAACTCCTGCGGCGCGCGACCGCCGGTACGGGTGCCGTGGTGCTGATCGAGGGCGAGCCCGGAATCGGCAAGAGCCGCCTCATCCGAGAGGCCGCGGCCGTCGCGCGCGCCCGGGGCCTGCCGGTCTTCCAGACGAACTGCTACGAGATCGAGCGCGGGATACCCTACCAGCCCGTGATCGCGCTCGTGTCACGCCTGCTCGACGACGCCTGGACCGCCGTGCCGGGCGGACTCTCCGCGGTGTCGCTCGCGGAGCTCGCGGGGATCGCGCCGGCCGTGGCGGAACGCTTTCAGGAACTGCCGAACCTGTCCGGCGGGTTTCCCGAGGCGAGACAGGCCCGGCTCGCGCACGCGATCGGCCAACTCATCGAGGTGGTCCGCCGCGACCGGCCGCTCGTCCTCGTGGCGGACAACATCCACTGGGCCGACGAGGCCAGCCTGCGGGTCCTGCACTTTCTCGCGCGGCGTTCCGCGGAGGTTCCGCTGCTCCTGATCTTCGCGTGCCGTGACGATGCCCTCGAGACGGACGAACGGCTCGCGGGTTTCGCCGAGAGCCTCGGCCGGGAGGTCGGGGCCCGGCGAGTCCCGCTGCACCGGCTCGAACTCGCGGCGACCGAGCGTCTCCTGGCGTCGCTCGGCCACGCCGCCGGTCTCGCCGAGCGGCTGCACCGGGAGACCGACGGCAACCCGTTTTTCCTCACGTCCATCCTGCATGCCTTCGACGCCGGTGAACTCGGTCCCGTCGGACCCGGGCCGGACGGCCATGCACTGCTGCCCGACACGCTGCGTACCGCAGTGCGCGGGCGCATCGCGCAGGTGCCCCCGGCAGGCCGGACGGTACTCGAGGCCGCGTCGGTGTTCGGCGGACGCTTCGACTTCGACACGCTGCTCGACGCGACCGGCATGCCCGAGCCGGAACTCCTCGACGCGCTCGACGTGCTCGCGAGACGCCATCTCCTGCGCGAAGTCCCCGGGGAGGATTCCTTCGACTTCTCGCACGACAAGATCCGCGAGGTCGTGCACGACGATCTCGGCAGCGCGCGGCGCCGGCACCTGAACCGGCTCGTCGCCGAGGCCCTCGAGCGCAGACCGCACGACGCGTCACACGAGCGTGACGCCCGCCTCGCCGAGCACTTCGTGCGGGCGCACGACTGGCCGAGGGCGCTGCGACATCTCGTCGTCGCCGCCTCGCGCGCTCAGGCCCTGTTCGCGCTGCGCGACGCGCTCGACCTGTTCGATCGGGCGGTGTCGCTGTCGGAAGCCCACCCGGGTGCGCTCGACGAAGTCGCCCTGGTGGACCTGTTCGAACGGCGCGGCGAGGCGCGCGTGCAGGCCGGTCAGACGGATGGGGCCGTGGCCGATTTCGGGCGCGTCATCACCGCAGCGAGCGCGAGCGGTGACGAAGCACGCGCACGGCACGCACGCATCCTGCTAGGCATGGCGTATCGCCGGGCCGATGCCTACGAGCATGCGACGCAGTGTCTGTTCGCGGTTCTCGAGCAGGCCCGTGCCATGCACGACCCGCATCAGGCGGCCGACATCCTCTATCACCTCGGTACCGTCGCCTGGAGCACGGGGCGCAACGACCGCGCCGTCGGATTCCACGCAGAGGCGGTCCACCTCTGCGAGGAAGAGGGGTTTCGCGATCTGGTGGCGGTCCAGGCTTTCCACGGCCGGGGCGAGAGTCACTTCGCGAGCGCCGAGCCGCGTGAGGCGATCGCCTGCTACGCGCGCTCTCTCGAACTCGCAAGGGCGATCGGTGACCGGAGCTACGAGTGCGAGAACCTCATGATGATCGGTCACGCCTGCACCGGCACGCGCGGAATAGGCGACTACGCGCGCGCGACGGCGACCTTCGAGCAGGCGCTCTCCATCGCGGAGGCCGCGGATCTGCAGTGGCACGTCGCGCCCACCGTGCTCGGTCTCGAACACGTCCGTGCGTGCACGGGGCACTACGGGCAGGCATGGAGCGGGATGCGGGACATGCTCGCCACGCTCGAGAGTCTCGGGCAGGTGCGCTATCAGTTCATCGCGTACGCCGTCATCGGCCAGCTTCTGCTCGACCTCGACCTGGCGCAGCGCACCGCGGAATTCATGGATCGTGCGGTGGTGCTCGCGCGCGACACGGGCATCCGTTACTGGGTGCCGACGATCGAGGCGCACCGGGCCGTCGCACTCGCACGGCTCGGCGAGCGGGATCTCGTTCCCCGTCTTCGCAGCGTTCTCGACGAGACGCGCGAACGCGCGGAGCGCTATCACCTCGTGCGGTGTCTGGACGGGCTCGCGGAAGTCGCGCTCGCGTCCGGCGACACGCACTGCGTGCACGCGTGCGCGGACGAACTGTGCGCACTCGCGCGCGCGGGCGGGCTCAGGGAACTCGAGGCGACGGCGCACCGGTGGCGCGCGGAGGCGCTGTTCGCGGAGAAGGCGTACTCGCGTGCGGAGGCGGCGTTCCTGGCGGCGGACGCGATCGCGCGGGACGTGGGGCGCATGCGCCTGCAGCTGGACGTGTCGTCGGGTCTCGCGCGCACCTGCGACGCGCTCGGCCGTGACGACGACGCGCGTCGTCACGGCGAGGCTGCGCGGAGCGTGGCCCGTGCGATCGTGGCGAGCCTCGGATCCTGCGGCCTGGAGGCCGGACTGGAGGTCGGCGGGCGGTCGCGGTAACTGCCGTGCCGCGGCTAGCGCGCACCCGACGCGAGAAAGCCGCCGTCGACCGGAATCACGATGCCCGTCACGTACGCCGCGCCGTCCGACGCGAGGTAGGACGCCGCCGCCGCGATCTCCTCCGGCGTGCCGTAGCGGTTCATCGGGATCGCGCTCGTGTACGCGTGCCGGAACTCGGCGGAATGGAGCACGCGCGTCATCGGCGTGTCCACGGGGCCCGGTGCGATCGCGTTCGCGGTCACGTGGTGTTCGGCGAGTTCGACGGCCATCTGCCGCGTGAGGCCGATCACCGCTGCCTTCGACGTCCCGTAGGCGGTACGTCCGAGTCCCACGGCGCGCATGCCCGCGACCGACGCGATGTTGATGATCCGGCCCCAGCGTGCGCGCATCATGATGCGGGCCGCGTGCTGGGCGCACAGAAGCGTGCCCGTCACGTTGACGTTCAGGTGAGCCTGCCAGCTGTCGAGCGGGAACTCCACGAACGGGAAGGTCTTCGCGATGCCGGCGTTGTTCACGAGCACGTCGCACCGTCCCCACTGCCGGTCGATCGCCTCGAACGCCGCCGCGACCGACGCGGCGTTGCCGACGTCGAGCCGGACGGGCGAGGCCGCGAAGCCGTCGCGAACGAGCGCGTCGGCCTTGTTGCGGGCTTCCGTTTCGTCGATGTCGCCGATCAGCACGCGCATCCCGTCCGCCGCGAGCCTGTCGGCGATGGCGGCGCCGATGCCTTTCGCAGCGCCCGTGATCAGTGCGATGCGCGGTGTACCGTTGTCCGTTGTCATGGCATGGTTCCGTTCAGGTTTCGATTCACGTCGCGTCGCCGCGGGCCCGGCCGAAATAGTCGGCCCGTCCCATCTGACCGCCTTTCAGGGCGATTTCCAGTCCGTCCAGGCGGGAGTCGGTGGAATGACCGCGGCAGAGTGGTGCCCCGGGCGTGAGTTCCGAGAGCATCTCGAGGGCGTAGAGACCGAGTTCCTGGGTCGCGTAACTGGACGTGTCCCCGCCCGCGATCACGACGCGTCGCAGGCCCGTGCGGGCCAGGAGATCGCGCGCGAGTCGTCCCATGGCCGCGCCGAGGATCTTCGCGGTGCCCGCGCCGCGGGCGAGTCGGTCCCGCGTGGCGCGGATGCCGGGATCGTCCGGCCCCGACGCCGAGTACACGACAACACTGCGCCCGCGATCGAGCGCGGCGAGTGCCTGTCCGAACAGCGTGTCGAGGGCCGCGTCCGCGCGCGCAGGTTGCACGAGGTCCTCGGTCGGCGCGCGCAGCGTGTCGAACCCGTGTGCGGCTGCCCAGGCGATCTGCTGCGCCGTCATCGGCGAGGCGCTGCCGGAGATCACGAGGAGCCTGTCCACGGGAGCGATGGACGGGAACACGGCGCGACCGGCCCCAATCGTGCCGGTCTCCCGCCAGTGTGCGGTGAGCGCGTATCCGATACCGGAGGAACCGACCGCGAAGTGTCGCGTGCGGAGGGCCTCCGTCCAGATGAGCCGGCCCGCCTGGCGCAGGCGCGCGTCGTCGAGGACGTCGTACAGCAGCATGCCCGGCCTGTCCTGCATCCGGTGCGCGAAACGTTCGTCGACACGCGCGTCGTCGCCCTCGAGGTCGAGCAGGCTCATGAGGTTCACCCGTGCCTGCGTCTGTCGTCCGAGGTGGGTGCGGAGGTCCGACTCGTCCATCGGCGTGGACGGGTGGTGCGCCATGGTCGGGTGGCGGTCGAGCCGGAAGATCTCGTCGCCTGCCGCGGCGAAGTGATTGCCGAAGACCGTGAACCGGCGCAGTGGCGGGGCACCCGCGAGCACCGAGACCGTGCGTCCGTCATTGAGGCTGCGGCGGGCCATGTCCACGACGTGCCCGATGTTCCCGATCGTGGGCGAGGAGTCGAACGTGGAACAGACCTTGTAGTGCAGGAGCGGTGCGCCGAGATCCCAGAGTCGCTGCAGGACGGGAGCGAGTTCGGCGTCCATCTCCGCGGGAGTCATTGCGCGGCTCGTGCCCGCCACGCCTACGCAGCGGACATCCGCGAATCGTCCGGCGAGGGCGTCACGGTCCGGTGGTTCAAGGAACAGCACCGTGCGCAACCCGGCGGACGCGAGTGCTTCCATCGCATCCGTGGACCCCGTGAAGTCGTCGCCGTAGAAGGCCAGCAGGCGGTCGCCACTCATCCGGCGCGCTTCCCGAACTTCGCGATCGCGGCCTCGAGTTCGGGCCGCGTGCGCGCGTACTCCGCGAGCGGGACGCCCGCGATGGCGGCCTCCCAGCCCTGCCGCATGCTCAGCACCCCGGCCGCGGTGCCGCCCGGATGGGCGATGATTCCGCCCCCGGCGAG
The DNA here is from genome assembly GCA_016125475.1 of Betaproteobacteria bacterium. Taxonomy (GTDB): domain Bacteria; phylum Pseudomonadota; class Gammaproteobacteria; order Burkholderiales. The sequence goes on from WGLR01000023.1 coordinate 64,512, forward strand.
GTGGATCACGTCGTGCGTGCGGGTCGTGCCCCAGATGTCCACCGCGGACCCGGCCCACTGCGCGGACGAGATCGCGGGCATCACGCGATAGTCGCCGAACATGGGCGTCAGGCAGTCGCGGATCGATTGCGCCACCTCGTCGTTCGTCTCCCAGAACTTGCTGTCGAACCCCCCTACGTGCAGGTGGTCCACGCCCGCGAGCCGGTACATCTTCTGGAACGCGGTGAAACCGATGCCGAGCATCGGGTCGCGTGCCATGGCGCCGAAATACGCGCGGTGGCCGTGGATCGGCAGTTCGCAGTGTCGACGCAGGTGCGCCACCGCGGCGAGACCGACACAGTTGACGTTGACCATCACGCACGTCCCGCCGGCGTCCCGCACCATGTCGTGCGCCCGCAGCATGTGGTCGATGTCGCCCGTGATGTTGAACGCGTACATCGCCTTGCGACCGGTCGCGTCGGCCACGCGCTCGATCTCCGCCATGACCGCCGGTACGCGTTCCGCGAGCGGGGCGTACGGAGGGTCGGCGTTGAGTTCGTCGTCCTTGATGAAGTCGAGACCTGCCGTGGCCAGATCGCGTACGAGCGGCCGGAGCGCGTCGATCGCGAGCCCGATGCTGGGCTTGATGATCGTGCCTACGATCGGTCGCCCGGTGACACCCGCGAGACGGCGCGTGCCGTCGATGCCGAAGCCGGGCCCCGGATAGCGGTCCGCGAATGCCTGCGGCAGTTCGAGGTCCACGAGTCGCACGCCGGAGAGTTCCTGGATCTCGTAGAGATTGCCCGCGACGGTGGACATCAGTTCCGGCAGCGACGGGCCGAAGTTGTGGAGCGGGAACGAGATCGCGACCCGTCCGCGCCGGTACACAGGAGCCCCCTCGTGCGCCTTCGGACCCTTCGACCCCGGCAGAGCGGGCCGGTCCGACGTCCCGAGCGGTTCCAGGCTCTCGATGCGTGCCCCGAAGCGCTCCTTCAGTTCCTGTGTCTCGCCCGGGACCGACACGAACGTCCCGCTCGACTGTTCTCCCGCGATCACTTCCGCTGCGTGCTCGAGCGCGTGGGGGCTCTCGATCAGATAGGTCGCGAGCACTCGATCGTCAGTCATCCTGCTTCCTCTGCCTAGAACGTTGCACGGTCGGCGCCGGGTCGAACCGCGGCCCCGGCGCGTCGTTACATCGCGCTGCCGCCGTCCACGTTGTAGACGTGGCCGGTCACGAAGGAGGCTTCTTCCGATGCGAGGAACGCGACCACGGACGCGACCTCGTGCGGCTGTGCCGGGCGGCCCATCGGGGTCATCGCGACGACACGTTCCATCGTGCCTTCGGGCAGTCTCTGCAGCTGCCGCTCCGCGAGCGCCGTCATCGTGAGACTTGGGGAGACGGCGTTCACGCGGATGCCGGATTTCGCGAACTCGCGCGCGAGCGCCTTGGTGAGCGCGATCACCGCGCCCTTCGACGTCGAATACGCGGCGGTGCCGAGCAGACCGCCTCCGCGCTGTCCGGCGACCGAGCTCAGGTTCACGATGGATCCGCTGCCCTGCCGCAGCATCACGGGAATCACGGCCTGGCAGCAGATCCAGACGCTCGTCGTGTTGATGCGCATCACGCGCTCGTAGTCGTCGAGCGTGAGGTCGAGGAAGGGCCTGGGACTCTCGACGCCGGCGTTGTTCACCAGCACGTCGATGCGCCCGAGCCGCGACGAGATGCCGTTCACCATCGCCGCGACGCTTCCCGGATCCGTGACGTCGACCGCAGTCGCCTCGACGGGCAGCCCGTCGGACTGCAGGCGTCCGGCCGTTTCGCGAGCCGCCTCCTCGCGCAGGTCGGCGATCACCGTCCGACAGCCACGCGCGCCGAGCGCGCGCGCCGTCGCTTCTCCGATGCCACCGGCGCCGCCGGTCACGATTGCCACTGGTTCGCTGACAGCCATGATTTCGCCACGAAGTTTTTCCCGGGTCCGATTCTACTTCCGGCCACGGTCGTGGCCGGTCCGCGGCCCGGGATTTTTCGCTGGGGGCGGCGTCACGAGCGTGGTGCGCGGTGCGGGAGCGCGTGCTTGCACCCGGGATCGGGCGTGGTGCACCATCGATGCCCCCATCGGCCCGCGGCCGCAATCAGGAGGAGAGAGCAGATGATCAAGGTGAGCGTGATGTACCCGAACAAGCCGGGCAGCCGGTTCGACCACGAGTACTATCGCGACAAGCACATGCCGCTCGTGAAGGCACGCATGGGCGACAAGTGCAGGTACTACACGGTCGACCGCGGGATCGCGGGCGGCGCACCCGGCACCGACGCGACGTACATCGGCATGTGCCACATCTTCTGCGACTCCGTGGAGGCGTTCCAGGCGGGTTTCGGGCCGCACGCGCAGGAGATCATGGCCGACATTCCGAACTACACGGACCTGACACCCGTCATCCAGATCAGCGAAGTCACCGTGGGACTGCCGGGCGGCGCCTGAGCGTTACGGAGCCGGCGTCCGCCTCGGACCGGACTGCCGGTGAAGCGGGGACGGGAGTGCCCGCGGGGCGAGTCAGTAGAACGCGCCGCGCGCGCTCACGGGCCACACGTCCTCGACCCGGCCCGACCGCGTGCAGACGAGCCAGTCGTAGAGGTTGACGGTCGGGTCGCAGTGTCCGGGAATCAGGCGGATCTTCGTGCCGAGAGGCAGGTCGGTACCCGGTTCCAGTTCGACGACGCCGTGCTCGTCCGATGCGCGCACGTACGTCGCACCCGGAATGTCCGCGACGACCGGCATGCCCGAATCGACCGAGTGGGCCTTGAGCCCGACGTCCACGATGGCGCGCGTGGGCGAGGGGCGGCTCATGACGGTCGCGAGAATGAAGAGACTCTGGCGGAACGTGGCGACGGGCCTGCCTTCCCCATCGAGATTGCGTCCGTAGTCGGCATCCATGAATACGTAGGAGCCGGGCTGGATCTCGCCATAGACGCCGCCCGACGCCTCGATCGGGTACGTGCCCGTGCCGGCACCGGTCACCACGGGTACGGCGATGCCCTTGTCGCGGAGCGCGGCGAGCGTTTCGCGGACCAGGGTCGTCGCCTTCGCGATCGCGTGCTCGCGTTCGGCCACCGTCCGCAGGTGCTGTGCACCGCCCTGATACGCGTGAATGCCGCCGAAGCGCAGATTGCCCTGCGCCACGATGAGCCCCGCGAGCGCCGCGGCGGGTTCGCCGGGCGCCACGCCGCAGCGACCCGCCCCGACGTCGAGCTCGACGAGGACCTCCAGTTCCACGCCGGCTTCCTCGGCGGCCTTCTGCAGCGCACGCACGTTCTCCGCGTCGTCTGCGAGCACGAGCATCTTCGCGCGACGCGCGAGCCGGGCCAGCCGTGCGAGCTTGGTGGCACCCACGACCTCGTTGCTGACGAGCACGTTCGCGATGCCGCCGTCGACGAGCGCCTCGGCCTCGCTGACCTTCTGGCAGCACACGCCGACCGCACCGCGTGCGATCTGCCTGCGCGCGATCGCCGGGCACTTGTGACTCTTCGCGTGCGGGCGGACACGCACGTTCCGTCCCGCGAGCGACGCGTCCAGCGCGTCGAGGTTGAATTCGAACGCGTCAAGGTCGAGCAGCAGTGCCGGCGTGTCGATCTCGTCCCGCGACATGCCGGGTCTTGCGGGGGCGGGCAGCACGATGGGGCCCGCCTATTTGGGGCGGCCGGCCTGGCAGTCCGAGCGGATCACGGCCCCCGCCGTCTTCGGACTCAGGTTGCGGCCGAGGTTCCCGTACAGGATGTGGACGACGTCGGTGAGGTTCTTCTTCTCCACCGGATCCCCGTAGGTGCGGGTCTCGAGCGCGGCCAGCGCATCCTGCTTCGAGCGGCCCGCCTGCTTCGCCGTCATCGTCTCGACCGCGAACCGGCCCATGTCCTCGCAGGTCATGGTCCCGAGTGGGTAGTTGGCGGCGTGGGCGACGCCGAAGGTCGCGAGGCTCAGGGTACCGGTCAGGAACACGGGCAGGAAAAGGTGTCTCATGGGTAGACGCGGGTGTCTCATGGGTAGACGTTAGAATCCGGTTGATCACGAAAGTCCGCCCGATTGTAAGGAAATCTCTCCCTTCGATGTTCTCCTTGCCGAGCCGAAATCAGCCCGGATCCGAGGGTCTGCCTGCAAGCCTGCGCGCGAACCTGCTCGCCGGCCTCAGAGCGTGGTCCCTGGTCGGCCCCGGCCCTGACGCGTGGCGCCCCGCGCCGTTCCAGCTCTTCCTGCTCCTTGGGCTGGACGTGCTGGTCGCGTTCCTGCTCGTGTACGTCCCCGCAGGCGGCGTCGGCGATTTCCAGTGGGACGCACTCCCGCGCGCGCTCTTCCCGCTGCCGCTGGTCCTCGCGGCGGGCTTCGTCGTGGCCTGGCGTGCGCGAACGCCCGGGCTCTGGCTCCCGATCGCGACGGCCGTGCTCGGGACGCTGTTCTGGCTGGATCTGGCGTCGAACCTTCTGGCCCTCGCGCAGACGACGGGATGGCTGGGCTACGACCCCGACGCGATCGACTGGAATCTCCTGCTGTTCGTCTGGTGGGCACTGGCGGCGGGTGTTGCCGTCGCGCGGCTGTCGCGAGGCCCCTTCCTCGGCCGTGTCGCGGACCTGGGCTGGACGGTCGTGCTCGTCGTCCTGCCGCTCTGGTGGGTGCCGAATGCACTGCTGTGGCTCGAGCCGCCCGCGGACGACGCGGCCGCCGACGTCTCGGACGCGAGCCGCGAGGACGTGATCTATTCGCAGAACAGGCTGCTGCGCAATCAGGCTCTGCGCCTCGCGCCCGAACGCCCGGGCGTGGAGGATGTCTTCTTCGTCGGGGCGGCCGGCTTCGCGGAGGAAGACGTGTTCCTGAACGAAGTGACGCTCGCCGCGGACATGATCCGCACGCGCTACGACGCGGACGGGCACATCGCGCTGCTCTCGAACAATCCGCGCACGGTCGACACGCTTCCGCTCGCGAGCGCGACGAGCCTCGCCGCGACCCTGCGCGCGGTCGGACGGGTGATGGATCCCGCCGAGGACATCCTGTTCCTGTTCGTCACGACGCACGGGAGCGAGGACCACACGCTCGCGATGGAGTACTGGCCCCTGCAGCTGTCGGCGATCACGCCGGCCATGCTTTCGTCGATGCTGGACCAGGCCGGCATCAGATGGCGCGTGATCGTGCTGTCGGCATGCTACGCGGGCGGGTTCGTGAAGCCGCTCGAGAATGCGCACACGATGATCATCACCGCGGCGGATGCGAGCCACCAGTCATTCGGCTGCGGCGCGGACTCGGACCTCACGTACTTCGGCAAGGCCTATTTCGACGAGGCGCTGCGCGAGACGTTTTCGTTTTCGGGCGCCTTCGACCTGGCTCGGCGCACCATTCGCGCCCGGGAGCGTGCGAACCATTTCGAGGCATCCAATCCGGAGATGTTCATCGGTGACGCGATCCGGCCGCGACTGGAGCGTCTCGCGCGGCGGATGCAGGCTCGCCACGGCCGGCACGAGCACCAGGCGCAGTGCGGAGAGCCCGGCGCGCCCGACGGCGCGCCTTGTCGCCGGCGGGTCGTCGGGGCAAACTGAGCGGGGCAGGGGTCTGCGGTGCGGCGTGCCCGCGCCCGCGGGCCCTCGGCACGCGTGACGCAGACGCTCCCGGGGAGACGGGAGACACTGGAAACCGGGGCAGGAGGAAGGAACATGATCGATAGTGTCCGCAGTCGGCTCGGGAACCTGATCGGGCTCGTGACCGTCGTCGTGGTCGTCGGACTGGCGGTGCCGCCGGCGGCCAGCGCTTGGGGGCCCATATCGCGCGACCAGGCGCTCGAGATGGTGAAGGACCGTACCGTCGGCAAACAGCGGCAGGGCTACATCACGCTCGCCGACGTCGGCACGATGGACGACATCCCGCTGCTGCTGTCGGCGCTGCGCGACCCGGACGACCTGATCCGTGGCGTCGCGGAGCAGTCGATCTGGGGCATCTGGATGCGTGCCAACGACACGACGGTCGACCGGCTCTTCCAGATGGGCCTGGACCTGTCGCACCAGTTGCGACTCGGGGACGCGGAGAGCGAGTTCGACCGCGTGATCGCGATGCGACCCGAGTTCGCGGAGGCCTGGTACCGGCGTGCCGAGGTGAAGGTGATGGGCGACCGCTGGCAGGAGGCCGAACGGGACTTCGCGAAGGCGCTCGAACTGAACCCCTACCACTTCGGAGCGCTCGAGGGCCTCGGGCAGTGCGCCATGCACCTGGGGCGCAACATCGAGGCGATCGACTACTTCCGTCGTGCGCTGGAACTCAATCCGAACCTCGTGGATGTCCGCGGCGCACTGCAGCGTGCGCGGAGCGCTGCCGAGCGCGAACGGACGTGACCGCTTCCGCGGCCGGCGCACCGTCCGGCTGAGCAGGGCGCTCGAACGCTGCGGCGACGGGATGCGTGACCTCGCCGGCAGCCGGGCCTCCGGATGCCCCATAACGACGATAACGGGAGGTGTCGTGAGCTCGAAGCCCTGGCTGTCCCACTACCCTCCGGGAGTGCCGCACACTCTCGACGAGCCGGAATTCGCCACCATCCCGGCGATGCTGCAGGCCGCGGTCCGGAAGTTCGGTGACCGGCCTGCATTCGAGAATTTCGGCGTCACGATGTCGTTCGACGAAATCGACCGGAAGTCCCGGGATTTCGCGGCATATCTCGTCTCGACGCTCGGGCTGCAGAAGGGCGAGCGCGTGGCGGTCATGATGCCGAACCTCATCAACTACCCGATCGCGCTGTTCGGCATCCTCCGCGCCGGGCTCGTCGTCGTGAGCGTCAATCCTCTCTACACCGCGCGCGAGCTGGCGCATCAGCTGAACGACTCCGGTGCGCGCGCGATCGTCGTGCACGAGGGCGCGGCGCACACGCTCCAGCAGGTCGTCGACCACACTCCGGTCCGTCACGTCATCGTCGCGTCGATCGGCGACATGCTGGGATTTCCGAAGGGAGCGCTGGTCAATTTCGTGGTGCGCCACGTGAAGCGGATGGTGCCCTCATGGCGCCTCGTCGGTGCGGTGCGGTTCCCGGATGCGCTGGCGGCGGGCGCCGGCGCCGTGTTGGACGAGCCCCCGATCACCGCGGACGACATCGCCTTCCTCCAGTACACGGGCGGGACCACGGGCGTCTCGAAGGGCGCGATGCTGCTGCACCGGAACGTGGTCGCGAACTGCCTGCAGATCCGGCATTTTTCCGGGGCCGCGTTTCGCGAGGGCGAGGAAGTCGCCATCGCGGCGCTACCCTTCTACCACATCCTCGCTCTGGTCCTGAACTGCATGCTGGGCATGTACCGGGGAGACAGGCAGATCCTCGTCACGAATCCGCGGGACATTCCGGGATTCGTGAAGACGCTCGCGCGCAGCCGCTTCAGCTTCATGGTCGGCGTGAACACGCTGTACACGGCGCTCCTCAACCACCCGGACCTGGCCCGTGTGGACTTCTCCAACCTGAAGATGTGCGGAGGCGGCGGCGCGCCCCTCCAGCTGTCCGTCGCGAAGCGCTGGAAGGAAGTCACGGGCCGCACTCTCATCGAGGGATACGGTCTCACGGAGACCTCCGGCGCGGTCTCGATCAATCCTCCGGAAATCGAGGAACACTCCGGCACGACGGGATTCCCGCTGCCGGGAACGGACGTCGAGATCCGCAGCGAGGACGGCCGGCCGCTGCCCCAGGGAGAGATCGGGCAGGTGTGCGTGCGGGGGCCGCAGGTCATGGCGGGCTACTGGCAACGACCGGAGGAGACGGACAAGGTGATCGGCGCCGATGGTTTCTTCGCGACCGGCGACATGGGGCTCATCACGCCCGAGGGCTATCTCCGGATCGTCGACCGGCTGAAGGACATGATCCTCGTGTCGGGATTCAACGTGTATCCCAACGAGATCGAGGACGTGCTCGCCGCACATCCGGACGTGATCGAGGCCGCGGTGGTCGGGGTGCCCGACGAGCAGTCGGGCGAGGCCGTGAAGGCGTTCGTCGTGCGGCGGGACAGCGCGCTCGCGAGCGACACGCTGGTGGCGTACTGCCGGGCCAGTCTCACCGGGTACAAGGTGCCGCGGCACATCGAGTTCCGCGACGCGCTGCCGAAGAGCCCGGTGGGCAAGATTCTTCGCAAGGAACTGAGAGAAGCAGCAGGGAAATGAGTGCAACACACGACGAGGAAGCAGCGGTCGAGTGGATGGTGCGCCGCTTCTACGAGCTGGGACTCGCGGACGACGTGCTGGGACCGATCTTCCGCGACGCGATTCACGACTGGGACGACCACATCAGGGTGGTGGCGGATTTCTGGTCCCATTCGATCCACGGAACCGGGCGCTACCAGCGCAACGCGTTCGCGCCGCACATGCGGCTCAGGTTCGAGCCCGAGGCCTTCGATCACTGGCTCGCGGCCTTCGAACAGGCTGCGCGCGAATCGCTCGCGCCGGAGCACGCGGAGAAGGCGATCCGCATCGCGCGTCACATGGCACAGAGCTACAAGGCCGGCATGTTTCCGTTCGCCGACGCGGACGGGCGGCCGTCGCGCGTTCCCGTCTCGCGGAATCGGGGCGGGGGATAGGTCACCCGCGACGGGCAACTGGCGCGGGGCGATGGGTGTCCCCGCCCTGCCTGTGCGCCGAGGTCGGGGCCGCGGAACGGACGCGCGTCGGTGATGTCTCGCCTGTACGCGGCAGGGAGGCGTGCCCGGGACCGAGGCCCCGCGCATCGACCGGATCGGCGGAGCACGGAAGCCGAACCGACGCTCCCGGCCTGCGCGTGATTCAGGGCATGGTGCCGGATGACGACTCAGGAGAATGCAGATGTCGAACGAGGGATATCACGAGCCCGTGGACGAACTGGGCGACGAGGTGCGTGACAGGCACCGCGCGATCGTTTCGCTGATGGAGGAACTGGAGGCGGTCGACTGGTACGACCAGCGCGTGAGCGCCTGCAAGAACCCGGAACTCCAGGCGATCCTCGCGCACAATCGCGACGAGGAGAAGGAGCACGCAGCCATGCTGCTCGAATGGATCCGCCGCCACGACGCCTCGTTCGACCGGCAGCTTCGCGAATACCTCTTCACGGACAGGTCGATCGCGCACGAATAGCGCGGACCGCGGCCGTCGCTCAGTCGCGGGCGGCCGGTCCTGGTGCCTGTGCGTCTTCCTGCCGGCGGGAAGGCGCTGGTGGCGGGTTGGCGGGTGGCCTCGTGCGGTAGAAGGTCACGGGTGCGACGGGGGTGTCCCTGAGGATGGACTTGCGCATGCGCCCGATGACATGCATCTCGCAGGGCTTGCAGTCGAACCGAAGGGTGAGCCGGTCCCCGCCGCTCACGAGCGTGAGCGGCTCGGCGCGGACCTGGCCCTGTACTCCCTGGACCCCCTTGGCCTGCCTGGGGCACAGGCTCAGGGAGTAGCGCACGCAGTGCTTCGTGATCATGAGGGAAACCTCGCCGGGTTCCTCGTGCGACTCGTAGGCCGCCTCGATCACGCGCACGCCGTGCCGCGCATAGAAATCGCGTGCGCGGTGGTTGAACACGTTCGCGAGGTACGTCAGCGTGTCGTCGGGGTACGGCGTGGGAGGGTCGACAGGGCGCGCGCGTTCCGGGCGTCGACGCGCGGCGGCCCGCACGGTCTCCAGTCTCTCGATCGCCTCGCGACGCAGTGCGTTCAGCAGGGAAGTCGGGAGAAACCAGGGTTCCGCGAGAGTCACGTCGAGTGCGTCGAGCCGGAAGATCGTGTTGCCGAGCTTCGACAGTTGCCCGCGAATCGTCTCGATCACCCGATCGGGCTCGCGCGCGGACTGTTTCGGAGCTTCCACCGCGACTTCCGCGACGTGTTCGTCCTCGTCCTCGACCGACAGCCGGAAACCCCGGGCGGTCTCGACGAGTCGCATCCGAAGCCCGATGCGCCGCTCGGCGGACTTGCGGGCGAGCAGCGTGTCCCAGGCCATGTCCCGGTTGCGACTGAGAGGCGTGTCCGGACGCAGGCCCTGGAGATTCGCGACGTTCTCATTCGGGTGGATCCGGTAACGGCCGTCCGCAAGTGGCTCGGCGCGGTTCACGCGAATGCCCGCCAGTTCGCGTCTGCCCGTGAAATAGCTGAGTCCGTCGCCGTTGTGGATCGGGTCCGGGCTCTCCATTTCGAACCACTCCGGACCAACGCGCGTCACGTGTCCGACCGGAATGCCGGCGTGTTTCGGCGTGTCGAACGCACCGATATCGTCGCGACGACCGTTCACGAAGTAGTCCGTGCTGCCACGGTTGAAGTCGCGCTGCGGATCGGGCGCGAAGAGGAAGGTGCAGCGTCCGGACGATGCGTGCCGCAGGGTCCCGTCGCCCTCCAGGATCTCGTCGAGGAGCCGTCGGTAGTGGGCCGTGATGTTCTTGACGTAGCCCATGTCCTTGTACCGACCCTCGATCTTGAACGAACGGATGCCCGCGTCGACGAGCGCGCGCAGGTTCGCACTCTGGTCGTTGTCCTTGAGGGAGAGCACGTGTCGCTCGTATGCCACGACCTGACCCCGGGAGTCGGTGACGGTGTAGGGCAGGCGGCACTCCTGCGAGCAGTTGCCGCGGTTGGCGCTGCGGCCCGTGTGCGCGTGACTGATGAAACACTGGCCGCTGTATGCCACGCACAGTGCGCCGTGGACGAAGAACTCCAGCGTGGCACGGTCGACCGTGTCGGCGATGTCGCGAATCCGCGCCGCCGTGAGTTCCCGCGCGAGCACCATCTGGGAGAAGCCCGCGTCCTGGAGGAAGCGAGCCTTCTCCGGCGTGCGGGTGTCCGTCTGGGTGCTCGCGTGCAGCTGGATCGGCGGGAGGTCCGTTTCGAGCAGGCCCATGTCCTGCACGATCAGGGCGTCGGCGCCCGCCTCGTGCAGCTGCCAGGCCAGCCTGCGCGCGGGTTCGAGTTCGTCGTCACGCAGGATCGTGTTGAGCGTCACGAAGACGAGCGCCGAGTAGCGATGCGCATGGGCGGCGAGGCGTTCGATGTCCGTCAGCGAATTGCCCGCGTTCGCGCGCGCTCCGAACGACGGTCCGCCGATGTACACGGCATCGGCTCCGTGGCTCACGGCCTCGATGCCGATGTCGGCGGATCGGGCCGGAGAGAGCAGTTCAAGTTCGGGGCGGGGCATGGCTGGCGGCTGCGGGGATTCGATGCCGGGAGATTCTACGCGGACTCGCGCGCGGCCCGGCCATCCGCGCGACCCCGGGGGCGCCAGGGTCCACTGGCCGCTCCGGCGTCGCCGTGATACAAGCGTCGTTTCCTGGACTCGCGGTGACTGTCATGGCCATTCAGCTGTTCGAACTCGCCGGTGCCGAGCAGGGCAGGGTGTTCAGCCCGTACTGCTGGCGAATCTGCATGGCGCTCGCACACAAGGGGCTCGGCTGGGAAACCCTGCCGTGGCGCTTCCATGAGAAGGCACGCATCGCGCCCTTCGATTCGACGACCGTGCCCGTGCTCGTCGACGGCGAGCAGGCCGTCGCGGATTCGTGGAAGATCGCGCTGTACCTCGACGAAGCGTACCCGGAATGCCCCCCGCTCTTCGGCTGCGATGCCGCGAGAGGCGAGGCGCTGCTCATCAAGTTCTGGACGGAGCGCACGCTGCATCCGTTCATCACGCGCATGACTGTCCGGGACATTCTGGACGTCCTGGACGAGAAGGACCGCACGTACTTCCGCGAATCCCGCGAGAAGCGCCTGGGCCGGCAGCTGGAAGCGGTCGTGTCCGACCGCGAGCAGACCCGGGAAGGCTTCCGCGCCGCGCTGGATCCTCTGCGCGCGACGCTCGCCTCCCAGCCGTTCATCGGCGGCGAGTCGCCCAATTTCGCGGACTACACGGTGTTCGGCATGTTCATGTGGGCGCGGGCCGTCTCGCCGTTCCCCCTGCTCGCGGACGACGACCCGGTCCACGCGTGGCGCGCACGCCTGCTCGCGATGTACGACGGACTGGCCGCACGGGCAGTCGGTTTCGACGTGTGAGAGGGGGCAGGCGGGTGACCGGGGCGCGCCACGTGCGCGGACGGACCTTGACGCCCGTCAATGGTGCGGTGCCGTCGCGCGGTGGTACGCTCGCAGAAGATGCACTCGTCCCGCTACGCCGATGACCATAGCCCATCTCAGGAAGGAATACCTGCGCGAACGATTCGACGAATCCGACGCCCATGCGGACCCGTTCGTGCAGTTTCAGCGCTGGTTCGACGAAGCGCTCAAGGCCGAGCTGCCGGAGCCCAATGCGATGACGCTCGCGACCGCGACACCGGGTGGCGTGCCTTCCGCCCGCATCGTGCTGCTGAAGGAAGTGGGGGGCGGCGGCTTCGTGTTCTACACGAACTACGAGAGCCGGAAGGGACGGGAACTGGCGGCGAATCCCGAGGCGGCGCTGCTGTTCCACTGGGTCGAACTCGAGCGGCAGGTCCGGATCGAGGGGGAGGTCGCGAAGGTCGCGGGAGACGAATCCGACGCGTACTACCGGATCCGCCCTCTCGGCAGCCGGATCGGCGCCTGGGCCTCCATGCAGAGCACCGTCCTGGAGAACCGGAGACAGCTCGAGGATCGCGTCGCCGACGCCGGGAGCCGGCTCGGAGACGATCCGCCGCGGCCGCCGCACTGGGGCGGCTACCGACTGGTGCCCCGCGCCCTGGAGTTCTGGCAGGGCAGGCCGAGCCGCCTGCATGACAGACTGCGCTACGACCTCGGGCCGGATGGACACTGGCGCATGTGCCGCCTCTCGCCCTGAGGCGGTGCGGCACGGGTCCGGCCGATGCCGCGGGAGACGACCTCCCGCGTCTTCCGCCGGAAGATCAGTCCAGGAGGCCCGCGATGTCGTCGATCTCCGCGTCGGAGGCCCACGACATCCTGTCCTCGAAGAAGTCCTCGACGTCGGACGCCTGCATGCTGGTCATCCGGGACCCGTAGAAGTCCTCGGATCCGTGTCGCAGCAGACTCCGTTCGACGATGTCTGCCGGCAACATGGGAATGTCTCCCAAGAGAAGGTCGTCCTGGAACTGCCGATCGCGATAGACCATGCTGACCCCAACCTTTCTGCCGTCCCTGTCCGGCAAGATTATCAGCTCCGGCCCGACTTCAGGGATCGTCAGGGTGTCATTCCCGTCGGCATCGTCGCCGGACGCCGCTCGTTTTCCGCGGGGCCGGGAGCGAGGACGTGCCTGTCGATCCGGAGCGCTTGTACGGGACGAATGCTAGCCATCGGCACCGGCCGCGGACATATGAGTAGGCTCATAACACGCATGGACGATCCGACGCCGCTGCCGCGGGACTGCCCGCAGCGCGAGCAGTGACTGATTTTCAGGAAACCTTGCGGTTTCACCGACACTACTGGGGAGCGAGATGGACTTCGACTACACACCGAAGGTGAAGGAACTGCAGGCGCGCGTGAGCGCCTTCATGGACGAGCACGTATATCCGAACGAGGAGGAACTGCATCGGCAGGTGGCGGCGGGAGACCGGTGGGCGACCCCTCCGCGCATGGAGGATCTCAAGGCCCGGGCGCGTGCGGCCGGCCTCTGGAACCTGTGGCAGCCCAGGGACCACGGCGGCACCCTCACGAACCTCGAATACGCGCCGCTCGCCGAGATCATGGGCCGCTCGGAGTTCGGATCGGAACCGTTCAACTGTTCCGCGCCCGACACCGGCAACATGGAAGTGTTGTTGCGTTACGGGACGCCCGAGCAGCAGAAACAGTGGCTCGAGCCTCTTCTGGATGGGCGAATCCGCTCCGCGTTCGCGATGACGGAGCCTGCGGTCGCGTCCTCCGACGCGACCAACATCGAGGCGCGCATCGATCGTGACGGCGATCACTACGTGATCAACGGGCGGAAGTGGTGGACTTCCGGTGCGCCGGATCCGCGCTGCAGGATCCTGATCTTCATGGGCAAGACCGACCCCGACAATCCGGATCGCCACCGGCAGCAGTCGATGATCCTCGTGCCGATGGATGCTCCGGGCGTGACGGTGGAGAAGATCCTGCCCGTATTCGGATACGACGACGCACCGCACGGGCACGCGCAGGTTCTGTTCGAGAACGTCAGGGTGCCCGAGTCGAACATGCTGCTCGGCGCGGGACGAGGGTTCGAGATCGCCCAGGGGAGGCTCGGGCCGGGCCGGATCCACCACTGCATGCGTCTCATCGGTCTCGCCGAGCGCGCGCTCGAGAAGATGTGCCGTCGCACGCTCTCGCGCGTCGCGTTCGGCAAACCCGTCGCCGAGCAGACCGTGACCCAGGAGCGCATCGCGGAGGCGCGGATCATGATCGAGCAGGCCCGCCTGCTCACGCTCAAGGCCGCGTGGATGATGGACACGGTGGGCAACAAGGCCGCCAAGGCGGAGATCGCGATGATCAAGGTCATGGCGCCCAACATGGCCTGCCGCGTGATCGACTGGGCGATTCAGGCGCACGGCGGCGGTGGCGTCACGGACTCGTTCGGTCTCGCCAAGGCCTATGCGAAGGCACGTCTGCTGCGCATCGCCGACGGTCCGGACGAGGTGCACCGCAACCAGGTCGCCCGCATCGAGCTGAAGAAGCATGCCCATCGCTGAACGGAGCGTCGCACCCGGCAGCTCTCCGGTGGTCGAAGCAGGTGGAACCCTTGGAGGGGCGCATCCGGTGAGCGGTGGATTTCTGGCGGGCACGCGCGGCCGCAGGCGCGTCTATCTCATGCGGCACGGCGAGGTGAGCTATCACCGGCCCGACGGCAGCACCGTGTTCGGTGACGTGGAACTCACGGGGGAGGGCATCTCCCAGGCGCGCGCGATGCACGAGCTGCTGCGCGAGGTACCGTTCGATCTGGCGGTGCATACGGGGAAGCGGCGCACACGCCAGACCGCGGAACTCGTGCTTTCCGGCCGCGACGTCCCGGTGCGCGAGGTGCAGGCGCTCACCGAGATCGGCGGCGGGAGTTTCGCCGGTCTCAGCGAGGAACGCATCGAGGCCGAGTTCGTCTACGGATTCGAGCGCGCCGCACTGCCCGGGGCCGGGTTTCCGGGCGGCGAGACCTTCGCGGACTTCCAGGCCCGCATCGTTCCTGCCTTCGAGGATGTGCTCCTGTCACCGGGCTGGAGGAGCACGCTGCTGCTCGTGGCGCACGGCGGAACCAACGCGATGATCCTGTCGTGGGTCACGCGCGGGGGACTGGCCGGGCTCGCCGCGTTCGAGCAGGACGCCGGCTGCGTCAACATCATCGACGTCGACGTGATCGACGGCGAGATCCTCCGGCGGTTCGTGCGCGCGATCAACGTCACGCCGTACAACTACGCGAAGCGGGACCACTTTCTCACGGTCGGCGAGCGCATCGCGCTCTCGCGGCCGCGCCGCGCGGGCTGAACGGCGCGGCGCGCGCGGGAGGTCACTCCTCGCCGGGATCCTTCGTCCAGTCGACCTCGTGCAGGTCCGCGAGGCTCGCGTAGTGCGTGATGTCCGCGTGCAGCGGCGTCACGGAGATCCAGCCGTCGTGGACCGCCCCGATGTCGGTGTCGATCGGGTCGTCTCCTACCTCGTGGATGAAGCTGAGCCAGGCGTAAGGGAAGTTCCGTGCATCGATCCGGTTGTCGACCGCGAGACGGATCGAGCCCCAGTTGCCCTGCCGCACCGCGCGCACGCCCTTGACCTCGTCCGGCGGCAGGTCCGGGAAGTTCACGTTGTGGAACACGCCTGGAGTCGGTTCCAGCGAGAGCAGCGTCTCGATGACGGTCGCACCGAAGGCTTCCGCCGTTGCCCAGTGGATCGCTTCGCCCTGCGAGAACGCCTGGCTCATCGCGATCGACGGCACGCCGAACATCGTCGCTTCCATCGCGCCCGCTACCGTGCCGGAATAGGTGAGTTCCTCGGCAAGGTTTACGCCGCGGTTCACGCCTGAGAGCACGAGTGTGGGCGGCTCTTCCTTCATGATGTCGTTGAGGGCGATGACGGTGCAGTCGGCGGGCGTCCCGCGCAGGAGCGAGAAGCGCTTCTCGCCGAACTGCCGGACACGGATGGGCTCGGCGAGCGAGACCGAACGGCTCGCGCCGGATCGCTCGAAGTCGGGAGCGACGACCCACACGTCGTCAGTGAGGGCCTGGGCGATGCGTTCCATGACGGCGAGGCCGGGTGCCTGGATGCCGTCGTCGTTGGTGATCAGGATTCGGTGTTTCATGTTCTCTCGGTGTGGTTGGCCACGTGACGAGACCGCGGGGCCGGGATTTTCCTGGAGGCGCCGAAGCCTAGCACGACGGCACCGCGCGGTGCCTGCGGGCGGACACGGCGGCGTGCCGCCGACGCAGTACACTCGACCTTTCGGAGCGGGCCCGGTGGCGGCTCGCGCATCCGGCCACCAGTCAGGAGGAAGAACCCATGGTCGACGCAGTCATCGTATCCACGGCGCGCACGCCGCTTTGCAAGTCCTGGCGCGGCGCCTTCAACATGACGCACGGCGCCACGCTGGGCGGTCACGTGGTCCGTCATGCAGTGGAGCGCGCCGGCCTCGAGCCCGGCGAGGTCGAAGACGTTCTGATGGGGTGCGCGAACCCCGAGGGCGCCACGGGCCAGAACATCGCGCGACAGATCGCGCTGCGTGCAGGCATGCCCGTGAGCGTCGCGGGTGCGACGGTGAACCGTTTCTGTTCCTCCGGGCTGCAGACGATCGCGATGGCTTCGCAGCGCGTCCTGTCGGGGGAGGCGGACGTCTTCGTGGCCGGTGGCGTGGAGTCGATCTCGTGTGTGCAGAACGAGATGAACCGTCACATGCTTCACGAGGAGTGGCTGGACCACCACAAGCCGGAAATCTACTGGTCGATGCTGCAGACCGCCGAGACGGTCGCGAAGCGGTACGGCATCGACCGTGAGGCCCAGGACCGTTACGGCGTCGATAGCCAGCTCAGGGCGGCGGCCGCGGCCTCCGCGGGCCGGACCCGGGACGAGATCGTTCCGATCCAGGTCACCATGAAGGTCGTCGACAAGGCGACGGGTCAGGAGTCGACGCGCGAGACGCTGGCGGATCGCGACGAAGGCATCCGCCCCGACACCACGTACGAAGGCGTGTCGCAGATCCGGCCCGCGCTCGAGGGTGGGGTGATCGCGGCGGGCAACGCGAGCCAGTTCTCCGACGGGGCCTCCGCGTGCGTCGTGATGAACAGCCGCGTCGCGGAGCGCAAGGGACTCAAGCCCCTGGGTATCTTCCGTGGCTTCGCGGTGGCCGGGTGCGAACCGGACGAGATGGGCATCGGCCCCGTGTTCGCCGTCCCGAAGCTCCTGCAGCGCACCGGCGTGAAGCTCGAGGACGTCGGGCTCTGGGAGCTCAACGAGGCGTTCGCGGTCCAGGTGATCTACTGTCGCGACCGGCTGGGCATTCCGGACGACCGCCTCAACGTGAACGGTGGTTCCATTGCCGTGGGGCATCCGTACGGGACGACCGGGTCGCGGCTGACCGGTCACGCACTCATCGAGGGCAGGCGGCGCGGCGTGAAGTACGCGGTGGTCACCATGTGCATCGGCGGCGGCATGGGCGCGGCCGGGCTGTTCGAGATCGTCTGAACGTCAGGTCACAGGCGATGGGCGATAGGCCATAGGCCATAGGCCACATCGGCCTGGCGGATTCCCTCCCCCGCGGCGCGGGGGAGGGTGAGGGAGGGGGCGGCGAGGCCCACGTGTCGGATGGCAGGCAACAATTCCATGGAATCGAAAATCATCAACCGGCGGGATCTGGACTTCGTCCTCCACGAACTGCTCGAGGTCGAGAGCCTCTGCTCGCGGGAACGCTATCGGGAACACGCACGCGAGACGTTCGACGCGGTACTCGATGCCGCGACGCAGATCGCGACCGAAAAGTTCGCGCCGCACAACCGCCTCGCGGACGAGAACGAACCCAGGTTCGAGGATGGTCGCGTCACGATGATTCCCCAGGTGCGGGAGGCGCTGCGCGCGTTCATCGATGCGGGTTTCCTCTCCGCGAGTTTCGACGAGTCGCTCGACGGCCTCCAACTCCCCGTGACGGTCGCGCAGGCGGCATTCGCCCTGTTCAACGGCGCGAACGTCTCCACGGCCGCCTACCCGTTCCTCACGATCGCGAACGCGAATCTGCTCAACACGTTCGGATCGGACGCGCAGAAGCGCATGTTCCTGCCGCACCTGCTCTCGGGGCGCTTCTTCGGGACCATGTGCCTGTCCGAACCGCACGCGGGTTCGGCGCTGTCGGACATCGCGACACGCGCGGACCCGCAGGCCGACGGCACGTATCGTCTGTCCGGGCAGAAGATGTGGATCTCCGCCGGCGAGCACGACCTGTCGGAGAACATCGTCCACCTGGTGCTCGCGCGGATCAGGGGCGCCCCGCCCGGCGTGAAGGGCATCTCGCTCTTCATCGTGCCGAAGTTTCTCGTGAACGACGACGGTTCGCTCGGTGCGCGCAACGACGTCTGGCTGGCCGGACTCAATCACAAGATGGGCTATCGCGGCACGACGAACTGCGTGCTCAATTTCGGCGAGAACGAGGGCGCGGTCGGCTACCTCGTGGGCGAGCCGAACAAGGGTCTCGCCTGCATGTTCCACATGATGAACGAGGCGCGGGTGGGTGTGGGCCTGGGTGCCGTGATGCTCGGGTACTCGGGCTACCTGCACGCACTCGCGTACGCGCGGGAACGCAAGCAGGGGCGTCCGCCTCTCGACAAGGATCCGTCCAGGCCGCCCGTGAGGCTCGTCGAACATCCGGACGTGCGCCGCATGCTGCTCGCGCAGAAGGCTTACGTGGAGGGCGGGCTCGCGCTGTGCCTGTACTGTGCGAGGCTCGTCGACGAGGAACGCACCGCGGACACCGAACGTGCACGGCGCGGGGCGCATCTGCTACTGGAGGTGCTCACGCCCATCGTGAAGGCGTGGCCGTCGCAGTGGTGCCTCGTCGCGAACGATCTCGCGATCCAGGTGCACGGGGGCTACGGGTACACGCGCGACTACATGGTGGAGCAGCTCTACCGCGACAACCGTCTCAACCCGATCCACGAGGGCACGAACGGCATCCAGGCGCTCGATCTTCTCGGCCGCAAGGTCGGCATGGACGACGGCATGGCGATCCAGCGACTCGCGATGGAGGTCGACCTGACCGCGCGGGCCGCAAAGGCATGCGACTCGACGGAGTTGCGACGCTACGGCGAGATGCTCACCGACGCGTTCGCGAACGTGATGGAGGTCGTGCGCAACACCCTGTGTGCCTCGGACAAGGGACACTCCGAGCTCGCGCTCGCGAACGCGCACGTGTTCCTGGAGATGACGGGGCACGTGGTGGTGGCGTGGCTGTGGCTCAAGCAGGCGCTCATCGCGGTCGGGAAGGTCGCCGACGCGAACGAGAGCGACAAGGCGTTCTACCAGGGGAAGCTTCAGGCCTGCAGCTACTTCTACCGCTGGGAACTGCCGAAGACCGGGCACTGGTACCAGCTGCTGAACGACATGGACCCCACGTGCCTCGAGATGCAGGACGAGTGGTTCTAGCTCGAATCGGGCGCGCGGCGCCCGGACGTCATTTCGCCTCGACCGCCGCGCGGGTGCGTCGAGACACTGCAACGGGACGGGAAGGATACGGAAGATGAGAGTGACTGAGCTGTTCGATCTGAAGGACAGGGTGGCCCTCGTGACCGGTGGGTCGCGCGGGCTGGGGCTGCAGATGGCGGAGGCGCTCGGGGAGATGGGCGCGAGGGTCGCGATCACTGCCCGCAAGGCGAACGAGCTCGAGGAAGCCCGCGCGCATCTCGTGTCGCAGGGCGTGGACGTGCTCGTGCATCCGGCGGACCTCTCGGATCCGGCCGCGGCGAAGCCGCTCGTGGATGCGGTGCTCGCGAAGTGGGGGCAGGTCGACATCCTCGTGAACAACGCGGGTGCGAGCTGGGGCGCCGCCGCCGAGGAGCATCCGCTGGAGGCCTGGCACAAGGTCATGAACCTCAACATCACGGCGCTTTTCGTGCTGTCCCAGGCCGTGGCCAATGCCACGATGATTCCGCGGAAGCAGGGCAAGATCATCAACATCGCCTCGATCGCAGGCTTCGTCGGTACGGATCCGCACTTCATGCCCACGATCGCGTACAACTCGAGCAAGGGCGCGGTCGTGAACTTCACGCGTTCGCTCGCGGCGGAGTGGGCGCAGCACAACATCCACGTGAACGCGATCGCTCCGGGCGTGTTCCCGAGCAAGATGTCGAAGGGCATGATCGACCGGTCCGAGCAGTACATCCTCGAGCACACGCCCATGCGGCGGCTGGGCAGCGATCACGATCTCAAGGGCGTGACGGCGCTGCTTGCGTCGGCGGCCTCGGACTACATCACCGGCACGATCATCCCGGTCGACGGCGGATTCCTGGCGGTCTGATGCCGAGCGCGCTCGAGATCAGCATTCCGTTCGCGGATCTGCTGGACATGCGGCGGCTCTCGGAGTCGCCGGGCACCTGCACGGCCGAACTCGTGATCCGGCCGGAACTCACCAACAGCTGGGGTGTGGCGCACGGCGGGGCGGTCGCGTCGCTGCTGGACATGACGCTCGGCATGAGCGCGAAGACCCTCGACCCCGACGCCATCGGCTCCGCGACCATCGAGTTCAAGGTGAACTTCATCGCTGCCGCGACGGGACGGATCCGCGCCGAGGCGCGGGCCACTCGGGCCGGGCGCTCGCTCGTGTTCGCGGAAGGCGAGGTCCGGTCGGAGAGCGGCGAGCTGCTCGCGAAGGCGACCGGCACGTTCAAACTGCGATACCCTCGCGCGCAGTGACGGCGGCACGCCGCCCTCACGCCCGGAGCGGCTTGCGCCGGCGCGCCGCCCCGACCTGACCCTGAACACGCGTCTCACGCGAACGACAAGGACCGAATCATGCCGCTGGACCCGCAGGTACAGACCGTGCTCGCCGCCGTCAAGGCGGCAGGCCTCCCCGAGCTGTGGCAGCTCACGCCCGACCAGGCGCGCGAGGCGTACCGGACGCGCATCAAGCGTCTGGACGTGAAGGAGGAAACGATTCACCACTGGGAAGACCGCCAGATTCCCGGACCGGACACGCCCATCACGATCCGCGTGTACCAGCCGCGCGAACGGGCGGCGGGCGAGAAGCTGCCGGTACTGGTCTGGTTTCACGGCGGCGGGTTCGTGATCGGCGATCTCGACACGCACGATTCCGCGTGCAGGCGCCTCGCGAAGGAGGGCGACTGTCTCGTCGTGGCCGTGCACTACCGGCTCGCTCCCGAGGCGAAGTTTCCGGCGGCCGTCGAGGACAGCATGGCCGCCGTGCGCTGGGTCGCCACGCACGGCGACGAGATCGGTGCGGACCCGCACCGGATCGGCGTGGGTGGTGACAGCGCGGGCGGCAACCTTGCCGCGGTGTGCGCGCTGATCGCGCGGGACGAGGGATCGCCGAAACTCTCGCACCAGCTGCTGATCTATCCGTGCACGGCGCCCGAGCCCGAGACCCGCACGCACAAGCAGTTCGCGGAAGGCTATCTGCTCACGCGCAACACGATCACGTGGTTTTACAGGCAGTACCTGCGCAGCGCGCGGGACACCGGCGATTTCCGATTCGGTCCGCTCATCGCGGACGACGTGTCGAATCTGCCGCCCGCGTTCGTGCTCGTCGCGGGTTTCGACCCGCTGCGGGACGAGGGCGTCCAGTATGCGAACCGGCTCATCGAGGCGGGCAACGACACGACACTCGTCAACATGGCGGGCATGATCCACGGCTTCTACGTGATGCTGGGCGCCATCGACGCCGCGTCGGAAGCCATCCGGCAGTCGGGCACCGCCTTGCGCAAGGCGTTCGCGACATCGTGACATTCGGGGAGAGAGAGATGGAATCATTGACTGGGAAGATTGCATGGGTCACCGGGGCGGGCTCGGGGATCGGACTTGCCGGCGCGCAGGCCCTCGCGGCCGCTGGGTGCCTGGTGGTCATGTCGGGTCGCCGTCGCGAGGTCCTGGAGTCGGAGGCGGAAAGGATCATCGCGAACGGCGGTCACGCGGAGGTCGAGCAGCTCGACGTGAGCGACGCCGCCGACGTGGAGCGCGCGAGTGCCGCGATCCTCTCGCGTCACGGGCGCGTGGACATCCTCGTGAACAGCGCAGGCCTCAACGTGCCCAACCGGTTCTGGAAGAATCAGACGGTGCAGGGATGGAACGAGGTCATCCGGGTGAATCTCGACGGGAGCTACTACTGCACGGCGGCGGTGCTGCCTTCCATGCGCGAGCGCAAGGGCGGTGTCGTGATCAACATCTCCTCGTGGTCGGGCAAGGAGGACACCTATCTCACCGGTCCCGCCTACAACGCCGCGAAGCACGGTGTCGTCGCGATGACGGCCCACCTGAATCAGGAAGAGTGCGTGAACGGCATCCGCGCCTGCGCGATCTGCCCGGCGGAGGTGGCCACGCCGATCATGGAGAAGCGGCCCGTCAAGCCCTCCGCGGAGGATCTCGCGCGGATGCTTCAGCCCGAGGATCTCGGGGGCGCGATCCTGTGGGTGGCACAGCAGCCACCGCACGTCTGCATCAACGAACTGGTGATCAGCCCCACCTGGAACCGGATCTTCCTCGGGGCCGACGACCTGAAGCGTCGCTGACGCACCCCGGGGCGGCACGCGTCGTGGCCCGACGCGTGCCGGGCTACTTGATCGCCACCGGATTGACGATGCCCTGCACGGCTCCCGAGATCCTCGGTGTGCCGAGCGTGAAGAACGCCTCGTAGACGCCGTCCCGGATCATCTCGTCCGTGTTCATGGCCTCGAGGATGAACGTGCCGTTCTGCTGCAGCAGGATCTGGTGGACCTCGAACATCCCCGCGCCCTTCTCGAACGGGAGCACCTCCAGACCCCAGTTGTCCGCGCCGACGGCCGCGACGCCCTTCTCCACGAGGTAGTGAGCGCCTTCCCGGCCGAGGCCGGGTTCCACGGTCGCGTAGCGCCGGTCGTCCTTGCCGATGAGCTGCAGCCATCCCGTGTGGAAGAGCACGACGTCACCCTTCTCGATCCCGAGGATGCCCTGGCGCGCCATGGCGTTCTCGATCTCCGCCCTGTTGAATGCGGTCCCCTCGGGAACCATCCCGTCCTTGCCGAGGAACGAGACCATGTCCAGCACGATCACGCGGGTCGCGATAGGCGGAATCGTCTCGACGCCGAGACGGGTGAGCCCCGTGGCCTTCGCGAAGTCCTCGCCCCGATTGCAGTTGTAATAGACGCCCGCGGTCCCGACGTGGCCGAGTCCGTCGATCTGGGAGCCCACGCCGTTCCAGCCCATCACGATGTCGTCGTTGTAGCTGAGCTTCGTGGGTCCGAAAGTCACCCCGTTCACCTGGTCCGGCTGCAGCACGACCACGGAGTAGTGCCGGGGTGCGAACGCGGGTGTCTGACGATTCGTCTGGATTCCGAGCGCGTAGGTTTTGCCACGCGTGATGAGGCGTGATGCCGACAGCGTCTTGGCCGGCGTGACGTAGTTGAGGCTGCCGATCTGGTCGTCCTTGCCCCACCGTGACGGTGCGCACGTCGTGGTGCCCGGCTCCGCAAGCGCAGGCGAACTCGTGAGGAGGCAGGCGGCGGACGCCGCGATGACGAGCGATGCGGTGCGGCACCGTCCGGGGTTCCCTGACACTGTCGATATCTCCCTTCGGTACTCCGCCCTGTTGCGGCGCCACGAGAACGGGACCCGCGGGGGGGTCGGCGGGAAGCGTGGCTTCGAGGCGAGGGTCGGAGGCGGACGCGCCGGCGCAGGCCGGCGTTCGGTCATTTCCGTGACACGGGACGGGGTGTCTCCCGGTGTGCTTCCCCGGCTCGTGCCGTCCCGGCGGCGACCGTCGGCTGCCGCCGGGACGCCGGATGCTAACAAATCCGGCGTGCGGGGCACTACGTCCGGCACCCGACTGGCGGACGTGAAGCGACCGAAACGACCGGTTCGTCGTTAAACTGTCGGGTTCCGTCAGCCCTGCCACCCAGAAAGACCTCGTCTCACGCGATGAAGCCGCCGACCCTGACCCGTCGCGACGTCGACCGGAATCTATCGACCGAGTTCGTGCGTCGCGGCATCGCCTATGCGCGCGACGGTCGCGTATCGGGATTGCGCAAACTCCCGGAACGGAATCGCTACGTCGCGTTCGTGTCGGGTACGCAGCCCAGGCCCTACAGGGTGGAGGTCGACGTGCTGCCGGGTTCAGGGGGTCCGCGGCTGTATGGCCGGTGCTCGTGTCCCGTGGGCGTGAACTGCAAGCACGTGGCTGCCGTCCTGCTCAGCGCACTCGACCAGGACCTCCTCCCGGACGACGACAGGACGGTCGCGCACGATGACGACACGGGTGCGCCGGCCCACGCTGCAACCGGCGGCAAGGTCGCGGACACCCCGCTCTCGGCGGACTGGCTGCACTGGATCCAGGAAGCCGCCAACGCGCTCTCGGAGCCGGCGACGCGCAGCGAAGCTTCCTCGCCCACCCGCATCCTCTATCTCATCGATCTCGCGCCACGACCACAACGCCCCGGCGTGCGCGTGCGCCTCGTGACGGCGCGCGCACGCAAGGACGGCGGTTACGGGAGCGTCCACCCGTGGCGGAACGTCCGCAGTGCCGTGCTGGCCCCGCCATCGTTCGTCCAGGGCGAGGACGTTCGCATCCTCAAGCGTCTGCTCGCGGAGGGGCCGGCCCTGTTCGAGGCCGAGTTCACGCTCCGGGCCGAGGGCGGAGCGGAGATCCTGCCCATCCTGCTCCACACCGGCCGGTGTCATTTCGCGAGTGCCGACGGCATCGTGCTGCGGGCCGCGGAGAGCCGCCTCGCACGCCCAGAGTGGGTGGCCGATCCGGGCGGTGGACAGGTGCTGCGCTGGCACGGCGAGGGCCCGGTCTCGTGCGTGCTGCCGCTCAGTCCACCCTGGTACGTGGACCAGACATCGGGCGACTGCGGGCCGCTCGAGACCGGTCTCGCGCCGCGCGTCGGCTACCTCCTCGCGCTCGTGCCACCGATACAGCCCGGCGAGGCAGCCGTCGCGCGCATGGCGCTCGAGAAGCGCCTGCCTCCGGGGGCCGTGCCGATGCCACCCGTCGCACGCGAGACGGACGTGACCGACGTGCGGCCGGTCCCGTGCCTGCGCCTCGAGACGGTGGAGGTGGAACATCGCGGCGTGCGCGGACCGCTGGGCACGGAGAACATCGCGCGCCTGAGGTTCGACTACGCCGGGACCCGCGTCGGCCCGCAGGACCCAGGCATCGTGCGACAGATGCGGGGCGGCGAACTGCGCCGCGTGCACCGTGATGCCGAGGCCGAGAAGCGCTTCCACGAGACGCTGCGCGCCGAGGGGCTCGAGCACATCGGTACCGGCAACGGTGAACTCGCGCTCGATTTCGGTCAGGAGTATCGCTTCCCCTATCCCGAGGACTGCGTCCGCTTCGTCTGTGAACGCGTACCGGTGCTGCGGGAGGCGGGCTGGACCATCGAATTTGACGAAGCGTTCGAATTCCGGCCCGTGGCGGCGGGCGCCTGGCACGCGGAGGTGCGGGAGCAGGGACGGGACTGGTTCGACCTCAGTCTCGGTGTCGACATCGAGGGTGAGCGGGTCGACCTGCTGCCGATCCTCGTCGCGATCCTGCGCGCGCGCCCGGAACTCTTCGCCGCGCAGCGCTCCGCGCCGGACGAGGGCACCTACATTCCCGTCCGGCTCGACGACGGGCGCATCCTGCCGGTTCCGCTGGCCCGCGTGCGCCCCATACTGACGGTGCTGGACGAACTGCTCGACGACGAGCCGGTGCGGTCACTGCGCCTGTCGAGGCTCGATGCGCCCAGGCTGGACCGTCTCGCGGCGACGGCCGGTCTGGACTGGCACGGCGGCGAGGACGTCCTCGCGCTCGGGCACCGTCTCGCCGGGTTCGACGGTGTCACGGACGTGGCCCCGCCCCGAGGACTGCGCGCGGATCTGCGGCCGTACCAGCGTGGCGGCCTGTCGTGGCTGCAGTTCCTGCGCGAGTACTCGCTCGGCGGCATCCTCGCCGACGACATGGGGCTCGGCAAGACGCTGCAGGCACTCGCACACATCCTGGTCGAGAAGGAAGCCGGGCGACTCACGGCACCCGCCCTGATCGTGGCACCGACCAGCGTCGTTCCCAACTGGAAGGCCGAGTGCGCGAAATTCGCGCCGGGTCTGAGCGTCCTGGTGTCGCACGGCGCCCGACGCAAGGGCAGTCTCGCCCGGCTCGCCGACCACGACGTCGTGATCACGTCCTATCCGCTGCTGTCCAGGGACCGGGAGGCGCTCGAGGCGCAGGCGTTCCACCTCCTGATCCTCGACGAGGCGCAGATCGTCAAGAATCACAAGACCCAGGCGGCGCAGGTCGTGAGAACCCTCGACGCCCGGCATCGCGTGTGCCTGAGCGGCACGCCGCTCGAGAATCACCTCGGCGAGCTGTGGTCGCTCTTCCATTTCCTGATGCCGGGCTTTCTCGGTGACGCGACGTCGTTCAGACGGGACTTCCGCACGCCGATCGAGAGGCACGACGATCCCGTGAGACGCCAGACGCTCGAGCGGCGCGTACGGCCGTTCCTGCTGAGACGCACGAAGGAGGAAGTCGCCTCCGAACTGCCCGCCAAGACCGAGATCGTCGTCCACGTCGAGTTCGGGGACGCGCAGCGCGAGCTGTACGAGGTCGTGCGCGCGTCCATGGACGCGCGGATCCGTTCGGAGATCGTGTCGCGTGGCGTCGACCGGAGCCAGATCGTCGTGCTCGACGCGCTGCTCAAGCTGCGGCAGGTGTGCTGTGATCCCCGGCTCGCGAAGATGGAGTCCGCCCGGCGCGTGAAGGACTCGGCGAAGCTCCGTGTGCTCGTCGAGATGCTGGAGTCCCTCGTCGATGAGGGACGAAGGGTCCTCGTGTTCTCGCAGTTCACGGAGATGATCGCCCTGATCGAGGAGGCGATCGCGAAGTCGGGGATGCGGTGGGTGAAACTCACGGGGTCCACGCGCGATCGCGAGACGCCCGTACGCACGTTCCAGGACGGTGGTGTGCCCGTGTTCCTGATCAGTCTCAAGGCCGGCGGGACAGGTCTCAACCTCACCGCGGCCGACACGGTGATCCACTACGACCCGTGGTGGAATCCCGCGGTGGAACGGCAGGCGACGGATCGCGCGCACCGGATCGGTCAGGACAAGCCCGTGTTCGTCTACAAGCTGATCGTGTCGGGCAGCGTCGAGGAGAAGATCGCGCAGTTGCAGACGGAAAAGGCGGCCCTCGCCGAGGCGATCCTCGGCGAGCCGGGCAGGGCCGGGCGTGCCCTCACGGCCGAGGACATCGCGGCGCTGTTCGAACCGCTCGAATGATGCCGCCAACCTGCGGCCCGGCGAATGGTGGGCCGCAGGAGACGAGCCGGCGACTGTCTGCCGGCTACTTGCCGGACGGGGCGGGGTTCGCGCCGGGCTGGGGCTTCGCGTCGATGTCGATGCCCGCTTGCTTGAAACTGGCCTTGAGGCGCTGGTCGAGCTTGGGGCCGATCGTGCGTGCCCAGCCCTTCGCGACCGCCATGCCCTCCTGGGCGATCATCGGCATCACGGAGACGGCCTTCTTGCCGAGGGGCGTGGAGTAGAACGCGATCAGCCCCTTGATCTCGTCATCGGTCATGTGACGATGGTACACGGGCGTGATCTGGTCGATGTATCCGCCCTTGGCCGTCAGTTCCTCGGAAATGACCTTCGGCACTTCGTCCGCGACGATCTCGTACGCCTTCTGGGGCAGCGGAGGTTGCCGGGCCTTCAGGTTCTGGGTGATCTGCGCGACGATCGACTGGGACATGGCGTCCCCGATGCGCAGCGCGCCCGTGATCTCCATGAGTTTCAGGATGTCCGCCTTCTTGGCTGCGGTGAGGTCGTCGGCGCGGGCCGGGAGGGTCGCGGTGGCCGCGCACAGCACGACGAGTGCCGTGGCAATGATCTTGTGCATGAATGCTCCGGTCGGTGCCCCGTGCGTGCGGGGCGAGCGAAAACGCCGAGGATACAGGAAGACCCGGACGCGGATCCGTCAGGCGATGCCGAACGCTTCGCAAAGGGCGCGATACTGCCGCGCGTAGGTTTCGTTGACTGCCCGGATCGGGTCACCGCTCAGCTTGTCCACGACGACGCGCGCCGGACGCTTCCCGGCGGGTGTGCTCACGAGGGTGGCGATCGCATCCGCCACGTCCTGAGGATCGGGGGCCATCGGGCCGCCGAACAGTTGTGCGAGGCCGTCTCCCATCTTCTGCGGGAGTTCCGCCACGGGGCCGTAGTCGGCGGCCAGGTGGCTCGCGTCGGCGTAGAGCCCGTTGCTGCCCACGTTCGTCGGGAACGCACCGGGTTCCACGAGGACGACGTCGATGCCGAGGCCCTGAACCTCGTCGCGCAGCGCGTCGCCGAGCGCCTCGACCGCGAACTTCGTCGCGGCGTAAGTCCCGGCGGTCGGCAGCGAAATCCGGCCCAGTATGCTGGACAGTGCGACGATCAGCCCCGACCGCTGCTTCCGCATGAACGGCAGCACCGCCCGGTTCATGCGTGCGGTTCCGAAAACGTTCGTTTCGAACAGCGACCGGAGCGCGTCGATGTCGAACGCCTCCTGGACACCCATCGAGAAGCGGCCCGCATTGTTCACGAGGACGTCGATCGCGCCGTCGGTCTGCTGCGCGATCGCGTCGACGCCGCGGCTCACGGAACCGTCGTCGGTCACGTCCACCTCGACGACTCGGATGTTCGGGCTCGTGGCCTTGAGCGCTTCGGCGGCCTGCGCGTTCTTCGTCGCCGCGGACCGCATCGTCGCGAAGACGGTGTGTCCGGCCTGGGCGAGCGTCGTGGCGGTGAGACGGCCGAAGCCGCTGTTGCTCCCGGTGATGACGATGTTCATGACGGCAATGCTTCTCCCCTGGTTGTTGCGTCGAGTCTGCTCGAGTGACGTACGTGGCCGGCAGCGGGGCTGCGTTCCTTCCGCGCGGGCCCGGGGCGCGACGGAGCCGGGCCTGCGCCATTGCACGCACCGCACCCGCGGACTCGGCGGGCGAACGACCCGGTCGTGTCCGGAAGGGGGCGGGCGTTCCCTAGACCAGCTTGACGACCTGCTTGCCGAAGTTGCGCCCCGCGAGCAGTCCGATGAATGCCGTGGGCGCGTTCTGGAGTCCGTCCGCGACGCTCTCGCGGTACTTGAGCCTGCCCTGGGACACGAGCGCGCCGAGGCGCGAGATCGCACGGTGGTAGAGGTCCATCCGGTCCGTCACGATGAATCCCTGCAGCTTCACCCTGTTCACGAGCAGCGAGCGGATCATCTTCACGCCGTAGGGATCCTCGACGTTGTAGTCGGAGATGAGGCCGCACAGCGCAACGCGCGCGAACGGGTTCAGCAGCCGGAAGACCGTGTCCATCGTGGGACCGCCGACGTTCTCGTAGTAGCAGTCGATGCCGGCCGGGCACGCCTGCTTGAGTTCCTCGTAGAGCTTGCCCGCCTTGTAGTCGATGCACGCGTCGTAGCCGAGTTCCTTCACGGCGTACTCGCACTTCGCCTTGCCGCCCGCAATGCCCACGGCGCGACAGCCCTGCATCCTGGCCAGCTGGCCGACCACACTCCCGACGGCGCCGGTCGCCGCGGACACCACGACCGTTTCGCCCGCCCGTGGCTGGCAATGCTCGAGCAGTCCGATCCATGCCGTCGCGCCGGGCATTCCCACCACGCCGAGATAGGCGGACAGCGGCACGAGATCGGGATCCACCCTGGTGAGCGTGTCGCCCGTGGCGGTGCCGAACAGCTGCCAGCCGAGACTGCCGACCACGAAGTCGCCCGTCCTGAATCGCGGGTGCTTCGAGTCGATGACCTCACCGACCGTTCCGCCGACCATGACGTCGCCGACCTCGACGGGGGTCGAGTACGACTTGGCCGTCGTCATCCGCCCGCGCATGTAGGGGTCCAGCGAGAGCCAGTGGTTCCGGACGAGCACCTCTCCCGGGCCGGGGGTCGGGACGTCGCGCTCGACCAGCTGGAAGTTGGCCTCGGTCACCGCGCCCTTGGGGCGCTGCGCCAGCAGCACCTGCATGTTCTTGTCCATCGTCGAACGGCTCTCTCGAATGATCTTCGCCACGCATTCTATTCCATCGGCGCCGTCTTTCGCCGGGTCGATTACACTCGGGTGATGCCATGCCCGGTGCGTCCTGCACGCGAGCGCCGGCGCCTCACGATTTCGAACACGGATACCATGCGCACCCCCCTCCTGCTCGTGCCCGGCATGCTCTGCGACGCGTCGGTGTGGTCGCGGCAGATCGAGGCCCTCGAGGACATCGCGGACTGCCGGGTCGCGGACGCGACGCGCGATGCGACCATGGCGGATCTGGCCCGGCGCATCCTCCACGAGGCGCCTTTCGACCGGTTCGCGCTCGCGGGTTTCTCGCTCGGCGGATACGCGGCGCTCGAGATCGTGCGCGCGGCACCGGAGCGCGTGACGGGTCTCGCGCTGCTCGCGACCAGCGCGCGGACCGACACCCCGGAACGCAGCGACGAGCGGCGCCGGTTCATCGAACTGGCGGAACGCGACAGCGGCTTCGCACCAATCACCCGGGCCATGCTCGCCAGTCTGGTTGCGCCGGGCAGGCTCGCGGACCGGGCGCTCTCGCGAAAAATCGTCGAGATGGCGCGGCGGGTGGGGGCGGAGGCCTACGTTCGCCAGCAGCGCGCCATACTTTCGCGGCGGGACGGCCTCGCGGTACTGCCGGGGATACGATGCCCGAGCCTCGTGCTGTGCGGCCGGCAGGACGAGCGGACGCCGTACGAGGCGAATGCCGAGATTGCCGCGGGCATCCCGGGGGCCCGGTTCGAAGTGGTGGAGGACTGCGGGCACATGGTCACGCTCGAGGCGCCCGACGCGGTTTCGGCGGCGATGCGTGCCTGGCTCGCGCACGTTCGTTGACCCTGCTTTTCGGGGCGTGCTATAAGGCGCCCGCCGGGGCGGCAACGTCTCGGCACTGCGAGGCGGGCGATGCGGGCTCGCCTTTTTTGCTTCCGGAGGAATACACGATGCCCGTCGTCAGCAAGCGCGCTCAGGAACTCGGTACCGAGAACGCGTTCGTGGTGCTCGCCGAGGTCAACGAACTGGTGCGCCAGGGCAAGGACGTGATCTCGTTCTGCATCGGCCAGCCCGACTTTCCGACACCCGTCAACATCCAGGACGCTGCGGTGACCGCGATCCGCGGCGGCAGGCACGGTTACACGCCGTCCGCGGGCATCGTCGAGCTCCGGCAGGCGGTCGCGGAGGATATCCGGCGCACCCGGGGACTCGACGTCGATCCGGCCGACGTCGTGGTGGCCGCGGGGGCGAAGCCGTTCATCGGGTATGCCGTGCTCTCCGTGACGGACTACGGCGCGGGGGACGAGGTGATCTACCCGAACCCCGGCTTCCCGATCTACGAGTCCCAGATCCGGGCGAACGGCGCGGTACCCGTGCCGATCCACCTGCGCGAGTCGCGCGGGTTCAATTTCGATCCCCAGGAACTCGCCGACAGGATCACGCCGCGCACGCGCATGCTGATCCTGAATTCTCCGCACAATCCCACCGGCGGGATCATCTCGCGCGACGAGATGGCGGCGATCGTGGAGATTCTCCGCAAGCACGAGAACGTCTGGGTGTACGCGGATGAGATCTACGGCCGCCTCGTCTACGACGGGGAATTCGTGTCCATCGCGACCTTCCCGGGGATGCTGGA
The DNA here is from genome assembly GCA_016125475.1 of Betaproteobacteria bacterium. Classification (GTDB taxonomy): domain Bacteria; phylum Pseudomonadota; class Gammaproteobacteria; order Burkholderiales. Next base: position 96,165 of record WGLR01000023.1, read on the forward strand.
GCGCACCATCATCGCGGACGGATGCTCCAAGACCTGGGCGATGACCGGGTGGCGCCTCGGTTTCGCGGTCAACCGCAGGCTCGCGCCGTATTTCACGACCTGGATCACCAACACGGAGTCCTGCGCGTCCCAGATCAGCCAGTGGGCGGGTGTCGAGGCCCTGAACGGCCCGCAGGACGACGCCCGGCGCATGCGCGACATATTCCTCGAGCGTCGCAACCTCATCGTCGATCTCCTGAACGACGTCCCGGGGGTCACGTGCCAGAATCCCGGCGGCGCCTTCTATGCCTGGCCCAACGTCACGGAGGCCTGTCGCATGATCGGCGCGCGCGACAGCGAGGAACTGCGGGCGCGCCTGCTGCACGAGGCCGGTGTCGCGGTGCTCGCGGACATCCACTTCGGCCCGCGCGTGCCCGGCGAGGGACAGCACATCCGGTTCAGCTATGCAGCCTCCACCGAGGCCATCCGGGAAGGCATCCGGCGCATGGCCGAATTCATCCGTGCCAGCTCGCACTGACATCGGGGCGTGCGGTCCTCGCCGGGGATGCGTCGTCGAGGCCGGGTCGTCGGCGGCCGTTCCGCGCGGTCGGCTCGCACGAGCCGACCGGATGCACGACCGGAAGGGTCGTCCGGCCGGCACGGATGTATCATCCGGCCCGGTGCAGTGCGCCGGATGGTCCGGCACTGGCAACCTGCAGCGGGACGTGCCCGGCGGGTCGCGTCCCGGCGCACCGGCATCCCGGGAGAAGGGTGTGAACGATGACATCGGGGGAGCACCGGCGCGCACGGGGCGATCGTCTCGTCCCGTGGCACCGCGACGATCCGGCGGCGTGCGAGCCGTGCTGAATGCAGTCCCGGTGAGGACGACGGTCGCGACCGTACTCCTCGCGGCGACGCTCGCGGGGTGTGCGCCCTGGCAGAAGGCAATGGAAGCCTGGCGCGCGCGGTCCGGCGGAAGCCGGCCCTACGCGACGCTCGAGGGAACGAAGTGGATCTGGAAGTCGGGCGTGATCGGCGACGACGTGATCGCGGTGACATTCCCGAACCGGTACTCGATCGAGTTCCTGCCCGAGCACCGGCTCACCCTCAGGGCCGACTGCAACCTCGGGCGCGGCGCGTGGAGCGCGAAGCTCGACCAGATAGACCTCGGCCCCATGGGGTTCACGCGCGCGCAGTGCGCGCCGGACTCCTACAGCGGGTCTTTCATCAGTGCGCTGGGTTCGGCGCGCGTCTGGTACATCCGGGACGGGTCGCTCTTTCTGGAACTGTCCGGGGGGCGCGGCACGCTGCGGTTCGAACTCGTCGATGCGACCGTCTCGTGACGACCGTGCATGACACCCCGTCCGGCGCGGCGCGCCGTTCCCTCACCTGTCCGCGACGCGAGCGCTGCCGATGATCGATGATCTTGTCGTAGGGTGCCGCGCGCTCGCGCAGGGATTCGAGTTCCACCTCGCGCACGCGGGGCGTCCGGGCGAATCGCTCTGCGGCGTGCAGATCGAACCGACCCAGATTCCCGCCAACTTCTACGGCGTGGAGTCCGCGATCGAGGGGCGCTGGTGCGAGCGGTGCGAACACCTTTCGAGAAGGTCGCCTCCCTCCCGGGACGGCACCGACACCCCGGGCGAGGCACCCTGCGTCTAGTCGTGCCCGTGGTCGCCTGCCGGCCGGCGCGGGTGCGACGGTCGTGTCAGAGCCGCGGGGTCGCCTCGGGATGGGAATGCTCGTACCGCGACTGGCAGGCCACACAGCGGATCGCGGTCGGACTTGCTTCGAGCCGCGCGAACGCGATGTGTTCCCCGCAGTCCACGCAGGTGCCGTACGAGCCTTTGTCCAGCCGGGCGAGCGCCGCTTCCGTCGCGCGCAGTTCCGTGATCTCGTGATCGGCACGCTGTGCCATCGCGTCGGCCAGCGTGTCCGCGACGGATTCGTCACCCGTGTCGTGCACGCGGCCCGCGAGTTCGGTGAAGCTCTGGTCACCGCTATCGAGCAGCATCGTGCGAATCGTGTCGAGAAGCGTTCCGCGCCGCTCGCGCAGCGAAGTCTCGAGGGCTTCCTTCTGGGGCTTGGTCAGGGCGGTCGTCATGTCGTCTCTTTCCGATCGGAACGGCGGTCATTCTGGGCCGCACCGGGGTCGTCCTGTGTGATCTGAATCAACGTGCAACGTTCGATCAGGGACAGCGCGGACGGGACGGTGTTCCCGCGGACGCGGCGTCGTGTTCCCCGGACCTCACGTCGGTTCGTCCGGGACACACCGTTCGCGCTCCCGTGGGCGGGCTGAAGGGTGACCGCGCGGCCAGGCCTCGTCCGGACCGTCAGCGTGGCGCGCCAGTCGGCCTCGCCACCATCGGTGACGGCCCGTCCTGCCCCTGTCCGCGCGGCTTCCGGCTTTCCTTTCTCCGGTTCGCGAATCGCGAATACAATACCGGGCCATCCGAACCCCGGGTCCGTCGGGCCGATGCTGAAACCGCAGGATGTCGTCGTCCTACTGAAGATCGTCGCGCGGGGCGGCGAGCCGTGGAGCTACAGCCTGCTCGCGTGGGAACTCGGCATGTCGGCCTCGGAGGTGCACGCCGCCATCCGGCGCAGCGCGGAGGCCGGACTGTTCCGCGCCGACCGCGGATGGGGTGCCCCGGACTGCGAGGCGCTGGAAGAGTTCCTCGTGCACGGCCTGCGCTACGTGTGGCCGCCCGTTCGCGGCGGGCTGGTTCACGGTGTTCCGACCCTCACCGCCGCGGCGCCGCTCGCCGGACTGGTCGCCCCCGGGGAGGATCCGCCGGCCGTGTGGCCGCACCCTGGCGAAGCGGTGCGCGGGCTCGCCCTGGAGCCTCTCTACAAATCGGTGCCCGTCGCCGCGCGGCGTGACCCGAGGCTCCACGAACTGCTCGTGCTCGTCGACGCGATCCGCGGCGCGCGGGGGACCGTACGGGATCTCGCCATCGGGGAGCTTCGTGCGCGGCTGGGAACTTCGGAAGCGGGGACGCTTTCCGAGCAGGCACGTGTCCCGCCGGGGCAGGATGCCCGCGATGCGAACACTCACGAAGGACATCATGGCAAAGAAAGACAGCGCCTACACCGCTGAGGACATCGAGATCCTCGAGGATCTCGCCCCGATCCTGCATCGCCCGGGGATGTACACCGATCCGGTGAATCCGAACCACGCGCTCGTCGAGATCATCGACAACGCCGCGGACGAGGGCCTTGCCGGGTTCGCGAAGAACGTCACGGTCACGCTCCACGAGGACGGCTCGGCACAGGTGGTCGACGACGGCCGGGGCATCCCCGTGGACACGCATCCCGTCAAGAAGGTGCCGGCCGTGCAGGTCATCTTCACGACGCTGCACTCCGGCGGCAAGTTCCGGAAGACCGACCGCGACGCCGTGTACCGGATCGCGGGGGGGCTCCACGGGGTGGGCGTGTGCGTGAGCAACGCACTGTCGACGCGGCTCGAGGTCGAGGTGAAGCGCGCAGGCGCTCTCTGGCGGATCGTGTTCGCCGACAATGGCAAGCTCCGCGAACCCCTGCGGCAGATGGGCACCGTCGGTCCGCGCGAGAGCGGCACCCGCATCCGCTTCTGGCCCGATGGGCGCTATTTCGATTCGCCGCGAATCGTCGCGTCCGAGCTTTCGGCGCTCATGCGTGCCAAGGCGATGCTGCTGCCCGGCGTGCGCTTTACGCTGAGCGTCGAGAAGGCGGGAAAGTTCGAAACCACGACGTGGCATTTCCCCGAAGGGATCCGCGGCTACATCGACACGGCCATGGCGGAGTCCGAGCCGGTCGGCACGAGCTTCTTCGGCGAGCGCTACATCACCGCGCAGTCCGAATCGGACAGTTTCGCGGAGGGCGAGGGCGCGCTCTGGGCGCTCGCCTGGACGCCCGAGGGCGAACTCACCGCCGAGTCGTACGTGAACATGATCCCGACCCGGCACGGCGGGACGCACGTCTCGGGGCTGCGCGAGGGTGTCCACCACGCGATCCGGAACTTCATCGACCTGCACGCGATGGGGCAGCGCGGGCTCAAGATCGTCGCCGAGGACGTCTGGTCCCGCGCGAACTACGTGCTGTCGGTCAAGATGCTCGATCCGCAGTTCAAGGGCCAGGTGAAGAACGAACTCATCTCGCGCGACGCCGTGAAGCTCGTCTCGCAGATGGTGCGCGATCCGTTCGAACTCTGGCTGAACCAGCACGTGGACGAAGGCAAGAGAATCGCCGAACTCGTCCTGCGGCAGGCGATGGCACGCACGCGGGCGGCGCAGAAGGTCGAGCGTCGCAAGACGTCGGGCGTGGCGGTGCTGCCGGGCAAGCTCACCGACTGCGCTTCGGACGACCCCGAGCGCAACGAACTCTTCATCGTCGAGGGCGATTCGGCCGGCGGGTCCGCGAAACAGGCGCGTGACAAGGAGTTCCAGGCCGTGCTGCCGCTCAAGGGGAAACCCAAGAACACGTGGCAGGACAGCCCGGACACGCTCTACGCGAACAAGGAGATCGAGGCGATCGCGCTCGCGATCGGCGTCGACCACCACAAGCGGGGCGACACACCGGACCTGTCCGGGCTCAGGTACCGCAAGATCATCATCCTCGCGGACGCCGACGTCGACGGCTCGCACATCCAGGTCCTGCTGCTCACGCTGTTCTTCCGTCACTTCCCGAGGCTCATCGAGCTGGGGCACATCTTCGTCGCGCAGCCGCCGCTGTTCCGGATCGACGTGCCCGCGCAGGGCAAGAACAAGCCGGCCCGGAAGCTCTACGCGCTCGACCGGCAGGAACTGTCGAGTCTCGAGGAAAAGCTCGCCGACGAGGGCGTGAAGGAAGGCAACTGGACGGTGAGCCGGTTCAAGGGGCTCGGCGAGATGAGCCCCGAACAGCTCTGGGAGACGACACTGAACCCGGACACGCGCCGCATGCTTCCCGTGCACGTGGAAGACGGCGAGATCGACGTGTCGGGCGACATCTTCAACATGATGATGGCCCGGGAGAACGCATCGCAGCGTCGCGCGTGGATGGAGACGTACGGGAACCTCGTGGATGCCGACATCACCTGAGTCGTGTCCGGCACGTCCTCCGCGCGAGGCGCATGGAACGAGGTCGAAAACGTGATGCGCGGTCGCGGACCGCGCGAGTAAACGAATGAGGTCACCCATGAAGGAAGGAACGGTCGGAGAAGGTTTCACCGGGGCACGCGCGCGGTCGTGGCTGTCGGGCATCGCGGTGGTCGTGATCGGGATGGCGTCGGGTGTGGCGCACGCCACGCCGACCGCGCGCGTGCTCGACTACGGCGTGTTCACGAAGGATCCGGTTCCGGATGCACAGGCCGATCCGCGTCTCGGGCCCTACAGGCTGCTCGAGCAGACGCGTGACATTCCGCTCAGGCTCGGCGTGCGGTTCGGCTTCTGCGCGGAGATCCAGGGGTTCGGCATCCCCGATCCGAAGTACACCTTCACCGAGATCGTCCGGCATCCCGTCTACACGGGCGCCGACGGGATCGAGAAGGGGGGATGGAACGTGCCGCGCATGGTGAAGATCGCGAACGACAAGGCGATCTGGTGCAGCGGACACGTCTTCACGGATCCGAAGGAACTGGTGCCCGGCACCTGGCGGTTCGTCGTCGGCGACAGCGATGCCGACGTGCTGGTCCAGGAGTTTCACGCGGTACCCGCCAAGAACTGAACGTCGGGCCCGGGGCCCAGGAGTCATCTGAGAGATGTCGGATCAACGAGATCTGTTCGACGAGAGCACCGCAGCCGCATCCGTCGCCGAAGCCGGCACGACGGCGCCAGCCGCGGATGCAGCCTCGTCACCGCCGGCCGTCGCGAACGAGGGCGGGAAGGCGGTCGCAACGGGTGGCGCGGGCGGCGGCGGGCTGCCACCGCACTTCGCGCCGATGGCGCCGGAGTTCGACGATGCGCTGCCGATCGGTCGCTACGCCTCGCTGCAGTATCTGCAGTACGCGATCGCGACCGTGAAGGACCGCGCGCTGCCGCGGGTGGGCGATGGCCAGAAGCCCGTCCAGGCACGCATCCTCTATGCGATGTGGGAGATGGGGGGGCGCGCGGGCACGCCGCGCAAGAAGTCCGCACGCGTGGTCGGTGACGTGCTCGGCAAGTTCCATCCGCACGGAGACGCGTCCGTCTACGACGCGCTCGTGCGGCTCGCGCAGGATTTCACGCTGCGTTATCCGCTCATAGACGGGGAGGGCAACTTCGGGTCCCGGGACGGAGACGAGCCCGCCGCCATGCGGTACACGGAAGCCCGGCTCACGAAGTTTTCCGAAGTGCTGCTGTCCGAGCTCGATCAGGGCACCGTGGAATTCATCGCGAACTACGACGGTTCCACGCAGGAGCCCGCCGTGCTGCCCGCACGCCTTCCGATGCTGCTCCTGAACGGTGCGTCGGGCATCGCCGTCGGCATGGCGACGGAGATTCCGAGCCACAATCTCGTCGAGGTGGCGCAGGCGGCGATCGCGGTCATCCGCAATCCGCAGCTCGACGTGCGCGGCATCATGGAACACATCCAGGGGCCGGACTTTCCCGGCGGCGCGCAGATCATCACGCCCCGAAGCGAGATTCAGGCTGCCTACGAGGCCGGCCGCGGCTCCGTGCGTGTGCGCGCGCGCTGGACGATCGAGCGCCTCGCGCGTGGTCAGTGGCAGATGGTCGTGACGGAACTGCCGCCCGGCACGTCGGCGCGCAAGGTGCTCGAGGAGATCGACGCGCTGACCAGTCCGCAGCCGAAGGCCGGCAAGAAGTCGATCTCCGCCGAACAGCAGCGCGAGAAGCAGCTCATGCTCTCGATGCTCGACAAGGCACGGGACGAATCCGATCGCTCGCATCCGGTGCGGCTCGTGCTCGAACCGAAGACCTCGCGCGTCGACGAGACCGAGTTCGTGAACCTGCTGCTCGCGAAGACGAGCATGGAGACCAACGCGTCGATCAACCTCGTCATGGTCGGCCTGGACGGCCGCCCCACCGGCAAGTCGCTGCGGGACGTGCTGGCCGAATGGACGGCGTTCCGGCTCGAGACGGTGCGGCGGCGCTCGCAGCATCGCCTGGATCAGGTCCTCGACCGGATTCACGTGCTCGAAGGCCGGATGATCGTGCTCCTGAATGTGGACGAGGTGATCAGGGTCATCCGCAACGCGGACGATCCGAAGGCCGAACTCATGGCCGCGTTCGGCCTCACGGAACGCCAGGCGGAGGACATTCTCGAGATGCGCCTGCGACAGCTCGCGAAGCTCGAGCACATCAAGATCGAGAAGGAACTCGAAGGACTGCGCAAGGAGCAGAAGGATCTCGACCGGGTGCTGGGCTCACGCAAGGAGCTCGAGAAGCTCGTGATCCGCGAGATCGAGGCCGACATCAAGGCGTTCGGCGACGTCCGCCGGACCGTGATCGAAGCCTCGGAGAAGGCCGCGATCGCCGCGGCGGTGATCGACGAGCCGGTCACCGTGATCTTCTCGCGCAACGGGTGGGTCCGTGCGCGTCAGGGATGGGAGGTCGATCCCGCGGCGCTGTCCTTCAAGGAAGGCGATGCGCTCGGCACGATCGTGAAGTGCCGGACCGTGGACCCGGTCGTCTTCCTGGATTCCCGGGGACGAGCCTACACGGTCGCGATCGCGGACCTGCCGTCCGGGCGGGGCGATGGCGTGCCGGCGTCCTCGCTCGTCGAGGTGCAGGACGGCGCGAAGATCCAGTTCTGTCTCGCCGGCAGGGCGGAGACGCAGATCCTCGTCGCGTCCTCGGGCGGCTACGCGTTCCACACGCGTCTGGCGGACATGATCTCGAACAGGCGCGCCGGACGGGAGTTCATGACGCTCGAACGGGACGAGGCACCTCTGGTGCCGGTGCCTTTCGAGGACAGACCTGGCACCTATGTGGCCGCAGTGGCCGACAACGGCAAGCTGCTGCTCGTGCAGCTCGCGGAACTGAAGTATCAGGCGCGGGGCAGGGGGCTTATCCTCATGGGGCTCGACAAGAAGGAGCGTCTCGTGGCCGTGGCGGTCTCGGACCAGCCGCGGCTGACGGTCCTCGGCGAGGGGCGGGGCGGCAAGCCCAAGGAGATCGACCTCAAACCGAAGGACCTCGGCCACTACGCGGGGAGCCGTACCCACCGCGGTCGTGTGCTGCCGGAGAAGATCCGGCCCACGGGTCTTCGCACGGTCCCGGGCTAGCCGCGCTGACGCAGCGGGCGCGCGTGGCCCGTCACCGGGCGTGCGCGATCTCCTCGTCGACGCACTGGCGGACGCGGTGCGCGCCGGCCTGTGCGAACGTCTCGCGACAGCGGTCGACGATCGGCCGGTGTGCGTCGGGATAGGTCGAGAGGGCCGCGTCGGCCTCGAGGTCACGATCGACACAGTAGCGCACGGCGCCGAGGCCCCGTCCGCCCGCGCGCTTCTCGCAAAGTCTGACCGTTTCCTGCGCCTCGGGCGGATATTTCGCAAGCGCATCGATGGCCGCGAGTTCCTCCTTCACGCAGACGTCCACGGCTTCGGAGCCGTACTCGCCGACCTGGTGGATGCACCAGAATATCGTTTCGGCTTTCGTGTCGGTCTCCGCGAGCACCGGTCCGGGAGTGCCTGCCGCGAGACCGGCCGCAAGACTCAGCATCATCGTGACTGTACGCATCGATCCGGTTCCTCTTCCCGTCGTGAGTGTCTGCCCTAGAACTTCTCGAGCCAGGGGCGCACCTCGACTTCCGCGCTCCAGCAGCTGCGGTGCTGACGATGCAGTTCGAGATACGTGCGGGCGAGGGCATCGGGATCCAGGAAGCGGTCCGATGCGCGCTCGTCCTCCGTCGCGGCATGCGTCGAGGCGATTCCACCATCGATGATAACGTGCGCGACGTGTATGCCCCGTGGTGACAGTTCGCGTGCCATGCTCTGGGCGAGCGCACGCAGTCCGAACTTCGCGATCGCGAACGGTGCGCTCTCGGCGAACGCCTTCACGCTCGCCGTCGCGCCCGTGAACAGGATGGAGCCCCGGCCCCGGGGCTCCATGCGCCGGGCGGCCTCCCGGGCGACCAGTACCCCGCCGTAGCAGCCCACCTTCCAGGCGGTCTCCACGCTGTCGGGATCGAGCGACGCGACCGGTCCGCGGTAGCGCATCGACGCATTGAACACCACGACCTCGGGCACGAGCCTCTCCGCGTCGAGACTTTCGAACAGCGCCGCCACGTCTCGCGGATTCGAGCAGTCGCCGGCATGCGAGCGCGCGTCGGTCTCGCGACAGAGGTGCGAAATCTTGTCGACGTCGCGGGCCATGAGCACGGGGCGCATGCCCTCGCGCGAGAACAGCCGCGCGATCGACGCGCTGAGGCCGTTGCCGACACCGACGATGACGACTGCTGGTTTCTCACTCATATCCGTCTCCGGGAAGAATGTGCGCTGGCACGGTCCGGTGCGTCACCGGACCCCGGAACACGCGCGAACCACCGCGCACCGGTCGGTGGCACCTCGCGAAAAGTAACCGATCCGTATGCCCGCGGCGCGCACAGTATGACCGCGAATCAGGCGAATCTGGTTCCGGAATGTGCATTTCCCGTGCCATTGCTCACGGCCGGCGGGACACCGCTGATGGCCCCCCGGTCTTCTACTGAAGAGGAGGTCCTAGCCATGGACATCTCGACCCTGCCCCTCCCTTTCCACGCGGCTCCGCGTCGAGCACGAACACTGGTGCTGGCCACGGCCTGCATGGTCGCCGGCCTGATGCAGGTCCACGCAGCGCCCGGCGCGGAGTCGACCGATGCCTACCGGACGTGTGACACGCGTGACGAATGCACGGCACCTGGCAGGCCGGTGCCGCCTCGTGCAGAAGGGCTCGCTCAGAGCGTGGATGCCACGACGGCGCCATCGGCACGTCGGTGCACGGTCCGGGACGAGTGCAGCGCACCGAGCCGGCCCGTGCGCCACCCCGAGATGTTGTCGGTCCGTCGGGAGGTAGCCGGGCGCGCCCGCGGTGGCTGGTCCCGTTCGCCGATCTGCGACGTGCGCGACGAGTGTTCCGCGCCGAGTTCCGGGAGACTCGCGGCCGTTCTCGGACGTGCCTCCGTGCCGAGATCCGCCGCACTGTCCGCTCGTTGAGCGCGCGCACGACGCACGGCAACCCATGTTGCGAATCGGTCGCGAATCGGTAAGTCCGGGATGGAAACGTGTATGTCATTCGTAACGTCCCGACGCGCAGAGTGCAACCGTGCATTCACGCAGCCGTGTCCGGTGAAAGCTCTGGATCCGGGCGTGGCGTGCGTGGACGGACCCGGCGCGAGGGCGCGCCGGCAGTGCGGCAGGGCGCCGCAGTCGAGTCCAAGTGAAAGGAGAACAGCCATGAAACTGAAAGAGACCGCCGTTTCAGCATGCATCGCGTTCCTCTGGGCAGTGTCGGTGACGGCATCCGCCCAGGGCGTCGTGTACACGCGCAGCAGCGAGGACATCCACAACGATCTCATGCGCAACTGGGGTGCGCCGTCGACCGGCACGCACGGGCCGACCGTCCATTCGCGCAATTCCGAGGACGCCTACAACGATCTCGTGCGCAACTGGGGCGCGGCCCCGAGCGGCCTCGAGAACCCGGTCGTCGTGCTGCGCACCGAGAAGGCGCTGCTCAAGGACCACCTGCGTGACTGGGGACCCGACCGTCCCGATGCGGCCACGCAGACTGCCTACCGCCACTGATGGCGCGATCCGCATCCGGCGGTCGCACATCTGCTTCGTGACCAGGCCTCCTCCCGAAGCCGGTCCTTCCCGTCCACCGTTCGACGCTGTCGTGGCGGTGGGCGGGAAGGCGTCCGGCACCCGCGTGCGCCGCAACTTCGGACTCGATCGCGAGGCCGTCGGTACGGACGTGCGCAGGGCCGGCGACCCGACACGCGCGCCGCCGTGGTCGGCGCGCGGTCCGGAACCGACGTGATCTCCCGTTCGGGCGATCCACGAACCGGCGGAGCGCATTCCCATGGATCCGGACCACGCACGCGTCTCGAGGGCCATCCGCACCATCGCGCTGTGCGCCGCGCACGGCAGGACGACCCGGGGTACTCGCATCCTCGATCACTTCATGCCGCTGGTCGCGCGGCACGACCTGACCCCACCCGTCGTCTCGGCCTGGTTCGCGGCCATGGCCGCACTTCGCCTCGTGGCCGGGGACCACTCGGGCGCCATCGATGCCGCGGACCGATCCGAGATGGCGGCCCGCGGACTTTCTCCGGCGGAATCGCGGGATCCGCTTCTGCTCGTCGACGCGTGCAGGGTCGTCGCGGCCGTGACCGCCGGCGATACGTCGGGGGCACGGGAAGCGCTGCAACGGCTGAATGCCGGGGCCGAACCGATGTCGATGCCGGCGCGCTGGTTCGTTCGGTGGGCGCGCCTGACCGCGGCGTTCCCGCCGGGACGCACGTCTCGCGCATCCGGAGCATCGCCTCCCTGGTGGCCGCAGACCGCACCCGGGGAGAGGGGAATCTGGCTTCCCCTCGTGCTGCTCGACGCACTTGCGCGTGCGGAGGACGGCACACGGGACAGCGTGCGGGACCGGCTCGCCCGACTGCGATGTCACTGCAGTGCCGCCGGGAGGACAGCCCTGGTCGCCGAGATCGACCTGATCCTCGCAGGTCTGGGCTGCCGCGAGGACGGTGAGGACGTCGTGGCGGGGCTGCGGGTCGCATTCGATGCGGTGCGCACGCACGGCTGCCGGTTCGTGTCGCGGGGGCACGTGCGCCTATGGCAGCGACTTTGCACGATCGCGCTCTCCGTCGACGTGGCGCGGGACGTCGTGAACGACGCGATCGAACGGTTCTCCTGGCCCGCGCCCGGGCTGCATGTCAAGGCCTGGCCCTGGCCGGTGCGCGTGCGCACGCTGGGCGAGTTTTCCATCGAACGTGACGGCGAGCCCGTGAAGTTCGCCGGCAAGCAGCCCCGGCGGCCGCTCGCGCTGCTCAAGGCGATCATCGCCTTCGGGGGCTCCCGCGTCGCGCTCGTCGGGATCGCGCGTTCGCTCTGGGGAAGCGACGACCGGAACGCGTTGCGCGCCCTCGAAGTGGCACTCCTCAGGCTGCGCCGCCTGCTCGGTCGCCACGATGCCCTCGTCGTGCAGGACGGGCAGATCAGCGTGAACGACGCGGTCTGCTGGGTGGATGCTCTCGCGTTCGACCGGGCGCTCGCGGACGTCGTCGTTCCGGGCATGTCCCGTTCCGACGACACCGCACGCCGGGTGCTCGATCTCTATCGTGGCGACTTTCTGCCGGTCGATCCCGACGCATCCTGGGCCGTGGCCGCGAGGGAACGCTGGCACAACGCGTTCTCGGCGCTCGTGCACGACATCGCGGCAGGACACGAGGCTGCCGGAGCCTGGGAGGCGGCAATCGCCCTGTACGAGCGCGGCATCTCGTCCGACGCGCTCTGCGAAGCCTTCTACGAGGGTCAGATGCGATGCTATCTCGCGCTCGACCGGCCCTCGGAGGGGCTCGAGGTCTACTCGCGACTGCGCCGCACGCTGTCTGCCGCATTCGCGACGGCCCCCCGTGCCCGGACGGAAGCGACGGCGGAGGCGCTGCGCGCGCGCGGCGGGCTTCCGGCTCCGGCGCGTTCGCCGCTCGTCTGACGCCGGCCGATCTCCCGTTCGCCTCCGGCATCTCGGGCCTGCACGCATCACGCCGTTTTCCATCCTCCTGCCGAAGCCGATACGATTGGCCTCCCGGGTGCGGTCACGTCCCGACGAGATACCGGCCCAACACAAGACCACGGAGGAGTCGTCGACGATGCGGTTCGAGCGAGTGATCAGAGGCAGTTTCCGAAGCTTTCCCTTCCCGGGCCGGACGGTCGCGCTGTTGCTCGCGGCCTGGTTTTCCGTACACGCCGTCGCGGCGATCGCCGCGACGACGGAAAAGCCGGAGAAGCCGGATGTCGTGCTGGCAGTCGGCGGGAAGGCGACCCTGTACTACCTGCCCCTCACGCTCGCGGAACGGCTCGGATACTTCCGGGACGAGGGACTGAACGTCGAGATCAACGACTTCGCAGGCGGTTCCAAGGCACTTCAGGCTCTCGTCGGCGGGAGTGCCGACGTGACGTCCGGCGGATACGAGCACACGATCCAGATGGCCGCGAAGGGCCAGAGGCTGGAAGCTTTCGTGCTGCAGGGCTACGCGTCGATGGCCGTGGGCCTCGTGAAGGGTAGGTTCGCGCACTACGCCGGACCGCAGGACCTTCGGGGCCGCCGCGTCGGCGTGACCGCGCCGGGATCGAGCACGCACATGATGGTGAATCACCTGCTCGCGTCCGCGAACCTCGCACCGGAGGACGTGTCGGTCATCGGTGTCGGTACCGGGGCGTCGGCGATCAACGCGGTGCGTTCCGGTCAGATCGACGTGCTCTCGTCGATCGAACCCGTCATCGTGATGCTCGAGCGCTCCGGGGATCTTCGCGTCGTTCACGAGACCTACACCGAAGCCGGTGCACGCGCCGTGTTCGGGGGGGCGCTGCCGTCGGCGTGTCTCTACGCGAAGCGCTCGTTCGTCGAGTCCAACCCGAGGACGGTGCAGGCCCTCACCAATGCCATGGTCCGCGCGTTGCGCTGGCTGCGGCGATCGTCCGTGGAGGAAGTGATGGCGGTGGTTCCGCCCCAGTACATGCTCGGTGACCGGGATGCGTATCGCGCGGCACTCACCCGCCTGAAACCTGTCTATTCGGCCGATGGACGCATTCCCCCGGACGGTGCGCAGCGCAGCCTGCGTGCCACGGCCACGAACGATCCGTCGGTGCGCACGGCGACGAACCTGCAGGTCGAGACGACGTTCACGAACCGGTTCGTCGAGCGGGCGCAGCCCCGCTGACGCGAGGCGCGCGCGGGATCCGGCGGTCCTGACAGGGTCCGCGCCGGCGAGCCGGGCGTGATCCTGTGCGACCATACGGGCAATCATCACCGAAGGACGACGGAACCGGACACATGGCCGAAACGAATCAAGCACTCTCCGCTGACGACCAGGTCGCGCGCATCTTCGAGTGGCGCCGCGGTTTCAACACGATTCATCTGATCGATCTGGGCATCAGGCTCGGGCTCTTCCGGGCGCTCGCCGCGCAGGCCCCGAGTGATGCCGACGATCTGGCGTCCCGGACAGGTCTCCACGCGCCCTACGTGCGGACGTGGCTCTGGACGGCCTGTGGCATGGGGCTCGTGGATGCCGACGCGGACGGGCGTTTCAGCCTGGCACCGTTCATGGACCAGATCCTTGCCAGTCCGACGCACCCGCGCTATCTGGGCGGCTACGTGCAGCTCGGCACGGACGTGGCGGCGGCTGACTTCAGGGTGTGCGAGGAAGCGTTCCGCTCCGGGAAGGTCGTGCCGTTCCAGGGCAGGGGAGAAGAGTTCGCGTGCCGGATCGCGGAGGCCACCTGGGGCCTGCAGGTCGCGACGGCACGCAAGATCCTTCCGGGTCTGCCCGGCGTGAAGGCGAGTCTCGACGCCGGCGGCACCGTGCTGGAGGTCGGGTGCGGTACGGGCAACTTCCTCCTGCAGGCGGCGCGCGCGTTTCCGGCCGCACGCATCCTGGGTGTCGACATCGACACCGACAGCCTCGCGATCGCACGCGAGCGGGTCGCGCGGGAAGGTCTCGATGCGCGCATCGAACTCGTCGAGGGGGACGTCGCGACGGCAGTGCCCGAGGGCAGTGCGGACGCGGTGGTGATGATCGAGGTGCTGCACGAGATCGCGCCCTCGATTCGCCAGCACGTCGTTTCGGGCGCCGCCCGGACGCTGCGGACCGGCGGCGCCATGGTCATCGTCGACGAAACCTATCCCTCGACGCTCGCGGAGGTCCGGAAGCCGGAATTCCGCTTCCCGTTGCAGACCGGCATCGAGGAACTCGTCTGGGGCAACGTGCTGCCCGACCGGGCGGAGCAGGAACGCCTGTTCCGCGAGGCAGGGTTCCGGGATCCCCCCGACCGCACGCTGATCGGGGAGGGGTTCACGGTTCTCACGGCGAGGCGCTGACCGTGAGCAGCCTGTACGACGACATTCTGCTCGAGCACATCCGCAACGCGCGGAACTACCACGTGATGGAAGGGCGGAACCAGCAGGGCTCCGCCGACAATCCTCTCTGTGGCGACACGTTCACGGTGTACGTGCGCATGGATCACGGTGTCGTGGGCGAGGCCAGCTTCCAGTGCGAGTGCTGCGGCATCTCGATGGCCTCGGCCTCGATCATGACGGACTGGGTGCGCGGCAAGTCCGTGGACGAAGTGCTCGCGCTCAAGAAACGGTTCCTCGCCGCCGTGAAGTCGCGCGCAGAGTCGCTGGGACCGGATGCGCCACCCGACCACGAGGCGGTGCTCCGCATCGTCAAGGCCACGCCGTCCCGGGAAGGTTGTGCGGTGATCGCCTGGACGGCCCTCGAGACCGCGCTCCGGAACGTTCCGGACGACGCGGCCGGGTGAGGTACCGTCGTCCTGCGCCGCCGTTCTGCGACCCAGGTCACGGAGCCCGTCTGGCGGCGTGTTAGCTTTCCGTCCGTAACGCCGACCGCCGGCCGGAGGCCCTCCGGATCCGTCGCGGCCGGCACCACGCACACTGGAAGAGGATGATGCACGGCATGCATGTCGATTACGCGCGAGGCACGCGCCGCGGTGGCGGCTTCTGGAAAGGTGTCCTGTCGGTCGTGGCCGTGTGGCTCTGCGCCGCCGTGCCTGCCGGTGCGGCCCCGGAAAAGCCGCACGTCGTGCTCGCGGTCGGCGGCAAGGCGACGCTCTACTACCTGCCGCTCACGATCGCGGAGCGTCGCGGGTACTTCCGGGACGAAGGGCTCGACGTCGAGATCAACGACTTCCCGGGCGGGGCAAAGGCCCTGCAGGCCCTGATCGGCGGCAGTGCGGACGTCGTGTCCGGCGCCTACGAGCACACCATCGTGATGCAGACGCTCGCGCAGAAGGTCGAGGCGTTCGTGCTCCAGGGCACGAACCCCGGGCTGGAACTCGGCATCGTGAAGGCGCGTGCGGCGTCGTACTCGTGGCCGAAGGACCTCAAGGGCATGCGTGTGGGCGTGTCCGCGCCCGGGTCGAGCACGCACATGTTCGTGAACCACCTGCTCGCGTCGGTGGGACTCACGCCCGACGACGTGTCGATCGTGGGAGTCGGCACGGGCGCCGGAGCCGTGGCCGCCGTGCGCGGGGGACGCATCGATGCGCTCTCGTCCGTCGAACCCGTGATGGGTCTGCTCGTGAAGAGCGGAGACATCAGGATCGTGCACGAGACGATCTCCGACGAGGGGACGAAGGCGATCTTCGGGGGCACGCTCCCGGCCGCGACGCTCTACGCGAAGCGCGCCTTCATCGAGGCCCATCCGGAAACGGTGCAGGCACTCACGAACGCCATGGTGCGTGCGCTCCTCTGGCTGCGCGATGCTTCGACTGAGGACGTGCTGAACACCGTGCCACCCGAGTACCTGCTCGGGGACAAGGCGTTGTACACGGCCGCGTTCGAGAAGGTCCGTTCCGCGTATTCGAAGGACGGGCGCTTCTCGAAGAAGGGCGTGCAGAGCAGCTACGAGGTGCTGTTCCAGCACAACGGTGCCGTGCGGCGCGCGTCCGTGCTCTGGCTCAACGAGACGTACACGAACGACTTCGTGGAGCGCGCCCTCAGGACCGTCCGCACGCCGTGACCTGCGCACTTTCGCTCGAGGCCATCACCTGCCGGTTCCCGGGGCGCGGAGGCGTCGCGCACGTGGCGGTGCAGGACGCGACCGTCACGGTCGCGGACGGCGAGTTCGTGTCGCTCGTCGGTCCGACCGGGTGCGGCAAGTCGACACTGCTCAACGCCGCGGCAGGACTCCGGCGGCCCGACGCGGGACGCGTTACCGTATTCGGTCAGGATCTCCAGGGACGCAACCCGCACGCGGGCTACCTGTTCCAGGGCGAGTCACTGCTCCCGTGGCGCAGTGCGCGCGAGAACGTGATGTTCGGGCTCCAGCTGCGCGGCACGGATATGCGCGAGGCTGCCGGGAAGGCCGAAGCGTGGCTGCGACGCGTGGGGCTCGCCGGGCACGGTGACAAGTATCCGCACGAACTGTCGGGGGGCATGCGCAAGCGGGTCGCGCTCGCACAGACGCTCGTCGTCGACCCGCGCATCCTGCTCATGGACGAGCCGTTCTCGGCGCTCGACGTGCAGACGCGCAGTCTCATGGAGAACGAACTGCTCGCGCTCTGGCAGCAGGACCGGAAGTCGGTGCTGTTCGTCACGCACGACCTCGAGGAGGCGATCGCGCTGTCGGACCGGGTCGTCGTGCTCGGGGCGGGACCCGCGAGCCGGCCGGTCGGCGAGTTCGGAATCGACCTGCCACGTCCGCGGGACGTGTCGGAGGTCCGCCTCACGCCACGGTTCCTCGACCTCCACCGCAGCATCTGGGAGACGCTGCGGTCCGAGGTGATGAAGGCACATGCCACGGAGGTGCACGGCTGAACCGCGCTGCAGTCCGACGGGGTCGGTCAGGCGCCACGTCGTGCCCGTCGGCGCCGGGATGTGGTACGTTCGCGGGCGCTCCGGGCGGGTGGCACGGCCCGGGCGAGGGCGGGCAATCGTGCCCGCACGGTTCATCGACCGAGGGAGGACCGGCGTGAGTCGAGCGTGGCTTGCCCTGGCGCAGTTCGGGCTGCTCGTCGCATTTTTCGCTGCCTGGTATGTGCTTACGAAGACCGAGGTGCTGCCGCCTTTCTTCTTCGGGGAGCCACTCGTCGTGCTCGACCGCGTGCGTGAGTGGTTCGTGACCGGCAGCATCTATCCGCACCTGGGCATCACGCTCCTGGAAACCCTGCTGGCCTTTGCGATCGGCACGCTGGCCGGCCTGGGGTTCGGCCTCTGGCTCGGACTGTCCGAGTTCGCCGCGCGCCTCCTCGACCCCTACATCAAGGGTTTCAACGCGATGCCGCGCGTGATCCTCGCGCCGATCTTCGCCGTGTGGTTCGGCTTGGGCGTGCTCTCGAAGGTCCTGCTCGGCGTGACCCTCGTGTTCTTCATCGTGTTCTTCAGCGTCTTTCACGGCGTGCGCGAAGTGAATCCCGTCGTGCTCGACAATGCACGCATGCTCGGCGCGTCACGTCGCCAGCTGCTGCGTCACGTCTATCTTCCCAGTGCCACCGCGTGGGTTTTCGCGAGCCTTCACTCCGCGGTCGGGATGGCCTTCGTCGGCGCGGTGATCGGCGAATACCTCGGGTCCGCGAAAGGCGTCGGGTACCTGATCCTGCAGGCCGAGGGTGTGTTCGACATCAACTCCGTGTTCGCGGGGGTGCTCGTGCTCACGGTCTTCGCGCTGCTTCTGGACAAGCTCGTGACCGTGGCGGAGCGCCGTCTGCTGCGGTGGCGCCCCGGCGGCGCCGGGGCGCTCCAGTCCTGAGCCGGCATCACGCCGACCCCTCCGCCTGTCCGACGCATTCCCGGTTGCGTTCCCACTGCATGCGCGTGCACGCCGCGGAGCACGGCGGACGCCGACGTGAGGATCACTCGCGTTCGCGCTGGCGCCCGGCGAGCGTGAGGAGGTCCGTGTGCAGTTCGAACCATATCGTGTGGTAGCTCTCGGCGACGATTCGTGCGACACGCTCCCGGTCGCCTGCGACGACCCGCGCCGCGGCCCGGTCGAGGCGGACCCCGTAGTTCGCCAGCCGCGAGGCAATGGCCCCGAGCCTCCCCAGCAGCGGTGTGGCGCGCGCGTGCAGGTCCGCCAGGCGCCCCACGATCGCCCGGTCGTAGTCCGCATCCCGATGGTCGTTGGGCGTGCCGTCGGCTCGCAGCTGCCAGTCGGTGATGATCCGCTTCAGGTCGCCGTTCAGGCCGGAGAACGCTTCGTAGACGTTCGCGACGGCGTCGGCATCCGCGGCTGAGCGCTCCCGCGCGAGTGCTTCCAGCAGGTGCTCGCGGCCGGGGCCGGTGAGTCGCCACAGGTCGCCTGCCTGCCGGCACCAGCCGCGGTCGGCAAGCAGACCGTAGCGCGTCGCCGCGTCGGCCGTCGGCATCCCCAGCGCATCGGCGAGGATCGCAGTGTCTGCGCGCCCCTTCAGGTCCAGCAGCCGCAGCAGGCTCAGTGTGCCGTCGGGACGTCCCTCCCCGTGCTCCGTGTCGACCCCGTTCGACGCGGACGTTTCCGTGTGCCGCGGCGCCTGGAGGCATGCCAGCATTGCGGCGAGGCGGTCCCGGACCACGGCGGCGCCGACGCCGGCGGCGAGCGCGGTGCGGATGCCCGGGGTCGTGTCGAGCACCTCGCCGCGAACGGCGACCCCGTTCGTCAGTCCGGCGCGCCAGTCCTTGCCCAGCGCGTCGAGATCCACGATTTCCGCCGGCGCGTCTTCCGCAGCGAGGAGCGCGACGGGAAGCAGGGGCAGCCCCCAGCCCAGCAGTTTCCGCTCGGCTTCTGCCGGCGTGTCCTGGCCGGTCGCACCCGTGAGATCACCATCCCAGATCCGCCCGGTCGTTCCGTCGAGCGTGACGTGGCGCCCCGCCAGCGTGGTCACGGTGCGTGGGCCGCACCCCACGATGCACGGACGGCCGAGCTCGCGACTGATCACGGCCGCGTGGGAGGTCGCGCCGCCCTGCTCGGTCATGATCCCGGCCGCAGCGATGATGCCCGCGAGGTCCTCGGGGCTCGTCGTCGTGCGGGCAAGGATCGCCCGGCCGCCGTGCACCGCGATGGATTCGGCCTGATCCGCGGAGGTCACCACGACGCCGGTCGCGATGCCGGGGCAGGCCGGCACACCGGACGCAAGCGTCGTCGTGCGCTCGGCGGCGGGTGACAGTCGTCTCGCGGGGCGGTTCCTCGCCTGATCCGGCCCCACCCGGTCGAGGGCCTCGCGCGTCGTGATCAGGCCCTCCTCCGCCAGGGCGACCGCGAGACGCACGGCTGCCGAGGGTGAGCGTTTCGCGACACGTGACTGCAGGAACCACAGATGTCCGGATTCGACCGTGAACTCGATGTCCTGCACGTCCCGTGCATCGGCCTCCAGGATCGCGGCGTCGCGCAGGAGCTGCTCGTGCACGTCCGGCATCCGGGTGTGCAGCACCTCGAGGCTTTGCGGGGTGAGCTTTCCCGAGACGACTTCCTCGCCCTGAGCGTGGCCCAGCCATTCCCCCCAGGCCGCATGTTCGCCGGTGACCGGGTTCCGGCTGAACAGCACGCCCGTTCCCGAAAGCGCGTCGAGGTTTCCGAACACCATCGCCTGGACGGTCACGGCCGTTCCGTCGTCGTCTCGGAGACCGCGGTCGCGGCGATAGGCACGCGCGCGCGGCGAATTCCACGACGAGAACACCGCACCCACGGCTGCGCGCAGCTGATCCCTGGGGTCGTCGGGGATCTCGCCCGGCGCGCCGCCGAGAACGACCTTGCGGAAGTGGTCGCGGAACACGCGGAGCGTCGTGTCGGCGAATCCGGCGTTGGCCGTCGCTACTGCCAGGCCGCCCGCGATCGTCGGGTTGATGCCGAGGTTGAGAATCGTATCCATCATGCCGGGCATGCTGTGTGCCGCACCGGAGCGCACGGCAACGAGCAGCGGACGCCGGGAGTCACCGAAACGACGACCGGTCTGCGACTCCAGGACGGCGAGGCGTTCGAGGAGAGCCTCCCACAGCGGGGCGTCGAGCGCGTCACCGCTTTCGCGAAATGCGCGGTACGCACGGGTGGTGAGAACGATGGCCGGCGGAACGGGCAGCCCGAGTGCGCGCATGCGGTTCACGCCCCACGCCTTGCCCCCGAGTTCTTCGCGCGTCAGCGGACACGTGCCGTCCGCGACCACGACAGGCAGGTCGCGCACGATGGCCGGTGGGACGCTCAAGGCTCGATGACGACGGTACCCCAGTCGCCGTCCACGGTGATCGTGGCGCCGTCGGGAATCCGGCGGGTGGCATCGGTGACCGAGGCGACCGCCGGAATGCCGAGTTCACGCGCGACGATGGATGCGTGAGAGATCGCGGCGCCGGTCTCGACGACGACGGCACCGGCGGCCAGGAACAGTGGTCCCCAGGACGCATCGGTCGTGGTCGCGACGATGATCTCGCCCGGCTGGAGGTCGCACTCGACATCGAGTGACGTGATCACGCGTGCCCGCCCGGTGTGGCGCCCGGGTGAAACCGGGATCCCCTCGAGCGGCGTGGCCGGTGTCGTCCCCTCGACCGTGTCCGCGCCCCGCGGTCGGAACGCCGACAGCGGTGGTGCGGTCCCTTCGAACACGAACGGCGGCACGAGACCCTTCAGCATCTCCAGCCTCGCGGCGCGTGATTTGATCATTGCCGAATACCTGCGGGGCGCCTGCAGGAACGCGTCGGCCTCGCCGTCGGTCACGAGCAGCACGTGTTCCCAGCGAGCGAGCGCACCCCGGTCGACCAGACGACGACCGAGCTCGCGAACGGCCTGCCGGGCCTCGTCGATCACGCGCGCGCACGACATCTTGCTGCGCTCGCGTGCGGCGAGATACTTTCCGACTGCGCGTGCAGCCCCGAGAAATCGTGCACGGCCATCCTGGTCGTCTCCGAGCCGCTCCGCGATCGTGCCGATCGCCGCGGCGCGCCGCTCGCGCAACGTCGCCGCGCGCACGTCCGGCGAGTCGGAGTCGGGTGCCTGGCGCGTCCGGTCCAGCATGCGCAGCGCGATCGCGGGGGCGCTGCGATACGTCGGAGACCGGAACTCCCAGGTGCTCGGTCCCAGGTATCCCCAGCTGTCGATGAACCGCTCCCATTCCTCGAGAAACCGGCTTGCATCGGGATCGGTCGAGCTCCGCAGCCGGTCGAGCACACCGGTTGCGCCGGCGTCGAAGGCTGCCGTGAGCACGCGCGACCCGCGCACGAGGCGGGAGAGCGCCCACAGGTCCAGCGACTGCGCGGCCGAGTCGACGCTGCCGGCGCTGGCGGCCGCGGCCGACGCAAGCTCGCGGCTGCCCGCCGCCTCGCAGATCTGGGAGATCGTGCTGGCGAGGACGTTGGCGCCATACGTGTTCAGCACGTGGCGCTTGAACACCGGACGTGCGTGGGCGCGCAGGGCCCGAAAGTGGCAGAGCAGCGCACCGTCGGACAGGTCACCGAGAGGGGGGCGCTTCCGCGCGACCGCACTCACGCGCGCCGTGTCGTCGCTCGTCGCGACCAGCGGATCGGTCGTGAACAGCGAAGCGAGCCATGCCGCGACCTCCTTCGTGCGTTCCGGGTCGACGTCGCGTTCATCGGCCCGGTAGGGCGGGACGTCGGGCGCATCACCGAAGAGCGATCTGTCGATGGCCTCGACGGTCATGCCGGGAATCCGCACGGCAAGCACGCGCGTGACCGACATGTTGATGTAGACGTAACCGCCGAAGCAGCCAACGATCTCGCATCGTCCTTCGGGGCCGAACTCGTCCCGCGTGAAGAGTCCGATCTCGCAGAAGGCATCGCGCCATCCGGCGTCCCACGCATGCGGGCCGTAGGCGCTCCACGTGAGCGGGGAGACCGCCTCCACGAACACCTCACCCACGTTGCCACGGGTATAGACCGGGAAGCGACTGCTCACGTCGTCGTCACATACCCAGACCCTGTCTCCCATCGTCGCCCTCCGCTCGGAACCGGACGCACGCATTGCCGCACGCTGGCGCCCACCCCGCGATCCGGACTCCGGCGGTGCCGATGCGGGGTGCTCGCGTGTGCGGTGTGATGAATTTATGACGCGATGCTGAACGGCATCCTGCCGACGCCGCTTGACGTAACGCAAAGGGAGGCGAGAGGGCCGGGTCGTGCGGGGGAGGGGGCAGAAGGGAGGTGCTTCTGGATCCGCGCCGCAGGACCGGGGCTTCGAACGGATGATTCGCAACGACTGCCGATGGAGGGGGTCGGGTGCGAACTGCGCGAGCGGTGCCCGATCGATCCGGCGATCGCGCGCACGGTCCGGGTGTCGCAGGGCGGCGCCGAGGGCCACGCGCCCGGTCGCGACCGGCGCGCAGCATCAGCGTGTCGCGGGCCGCGGTGGTCCGGCTCTCGCCGCGACGCTCGGGATCTCCCGGGGCCGCCCCCGTTGGAGGCGGCCCGGCACGTCGGCGAGGCTACATGCCCGTCGCGGCGAGCCAGCCCCCTATGTTGCCCTCGTAGCGCTCGCGCAGGACGACGACGGGCGCGATGCACCCGTCCGGAAGGGAAACCTTCGCGCGCACCTTCGCGTCGCCCGACTTGCCGAGAGTCGCGACTTCGGTCTGGGCCACGACCCTGGCGCCGGTGGTCGTGCTGCAGATCACCGCCGCAGCCACGCCGTCGACCCCGTCGGGTGTCCCGTTGAACGCTCCCGTGGTCGGGTCGTCGAGCACGAGCCCGCGCACCTCCACCTCGAGGCGGCCGTCGGCCTTCAGCTCGGCCTTGCCCGACTTGAGTTTCCAGATCTTTCCGCAGGACCGGACGTCGCCGATCGAGGTCCCGTTCGACGGGCACGCGACGAGTCTGCCTTCGAAGTCGCCGGCATGAGCCAGCACGGGAGCACCGACGACGAGCGACGTGATCGCAACCTGTGCGAGGGCGCCGAGAACGCTTTTCATTTTTCCTGCCTCCTGATCCGGTGAGTGGGAAACGTGCCGCAGGGCCAGGGGTCGCGTCCCGCCGTTGCAACAGCCGTGGCCTGCCGCAGAAGCCTAGTCACCGGGGCTGGGCGGCGCATCATCCAAATGGGTGATGTCTCCATGGGGTCGGGTCTATATGCTTTTTCGCGGTGCTGCATGTCCGGGGACGATGCGAATACGTACGGTCACGGCGTGCCACCCGGACCAACACGACGTTCCAACGAATCCTCGGGAGACAAGAGACCATGAAGACACGACGCATCGCAGCATGCCTGCTGACCGCCCTTGCGGGACTCGCGGTCGTCTCCGCGCCGGCACGGGCAGAGATCAATCTCGCACTCGACAGGGTGATCGCCCCCCAGGCGCCGGCCGGCCCCACCCCGTGGGTGAACATACGACTGATGGAACTGGACGGCTTTGCACCGCTCGCGCACACCGTGGAATTCCAGGTGAGCACCGTCCAGTCGACGTACGACGATCCTCCCCTGGCGGTGAATCCCGGAGACTGCTGCCCGATGCCCGGTCGCGGCAATCTGGGTGCGGGGGAGGAACTGCGCTCCGTCTTCCTTTCGGTCAATCCGGACCTCTTCTCGGTCCCGGGGGCTTCCCTTCTGGTCCAGTGGACCGGTGACGGGCCGCCCTTCCCGATCGGGCAGACCGATCTCGTCGCGTTCGGGCCGTTCCCGGACGCCGGCCAGGCGCCTGCGCGCATCACCGTGTCGGACGATCCGGCCGCCACCGATTACGACATCACGATCACGTTCAATCCCGGCACGACCCACTCGAAGTTCCTGGCGACCTATCTCGTGAATGGTCAGCCCGTGGAACTGAACGACTACGATCTCGCGGTGGTGAATCCGACGGGTTACTCGGCGGGCGCGGTCGTGCTCTACGCGGATGGAGGCGTGGGGGTCATCGGTGCGGTGCCGGAGCCTCAGACGTACGCGATGCTCGGCATCGGACTGCTCCTGCTGGGGGTGGCGGCGCGCCGGCGCTGAGAGGGGAGGAACGGTAAGGAGAATAACGGTAGCGGCGGCCGGAGCCGCCGCTACCTCCGATGTGTGCGCACGATGTCCGGGCGGGCGGCGGACCCGATCGCGCGCGTCCGGCCCCGCCTCGGGCGTTGCCGGCTACTCCGGCAGCGTCTTTCCGGACCCGCCCATCTCCGACGGTATGTCGGCCATCTTCGGCAGGCCGTCCTTGATGGGAAGCACGGTTTCCTCGTAAAACACGTGAAGGTGCGGCTCGAACTTCATGTCGGGGATGACCGCCGCGTACACGTCGATCAGGCCGAACCCGGGGTGGTCCGTGAAGAGGTGGCCACCGCAGGTCTTGCACCACTTGCGGTAGCTGCGTTCCGTCTTGTTGTAGGTTCCGATGTTGTCCGCGCCCTTCGTCACCCTGACGGCCTCCGGCTTCCAGAGCGAGAAGGCGTTGACGGGACCCGCGGACCAGCTTCGGCACGACTCACAGTGGCAGTAGCCCGCCGCGACAGGCTCTCCCGTCACATCGAACTCGACGGCACCACAGAAGCAGCTGCCGTGGTAGGTCTTTTCGTCTGACATTTCATCTCCTCATGTACGGTGGTGTGGGTTGGTTCACGCAATCGGTCGTGCATCCCGGACCCCGATGGTAACTGCTGGGCGCCCGGAGCCGGGTGCGGGCCGCATCCGTGGCGGTTCAGCCCGATTTCCTTCCGTCTCCGCCGGAACCGGTCGCGAACCTGATCGCGCCGCCAGGGAAACGGTCACGCTGCTGGAACGCGATCATCCAGCCGGGATACTCGGGCGGCAGGCGGCTCGCCTCGTCCAGTTGCGCGAGGTCGTCGTCGGTCAGGGCCAGGTCCGAGGCCGCGAGATTGTCGGACAACTGGGCGTCGGTTTTCGCGCCGATTATCACGCTCGTGATTCCGGGCTGGCGCAGCGTCCACGCGAGCGCGACGCGGGCCACGGACGTCCCGTGCCGGTCCGCGATCGGGCGCATGGCGGCCACGCACCGGAACGCGCGATCCCTGTCCACCGGAGGGAAGTCGAAGTCGGTGCGGCGGGCGCCTTCGGGACCGGCCGCGTCGGGCGCGAACTTGCCCGACAGCAGACCGCCCGCAAGCGGGCTCCAGACCAGGATGCCGACCTGCTGATCCAGGGCCATGGGCACCACCTCGCGTTCGAGGTCTCGCCCCGCGATCGAGTAATAGGCCTGGACGCTTTCGAAGCGGCTCAGGCCACGGCGTTCGGAGACGCCGAGGGCCTTCATGATCTGCCAGGCCGCGAAATTGGAGACCCCGATGTGCCGTACCTTCCCGGCACGGACGAAGTCGTCGAGCGCACGCAGGGTCTCGTCGATCGGCGTCACGGGATCGAAGCCGTGGACCTGATAGAGGTCGACGTGGTCGAGGCCGAGACGCGTGAGACTCGCGTCGAGCGCCTGCGTGAGGTGGACGCGGGACAGACCGACACGGTTCGCGCCGTCGCCCATGCGAATGCGTCCCTTCGTGGCGACCACGAGGTCCTCGCGGGGCAGGCCCAGGTTTCTGATGGCCTGCCCGAGAATGCGCTCCGACTCTCCCTCCGAATAGACGTCCGCGGTGTCCACGAAATTCACGCCGGCCTCGAATGCGGTGCGCAACTGCGCTTCCGCATCGGGCAGGCCGAGCCTGCCGACGACCTGGAAGCGGCCCTTGCCCCCCCAGGTCATGGTCCCGAGACAGAGTTCCGAAACGTACAGTCCCGTTCGGCCCAGCAATCGGTATCGCATGTCGAAATCCTCCTTGTGCGCCAGCAGTGTCACGCGAGCTGCCCGTCCGGGACGCGTGGGACGGGACGAGCGATCCATTACCGCATTGTGCACGGGACACCGGGGCGGAGCTTTGGTTCGGCAGGCGCCGTGGCGGAGGCGCAGGGTCTCCCGTGCGTCGGAGACGCTATTCGCCCCCGGAGCCCGCGATGCGCTCGAGCGCCGCACGATCGCACGACCATACCGTGTCACGGCCGCGCCGTTCCCGCGTGAGTATGCGCTGCCGCTTCATGTCCGCGATGACACGGCTCGCTGTTTCGGTGGTGATCCCGAGCACGGCTCCGAGTTCCTCGCGTGGAAGAACGTGGCAGCAGTGCCCGGTGGCGTCGCAGGTCGTGTTGAGGAGGAGGCGGGCCACCCGTCTCCGCGCGGGGCCCGCGGTGAGTTCCTCGAGGGCGCGGTCGGCCTGGTCCAGCGCGCGCTCCCCTTCCGCGAGCAGCGCGAGCAGCATGGCCGGCCGACGCTCGTACTGCTCGCGCAGCACGTCGACGGGGATCCCGCATGCCTCGATGCGCGTCAGCGCGACTGCGGTGTGACGGTAGTGACCTATCGTGAGTGCCTCGAGCCCGATGGTGTCACCGGTTCGCGGCAGCCGGAGAATGCGCTCGGTCCCGTCCATCGCGCAGCGCGTGAGCTTGAGCAGCCCGCTGCGTACCACGTACACGAACGCGGCCCGGTCTCCTTCCGAGTAGATCGTGCCTCCCGCACCACACCGGACGCGTGCGAACCGTCCCACGATGGCGTCGCGCTCGCCACTCTCCGCTTCTCGAACCAGTGCGAGCGAGCGCACGGGGCAGTGCGCGCAGTCCCATGCGGCGACACCACCGAATTCGCAGAAGTGCTCGTTCCCGACCATCGACACGCCGCGGGAGGCATTGCCCCGCGGATAACCCGGCACGGCGCCGTACCCGGAGTGTGCCAGCGTTCTCGGCCGCGTGGGTCGCGCACTGCGCCCCGATTGACCACCGTCAATTACGAAGCTGCCCGGTTCGAACACGATGAGCACGGTGTGAACTGGAACCTGTCACGGAGGCAATGGAGAGATGAGCGGGAAATCACGAGCAGTCACGGGTCGACGCCGGTTCCTGGCCGCGGGCGCCGCGGCTGTCGCCGGGGTGATGGTCTCGGCGCACGCGCAGAACCAGGAGCGGGTCGAGGAACAGAGCGAGGAGCGCCGCCGCACGCGCATCTACGGCTCCGACCTCATGAACGACAGCGAACGACGGGCCTATCAGGACCGGATGCAGCGCGCACGCACGGAGGAGGAACGGAACAGGATTCGCGACGAACACCGCCGGGACATGGACGAGCGACGGCGTGTGCGCGCGGAGGAGCAGCGACGGGAACGGGAGGAACGGCAGAGAAATCTCGAGGAGATGCATCGAAGGGCGACGCCTGGAGGCGGCGCAGGGGGTGGCGGGCGACGCCACTGACATCGGCTGCTCGGGGGTGCGTCACGCTTCGTTCTGCCGACGCGGTTCCTGGCGCCCCGTCCCGCCGTGTCGCCCTGTGGGTGGGCGGCGGTGTGGAACTTCCCCGACACTCCGTCACGAAACGACATGAAGATCTCGAACAGATTCCTGCGGTGGGTGGGCCTGAGCCTGGTGCTCTGCGCGGCCTGCGACGTACGGGCTCAGACGTCCACCGAGACGCCGAGCGAAGGGTTGAGTCGAAGAATGGTGAGGAAGGCGCAGCCGCTTCCGTCCATAGAACCCATCGAGATGGGTTCGTTTCTCGTCTATCCGGACCTCACGGTCACCGGGATGTACGACGACAACGTCTACTACGCGAGCCAGGACAAGATCGGTGACTGGGCCATGATGGCCTCGCCCACGGTGTTCGTGCAGTCGAACTGGGAACGTCACGCGCTGAACCTCTACGCCAACGTGGACGCGATGCGGTACCTGAGTCGCGAGAGCGAGAACTCCGACGACTACCGTGTGAGCGCGGAAGGCCGCTACGACTTCACGCAGGACGTGAACGCGTATGGCGGTGCGCGCTGGGCACAGGAGCACGAGGACCGGGAGTCACCGGACTCGCGCAATGGATACACGCCCACCCGCTACACCAACGAGCGCGCGTACGGAGGCGGGTTTGCCCAGTTCAGTCGATTGTCCGTGCGGCTCGGGGGTACGGTGCAGCGCCTCGACTACTCGGACGTCAAGTTCCTCAACGGGATCATCAACATGGATGACCGGGACCGCACGCAGTATTCGGGCGGCACGCGCATCGCGTGGGAACTGTCGCCGCACTTCGAGCCGTTCGTCCAGGTCGCGTTCGACCTGCGGCGGTATTCCAACGACCCGGACGATGCGGGCTACTTCCGCGACTCGAACGGCGAGCGCTACCTGATCGGGACGCGGTTCCTGATGTCCGGCACCGCCAAGGCGGAGATCTTCGGTGGCTATCTCGCCCAGCGCTACGAGGACGTCCGTTTCCCGGTCGTGCATGCGCCGGCCTTCGGCATGAATCTCATCCTGCGTCCGCGTACGGGCACGACGATCTCCGTGTTCGTCGACAGGACCGTGGAGGAGACCACGCTGCCGGCGGCGTCCGGCAACCTGAACAGTTACGCCTCGTTCGCGCTCGTGTCGCGGTTCAGTTCCCTGCTGGCCCTGCAGATGAGCGGGGCCCTGTCGCGCAACGACTACCAGGTGATCGACCGTCGGGACGACTACCTGTCCGGAGGCGTGGGGCTGTACTGGTATCTCGCGCGCGGCATGATCCTCGAGACCAGCTACCAGTATCGCAAGCTGAGATCCTCGGTCGCGACGGAGGACTTCTCGAAGAACCAGGTGTTCTTGCGGCTCGTCTTCGCGCTGCAGCCGAGAGAGTGAATGTGACGTGAGTCACAAAGCCGCAGCAAATTGACAGTCGTCAATGATGAGAGTGTGCACGTTCCGGATCATTCGATTCATGCAGGAAGGGGGCAGTGATACGGGCTCCTGCTCATGCAGTCGGAGAAGTGGTGGATGGCGGTCGTCTCCCACTCGTGCCGAATGACCGTTACACGGACCGCGTTGACGCAAATCCAGAAGGAGCCATGCAAATGAAGTCAGTACAAAGATTCTCGTTCAGGCCCGTTGCTGCAGTCGCTGCGCTGGCGGTGGTCGGTCTCGTCGGCGGCGTCGTGGGGACATCCGGGACGGGTCAGGTCTCGTTCGGTCTCGTGTCCGTCGCCCAGGCTGCCGAGAAGGGTGGTGCAGGGGCTACGGGGCACGGCAAGCACGGCAGTGCGTCCACGGGCGCAGCTGCCGCCGGAACGGGGTCCACGGGCAAGAGCGGCAAGCCGGGTACGACCGGCGGCGGGCAGGTCTCGGGTTCCAAGCTCGGCCGGCTCAACATGGCCAGGGCGTTCGTGTCTCCGGGCTTCGACATCGCGAACGTGGACGATCCGGCGGCACCCGTGGCCCAGATCGCGCTGTACAAGGATCTGATCAGTGGCGACTACAGCGACGATGCGCTCGATGCTGCCGCCACGGCGCTCGGCAACGCGGCCACCGTGAATCCCGTGACGCTGGACACGGTCACGAAACTGAACTCGATTCTGAAGGTGACGACCTCCTGGTCGACGTCCCAGCTGGATGCGCTCGCGACGAAGGCGACGGAAGTTCTCGTCGCGCGTCGCACCGAGGAAGGCGAGACGACGGAAACCAAGTAACCCGTCGGACATCCGGTTCGCCGAGTCGCAGGATTCGGCGAGCCGGAACGGGAGTCGATGGTGGTGTCGGGTGGTCCACGCGCGACGAAGGTCGATGCGACAGCAGGTGGAGATCGTACAGATGCGGGTAGCTTCCAAGTGCCTCCTGGCAAGTCTGGTCCTGGTCGGGTTCGTCTCGGTCCTGACGGGGGGCGGTGCCATCGTCCTGGCGCAGGAAGAAGGTCACGGTGCGGATGCGGGTGGCGGACACACGGGCGGGGCCGGTGGCGGTCATTCCGGGGGCGGCGGTGCCGGTGAAGGGGGCGGCCACTCGGGAGGTGGTGGCGCCGGACAAGGTGGCGGTCACTCGGGGGGTGGCGAGAGCGGGGGGGAGAAGCTGCAGCATGGCCTCCGCGCCGGCCACGAAGGGCATGCATCGGGACAACACGTGGAGGCAGCGCCGCAGGGTCGTGGTGCCGGCGAGAGCAAGGGCAAGGGTTACGCCGTCAGTCGCCGTTTCGCGGGAGGTGCCGGTATCTGGGGCGGGAATCAGGTGCCCGAAGGGATCGAGAACAACGGTGGCGGCGAGGGGGAAGGCCCCGTCTATCGCTTTCGCTACTGGGGGGGGTGGAACATTCCGGTGATACCGGACGAACCTCCCATCGGCGGGGGCGGCAGTGCGGCGAGCTTCAACGTTCTCACCGGCGATGCGCGTTGCGAGGACATCAGCCCCGGCGTCATCGAACCGCTGTCCGAAAAGAACTGGGCGCGTCTCGACGCGGCTTACGATCTGCTGCGTGATCCGGTGAAGCCGCCGAAACCACGCGCCCGGCAGGCATCCCTGTTCACGCTCGCCGTTTACCAGTTCGAACTGCTGGCACCGAAGTCGGATGCCCGGGCCGCGGCGATGTATCTCGCGCACGTCGCGAAGGTGCCACTCACGCCGACACTGGTCGACAAGGTGAACTGGCGCCTGTGCATCGCGCCGAAGCAGCGGGGAGCCACCACGGAACTCACGAAGCTCGCCCGATCGGAACAGGCCGCGCTGCAGACTTCCGGGCGCTGAGCGCGGAGCAATACAGGACTGTCCAGCAGGGGGGCGGAAGGGTTCGCGACCCGCGGGACAGCGGATCTGCCGCGACGCAACGTCTCGATGGTGGCGGAGGAAAGTGCCGTACAGCGATGCCCGTCAGCGGCCTCGCGTGTCCGGCGGGCCGCTGACGGACGGGCGGATCAGAGCCTCGAGAGGTACTGGCTCATGGCGTTGATCTGTTCGTCCGTGAAGTTTTTCACGGTAGGCGCCATGATGGCACTCTCGCGCTTGCCGTCGCGATACGCCTTCATCTGTTTCGCGAGGTAACGCCACTTCTGGCGCGCGAGTCGCGGGAATTCACTCATGCCCAGATAGCCCTTCTGGTGGCACGCGTCACACTTGGCCTCGTCCAGCAGTTTGCGCCCCTCCTCGAGGACGGCCGGGTCGGGGCTGCCGCTCTCGCGGGTCATCAGTTGCGAATTGAAGAATTCCGCGATCTCCTTCATGTCCTGTTCGGAGAGCACCTGAAGGGCCGCGTTCATCTGGTAGTTCTTGCGCTTCTGCTCCTTGAACAGCTTCATCTGGGTCACGAGATAGTCGACGGTCTGTCCCGCCAGGTTCGGGTACAGCCACGAGCTGGAATTTCCGTCGATGCCATGACAGTTCGCGCAGGAATCCGCCTTCGCGGCGAGCGCGCCATCCTGCCACGTCACCGTTGCCAGCGTAAGCGAAAGGGTCATTGCAAGAGTCACGGATTTAAGTCGCATCTTCACTCCTCGAATGTTGCCGTTCCGGCGTCTTCCGTTGCTGCTCGGCGGCAGCCTCCTGTTGTGTGCCACGCTCCGGGGACACACGCGAACCCGGGGTGGTGACAATCGCCGGAGTATAGGACATTCGAACGCGCGAAGCGTGCCGTGAAAGCTGGGCCGGAACTGCCTGGCTTCACGCCACGCCGTGTGTACCCGAGACGGGCGATGCCGTGGACGGACATCGCGACGCCCGCCCCGGATTTCGGTCCTCGCCGCGGGGGTGCGAGCCTTCCCGGCCGCACTCCCGCGGCATCACGTCACTGCAGGCCGAGCAGGGGGCGGACGTCCGATTCCTTCCAGCACGGTAGCGCCTCGACACGGTTCATCCATGCGCGGAGGTTCGGATAACCGTCGAGCGGCAGTTTCTGATACATGTGCAGATGCATGGGTGCCGCACAGGCGATGTCGGCGATCGTGACCTTGTCGCCGACGAGCCAGTCGTGTTTGGCGAGGCGGTCGTCGAGGATCGCCGCGAGCTGGTGGAACTTGGGCTCGTTCGCGGCAAGAGCCCCGGCATCGGTCTCCTGTTTCAGGAACGGCTTCACGAGGTTCTCGACAAGGTATACGTAGCACGCCGGAAACCACTGGTTCGCCTCCCAGAGCAGCCACCGGTTGATGTCGGCCCGCGTCTTCAGGTCCGTGGGGTAGTAGTCGTGGCGCTGGTGCTTGTCCGCGGCGTACTGGAGGATCGCGTTCGATTCCCAGAGCACGAAGTCGTCGTCGACGAGTGCCGGGAGGGACGCGTTGGGGTTGATCGCAAGGTATTCGGGGCGTTTGAACTCGCCCGCGAAATAGTCGACCTTCATGGGCTCGTACGGCGTGTCCATCAGGTGAAAGCCGGCAACTATCTTGCGGCAATTGACGGTGCAGGGATCGAGATAGACCTTCATGTTTGTCCTCCTCCACGGTTGTCTGCGGGGCCACAGTCTCTTCGAACGGGCCGCATGGTGAGTGCCGGCTTGGCTGCCACGGGTCGCGAACCGCTCCCACTCACATCCGACCTCGCCCAAGGCCGGTCGTTCGAATGGACGGGAGCCTGAGCCGTCACGCCCCGGCAACCCCCGCAACCGAGGGCACCTCGCGCTTCGGGCAACGGCCGTGCCGTGCTCGAGGCGCGAACGACTCTAGCAAGGAAACTCCGGGTCCACCACGGCGTCCGTCGGTGCATCGCAGCGCGGTGCTCGAGCGTGTCCCGGGTTTTGCTTCCGGTCCGTGACGACGGAGCGTTCACGCACGTCGACGTTGCGTCGCACCATGGGCAAGGTTCGCGACCTTGCGAAAAGGTCGCTGCGCTACACTGCCGCATCGGCAGCCGTTCGGCATCCGGATTACTCGTACCGGGAGAGGCTCATGCGTGGGAACCTGTTTTCGCTCGAAGGCAAGGTGGCACTGGTCACAGGGGGCAACAGCGGCATCGGGCGCGAACTCGCACTGGGGCTGCGGGACGCAGGGGCGAGCGTCGCGATAGGCGGTCGCCGGGCGGATCGCAACGAGGCGGTGCTCGCCGAACTCGGTGACCGCGGTGCGGCTTTCCGGATGGACGTCACCGACGAGGATTCCGTCGAGCGGACCATCGCGGCCGTCGTCGAGCGCTTCGGCCGTCTCGACGTGCTCGTGAACAACGCCGGTGCCGTGACGCGTGCATCGGCGCTGGATCTCGAGGCGGACGCCTGGCAGCACGTGCTCGCCGTCAACATGACCGGCCCCTTTCTCTGCACCAAGCACGCTGCACGCGTCATGCGGACGCGCGGCTCCGGCAAGATCATCAACATCTCGTCGGTGTACGGACTCGTCGCGCCGAGCAAGGGATTGCAGGTCTCGTACACGGCCTCGAAGCACGGTCTCATCGGGCTCACGCGCGTGAATGCCGTGGAGCTTGCGCCACTGGGCATTCAGGTCAACGCGATCTGCCCCGGCTACTTCATCACCGAGATGACTGGCGACCTCAGCGGCACGTCGTTCGAACAGGCGATCCGGCGGCGCACGCCGAGCGGGAAACTGGGCGACACCGGGGACCTCGTCGGAACGTGCGTGTACCTCGCATCCGGTGCGTCGAATCACGTGACGGGAGCCTGCATCCAGGTGGACGGCGGATACTTCGCGTCCGACGGCATCGATCGCGGATGACCGGTACGTGACGGCCGGGCGCGGCACGACCTGATCGTGCACGCGCACTCGCCCCGCGTGGTGCGTCGACCTCCTGTCTCTGCGCAGTTCGCGCAGGCCGATTAGTCCTTTCGCTGGTCCGCGTCAAGGTAATAGTTCACTTGATTGTGCCCTCCGTGCGCCGGACATTTATGGCGCACTGGTAGTTCGGTCGTGGTGCCGCGCGTGGACACGAGAAGGCCCGTACGCTCCATCGACGAACGATCGGCTGCATCCATCGCGTGTGAGTGGGGCGGAACTGATGGGACGACCGACAGGTGAATGCACGTCGTTCCCGGTGAATGTCGAGCGTGGACAATCGCTCTCCGGGGCCACGGGGTGTGCTGCACGGTACGGGCGCACGCCGAAAGGACGACGTCGCGTGGCAGTCGCCGTGCGTCGCAGCACCATGCGTCTCACGGCTCGCCGGCACGTCATGCCGGCAAGCTCCCGATTTCCGGAACGATGGCGAAAGGTTGCCAGCCCGGGCGCTTTCCTCACGCCACTGCAATGCCCGAACCGCCGTTCCCCGAGCGTCCCCGCCACGGGAACACGACGCAAGAGTTCATCAATTTGGATGATGCGACCACTGGCGCCCTGCTCTATCTTCAGGCCCGTGTGTGTCTGTTTGCTCGTTCCGTGCCGGATCGTGTCGGTCGCGTTGTCGCGGACAACGGTGTCGTTGCGGATCCGGTCGGGACCGCATCCGGATGCCGGGGAGGTGACAGTGTCATGACAGAAGGGAGCATGCACCGTCAGCACG
Organism: Betaproteobacteria bacterium; assembly: GCA_016125475.1. Classification (GTDB taxonomy): domain Bacteria; phylum Pseudomonadota; class Gammaproteobacteria; order Burkholderiales. The sequence continues at coordinate 130,857 of WGLR01000023.1, forward strand.
GACTGGTTGCGACCAGGGCAGCAATGCGTCGCGACGACAAACGTTGTGTTGCCATGACCAACAAACAAAACAACACGTACGAGAGCATTGCGCTGGATGCGATCGAGATCGGTGTCATCGGTGTCGGATACGACGGCAACCTCGACTACATGAATTCGCTCGCGGAGCGAATCCTCGGGTTTCCGACGCTCGGAGTGGCGGGTGAGGCATTCGCCCATTTCCACAACGGAAATCACGTTCTCGCCAATGCAGTCAGGACTGCAATGTCGTCCGGTGCGAACATCAGCGTCGCGCTGGGAAGCGGGTGTTTCGCGACCGTGGTGCCGTTGCGCGGGCCGGGGCCGGGCGCGTCCGCCCAGGGGTGCGTCGTGCTCGTCAGCGCCGTCGACCGTCGCGTCGCATCGGTCTCACAGCTCACACAACTGTTCGGCATGACCGTCTCCGAAGCGCGGCTCGCGCGCGGGCTGGCCCAGGGAAAGACGGTCGAAAGCTATGCGAGCGACAACGGCCTGAGTCTGGCGACCGTCAGGACGCACCTGCGTTCCGTGCTCGCGAAGACCGGCGTCAAGCGGCAGATCGACCTGATCAGGATCCTCCACGCGATCCTTCCCGTACGGGATTGACCGGCGTCGGTACACGACGCGGTTCCCGTCCTCCTGCCGTTGCGCCTGCGTCCGGCCAGGCACGTCCACGACCGGGAAATGTCCGGCAGTGCCGTGGGGTCAGGCCGCGACATGTCGTGATGTCCTGCGAGAGCCACGACGCGGCTCCCTCAAGTCGTCGCGCCGATGGCCGATGACCCCTTGCCGCCTGCTGCGCGCCGACTTTCCCGACGGAGCGACCGTGCCGGTCCCGTACCCGTCGGTTTCGGGGATACTGTCGGTCCGGCCGGACGATCATCTGGAGGAAAACCTTCTTGGCATTCGAGCTCGCATGGCTCCTCGTCGGTGTCGCGCTCGTCATCCTCGAGCTCATGACGGGGACGTTCTATCTGCTGCTCCTGGGTGGGGCGTCCCTTGCGGCGTCTGTCGTGGCATGGCTCGGTCACGCGTTCTGGCTGCAGGCAGGCACCGCGGGATCGGTCGCGCTGATCGGGGTGTTCTGGCTCGCGCGACACCGCCGCAGCCTGGCGGGGCGGGCAGCCGTGGCGGGAATGGACGTGGGGCAACCGGCGACGTTCGAGACCTGGCTCGACAAGGGAGCGCGGCTGGCCCGGGTTCGTTACCGAGGCGCGACGTGGGATGCAATGGTCGACGGCGAGGATGATCTCTCGCCCGGCAGGAACGTTTACGTGAAGGCCGTCGACGGCAATCGCCTCGGGGTGTCGGTCCGGCGCCCATGAAGCTGCACAGGATATCCGTTCACGGAGGAGGCTCCTCGATGTTTCCGAAACTCGTCGCGGTGATCGTGCTCGCGGTTGCCGCATTCAGCTTTCCACCGACGCACGGCTTCGCTGTGCCGCTGTTCATACTCGGTGCGGTGATCGTGTTCATCGTCGAGGGTGTTCGCGTCGTTCCGCAGCAGACTGCGTGGGTGGTCGAACGCCTCGGCCGGTTCCACAAGATCCTCGAACCGGGCCTCAACATCATCGTGCCGTTCGTCGACCGGGTGCAGTACAGGCACTCGCTCAAGGAAGTTCCGCTAGACGTTCCGGAGCAGGTCTGCATCACCAAGGACAACACGCAGCTCGGCGTGGACGGGCTGCTCTACTTCCAGGTGACCGATCCGCGACTCGCGAGCTACGGTGCATCCGACTTCGTGCTCGCGATCACGCAGCTCGCCCAGACCACGCTGCGCAGCGAGATCGGGAAGATGGAGCTGGACCGCACGTTCGAGAGTCGCGAGGAGATCAACCGCCAGATCGTCGCCGTGCTCGACGAAGCCGGACGAACCTGGGGCGTGAAGGTGCTGCGCTACGAGATCAAGAACCTGACGCCGCCGGAGTCGATCCTGCGTGCGATGCAGGCGCAGATCACGGCGGAGCGCGAGAAGCGCGCGCTGATCGCGAAGTCCGAAGGACAGCGACAGGAGGAGATCAACCTCGCCGAGGGCGAGCGCCAGTCCAAGATCCTCGCATCCGAAGGCGAGAAGACGGCCGCGATCAACAAGGCGCAGGGCGAGGCGACGGCGATCCGGATGCTCGCGGACGCCCAGGCGGAAGCGGTGCGTGCGGTCGCGGCCGCGCTTGCATCGGACGGGGGCATGAATGCGGCGAACCTCAAGGTCGCGCAGGAGTACGTCGCCGCGTTCGGCGCGATCGCGAAGGCAGGCAACACGCTGATCGTCCCTGCGAGTCTCTCCGATCCCGCGGGGCTCGTGGCAAGTGCGATGACGGTACTGACCCGGGCAAGTGGAGCGCCCTCGAGCCCCCCTGGCTGAGTGCACCCGAGCTTCACGGGAGGCTTTTCGTCCCGTTCGAGGGCGACGTGCCCCTCCAGCCGGGAGGGGCGTCGTTCGGTCCCGCCGACGTCGGTCAGGGTCTGGACCGCGCCGCCCAATGCATTAAACTCCCGCGTCGCCCGAAACCCGGGGAGTCGGTCTCCCGGGGCCGTCCGGCCAGGGCTCGACATTTTTCGATGCAGATGGGAACTGACTGCCGGCCCGGGTCGGCGGGGGGAGTTTTGTTGACGGTTTTGCAGCAACTGATGACGATTGTCCGGTTCGCGGCGTGCACGACTCGCCTGGCCCGTGGACCCGTTGCCCTGCTGTTCCTCGCAGGCGTCTGGGCATCCCCTGCGATCGCCCAGGACGAGGCCGGGAACAGGGCGATTCCGGAACTCGACGTCGAGTACGTGATCGGGCATCCGCACCCGCGCGTGGCCGAGATCGGCTACAAGCAGCCGGAGGTGTTCGATCCGTTCACCGACAAGCTCTACCAGAGCGGCTTCCGCTACGGCGGGCCGTCGGTCGAGATTCCCCAGGAAGCGCGATACCTGAGCGCGATAGGCCGCACGAAGATGCTGAAACGCATCCTCGCGTGCGCCGATGCCTGGTACTACCCGTTCTCGCACACTGCCCCGAAATCCGAGCCGCCCGGCATCGACATCGAGATCCTGAGCCGCATCGCGCAGAGGCACGGGTGGCAATTCTCGATCCTCTGGGCCAACACCGGTGTCTATCGGGGCGGCGTCAACCTGGCCTTCAAGCAGACCATCAACCGCGGGTTCTGCGACGTGTTCCTGGGGCTCGCGATCACCGGTGTCGACGACCACATGACCCGCAACGACATGGCGTTCACGACCCCGTACCTCGGCGTCGGCTTCGTGCTCGTGAGTCAGGGCAAGGTGCCCAAGGTGCGGACGCTCGCGGAACTCAAGGGCCAGGGATTCAAGATCGGGGTGCCGGCCTACTCGCCGATGTACGACAACGCCGTCGAACTCGGCATCCCGGTCGAAACGTACTTCCAGAATCACCGCGTGATCGACGGCCTGCTGCGTCACGAGGTCGACGCCGTCATGGTCTGGGGACCCTCCATCACGGTGGCGAATCACGACAAGAACGTCGAACTCCACATGTCCGAAGGCTTTCAGCCGATGCCCGGCCAGCGATTCAACATGGCCTGGGCGGTGAAGGCGAAGGAGACGGAGTTCAAGAAGATGCTCGACGACTCCATCAACGAGATGCTCGCGGACGGGGAGATCCGCGAGATCGTCGAGCGCTACGACGTGCCGTACTTCGCGCCGTTTCCCGAGGGCCGGTAACGCCCCGGACCGGTGGCTCCCGCACTCGACCGACAATTTCTACGACTCTTGAGAAGGTCACGGACATGTGGACTAGCTTCATCGAACTGAGCAGGCTTTCCATGGGGGTCATCCCCGTGCTGGTCGTCCTGTTCACGCTCGCGCTCGCGGTCATCATCGAGCGCCTGTACTTCTTCCATCGCGTCCTGTCGCAGGGCGCCGCGATCGAGCACGACCTGAAGCGCACGAGCTATCGGGACACGGAATCGCTCCGCGGGATCGCCGCGCGCTTCAGGACCGCGCTACAGGCCGGGCTCGTCATGACCGGCGTGGAGTCCCGCTCGGAAGACGCGGAAGCGGCGGAGCGGCACATCGACGAAACCATCCTGGAGGTCGTCCCGAGGATGGACCGCAATCTGTGGGTGCTCGACACGGCGGTCACGCTCGGTCCGTTGCTGGGTCTGCTCGGCACGATCTTCGGCATGATCAAGACGTTCAACGTGCTCGGCGCGCATGGCATGGGAGCCGGTGCGGGCGCGGTGACGGGCGGCATCGGCGAGGCGCTGGTCGCGACGGGAGTCGGCCTGTTCATCGCGATCGTGGGCCTGATCTTCCTCAACTATTTCAACAAGCGCGTGCGCATGGGCGTTCAGCAGATGGAACTCATCAAGCTCACCGTCGTGAACCGGCTGCACGGCGGTGGCAACGGCGTGGGCGCCGCCTGATCATGCGTTCGCGCACAGACCGCTACTTCGAGGCGGACAAGGCCCGCATCGAAGTCATACCGATGATCGACATCATGATGTTCCTGCTGGTGTTCTTCATCATGATCACGATCGACACCATCGCGGGCAGCGGCATTCCGCTCGACCTTCCGGGCTCGAAGACGACGCAGGTCATCAAGGACACGCAGATCACGATCGGCGTGCAGAAGGACGGTGCGATGTTCGTGAAGGGGAAGAAGCTCACGGCCGAGGAGCTGACCGCCGAACTCAAGGGCGCGAAGGAGAAGGGCAAGGTCGACGTCGTGATCGCGGGTGACAGGGAGGTGCCGCTGCAGAAGCTCCTCGACGTCATGGACGTCGTGCGCGGCCAGGGCATCAATTCCGTCGGTATCGCGGCGTCGGACTCGACGCGCGGCGAGGGCGCCGAGCCGTCCAGATGAGTGACGAGAACGCCCCGGCCCGGGAGGCGTCGCGGGATCGATCCGGGAAGGACGGCCTGATGCCGTTCTCGCGTGCGCTGCTGCTCGCGATCGCCCTCGAGGCGATCGTCGTGCTGTATGCGACCGTAAACTGGAGCCAGCTCTTCCCGAAGCCCGTTCCTCCCCCCATGAAGGTCGAGTTCGTGAAGGCGCCTGAGCCGCCGCCACCGCCGCCTGCGCCGCCGCAGCCGAAGCCCAAACCCAAGAAGAAGAAGCCGAAGCCGCCGACGCCCCCGAAGCCCGAGGACAAGCCGGTTCCCGCGCAGAAGCCGCCGGAACCCGAGCCCGAGCCCACGCCGAAGCCGCCGCCTCCCGAGCCGCCGCGCACCGACCTTCCGCCACCGAAGAAGCGTGCGAAGCCGGTGAAGAAGCCTCCTGCGGTCTACCCGAAGGACGCGCTCTCGCAGGGCCTCGAGGGGCGGGTGCGCGTGCGGCTGCTCGTGAGCGGTACGGGCAAGGTGCTCAAGGTGGAAGTGATCGAGTCCGAGCCGCCGGGTGTGTTCGACTATTCGGCCATCCACGCTGCGAGGGATTATCTGTTTCCGCCCGACGAGAACGGGGTGGAGCAGTTCCAGATCGATCAGGTGTTCGTCTACCGGCTCGAGGACGACCGCTACGGTCCCGAATCGCGGCCGAAGAAGGACCAGGAGCCGGATCGAAAGGAGGCGTCACCCGGCGATCAGCCGGACGCCGGGAAGTAGGGCCGGGGACCGCGTGCCCCCCGGGGCCATGCGGTAGCATTGATCCTTCGGAGGTGCCCGCACGAAAGGCGGGCGCCCGTTCGCGTGGGAGCACGGAGGGGCCATGCACGAACTCGTGATACGCAACGCAATACTCGTCGACGGCACCGGGGCGCCCGCCCGCGGCGCGGACCTGGCGGTGGATTCCGGGCGGGTCTCGGCGGTGGGCGATTCTGTCGGCGCCGGCAGGCGCGAGATCGACGCGAAGGGCGCGCTGCTGACGCCTGGCTGGGTCGACATCCACACGCACTACGACGGGCAGGCGACCTGGGACCCCTGGCTGACGCCGTCTTCCTGGCACGGCGTGACCACGGCGGTGTTCGGCAACTGCGGCGTCGGTTTCGCGCCGGTGCGGCCCGGCGCCGAGCGCTTCCTGATCAACCTGATGGAAGGTGTCGAGGACATTCCGGAATCCGTGCTCGCCGAGGGTATCGACTTTCGCTGGGAGAGCTTTCGCGAATACCTGGACGTTCTGGATGGTGCCCCGCACCTGTTCGACATCGGCGCCCAGGTGCCGCACTGCGCACTGCGCTTCTACGTGATGGGGGACCGGGGCGTGGATCACGCCGAAGCGCCGACCGACGACGAGATTCTGCGCATGGGAACGTTGCTCGAGGAGGCTCTCGTCGCCGGTGCGCTCGGCTTCACGACGTCGCGGACCACCAAGCACCGTGCGAAGGACGGACGCTACACGCCCGGCCTGACGGCTGCCGAGCCCGAACTCGCCGGTCTCGCGCAGGCGATGCGCCGGGCCGGTGCAGGCGTCATCGAGGTCAATTCGGATTTCGGCGACGGTGACTTCGAACGACTTCGCGCGGCCGCAGCCCTGGCCGGACGTCCGCTGTCCGTGCTGCTGCTGCAGGTTCACAACGCTCCCGACCTCTGGAAGGACACGCTCGCGCGGATTCACGCCGCACGGGCTGCCGGGATGGAGGTGACCGGTCAGGTCGGGTCGCGGCCGATCTGCGTGACGATGGCTCTCGAGGGGACGGTACATCCCTTTCTCACGCATCCGCTGTGGCAGGGGATGGCGGGCCTGTCGCCCGCCGAGCGTTTCGCCGAACTGCGGTCGCACCCGGATCTGCGCCGGCGGCTCTGGGCAGAGCGTCCCGACGATACGTACACGCGCTGGATCGCGGGCATGTTTCCGCGCACCTTCCGTCTGGTACCGCCATTCGACTACGAACCCGACATGGCGAACAGTGTCGGTGCGCTGGCAGAGGCCGCGGGCCGGGATCCGTTCGATCTCGCACTCGAGCTGCTGATGGAAGAAGACGGCAAGGCGCTGCTCATGCACACCTTCGAGAACTATTTCGACGGCGACCTGGAAACGGTGCGCACACTGCTCGAGGACCCCGCGACGATCTGCGGCATTGCCGACGCGGGTGCGCACGTCGGATTCATCTGCGACGCGAGTTCCGCGACGACCATGCTCACCCACTGGGCGCGCGACCGGCGGCGAGGCCCGCGTATCCCTCTCGAATACCTCGTGAAGAAGCAGACGCGCGACACGGCCTTCGCGTACGGCTTGCGTGACCGCGGCGTGCTCGCACCGGGCTACAAGGCCGACTTCAACGTCATCGATTTCGACGCCCTCGGGGTCCTGCAGCCGCGCATCGTCTACGACCTGCCCGCGGGCGGAAGACGCCTCGTGCAGAAGGCACGCGGCTACCTGCACTCGTTCGTGTCGGGCGTCGAGGTGATGCGTGACGGCGAACCGACCGGCGCGCTGCCCGGGAAACTGGTCCGCGGCGCGCGCGGCGGCTGAGCCGACGGTCAGTTCGGGGTCACCCGGGCCGCCTCGGGAAATTTCCCGACGAAACGGTCGACCACCGCACGCAGCGGGTCGTCGAGCCTCCGGCGCACCTCGGCCGCGATGTCCTGGGGCAACCCGCCATAGAACGGCGCCGCGATCGCTCCGGTCAGCGAGGCGAGCGTGTCGGCGTCACCGCCGAGCGAGATCGCGTTGCGGACCGCTCCCTCGAAGTCGGACGATTCCTGGAATGCGACGAGGGACGCCGGAATGGATCCCCGGCACGTGCTGTCGAACTGATAGTCCGGTCGTATCTCGTCGAGGGTGGTGTCCACCGGGTAGCGGAAACGACGCTCCGCGATCTCGCGGATGTCCTGCTTCGTTCCGCCGGTGCGGGCGGCGAACACGCAGGCCGCCATGAGCTCGGCCCCCGCGATGCCTTCCTCGTGATCGTGCGTGACCATCGCGCTGGCACGGGCCCGGGCGATGACTTCGTCGAGCGTGTCGAACGCGAATGCGATCGGGCTGACCCGCACGGCCGCGCCGTTGCCGAAGCTGTGGTAGGGGGCGCGCCGTTTCCGGAAGGCCCACTGGACGAAGCTCCCGCCGAATCCGGCACCGGGGTAGCGATGAAAGTATTCGTGAAACGTATCCGCGAGATCGCGTTCGTCGAGCAGGCTGTCGGCGACCGCGATCGTGAGCAGCGTTTCATCCGTGAACGTGCTCGCCGGTGTGAACAGCGGAAAATCCGTGGACTTCGTGCCCGCCCATTCGTGAACCGACCCGATCATGTCGCCTGCGATTGCGCCCAGCACGGCATGGATCTCCCCGAAAATCGAGGCTGTGCGCGGGAGACCGGTTCAACCGCCGCCCGACATCGCGAGTCGAGCGCCGGGTCCGTGTGCGTACCGGAGGCAGGCGCACTGGAACGTGTATCTCCCGGAGGCCCGGCCTCCTGATGGTCGTCGGGGCTGCAGCAATGGGCCCCGCTCGTTTTTCCGTGCTCTTGCACTTGCTTGTTGTTCGAATGATCGAGTGCGAGCCTACTGCGCGGGCGCGGGCGGGGCATGTGACGTATTTACATGCAGGTGTGTGAAGCAGTTCCTTGCGCGACGAATTCCTATCTGGTAGGGGCCGCCTTCACCACGACTTCGGCGGCTGCCTCACGATGAACATCCGGTGCTCTTCCGTCTCGATGTACCCGCCGGCGCGAAGGTCACGGATGATGCGCGTCACCATCTCCCGCGATGCGCCGACGCGCTTGGCGATGTCCTGGTGCGTGATCGGAGGTTCCACGACCAGGCGCCCGTTGTCCTGGGTCGCGCGGTCCAGCAGCAGCCGCGCGACCCGGCCGTAGACGTCGAGCAGGGCGAGGCTCCCGACCGTGCGGGTCAGCGTCCGGACGCGACCGATGAGCATGCGGATCAGTGCTGCCGCCACGTCCGGATGATCGATCAGGAAGCGCTCGACCTCCTCGCGCGAGATCACCGCGAACCGGCACGGTTCGATCGTCATGACGGAGGCGGACCGGGGGCCGTAGTCGAGCATCATTTCGCCGAAGTGCTCGCCGGGGCCGTGCTCGTTCAGCAGGACTTCCTTGCCGTCTTCCTCCGACAGGTACACGCGCACCCTTCCCGAGAGGACCACGAACATCGTGTCGCCCTGATCACCTTCCTGGATCACGATCGCATTGCGCCGATAGGACCGGACCGTTCCGATGTTCGCCAGTCGGTCCACGTAGGGTGCGGGCAGTTGCCAGACAGACTCTTGTTGTTGTTCCATCTTCATGGGCGGGATCGTTCTTCTAGTCGCCGGATTCGCTCCCGGGGTTTCGTCGCGAGGCGAGAAACCGTCGCATCGCCGTCTGAGGCTCTCCGCTTTCGTAGGCAGCCTTCTGCGCGGCGACGGCGGCGTCGAGGGCTGCATCGAAACCCGGCTGGGAGAGGCGCCGGAACCGTTCCTTCGTGAGGCGCATCGCCGTGGAGGGAAGGCGGGCGAGCCTCGCCGCGAGTTCGACGGCCGTGTCGAGCACCTCGTCCTGCGGCACGAGCCTGTTCAGGAGGCCCATCTCGTAGGCTCGCTGGCCCGTTATCAGATCGCCGAGCAGGGACAACTCGACGTTGTGCCCGAACCCCACGTGCGAGGTCATCATCTGCGAGCCCACGATCGAGGCGAGTCCCGCCTTGATCTCCGGCTGGCCGATCTTCATTTCCGGGTAGCCCACGCGCAGGTCGCAGCAGAGTCCGATCTGGAAACCCGCGCCGGCCGCGACGCCATTGAATGCCGCTACCACGGGCCTGGCGAGATCGCGCACGGCGCGGTACATCGCATGATTGGCCGCGAGCCATGCCTCGATGTCGTCGAGCGTGTAGCGTGAGGTCTCGGACAGGTCCTGTCCGGAGCAGAAGCCCCTGGAGCCGCTGCCCGTGATGACGATCGCGCCAATCCCCGGCGCTTGGTCGGCGGCCTCGAGCGCTCCGATGAGCGTCCGCCTGAGCGTGGTGTCGATGGCGTTCAGTGCTTCCGGGCGGTTCAGCCGGACGACACGGACCAGGTCACGGTCTTCCGTTGCCACGACGCTCATCGCATGCATGCCCCCCCGTCGGCTCCCGCGGCGCCGCGGGACTCTCTCCAGTCTGGTGGTGGTCGGAGGGGCTCGAACGCACCCCGGTCTCTCCATCGTTCGCGAGTGAAGCCGCGAACGGATGTGGTCCGTGCCACCGACACGCCTCGACACCGGTCCGCCGTCAGGTCATGGGCGGATTCTGTCGTGCCTCCCCGAGTTTTGCGAAAGTTCGCCGCGAGCGCAACCTGGTCGCACCCGCGTCCCGACTCCCCGGAAATCCGCGGCGCCGGCGCAGGATCGTGCGGGATACCGGCGAACGGTGTCGGGTCACGGTGCCTGCCGGCCGTCCGCTGCGACGGTCGCGGCATGCGAGTGGGTCTTTCCGGGGTCGTCGCGGGACGACGTGCTCAGTTCGACGCTCCCTTCGGCACGACGTCCAGCAACCGGACCTCGAAGATCAGTGTGGATTGCGGCGGGACGACGCCGAATGCGGTCGCATCGCCGTAGCCCATCTTCGGAGGCACGACGATGGTGCGTTCGCCGCCGACCTTCATGCCGAGGACGCCGCGGTCGAGACCCGGAATCATGTGGCCGGTGCCCGCGATCACCGACACGGGGTGACCGTGTTTCTTCGTGCTGTCGAACGGCACGCCCTTGTGGTCCGCGGTCGACGGGTCGAAGACGAAGCCGTCGTAGTCCAGAACCACGTACTCGGCGCGCCGCGCCTCGCGTCCGTCACCGAGCTTGCGATCGATGACGAGGGTTTTCGTGGGGGCCGTGTCCGGGATCGCGTCCACGTGTTCCACCTGTTGGCGTGCGCTGGCCTGGGCGGCGGTGCCGAGCAGCATCGTCGTCGCGATCAGACTCGTGATGGCATGTCGGGTCATGTTCGTTGCCTTTCTGGACGAAGGGCGGAAGGATACCGCGGCCCGCGGCGGGACGCTGCGCATCCGCAGCCGGACGCGGCGTCACGCGAGACGCAGCAGCGCGCGCAGGTGTTCGCGCCTGGGGAGCTGGCGAGGGTCCAGCGAAAGATATTCGATGCCGGCGGGAAGAATGGGGGCCGGCGGGCGTGTGCCGGTGTCCGGCATGCGGAGATCGATCGCGGCGACGACCGAAAAGTCCTGTCTGCACAGGACGAAGTCGAAGACGTGACCGCCGCCCGTCGGGTTCGGTGCAGTCCCGGCCACGCGGGAGGCCGGCACGAACGCGAACACGAGCAGTTCGGGCACCGCGGTGCGCAGCAGCAGGTAGGCGAGCTTGAACGCGCCCGCGAGAAGTGGCGAGGGCTCCGACCGGCCGGGCGACACGGTCGGCATGGTGGTTCCGGCCGTCGCAGGCACGGGGCGGGGATCCGCGGTGCCGGCCACTGCCTGCCCGGGACTCCCGCCGGCGGCGCGATGCGACGCAATGATCTGCTCGAGTTCGTTCGGCCCGCCCCGGCTCTTGCTGCGATTCGTGCGTCCGACGTCCATCTTCATGGACGTGGTGCCGCCGGTACCGCCGATGCGCTTCATCAGCATGAACCAGCCGATGAGCACTCCGATCATGATGATGAAGCCCAAGACGACCTTGAGCCAGTTCATGGCGACTCCACACGCGTTCGACGGGACATCCCGAGTGTAACGGCTGTCTCCTGCATTCACTGGAGGCTAGAATCGCGCCGGAGGAACCGGTCCGTGCCTCTGCGCGGTGCAAGGGTCGACGGCCGGACGTCGACGCCGGTGCGAACCGCCCCGACGATCGTCCGCGCACGGCGAGTGCGGGGGGGGGCGTGACCGTGTACGCCGCCGTGTCGCGGCCTGGTCCGTCCGTCGGTGACGGGGCCTGCCCCGCATCGTCGCGGGACTGCCTTCCGTCCACGGTCGGTTCGCGGTGACGGCACATTTCCTGAAAGGCCCTGCTCATGAGTCTCGATCGCTATCTCGACTACCCGAAGCTGACGGCCGCGCTCGAGTCACTCGCCGCCCGTCATCCGGACCTGTTCCGCATCGAGAGTATCGGCACGAGTTTCGAGGGCCGCGAGATCTGGCTCGTCACTGCGACGAACCGGACGACCGGGGAGGCCTGCGACAAGCCGGCGTTCTGGGTGGACGGGAACATTCACGCGACGGAGCTCGCCGGCTCCATGGCCTGTCTCCACTTTCTCGAGAGCCTGGCGCGGCGTTACGGCGAGGACGCCGATGTCACGCGCGTGCTGGACACCCGGGCCTTCCATGTCTGCCCGAGACTCAACCCGGATGGCGCCGAATGGGCGCTCGCGAAGCGGCCCCGTCTGGTGCGTTCGTCGACACGACCCTATCCGTACGACGAGGAACCCGTCGGAGGCCTGCGTCGCGAGGACGTCGACGGCGATGGCCGCGTGCTCACGATGCGCATCGTGGATCCGAACGGTCCGTGGAAGGCGAGCGACCGCGACCCTCGCCTGCTCGTGCGGCGAGAGCCGACCGAGGCCGGAGGTACCTACTACCGGCTGCTCCCCGAGGGGTTCGTCGACGATTTCGACGGTCACATGATCGAGATGCAGGCGAGGCGGGAGCAACTGGATCTGAACCGCAACTATCCCGCGGGGTGGCGTCAGGAGCACGAGCAGCACGGCGCAGGCCCTTTCCCGGTTTCGGAGCCGGAAGTCCGGGCGGCCGTGGCGTTCATAACGGCCCATCCGAACATCACGGGCGGGATCGCGTTTCACACGTACAGCGGCGTGCTGCTGCGGCCCTGTTCGCATCGTGCCGACGAGACGCTGCCCGTGGAGGATCTCCGGACCTTCCAGAAGATCGGGGCGAAGGGCACGGAGATCACCGGCTATCCGAACGTCTCGGTCTTCCACGAGTTCCGGTATCACCCGAAGGAGGTGATCACCGGGTCGTTCGACGACTGGCTCTACGAGCACCTCGGGCTCTACTCGTGGACCGTCGAGATCTGGAGCCCGCAGCGCGAAGCCGGCATCGAGGGCTACAAGTTCATCGACTGGTATCGGGAACATCCCGAGGAGGACGACCTCAAGCTGCTCGCGTGGAACGATTCGGTGCTCGGTGGCGAGGGGTTCGTCCCCTGGTATCCGTTCGAGCACCCGCAGTTCGGACACGTCGAACTCGGCGGCTGGAACGCGTTGTACACCTGGAGCAATCCGCCTCCCGCGCTGCTCGAACGGGAAGTGGCGAGATTCCCCGACTGGATCGTCTGGCATGCGCTCATCTCGCCGCGGCTGGAGTTCCTTTCCGTCGATGTGCAGGCCGTTGGCGAGGGTGTCTGCCGCCTGACGGTGGTCGTTCACAACACCGGATGGCTGCCGACGTACGTGAGCAAGCGTGCCCTCGAGAACAGGCAGTGCCGGGGCGTGATCGCGGAGATCTCGCTGCCGGACACGGCGACCCTCCTCACCGGCGCACGACGGGTCGAACTGGGACAGCTCGAGGGACGAGCCTACAAGCCGTCGAGTCCTTCCGCGTGGTCAGGCTGGGGGGGTGACGTCACGCAGGATCGCGCGAAGTTCGAGTGGGTCGTGGAGGCCGCGCGAGGCACGGTCCTCGGGCTCGTCGTTCGCCATGACCGCGCAGGTGTCGTGAGGCGGGAGGTGACGCTCGCCTGAGGCGCCTCACTGCCTGGCGGCGCCGCACATCTGCAGCGGAATCCGCGCCTGTTGCAGCCACTTCGTCTGCATGTCGCCGGAAAAGTCCACGCTGTAGTCCGCGCGGGATTCATTGATCCCGGTGTCGTATATCTCGTAGCGGATGTGATGGGCCGTGTGCGAGGAGCCCTTGGTCCCGTCCTCCTCCGGCGTCAGCGTCACGGTGAGGATCTGCTTGATCCGGGAGGCCGCCGCGACCTGGGACTGCGCGTAGCTTCCTTCCCTCTTCGCAACGACCCCGAAGGTCCTGCGAATCGCGTCCTCCACGCACGGCACCGAACCGAGCATCGTCCCGGGCAGTGTCGCCGAGCGCTGATCCAGCGTCTCGCGCACGTCCCGCGCCGTGCTCGCACAGCCGCCCAGCAGCACGAGCGCGAGGAGTGCGACCAGGATGCCGCGAGTGTGTGGTGTGTGCATCATGCGGCGGTCGGAAAACATGCGGGCCCCAGTGGTTCGAAGGTCTTGTAGGTCAGGATGAACTCCTGGTGGCCGAGCGCTTCCGATCTGGTCGGCTCGCCCTCCGCAACGCGGAGGATCAGGTCGTATATTTCGCGCCCGACGTCGTCGAGCGTCGCCCGGCCTTCGAGAATCCGCCCGGCATCGACGTCCATGTCGTCACGCATGCGCTGGTACGTGTCCGGGTTCGCGCAGACCTTGATGACCGGCGAGAGCGCGGAACCGACCACCGATCCGCGGCCGGTCGAGAACAGTATCAGGTGACTGCCGCACGCGATGAGCTCGGCGATCTCCGCGTTGTCGTTGATGTTCGGGAAGCCGAAGCGCGGCTCGCCATCGGGCACGACGTCGAGCAGATAGAGTCCGCCGCCGGCCGGCGTGTCGCCGGGCTTGATGATTCCCGAGATGACCGACTGGCCCGACTTCGCGTAGGCCCCGAGCGACTTCTCCTCGATGGTCGTGAGACCGCCGTCGGCATTGCCCGGCCCGATGCTCGCGTGACCGTAGGCATCGTAGTACCTGGCAGCCTTGGCGACGGTCCTGACGATCTCTTCCCCGAGCGCGGGGTGCTGGGCTCGCTTCGCCATCCAGTGTTCCATGCCGATCAGCTCGCCGGTCTCCTCGAAGATGCACGTCGCATTCTGCTCGACGAGGAAGTCGAACGCGCGACCCATGGCCGGATTCGCCGTGAGACCGCTCGTGGCGTCGGATCCGCCGCAGATCGTGCCCACGACCAGTTCGTCGACGGCCATGTCCACGCGAGGCGCGGCCCGCAGCGCGTCGAGGGTCCGCGCGACCCACGCGCGGCCCGCATCCACGGAGCGTCGGGTCCCGCCCGTTTCCTGGATCACGATCAGCTCGGCCGGGCGTCCCGAGGCCCTGACCGTTTCCAGCAGTGCGGTGCGGTTGAAGCACTCGCATCCGAGCGAAACGAGCAGGACAGCCCCCACGTTCGGGTGCGTGCAGAGGCGCTCCATCATCTTCTGTGAGTAGCCATTGGGAAAGCAGCCCGGAAAGCCGATGAGGTGCGCGCCCGTCTCGCGGTGCGGATGCACGATCTCGCGCGCCACGTGGTGTGCACACTCGACGAGGTACGCGACCGCGACGAGATTGCGTATGCCCTTCCGGCCGTCCTGGCGCAGGTAGCCCTGGATCATTGCGTCCGATTCTCCTCGAGGTACTGGTGCCCCGCGTCGAGCGTGTAGGTCGGGATGTAGTCGCTCGTCACATTGTGTATGTGCATGTTCTCGCCCGGAGCGATCGCCACGAGCGCACGACCGATGGGGGCGCCGTACTTCACGATCTTCTCGTCCTTGCTCACAGGCTTGAACGCGAACTTGTGGCCGGTCGGGATCGCCCTGGCCAACGTGACGGCGTGTCCCATCACGGTCAGCGATTCGCCGGCCCGAAGGTCGCGCTTCGCGATCGCGACGTTGTCGTCCGGCGCAAGGACCAGAACCCGCGGATCCGTTTCGGCATCGTCAGTCATCACGGTTCACTTCCCCACTCTCGTCACGCGAACGGTTGCATCCTTGCGCCGGATGACATCAGGGCGCAGGCGTGTCCCGAGGCCCGGCCCCGGCGGTGCCGAGATGAAGCCGTCCTTGACAGGAGGCAGCTCCGTGACGAGCGTGGGATACCAGTCGTAGTAGAACGCCCGGACCATCTCCTGCACCAGCGCATTCGGCGAGTTCAGTGACAGATGAACGGAAGCGGTGAGCAGGATCGGTCCCGTGCAGTCGTGGGGCGCCAGCGGCAGGGCCCAGGCTTCGGCCATCGTCGCGATCTTCCTGGATTCCGAGAGGCCCCCGCACCAGCCGACGTCCAGCATGCACACGGACACCGCCTGCTTCTGGAAGAGATCACGGAAGCCCGCGCGGGTCGCGAGCGTCTCGCTGGCCGTGACCCAGACGTTGGTCCGGTGAGCGTAGTCCGACAGCGCGTCCAGATTGCTCATCTTGATCGGGTCCTCGTACCAGAACGGGTCGAACTGCTCGAGGGCCCCCGCAATGCGGATCGCGGCCGGCAGCTGCCACATGGAGTGGAACTCGACGTGGATGTCCATGCGGTCCCCGACCGCCTTGCGGATCTTCTCGAAGGGCCGCATGGCCTTCCGGAGATCGGCGTTGGAGATGTAGGTTCCGTTGGAAGCTTCGGCGGCCTCGTCGAACGGCCAGATCTTCATGCCCGTGATGCCCATGTCGAGCAGGCTTTCCGCGAGTTCTCCCGCATCGGTGAGAAACCCCTTGAGGTCCTCGTAGGGCCGCTTCTTCTTGTCCACCTTCGCGGGAAGACCGAAGTTCTCCGTACCCTGGGTCGGCTTGGAGCGCACGTACTGATAGCCGGCACAAGTGTTGTAGACGCGGATTCTGTCCCGCGAGGCGCCTCCGAGGAGCTGGTAGATCGGCTGTCCGGTGACCTGGCCGAAGAGGTCCCAGAGCGCGATGTCGATCGCGGATGCCGCGCGCATCTCGACGCCCACGCTGTTGAAGCCGAGGTAGGTGTTCAGGAAGTGATGGGAGATCCGGTCGATCTCGAGCGGGTTTCTGCCCAGAAGCCACGGTGCGCACGTCTCGTGGATGTGGGCTGCGACCGGGTTCACCGCGTAGAACGTCTCGCCGAGCCCGACGAGGCCTTCGTCGGTATGGATCTGGACCCAGAGCAGGTTCGGAAATTCCGCGAGCTGGATGGTCTCGACGGCCGTGATCTTCATGTGTGTTCGCCCTTTCATCGGAGTCGCGAAGTGTACCGTCAAACCCGGACGTCGCCGGAGTGTCGGCAAATCACGACACCCGGTCCCCGTCGTCCACGGTGACACGTCCGGTCCGGCGGATATTGGTACGATCGACGCTTTGCAGAGGAAGGGGAATCTCGATGAAGCCGTCGGCCGATACGCACGTGCGTCCGCGACGCAGCCTGCTGTTCGTTCCCGCGTTGAGACCGGATCGTTTTGCCAAGGCGCTCGAGTCCGGCGCGGACATCGTGTGCATCGACATGGAGGACGCGGTCGCCCAGGATCGCAAGGACGAGGGCCGTGCGGCGACGCTGCCGCTGTTCGCGACGCCGTCGCATCCGGAGGTCGAACAGATGGTCCGGATCAATGCGCTGTCGACGTACCACGGGCTCAAGGATCTGCAGGCTCTCATCGACTGTGCGGCGCCTCCGCCTGCGATCATGATTCCGAAGGTGCGGTCGGCCGAAGAGGTGCAGCTGCTCGACACGCTCCTGTCGGGTGGTTCCGCGCGGTCCATCCGCTTCTGCGTGATCGTCGAGACCAATCAGGCTCTCGAACGTGCAGTCGACATTGCCCGGGCGAGCCCGCGCATCGACTCGATGATCCTCGGTGCGGTGGACATGTCGGCCGACCTGCGCTGCACGAAGGCCTGGGAACCGCTCCTGTATGCGCGTTCGCGACTCGTGCACGCGGCGGCGTCGGCCGGCATCGATCTCCTGGACGTGCCCTATCTCAATCTCGACGACCCGGAAGGTCTGCGTGAGGAGGCGGTGCGGTGTTTGCGGCTCGGCTTCACGGGCAAGGCGTCGATCCATCCTTCCCAGCTCGCGGCCATCCACGAGGCGTTCACGCCCAGCCGGGAACAGCTGGAGAAGGCGCGGCGCGTGTGTGCCGCCTTCGAAGAGAACACGAGTGGCCTCGTCGTCGTCGACAACGAACTAATCGAGCTGCCGGTGGTCCGTTCCTATTACCGGATGCTCGCGATCGCCGAGCGCATCGCGAGCCGCTGAACGTCCGCACCGGCGGAAGCGCAGCCGTTCGCTCCCGCCGGCGGCGCAGATCAGCTCGTCGCGACCACCGTCCGGGTGTCGTCGCGGAGAGACACGTGGGCCTTCGACTCGCTGTCGAACTCGGCCAGGGTGGCTGCTGTACGCCCCATATACGTCGCAAGTTCCCCGTCGAGTTTCTCGATGTCGAGACGCAACAGAATTGCGGGCGCCTTCACGCGCCCGCATTCCCGTACGTCGGACGCCACCGTGAAGCCGAAGAGTTTTCTGTAAACAGGGGCATGCCGCGGATTCACCTCGATGTAGAGATCGGTCGCGCCTCTTTCCACACGACCGATCTTGTACGCGAGCGCGAACATCGAGGACAGCACGCGGCGACTGTCGCTGTTCGGCGCCACTGCCAGTCGGGTGAGCTCACAGAGGGTGCGGCCGTTCTCACGCGCAGCCGAAATGACGTCCGGATACGTGTGGTCGATGCAGAGTCCCGTCGGTCCGTCGAAGGTGAGGGTCATCGTGCCGATGACGTGGCCCAGTTCGAATGTCACGAGCGTGACGAACGCGCGTGTGCCTGTCTCCGGTTCGACGTCGATCGAACCCGTCTCGTAGCCGCGCCATTCGTAGCGCTGTCTCACCAGTTCCGTTGCTGCCACGAGTTGTTCGCGTGTCGTCGCGACTTCCGCACGAACGGCCGCAGGACTTGAAACTGCGTGATCGTCGAGTCGGGCGCGGGCGTGTGTCGTCCTGTCGGGGATCCCCCTGGCGTCGGAACTGCGCGCGCGAAAGACCTGCTCGAAGAACGATGCTTCCCAGACTCCGGGCGCATTGGAACGTTGGGCTACTGCATTCGTGAACATCGAAGAAGTCATCATGACTCGTACCCTCTTCCAGAAGTTTTCGGCTGTGCCGCCACCTACGCACGCATCACGCCAGCATGTACACGAGTCGGCCGGCGCGTCACTGATAGCACGCGTTGATGGCATTGGAATAACAGCGTCTCCATTGCTCCACCTCTTGTTCTGTTCACCGATGGGGCGACGGTCCAGGCGTACGGACGGGGCCGGTGCGTCGGGGCGTCGCAGATCGACAGGTGGATCGAAGAAGATGGTTGTCTTATCGAGGAACCCGTCGCCCACCGACTAGCGGGCATCGGGCTGTGGTGACGTGGTGCTCGTTCACGAAGAGGTGTCGGCCCGGTGAGGCAGGCCATGGGTCCCTCGCGCGTCACACTCCCGTCACGGGGACCATGCATCCGCTCGCAGACTGTACAAGATTCGAGTTGCCGCGGCATCTCGTTCTTGCGTATCCGCGCCTTGATTCCACGCCTTCTCCGGAAGCCACGCATTGACCGCGCGCAAGGCCTGCAACCGGGCGCCCGGGATCGCCGGCGTTTGTGTCGGATTTCTTGACGCCGACTCGTTGCGGGACGACCGTCGCAAACGTCGGCGCGCAAGTGTCGGCGCTGTTTACGCCTGCAGTCCGTTGTTGCCGTTCGTCACGGGCAAGTGCTTGACTGGACGAATGTTCGGGCAATGGGCCCGCTTCCTGCGAAATGATTCGACGTGAGACGTTCGAGGTACGAGGTCGTACCGGGTGACGCCTCCATGTCCCGCGAGGCGCGGATGAACCGGCCTGTCCCGATCAGGCCGCGGACGTGTCGAGCGATTTGGTACCGAGCAACCTCTTTTCGAGAAGACTCTTCGCCATGCTGCAGAGAATTGCCGTGGAGCCCGGGCATCGGGGCCCAACAGTCGCCCTCACGACCACCAAGCGGGTTGTGCCGTTTCGACAGCAGCCGTGCGCACTCCTGATCGAGGCATTGTCGGTCGCGGCCGAAAGGCGGCGCGACCCACGCCGTCGCAGGCGGGAACTCTCGGGAGGGCTGGAGCACGCGATCTCGCTCGTGCACGTCCTGTGCAACGAGGCCGGCATCACGGATGACGTCACACTCGCCGCCGCGGTCCTGCACGATACGCTCGTCGAGACGCAGGCGACCTACATGGAAATGCGACGACAGTTCGGTCCGGTCGTGGCCGAGGTCGTCGCCGAACTCGCCGACGACGTCGACGGACCCGTGAAGGACCGTCCGGCACTCCGTCTCCAGGGGGGTGGCTCGCTGAGCCATCGCTCGAAACTGATCCGGCTCGCGCAGCAGGTCGTCTCCGTCAGGGAACTCGCGCCGGACGCGGAGCAGCCCCACAGGCATCGGTTGCCGGCTTCGTTCGATGCCATTCGATCGATCGTCGAGAATCTCCGCGGCACGCACGCCACGCTCGAATACCTCTTCGACGAGGAGTGCACGCGCTTCCAGGCTGCATAGAGCACCGAAATCTGGCCACGCCAGACCCGCCCGATCCGCTCCCGTAGCGGATGACCGATGCGGCGCGCCCGTTCTTGCGGGCGCGCCGCATTCACGTCGGTGGTGCGTCGGGCCGGCGCGGACGCCGATGCGGGATAGAATCGTGGCGAACGTCCAGCAGGGAATCCCGCACATGAACGCACCTATCGAACCCGTCCGCCTCACCCAGTTCAGCCACGGAGGTGGTTGCGGCTGCAAGATCGCCCCGTCGGTCCTGCGCGAGATCCTCGGCGAAGCGTCACGGAGCGCGATTCCCGCGGCGCTGCTGGTCGGGCTGGAGACGGCGGACGATGCCGCCGTCTACCAGATCAACGATCAGCAGGCCATCGTCGCGACGACCGACTTCTTCATGCCTGTCGTGGACGATCCTTACGACTTCGGCCGTATCGCCGCGACCAACGCGATCTCGGACGTCTACGCGATGGGCGCCCGGCCGCTGTTCGCACTGGCGGTGGTGGGGATGCCGGTCGACAAATTGCCGGCGAGCACGATCCGTCGTGTCCTCGAAGGCGGCGAGGCCGTCTGTGCCACGGCCGGCATCCCGATCGCGGGCGGGCACAGCATCGATTCCGTCGAACCCATCTACGGGCTCGTCGCCATCGGTCTCGTAGATCCGGCCCGGGTCAAGCGCAACGCCGACGCGAAGGCGGGTGACAGACTCGTGCTCGGCAAGGGACTCGGCGTGGGTATCTACAGCGCCGCGCTCAAGAAGGGTGCGCTCGATCCTGCGCTGTACGACACCCTGATCGCGACGACCACGCGACTGAACACGCCGGGCACGCGCCTGGCCGGGATGGACGGCGTCCACGCGATGACCGACGTCACGGGCTTCGGTCTGCTCGGCCACCTGCTCGAGATCTGTCGCGGATCCCGCCTCGGCGCGGAGATCCGGTGGCGTGACGTGCCGACGCTGCAGGGCGTCACGGACCTCGTCGAGAGGGGCTTCCGGACCGGCGCCTCCGCCCGGAACTGGCAGAGTTACGGGGATCACGTGGACATGGGCACTTTCGGCGAGTCCGAACGTGCGCTGCTCACCGATCCGCAGACGAGCGGTGGTCTGCTCGTCTCGTGCGCCCCCGATGCAGTGGACGACGTCCTGGCCGTGTTCCGGGAGGAGGGCTTCGCCGACGCCGCGGTCGTCGGGCAACTCGTCGCAGCGGAACCCGTCGTGCAAGTGAGATAGGAACTAACGGCAATGAATCCCGTCGATGCGGACCTCTGGTCCGAGTTGAAGCGCCAGGCAATCCGGCAGGTCGAGCAGGAGCCCATCCTGTCCGGCCATCTCTACGATCTGATCCTCAGGCATCGGGGGTACGAGGAGGCGCTCGCGTACCTCGTCGCGTCCAGTCTCGCGAATCAGGTCTTCAGTCTCGCGGGAATGGTGGATCTCGTCGGCGAGACCATCGCGCGCGATCCGTGGATTGCGTCCTCGAGTCTCGACGATCTGCGCGCGGTCACGACCCGTGATCCCGCTTCCGAGTGCGCGCTCGTGCCATTCCTGTACTACAAGGGCTTCAAGGGCCTTCAGGCCCACCGTGTCGCGCATTCGCTCTGGCAGGACGACCGTCGCGGCGTCGCGCGGTTCCTGCAGAGCCGCGTCGCCGACTCGCTCGCGATAGACATCCACCCCGCCGCACGGATCGGGCGCGGCGTGTTCATCGACCACGGCATCGGCCTCGTGATCGGTGAAACGAGTGTCGTCGAGGACGATGTCTCGATTCTCCAGGGCGTGACCCTCGGCGGTACCGGCAAGGAATCCGGCGACCGGCATCCGAAGGTCCGGCGCGGCGTGATGATCGGGGCGGGCGCCAAGATTCTCGGCAACATCGAGATCGGCGAGGGTTCCAAGGTCGCGGCCGGCAGCGTGGTGCTGAAGGCGGTCGCACCGCACTCCACCGTGGCGGGCGTGCCGGCGGTCCCGGTGGGGTCGCTGCGCACGGACGTACCTGCGTTCGACATGCGGCAGGACATCGATGGGTGAACGGCGGGTGCGTGGGCGGTGGCCCTGAGCGTGCCGAGCCTGGCGACACCGGGCCGGTGTCGCCCGACGGGAGCGGGCGCGCGGTGAACGCCCCCCTCGACGAGCGTGCCCTCCGCTCGTATCGTGAGGACGGCCTTGCGGTGTCACCGGTGCGATTGCCGTCGCATCGCCTCGAGGAGATGCGCGGCGCACTCGACGGTCTGCTCGCCGCGAATGCCGACATCGCCCCCGAGAGTCTGGTCTGTCCTCACATTCCGAACGGGGCCCGGCACGACGCCGCGGCCGCGCAGCGATGGCTGTCCTTCGCGCTGGACCCTCTCCTGGTGGACGCAGTCGCCCAGATTCTCGGGCCGGACGTCATCCTCTGGGGGAGCCAGGTGTTCTGCAAGCCCGCGGCAACGGGGAGAGAGGTGCCCTGGCACCAGGACGGCCAGTACTGGCCGATCCGGCCCGTCGCCACGTGTTCGGTCTGGATCGCACTGGACGACGCGACGCCGAAGAACGGGTGCATGCGGTACATCGCGGGTTCGCATCACGCAGGCAGCCTCTTCCGTCATCGGGAGCGTCCGGGGCGGGACGTCGTCCTCAACCAGGAGGTCGAGGCGGCCGACCTCGACCTCGCGCGCGCACGTGACGACGTCCTCGAGGCGGGGCAGTTCTCGCTGCACGACGTATTCCTGATCCATGGCTCGGGCCCCAATCGTTCCGGTGTGCGGCGCGCGGCGTTCGTCGTCCGGTTCATGCCCGCGCCGTCGCTCTTCGACCGTCGCATCGATCGGCGCCAGGACCAGGCAGGCGTAAGCTTCAGCTTCAGCCGTCGTCCACTCTGGCTCGCCCGTGGAGCCGACCGGGCCGGCAACGACTTCTCCATCGGGCACGGGGAGGAGATGGGGCTGGTGCCCCGCGTGTCGG
Source organism: Betaproteobacteria bacterium (assembly GCA_016125475.1). Classification (GTDB taxonomy): domain Bacteria; phylum Pseudomonadota; class Gammaproteobacteria; order Burkholderiales. Next base: position 153,877 of record WGLR01000023.1, read on the forward strand.
ACGATGCCTGACCGGGCGTCCCGCACCGTGTCGCGCCGGTTCCCTTGCGTGCCCGATCTGGTATCGTTTCCTCGCATCAGACGGCAGAGAGGAATGTCATGAAGGGTCTTCGTTCAGTGGTCGCATTGCTTCTCGGTCTCGGGGCGTGGGGTGCTCACGCGGCCGACATCGATTCCGTTCAGCTGCTCGACCAGAGCCAGTTCCGGCTGCTGTCGGAGGATCTCGGTGCGGCACTGTCCTACAAGCCGCTCACGCCGGCCGAGCCGCTCGGTCTGACAGGTTTCGACATCGGTGTGGCCGTGACGGGCACGAAGCTCAGGAACACGGCCGTGTTCGATCGCGCCACCCGGAGCGGCAACTTCCCGGACTACGTGCCCGTGCCGACACTGCGGGCCTACAAGGGATTGCCCTTCGGCATCGACGTCGGCCTGATGGCCGGCATGGTTCCGAATTCGAACGTCCGCTTCTACGGCGGGGAACTGCGCTACGCACTGCTGTCCGGGAACGTTGCCCTGCCCGCCATCGCGATCCGCGGGAGCTACACGAAACTGAGCGGCGTGAGCCAGCTCGACTTCGACACGAAGGGCATCGACCTGTCCATATCCAAGGGAGTGCTCAACTTCACGCCGTACGGCGGCGTCGGGCACGTGTGGGTGAGTTCCACGCCGAACGGCGTGGCAGGTCTGAACAAGGAGACGTTCGGTCTCAACAAGGTTTTCGTCGGCATCAACTTCAACATGCTGCTCATGAATCTCGCCGTCGAGGCGGATCGCACGGGTGATGCCACGTCCTTCGGCGTCAAGCTGGGCGTGCGTTTCTGATTCTGGCCCAGGGGGAGTCGCCCCCTCGTCACCGTTCCGCCGGTCACGCAGTGCACCGTGTGGCGGCCGCCTCCGCGAGGAGTTCGTAGGAACGCAGTCGCGTCGCGTAGTCTCCCGTGATCGTGAGGACCATGACCTCGTCGGCTTCCGATTCGTCCGCGAGTCGGGCGATCCGGTCGAGCACCTGGCCGGGCGTGCCGACGATGCCGCGGGCGCGCTCGCGTTCGATGATCTCGCGGTCACCCGGGGAGTACTCGCGTGACAGCGCTTCCGCCGTGGTCGCCACGGGCTCGTCCACGCCGCGTGCCAGGTGCAGCCGTCGCAGGTCCATCGGGGCCGCGAGCCGCTGCGCCTCGTCCTCCGTCGCCGCGCAGATCGCGAAGACCGCGATCATCGCGGTCGGGCGTGTGTCGCGCGCGGACGGGCGGAAACCCTGGCGGTACGCACGCGTGACCTCCGGGCCTCCCCGGGCCGTGATGAAGTTCGCGAACGCGAAGCGCAGGCCCAGATAGGCTGCGAGTGTCGCGCTGTAGTCCGACGAACCGAGCAGCCAGACCTCGGGTGAATGCGGGCCGGCCGGCATCGCCTTCACGCGTGCGTACGGATGCTCGTCCGGCAGCGCGTCGTCCAGGAATGCCAGCGTCTCCTGGACGTGCACGGGAAACTGGTTGAAATCGTAGAACGCGCCACTCCAGAGCGCCTGGGCGGTGACGCCGTCGGACCCGGGCGCACGGCCGATGCCGAGATCGATCCGGCCGGGATGCAGGGCTTCGAGCATGCGGAACGTCTCCGCGACCTTGAGCGCGCTGTAGTACGGAAGCAGAACGCCCCCCGTGCCGACGCGAATCCGGTTCGTCACGGCCGCCACGTGCGCGAGCAGGATCTCGGGGCACGGGTCGCCGAGGGCGTGGGTGTTGTGATGTTCGGCGAGCCAGAAGCGGTGGTATCCGAGCGCGTCCGCGGCCTGCGCGAGTTCAACGGTCCGGGCGACGGCTTCCGCGGGGGAGGTGCCGCGAATGATCGGTGACTGGTCGAGAACGGACAGGCGCATCGTTCACCTCGAGGCGGCGGCGGCCGCGACGGCCGTTCGGCGGTGCCACGCGAGCCACGCGAGCGCAACGCTCGTGAGCCCGATCAGCGGCATGGCGGCGATGTTCAGCGCGGCCCAGCCGGCGTGCGCGAGTATCACCCCGGAAATTGCGGACGAAGCGCCCATGCCGATGAACACCGACATGTCGTTCAGGCCCTGCGCCTTGGCCTTCTCCGAGGCTCCGTGCGATTCCGCGAGCAGTGTCGTCGCGCCGACGTACAGGAAACACCAGCCGACGCCGAGCAGCGCACTCGACAGCCAGAAGTGCAGGAGAGTCTGCCCCGTGACGCCCGCGAGGACGCACAGCGCGAAGGCACCGAGGCCGGCGCTCATCACGCGCAGCGGTCCCAGGCGGTGCACCAGCGAACCCGTGACGAATGCCGGTGCGTACATGGCCACGATGTGTGTCTCGATCACGAACGCTGCGTTACCGAACGGCAGGCCGCACATCTGCATCGCGAGCGGCGTCGCCCCCATCAGCAGGTTCATGACGGCGTAGGCGGTGATTGCGCTGAGGCACGCGACGAGGAAGACCGGCTGCCGCGCGATGTGCGCGAGCGGGCGGGAGGCGGCCGTGCGCTCCGAGGGATGGGCGCCGGGAAGTCTCAATGTCCACAGCAGCAGTGCCGAGAGGGTCGCGAGCAGCATGAGCACACCGTACGACCCCAGAAACGGGATGCCGAAAAGGTTGCGCGTGAGCTTGCTGCTCTCGGGCCCGAGGATTCCGCCGGCGATGCCGCCTGCGAGCACGAGCGAGATGGCGCGACTGCGCCGCTCCGGCCCCACGCTGTCGGCCGCCGCGAAGCGGTAGAAGCCGCCCGACGCCGCGTAGGCACCGGCGACGAACGTGCCCGCACAGAACAGCGTGAAGACGTGGAACGCGATGCCGAGCGTGCAGAGCACGGCACCGATCAGTCCCGCGAACGCACCCAGCAGGAACCCAGCGCGTCGCCCCCTCGCGCGCATGATCTGCGACAGGGCATAGGAGGACGCCGCCGCGCCGACGATGTAGGTCGTGGCGGGAACGGTGGCCAGGGACTTGTCCGGTGCCAGGAAGAATCCGGCGAGGCTGCCGATCGAGACGATCGACAGGTTGTTGGTCACGAGCAGGGCCTGGCAGGCCGCCAGCGTGCCCAGCGTCCGGGGGGCAGTGTCCGTCACGTGTCTCCTGCCTGGTCGATCCGGACGTTCACCGCGATGAACGGGGCATCCCCGAGGTTGGTCACGGCGATCCGGCCGTCGCTCCGGTGCCAGGTGGACGATGCGGCGGCCAGCGCGAGGCGCTCGGTGCCACGGCACGAGTGCAGGGCGACGAGTGCGGGCGTGACGGCGATGAGGACACCGGCGTTCCCGGCGAACGTGACCGTCTGGCCGGGCAGGAGTTCGACGCGCACGACGCGGCCGGCAGCCGGTTCCTGCGCGAGGGCGGCTTCCACGCGGTCCGCGGGCGACGGATCGGCGGCGTCGTCGACACGGTCTAGAACGGCGGGCCTGGGTGGCAGGGGGGCAGCCTGGGCTGCCCTGTCATCGATGGCTGCTTCGGCGGAGGCGAGGAGGCCGAGGAGGGCGAGCAGCCGGAACCTCATGTCGCCCCCCGCCGGGATTCCACCGCGACGCCGTGTGCCGGGAAGACGCGCGCAGGGCACGTGTCGGCATCGCGGGTCTCCGGGGCGTGCGGGATCCGGCCCACCGGGTTCAGGCCAGCGCGCGGTCCAGGAACTCCAGCCGGTCCTGTCCCCAGAACAGTTCGTCGCCCACGACGTAGGTGGGGGCCCCGAACACCTGTCGGTCGATGGCTTCCTGCGTGAGACGGTCGTATTCCGCCTGGGCGCCTGCTGCGCGGGCGGCGGTGAGGAGGGCGCCACCGTCGAGGCCGGCCCGCGTCGCGACGTCGCGCAGGGTGTCCGCATCGGCGATGTCGAGGTCGTCCTCCCAGCACGCCTTCATGAAGGCCTGGGCCAGGTCCAGCTGGCGCTCCGGTCCCGTCGGGGCGGCTGCGATGATTGCCTTGGCGGCCAGGTCGGGCGACGTCGGGAAGAATCGCGGTTCGAGCTTGATCGGGACGCCGAGGTGATCGCGCCAGCGCTTCAGTTCCATCATGCGGTACGCCTGCCTCTGCTGCGGCCGCTGCTTGAGGGGCAGTCCGCCCGAAACGGGGAAGATGCGGCCGTAGTCGACGGGCTTGACCGCGATGGATGCGCCATGGCGACGGGCGATGTCCCGCAGGCGCGCGTGCCCGAGGTAGCTCCACGGAGAGACGGGGCTGAAGTAATAGTCGATGGTTTTCATGGTTCCAGGGTCCTCGTTATCATCGGTCGAGCCCGGCATCGACGGGGTCGACGATGTCGGGCGAATCGTTGCGTACCGAATTGACGCGCGTCCCGACCCGCCATGCACGGACGCTCCGGGCCGGCGGCGGCTCGAGCAGCGGGCGCAGTCTCTCGACCGGCGTGTGCGGATCTAGCCACTCGTCGTACCACTCGGGGCGAAGCATCACCGGCATCCTGTCGTGGATCGGTGCCATGGCGTCGTTCGCGCGGGTCGTGAGGATACAACACGACGCGGGCGTGGCTGCATCTCCTTCCTCGAAGAGCCCCGCCATCGCGAAGACGGGTGCGTTCGCGGGAACGACGTAGTAGGGTTCGCTGCGGCCGCCATCGGGACGATGCCACTCGAAGAAGCCCGAAGCTGGCAAAATGCAGCGGCCCGCGCGGAATGCGTGCCTGAACATCGGTCGCTCGGGCGCAGTCTCCGCCCGGGCATTGATGGGGGTGGGGTAGGAGGTACGGGTGCCCTTGCGCCGGGCCCATGCCGGAACGAGTCCCCAGCTCATCAATTCGCCGGTGCGCCCGTCACCGGATTCGCGAACGACGAGCACCAGCGTTCCGGGCGCGATGTTGTACCGCGCGGAGATTTCGGGTGTCGAGACGAGCTGGAAGTGATCCGCCAGTTGCCTGGCGTTCTCGTCGAGAGCGTAGCGGCCACACATGATCAGGAATTATAGGGATACCCCCGACCAGGTTGAGAGTCGCCCATGACAAGAATTGCTGCCTTCGTCCTGACGTTCGCGTGCCTCCTCGGTGCGGGCGGACCCGCGTGCGCCTACGAGTACGTCGGTCTCGGCACCGGGGTCGATCCGGCGGGCCTGCGGGCGCTGTTTCCGACATCCCGGCACGAGTTCTGGCTGCGTGGGTCGTCCAGCGTCGCGAGGCCGGGCGACGACGGCGGGAAATTCGAGAGGTGGCTGCGCGAGGCGGACGGCATCTACATCATCAGGTTCTCGTCGGACGATTCCCGCGGCGACGTCACCGCGGCGAGCCTGTCGATGGAGCACGGCAAGGTTCGCCGGTGGATCCTTTCGTTCGAGCGCCTCGGGGTCGGCAAGCGACCGGAACAGATCGAAGCGCGTTATCCCGGCTGCCGTCGCATCCTCGACACGCTCATCGAGCGGTACGGAAAACCCGACAGGTTCCGCACCCGCACGGAAGATGGGATGCAGCACAGGCCCCGATCGTGGTCGGGCAAGGACGGCGAACTGACGCTCGACTGCGGCCGATTCCCCGGCAGGCGCGCCATCTTCGCGATCGACATCGAGATCGACTCGAATTCCTGATCTCGCTCCGGAGGTCGGCCGGAGCCGGGGCCATCACGCAGCACGCGCGCCGGGGCCTGCTTCAGTTCTGTCGATACTTGGCCAGCACGTCGTCGAGCCCCTGCTTCGAGCCGTTCCGGAACTCGTAGATTCCGCTCAGATCCTTCATGAGGGGCGCGCGCAGGCTCTTCAGATCCTCGCGATCGTCGGTGAGTCCGATCGCGCGCGCGTAGTAGTCGATGACCTTGTCCAGTTCGGCGAACGCGCGACCCACGGCGTCCGTCTTGGCCTGGCCTTCGAGCGACTTGGAATCCGCGGTGATGCGCTCGTACTCGGCGAAGTGTGTCTGCCCGAGCAGATACCAGCCGTAGGGGTCCTTCGGTGACAGCTGCGTGACCTTCTCGAAGCGGGTCATCGCCTGTGCGAGGTCTCCGGCCTTCTGGGCCATCACGCCGAGCCGCATGTAGAGCTGCGGGAGCCACTTGGTCTGGTATTCGCCCCACTCGGTGTCCGACATGCCCTCCGGACGCGTCCCCGATTCGATGAGCGCGATCGCGCGCTCGCCGTACTTGGTGGCGGGGGCGCTGAATTTCTCGGGGTTCGACTTGGCTTCGCCGGCCGCCGCGAACGCGAGAATCGTCAGCAGCTGCACGTCGTCGGGATTCTTCTCGAGCCAGGCATCGGCGAGCGCGAACGCGTCGTCGAACCGGCGTGCCTTCACGTAGGCGTCGATCGCGCCCGGAATCGATTCCTGACCGGCCCGCGCCGCCTTCTCGAACAGCGCGAGCGCAGCCGCATCGTCCTTGTCGACACCCCGGCCGTCACGCAGCAGCGTCGCCAGCTGATACTGTGCCTCCGCGTTGTTGGCGTCCGCGGCCTGTCTGTACCACTTCACCGCTTCCGTGTAGTCCGGGAGCGTTCCGACACCGTTCTCGAAATTCCAGCCGAGGAGGTAGGCGGCCTCGACGTTGCCCTGTTCGGCCGCCTTGCGAAGCCACACATTGGCCTCGGTCTCGTCCTTCTCGACGCCCGTGCCGTTGTCGAGGGCGAGGCCATAGGCGTACTGCGCTTCCCCGTAGCCCTGGTCCGCCGCCTTCTTGTACCACGTCGCACCCTCGGCCTCGTTCTTCTCGACGCCATCGCCGCGTGAAAGCATGTAGCCGAGCAGGTACTGCGCCCCGGCCTTGCCCTGATCGGCCGCCTTGCGGAACCAGTAGACCGCCTTTTCACTGTCCTGCGGCACGCCCGAGCCGGACATGTAGTACGAACCCAGCGCGGACTGCGCATCCGGATTGCCCTTCTCGGCCGCGCGCTCGTACCACTTGGCGGACTCCGCCAGATCCTGCGGGACGCCCTGTCCGTTCTGATAGATCCATCCGAGGATGTACTGCGCGGTCGCCTGGCCCTGCTCGGCGAATGGCCGGAACTCGGTCGCGGCGGTGGCGTAGTCGCCGTTGTTGTAGGCGTTGACGGCTTCTTCCCAGCCGGCCATGGCGGGCGTCGCCACGAGGACGGCCAGCAGGGCGGTGAGAACACGGATCTTCATGACGGAAAATCTCCTCGGTACGACGTCATCGCGCGGGGGCATCGCGAAATTCCGGAACGAGCCATCCCGGGCTCTGCGCGCGGTCCGCGCACCGGCACTGCACTCCATCCGCATGGACGCTCCGTCTCCGGGCAAGTTCTCGAGGCACTCAGCTTTCGCTGCTGTAGTACTCGTACGGTTTCTTGGGGACGCGCGCGCTGTCGAATTCCTCGCGCTGCGCGGCATCATAGGGCTTGTCCCACCAGGTCGCCCTGGCCTTCTTCTGCTTGTCGATCACCTCGGGGTGTTTCTGGAGGAACTCGCGCAGAAACAACGTGGTGTCGGATTCGTACGTTTCCATTCGACTATCGCTCTGAAAACAATGAAAAAACCCGCGCGATTGTAGCGTGCCCGCCGGCGCGAGTCACGCCCGCCGAGCATTCCGGGTGCGCGACCGGCGAATTCATCGGTGGCGGAGGCTCTCTCTGATCCATTGCGGCACGGCGACATCGCGGCGTTTGCAGTCCCGGCGCTCACGATGCAAGCTTCGGCCCGACCGGCGCCCGGAACGCGTCGATGCCGCCCATAACACGAGTCGAGAGATGCAGAAGCGCACGCCACGAACCCCGGTCCCGCCCGTCGCACCACGGGAATCCCTGAGCCTCACCCTCCACGGAGACACGCGCCCCGACGAGTACGCATGGCTCAGACGGAAGGACGACCCGGAGGTGATCGCCTATCTCGAGGCGGAGAACCGTTACACCGACGCGATGATGCGTCCGAGCGTTCCCCTGCAGGGAAAGCTCTACCGGGAAATGGTTTCCAGGATCAAGGAAACCGACATGGGCGTGCCTTACCGCGAGGGAGACTGGTACTACTACTCGCGGACCACGAAGGGCCGTCAGTATCCCACCTACTGCCGCAGATTCCGGTCGCTCCGCGCGCGGGAGCAGATCGTGCTCGACCTCAACCGGCTCGCACGCGGGCATCCGTTCCTCGGACTCGGCGCGCTCGACGTGAGTCCGGACGGCCGCCGTGTCGCGTTTTCCACCGACTACACGGGGTTTCGCGAATACACCCTGAGAGTCATGGACCTCGACACCGGCAAGGTTCTGCCCGTCGAGGTTCCGAAGACGCGCTCCATCGCGTGGTCCGCCGACAGTGCCGCGCTCTTCTACGTGACCGAGGACGACGCGAAGCGGGCGTGCCGGGTCTGGCGTCACCGGCTCGGGCGCGACGACCACGACCTCGTGTACGAGGAAACGGACACCCGTTTCTCCGTCGGGGTCGATCTCGCCCGGAGCCGCGCGCACGTGTTCATCACGTCCCACAGCGCGACCACCTCGGAGGTCAGGTTCGTGCCGGCTGCGGACCCCGATGCCGAACCGAGGCTCGTCCAGGCGCGGCGCAAGGGGCACGAGTACTACGTGGACAGCCACGGCGAGCAGTTCTACATCGTGACCAACGACCGCGGGCGGAACTTCCGGCTCGTGACGGCGTCCGCGGACCGCTGTGGGCAGCGCGCGTGGCGCGAACTGATCCCGCACCGTGACGACACGATGCTCGAAGGCGTGGACCTCTTCGCGCGGCACTACGTGCTGCACGAGCGCCGCGACGGCTTCCCCCGCATGACCGTCGTGAGGCAGTCCGACGGCGACCGCCACGAGATCGAGTTTCCGGAGCCCGCCTACAGCGCGTTCGCGGGCGCCAACGCCGAGTTCGACACGGACGTCTTCCGCTTCGCGTACGAGTCGTTCGTGACCCCCGATTCCGTTTACGACTACGACATGAACTCGCGCAAGCGGGTGCTGCTCAAGCGGTTCGAGGTGCGTGGCGGCTACGACCCGAAGCACTACCGGACCGAACTGCTGCACGCACGCGCGCCCGACGGCACGACGATTCCGGTGTCGCTCGTGTATCGCCACGATCGTCGCAGGCGGGCGGCACGCCCGATGCTGCTGTCCGGATACGGTGCCTACGGGTACCCCGAGATGGTGACCTTCTCGTCGACGCGCCTGTCCCTGCTCGACCGTGGCGTGATCTTCGCGCTCGCACACGTGCGGGGCGGCGGCGAGATGGGGAAGCGCTGGCACGACGAAGGCCGCATGATGCAGAAGAAGAACACGTTCCACGACTTCATCGCGTGTGCGGAGCACGTGATCGCCGAGGGGTACACGGCGCCGGACCGTCTCGTGATCGAGGGTGGCAGCGCCGGCGGACTCCTCATGGGCGCGGTCGTGAACATGCGGCCGGAGCTGTTCCGTGCGGTCGTGTCCGAAGTCCCGTTCGTGGACGTGATCAACACCATGCTCGACGACACGCTGCCGCTCACGACCGGTGAATACGAGGAGTGGGGAAATCCGAACGAGCGGCGCGCGTACACGTACATGCGATCCTACTCACCCTACGACAACCTGCATGCGCACGCGTACCCCGCCATGCTCGTCGAGACGGCGCTGAACGACAGTCAGGTCATGTACTGGGAGCCAGCGAAGTACGTCGCGCGCATGAGGACCCTCAAGACCGACGGCAACCCTCTGCTTCTGCGCATCAACATGGACGCGGGACACGGCGGCGCGTCGGGCCGGTACGACTACCTGCGCGAGATCGCCTTCCGCTTCGCGTTCATCCTGGGCGTGGTGGGCATCACGGACTGAGTCCGACGCCGGGGGATGCCGCGAGGACGGGTCGGCAAAAAAAACGGCCCCGAAGGGCCGTATCTGCTGCCGGCGGGAGGACCGGATCAGTACAACACGATCGGGTTGCCCGGCGAACCGGTCGCACCGATGATCTTCAGGGGCGCCCAGACGAACGCGCCTTCCTTGATGCCCGCATCCACGAGGGACTTGGTGTCGACGTTCTCGAGGTTCCAGATGCCGCGGCGGTTCTGCATGTTGGTGTGGCAGGGCACCGCATAGCCCATGACCTCGTTGCCGGGCTGGGCGTCGTTGGCGGAGGTGTCGCCCATCGTGAGCGCGATGTCGCGGGACGCCATGTACTCGCACGCGCTGATCCCGAAGCCGGGCTCGCCCTGCGCGAAGATCGCGCGGGCCGCGGCGCGTTCCTCGGCCGTCATCGACTTGTAGCGGTCGTTGCTCCAGGTGTTGCCCTGGCCGGTGTGCAGCGCCACGCAGTCGCCGGACTGGATCTCGCCGACGCCCGACATGCGGACCATGGCCTTCACGTCGTCGGCCGTGACGATGCCGATGTCGCCGGGCTGCTTCGGAATCGGCAGCATCTCGGCGGACGCGGGCAGTTTGCCCTGCGACTTGCGGTACGCCACCGCGTCGAGCACGACCATGCGGCACACGAACCCGAACTCGGCGGGATACTCCACGCCGGCATCACCCATGCCCATCACGCGACCACCCGCGCCGCGCTCGTAGACGTTCCACGTGAGGCGTCCGTTGTACATCATCGGTCCCTTGGAGGTGTTGATGCCGATGTGGCCGGGGCCGTCGAACTGGGTCTGGATCTGGCCGATCTCGGTGGTCACGAGTTCGTCGTGATAGATCAGCGCGTTCTTGCCGAACGGACCGCCCGTCGGCGTGCCGGGGATCGACATGTGCCAGCCGCGCGGCCCGAACGCGGGCGCTTCGTGGTGGTAGAACTTGCCGATCGTGAGTGCCTTGAAGTTCTTCACGGTCGCGAGCGCGCGGCGGACGTTCGCCGAATTCTTCGTGTGGTTCGCGCTGCCGGCCTTGTCATCCTTGCCCCACTTGGACGGCCACCAGTTTTCCGTGAACGGCCGGTCATCCGTCGGGCCCGGCAGTGCCTGCGCGAGTGCCGTCCCGGCAAAGCCGATCAGCGCACCACCCACGGCCGCTGCGATGATTGAACGTCTCATTGTGTCTCTCCTCCACTGATTGGTACTTCGGACGATTTCAGTCAGCGGATCGACGGAAGGCAATGAATGCCTCCCATGCAATCCTTACGTCAGAATTACATGGAATAACTTCGCATGCAAGAATGCGTCGGGCGTTTGCATCGCAGCGTTGACAGTCGTGACGACGCCGGCGCAAAGTTCACGGCCGCACGGGCCGGCCGGCGATGATCCGCGGCGTCCCGGCACCGTGTTGTGCAGTGCAAGATCCCAGCCGCGAGGAGGAGCGATGATCACGGACGCGCAGGTCGCTTTCTACGAGGAGAACGGGTACGTCGTCGTCGAGGACGTCCTCGATGCGGCGACGCTCGCGCGTGTCAGGAAAGTGGTCTCGGAGATCCTCGATGACGCGAGGGGGGTCACCACGCACAACGACATCTACGACCTCGAACCCTCGCACCGGCCCGACCGCCCGCGTGTGCGCCGCATCAAGAAGCCGCATCTCGTGCACCCCGTGTTCCGCGAGGTGCTGAATGCGCCGGTGCTGCTCGACGTCCTCGTGCGGCTGCTCGGGCCCAACGTCCGCCTGCACGGATCGAAGCTCAACACCAAGTCCGCCGGTTTCGGGTCGCCGGTCGAGTGGCATCAGGACTGGGCGTTCTACCCGCACACGAACGACGACGTGCTCGCGATCGGGCTGATGTTCGACGACGTTTCCATGGAGAACGGGCCGATGCTCGTGCTGCCGGGCACGCATCGCGGGCCGATCTACGACCACCATGCGCAGGGCCGCTTCTGTGGCGCGATGGACCCCGCGGCCAGCGGCCTCGACTTCTCCAGGGCCGTGCCCTGCCTCGGCAGGGCCGGGGCGGCGTCCTTCCACCACGTCCGTCTCGTGCACGGCTCCGCGCAGAACACGTCGTCGCGCGACCGTCAGCTCCTGCTCTACGAGTGCGCCGCTGCCGACGCGTGGCCGCTCGTGAACTTCACGAACATCGACGAGTTCGACAGCCGCATGATCTGCGGCGAGCCGACGCTCGAGCCACGCCTGGTGCCGGTGCCGGTGCGCATGCCGTTGCCGCCCGCGCTTAACCAGGGCTCCATCTACGAGAACCAGACGGCCGCGAGCAGCCGGTTCTTCAAGGTCGCGCTGGAGTCCGTGTAGGACGCCGCGCGGCGGGAGCCGGACGCCCTGTCCGGCACGGAAACGGCGAAGGCGGTCGACGACCCCTCACGCCACGTCGACGAGAGGCAACGAGATGAATGCGGTTTCGCCCGCGGCATGGCACGCGCGCAATGCGGTGTCCCACAAGGTCCTGAGCCCCGAGGAGACGGCTCGGTTCGACGAACTCGGGTACCACTTTCCGGTCCGTGTGTTCACGCCGGACGAGATCGCCGGATATCGCGCGAAACTCGAGGCCGCGGAAGCCGCCGCCGGCGGTCCGCTGAGCGGCCAGATGCGCAACAAGCCGCACCTCCTCTTCACCTGGGCAGACGAAATGGTCCGTGATCCGCGCATTCTCGACGCCGTGGAGGACGTGCTGGGTCCCGACCTGCTCGTCTGGAGTGCGAGCTTCTTCACGAAGGAGGCGGACAATCCCGCCTACGTCTCGTGGCACCAGGATTCCACGTACTGGGGGCTGTCGGAGCCGGACGTCGTCACGGCCTGGATCGCCTTCTCGGATTCGGTCCCCGAGAACGGCTGCATGCGCGTGATTCCCGGCACGCACGTGATGGACCAGCTGCCGCACACGGACACGTTCGCGGATAACAACCTGCTCACGCGCGGGCAGGAGGTCGGGGTCGACGTCGACGAGGGGCAGGCCGTGGACGTCGTGCTGCAGCCCGGCGAGATGTCGCTGCATCACGTGCGGCTCGTGCACGGGTCGGACGCCAACCGGTCGCACCGCCGCCGGATCGGATTCGCGATCCGGTACGTGCCGACCTATGTCCGGCAGGTTGCCGGCCATCGCGACTCCGCGCAGCTCGTGCGCGGGGTGGATCGCTACCACCACTTCGATCCGGAACCGCGCCCCGCCGTGGACCTCGGCGACGCCGAGCGGGCGGCTCACCGGCAGGCGACGGAAGCCGCCATCCAGATCCTCTACCGCGGAACGGAGAACCGGCCGGCCTGATCCTGCGCTGCCGTGACGCAAGCGTCAGGGTGCACGACGCAAGCGTCGACGTGCACGACGCGAGCGTCGGGGTGTGCCACGCAAGCGTCAGAGTACGCCACGCGAGCGTCAGGGCGTGCGGCGATGGTCCCGCCCGTGACGCCAGCGCGCGGGACGCACCGGGTGGCGATCCCGCCAGAGGCCGCGGCGTGCGCGCCGCGCCTCGCGCTCCATCGATTCGTAGCGCGCGTGGTCCCTGCCGCGGTCGTACGCCCACGCGAGGCCGAGACGCAGCTGCTCGGTGCCCGCGTCGAGTCCGTCCGGCTGTCTGCGCACCTCGGCGAGGACGCGGTGGTACCGGTCCCGGCCGCGCACGAGCAGTCGCACGTCACGCCCGCGCAGGAGCCGCTGGAGACTGCGCTTCGCGGCGCGGCCGTAGGGCTGGTCGCGTTCCGGCGCGTCGATGTGCAGGAGCCTCACGACGACCCGCCGGTGCGCGCGCGTCACGGTGATCGTGTCGCCGTCCGTCACGTACACCACGTGCGCCGTCCACGACTGCGGCGGGTCGGCAGGTGCGCCGCGGAGCGCGCCCGCGCCCGCGAGCAGGAGCGCGGCCGCGATCACCTGCCACGCGCGGCGTCGCCGGATCAATCGCCCGTGTCCACCGCGACTTCGGGGACCTGGAAGACTTCCCGCAGATACGTCACGTAGGACGGGTCGTAGTCCATCGTCTTCTCGGGCGTGTCGCTGATCTTCGCGACCGGCTGGCCGTTGCAGCGCGTCATCTTGATGACAATCTGCAGCGGATCCACGCCGAGATCGTTCGTGAGGTTCGTCCCGAGCCCGAAACCCGGCTTGCACCGCCCCTTGAACCGCTCGTAGAGTTCGATGCACAGCGGCACGTTCAGGCTGTCGCTGAACACGAACGTCTTGCCACGCGCGTCCACGCGCATCCGGTTGTAGTGCGCGAGCATCTTCTCGCCCCACTCGAACGGATCGCCCGAATCGTGGCGCACGCCGTCGAAGAGCTTGCAGAAGAACAGGTCGAAGTCGCGCAGGAACGCGTCCATCCCGCAGACGTCGGTGAGCGCGATGCCGAGGTCGCCGCGATATTCTTCCGCCCACTTGTCGAACGCGAATCTCTGCGTGTCGCGCAGACGTGGCCCCACGGCCTGACAGGCCTGCAGGTACTCGTGGGCCATCGTGCCGAGCGGCACCATGCCGTACTGGCGCGCGAACAGCACGTTGCTCGTGCCCGCGACGCGCGGCGCGATCTCGCGCTTCAGCGTTTCCACGACGACCTGCTGCCACCCGTGCGAGAAGCGCCGGCGCGTGCCGAAGTCCGAGATCTTGAACTCCGGATCGGGCTGGTGACGCACGAGTTCGATCTTGTCCCTCAGGCGGCGCATGCCTTCGGCCTTGTCCAGGTCCGGATGGTTGTTGCGGAACCAGACCTCGCTCACGATCGCGAGTACCGGAACCTCGAAGAGAATCGTGTGCAGCCACGGCCCGTGGATGTGGATGTCGATGCCGCCCTCGACCTCCGGCGCGCGACGGATGTCGATGAATCCCTCGTCGAGCTGGAACAGGCGCAGGAGGTCGACGTAGTCGCTCTTCATGAACCGCAGCGCGCGGAGGTAGTCGAGTTCGTCGCGCGTGAAGCGGAGGGTGCAGAGGTGGCGCACCTCCTCGCAGATCTCGTCGTAGTACGGCGAGAGATCGACGCCGCGCGTGCGGCACTTGAAGCGGTACTCGACGTGTGCGCCGGGGAACTGGTGCAGGACGACCTGCATCATCGAGAACTTGTACAGATCCGTGTCGAGCAGGGACTGGATGATCATGGGTGCTCCGAAAGGCTGGCGCGATTGTCTCCGAATCGTCACGGGGCGCAAAGCCGTCGGAGTGCGTGCCGCGGCGCCGCGGCACGTGCCGGCGCAGGCGGGTTCAGGCGTCGAAACGGTCCAGCACGTGACCCGGACCGCCGTCCATCGGAACGTAGGCTTCGCCGTCGAACACGCGTGTGCCGTTCACCCAGACGCCGTGCACGCCACGGGGACGCCGGATGATCCGTTCACCGCCCCCGGGAAGATCGTGGAGCCTCTCGAGGCCGGAGATGCCGACGGTCGCGGGATCGAAGAGGAGGAGATCCGCCCAGGCGCCCGCTTCGATGCGTCCGCGACCGGGAATGCGATACCGCGAGGCCGGGTCGAGCGTGAGCTTGCGGACGCCCTCGGCGAGCGTGAAGGTGCCGGTCTCGCGTACCCAGTGCGCGAGAAAGTGCAGACCGAATCCCGCGTCGCAGAAGTAGATCAGGTGCGCGCCCGCGTCGGAGAGTGCGAGCACGCCGGACTCGTGCCGGAGCAGGGGTGCGACGCCGGCGTCGTTGTTCTGGAAGAGCTTGGCGATGAAGCGCGTGTCCAGGCCGCTCTCGAGAGCCGTGTCGAAGAACAGGTCGAGCGGGTCGCGTCCGAGTTCGGCTGCGCGGTGCGCGACGGTCGTGCCGTCGGGCAGTTCCATCTTGTTCCAGTCGCCGTAGAACAGGATGCCGGCCCCGGGATGCGCGAGGTTGTCGCGGAACTTTGCACGGAAGGCCGGATCGGCGTAGATGGCGGGGAGGTCGTCGGGCCGTGCCGACTTCACGCGGTCGAACGCAGAGTGGGAATAGAGCAGGTACGGGTCGCGCAGCGTGAAGTCGAACGACAGCGGCTGACAGCTCGTGTGGATGCAGACCTCGTGGCCGCGACCCTGCGCCGCCGCGCATCGCTCGTACCAGTCGAGCGCGACGTCGGGGGCGGCCTCGTTGTACATGGTGAGCACGGTCACGATGAAGGCGGGCCGTCCCGTGCGGCGCGCGATGTCCTCCATGTACTCGGGCGTCCCGCGCGGCCCGGTCGCCATCACGAAGACCCCGCGTCCGGCCTCGCGCAGCGGCTCCACGAGAGTGTGGAGTTCGGCGTCGGACGCGATGGTCGAGGGCATCGGCAGGCCGCCGTAACCCGCGTGGTTCGGCGAGAACGACGACGCGAAGCCGGCCGCGCCTTCGTCCAGTGCGGTGCGCACCATGGCCCGCATGCGCGCGAGCTCCTCGGCCGTGGGCACGGCGCGGGTCGAGGCGTCCTGGCCCATGACCGCGGTGCGGGCCGTCGAGTGGCCGAAGAGCACGCCCACGTTCGCATAGGGCTTCACGCGACGAAGCTGGGCGAGATATTCGCCGAACGACTCGAACTCCCACTGCGTGCCGGTGAGCAGTGCGTCGAGGTCCATGCCTTCGACCACCGACAGATTCTTCACGACGGTCTCGCGCAGCGGCGCGGGGCAGGGCGCGATGCCGAAGCCGCAGTTGCCGAGGATCGCCGTGGTCACGCCGAGCGAGGGCGACGGCGACAGCGTGGGGTCCCAGGTGATCTGCGCGTCGTAGTGCGTGTGCACGTCGATGATGCCGGGCATCAGCGCCAGGCCGTCCGCATCGACGACCTCGGCGGCGGGCGCGTCGACGCGCCCCACCTCTGCGATCCGGCCGTCGCGCACCGCGACGTCCACCTTCCGGCCCTCGGCGCCCGTGCCGTCGTGAACCACGGCACCCCGGATCAGCAGATCGTGCATGTCCTCTCTCCCTCTCGTCCTGTCTGGCGAATGCCCCGGGGGTCCGCGACGACCGCCGGCATGGCCTCGATGATAACCGCGGGCAGCGCGCGCCCGCCCGTGACCCGTCGTACGCGCGGCCGCAAACGAAACACGCCCGTCACCGGGCGTGTTTCCGCTGCAGCGGGTGACCCGCTAGCCGGCGCTCGACACCGCGCGCGAACCGACGCGCGACTGCACCCCCACCGACAGGGCGGTGAGGATGGCCATGCCCTGAAGCAGCGCGACGCCACCGAGCACGGCCGTGAACTGGCCGCGGTCCATCAGCGGCCCGAACACGAGCGGCGACAGCGAGAAGCCGATGTCGAGGCCGGAGTAGACGAAGCCGTAGATGCGACCGAACGCCGCCTTGCCGAAACCTGCCGTCGCGGTCTGCCGCACGAGCAGGTCACGCGAGGGCCCCGCCACGCCCACGCCGAAGCCGACCACGGCCATGAGGACCATCACGCTCCACGGCGGAAAGATCGCGAGCGCGATGACGAGCGCCGCGAGCGCGGAGACCGACAGCGCGGCCGTGATGACGCGCTCGTGCGCACCGTGTCTGCCGACCAGGAAGCCGCCCACGATCATGCCGCCGGCGCCGCCGAGCATGTATGCGGTGAGACACGACGTCGCCGTCGCGAGGGAGAGCCCGTAGATCCTGTTCAGCGCGGTGGGCGAGAAGCTCTGGAGTGCGCCGAGCGCGAGCGTCGTCACGAAGAAGAACGCGAAGCACAGCCACACGCCGGGCGACTGCAGGAACGCGAACGGGGCGCGCACGGGCTCCCGTTCCGCACCCGGTTCCGCGTGGGAGGGGCCATTGTCGATGTCGAGGAGGTTGCGCTGCCAGACCAGCGTGGCGAGCACCGTGAGCGCGAGCAGGCCGGCGGCGAAGCCGGACCAGTGCCAGTTCGCGAACGTCGCGATGCCGGCCATGAACACCGGTGCCGCGGCCCAGCCGAGATTGCCGGAGAGGCCGTGCACCGAGAAAGCGTGGCCCAGGCGTGCGGACGAGACGCGGTGATTCAGGATCGTGAAGTCGACCGGGTGGAACACGCTGTTGCCGAGCCCCGCGAATGCCGCGGCGAGCCCGAGCATCCAGTAGTGCTGGGCGGCGGCGAGCGCGAAACCCGCGGCGGCGAGGCTCGACACGCCGAACAGCAGCACGCGCCGCGGTCCGAATCGGTCCACGGCGAAGCCCGCGGCGGCCTGGCCGAAGCCGGAGATCACGAAGAAGATCGTCATGAGCGCACCGACTTCCGTGAACGTGAGGCCGAAGTCGTGCATGAGCCACGGAAAGAGCGGTGGCAGCAGCAGGTGGAAGAAGTGCGACGTGCCGTGCGCGAAGCCGACGACGCCGATCACGCGCGCATCCCGATGACCGGCGGTGTCTTTCTGGACGGAAGGCATGGAGGTTCCCGAAACTGTACGACTCGCATGCTAGCCGGAACGTGCTTGGCGGGTTTACGATGTCGAGACGTTTTGTGTCGAGAACATGCCAAACCGGTCCATCGATCCCCTGCCGCGGGTTGCGCCGACCCCGGCACGTCCCGTGGCGGTCAACGTGAGGATGCTGCCCGCGAACGGCCACGTGGCAACCCACGCCCACGACTGGGCGCAGCTCGCGTGCACGCTGCGCGGTGCCGTGCGCATCCGTGCCGGTCAGACCACGTGGATCGTGCCGCCCACGCGGGCCGTCTGGATACCGCCGCACGTGGATCACGAGGTCACGCTGATCGGCGAGGTCGCGCTGCGCACGATCTACGTCGACGCGAGCGTGGCCCCGCGCGCGCTCGACACCTGCGACGTGGTCGACGTCTCGCCGCTCATGCAGGAACTCATCGAGGCACTCGGCGAGAGCTCTGCCGAAGAGCGTCCGGTGCGGCACGAACTGCTCACGCGCCTGCTCCTCGAGGAGATGCGCGAGGCGCCGGCCCTGTC
This sequence comes from Betaproteobacteria bacterium, assembly GCA_016125475.1. GTDB lineage: Bacteria > Pseudomonadota > Gammaproteobacteria > Burkholderiales. The sequence goes on from WGLR01000023.1 coordinate 172,404, forward strand.
GCTCGAACTCAGACTGCCGTCGGATCGTCGGCTGCGGACCCTCTGCGACGCGATGCTCGAGGAGCCCGGTGCGCCGTTCGGGCTCGACGAGTGGGCGGCGCGCACCGGAGCGAGTCCACGCACGCTCGCGCGGCTGTTCCAGCAGGAACTCGGCATGAGCTTCAGCCAGTGGCGACAGCGGGTGCGGCTCGCGCACGCCGCCGCGCTCGTCGCCGGCGGTCAGTCGCTCGCGTCGGTCGCCGAGGCACTCGGCTACGACAGCGCGAGCGCATTCTCGGCAATGTTCAAGCGCGCACTCGGGCAGTCGCCCCGGGAGTTCTTCGGCAGCCGGCACTGAGTCCGCGCGTCGCGGCATGACCATCGTCAAGAGCGCGAGCCGGGTCCGCCCCTAGAATCCCCGCCAATCGGACATCGTGCACGGGGGGCGGGGCATGGAACTGGTCGTCGATGCGGACACCTGCCCCGTGGCGGATGCCCTGGCGGTCGAGATGGTCGAGCGCAAGGGGCTCGGGCATCCGGACACCGTCTGCGACGCCGTCGCCGAGGCGTTCGCGGCCGGTCTCGCACGGGTCTACGCGGAGCGTTTCGGGGGCGTCCTGCACCACAACGTCGACAAGGTGCTGCTCGCGGGCGGCGCCTCGGCTCCGCGATTCGGGGGAGGCCGGATCCTGGAACCCTTCTCGCTCCACCTCGCCGGGCGTGCCACCGAGCGTGTCGGCGACGAGACCGTCCCTGTCGCGGACATCGGACGCACCGCGGTGCACGACTGGTTCTCGGCGCACCTTCCGGAAGTGACGTTTCACGACGTCGTGCGCGTGCGCGTCCTGACGCGACCCGGATCGACGGACCTCGCGAGTCTGTATCGTCGTGCGGCCACACGCGGTGGCGTGCTCGCGAACGACACCTCGGTCGGCGTCGGGTTCGCGCCCCTCTCGCGGCTCGAGCGCATCGTCGATGCGGCGGAACGGACGCTCACCGATCCGGGGCTGCGATCGTCGTGGCCCTGGCTCGGCGCGGACGTGAAGGTGATGGGCGTCAGGGTGGGCACGCGGATCACGCTCACGGTCGCGTGCGCGTTCGTCGACCGGCACGTCACGGACGTCGACGACTACCTCCGGAAGAAGGCGCTCGTCGCGGACCGCGTGAGGGCGACGGCGCACACGCTCGCCTCGCAGGACATCGACGTGGTCGTGAATGCAGCCGACGACCCGGAAACCGGCGACGTCTACCTGACGGTGACCGGACTGTCCGCCGAGGCAGGCGACGACGGCCAGGCCGGCCGCGGCAACCGGGTGAACGGACTCATCACGCCGATGCGCCCGATGACCATCGAATCCTATGCGGGCAAGAACGCGGTCACGCACGTGGGCAAGCTCTACAACGTGATCGCGGGGCTCGTCGCCGAGGACGTCGTGAGGCAGCTGCCGGAAGTCGCGGGTGCGACGTGCACGCTCGTGAGCCGCATCGGCGAACCCGTGTCTTCGCCGCAGGCGTGTCACGTGCGTCTGGTCCTCGCGGGCGGAACCGGCGTTCACCGTCTGCGGTCCCCCGTGGAGCGCGTGGTGTCCGACCACCTGGCGCGCGCGCACGAACTGTGGCGCGACATGCTGACGGGTCGGATCGTGACGGACCGGTGGCCGCTCGTGCGGCGCGACATCTCACAGGGGGACGCATGACGGACGAACGGGCGGACGAGCGGCGGGTGCTCGTCGACGAGATCGCCGCGGAAGCGGCGCAGTGCGCGCGTTACACGGGGCGTGCACGATTGGCGGAGCGCACGATGCAGGCCATCCGGAGCGTTCCGCGTCACGAATTCGTGCTCCCGGGAGAGAGCGAACGTGCGTACGTGAACGCGCCCCTGCCGATCGGACACCGTCAGACGATCTCCCAGCCGTTCATCGTCGCGCTGATGACGGACCTTCTCGACACGCGGCCCGACGACGTCGTGCTCGAACTCGGCACGGGCTCGGGCTACCAGGCGGCGGTCCTCGCCACGCTCGTCCGGCATGTCTTCACGGTCGAGATCGTGCCCGAACTCGCGGCGATGGCGACGGCCACGCTGTCCCGCCTCGGTTACGACAACGTGTCGGTCCGAAGCGGTGACGGTCAGGCAGGCTGGCCCGAGCACGCGCCGTATCGGGGGATCATCCTCACGGCGGCGTGCACGGAACTCCCGGAGGCACTCGCGGCGCAACTGGCACCGGGAGGGCGCGTCGTCTATCCGCGCGGGGAACCGTACGGCGAACAGGAACTTGTGGTTGCCGACCTGGACCCGTCGGGCGCACTGCGCGCTCAGTCCGTCCTGCCGGTGCGGTTCGTGCCGGTTCTCGATCGTCCCCCGCTCTTCTGAGGTGCGAGGCCGCCGCGGTCCGTTCCTGCGGTCGCGGGCAGATGCGGGTCGTCCACGGACTCGGGCGGGTTGCACGGCTCGAGCGCCTTCGCGAGTGCCTCGATGAACGCGCGCGTCTTCGTCGCGAGGAGCTTCCTCCCCGGGAAGACGGCCCAGGCCGTCGACGGGGCCGCCCACCACCCGGGCAGCACGCGCACCAGTTCGCCTGCGTTCACGTAGGGCTCCGCGAAGAACGTCCCGACGGCGGCGATGCCGGCACCGGCGCACGCCAGCTTCAGCAGCAGGTCGGGCGAGTTGGCGCTGGTGCGCAGCGGCAGCTCGCCCTGCCACGCATCCGGCGGGTCGCCCCCTCGCAGGAGTGTCCATGGGACCGGATCGCCCGAACGGGAAAGGAGCATGAGGGCGTGGCGACCCGAGAGCTCGTCGGGTTCCGCCGGTGATCCGTGTACGGCGAGGTATCGCGGAGCCGCGTACAGGCCCGTGTGGAAGACCGCGACGCGACGGGCCGTGAGCTGCGAGTCGGGAGGGAGGTCGCCCATCCTGATCGCGAGGTCGAAATTCTCCGCGACGAGGTCGACGCGGCGCGGCGAGACATCGATGTCGAGGGACACGCCGGGGTGGTCCGTTACGAACGTCGCGAGCATCGCGGACAGGGCGCGCGCGGCGAAGTCGGCGGGCATCGACACGCGGAGCCTGCCCGCGGGCAGCTGCTGGCGCGACTGCGCCAGCGCGCGCGCCGCGTCCACTTCCGAGCCGATCGCGCGAGCGTGGGCGAGCACGCCCTCGCCGAAGTCAGTCAGGACGAGCCGGCGGGTCGTGCGCTGGAGGAGCTTCTCGCCCAGGCGCGCTTCCAGGGCCGACACGCGGCGCGACAGGGTCGACTTCGGCAGCTTCAGGCGCTCGGCCGCGCGGCTGAAGCTGCCTGCATCCATGACGTTCGCGAACAGCAGGAGATCGGCGGCATCGGCATCCACGGGTTCTGGCCTTTGTTCCACTGGTGGAACGATCATACCCGTGTGGAGGTCTTCTGTAGATGTCCCGACAACAATACATTGTCCTCATCGCAACCCCATCGGGAGGACGACATGAACATCCTGCAGGTGAACTCGAGCGCGCGGCGTGCCCAGGGCACGACGGGATCCCAGTCTGCCGGCCTCGCGGCCGAACTCGTCGCGCGTCTGCGGTCCGTGCATCCGGGCGGTTCCGTGACCGTGCGCGACCTCGCCACCAGCCCCCATCCCGCACTGGACGAGTCCGCCCTGGACGCGCTGTTCACGCCCGAGTCGGAGCGTTCGGCGGCACAGGCGGCGCGCGTGGCGCTGGACGATGCGCTGATCGCCGAGGTCCAGGCCGCCGACGTGATCGTTCTGGCGGCGCCCATGATCAACTTCGGCGTGAGTGCCCAGCTCAAGAACTGGATCGACGCGATTTCCCGGGCGCGGGTCACGTTCCGCTACACGGAACAGGGTGTCGAGGGACTTCTGCGCGGCCGGACGGTCTACGTGGTGACGACGCGCGGCGGGGTACACCGCGACCGGCCCAGCGACACCGTCGTGCCGTACCTGCGGACCGTGCTCGGGTTTCTCGGCATGACCGACGTGCGCTTCGTGTACGCCGAGGGGCTCGCGATGGGACCCGAAGCGCAGGCACGCGGGCTCGCGGCTGCCCGCGCCGAGATCGCCGAAACGGTTCAAGATACCGCGACCGTGGGCGCCTGACGCGGACGGCGCCACCGAACAAGGAGAAGACAGGATGGACACGAAGACCCTGGAAACGAAGACACTCGCACACCCCCGGACAGTCGAACGTCTGGTCGCGGGACAGGCCACGAGCGACGGTGCCGGCGTGAAGCTCACGCGGGTGCTGACGCAGTCGCTGCAGAAGCGTCTGGACCCGTTCCTGATGCTGGACGCGTTCGGCACCGACAATCCCGACGACTACATTGCGGGATTTCCGCCGCACCCTCACCGCGGCTTCGAGACCGTCACGTACATGATCGCGGGACGCATGCGTCACCGGGATTCCGGTGGCAACGAAGGCCTGCTCACGAACGGTGGCGTGCAGTGGATGACGGCCGGGCGCGGCGTGATCCACAGCGAGATGCCCGAGCAGGAGGAAGGCAGCATGGAAGGGTTCCAGCTCTGGCTCAACCTGCCCGCGAAGGACAAGATGATTCCGGCCTGGTACCGGGACTTCCCGGGCGCCGAGATCCCCGAGGTGCAGGCGGACGGCGTGACCGTGCGGGTCATCGCGGGCGAGAGCCAAGGCGTGAAGGGCGCGATGCAGCGTGACGCGACGGAGCCGGTGTACCTCGACGTGCACCTGTCCCCCGGTGCGGTGTTCGAGCAGGCCCTGCCGGCCGGGCACAACGCGTTCGTGTACGTCTACCGCGGCGCGGTGTCCATCGCCGGGACGCGAGTGCCCATGCAGCGCATGGCGATTCTCGCAAACGATGCACAGGCCGACGGCGTGGTGCTGAAAGCGGCGGACGAGGCCGCACGCGTGCTCCTGATCGCGGGAAGGCCGCTCGGCGAACCGATCGCGCAGTACGGGCCGTTCGTGATGAACACCACCGAGGAGCTGCAGCGTGCGGTGGCGGACTACCAGTCCGGCCGGTTCGTCTGACGTGGCGCCGGAACCGGAGGGGCGGGAAGAACGCATTCCCGCCCACGCGGCGAGTGTCGGCGGCCTGCCTGTCCGACGGGCCCTGCCGACGCGGGCGCGACGCATGGCCGGCCCGTGGTGTTTCCTCGATCACGTCGGCCCCTCGGTGCTGGCCGACGGACAGACGCTCCGCGTGGCCCCGCACCCCCATATCGGGCTGCAGACGTTCACGTGGATGATCGAAGGCGAGGTCCTGCACCGGGACAGCCTCGGGAGCGTGCAGGTCATCCGCCCGGGCCAGGTCAACCTGATGACGGCCGGGCGCGGCATCGCGCATTCCGAGGAACTGCTGCCCGGGTCGCCACGCCTGCACATGGCGCAGCTGTGGATCGCGCTGCCCGACGCGAAACGGGCCATCGAGCCGTCCTTCGAGCACCACCCCGTGCTCCCCGTGATCGAGACCGAGGGGGCGCGGATCACGGTGCTCGCAGGCTCGCACGACGGCGAGCGTGCACCCGGGACGTTCCACTCGCCCCTCGTCGGCCTGGATCTGTCGGCGAGAGCGGGTGCGCAGGTTTCCCTCCCGCTGGACCGAAGCTTCGAGCACGTGCTGCTGGCGCTGGATGGTGACGTCACGGTCGGGGACGAGCCGCTGGCTCCCGGCGTGCTCGCGTTCTTCACGCCGGGTCGCGCGCAGGTCGCGTTCCGGTGCACGAGCGAGGCCCGCCTGCTGCTGGTGGGAGGCCGGCCCTTCGGCGAGGACGTGCTGCTCTGGTGGAACTTCGTCGCGCGTCGCCCCGACGAGGTGGTGCGTGCCGCGGCGGAGTGGAATGCGGGCGATGGCGCCTTCGGGCGCGTGTCGGGCTACGACGGCGAGCCGTTGCGCGCGCCCGACCCCGCCGTCGCCGGGCTCAGGCGATGAGCCGGATGCCCGCCTCCGGCGCGTGTCGATGCTCGTGCGCGAGGAGCCACCTCTTGCGTGAGAGCCCTCCGGCATAGCCCGTGAGCGTGCCGTCGCTGCCGACCACGCGATGGCAGGGCACGATGACCGGCAGCGGGTTGGCGCCGTTCGCGGCGCCTACCGCGCGCGCGGACCGCGGGCACCCGAGTGTCCGTGCGAGCGCGGCGTAGCTGGTGGTGTCCGCGTAGGCGAGATCGCGAAGCGCGGCCCACACCCGGTGCTGGAACGCCGTCCCCGAGGGCGCGAGCGGCAGGTCGAACCAGGTCCGCAGCCCCGTGAAGTACTGCCGGAGCTGCTCGCGCACGTCGCGCAGCACGGGCGCGTCGGGCTCCCGGGCTCCGCGGTCCCCGGGACGCACACGTTCCCATTCCTCGTCGAAACGCAGCGCGAGAAGGGCCTGTCCGTCGCTCAGCGCGTGGAACACGCCGATCGGCGTGTCGATGTCGCAGTGGATCATTTCGCATTTCCTCCGATCGATTGCCAGAGATGCATGACGGCGTACGCACGCCAGGGTCGCCAGGCCTCGGCGCGCGCGAGTACCTCGCGGTCCGCGGTCGTGCCGAGTGCCTTCCGCACGCCGTAGTCGGTGTGCGGGAACGCGTCCGGCCACCCCAGGGCCCGCATGGCGAGGTACTGTGCCGTCCAGTCGCCGATGCCGGGCAGCGCGCGCAGGCGCGCGAGCTGGGCCTCGACGTCCGCGGTGGGTTCGAGCGTGATGTCACCCCGTGCGTGAGCCTCCGCGAGCGCGAGGATCGCGCGTGCACGGGCCCCGACGATGCCGAGCCGGGCGATGTCGTCCACCGAACGTGTCGCGACCTCGCGGGAAGACGGAAAGCGCGTCACGAGCGACCGAAACGGCGTCTCGACGCGTGTGCCGAGCGCGGCCGCGAAGCGGCCGGCAAGCGTGCGTGCGGCCTTCACCGTGATCTGCTGGCCGAGGATCGCGCGCACCGCCATCTCGAAGCCGTCGAACGCGCCGGGCAGCCTCAGGCCTGGCGCAGGCGCGGCCAGTGCGTCGAGCCGGGCGGCGATCGCGGCCGGGTCCGCGGCCAGATCGAAGAGCCGCCTCACGCGCTGAAGGACGGCGGGTACGACGGGTGCCAGCGACGCGGACAGGGTCACGTCGAGACAGTGCCGGTCCGCGACGAGGCTCACGCGTATCCAGCCCGTGCAGTCGATGCCCTCGCGTTCGATGCGCACGGTACGTGCGTACGCCTGCTCGCCGACGTGTTCCACCCCCTCGATCGTGCGGCCGCTCAGGAAGGCGAGGAGTGGTTCCCAGGCGAGAGGCGGGCGAAAGCCCAGGCGGAACGTGAGCGTCTCGGCGGGAGCGGCGGCGACCGAACGACGCAGCGCGCTCGGCGCGAGACCGTAGCGTTCCGTGAAGACCGCCTGGAACCGGCGCAGACTCCCGAAGCCGGCCGTGAAGGCGATGTCCGTGACGGGCAGGGTCGTCTCGGTGAGCAGGCGTTTCGCGAGGAGCAGACGGTGCGTGTGCGCGTACTGCACGGGCGTCACGCCGAACGCGTCGCGGAACACGCGGCTGAGGTGCCGGGCGGACACGGCGAGCCTGTCCGCGAGCGCCGCGACGGGAACCGGCTCCCCGGAGCCGTCCTCGATGAGCGCCGCGGCCGTGCGCGCGAGTCGCGTCGGCGCATCCACGGCGGACTCGCCGGGTGCGAGCTCGGGACGGCAGCGCAGGCACGGACGGTATCCTGCGACCTCGGCGGCAGCCGCGCTCGGATAGAACGTGCACTGCTCGCGCCGCGGCAGGCGGCTCGGACACACCGGCCGACAGTACACGCCGGTCGATCGCACACCCACGAAGATCCGTCCGTCGAAGCGGGCGTCGCGGGATCGCCAGGCGTTGTAGCAGTCATCGGGATCGAGGAGCATGGCGCTACGATAGCCCGAAGGGCGGCGCGGCGCGCGCCGTTTTCGGACGCGGGAGTGCGTGACGCAGTCGTCGGTCGCTGCGGGACGGGAACGGAGGTGACGTGGACAGGCTGCGCGAGATACCGGACGTGAGGCAGATTCCCGGCGAGTCCCCCAGGCGCTGGTTCACGTCCACCGACGCCGACTTCGTCGTGTGGCTGGATGCCTCGGGTCGGCCCCTCGGCTTCCAGTTCTGCTACGACAAGGGCGGCGGGGAAACGGCGATCACGTGGCGCCGCGACACCGGCTTCACCCAGGCGCGCGTCGACGACGGCGAGTCACGGGCGCTCGCCTGCAAGGCGACGCCGCTCCTGCTCGGGAACACGTCCGGGCCGGATCTCCGGCGCGCGCTGGAGCGCTTCTCGGCCCTGGCGGACGACCTGCCGGAACGGTACGCGCACGAGTTCACGTGGCGACTGCTCGCGGGGGAAGCGAGGCGTCACCGCGGCGTCCGGCGATCGGCCGCGACGGGGCGACGAAGGCGGAAAAGCCGCCGCCGTGCGTGAGAGGAAAAACGCAACAACGCAAGCCTGACCCCGAAGGAGGGGGTGGTGGGTGGCTGGCGGATGCGTAAGCGACTACAATCGCGACTGCCTCACTTCACGTGATCCGGCTGTCCGTTGTCCACCGTTCCCGAGTCTTCTTCACCCGAACAGGCCGCGATCCGGTCGCGCTTCAAGCGGCTCGATGCCTGCATGGCCTCGGACCGTGGCCGTCTGGGTGGCCGCCTCGCGCGGCTGCGGGACGGCAAGGGCAACGCGTCCGACGAACTCGGTGCGATCGACGCCGCGATCGACGCTTCGGTCGCCCGGCTCGATGCGCGCCGCGCGCGCCGGCCACGCATCACGTATGCCCCCGACCTTCCCGTCAGCGAGAAGCACGAAGAGATCGCGCGCGCGATCGAGCGCCACCAGGTCGTGATCGTCTCCGGCGAGACCGGCTCCGGCAAGACGACCCAGCTGCCGAAGATCTGTCTCGATCTCGGGCGCGGCAGTGCCGGCATGATCGGGCACACGCAGCCGCGCCGCATTGCCGCGCGCACGGTGGCCGGCCGCATCGCGCAGGAACTCGCGAGCCCCCTCGGCGACGTCGTCGGCTACAAGGTGCGCTTCAACGACACGTCCGGCCCGGACGTGCTCGTGAAGCTCATGACCGACGGCATCCTGCTCGCCGAGACGGTGACCGACCGCCACCTGCGCGCGTACGACACGATCATCGTTGACGAGGCCCACGAGCGCAGCCTGAACATCGACTTCCTGCTGGGGTATCTGCGCCAGCTCCTGCCGAGGCGGCCCGACCTCAAGGTGATCATCACGTCGGCGACGATCGACGCGCGCCGCTTCTCGCGGCACTTCATGGATGCGCCCGTGATCGAGGTTTCCGGGCGCCTCTATCCCGTCGACGTGCGATACCGGCCGGCCGAGGAGTGCGAGGACGGCGAGGCACCCGACCTCGCCGAGGAGATCGGCGACGCGCTCGACGCGCTGTATCTCTCCGACGGGCCGGGGGACGCGCTCGTTTTCCTGCCGGGCGAGCGCGAGATCCGCGAAACGGCGGAATACCTGCGCAAGCACCCGGTCGGCCGGGCCCGTGTCGGTGGCGCGGGCGTCGAGATCCTGCCGCTCTTCGCGCGTCTGTCTGCCGCGGAACAGGACCGCGTGTTCAAGCCCGGCACCGGGCACCGTGTCGTGATCGCGACGAACGTCGCGGAGACCTCGCTCACGGTGCCGCGCATCCGCTACGTGATCGACCCGGGGCTCGCGCGGATCAACCGTTACAGCTACCGCAACAAGGTCGAGATGCTCCAGGTCGAGCCGATCTCGCGTGCCTCCGCGAACCAGCGTGCGGGCCGGTGCGGACGCGTGATGAGCGGCGTGTGCGTGCGGCTCTACGCGGAGGACGACTTCGCGGCACGGCCCGAGTTCACCGATCCCGAGATCCTGCGCTCGTCACTCGCGTCGGTCATCCTGCGCATGAAGGCGCTGAAGCTCGGGGAACCCGAGAGCTTCCCGTTCGTCGAGCCGCCGCTGCCGAAGATGATCGCGGACGGCTACCAGCTGCTGGCCGAGCTGGGCGCGGTCGACGCGCGGCGCAGTCTCACGGCTGTGGGCTCCCAGCTCGCGCGCCTGCCGATCGATCCTCGCATCGCGCGCATGATCGTCGAGGCGAAACGCCAGAACTGCCTGCGCGAAGTGCTCGTGATCGCGTCCGCACTGTCGGTGCAGGACCCGCGCGACCGCCCGCTCGACAAGCAGGAGGCCGCGGACAGCGCGCACGCGCAGTTCGTCGACGAGCGTTCCGACTTCCTCGCGTTCGTGAAGATATGGGACTTCTACGACGAACTGCTGAAACACAAGAAGTCCAACCGCCGGCTCCAGCAGGACTGCCGGGATCACTTCCTGTCGTGGCTGAGGCTGCGGGAGTGGCGCGACCTGCACGGACAGCTCCACGCGCTCGTGTCGGAGATGGGCTGGCGGGAGAACGAGAAGCCTGCGGGCTATCCGGAGATCCACAAGGCCCTGCTGTCGGGCCTGCTCGGCAACGTCGGCATGAAGGCCGAGGAGGGCGGTGAATATCTCGGCGCGCGAGGCATCCGCTTCCACGTGTTTCCGGGGTCGGCGCTGCGCAGGAAGCAGCCCCGGTGGATCATGGCGGCGGAGCTGACCGAGACCACGCGACTGTTCGCCCGCTGCGTCGCGTCCATCGAGCCCGACTGGATCGAGCAGCTCGCGCCGCACATCGCGCACCGGCACTACTTCGATCCGCACTGGGAGAAGAAGTCCGCGCAGGTCGTCGGCTACGAGCGGGTGACCGTCTACGGACTCACGGTCGTGCCGCGACGGCGCGTGAGCTACGGACAGATCGATCCGGTCGAGTCGCGGCGCATCTTCATACGCGGGGCGCTCGTCGAAGGCGACGTGAACCTGGACGCCCCGTTCCTGCGCGCGAACCGGGCACTCGTGCGCGAGGTGCAGGGGCTCGAGCACAAGTCCCGCCGGCACGACGTGCTCGTGGACCCGGAGGTCATCGCGGACTTCTACTCGGACGTGGTGCCCGAAGGAATCTTCAACCTCGCGGCGTTCGAGCGCTGGCGTCGGGACGCGGAACGCGCGAATCCCCGCCTTCTCTACCTCACGCGCGAACGCCTCATGCGGCACGCCGCGGAAGACATCAGCGCGGAGCGCTTTCCCGACACGATCGAGATGAACGGCGTGCGCTACCGGCTCGCCTATCGCTTCGAGCCCGGGCATCCGCTCGACGGCGTCACGATGATCGTGCCGCTGCACCTGCTGAACCAGATCGACGAGCGGCGGTGCGAGTGGCTCGTGCCCGGTCTGTTGCGGGACAAGCTCACGCACCTGATCAAGGGGCTGCCCAAGGGCCTGCGCAAGCACTTCGTGCCGGTGCCCCAGGTCGTGACGGCGGTGCTTTCCACGCTCGAGCCCGACGCGGTACCGCTCACGGAGGCGCTCGGACTCGCTCTGCGCGCTAGCACGGGTGTCGAGGTTCCCGGGGACGCCTGGGACGAGTCGGACGTCCCCGCGCACCTGCGCATGAACTACCGGGTGGTCGACGACAATGGCGGCGAGGTGGCCGTCGGGCGTGACCTCCCCGAACTGCGGTTGCAGCTCGGCGTGAAGGCGCGTCGGCAGTTCACGGAGCAGGCGCGCAGCACGCTCGAGCGCAGCGGGGCGACCCGCTGGGAGTTCGGCGACCTGCCGGAGCAGGTCGCCTTCACGCGCGCCGGCCAGAACCTCGTGGGCTATCCGGCCGTCGTGGACGAGGGCAGGACCGTATCCGTCGTGCTGCTCGATACCGAGCAGGAGGCTGACGCCGCGATGCGACGCGGGCTGCGCCGGCTGTTCCAGCTGAGCGCGGTCGAGCAGGTGAAATACGTCTCGCGCAACCTCCCGGGCCTCCAGGAGATGGCGCTCAGGTACATCCTGCTCGGCGATCTCGACGGCCGGCAGCAGGACAAGTCCTCCGCGATGGAGAAGCTGCAGGAGGAACTCGTCACCGCGATCTGCGATCGCGCCTTCTTCGTCGAGGACAGCCCGATCCGCACGCAGTCGGCGTTCGAGGCGCGCGTCGTGAAGGCGAAGACGCGCCTCACCGACGTGGCGGCCGAGCTCTGCCGGATCGTCGCGGACATCCTCACGGAATATCACCAGCTGCGTCCGCGTCTGCAACGGCCCGGGGCGCAGGCCTGGCAGCGGCTCATGAACGACATCCGCGCACAGCTGCGCGCCCTCATGCCATCCGGGTTCATCGCGTCGACGCCGTTCGAGCGGCTCCGGAACTATCCCCGCTACCTGCGGGCCGTCGGGGTGCGTCTCGACAAGTTTCCGTCGAACCCGGCGCGCGACGCGCAGTGGCAGGAAACGCTGTCGCTCTGGAACCGGCAGTGGCAGCAGCGGCTCGAGGCGGACCGCGCGCGCGGCGTCCGCAACCCCCGGCTCGAGGAATTCCGGTGGATGCTCGAGGAACTGCGCGTCTCGCTCTGGGCGCAGCAGCTCAAGACCCCTTATCCCGTCTCGTTCAAGCGCGTCGAGAAGGCCTGGACGGAGATCTGACGCCCGGTCCCGGACCGGCATGTTGCGTTGCGGGATTGGCCGGGGTGTCGGACATCCCTACACTAGGAACGCGCTGATCGACGGGAGCGCGACCGCGGGCGGGAGACCAGCCGGACGTCGGACCCCGTCGCGCCCGCGGACCCCCGACCCGACCGTGTTCTCCGATCGGGATCGCTCCGGATCCGCGTCGAGAGCGTTGCTCGCCAAAAGAACGGAGGGAATCATGAAAATCGTTGCGCAGGTAATCGAAGGCAAGCAGTCCGGCGTCATCTCGGTCACTCCCGACTCGAACGTGTACGACGCGCTGAAGCTCATGGCGGAGAGGGAGGTGGGTGCCGTCATCGTGCAGGAAGGCGACCGCCTCGTGGGCATACTCTCCGAGCGGGACTACGCGCGCAAGGTCGTGCTGCTCGGAAAGGCCTCGCGCGACACGGCCGTTCGCGACATCATGACCCAGAAGGTCGTCTGCGTGCGCCCGACGGCCACGATCGCGGAGTGCATGGCCCTGATGACCGACAAGCGCGTGCGGCATCTCCCCGTGCTCCGGGACAAGCACGTGATCGGCGTCGTATCGATCGGTGACGTCGTGAAGGAGACCATCGCGGAGCAGCAGTTCATCATCTCCCAGCTGGAACAGTACATCATGAGCTAGCGGCGACCCGAACCGCGGATCGCGCCGGCCGCACACGAAGTCGCGACGGTGTCAGGATTGGCGGACACCCCGCGCCGCCGGTCCCGCGGCCAACTTTTCCGACGGAACGCGGTCGAAGCGCGGGGTCGGCACGTCGCCGCGGCGACGGCGAAGCTCGCCGGCCGACGACGGACGGCGCGGCCGTGCCGGATCCAACAACAGGAGAGCAACGAATGAATCTGATCGGAAAGTCGCGGCTGCTGAGTCTCGGGCTCGTCGCGGTGGCCGCGACGGGATGTTCGACGATGCTGAAGGTCGGGCACGACTTTCAATACGGCGACTTCGCGGCGCGTGCCGTCCAGGGACAGACCACCAAGGCCGATGTCGAGGACTGGCTGGGTCAGCCAGAGGGTCGGGGCATGGTGCTGGAGACCGACGGATCGAAGAACGACCAGTGGACCTACTACTTCGGCAGCGGCCGGTTCCCGAGCGGAAACGACACGAAGTTCAAGCTGCTCCAGGTCAAGTTCGATGCGCAGGGCAAGCTCATCTCCTACGTCTGGTCGGGCGAGCCCGCGCCGAAGGAGAACGACAAGAAGCCGTGACGCGGCAGCCCCGGGGCGGGGGCGAGGGTGTTCAGTCGTCCGCGCGTCGAGTAGGATGTCCGGACCACGACCGGCACCGTGAGGCCGGCGGGAGAACAACAGGAGACCCTGCAGATGAAGAAGCCCCTTGTCTCGGCGCTGTTCGGCGCCAGCCTGCTCGCACTGTCCGTCGGCGCCCAGGCCGTCGTGGCCGTGGTTCCGGACAGCGGTGCGCTGTCCCTCGCATTCGTTGATCACGACGGCGTGTTCCTCGATGCGGGCGGCAATCTTGCCGTGGACGGCATGGATTACGTGCAGGACAACACTATCGCGTCGTTCAGCGACGCGTTCTATTCCGCGCGGGCCCAGACCCTGCCGGGCGTGAACCGGGGCGAGGCGATTGCTTCCGCGCCGGGCAACCCCGACGGTGTCGCGCTCGCGATGTCCGCCTGGTACGACAAGTTCACCGTCTCGGGCGGTACCGGTGCGGGTGTCGCCGATGTGAGCACATCGTTCACGGGCACCATCGGTTCGAGTGCCTATTCGGAAGGTCTCTACGCGATGGTGCGCCTGTCCGAGGCGCAGTTCGCCGCGCTGCCGAGCGTGGATCCCGCATCGCTCCTCGGCTCTCTCGGGTCGATCGCGGCCATGCCGCCCGGCAGTCTCGTGATGTTCGACACCGTCGACTCGACCACGAATCCCGGTCCCTTGGACGGCACCCTCACGGGCAGTGTCGCGTTCAACTACGACGAGCCGTTCTATCTCTTCAGCATCATGGTGCTGGACGCTTCCGAATCGGGTTCGATCTCGTCCTTCAGTTCGGCCGAGTTCGGGATCACGCCGCCGGGCGGAAGCGTGCTCACGTCCGCGGGCGGTTACACCTATGCCGCGGCCGTCCCCGAACCGGAAACCCTGGGCCTCATGGCCGCCGGCATCGCGCTCGTCGCCTGGCGACTGCGCCGGCGACGCGCCACGCGGTAATGCGGGATCGCCCCGTCCGGGCTGCACGCCCGGACGGGGCGTGCGTCGCGGGCCGGCCGCGCAACGGAGCTGACGATGAGCGACACATTCGCCTTCGTGTCACCGTCACCGACAGGCGACCCGCTGTCACGCCTCCACGGGATTCCGAAGGGCAGGTTGCCGCATCACGTTCACCCGCCTCGGTCGTCGTTTTGCCGGCAGGAATTTTCTTTCGCATTCAATCGATTGAAGTTTCCGCGCACACCCGCTGTGCGGACGTGTGCCCGGGCACGCGGCCACTCCCGCATCGGGGGTGGCGGCGCAGGGCGGGACGCGATCGGTCACGGGCTTACCGCACCGTGCTGACACGAATCTTGCAGCGGTCCGACGATACAAGAGCGATCCCCGGAACGTGTGCCCGTCGCGCACGCTGCGGAGGACGCCACGACATCGATCTCAGGAGACGACCATGACCACGACGAGCGCCGACAGCACGGAAGGCCGTCCGCATCTCCAGGTGGCAGATCCCGCACGGCTGAAGGCGGCGGCACAGGACGATGCGTGGTCGCGATTCTCGGGGGCCACGACGGTCGAGGCGTTCTGTCAGGGCTGGCTGGCCGTGACCTGCGCGCGTGTCGGCGCCACGGACGGCATCCTGGTCCTCGCGAGCCCCGATGGTCGCGGCTTCGTCCCGGCCGCGGCGTGGCCCGACACGAAGCGGGACCGGCAGAAGCTCGCGGAAGCGATCGAGCGCTGTCTCGAACAGAAGAACCTGCTGGCGCTGCCGGCCGGAGACGGCGGCGCGCGACTCCACGTCGCACAGCCCATCGAACTCGAGGGCGAGCTGCTCGGCGCCGTCGCGGTCGACGTCGAACCCCGTCAGGAAGCCGAACTCAAGGACCTCGCCCGGGAGCTGTCGTGGGGGGCGGGATGGCTCGAGGCGCTGCTTCGCCGGAGTCTCAACGCACGCGAGTCCGAGACCGCGGTGAGGCTGCGCCACGTCTTCGACCTGTTCAGCGCGTCGCTCGAGCACAGCGGCTTCGTGCCCGCGGCCACCGCCACCGTCACCGAACTCGCCACGATGCTCGCGTGCGACAGGGTCGCGCTCGCAGTCGTGTCGGGCAGACGCATGCGTGTGAAGGCGCTGTCGCACACCGTGAACTTCGAGAAGAACGCGGAGCTCACGCGCGCGATCGAGGCGGCCATGGAGGAGGGGGCCGACCAGCACGCGACGATCGTTGTCCCCGTCGACGGAGAGGCCGACGGTCACGTCCGCAAGGCGCACGAGCAGCTCGCGCAGTCCCAGGGTGCCGGTGGTGTTCTCACGGTGCCCCTCACGCGGATGGGCGAGACCGTGGGGGCCCTGTGCCTGGAACGCGACGGGCCGTTCACGCACGAGAACGTCGAGCTCGTCGAAGGCCTCGCGGCGCTGCTCGGCCCGCTCGTGTTCGTGCAGCGCGCCGCCGAGCGCGGCCCGCTCGCGCGGATCTGGGAGTCCCTCAGGTCGCTCTGGCTGCGTTTCTTCGGGCCCGGGCATCCGGTCTGGAAGCTCGCGGGCGTGATCACGGCCGCCCTGGTGCTGTTCTTCTCGTTCGCGACCGCGAATTTCCGGGTGGCCGCGAACACGACGGTCGAGGGTGCCGTCCAGCGTGCGCTCGCGGCGCCGTTCGAGGGCTACATCCGGGAGGCCTACGTGCGTCCCGGCGACGTCGTGCCGGAGGGCAGGGTCGTCGCGCAGCTCGACGACCGGGACCTGCAGCTCGAGCGCATCAAGGTCGCGAGCCGGCGCGAGCAGCTGCTCAAGCAGTACCGGGAAGCGCTCGCGAACCACGATCGTTCCCAGATCCGCGTGATCGGTTCCCAGGTCGACCAGGCCAGCGCGGAACTCCGGATCGTCGAGGAAAAGCTCGCGCGCACCGAGATCCGTGCGCCGTTCCAGGGCGTCGTCGTGAGTGGCGACCTCTCGCAGCAGCTCGGGGCCCCCGTGCAGCGCGGTCAGGTGCTCTTCGAGATCGCGCCGCTGGAGGACTACCGCGTCGTGCTGCAGGTAGACGAGCGCGACGTGCGCGACGTGACGGTGGGACAGCAGGGGGAACTCGTGCTCGCGTCGATGCCCTCGCACGTGCTGCCGATACACGTGGCGCGCATCACGCCCGTGAGTACCTCGGAAGACGGTCGCAACTACTTCCGCGTGGAAGCGAAGCTCGACGAGGCGGTCGATCGTCTGCGGCCCGGCATGGAAGGGGTGGGGAAGGTGCAGGTGGGCGAGCGCAAGCTCATCTGGATCTGGACCCGGTATCTGACGGACTGGCTGCGGCTCAGGTTCTGGTGGCTGATGCCCTGAGCGCGGCGCGGGCGAGGCCCGGCAGGGAGAACACGGTGTGAGCAACGAACTTCACAGTCCGTCGTGGTATCGGGTCGCGGGGCTCAGGCCCCGGCTCAAGAGCCACGCGGAAGTGCACCGGCATCACTATCGCGGACAGCTCTGGTACGTCCTCCAGGACCGTGCGTCGCGGCGCATGTACCGGTTCAACCCGGCCGCGTGGCAGGTGATCGGGCTCCTCGACGGACACCGGACGGTGCAGGACGCGTGGGACCTCGCCTGTCACCGGCTCGGCGACGATGCGCCCACGCAGGACGAGACCATCCGCCTGCTCGGGCAGCTGCACGGCGCCGACCTGCTGCAGAGCGAGATCGCGCCCGACGTCGACGAACTGCTGCGCCGCTATTCGAAGCAGCAGAGCGGCAAGTGGTGGCGCAACGTCCGCAACCCGATGTCGGTGAAGCTCCCGCTCATCGACCCGGACAGGTTCCTGAAGCGCACGCTCCCGTTCTACCGGTGGCTGTTCTCGGTCTGGGGGTTCCTGCTGTGGCTGGCCGTCGTCGGCGGCGGCGCCGCGGCGGCGGGGCTGCACTGGAGCGACCTCACGAACAATCTGGCCGACCGCATCCTGGCGCCCGGCAATCTGGTGGGCATGCTCGTGATCTTCCCGTTCGTGAAGATCTTCCACGAGTTCGGGCACGCGTGTTCGGTGCGTGCGCGGGGCGGCGAGGTGCACGAGATGGGCGTGATGTTCCTCGTGTTCCTGCCCATCCCGTACGTGGATGCCTCCGCGTCGTCGGCGTTCCGCAGCAAGTGGGACCGCTTCCAGGTGGGCGGCGCGGGGATGATGGCGGAACTCGCGCTCGCCGCGGCTGCCATGTTCGTCTGGCTCTCGGTGGAGCCCGGTCTCGTGCGTGCGATCTGCTTCAACGTGATGCTGATCGCGGGCATCTCCACGGTCCTGTTCAACGGCAATCCGCTGTTGCGCTACGACGGTTACTACATGCTCACGGACCTCGTCGAGATCCCGAATCTCGGGCCGCGGGGCGGCCGCTATCTCGGCTACCTCGTGCAGCGCTACGGGTTCGGCCTGCGCGAACTGCAGCCCCCCGAGGCGACGCCCGGAGAGCGCTGGTGGCTCGTGCTCTACACGATCGTGTCGTACGTGTACCGGCTGTTCATCACGTTCGCGATCGTGACGTTCGTCGCGACGCAGTACTTCGTGGTCGGCGTGATTCTCGCGGTCTGGGCGGCCATCAGCGCCGTGCTGTTTCCGATCGGCAAGGGCATCGCGTTCGTCGCGCGGGGCCGGAACCTGCGTCGCCAGCGCAATCGTGCGTGGGCGGTGACGGGAGGGGCGGTCGGCGTGCTCGTGGCGGCGTTCTTCCTGATCCCGTTTCCGATCTGGACCCGCACCCAGGGCGTGCTCTGGGTGCCCGAGCACGCGGTCGTGCGCTCCGAATCGGAAGGCTTCGTGACGAAGCTCGACACGGCACCGGGCGCGTTCGTCGAGCGTGGTGTCGCGCTCGTGAGTCTCGAGGATCCCCTGCTCGAACCGCAGGAGAGGATCCTCGTCGCGAAACTCGACGAACTGGACTTCAAGCTGCGCGACATGGAGGTGCAGGACCGCGTGCAGGGCCAGATCGTGCGCGACGAGATCGCCTACACGAAGAAGGAACTCGCGCGCGTCCGGGAACGGCTGAAGGGGCTCGTCGTCGAAAGTCCGGCCGCCGGGCGGTTCGTCGTGCCGAACCCCTCCGACCTGCCCGCGCGGTTCGTCCACAAGGGCGAGCAGATCGGGTTCGTCGCGCCGCGTGACCAGCGGCTGGTCCGCGTGGTCGTCGGCCAGGACGACGTCGACCTCGTGCGCCGGCGCACCGAGTCGATCGAGGTCCGGCTCGCGGAGAAGATGGACGACACGGTCAGTGCCGTCGTGCTCCGGGAGGTGCCGGCGGCGACGGGCGAGCTCCCGAGTCTCGCGCTCTCGGACCGCGGCGGCGGCAACATCGCGCTCGATCCGCGCAAGACCGACCGTCCGGTCGCGCTGAAGCCCGTGTTCCACTTCGAACTCGCGATCCCGGCTTCCGACGACGAACTGCACATCGGCGAACGCGTCTACGTGCGCTTCGACCATGGCTCGGAGCCGCTGGCTTACCAGACCTGGCGTGCATTGCGGCGACTGTTCCTGCGTCGCTTCACGGTCTGACCGGACGGCGACGGGGCACGACCATGACGACGGGCACGCAGGAAGTCATCGGCTACGGGGTCTATCCTGAACGGCTGGAGAAGCGCGAGAACTGGCTCGAGCGCACGCTTCGCCATCCGGCGATGTGGGTGGGCCGCGAGATCGGCCACGGCAGCCGCCGGTTCGAACGGCTCGTGCGGGACGTCGAGCGTGCCGCACCCGAATTCGACGACCTGGATGCCGACGGCCTGCGCAGGGCGGCAATGGCACTGCGTCCGATGCTGCGACGAGAGGGATTCACGCCGGCCCTGGTCGCGCGAGCGTTCGCACTGATCCGGGCCGCGGCACCTGCGACGATCGGGATGCGGCACTTCGACGTCCAGCTCGCGGGGGGATGGGTGCTCCTGAACGGGTGCGTGGCAGAGATGGAGACGGGCGAGGGCAAGACGCTCACCGCGACGCTCGCGGCCGCGACGGCCGCGCTCGCGGGCACGCCGGTGCACGTCGTGACGGTGAACGACTACCTCGCGCAACGCGACGCCGAGGAGATGGGGCCGCTCTACCGGGCGCTCGGCCTGACGATCGGATGCGTGACCCACCATGTCCCGCCGCACGAACGGCGGCCGCAGTACGAATGCGACATCACCTACTGCACGAACAAGGATCTCGCGTTCGACTACCTCCGGGACCGCCTGCGCCTGAAGGGCCGGCCGCGCCCGCTGCGGCACGTGCTCTCGCGGATCGCGGGTGACACCCGTGACACCGGCCTCAACCTGCGCGGCCTGCACTTCGCGATCGTCGACGAGGTCGACAGCGTGCTCGTCGACGAGGCGCGCACGCCGCTCATCCTGTCGGCCGAGACGGACAGCGGTGCGCTCGAGCGCGTCTGCCGCGAGGCTCTCGAACTCGCCGCGCAACTCGCCGAAGGCACGCAGTTCGTGCTCGAACATCAGCGCACGCACGTCCGGATCACGGATGCAGGCAGGAAGCGGCTGGGCGAACTCGTTGCGGGCAGGCGCGGGGTGTGGGCAGGACCGAACCGGCGCGAGGAACTCGTGCGCCAGGCGCTGAGCGCGCTGCACCTCTTCCGCCGCGACCAGCAGTATCTCGTCGCCGACGGGAAGGTGCAGATCGTGGACGAGTTCACGGGACGCGTGATGCCCGACCGTTCGTGGGAACGCGGGCTGCACCAGATGATCGAGGTCAAGGAAGGCTGCGCGCTGACCGGACAGCGCGAGACACTTGCCCGGATCTCCTACCAGCGATTCTTCCGCCGCTACATCCGGCTCGCCGGCATGACGGGCACCGCGAAGGAGATATCCGGCGAGCTCTGGTCCGTCTACCGCCTGAAGGTCATGCGCGTGCCGACGCGCAGGCCCGTCCAGCGCCGGATAGGCGGGCTCCAGATCTTCGATACCGCGGACGACAAGTGGCGGGCGGTGCTCGAATCGGTACAGCGCGAACACACGAAGGGGCGGCCCGTGCTGGTGGGCACGCGGTCGGTGGCGGCGTCGGAGCGCCTCTCGGCACTGCTCACGGAAGCGGGTCTCGCGCACAGGCTCCTCAACGCCCGGCAGGACAGGGAGGAGGCCGACATCGTGAGCGACGCCGGACAGCCGGGCCGCATCACGGTCGCGACGAACATGGCGGGGCGTGGCACCGACATCAAGCTCGCACCCGACTCCGCCGCGGCTGGTGGCCTGCACGTGATCGTGACCGAACTCCACGAGGCGGGCCGCATCGATCGCCAGCTCTTCGGCCGCTGCGCGCGGCAGGGCGACCCCGGCACGTGCGAGGTGTTCGCGTGCTACGAGGACGAACTGATCTCGCGTTACGCGAGCCTCGCGCCCGACATCGCGGGCCGGGCCCCCGGCAAGGACCTCACGGGGCCGGCGCTGTTCCGCTTCGCGCAGCGTCGCGCCGAACGCATCCACGCGATGATCCGTCAGGAGGTGCTGGAGATGGACGACTACCTGGGCGATCTGCTCGCTTTCGCGGGGCGCGCCGAATAGGGACGCCACCCCGCGCGTCTCACCGGCGTCTGCGCCGCTCGAGCCCGTTCGCGGGCCAGAACCTCTCCATGGCGAGGTACGTGTACGAGGCGGACCAGCCGATCAGCAGCAGCCCGTTCAGCGTCTCCATGCCTGCGACGAGCCGCAACGGACCAGCGGGCAGGATGTCGCCGAATCCGAGCGACGTGTACGTTTCCACGGAGAAGTAGAGGTACTGGCCGAGCGCGGCGGGAGGGTGCGACATGAGCGACCCGTCGTGGAAATAGAAGGCCAGCGCGTACGCGCTCAGCCCGTAGAGGACCATCTCGGACAGGTGCGCGAAGAACGTCGTGAAGATCACGAGGATGAGCTTGGCGCGCGAAGGCACCTGCAGGGCGGGCAGTATGGACGACAAGGCGCGCAGGACCTCGTAGTGCAGGACCGTTGTCGTCGCGAGCAGCAGGAACGATACGAGCGTGGCGGTGAGCATGGCACTTCAGGCGGGTGGCGCCGGCGGACCGGTCGCAACGGGGCGTCGCGCTCCGGGTCCGCGGGCGCATGCCGCCAGCATCGCTCCGGCCGGCTTACAGCGCTCTGACGACGGAATGTACCCCCGAAATCGGCGCCCGCCAGCAGATGTTTCCGGTTTCGCGGCCGAGGTGATCTGTCGACAGCGCGCGCGGGAATTGGTTGCGTGCCGACGGCAGGGCAGGGGATCTTTCCGGGATGCGCCTCCCGCACGGAGGCACCGGTGTCACGCGTATTGCAGCACGTCCCTGCGTGCGTCGAGCCACGCGGCTTCGTCCGGCGCGACGAGCCGGTCGAGGTCTTCCGGGGTCGCAGCGGGGTCGTCCACCCAGCGCCGCAGCATCTCGCCCCCGTTGATGAGGTCGATGGCGAGACGACCGTGCTCGTACTCGTACGGGAAATCCCGCCAGAGATCGTAATCGGGCCGGAGCTTCCGGAGCGCCTTGAACGCGAGGCTCACGACGCGCCACGGACGGAAGGCGCCGTGGTCGTAGCGGGGCGGCTCGACATGGATCTGGATGCCCGCGCAGAGCCTGCCCGCGTGCTTGTGGAAAGTGGGCTCGAACCAGCACTCCCGGAGCTGGCAGCCGGCGAGCCAGCCCGGCGCGAGCTCGTGCATCGTCCGCATCAGCGCACGGGAGTCGACGTCCGGGGCACCGAGCAGTTCGAGCGGGCGGGTCGTTCCACGTCCTTCCGACAGGGTCGTGCCTTCGAGCATGACCGTGCCGGCATAGCAGCGGGCCATCCAGAGGTTCGGTGCGTTCGGGCTCGGATTGATCCATGCGCGCTCGCCGAGCGGCCAGCCGAAGCCGGGCGCCGCTTCCGGTTCCCATCCCGACATCGGTATCACCGTGTAGTCCACGTCGAGCTTCAGGGTCCGCACGAACCAGGTGCCGAGTTCACCCATGGTGAGTCCGTGACGCATCGGGAGCGGCCCGGCGCCGACGAAGCTCTCCCAGCCCGCTTGCAGCAGCGACCCTTCCACCGGACGGCCCGCCGGATTCGGACGGTCGAGCACGCAGACCGACTTGCCGTGCGCGGCTGCGGCCTCGAGTACGTAGCGCAGCGTCGTGATGAACGTGTAGATGCGGCAGCCGAGATCCTGCAGATCCACGAGCAGCACGTCGAAGCTGTCCATCATGCGGTCCGTGGGGCGGCGCACGTCGCCATACAGGCTGAACACGGGAATGCCGTGCACGGGATCCGTGAAGTCGGCCGACTCGATCATGTTGTCCTGCTTGTCGCCACGCAGGCCGTGCTGCGGTCCGAACGCGGCGGAGAGTGTCACCTCCGGAAGTGCCGCGAGCGCGTCGAGCGAGTGGACGAGCCCGCGCGTCACCGACGCCGGATGGGCGAGGAGCGCCACCCGGCGGCCCGCGAGCGGTTTTCGCAGGGAAGGATCGTCGAGGAGGCGGTCGATTCCGAAGTTCATGATGGGGCGGGTTCCGTGCGGTGTGGAGTGTATGCGCAGGTCAGGTCGGGAGGGCGAGCACGAAGCTTCCGGGATCGTGGAAATCGGGGCGTCCGGCCGGGTGGCGAAGCGCCCAGTACGACAGCGTGCCGTCCGGGGATTCCACGACGGTGCTGAGCGCGAGTTCGATCCCGTGCCGGGAATCACGGGCCGTCAGTGACGTCACGTCGACATCCGCCTCGAGTTCGAGTGTCCGCGCGGTCCGTCGCGTGCGGATGTCGAGGGGGCCGACGGGTGCGGGATCCGAAGCAGGTTCGCGATAGCCGGCGAACGCGTAGGACGCCCACTCACGCGAGGCGGAGAAATTGCATTCCGCATAGGCGGCGGCCCCCGGGGTCCGCACGAACATCTCGAAGCACGTGTGCTGCCAGAGGCGGTCGGCACGTCGCAGCGGGCCGCCCGCGGGAATGCGGACGCGGTCGATGTCCCCGTCCAGCACGTACCGCAGCTGCAACAGTCCGTCCGACTCCCACGCGACCTCGACGCGACACTGCACGATCGCGTCCGGCGCACACGACGGATGGCGAATCAGCATCGCGACCGCGTGGCCGCTGCGTGTTCCGGCTCTGATGACCGGCGAGTCGTCTTCGTCTGGCGTCATGTTGCGCAGATCATAGCGGGAGTTCGCGAATCCATGGCCATTCGTTTGACATCGGTCACACCACCCTCGCCAGGTGCGCCGGAGACTTCCTTCGTGATCGTGGAATAGCGGTCCGTGCGGCGGACGATTCGGTGCACGTGGCGACGGCGGGCGATCCTCGCAACGGCGGGCGGGCGTCTCGCGAAAGGTGTCGTGGCACGAAGACACTGTCATTGCTCATACGCCATTTCATCTATATCGGTCGTGTCGGAAAGTTCCTACTCTCGATCATGCATGACCCGGGATGGATCTCCGGGGACGTCGATCCCGTCGGGCTTCGTGCGGGAGCGGGTGTGGGCGTCCGGTGCGGTGCGGGGTGCGCGGATCCTCTCTCGCGTCCTGGTCGATGCCGGATCGTTGCCTTTGTTGATTTTTCGCGACTCGGAAAGGAGGGTGCGATATGGAGACCAGAACGAGACTCAAGTGGGTGGCCAGGGCCGCAGCGCTCGTGGCCGCGTCGGCGCTTGCGCAGAACGCGTCGGCACTCTACGTCGGCATGTACGCCATCGGCGATTTCGTGCCGAGTTCCTCGGGGGGCTGCGGGGGCGGGGACCGTACCTCGTGGCCCGGCATGGCGCAGGCCTGGTGGGATCACATGGGCGTTCACGGCCACTATCAGGGCCCTGCGGGCAATCAGTACAAGTACATCAACGGCAACATGAACATCAGTCGCTTCTGCGACACGTCGTACGACGCCGACTGCCGCGACCACCAGTCGTCCAGCCCGTCCGGCCTCGACTGGATGGATGCGGCCATCATCGCGACGCACGGCTCGGACTCGGGTGATCACTGGGCCGGCACGATGCGCTATCCGAACGCGTCCATCCCGGACAGCTGCGATCTCGACGGTGGCGGCTCCTCGCAGGAGATGAAGGTCGGCGACAGCTGGATCATGTTCCAGCACGTGTCGTCGTGCTTCAGCGCCGACGACGACAACCTGCCTGGAATCCGCAACGCGATGGAGGACACGAGCACGTCGACCACGCGTCGCGCACATCTGTGGACCGGCTTCCACGGCCTCATGTGGATCTCGTCGAGCTTCAACGGCGACTACCGCGACGTCGCGCACGACGGCCACTCGATTCCCGTCGCGAATGCGTGGGTGCAGAACCTGCACCGGCCGAACCAGTTCGACTGCGCGTGGTACGACCCGTTCAACTGGTTCGGGACCTGTCAGGACCAGTGTCCCGTGGCCTATGCGATCAGCAACACGACGGGGAATGCGCTCACGCGCCTGACGACCGAGCGCTACAACTTCGTCTACTCCGATCCGCCCGACAACACCGCGTGGGCGTGGATGGCCTACGGCGGGTGCGACCCGTCCGGCGAGACCACCTGGAACCCGTGACGCAGGCAGCACGGCCGCGCCGTGCGCAACCATCATCATTTCGTGGAGGATGGAGACCATGTCCATCGCTAAGCATCTCTCAGGAGCGGCACTCGCAGTCTGCGCCGCGTTCGCCGCAGGGAGCGCGCTCGCCCAGAGCAACGAGACCGACCCGAGTCTCGACGAGCTTCTCAGGGTCGTCGACGCAGCCATGCCCCCTGTCATCACCGACGACAACTCGGGGCTCGTCGACAACCTGCTCGGCGTGAAGCTGGGCACCCCGATCAGCGAGGCCTTTCCGAAAACGCTGCCGCGCGCCAGGGCGCTCATCTTCGGGCCGCGCGTGGTACCGACCCGGTCGCCGGACTGCTTCCGTTCGACGGCCGGACCGGACCGTGACGAGTGCGTCGAATCCGTCGGGCAGGAAGACGGCGGGGATACCTTCCGCTCGCTCACGTACAGCAAGAATCTCGGTGCGGGGAACATCCGGTTCCTGTTCCGGCCGAAGGTGGCCGACATCCAGCCGACCGATCTCAAGCCGGTCGACATGACGAACCAGCAGGCCTACGAAAAGGCGCTCGCCTTCCTCGGTGACGCGTTCGGCCTGCCCGGCGCGGAGGTGCCGCCTCCTCCGAATGTCGACGTGCTGCCCGTGCGGGATCTCATGGTGGGTTTCGATCCGAAGGCGAACATGGCGCCCGTCGCCATCCAGAAGGTCGTGTTCCTGCGCCGGGGGCTGCAGCTGCCGAGGCCGCTCGTCGATCCGAACACGAAGACCGAGGTCTCGTACCTGCCCGCACCCGGCCTCGCCCGTGTCGCGCTCGATGCCAACGGCAACGTCGTGAACGCGGTGGTCACCGGCTGGCAGGATCTCGTCGTGGATCGCGAGAGGGTCAATCCGAAGAACGCCAA
Organism: Betaproteobacteria bacterium; assembly: GCA_016125475.1. Lineage (GTDB taxonomy): Bacteria > Pseudomonadota > Gammaproteobacteria > Burkholderiales. The sequence goes on from WGLR01000023.1 coordinate 198,380, forward strand.
GACGCGCAACGACCTCGTGAAGGAGATCGCGAACGAACTGTTCACGAGCCAGGGTGGTAACGTTCAGACCGTCAGGATACTGATCGGTCTCACCACGGCGTTCAACGGCAAGCAGGGCATGCTGCTGCCGGCCGTGCAGGTGTTCGTGGATCCCGGTACGCGTGACGAGGCGCCTCCGGGACCGACGACGGGAGGCGTGGTCGAGGAATTCCCGCTCGTGGCATTCCCCACCGCCGACCTCCAGCGATAAGGGTGCGCAACGACATTGCGCCGGTAACGGGGCCGATTCGGGCCCCGTCCCGGCGTGATGTCGACGCTGCATGAAACCTCGATATCAGGAGACATTTGACATGAGACACAGACTGTTCGGAACGGCCATTCCCGCGCTCGTCGCAGCTGCCGGGGTCTTCGCGGCGACACCCGCATCGGCCGCCATCACCATCGGTACGGATCTCGGCGGCGGGGATCTCCTGAACGTCGGTTACGGCACCACCGGCATCGCGAGCATGGTGCGGCCGCTGCTGTTCGTGAGCCAGCTCGCGGACACCCAGGTGGCTGCGACGCAGGCGGGCACGACGACCGATCTCGACTTTTCGCCTTCCGTGACGGGCGCGGGCACCTCGATGCTCGATCTCGTCTACAACTTCTCGAACATCGGGACGACGACCACGTTCACGGACCTGCGCTTCATGCTGAACGTGCAGCCCGATGGCGACGGTGCCGTGTCGTTCCCGACCTTCATGGACAACGTCACGGAATCCTGGGGCGCGAAGATCGCGGGGGATCCCGACGGCAGGGAGGTGGCGCTGTTCGATCTCACGACGCCGCTCGTCAACCAGATGCAGATCGCCAACGGACTCACCGACGGTGCCAACGCGTGCGGGGCGGCACCGTGCGACGCCGACTTCGGCCTGCAGTGGAATCGCGCGAGCCTCGCACCCGGCGAGACGTGGTCGATTCACGTGAAGCTCGTCGACGACCCGTCTCTCGTCGGTCCCGGCGGACGCTATCTCGTCGCGACTTCGGCGAACACCGCGGACACCCAGCTGTTCGTGGGCAACATACAGGCCGTCCCCGAGCCGGAGACCTACGCGATGATGTTCGGCGGACTCGGTCTGCTGGGACTGCAGCTCGCCAGGCGGCGTCGCAGGCAGGGCAACTAGCGTCGGCATCGTCCGGGGCCGGGTCTGACCCGGCTCCGGGCGTGCTGACGTGTCTGCAGAGGAGACCTGCCATGCATGCACTGATCAGGGTCGCCGCGTTCGCGGCGGCAGTACTCGTGGGCTGCCAGACACCCGTCCTCGCGGACGACGACACCGCGGCACTGCGCCGCGAAGTGCAGCAGCTGCGCGAGGAACTGGACGCCGTCAGGCGGGACGTCCAGGACATCCGTAAGTCCATGGGGCCGAAGCGCACCGCGACCGGGTGGGAGATCGTCGAAGGGATGACGATCCATCCCGAGGGCGCCCCGCAGCTCGGGGCGGACGATGCGCCGCTCATGCTCATCGAGTTTTCGGACTACCAGTGTCCGTTCTGCGCCCGCCACTTCCACGAGACGATGCCGAAGCTCCGGGAGGCCTTCGTCGACACCGGCAGGCTTCGGTACATGGTGGCGGACTTCCCGATCGAGCGGCTCCATCCGCTCGCGCTCAAGGCGTCGGAGGCCGCCCACTGCGCGGCCGACCAGGGAAAGTTCTGGGCGATGCACGACCGGCTCTTCCAGTCGCAGCGCGCGCTCGAGCCCTGGAACGCCCACGCGGAGGCCCTCGGACTCGATGTCGCGAAGTTCGACGAGTGCATGAGTACGGGGCACTACGCGGAGGAGATCCGTCGCAACGTGGCCCAGGCGTATCGCGCAGGTGTCACGAGCACGCCCGTGTTCCTGCTCGCGAAGGTCGGGGAAGACGGCATCCAGGTGGTGCGGCGGCTGCGTGGTGCGGCGCCGTTCCCGGTATTCAAGGCGGAGATCGAGGCCCTGCTGGCCGGCGAGGCGGAGAGCCCGAACGCCGACTCGCAGTGAGGGCCGTCAGGACCTGACGCGGCGGCCGGCGGGCCGCCGCGCGTGTCTGCGTCAGGCGGCCGCGTGCACGTCCTCGAGCAGCGGCGCGAGGCTGCCCTGGGCGTCGAACGGCCACGCACGGGGTTCCTCGAGGATCTCGAAGCGGTCCGGCTGGCGCCGCACTTCGTCGAGCATCGCGGCGCTCACCTCGATCTCGCCGAGATGGAGCGTGTTGCGGACGCGCACGATGCGGCAGTTCTCGGGCTTCACGCGCACGACGGTCTTCACCGCCAGAGACACGGCATCGCGATCGGTGTTCATGATGATCGGGATGGCGCCCCCGTCGAGGTTCGTCGACGTGATGATGTTCGCGTACGTCGACGGGATGTCGAGTTCCTTGTAGACGCGCATGGTGATCACGTCGGCCGAGCCGATGCCGGTCGCGTTGCCGTGGGTGATCCGCGTGAGTCCAAGCACGGCGATCTTCTTCACCAGAGGCTTCGCGGGCCAGTCTACGACACGCCGGTTGCGGCCCGTGATGTTCGGGTCGAAACCCGCCCCCGAGATGTTCTTGCCCATCTCGTCGATGACGAGCACGTCGATCTCGTCGAAGAAGAGCTTCGGCATGAAGGTCTTCGCCATCGCCTGGAGTTCGGGCTCGCGCGTCGCGAGTTCGCGCGCCGGCACGATCTCGATGCGCGCGGTTTCGTCGTAGGCGTTCTCGAGGATGCCCACGCCGAAGAGGACGTTGCGTTTCGAGATGTTCACCTCGCGGATGCGCGGCAGCAGTTCGGGGAACGCGTCCATGCCGTGCGTGTGGTAGGTCGCGGCGCCGAGGATCTTGCCGATGCCGATCGCGAGCATCTTCGTGAGACCGCTCTCGGTCGCGCCGCGAAAGCCGGTGTGAGGCTTGATCCGGTTGATCACCACGATCGCGTCGGCGCCCGCGGCGTTCTTGTCCATGTGGACGGGCGTGCCGTCCTCGAGATGGCCCACGATCTCGGTTTCCATCGTCGCCCGGATCGGGACGCCCGTGGATTCCTCGGTGATCCCGTAGGTCTCCAGCACCTTCTTCTGGCCTTCCGCCGTGGCTGCCCCATGGCTGCCCATGCAGGGGAACACGAAGGGTTTCGCGCCGAGGGCCTTCAGCTCCGCGATGACCGTACAGGCGATCTGGGCGATGTTCGCGATCCCGCGGCTCCCGCAGCCGACCGCGACGACCTGACCGGGCTTCACGAGGGAGCGGATTTCCGGACGCGCGAACTCGTCGCGAACGGCACCCGCGATGTCCTCGAGTCGCGTCGCGTCGAACTTCTGCCGCACTCGTGCCATGGGCGGCAGGGGAATGTTCAGTCCGCCTGCCACGTTCACATCGATTCGATCGGGGATCATCCTGACTTTCTCCAGCGAAATCAAAGGGACTGGCTACGGTTTCGGGCCAGCGGGCTTTCACGAACCCTGGCCGCCGGTCACGGAACAGGTGGCGGCCGGATCGGAGCAGGTCGCCGGACGGGCCTCGCCGGGGCGACGTGTCGATCACGCGCTGACGGGGCACCGCCCCGTCAGCGGACAGGGGTCGGAGGTTGGTCCTTCGGACGCTAACCCAATCCTCCGCCGACGTCAAAATGGTGCGGCGACGCGCGCGTCCCCGCCCCCGGCCGCAGGTGCCTCCGTGGACCCGGAGGGATCAGTGATTTTCGCGGCGGGCGTTCGCGAGATCCTGCAGGAAGGTCTTCCACCACCAGTGGACGTCGTACGTCCGGATCTTGCGCAGCAGTTCCCTGTGGCGTTCGCGCCGTTCCTCGAGCGGCATCCTGAGGGCGCGCTCGATCGTCTCGGCGGTCGCGACGGTGTCGTAGGGGTTCACGAGCAGCGCCTCCGACAGCTGCTCCGCCGCGCCGGCGAAGCGCGACAGCACGAGCACGCCGGGATTGTCGGGGTCCTGCGAGGCGAGATATTCCTTCGCGACGAGATTCATGCCGTCGCGCAGCGGCGTCACGAGCGCCACCCGGCCGGCCCGGTAGAGGCCGGGCAGACGCTTGCGCGCGATGGCGCGGTGGATGTAGCGGATCGGCATCCAGTCGAGTTCACCGAACTCGCCGTTGATGCTCCCCGCGAGCCCCTCGAGCTCGCGCCGGATGTCCGCATAGGCCTCGACGTCCTCCCGCGTGGGCGGGGCGATCTCGACGAGCGTCGCCCGGCGCCGGTTCTCCGGATACCGCGCGAGCAGCAGGCGGAATGCCTTGAAGCGCTGCGGCAGTCCCTTCGAGTAGTCCAGGCGGTCCACGCCGACGAGCAGTTCGCGCTGCGCGTACTGCTCGCGCATCATCCTGAGCATCTTCTGGGAGTCCTCGGCCTCGCCGAGCCGGCGGAACTGCTCGACGTCGATGCCGATCGGGTAGGCACTCGCCCGCACGATGCGGCCGAAGGCACGGTAGTGATCGTCGGGCAGGACCTCCGCGTTGGCTTCGGTCGTCACGTAACGCGCGAAGTGGGCGACGTCCGCGTGGCTCTGGAGCCCGACGAGGTCGTACGCGAACAGGGAGCGAATCAGCCATTCGTGGCCGGGAATCGCGGCGAGGATCAGCGGCGGGGGCAGCGGAATGTGCAGGAAGAAGCCGATGCGATGCGTGCAGCCGAGCGCGCGGAGTTCGGCCGCGAGCGGTATCAGGTGATAGTCGTGGATCCAGATGACGTCGTCCGGCCTGAGCTCGGCCATGAGCCGATGGGCGAAGACGCGGTTGACGCGCTGATAGCCCTCGAAGAAGCCCGCGTCGAGATCCGCCAGATCGAGGCGGTAGTGGAAGACCGGCCAGATGACCCGGTTCGAGAAGCCGAGGTAGTAGGAGTCGTAGTCGTCGCGCGAGAGGTCGATCGTCGCGAGCGTGATGTTCCCCGCGGACTGGCGGTGCTGCTTGGTCTCGCTCTTCGCGCCGCCCTCGATGATCTTGCCGCTCCAGCCGAACCACAGACCGCCGGAACTCGACAACGCCTCGCCGACCGCGACCGCCAGGCCGCCCGCGGAGCCCTGTCTCGGGTCGCCTACGCGATTCGAGACGACTACCAGACGTCCTTTCAGACCATTCGTCACAACTCATTCGCTCCTGTTCACGCACGACTGCGCAAGCCGCGAACGCTGCCCGCTGCTCCGGATCCGGTCGTGGGTCAGATCACGGAGTCCCACGGTGCGGACAGGCGCACCGCACCATTGATGATACCCACCATCGAATACGTTTGGGGAAAGTTGCCCCAGAGCTCGCGCGTGTCCGGATGCGTGTCCTCGGACAGCAGGCCGACGTGGTTGCGGATCGACAGCATGGCTTCGAATATCTCGCGCGCCTGATCGCGGCGACCGATGCGCGAGAGGGCGTCGATGCGCCAGAACGTGCAGATGTTGAAATCCGTTTCCGGACGCCCGAAGTCGTCCGGTGCCTCGTAGCGACGCATGAACGGGCCGTCACACAGGGCCTTCTCGAGCGCGTCGACCGTGGACACGAAACGCTTGTCGTTGGCGTCGATGAACCCGACCTCAGCCATGAGGAGAACGCCCGCGTCGAGATCGTGCCCGCCGAAGCTGTCCGCGAACGCGTGCCGCTTCTCGCTCCAGGCATCCTTCAGGATGCGGTCCCGGATCTTGTCCGCGCGTTCGCGCCAGCGGGAGTGCGACGTGGGCATGTTCAGCGTGACGGCGATCTTCGCGAGCCGGTCGCACGCGGCCCAGCACATCAGTGCGGACGTCGTGTGCACGCTCGTGCGCGTGCGTAGCTCCCACATGCCGGCATCGGGCTGGTCGTGGAGCTTCCACGCCTGCTCGCCGACTGCCTCGAACAGTGCGAAGTCGGAGCCGTTTGCCTGGCGGAACAGACGCATGTCGTGAAAGGCCTGCGCGGCGCCGAGCACGATGTTGCCGTAGACGTCGTGCTGCGAGTGCTCGTAGGCCTGGTTCCCCCTGCGTACCGGCCCCATGCCGCGATAGCCCTGCAGGTGATCGACCGTGTGCTCGTTCAGCGTGGCCTCGAGGCCGATGCCGTAGAGGGGCTGCACCTGTCCGTCGGACGACGTCCGGACGATGTTGTGGAGCCAGCGCAGGTAGTCCTCCATCGTCCCGACTTCCGACAGGCTGTTCAGTGCGCGCACGACGAAGAAGGCGTCGCGCAGCCAGCAGTACCGGTAGTCCCAGTTGCGCTGGCTCCCGGGTGCCTCGGGAATGCTCGTGGTCATGGCCGCCACGATCGCCCCGGTGTCCTCGTAGACGCAGAGCTTCAGCGTGATCGCGGCGCGGATCACGGCCTCCTGCCATTCGTAGGGCAGCGCGAGGCGCCGGGTCCAGGTGCGCCAGTAGTACTCGGTGTTCTCCTGCCAGTCGTGGGCGAGTTCGTGGATGCCGCGATCGAGCGTTTCGTCGGGCCCGAGGATGAAGTTGAGCGAACCGTGCAGCGAGAAGGGTGTCTCGTCCAGGACATAGGTGATCGGCGCGTCGGTCGTGAGCCGCAGCGTGAGCTCCGGCAACACGTAGCGAACGTGATTGCTGCCCCGCGTGATGGTGGGTTCCACGCAGCCCCAGTTGCCGCGGGGCCGCACCGAGACGCGGATGCGCGGGTGGCCGTGCACCGGACGCACGCGCCGGACGAACTGCATCGGCCGGAAGATGCGCCCGCGGTTCTCGAACCGGGGCGCGAAGTCCGTCACCTCGATCGCCTCGCCGGACGCGTTGTAGATGCGCGTCCTGAGAACCGCCGTGCCCGGCAGGTACTCCTGCTCGCTGCGGGTCTGTCCTTCGAGTTCGATCGCGAACATGCCGTCCGGGCCCGCGCGGTCGGAGGAGTCGACCAGCGCGTGGAACACGGGGTCCCCGTCGAAGCGGGGCATGCAGGTCCACACGACGCTCGCGCACTTGTCGACGAGCGCGCTGACCGTGCAGTTGCCGATGATTCCGAGGTCGAGCGAGGGAGATGTCTTCATTGTTGTGCGTTCCTTGCGTGCGGCACCAGACGGTCCGCGAGTTCGTCGAGCAGCCGCGCGACGGCAGCCGTGCCCTCGAGGCGTGCGTGCGCGCAGGTCTCGCCCGTGCCCACCTTCACGCCGAGGCCGCCCAGGGCCTGGACTGCCGCGAAGCCGTCCTCGTCCGTCACGTCGTCGCCGAAAAAGACGGGCGTGCGGCCGTCGAACACGGCGTGTGCGATCAGGAGTTCGACCGCCTTGCCCTTCGACACGCCGGCCGGCTTCACCTCGACCACGCACTTGCCGCTCAGCACCTGCCACGCGGGACGGTTGCTCACGGCCATGCGAACCGTGCGCTCGCAGAGGTCGTGCAGTTCGGGTGCCGAGCGATAGTGCAGGGCGAGCGCGCTGCCCTTGTTCTCCACGAGTAGTCCGGGATGGGCGGCCGCGAGTTCCCCGACGGCCTCGCAAAGCGCGCGCGGCAGCGGTTCGCGGCGAGAGCGCACCTCGCCATGGGCATCGCGGATTTCCGCGCCGTGCACGCCGGCCGCGGTGAGCCTGAGTGGCGCGAGGAAGGCGTCGATCTCCGCGATCGGGCGGCCGCTGATGATCGCGATCGCGCCGTCGAGGCAGGTCTCGAGCCGCTCGAGCGCCGGCACGATGCTGTCGTGCACCTCGACCGCGTCGGGGTTTGCGGCGATCGGGGCGAGCGTACCGTCGAAATCGAGGAACAGCGCGAGTCCGTCGGCCGGAACGGTCTGGAGAAAGGACAGGTTCATCGACAAGCGTCCGTAGGGTTCACGAATCGTCCCTGCAGGACTGGTGCCAGGTTCTCTGCAGGTCGCAGGGACAGGGCCGACTCGGGATGAAGCGTGAGCGGGGCAGGGTGTGCCGCAGCGGAGACTTGGTGCCGTGTGTCACATGTCGTGCATTTCGGGCCTGCGCCGAAGGGGCGACAGCGCGCCGTCGCCCGGCTCGCGCGGGGCGCGGGGCACGGGCGCGCTCCCCTGTCGGGAAGCCTGCATCAGGAACTGGACCTTGCTCGGCTCGTCGCCCCGCGCATTGTCGAACACGACGTAGTACGTGCCGGCCGACGGAACGGTGACGGCAAAGGACATCGCGCGCTGGACGGGCGCGGAGAACACGGGTTCGCGGACGGCAGGGTAGCGCGCGGCATCGGCGGCACCGAGAACGGACACCACTATCCGGGCGGAGGCTTGGATCGCGATGGCGATCCGGGTGTCGGCGGGCACGTTGCGCAGCCGTACCGTCTTGTGCTGCCCGGCGGGAACGGTCGTCGTGAGGCGCGCCTGGGCCTGTCGGGCACACGCAGGCGTGGCGCCGGGCCCGAACGCCGACAGGAATCCGGCCGCGAACAGCCCGATCAACCACCGCCGATGAACGTCAGCTTGCACTTCGCACCTGCCGGGATGCGGAGGCCGGGATTGGGCAGTTCGAGCCGCACGCCGAAGGTGCCGCTCGCCGCGTCGATCACGGAGTCGACGGTGGTCACGACTGCCTTGAACCGCCGGTCGGGTGCCTCGGGGTGGACCCACGCGGTGCGTCCCTTGCGGATGGTGCCGTACATCGTCGCGGGCAGCACGACTTCCACGTGCAGCGGGTTCACGGCCGCGAGCTTCAGGATGGGGTCCTTCACGTTCGTGGTCGCGAACTCACCCGCGGACTGGTAGCGCTCCACCACCACGCCATCGAAGGGGCTGCGGATCTCGCGGAGCTTCAGGATCTCCTCGGAGCGCTGGAGTTCGAGTTCCGCGAGCTTGCGGTTCTCGCGGGCCTCGCGCAGTTCGGATTCCGCGAGTTCACGCTGCGTGCGCGCTTCGTCCAGGGCACCCGCGGACACGAAGTTCTGCCGGAACAGCTGTTCGGTACGCTGCTCCTTCTTTCGCGCGAAATCGAGCCGGGACTCCGCCGCACGCATCGGGCCTTCCATCGTGGCCTTCGATCGCGCGAGATCCACCGCGGCACGTTCCGCGCCGGATTCGAGCTGGACGACGAGCTGGCCGCGCTTGACCATGTCCCCGCGTTTGACGAGGACACTCTCGATCAGCGCCTCGACCGGGCTGCGGATCTCGACGGTGTCGCGCGCCTCGATGAGACAGTCGTGATCCTCCGCGAGGACGCACACCGGAACGCCGGAGAGCGAGAGCGTCAGAAACGAAAGGGCAGTAGCAGTGAACTTCATGATCCCGGGTCTGCACTGGAAGCCGGCCGTGGGCCGCTTCCTCACGTGACCGATTCTGGCGGCTCGATGGGGCAATGTAAAGCAAGCAAAATCCGACGCTTGCTCACGGGGACGAGACGCGGCGCGGGGCGCATCTCATCCGCCGCGTGCCGGTCTCGACGACCGCGGCAGCCGACTTGCCCCCGCTCCAGCTACCATATCCCGGCGAATCCACCCTTTCCCCTTACGCCACAGCCGTTTCGTCCCGCACATGAGCCGACCGACCACACGCAGGAAGCTGATCATCGAGGCACGCATCAACGAGTACATGCCCCGTTCCGCGAACCCGAACATTCCCTTCACGCCGGAAGAGATCGGCCGCGAGGCCGCCAAGGCGCGCGAGGCGGGGGCGAGCGTCATCCACTTCCACGCGAGGACGCCCGACGGCGCACCGGCCCACGACGCGGAAACCTTCGCGCAGGCGATCCGTGCGATCCGCGCGAACGGCGACTGCCTCGTGCACCCGACGCTGGGCCAGATCACCAACGAAGGCGACATGAGCCGGCTGCGGCACGTCGAGGTGCTCGCGCAGTCGCCCGACACCCGTCCGGACTTCGCGCCCATCGACACCGGCAGCACCAACATCGACCGTTTCGACAGCGGGCAGAAGCGTTACCTCTCCGGGCGGCAGACCTACCGGAACCCGACGGAAGTGCTGGAGGCTTTCGCGAAGCGACTGCCGGAACTCGGCGTGCGCCCCCAGTTCGTGAGCTGGACCGTCGCGTTCACGCGCGCGTTCGTCGCGCTGCGCGAGATGGGTCTGGTGCAGGATGTCCCCTACCTCATGTTCGAACTCACCGACCACGGCATCCTCGGCGGACACCCCGGCACGGTGCAGGGCCTCATGGCACACCTGCCGTTCCTGCCCCAGGGGCCGATCGAGTGGACCGTCAGCAACAAGATCGGCAACCTCACGTCACAGGCCGCCGCGGCCATCGAGATGGGCGGCCACGTGGCGGTCGGGCTGGGCGACTACGGCTGGCCGGAGCTCGGCACGCCGAACAATGGCGACGTCGTGAAGCGCTTCGCGGATCTGGCGAGGATGATTGCGTATTCCGGCGAACGTGACCGATCAATCCGGGGAACGTGACCGGGGTGCCGTGAGGGCACTGCGCGGGTTGGGATTGTAGAGGACCCGGTCACGTTCAGGTGTGCGGGGGGAATGTGTGGAAGGGGTCAATCGGCTTCGGTGCTGGTCTTCTTGCGCGGAGGCCGGCGCATGGATTCGCCGCCGAGGTTGATGCGCTGCACGCGTTGCATGACGCGGTCGAGGATGGCGTCGGCGATGGTGGCGTCGCCGATCCAGCCGTGCCAGTGATCGACCGGCAGTTGGGTGGTGATGATGGTGGCTTTGCTGGCCGCCCGGTCGTCGATGATCTCCAGCAGATCGGCGCGCATGCCGGCATCGAGCGCGCACACGCCCCAGTCGTCGAGCACCAGGACCTCGGTCTTGGCCAGCGAGATCAGCCAGCGTCCGAAGCCGCCGCTGCCGTGCAGGAGCTTCAACTCGTCGGCCAGGCGCGGCACCCTGAGATACAGCGCGGAGTGTCCGCGCCGGCAGGCGTGCTGGGCCAGGGCGCACGCGAGCCACGTCTTGCCCACACCGGTGGGGCCGGTGAGCAGGAGCGTGTCGCCGCGGGCGACCCAGTCGCTCAGGGCGAGCGCGAGGAGCTGGCTGCGATCGATGCCGCGACCCGGACGCGCGTCCAGATCCTCGATGGCGGCCTGGGCGTACTTGAGCTTCGCCCGCTGCAGCAGGCGGGTGCGTTTGCGCTCGTCGCGCAGGTAGCTCTCGCGATCGACCAGCAGGGCCAGGCGTTCCTCGAAGCTCAGCGACTGGACCTTGGGCTGTGCGGCCTGCTCTTCCAGTGCGGCGGCAAAGCCGAACAGCTTCAGGGACCGTAGCTGGGTGAGGGTGGCGTGATTCATCATGGCCGTCTCCTCGTTCACTGGTAGTAGCCCGGGCCACGCACGTTCTCGTGCGAGGGGCTGGTCCACTCGCCCTCGTCGCTCCCAGGGCTGCGGTCGCGGTGATTGGCGAGGATGTCGCGCACGCTGCGGTAGCGGCAGCTGCCCAGTTGCAGGGCCAGGGCGCAGGCGGCCTCCAGGCGCTGGGGGCCGTACTTGCGGGCGAGGCTGAGCAGTCCCAGGCAGCGACGGTAGCCGTGCTCGGGATGCTTGTGCTGGGCGAGCATGCGTTCGACCACCTCGGCGCAGGCCACCCCGATACGCCGGCCCCACTCGATCAGGCGCGTGGGTGTCCATTCGAGATGGGCGCGATGCGCCGCCGGCAGGTGCTCCGCGACGGTGGTGTAGGCCCCCTGCCGGGTGCTGCGCGCATGGGCGGCCACCCGTCGACCCCGGTGCAGGCACTCGATGGCTGTGACGGTGATGCGCACCTCGATCTCCTGACCCACCAGGGCGTGGGGCACGCTGTAGAAGTGGCCTTCGACCTGGACGTGGTAGTCGATGTGCACGCGGGCGCGCTTGAAGCGCGCGATCTCGTAGCGGCTCCTCGGCAGCGGCTGCAGCGCTGGCCGGTCGATTTCGGCGAAGGTACTCGCTCGGCTGCCGGGCAGGCGCTGGAAGGGGCGCTCGTTGAGCTCAGGCAGCAACTGCGCGATGGCCGAGTCGAGATCGAACACGCTGTCGAAGCGGCGGTGGCGCAGTCGCGCGAGGATCCAGCGCTCGACCACCTGCACGGCCGATTCGACCTTGGCCTTGTCCTGCGGGGCGCGCGGGCGCGCCGGCAGGATCGAAGTGGCGTAGTGACGAGCGAAGTCCAGCACCGTGGCCCCGGCACGCGGTTCATAGCGGTCGGGCTCGGCGATCAACGCCCGGGCGTTGTCGGGGACGATCAGTGGCGGCACCCCGCCCAGGAAGTGCAGGGCTCGAACGAGCCCAGTGATCCAGTCCTCGAGCTTCTGGCCCGGCGTGGCGCAGGCGAAGGTGTAGCTCGAGGCGCCCATCGCGGCCACGAACACGCTCGCGCGTGTGCCGTCGCGCAGTGCGACGGTCGGGCCGGCGTAATCGACGAACAGCTTCTCGCCGGCGCGGTGCACCTGGCGCATGGAGCGCTTGAGCGTGCCGGCGAACCGGCGGTAGTGTTCGTAGAACTGCGTGCGACCCCAGGTGCGCTGCCCGGGGTGCGCCGCCGCGTACTCCTCCCACAGCAGTGCGAGCGTCACGCCCTTGCGGCCGAGCTCCTGGTGAACCCGCCCGAAATCCGGCATCGCCACCGCGTGCGACGACGCCCTGCGTACCAGCAGGCGGCCCTCCAGCACCGCCTCGCCCATTTCCCGCAACAGCGCCCAGTCGGTCAGGCCGGCGGCCTCGGCTGCCGCGACGTACTTCGCCACTACTCCCTTGGAGATGCGAAGCGCCCGTGCGATCTGCTGGTGCGACAGGCCTGCCTCGTACTTCAGTCTCAGAACATCCTTGATCATGCGTAGATTCATCCGCTTTGCGGGCATCGATCCTCCGAGCAAAATCGCCGGAGGATACGTGCCCTGGGTTGATGACTACGCAGTGCCGAGGCGACACCCCGGGCGTCTGAGTCCGGGATCGTGACCCGCCGATCCGACATCGTGACCGCCGGATCCGGAACCGTGACCGCTCAATCCGGAAATCAACCGAAATCGGTCACGTTCAACCGGACGAAGCGGTCACGTTCACCGGACACAACGGTCACGTTCAACCGGATTCGCCGGTCACGTTCGACCGGATTACGCAGA
>WGLR01000028.1 GCA_016125475.1 Betaproteobacteria bacterium
CCCAAGGGTGGGCACGGCATCCGGATCGCCGACTTGTATGCCTACAAGCCAACCGTAGATCGGTCCCGATCACAATACAAGGGTGCGCAAGGCGCACCGGGCAACGCGCCGTCCCTTGCGGTGGGTCTGGTGGGGAACACAACGCGTTGCCTCGTCCGCGTGGGCCATGCCCACCCTGCGGGCCGAGGTCATTCCCTTTCAATGCGGGGGAAGGTGAATAGTGCGTAGGGTGCGCAAGGCGCACCGGACGACGCGCCGTCCCTCGCGGTGGGTCTGGACGTGAACAACGGGTTGCCTCGTCCGCGTGGGCCGTGCCCACCCTGCGGGCCGAGGTCATTCCCTCTCAAAACGGGGGAAGGTGAATAGTGCGGGTGCGCAAGGCGCACCGGGCAACGCCCCATCCCTCGCGCAAGGTCTTGTGGGGAACAACGCGTTGCCTCGTCCGCGTGGGCCGTGCCCACCCTGCGGGCCGAGGTCGCCCCCTCCCTACTGCTGCGTCTGCTGCGTCTGCTGCCCGCGCACGCTCGTCGCCACGCCGAAATCCGGGCGGCGCCGCAGGTCCAGCGTAAGGGGGAAGCTTCCGTTCGGGCTCTCCGGCCGGAACGGCATCGGGCCGGGTGTGTGTCCCATGGCCTGGAAACGTGCGACTCGCCTCGCCTCTGCCTCGTTCGCGTTCACCGGGAAGCGTTCGTAGTTGCGTCCGCCGGGATGCATCACGTGGTACGTGCAGCCGCCCAGCGCACGTCCGCTCCACGTGTCGTAGAGGTCGAACACGAGCGGCGTGTGCACGCTGATCGTCGGGTGCAGCGCGGACGGCGGCTGCCAAGCCTTGTACCGCACGCCCGCGACGAACTCGCCACGCGTACCCGTGGGTGTGAGCGGCACCTGGCGGCCGTTGCAGAGCACCGCGAACCGGTTTCCGTGCATGTGCCGCACGAGCACCTGCAGTCGTTCGACGGAGGAATCGACGTACCGCGTCGCGCCGCCGGTCTGCGATTCCTCGCCCAGCACGTGCCACGGTTCGAGTGCCTGGCGCAGTTCCAGCTCGACCCCCTGGTAGTTCACGGTGCCGTATCGCGGGAAGCGGAACTCGAAGAACGGCGCGAACCACTCGGGTTCGAACGCGTAGCCGGCCTGGTTCAGGTCGTCGAGCACGTCGTCCATGTCGCGCGCCACGTAGTGCGGCAGCATGAAGCGGTCGTGCAGGCTCGTGCCCCAGTCGACGAGGCGTGCCTCGAGCGGTGTCTTCCAGAACCGCGCGACGAGGGCCCGCAGCAGCAGCATCTGCAGTGCGCTCATCTGCCAGTGCGGCGGCATCTCGAACGCGCGGAACTCGAGCAGGCCGAGACGGCCGGTGGCCCCGTCCGGCGAATAGAGCTTGTCGATGCAGAATTCCGCGCGGTGGGTGTTGCCCGTCACGTCGATCAGGATGTTGCGCAGGAGCCTGTCGACGAGCCACGGCTCCGGCACGGTCTCGCCCGCCTGCGCGAGGCGTGTCATCTCGCCGAAGGCGATCTCGAGTTCGTAGAGACTGTCGTCCCGCGCCTCGTCGACGCGCGGCGCCTGGCTCGTCGGGCCGATGAACATGCCCGAGAACAGATACGACAGGGCGGGATGGTTCTGCCAGTACGTGACGAGGCTGCGCAGCACGTCCGGTCGGCGCAGCAGCGGGCTGTCGACCGGAGTCGGTCCGCCGATCGTGACGTGGTTGCCGCCGCCGGTCCCGGTGTGCCGGCCGTCGAGCATGAACTTCTCCGTCGACAGCCGCACGAGCCTGGCCTCCTCGTAGAGCGCGCGCGTGTTCTCGACGAGCATCGGCCAGTCGCGCGCCGGATGCACGTTCACCTCGATGACGCCGGGATCGGGCGTCACGAAGAGCCGGTCGATCCGCGGGTCCGGCGGCGGGAGGTAACCCTCGATGCGGAGCGGCAGCCTGGTGCGCGCCGCGGCGTCCTCGATGCACGCGACGAGTGCCACGAAGTCCTCGACCGTCTCGACCGGCGGCAGGAACACGTTCAGGAAACCGTCACGCGGGTCGACGCAGAGCGCCGTCTTGATCACGTCCCGGGACCCGTCGTCGAGCGGCTGGGCCTCGTCGTGCGCCATCGCGACGCCTTCCGGCAGGGGCAGGCGCTCCGCGAACGGGTCCGGGTGAACGAGCGGTTCCTCGTCCTCGGGCGCCTTCCACGGCAGGGAGGCGAGCGGCAGCCGGTAGCCGATCGGCGAATCGCCGCCCGTGAGGTAGAGGTGTTCCCGCCGCAGGGGCCAGTGCGAACTCCGCCAGCGCCGCTGCGTCCCCCCACGCGCCTCCGCTACTTCCTTCCGGGCCAACGGCAGGACGTAACCGCGCACGTCCCCGAGCGTGCCGCCTAGCAGGCGTGCGAGCGACGAGCGTTTCGCGTCCGACGCGAGGTCGCGTTCGAGCGGATCGACGTTGACGGGCAGCTGCGCCTCCGCCTTCACGGTCGACCAGACGTCCTCGTACGCGGGAATCACGTAGCCCGGATCGATGCCCAGCAGTGCAGTCAGCGTCCGCACGAAAAGCGACGCCTGCGCGGGCCCGGCCGCGCCCGGACGATCGCTCGCGAGCAGGCCTGGCTCCTTCCAGAGGGGCGTGCCGTCCCGGCGCCAGAGAAAGCCGAGCGCCCAGCGCGGCAGCGGCTCGCCCGGGTACCACTTCCCCTGCCCGTGGTAGAGCAACGAGCCGGGCGAGAAGCGGTCCCGCAGGCGCAGCAGCAGATCGCCCGCGAGTTCGCGCTTGCGTTCGCCCAGCGCCGTGAAATTCCACTCGACGCCGTCCATGTCGTCGGCCGCCACGAAAGTGGGCTCGCCGCCCATCGTAAGGCGCACGTCCCAGGCCCGGATCTGCTCGTCGACCCGGCGGCCGAGGGCGTCGACGCGCTCCCACTGCTCCACGGTGAACGGCTTCGTGACGCGCGGATCCTCGTGGATGCGCGTGACCGCCATCTTCACGTCGAACACGGTCTCGCACGCGTCGATGAGGCCCGTGACCGGTGCCGCACTGGACGGCTGCGCGGTCGCCGCGAGCGGGATGTGCCCTTCCCCGGCCATGAGTCCGGACGTCGGATCGAGCCCGACCCAGCCCGCGCCGGGAAGGTAGACCTCGGCCCACGCGTGCAGGTCCGTGAAATCCGCTTCCGGACCGGCGGGACCGTCCAGCGGCCGCACGTCCGCGACGAGCTGGATCAGGTAGCCGGACACGAACCGGGCCGCGAGTCCGAGGTGGCGCAGCAGCTGCACGAGCAGCCAGCCGGAGTCCCGGCAGGAGCCCATCGCCTTCCCGAGCGTCTCGTCCGGTGTCTGCACGCCGGGCTCCATGCGCACGATGTAGCGCACGGCCTCCTGCAGGCGCCGGTTGAGTTCGACCAGCATGTCCACGGTGCCGATCTCGCGCGTGAGCACGCCGGCGCGGAAGTCCTCGAGCCAGGCGGACAGCAGAGGCGTGGCCGCGTCGGCTTCGAGGAACGGCGCGAGCTCGCGACGCAGGCCGTCGGGATACGCGAACGGGAAGCTCTCCGCGTACTTCTCGAGAAAGAAGTCGAACGGGTTGATGACCGTCATGTCCGCGACGAGATCCACGACGATCTTCATCTCGCGCGTCCGCTCCGGGAACACGAGCCGCGCGACGAAGTTGCCGTAGGGGTCCTGCTGCCAGTTCACGAAGTGGTTCGCGGGCGTCACGCGCAGCGAGTAGCCCTCGATCGGGGTACGGCAGTGGACGGCCGGCTTCAGGCGGACTTCCTGTGGGCCGACGTTGATCAGCCGGTCGTAGCGGTAGTGGGTCTCGTGATAGAGCGCGACTTTGATGGCCATTTCGGTTCGGTCAGGGAATGCGGGAAAAGGCCGTGCCCGGAACACGGGGTGACGGAGAATGCGAAACGGCGGTGCAGCGCTCCGCGGACCCGGTCGCGCACAGTCCGCGCAACGGGTCCGCCGACGCGCGGGTCAGGCCAGCCAGTCGGGGTTGGGCAGTTCGCCGAACACGCGGCGCAGGCCACCGCCCCAGCCCTGACGGAGCATCGTGAAGTACGGGTCGCCCTCGACGATGCGCTTGTGCACGCCCACGCGCAACGAATCCTTCGGATACCAGAGCATCTCGATCGGCAGGCCGACCGAAATGTTCGACCGGATCGTGGAGTCGAACGAGATCAGCACGGACTTCGCCACCTCGGCCACGGGCGTGGCGCTCGTCACGACACGGTCGATCACGGGCTTGCCGTACTTGCTCTCGCCCACCTGGAAGTACAGGTTGTCCTGCGTGGCCTCGATGAAGTTGCCCTGCGAGTAGATGTTGAACAGGCGCGGCTGCTCGCCCTTGATCTGGCCCCCGAGGATGAGACTCGCCGAGAAGTCGATGTTGCCCTGCAGGAGGTAAGGGCCGTCGCGACGCTGCATCTCCCGCAGTGCGTCGCCCACGATCATCGCGACATCGTAGAGACTCTCCGCTGTCCAGATGGTTTCCTTGCCCGGCTCCGCATGCTGGTGCCGGTCGAGAAGGTTCGTGACCCCCTGCGTGATCGCGAGATTGCCCGAGCTCAGGAGCACCATCACGCGGTCGTCCTTGCGCTCGTAGACCTTCATCTTGCTGAAGGTCGCGATGTGGTCCACCCCGGCATTGGTGCGGGAGTCCGAGGCGAACAGCATCCCCGAGTCCAGTAACAGTGATACACAGTAAGTCACGATCCGTCCTTGAAGCCTTGATTTTTCTGGAGATCGGCCCCCTCTTCGGGTGCGCGGTCGTCATGCGACGGCCTGCTTCTGCGCCCGGGCGGAGAAGAACGCGAGGTTCACCTCGCCTCCGAGCTGATGGACACGCCGGAGGAAGTCCGTGAGGTACTCGTGCAGGCCATCGGCGAAGATGATATCGATTCTGCCGAAGTGCAGGGCGGCGTGCATCTCCCCGGCGAGCCGCGAGGCCTCGTGCTGGCTCGCGGACGTCAGCTTCTGCAGGATGTCGTAGACCTCGTTCATGCAGGCGTGGAGGCTGCGCGGCATGTCGTCCCGGAGGATGAGCAGCTCGGCCACGCGCAGCGGCGTGATCACGTCGCGGAAGACCTTGCGGTACGCCTCGAACGCGGAGACGGAACTGAGCACCGCGGCCCACTGATAGTAGTCCACCGCACCGCCGACGTCCTGCACGCTCGGCAGCAGGACGTGGTACTTCACGTCGAGCATGCGCGCCGTGTTGTCCGCGCGCTCGAGGAACGTGCCGAGCCGGTTGAAGTGGAACGCCTCGTCGTGGAGCATCGTGCCGACCGTCACGCCACGGAACAGGTGGGAGCGTTCCTTCACCCACTCGAAGAACTCCAGCACGCGCTCGGACGCCAGCCGTTCCTCGGTGAGGCGCTGCATCTCGAGCCACGTGCCGTTGATGACCTCCCACATCTCGGACGTGATGCTGCCGCGCACGGCGCGCGCATTCTCGCGCGCGGCCCGCGCGCACGAGAAGATGCTCGACGGATTGTCGGGGTCGAGCACCATGTAGCGCAGCACTCCCTGCGCGTTCACCTGGCTGTAGCGGCCGCTGAACGGATAGAGCGTGCCCGTGATGTTGAGTGGCGCGAACCACTCCTGGTCCGCCAGCCGGCTCTCCTTCGGCACGAGCGACATGCGGTACGCCACGTCGAGTATGCGCGCAGTGTTCTCGGCGCGCTCGACGTAGCGCGCCATCCAGTAGAGATGGTTTGCGGTCCGGCTGAGCATCATCGCAGGGCCCCTCCCGCGGACCCGGCATCCGTGGCGGGCGCATGCTGCACCCGCCCGTTCGTACAGCGCATCAGTTGAGTATCCAGGTGTCCTTCGTGCCGCCACCCTGGGACGAATTCACCACGAGCGAGCCCTCCCGCAGCGCCACGCGCGTGAGCCCGCCCGGACACATCACGATGTCCTTGCCCGAAAGCACGAAGGGGCGCAGATCGATGTGGCGGGGGGCGATGCCCTGGTCGACGAAGATCGGGCACGTCGACAGCGACAGCGTGGGCTGCGCGATGAAGCTCTCGGGATTGTCCAGGATGCGGAGGCGGTAGGCGTCGCGCTCGCGCTCCGTGCTCGCCGGGCCGATCAGCATGCCGTACCCGCCGGACCCGTGCACTTCCTTCACGACGAGTTCCGACAGGTGCGCGAGCGTGTACTCGAGGTCCTCGCGGTTGCGGAGCTGGTAGGTCGGCACGTTGTTGAGCAGCGGTTCCTCGCCGAGATAGAACCGGATCATGTCCGGCACGAACGGATACATCGACTTGTCGTCGGCGATGCCGGTGCCGATCGCGTTGCAGAGCGTCACGCGCCCGCGCCGGTACGCGCTCACGAGACCCGGCACCCCGAGCACGGAATCCGGCCGGAACGCGAGCGGGTCGAGGAAGTCGTCGTCGATGCGCCGGTAGATCACGTCGACCCGCTGGGGCCCGCGCGTCGTGCGCATGTACACGACGTCGTCCGCCACGAAGAGGTCCGCACCCTCCACGAGCTCGATGCCCATCTGCTGGGCAAGGAACGCGTGCTCGAAGTACGCGCTGTTGAACTGGCCGGGGGTGAGCAGCGCCACGACCGGGCTCTCGACGTTCGCGGGCGCGACCGAACGCAACGTGTCGAGCAGCAGGTCGGGATAGTGCTCGACCGGGGCCACGGACTGCTGCGCGAAGAGTTCGGGCACGAGCCGCATCATCATCTTGCGGTTCTCGAGCATGTACGACACGCCGGACGGCGTGCGCAGGTTGTCCTCGAGCACGTAGTACTCGCCCGCCCCCGCACGCACGAGGTCGACGCCCGCGATGTGCGCATAGATGTGATTGGGGAGGTCGATGCCGACGAGTTCCGGCCGGTAGAGCTTGTTCTGGAGCACGCGCTCCTCGGGAATCCGCCCTGCCCGCAGGATCTCGCGATCGTGATAGACGTCGTGCAGGAACGCGTTGAGCGCCTTCACGCGCTGTC
This sequence comes from Betaproteobacteria bacterium, assembly GCA_016125475.1. Taxonomy (GTDB): domain Bacteria; phylum Pseudomonadota; class Gammaproteobacteria; order Burkholderiales. The sequence continues at coordinate 6,949 of WGLR01000028.1, forward strand.
GCAGCCCCTTCTCGAGCATGCGCCATTCCTCGCCCGGAATGACGTGGGGCAGCATGTCGAAGGGGATCAGCCGCTCGGCGCCCGCCTCCTCGCCGTAGACCGCGAACGTGATGCCCACGCGGTGGAACAGCATGTTCGCGGCGTCGCGCATGTTGTGGATGCGTTCCGATGGCGTGTGCTCGATCCACTCCGCGAGTGCGGCGTAGTGCGGACGGACCTGCCCGTCCGGGAGGTACATCTCGTTGAATGGTGTGTCGTAGGACATCGTGACCTCTCGGGCCTCCTCACCCGTTTGCACATCACTGGTGCAACCGACATGCCACGTCGGTCCTTCCGACAAATACCTCGCCGGGTCAGATGCTTGGACACACCGTCGCGCCGCCGCTCCCCGGACGCGCACCAACTCCTCGCCTGCCCTCACACACGCGCACCAAACCGGTGCGCCGCGCCTCGACGGCCGGACTACCCCGCCAGGCGTGCGGCGACGCGGACGACCTCGGCCGCGAGCGCGTTCACGGCCGCGGTCTGCTTCGGATCCTTCAGGGCGCCCGATTCGTCGAACGCGTCGCCCGCGCGCGGGATGCCGATACGGTTCGCGAGCACGAGACAGCCGAGCTGCATGAGGACGTGGCGGGTCATGTCCATCGACCGGATCGCGGCCATCAGGCCGGGGGTCGCGCCGCAGAGACCGACGACCTTCCCTTCGAACGGGACACGCCCGGTGCTCCCGCCGTGGGGCCGGGAGATCCAGTCGATCGTGTTCTTGAGCACGGCCGTGATGCCCGCGTTGTACTCCGGACAGGCGATGATCACGCCCTGGCTGCCGATGAAGAACTCCTTGAGCCTGAGCGCGTTCACGGGCAGGCCCTCGCCTGCCTCGATGTCGCCGTCGTAGAGGGGAAGGGGGTAGTCGCGCAGGTCGATCATGGTGACCTCCGCGCCGGCATCCGCGGCCGCGGTGGCGGCGATTCGCGCGAGCTTCTTGTTGAACGAAGCGGTCCGCAGGCTGCCTGCGAACACGAGCACCTTGGGAGTGATCATGCGGTTACTCACGCCTTTTCGGTGAACGACGCCTCGAAGCTACCAACAATCCGGCACCGGGGAAAGGCTTTCGGTGTGCGACCGCCGCCGGACGGACCGCGACCGCGGCTGCACGGCGTCATCGCGTGCGCGCGAGGTAGAACCGGTGCAGGCTGATCTTGCGGACTTCGGCCTTGCTCGCTTCGACGTGTGCCTTCAGCAGCAGCAGCGCCTGTTCCGTACGACGCCGCAGGATCGCGCGCAGGATCTGGCCGTGCTCCTGGTAGGTGGCCGCGACCCTCGCCGGCTCGGTGAAATCGAGCCGCCGCAGGATGCGGATGCGTTCGGTGACGTCACGATGGCATCGCTCCACCTCGGGATTGCCCGCCGCGGCGACGATCGACGCGTGGAATGCCTCGTCGAGATCGGCGACGCCGGAACCGGCGGCCAGTCGCTCCTCCGGCGTGACGAGCCACGCGCCCTTGAGCGCATCGAGCGATGGCCGGTCCTCGCTCTCGCAAAGGTGCCTCACGGATGCGGTCTCGAGGATGATGCGCAGGTCGTACAGGTGATCGAACTGCCGGAAATCCAGCGGCCGCAGGCTCCAGCCGCTGCGAAAACGCACCTCGAGGTAGCCTTCCTTCTCGAGCCGCTGCAGTGCCTCGCGCACGGGCGTGCGACTCACGGCGAGCCGTTGCGCGATCTCGCCTTCGGTGAACCGGTCTCCCGGCAGCAGACGGAACTCGAAGATGTCGCGCTTCAGCTGGTCGTACACGGATTCCGCGAGCGAGCGTTTGCGGCCCCCACGCGCCGGGGTGTCCAAGATGACCGTCATGGTGGCGGCTCGACGAAGCTCACGTGCGCCGCGACGATGCGCCAGCCCTCCGGCATGCGCACCCACGTCTGGCTCTGCCGCCCGATGCGCTCCCTCGGGGGGCGCACGAACAGCGTGTTCGCGGTCGCGAAGTCCTCGCCGAACGTGGTGATCACGGTCCGCTCGAGCGTGCGCGCGAGGCTCGTCGCGGGCCGTGCCGCCCGGAACGCGGCGATCTCGTCGTGGCCGTGGAGAATCTCGTTCACGCCGTAGCGCAGCGTTCGCGCGTCGGTCCAGAACAGTTCGTCGAGGGTCTCGATGTCGTTCGTCACGAGCGCGTGCTCGTAGCGCTCGAAGTTGCGCGTCATCTCCTCGACGACCCACGGAATGTTCACCTGCATGCGTCAGTTCTCCTTCGGTCCCTCGCAACGTGCCACGCCCTGCCGCTCGAGCCATGCGGCAGCGCGCAGGCAGAGGTCCTCGCGCCAGGGAGCCGCGATCAGCTGCACGCCCGTCGACAGGCGACTCACGCCCGTCACCGGCACGGCGCAGACGGGCAGGCCGATGCACGAGATCGGCTGGGTGAGGATACCCATGTTCGGACGCAGCGGGAGGCGCGTGCCGTTCAGCTCGAGCCAGTCCTCACCGATGGGCGTCGCCGGCACGGGCGTCGCGGGCGCCACGAGGAGGTCGAAACGGTCGAAGACCTCCCGCACTCGTGCGAGGAACCATGCACGGACCTTCTGGGCCTGGAGATACCACGCCGCCGGGGTGAGTGCGCCCGCGACGAGCCGGTCCCGCGAGTGCGGCTCCATGTCCGCATAGCGCTCGCGCAGTTCGGGCAGGCGCAGCGCCCCACCCTCCGACGCGGTGATCACGAACGCAGCCGCGCGAGCCCGCGCGACCTCCGGGAGTTCGATCGCGCAGGTCGCCCCGAGCGCCTCCGACGCCCTCGACGAGGCCGTCCGCGCCACGTCGGACGCCCATTCGTCGAAGTATCCGGTCAGTCGCGCGACGCGCAGCCCCGCCACGTCCGCCTCGAGCGCAGCGGACGTCGGCTCGGCCGGTCGGCGCACACAGCCCGGGTCGCCCGCGTCGTGTCCCTGGAGACAGTCGTAGACCCGGGCGAGATCGGCGGCGGTCGTCGCGAACGGGCCGAGGTGATCGAGGTTCGCGACGAAGGGATACGTCCCGGTGCGCGGCAGACGACCGAACGTGGGCTTGAGACCGAAGACCCCGCAGAGCGACGCCGGTACGCGGATCGATCCGTTCGTGTCGGACCCCAGGCTGACGGGGACCATCCCCGCCGCGACGGCCGCACCCGACCCGCCCGAGGAGCCGCCCGCGATGCGCATCGGGTCGTGGGGATTGCGCGTGGCGCCGTAGGCAGTGTTCTCGGTCGTGAAGCCGTACGCGTAGGCGTCCATGTTCAGCGCGCCCACGAGAATCGCACCGGCCGCGCTCAGGCGCCCGACGAGGACCGCGTCGGCGCGGGCCGGCGGCTGGCTCTCGCGTGTGCGCGCACCCGCGACCGTCGGAATGCCCTGCACGTCGAAGAGATTCTTCACGGCGAAGGGCACGCCCGCGAGCGGCCCGGGATCGCGCCCCGCGCGGCGCGAGGCGTCGAGGGCCTCGGCATGGAGTCGGGCCCGGTCCGCCGCCACGTGCGTGAAGCAGTTCAGATGTGGATCCGCACGCTCGATGTGTGCGAGCGTCGCGTCGACGACATCGATGGCGCGCCGTTCGCCACTGCGCACCGCACGGGCGATCTCCAGGGCGCCCTCCATGCACCGGGTCTCCGTCAGTCCAGACGCAGCAGGGCCGCAGGGTCCTGTTCGTCCGGGAGCGGCCAGTCGGTCACGAGCGCGGCGATACGAGCGTTGCGTGCGAAGACCTCCACGACCCGCCCGACCGCGGCCTCGTCGAGGTCGATGCCCTGGACCGCGCACCCGACGCGAACGAATTCCTTCACGTCGGCGATGGACACGTCGTCATTCGCCGGATTCTTCATGCTTCTCTCCTTCCCGGTCGGAGCGCGGACTCGATGTCGGCGCACGAGGCCGTCCACCCCACGATGCCCCCCTGTGCCCGGATCATCTCGATCGTCACGCGCTTGAATTCCGGAAAATAGCTCTCGGTGGCGTCCTCGACCAGCAGGCTGTCGAACCCGCGGTCGTTCGCCTCTCGCATGCTCGTCTGCACGCAGACCTCGGTGGTCACGCCCGCGAAGATCAGTTTCTCGATGCGCCGGTGACGCAGGATTTCCGCGAGCGAGGTCGCGTAGAACGCCCCCTTGCCGGGCTTCTCGAGCTCGATCTCTCCCGGCCGGGGAGCGAGCGCGGGCACGATCGCGTTGCCCGGTTCGCCGGACACCAGGATACGGCCCATGGGACCGGCGTCGCCGATGCGCAGAAGGGGCTCGCCGCGGGCACGCTTCGCGGGGGGACAGTCAGCGAGGTCGGGGCGATGCGCCTCGCGCGTGTGGATGATCGTCATGCCCGCACCACGACACGCATCGAGCAGTCGCGCGACGGTCGGGACGATGACCGCGAGACGGCTCACGTCGTTGCCGAGCACCTCGCCGAAACCGCCAGGTTCGAGAAAGTCCCGCTGCATGTCGATCACGATCAGCGCAGTCTTCGCGGGATCGAAGTCGAACGGACAGGGGCGTGCGGCAGGGAGCGAGATCATGGTTCAGTCGCCGGGGAGCCGCGCCCCCTCCCCGCCGCCCCCCGCTCCGCGGAAGGAGGAGCCTTCATCACCCGCGTGCACGACGCGAGACGCCTCTTCATCCCCTCCGCCGCACCGAGGAGGAGTGACAGGGAGGGGGCAGGCGCTTCGCTCGTCATCCGACGTGCCCCGCCATGCACCGCCCGATCTCCCCGAGATCCGCCGCGGCCTTCGGTGTCTCGTGCACGATCCGCCCGTCGAACATCACTGCGATCCGGTCCGCCAGTTCGAGCAGTTCGTCGAGGTCCTCGCTCACGAGCAGCACCGCCGCACCCGAGTCGCGCGCTGCAAGGATCCGTTCGTGGATCGCCGCCACCGCCGCGAAGTCCAGTCCGAACACCGGATTCGCGACGATCAGCACAGACACCGGCTCCGACAGTTCCCTTGCGAGCACCGCCCGCTGCACGTTGCCGCCCGACAGCGTCCGGATCGGCGACCTGGGACTGCGCGTCTTGACCTGGTACTCCGTCACGCGCGCTCTCGCCTGCGCGAACACGGCCCGCCAGCGCACGACCCCGCCCCGCGCAAGGGGCCTGCGATCGAACCCGCGCAGAGCCATGTTCTCGGCGACCGAAAGACTCGGGACGCACGCATTGCGCAGCGGCTCTTCGGGCAGCGCGAACACGCGGTGGCGTGCCATCTCGCGCCGCCGCGCCCCGAAGGGCTCGCCGTGCACGCGGACTTCCCCGGAAACGCGGGCCCGCTGACCCACGAGCGCCTCGATGAGTTCGCGCTGGCCGTTGCCGGACACGCCCGCGATGCCGAAGATCTCTCCGCCCCGGATCTCGATCGACTCGACCTCCACCGCGGGCAGCCCCGCGTCGTCGTGGACCCGAAGACTGCGGATCGCGAGCCGCACCTCCCCGGGTTCGCGCCGGCTCGTCTCTCGCATGGCAGGCGCCTCCGCACGCGTGCCGATCATCATCTCGGCCATCTCGTCAGGCGAGAGGTCCGCGACCGCGCCCGCGCCCACGAGCCGGCCCCGGCGAAGGACGGACACGCGATCCGCGAAGGCCATGACCTCGCGGAACTTGTGCGTGATGATGAGCACGGTGATGTGTCCGGCGCGCGCCATGTCACGCAGCATGCCGAGCACTTCGTCGGCCTCCTGCGGCGTGAGCACCGACGTGGGTTCGTCGAGGATCATGAAGCGGCGTTTCAGGTAGAGAAGCTTCAGGATCTCGACCTTCTGCTTCTCGCCCGCCGAGAGCGTGGACGCCGGCGCATCGAGCCGCACCTGGAACGGCACGGTGCGCAGGAACCCGGCGAGACGGGCACGTTCGGCACGCCAGTTCACGACCGCTGGCACGTCGTCGCGCGCCATCACGAGATTCTCGGCCACGGTCATGCTCGGCACGAGCGTGAAGTGCTGGTAGACCATGCCGATGCCGAGCGCGTGTGCATCGTGCGGCGAACGGATCTCGCGCTCGCGCCCCTCCACCACGATCTGGCCGGCCTCGGGCGGGTGGTACCCGACGAGACATTTCACGAGCGTGCTCTTGCCCGCGCCGTTCTCGCCGAGCAGTGCGTGGAACGACCCGGGTGCCACGCGCAGCGTCACGTCGTCGAGCGCCGTGAAGCTGCCGAAGCGCTTCGTGATGCCCAGCATCTCCACGCCGGGCGCGGTGCCGGCAACCACGGCGGACTCGACGGGACGCATCACCCGAGCGCCTCGAGCAGTTGCGAAGACGTCGCGACGGCGCCGAACACGCCGCCCTGCATCTTGACCATCTTGATCGCAGCGAGGTGGTTGCCATGATCGGTCGCGCCGGTGCCGTCCTCAAGCAGCAGACACTCGAATCCGCGGTCGTTCGCCTCGCGCATGGTGGTATGCACGCAGACATCCGTCGTGATGCCCGTCAGCACGAGATTCGTGATGCCGCGCGTGCGCAGGATGAGTTCGAGGTCGGTCGCGCAGAACGACCCCTTGCCCGGCTTGTCGATCACGATCTCGCCCGGCAACGGCGCGAGCTCGGGGATGATCTCCCAGCCGGGCTCTCCCCGGACGAGGATGCGTCCGCAGGGACCCGGGTCGCCGATGCCCGCGCCGATGCGGCGGGACCGCCAGCGCTTGTTCTCGGGCAGGTCCGACAGGTCCGGACGATGTCCCTCACGCGTGTGGATGACGTGGAAGCCGAGTTCGCGCATCGCGGCAAGCGTGCGCCGGATCGGCTCGACGGGTGCTCGCGTGAGGGACAGGTCGTAGCCCATCTTGTCCACGTAGCCACCCTCGCCGCAGAAATCGGTCTGCATGTCGATCACGACGAGCGCAGTGTTCGACGGATGCAGCGAGCCGTCGTAGGGCCAGGGGTACGGATCCGCCGCGACGAATCGATTCACGGTCGCGCCGGCCTCAGCCATATTTGCGCACCTCCTCGGGCTCCGGCGAGTACTCGCGCTCGGGAACCGGGAACCCGCACGCCGTGCCGTCCGTGTGGACGACGTCGGCCTCCCACGGGAGCGAGTAGCGCCCCGCGACCAGGTCGTGCATGTACGTGTAGGGACAGTCGCGCGCGCCCCCCTTCACCGCCACGTATCCGCGGTGACCGAACTGGTAGATGTTGTTCTCGACACCCCAGTTCGCGCGCGCCTCGCGCACGAGATCCGGACGCACCTCGCACGTGACGATCTCGTCGGGACGCCCGCCGCCCTCCGCGATGACGGTGCCGTCGAAATCGCAGACCATGCCCTCGCCCATGGAGTCGAACGTGCCGTCCGATCCGCACATGCACACGCTCGCCGTCACCATGAGGTTGCAGAATGCGTTCGCCTGGTTCGTGATCTTCCACGCGTGACGGATCGGCGCGGTGTAGCCGGCGGTGCGGATCATGATCTCCGCGCCCTTGTAGGCCGCCTCGCGTGCCATCTCGGGGAACATCCCGTCGTGACAGATGATGAGTGCGATCTTCGAGCCGCGCGGCCCGTCGCACACCGGGATGCCGAGGTCTCCGGGTTCCCAGGGTTCCACCGGGATCCACGGATGCAGCTTGCGGTAGTAGAGCCGGAGCCGGCCCTGGTCGTCGATGATGAGCCCGCTGTTGAAGGGATTGCCGCGCGGGTTGTATTCCATGATCGAGAAACAGCCCCAGACGCGGTTCTCGACACAGGCCTGCCTGAACGCGGCGACCTCGGGGCCGTCCATGCGGCACATGATGTCCGGGTTCGTGTCCATCGACAGGCCGTGGAGCGCGTATTCGGGGAAGATCACCATGTCGAGGCCCGCCATGTTCCGGCGCGCCTTGCCGACGAGGTCGCAGATGCGCTGTGTCTGCGCGGCGAGCTGGTCGCGATTCGTCACCACCGGGAGCTGGAGCTGCACGAGCCCGAGCACCACACCGTTCGGTGACTTGTTGAGACCACCGAGTCCGTTCATGTTTCGTCTCCTGTTGCGTTATGCACGTTCCCCCCTCCCGACCTCCCCCCGCGTCGCAGGGGGAGGCGTCTGGTTCCCCTGTCCCGCATGCGGGGGAGGGTCAGGGTGGGGGCACTACGCTCACTTCGTCACGCTCAGTTCCCCTGGCGCCCCCGCCAGCGTCCGGTGCGGCGAGCATGTCGCGATCATGATTGCGAGCGTCAGGACGTACGGGGCCGCGTTGAACAGGTAGTAGCCGCCCGTCACACCTACAGACTGGAGCGCAGGGCCGAGAGCCGCCGCGCCACCGAACAGCAGCGCCGCCCAGAAGCACGCGATCGGCCGCCACCGCGCGAAGATCACGAGGGCCACCGCCATCAGCCCCTGCCCGCTAGACAGGCCCTCGTTCCAGCTGCCCGGATAGTAGAGCGACAGGAACGCCCCGCCGACGCCCGCGAAGAAGCTTCCACACGCCGTTGCCATGAGCCGCACGCGGTTCACGCTGTAGCCCATGGCTCGTGCCGCGTCGGCGCTGTCACCGACCATCCGCACGACCATGCCCCAGCGCGTGTTGCGGAACGCCCAGTGCATGGAGAGGGCGAGCAGGATCCCGCCGATGAACAGCGGGTTCACGCGCAGCGCGGAGCGGATCTGCGTGGAATCCGACCATGCCCCGAATTCGATCGCGTGCAGCAGTGGTGCCGACGGCTGCACGAAAGGCTTGCCGAGGAAGAACGCGAGACCGGTGCCGAACAGCATCAGGCCGATGCCCACCGCGATGTCGTTCACGCGCGGCAGGTTGCAGATGAGGGCGTGAAGCACGCCGAGCAGCAGACCCGCGAAACCGGCCCCGAGCACACCGAGCCAGGGGCTCCCGGTGTAGTACGACACGGCATAACCCGTCATCGCGCCCATCACGAGCACGCCCTCGAGCCCCAGGTTGATCCGCCCGCTCTTCTCGGTGAGACACTCGCCGAGGCTCACGAACAGGAACGGCGTGCTCACGCGCAATGCACCGCCGACCACCGCGAGCGGCACGCCCAGCCAGCCGAGGCCGCTATCCACGATCGCCCTCTCCCGGGTCCCCGCTCATCAGTGGCCTCGTCCCTGCCAGCGTCCGTAAAGCGTCTCGGACGCGAGGATGGTCATGAACGCGATTCCCTGGAGCACGAGCACGGTGGCGTCGGGAAGATCCAGGTGCCGCTGGAGCATGCCGCCGCTCGCGTTGATGCCGCCGAGCAGGATCGCCACCGGCACGATCGCAAGCGCGTTGTGTCGCGCGATGAACGCGACGAGGATGCCGGCGTACCCGTAGCCTGCGATGAGGGAGGCGTTGGCCGTACCGTGCACGGCCGCCACTTCGACCATGCCGGCCAGCCCGGCCGCCGCTCCCCCGAGAAAGCAGGCGCCGAGCACGAGCGCGCCCACGGGGAGCCCGACGAGTCGGGCCGCCCGCACGTTGCCACCCACCACACGCACCGCGAAGCCGGGTGTCGTGAACCGCACGAGTCCGTAGCTCAGCACGCAGAAGACGATGCCGTAGACGAGCCCCCAGTGCACGTCCAGCCCCGGGATGGAACCGATCATGTTCGCGTCGCCGATCGGCATCGTCGATGGCTTGTTGAGGCTCGCGGGATCGCGCAGCGGTCCTTCGACGAGCTGGTTGAACACCGCGATCGCGATGTAGGTGAGCAGCAGACTGGAGATCGTCTCGTTCACGCCCCGGTACTGACGCAACCCGCCCGCGAGGGCGATCCAGAGTCCGCCCGCGACCATGCCCGCCAATGCCATTCCGATCTGCACGACGAGGGTTGCACTGCCATCGAGCGCGTGCCCCGTCACCGCCGCGGCGAGCGCCCCGAGCACGAGCGCACCCTCGCCGCCGATGATGATGAGCCCGGCCTGTGCCGGCAGCGCGACGCAGAGCGCGGTGAGGATCAGTGGCGCGCCACGCTGCAGAGTGTTCTGCCATGCGAACGCACTGCTGAAGCCGCCCTTGTAGATGAGGCGATAGACCTGCAGCGGGTCCTTGCCGATCACGAACATGAACAGCCCGAAGAGCCCCATCGCGACGAGCAGCGCGCCGAGCGGGATCGCGATGCTCTCGACGATCCCGCCGAAGCGCTCGCGCAGGGACTCGCCCGACGGCGGGGTGTCCGCCGCAGGCACGCCGAGCGTGGCGGTGGCCGACGACATCACGCCGGCCTCCGCCCGGTTTGCAGGAAGACGGACCGCGGTCGTTGCATGGCGCTCTCCGCTCCCGTTCGGCGTGCTCGCATCACACCTTGCCGATGACGCCGGCGACGAGGTAGTCCATCTGCTCGAGCACCACGTCGGTCTGCACGTGTGACGTGCCGGCCGGGATCACGGTCCTGCCCGTATTGTCCTTGAGCGGGCCCTTGAAGATCACGTACTCGCCTTTCATCATCTTCGCCTTGACGCCGTCGGCCCGCTTGCGCGCGGCGGCGGACGCACCGGGGCCGTACGGTGAGGTCTTCACGTAACCTTCCTTCAGCCCCCCGCGCAGGATGTTCGGCATCGACGTGCCCGACATCGCAGCCTTGACGTGCGTCGTGTAGGGCGTGATCCAGTTCCACTCGGCCCCCGTCAGGTATCCCTTCGGTGCGAGTGCGGACTGGTCGGCGTGGTAGCCGCACACATGGATGCGTCGCCGCTCGCAGGTCTCGACGATCACCTTCGGGCTGTCCACGTGCATCGTCATCACGTCGATGCCCTGGTCGATGAGGCTGTTCGCGGCCTCCGCCTCCTTCACCGGGAGCAGCCAGTCACCCGTGAAGATCACCTGCGTGGTGATGTCCGGCTTCACGCTCTGCGCGCCGAGCGTGAAGGCGTTGATGTTGCGCAGCACCTGCGGGATCGGCTTCGCGGCGATGAAGCCGAGCTTCTTCGTCTTCGTCGCATGCGCGGCGACGACACCGTTCAGATACTGGCACTCGTCGATGTAGCCGAAGTAGCTGCCGACATTCTTCGGGTGCTTGCCGGCCTGCCAGAGGCCGCCGCAGTGCGCGAACCGGATCTCGGGATATTTCTCCGCCATCTTCAGCACGTGCGGGTCGAAGTAGCCGAACGACGTCGGGAACAGCAGCGTCGCCTCGTCCTGCTCGATCATCGACGCCATCACCTTCTGGACGTCCGTCGTTTCCGCAACCTTCTCCTGCTCGACGACCGTGAGACCCGGAATCTTCCTGATCGCGGCGGCGGCCTGGGCCTGCGCCTGGCTGTAACCGTAGTCGTCCTTCGGACCGACGTAGATCACGCCGACCACGAGGGAGCCGGCAGCCTCGGCGCGCGGCCAGAACGCGGGACCGGCGGCCGTGGCCGCCCCGGTGAGAGCGAGCGCCTTGAGGACGCTGCGACGAGTGACGGGGGACTTGCGGGAATTCATGACGGGACTTCTCCTCGTTGCGTTGGGCAGTCGGAACTGGTGGTGCACACGACGAAAACGTTCTTGTATACAAGTTCGTGCGCAAGTCGCATGCCATCCGCGCCGAGCATTGAACCGTCGAGGTTTTCCCGGCGGGAACGCCGTATCGGCCCCGGCTTCCGTCCCTGATGGCGTGTCGTTTCGGTGCATGCAGGGGAGTCGATGCCCTGCTCCGGTGCGGTCGAGACGGAAGCGGCCCGGTGCTATAGTCGGCGAGCGAAAACGTTCGCTGGAAACGACAGGTGAAGGCATGGAAGTCGAACTGAACTACGGCCGCGGCACGATCGCCCTGCGGCTTCCCGCCGGCGCGAAGCCGACGATCATCCGCAAGCCCGCGATGCCGGTCCTCGCGAATGCACCCGAGGCCGTGCGCGACGCGCTCGCGCGCAGTGACTCGGCCGCTCCGCTCGTCGAGGAAGCTCGCGGCAAGCGGTCCGCCTGCATCCTGATCTGCGACATCACGCGCCCGGTCCCGAACGGTCTCCTGCTCCAGCCCGTGATCCGGGAGCTCATGGCGGGCGGCATCGACAGCAAGGACATCACGGTCCTCGTCGCGACGGGCCTGCACCGCCCGAACCTCGGCGCGGAACTCGAGGAACTCGTCGGCGACCCCTGGGTGATGGCGAACGTGCGCGTCGAGAACCACTATGCGCGCAACGACGAGGACCACGCCGACCTCGGCCGCACGCCGCACGGCACGGCCGTGAAGATCGATCGCCGCTTCGTGGATGCCGACGTGAAGATCGTGACCGGTCTCGTCGAACCCCACTTCATGGCCGGCTATTCCGGCGGCCGGAAGGTCATCGCGCCGGGCATCGCGCACCGCGAGACCATCACGACCTTCCACAGCCACCGTTTCATGGCGGACCCGAACGCCGAGAACTGCATCCTGAAGGACAACCCGCTGCATCGCGAACAGCTCGCGATCGTCGGCATGCTCGGGCGCGTGCTCGCGGTGAACACCGTGATCGACGAACATCGCCACCTGTCGTTCGTGAACTACGGCGAGGTCGTCGCGAGCCACCTCCAGGCCGTGGAGTTCATCCGCACCTACGCCCAGGTCACCGTTCCCCGCCGGTTCCGCACCGTCGTGACGAGCGCCGCGGGCTATCCCCTCGACAAGACCTACTACCAGACCGTGAAGGGGATGGTCGCGCCGATGGACATTCTCGAACCCGGCGGCAACCTCATCATCGCCTCGGAGTGCTCGGAAGGCATGGGCTCCGAAGAATTCGTCGAAGCCCAGAAGCGCCTGCTCGCACTCGGCCCCGAAGGCTTCCTGAACGCGATCAGCGCCAAGCGTTACGCCGACATCGACGAGTGGCAGACGCAGATGCAGACCAAGCCGATGAAGGTCGGCAGGGTCACCCTGTACACCGGCAGCCTGCCGGCGGGCGACCGGTCACTGACCGGCGTGACGATGGCGGAGGATCTGGAGACCGCCGTCGCGAACAGCATCCGCGAGACCGGCGACGACGCCGTGGCGGTGATACCCGAGGGGCCGTACGTGGTGCCCGTGTACGGCGAGGCGGCTTAACGGGACACACTGAACACCCCTACCTCCGCGAAGGGAGGGGACAGTGCGTAGGGTGCACAAGGCGCACCGGGTGACGCCCCATCCCTCGCGGAGGGGCGGTCGGGAACACAGCGTTGCGTTTTCCGCGTGGGCCGTGCCCACCCTTGTATTGTGATCGGGACCGATCTACGGTTGGCTTGTAGGCATACAAGTCGGCG
>WGLR01000041.1 GCA_016125475.1 Betaproteobacteria bacterium
GAAGTCCGCTTTCACGATTCCGCGCGTCATCGCATCGTCGCGGGTGTCAACGTCCTGGCCGACGCGGTCAAGGTGACCCTCGGCCCGAAGGGCCGCAACGTCGTGCTCGAGCGCTCGTTCGGTGCCCCCACCATCACGAAGGATGGTGTGTCCGTCGCGAAGGAGATCGAGCTCAAGGACAAGTTCGAGAACATGGGCGCGCAGATGGTCAAGGAAGTCGCTTCCAAGACCTCCGACGTCGCCGGTGACGGCACGACGACCGCCACCGTGCTGGCCCAGTCCATCGTGCAGGAAGGCATGAAGTACGTGGCCGCCGGCATGAACCCGATGGACCTCAAGCGCGGCATCGACAAGGCCGTGGCGAGCGTCGTCGAGGAACTCCAGAAGATCTCCCGGCCCTGCACGACGAGCAAGGAAATCGCGCAGGTCGGTTCCATTTCCGCGAACTCCGACGCCGACATCGGCTCGATCATCGCGGAAGCGATGGAGAAGGTCGGCAAGGAAGGCGTGATCACCGTCGAGGACGGCTCCGGCCTCGACAACGAACTCGAAGTGGTCGAGGGCATGCAGTTCGACCGCGGCTACCTGTCCCCCTACTTCATCAACAACGCCGAACGCCAGATCTCGATCCTCGAGAACCCCTACGTCCTGCTGCACGACAAGAAGATCTCCAACATCCGTGATCTCCTGCCCGTGCTCGAGCAGGTCGCCAAGGCCGGCCGTCCGCTGCTCATCATCGCCGAGGAAGTCGAGGGCGAAGCGCTCGCGACGCTCGTCGTGAACAACATCCGCGGCATCCTGAAGACCTGTGCCGTCAAGGCACCGGGCTTCGGTGACCGTCGCAAGGCCATGCTCGAGGACATCGCGATCCTGACGGGCGGAACGGTCATCGCCGAGGAAGTGGGTCTCACGCTCGAGAAGGCCACGCTGAACGATCTGGGTCAGGCCAAGCGCATCGAGATCGGCAAGGAAGAAACGACCGTCATCGACGGCGCCGGCGATGCCGCCGGAATCGAAGGTCGCGTGAAGACCATCCGCACGCAGATCGACGAGGCGACGAGCGACTACGACCGCGAAAAGCTGCAGGAGCGTGTCGCGAAGCTCGCCGGTGGCGTGGCCGTCATCAAGGTCGGTGCCGCGACGGAAGTCGAGATGAAGGAGAAGAAGGCCCGCGTCGAGGATGCCCTGCACGCGACCCGCGCTGCGGTGGAAGAAGGCATCGTTCCCGGCGGTGGTGTCGCGCTGCTGCGTGCCCGTGCTTCCGCCAAGGTGAAAGGCGAGCATCACGATCAGGACGCCGGCATCAAGATCGTGCTTCGCGCGCTCGAGGAACCGATGCGTGCGATCGCCGCGAACGCGGGCGCCGAGCCCTCCGTGGTGATCAACAAGGTGCTCGAAGGCAAGGGCAACTTCGGCTACAACGCGTCGACCGACACCTACGGAGACATGGTGGAGATGGGCGTGCTGGACCCGACCAAGGTCTCGCGCTGTGCGCTGCAGAACGCGGCATCCGTCGCAGGGCTGATTCTCACGACCGACGCGATGGTCGCGGAACTGCCGAAGGAAGACGCGCCGATGCCTCCCGGAGGCATGGGCGGCATGGGCGGCATGGACATGTAACTGTCCTGGCCGTCGATCCCGACGCGGGCACGCCCGCGTCCGGGAGCGGATCGAAAGCCCCGTGCGTCACGCGCGGGGCTTTTTTTTGCGCGCGCGGCGCCTGTGCGCGAGCCCCCACGTCCCGCGATCCTTTCCGGGCACCGGAACACGCCCGCAAAACGACTTGCTGCGTCGCACACAGGGGCTGACGCACACCGCCCCGGACGATGCTCGATTGACAGCGGGATGAGCGCATGATCAAAATCAAGTCGCAAGAAAGTGGCGGGCCGTGAGGGAGGCATCTTCGATATGGAGCTCGGTCCGGACACCATCACACATCTTCATAAGAAAAGCGGGAGGATTGGGTCCATGAAGAACCCTGAGGGCTACTGGAAGGCGAACCTGCGCCTTCTTGCAGGTTGTCTCGTCGTCTGGTTCGTGTGTTCGTTCGTGCTGGGCATCATCTTCGCGGAACCGCTGAACGCGATCCAGATCGGGGGGTACCGTCTCGGATTCTGGTTCGCACAGCAGGGCGCCATCTACGTCTTCCTCGTCCTGATCTTCGTATACGTGTCGCGCATGAACAGGCTCGACCGCGAATTCGACGTTCACGAAGACTGAACCCGACGGGAGACATTCATGGATCTGAAGACACTGACCTACGTGGTCGTGGGTGCGTCGTTCGCGCTCTACATCGCCATTGCCATCTGGGCCAAGGCGTCCAGCACGGGTGAGTTCTATGTGGCCGGAAAGGGGATACACCCGATCGTGAACGGCATGGCCACGGCTGCCGACTGGATGTCCGCCGCATCGTTCATCTCGATGGCCGGCCTGATCGCGTTCATGGGCTATCAGGGCGGCCAGTACCTGATGGGATGGACCGGGGGCTACGTGCTGCTCGCGCTGCTGCTCGCCCCGTATCTGCGCAAGTTCGGCAAATTCACGGTGCCGGAGTTCATCGGCGACCGCTACTACTCGCAGCTCGCACGCGTCGTCGCCGTGGTCTGCCTCATCTTCATTTCGTTCACCTACGTCGCGGGTCAGATGCGCGGTGTCGGCATCGTGTTCTCGCGATTCCTCGAAGTCGACATCACGACCGGCCTGCTCGTCGGCATGGGCATCGTGTTCCTGTACGCGGTGATGGGCGGCATGAAGGGCGTGACGTACACGCAGGTCGCCCAGTACGTGGTGCTGATCTTCGCGTACACCGTCCCCGCGGTGTTCATTTCGATCCAGCTCACCGGCCACGTGTTCCCCCAGCTCGGTCTCGGCGCGACGCTGGTCGACGACCCGTCGCAGCACCTGCTCGGCAAGCTCGATGGCATCGTGCAGGAACTCGGCTTCGCGGCGTACACCTCGGCCAAGGTGAACACGTTCAACATGTTCTGCATCACGCTCGCACTCATGGTGGGCACCGCCGGACTCCCGCACGTCATCGTCCGTTTCTTCACGGTACCGCGCGTGCGGGATGCACGCAGTTCGGCAGGCTGGGCGCTCGTGTTCATCGCGCTGCTCTACACGACGGCACCCGCGGTCGGTGCGCTCGCACGGTACAACCTCGTCAGCACGATCCAGACGGGTCCCGTGGGTTCGGTGGACGGCAACCTGAAGTACGACGAACGGCCCGGCTGGTTCAAGCGCTGGGAGCAGACGCACCTCATCAAGTTCGACGACAAGAACGGGGACGGCCGCATCCAGTACTACGACGACAAGAACGCGTCGTTCGAGCAGAAGGCCGAACAGGAGTGGGGCTGGAAGGGCAACGAACTCACCGTGGATCGCGACATCCTCGTGCTGGCCAATCCCGAGATCGCGCACCTGCCCGACTGGGTGATCGCGCTCGTCGCGGCCGGCGCAATCGCAGCCGCGCTGTCCACGGCCGCCGGTCTGCTGCTCGTGATCTCCTCCGCGATCTCGCACGACCTGCTGAAGGGAACCTTCGCGAAGGACATCTCGGAGAAGTCGGAGCTGCTGGCCGGTCGCATCGCCGCGGCCGGTGCCGTGCTCATCGCCGGCTATCTCGGCTACAAGCCACCCGGGTTCGTCGCACAGGTCGTGGCATTCGCGTTCGGACTCGCGGCAGCCTCGCTGTTCCCGGTGATCATCATGGGCATATTCAGCAAGCGCATGAACAAGTGGGGCGCCATCGCGGGCATGCTCACGGGACTCGTCTTCACGATGGGATACATCATCTATTTCAAGGGCGTGTTCATCGCCCCGATGGCGGCGAACGTGAAGGAGAACTGGCTCTTCGGGGTCTCGCCCGAGGGCATCGGCGCGATCGGGATGGTTCTCAACTTCATCGTGGCGTGGATCGTCTCCACCGTCACCCAGCCACCGCCCGAGCACATCCAGCACCTCGTGGAAGACATCAGGATTCCCCGCGGAGCGGGCGTGGCGACCGGACACTGACACCCGGACCCTCCGGCAGAAAGCCCCGCGCGACGGGGCTTTTTGCTTTGGCGCAAACGAGACGAATTTCCGGGAGATAGACTGATCCCGTTCGACCGGGACGAACTGACCGGTCCGGAACCGGAGAATTGCCGCCGATGGACGTCGAACTGCTCGAAGTACGGGATTTTCTCGCGGCGCACCCGCCCTGGGACCGCCTTCCTCCGCCCGCCCTCGACGCGCTGCCACGCCAGTTATCCGTGCGGTATCTCCGGCGCGGTTCGGCATTCCCGCCAACCGACGAGCAGGACACTCACCTCTACGTGATCCGGCAGGGCGCGGTGGAGATCCGCGGTGCCGACGGGCAGCTCCTCGATAAGCTGGCCGAGGGCGACATCTTCGGCGCGACGTGCGGCGATGGCGCTGCCGACGTGCCCTCGGGGCACTGCTCGGAGGACACACTCGTCTACATGCTCGCGTGCGACCGTGTCGCAAGGCTCAGGGCGGAATACGCAGCCTTCGACGCGGGCATCGCGGACTCGCCCGCCCAGCGCCTGCGTCACGCGCTGGAGACACTCGCCTCGTCGGCCGGTTCGGGCGCCTCGCTGATGGCGACCGAGGTCGGCACCCTGATCAACCGGGCACCGGTCTGCGCCGGACCGGACACTTCGATCCTCGAGGCCGCACGCATCATGACGGCACAGCGCGTCTCGTCCCTGCTGATCACGCGGGGCAATGCGCTTCTGGGCGTCGTCACGGACCGCGACCTTCGTACCCGCTGCATCGCGGAGGGCGTGCCCGTCGACGCCCCGGTGGATCGCATCATGACGGCGAACGTGCACAGTGTGTCGTCCGGCTCCGCGGCATTCCGTGCGCTCATGGCGATGACACGACTGAACATCCATCACCTTCCGGTCACCGAACACGGGCAGGTGATGGGCGTCGTGACGGCAACCGACCTCATGCGCCGTGAAGCGTCCAATCCCGTCTACCTCACGGGCGCGATCCATCGCGCCGCAGACGTGGAAGCCCTGCGGGACCTGTCCGCCCGGATTCCCGACCTGCAGGTCCGGCTGGCCACTGCGGGCGCGAGCGCGCGCCAGACCGGCGAAGCCATCTCCACCATCACGGACGCGATCACCACCCGGCTGCTGCAACTCGCCGAGGCCGAACTCGGCCCGGCGCCGGTCGAGTTCGTCTGGGTCGCGGGCGGCTCGCAGGCACGCCACGAACAGACGTCCCACTCCGACCAGGACAACGCGCTGATCCTGTCCGACGAGGCGCGCCCCGAGCACGACCCCTATTTCGAAGCACTCGCGCGCCGCGTCAACGACGGTCTCCACCGCTGCGGGTTCGTCTACTGTCCGGGCGACGTCATGGCGAAGAACCCCGAGTGGCGGCAGCCGGTGCAGCGCTGGCGCGAGTATTTCCGGACCTGGATCCAGCGACCGGAGCAGAAGGCGCTCATGCTCGCGAGCGTCTTCTTCGACCTGCGCGCGGTCCACGGCCGGCACGATCTGCTCGACGCGCTTCAGCGCGAGACACTCGGCATGACCAGGGAGAACACGATCTTCCTCGCGCACATGGCGGCCAACGCCCTGTCGCGCCGTCCTCCGGTCGGCTTCTTCCGGGACTTCGTCCTGATCGCGGGGGGTGAGCACGACCGGACCTTCGACGTGAAGCACCGCGGCATCGTGCCGGTCGTGGATCTCGCCCGGCACTACGCGCTGTCGGCGGGTGCGGCGGAGATCAACACGATCGACAGGCTGCGTGCCACGGCGGGACAGGGCCCCGTCAGTGCGGAAGGAGCCCGGGACCTGGAGGACGCCTGGGAGTTCGTGGGAACGCTGCGCCTGCGCCATCAGTCCGACCAGTTGCGAAACGGTCTGCCGCCCGACAACTTCCTCGCGCCGGATTCGCTCTCGGCACTGGAACGACGCCAGCTCCGCGACGCCTTTCGGGTCATCGCCACGATGCAGACCAGCCTGGAGCGTCAGTATCCGGGTGGCCGCGTCTTCTAGTCGGGCGACGACCGATGCATCCGTATTCCGGTACCGGCGGCCCACCAAGGGCGCCCGGCACACCATCCCGACGATCACGGTGACCACGTGCTCGCGTGGCAGCTGTTTCGTCTGGATCACACGCGACGCGCCCTGGCCTCCGCGGCGGGCGACTCCGCGCTCGGCCGGTTCTACGCGGACCCGTTTCCGGATCTCGGGGCCCCGGTGGCATCCCTCGACTACTGCGCCCTCGATTTCGAAACGACCGGCCTCGACGCAGGCGAACACGCGGTGGTGAGTTTCGGCGCCGTTTCGATGCAGGGCCTGAGGATAGACCTGCGCTCCACGCGGCACGCGACGGTCCTGACGGAGCGGACGCTTCCGGATTCTGCGGTGGCGATTCACGGGATCACGCACGACCGCGTGGCGGCCGGCATGGCGCTGCGCGAGGCCGTCGAGGCCATCCTCGCCGCGCTGCGCGGCCGCGTGCTGATCGCACACCACGCCGCCATGGAGTGCTCGTTTCTGGACGCCGCGTGCCGGCGCCTGTTCGGCGTGCCGTTCCGGTGTCCGACGATCGACACGGAAGTCCTCGGCGCCCGCTGGTGCGAACGCCGTGGCGAGACGCCGCCGGCAGGTGCCCTGCGTCTGAGCAGGCTCCGGGAACGCTTCGGCCTGCCGCGTTACAAGGCCCACGACGCGCTAGTCGACGCCCTGGCCACGGCCGAGCTCTTCGCGGCCATCGTGGCCTGGAACAACGGCCGGAACACGCCGGCCCGGCGCTACGTCTCGCGGACCTGATCCGGACAGCCCCGCACACGGAACGAGTGCGAAGTTCGCGCCAGCCCGGCGAGACGAGCAGGATCCGGAGACGACGGGCCGTTACAATTCGCGCTTCCACCGGATCCGGAGACGACGAGCCATCGTCGAACTGATTACATGCTGACCTTCCAGGAACTCATCCTGACCCTCCAGACCTACTGGGGAAAACAGGGGTGCGCCCTCCTCCAGCCCTACGACATGGAAGTCGGGGCAGGTACCTCCCACACGGCCACGTTCCTGCGCGCGCTCGGGCCGGAACCCTGGCGTGCGGCATACGTGCAGCCTTCCCGGCGCCCGAAGGACGGCCGCTACGGCGAGAACCCGAACCGTCTCCAGCACTACTACCAGTACCAGGTCGTCCTGAAGCCGTCACCCGAGAACATCCTCGACCTGTACCTGGGTTCGCTCGAGGCCATCGGTCTGGATCTCCGGCAGAACGACGTGCGCTTCGTCGAGGACGACTGGGAGAACCCCACGCTCGGCGCGTGGGGGCTCGGCTGGGAGGTCTGGCTGAACGGAATGGAGGTCACGCAGTTCACGTACTTCCAGTAGGTCGGCGGCCTGGACTGCAAGCCGGT
The DNA here is from genome assembly GCA_016125475.1 of Betaproteobacteria bacterium. Classification (GTDB taxonomy): domain Bacteria; phylum Pseudomonadota; class Gammaproteobacteria; order Burkholderiales. Next base: position 7,391 of record WGLR01000041.1, read on the forward strand.
GCTGGGCGAGATCACGTACGGGCTCGAGCGCCTGTGCATGTATCTGCAGGGGCGCGAGAACGTGTTCGACCTGGTCTGGACGCCCGGTGTCACCTACCGGGACGTGTACCACCAGAACGAGGTGGAGCAGTCCACGTACAACTTCGAGCATTCGAACGTGAACTGGCTGCTGCAGCAGTTCAATTCCTTCGAGTCGGAAGCCCGTCGCCTGATCGAGGCCGGTCTGCCGCTGCCGGGTTACGAGATGGTTCTGAAGAGTGCGCACACGTTCAACCTGCTCGACGCGCGGGGTGCCATCTCCACGACGGAGCGGGCCGGATACATCGGGCGCATCCGCGCGCTGGCCCGGCTCGTGGCCCAGGCCTATTACGAATCGCGGGAACGCCTGGGCTTCCCGATGCTCAAGGCCGCGTGAGGAAGCCCATGTCCGAAAAATCACTTCTGGTGGAACTGGTCACCGAGGAACTTCCTCCGAAAGCGCTCGCCGCGATCGGTGACGCGTTCGCGAGTCGGATCATGGAGGCGCTCCGCAAGCGCGGCGTCACCGGCGACGAGGCCGGCGCACAGATGTTCGCGACGCCGAGGAGGCTCGCGGTCAGGATCGACCGTGTGCTCGACAGAGCACCGGATCAGCCGAAGCGCGACAAGGTGCTGCCGGTGTCGGTCGCATTCGACGCCGAGGGACGCCCGTCGCAGGCACTCCGCAAGAAGCTCGGCGCGCTGGGGGCGCCCGACCTCGATCCGGAACGGCTCGAACGCGCCCACGACGGCAAGCAGGAAAGCCTCTTCTACAGCTACGTCGCGCCCGGCATGGCGCTGCAGCAGGCGCTGCAGGAAGCGCTCGCGGAATCCGTCGCGCAGCTGCCGATCCCGAAGGTCATGCGCTACCAGCGCCCGGACGGCGAGGACGTGCAGTTCGTGCGACCCGCGCATCGGCTCGTGGCACTGCACGGCGACGAAGTCCTGCCGGTCGGTGTTCTCGGCCTCTCCGCAGGACGCGAGACACTCGGGCACCGTTTCATGGGCAAGGCCCGCATCGAGGTCCGTTCGGCGGACGGCTACGCGGAGCAGCTCGAACGCGAGGGCGCCGTCGTCGCAAGCTTCGCCGCCCGCCGCGAGGCGATCAGGGCCGGACTTCAGCGCGCAGCCGAGGCGTTCCAGGCGCATCTCGCCGAACACGAGGCACTGCTGGACGAGGTCACCGCCCTCGTCGAACAGCCCGTCGTCTATTCCGGCGAGTTCGACCCGGCCTTCCTCGCGGTGCCGCAGGAATGCCTCATCCTGTCGATGAAGCAGCACCAGAAGTACTTCCCGCTCACGGACGCTGCGGGCAAGCTGCTGCCGCGGTTCCTGATCGTCTCGAACCTCCACACGGACGACCCTTCCAGCATCGTTCAGGGCAACGAGCGCGTGCTGCGCGCGCGACTCGCGGACGCCAAGTTCTTCTTCGACCAGGACCGCAGGCTGCCGCTCGCCGGACGACTCGAACGCCTGGGCGCCGTGGTCTATCACAACAAGCTCGGCAGTCAGCTCGAGCGCATCCATCGCATCGCGAAGCTGGCCGGGGAGATTGCCGGCCTGCTCGGGGCCGACGCCGGACTGGCCGAGCGCGCGGCGCGCCTCGCCAAGGCCGATCTCGTGACCGACATGGTCGGCGAGTTCCCCGAACTCCAGGGAATCATGGGCATGCACTACGCGCGGCACGACGGCGAACCCGAAGCCGTGGCCCGCGCGATCGAGGCGCACTATCACCCGCGGTTCGCGAACGACACCCTTCCCGAGGACAACGTCGGGTCCGCCGTCGCCCTCGCCGACAAGCTCGACACGCTCGTCGGCATCTACGGCATCGGTCTGGTACCCACGGGGGACAAGGACCCGTTCGGACTGCGGCGGGCCGCGCTCGGCGTGCTCCGCATGCTCGTGGAGGGTCCGCTGCCGCTGGACCTCGTCGACCTGCTGCGTCGCGCGCGGGCAACGTTCCCGGACGAATCGGTTTCGCAGAGCGTCGCGCTGGACCTGCACGGCTTCATGCTCGAGCGGCTGCGACACTACCTGCGGGAACGGGGATTCGAGACGACGACGATCGACGCCGTCGTGTCGCAGAACCCGAGCCGGATCGACCTCGTGATTCCCCGGCTGAACGCCGTCCGCGCATTCCAGGAACTGCCCGAGGCCGCGAGCCTCGCGGCCGCGAACAAGCGGATCCGGAACATCCTGAGGAAAGCCGAGGACACGGGGTCGCCGTCGCATCCGGACGTGGCCCTGATGCCGGAGGCCGCGGAGAAGGCGCTGTTCTCCGTCGTCCAGGCGCTCGAGCCCGAAGTCGGTTCGCTGGTGCACAACGAGGACTACACGGAGGCGCTCAAGCGTCTGGCAGGCGTGCGCGCCGCGGTCGACACGTTCTTCGACGAGGTCATGGTCATGACGGACGAACCGCTGATCCGCGCCAACCGGCTGGCGCTTCTGGCCCTGCTCGAGCGGCTGATGAACCAGGTCGCGGACATCTCGCGGCTGGCCGTTTGAGCGACCGCGTCCGCCCCGACCGCGAGGAAACGTCATGAAGATCGCCATCCTGGACCGCGACGGCGTGATCAATCACGACAGCGACCAGTTCATCAAGAGTCCGGAAGAGTTCCGCCTCATCGACGGCAGCGCGGAAGCCATCGCGCAACTCAACCACGCCGGCTACCTCGTGGTCGTGGCCACCAACCAGTCCGGGCTCGGGCGACGGCTCTTCGACATGGCGACGCTCAACGCCATTCACGAGAAGATGATGCGTCTCGTGGGCCAGGTGGGCGGCAGGATAGACGCCGTGTTCTATTGTCCGTGCGCGGCGGACGCGAACTGCGAGTGCCGGAAGCCGAAACCGGGGATGTTCCGCGAGATCGCCGAGCGCTACGGCATGGATCTGGCGGGCATGCCGAGCGTCGGGGATTCCCTGCGCGACCTGCAGGCCTCCGTCGAGGCAGGCTGCCAGCCCATCCTCGTGCTCACGGGCAAAGGCCGGAAGACACAGGCGGCGGGCAGCCTGCCCGCGGGAACCCGGATCTACGAGGATCTGGCGGAAGCGACACGCGCGATCGTCGGATGACACCACCCGGGGTCTTCGTCCGCTCGCTCGTGTTCGCGATCCTGCAGGCCTGCCTCACGGTGGTGTTCTCGCTCATCGCGATCCTCACGTTCCCGTTCGAGCCGCTCACGCGCTATCGCGTGATCACGCTCTGGTCACGCCTCGTGGTTCGTCTCGCGTGGTGGATATGCGGGGTGCGCTATCGCGTGCAGGGGCACGAGAACCTGCCGGCCCGGCCGAGCATCGTGCTGTCGAAGCACCAGTCCGCGTGGGAGACGCTCGCGTTGCAGGTCCTGCTGCCGCCGCAGGTCTGGGTGCTCAAGCGTGAACTCCTGCGCGTGCCGTTCTTCGGCTGGGGGCTCGCGATGATGAGCCCGATCGCGATCGACCGGAAGGCAGGCTCGCGCGCCCTCAAGCAGATGCTCGCGCAGGGACGCGACCGCCTGCAGCAGGGGTTCTGGATCGTGATGTTCCCCGAAGGTACGCGCGTCGCGCCCGGGGAACGTGGACAATATTTCGTCGGGGGTGCGTGGCTTGCCGTCCAGACGGGCACGCCGGTCGTTCCGGTCGCACACAACGCCGGAACGCTCTGGCGCAAGGGCGCCTTTCTCAAGTGGCCGGGCACGATCGTCGTGAGCATCGGCGCCGCGCTGGATCCGACGGGCATGAAGGCGGACGAACTGAATCGACGGGTGGAAGAATGGATCGAGGCAGAGGTGGCGAGGCTGGGGTCGGCGCGAACCTGAGCAATGACCTGTTTCCGGTCACGACGGTGGAGGAACCGCGGCACGCGTGCCTGCGGGGTCGCGAACTCACGTTCCGGCTGCGGCGATCGATGCGCCGGACCCGGATCGCGTTCGTCGTCGACGAGGACGGCCTGACCGTGCACTGCCCCTGGAATGCGCAGCCCGCCCGCATCGATCACGCGCTCCAGGACAGCGCCGGCTGGATTCTGCGCAAGCTCGATCAGTGGTCGGGCCGGCCACCCAGGCGGCGTCTGTCCTGGCAGACCGGCGATGTCGTCGAATATCTCGGCCGCCCGATCACGCTGCGGGTCGTCTCCGATCCGCTCGTGACGATCGCGGAACTCGGCGACGACCAGTCCCTGTTCGTGCGCCTGCGCACCCCGGAACAGCCCGACCACGTGCGGGAACTCGTGGTCGCCTGGTACCGGCGCCACGCGCAGCGCCACTTCGCGGAACGCGTGAGACATTTCGCCGAGGCGCTCGGCGTCGATCGACCGAGACTCTTCCTGTCCGGCGCGATGTCGCGCTGGGGAAGCTGCAACACGCGCGGCCACGTGCGGCTCAACTGGCGCCTCATGCAGGCACCGGCGCACCTCGTCGACTACGTCGTGGCCCACGAGATCGCACACCTGCGGCACCTCGATCACTCGCGGAGGTTCTGGGACGCGGTGGGAAGGATCTATCCCGACCACGAGGCGGCGCGCGCCGAACTCGCCGCCATGAGCCGCCACTACATGGCGCTCTGAACCACCGGTTCTGCGCGCGTCCTTCCTCCGCTAAACTCCCGCGATGAACCTGCGCAAGCTCATCTGGCCGCTCGTCGCGCTGCTCCTTCTCGGAGGCTGCGGCGTGAAGGGTCCGCTGTACCTCCCCGACGAAACGGCCGGCGTCAAGGCCACGCCCGCCGACAGCCACACCACCGAGGAATCCGGAAAAAAGTGACGCCATTCGCTTACGACCACGGCGAACTGCACGCCGAGGGCGTGCCGCTGTCGACCATCGCGGAACGCTTCGGCACGCCGTGCTACGTCTATTCGCGCGCGGCGCTCGAAGGCGCGTTCCTCGCATTCGGAAAAGCGCTCGGGGCGCAGCCCCATCTGGTCTGCTACGCGATGAAGGCCAACTCCAATCTCGCGGTGCTCGACCTTCTCGCGCGGCTCGGAAGCGGCTTCGACATCGTGTCGGGAGGCGAACTGCGACGCGTGCTGGCCGCCGGGGGCGACGCCCGGAAGGTCGTTTTCTCGGGCGTGGGAAAGAGCGAGGCGGACATCCGTTTCGCGCTCGCGCAGGGGATCCTCTGCTTCAACGTCGAGTCGCGCAGCGAACTGCTCAGACTCTCGAAGATCGCGCGCAGCATGAACACGACGGCGCCGGTGAGCCTGCGCGTGAACCCGGACGTGGACGCGCGGACGCATCCCTACATCTCGACCGGACTGAAGGAGAACAAGTTCGGCGTCGCGTTCGAGGAGGCCGAGGAGATCTACCGCGAAGCGGCCCGCCTTCCGGGTGTGCGGATCGCCGGGATCGACTGCCACATCGGCTCCCAGATCACGGAGGTCGCTCCGTTCGTGGATGCCCTGGGCAGGATCCTCGGGCTGGTGGATCGCCTCGCCTCGGCGGGCATCACGATCGAACACATCGACGCGGGGGGCGGCCTCGGCATTCGTTACGCGAGCGAATCCCCCCCGGACACGACCGAATACATCGCCGCCGTGCTGGAATGCATGCGCGGGCGACCGCAGACGCTGCTGTTCGAACCCGGACGCGTGATCGTGGGCAATGCCGGTCTGCTGCTCACGCGCGTGGAGTATCTCAAGCACGGCGAGGCGCGCAATTTCGCGATCGTGGATGCCGCCATGAACGACCTCATGCGCCCGTCTCTCTACGACGCCCATCACGACATCGTGCCCGTCAGGACGTCCACGGCCGAGCGCCGGTGCTACGAAGTCGTGGGCCCCGTCTGCGAAACGGGCGATTTCCTCGGTCACAACCGGGACCTCGCCGTCGGGGAGGGCGACCTGCTCGCCGTGCTGTCGGCCGGCGCATACGGAATGAGCATGGCGTCCAACTACAACACACGCCCGCGTGCGGCCGAAGTGATGGTCTCGCAGGGCAGCGTCACGCTGATCCGCGACAGGGAGCCCGTGGAATCGCTGTTCGCCCTCGAGCACCGTCTGCCGGTCTGACGCAGGGAACCCCGTCCACGGACGGGCACATCGTCGGACGCTGCTCGCTTCTCCCGCCGGGAGCGTGACGGTATAGTGCGCCGACAGGCATCCAGGCCAGAAATCGCTGCCGGAGGAAATGCGCCCATGGGCGACCAAGTGAAGTACGTGCTCGACGAGAGCCGGATTCCGACCCACTGGTACAACATCGTCGCGGATCTGCCCTCCCCGCCACCACCGGTCCTGCATCCCGGAACGATGCAGCCGGTCGGGCCGGACGATCTCGCGCCCCTGTTCCCGATGTCGCTCATCCTGCAGGAGGTCGCCACCGAGCGGGAAGTCGAGATCCCGTCACCGGTCCGTGAGGTCTATCGCCAGTGGCGTCCGTCGCCGCTGTACCGTGCCAGGCAACTGGAGAAGGCACTTCAGACGCCGGCACGCATCTACTACAAGTACGAGGGTGTGAGCCCTTCGGGCAGCCACAAGCCGAACACGGCGGTCGCCCAAGCTTTCTACAACAGGGAAGCGGGGATTCGGAAGATCGCCACGGAAACCGGCGCGGGCCAGTGGGGGTCGTCTCTCGCGTTTGCGGGCGCACTGTTCGGCATCGAGGTGCAGGTCTTCATGGTACGGGTCTCGTACAACCAGAAGCCCTACCGTCGCGCGCTCATGGAAACCTATGGCGCGAAGTGCATACCGAGCCCGTCGATGGAGACCAACTTCGGGCGTGCGCTGCTTGCAAAGTCTCCGGACAACAACGGCAGCCTGGGCATCGCGATTTCCGAGGCAGTGGAAGTCGCCGCGACCCGGGACGACACGAACTACGCACTCGGCTCGGTCCTGAATCACGTTCTTCTGCACCAGACGATCGTGGGTCAGGAAGCCATCGCGCAGCTGGAGATGGCAGGTGACTATCCGGACATCGTCGTCGGCTGCACCGGCGGTGGCTCCAACTTCGCCGGCATCGCGTTCCCCTTCATCGGCAACCAGCTCCGGGGCGGCCCCAGGGTACACGTCGTCGCGGTCGAGCCCGCGGCGTGCCCGAGCCTCACGCGGGGCCGGTACGCGTACGACTTCGGCGACACCGCGCGCCTCACGCCGCTCGCGAAGATGCACACGCTCGGTTCGTCCTTCATGCCGCCGGGCTTCCACGCAGGCGGACTCCGTTACCACGGCATGGCCCCCCTCGTCTCGCATGTGAAGGAACTCGGGCTCATCGATGCCCGCGCCTACCATCAGGTCGCGTGCTTCGAGGCGGGCGTGCTGTTTGCGCGGCACGAAGGCATACTCCCCGCCCCGGAAGCCAACCACGCCGTCAAAGGGGCCATCGACGAAGCCATGCGATGCAGGGAGGAGGGCGTGTCCCGAACGATCCTGTTCAACCTCTGTGGCCACGGCCACTTCGACATGCAGGCATACATGGACTATTTCGGAGGTCGACTCGTGGACCAGGACTACGACGAAAGCGAACTCGCGATGGCGCTCGCCGGGCTGCCCTCCGTCACCGAGCCGGTCTGACATGCTGCTCTACCTGCTGTCACAAGTGGATTACCTGTCCGTGCTCTTCGCGGCGGTCGCGGGAATGGTGGTCGGCGGCATCTGGTACATGCCGGACGTATTCGGGAAGGCCTGGATGCACGCACTGGGCCGCACGCAGTGGAATCTCGGCGATCCGGGCCAGCTGATCCTCATCCGGGCCGGAACCACGCTGATCACGGCCTTCAGTCTCGCGGTGCTCATGATCGGCGGTGGCGTGACGACGTTCGGCGGCTCGCTGCGGCTGGGCGCGGTGGTCAGCCTCGGCATCGTCGCCACGACCATGCTGTCGGAATTCGCGTTCGCGCGCTGGCCCTGGCGACTGTTCTTCGTCACCGCCGGACACCGAATCGTGCACATCATGACGATGTGCGCGGTGCTCGGTGCCACGACGAGGCTGTTCTAGCCCGACCTTCCGTTTCGTTCCGCCGGGTCTGTCGGCCGGAGACATGCGAGGGGTGTGACGGCCGGTGATCCGGTCACCCCTGCCCGACACGCGAGCCCCCTTGCGTCGCGACGGGAGCAGCCATCCGGCCGCCTCGACAGTCAAGGGCACAGCGCTTGCTTCGCCCGCATCAAGTGTCCCAAGGGTCCTCGAGCTCTCGTGCGGTCCGCGGTCGTGGCTGCCGGAGATCCGGTCCGTGACTGGCTGCCGACCATGTGCTCGCGAGCAGGACGTGCACCGGTTCGACGAGAACCGGTGGCAGTCGTGCCAGCGATCAGGGCCGGCCGTCGACGCCCGATACATACCGGGCGACACGAGCCGAAGAGCCCCGGAGGACCTCGACCCCAACAATGGCGCTCCCGATGTCGCAAGATCCTGATTCGTCGCCTGCACGAACCCACCATCGTCGTTCGGCAGCCCCCGTTTCCCGGGCCATGCAGCACGAGACCGAGCCGCATGCGGCCACCGGCCCTGCGTGACGGCGCGGGACACTCTACCCATGAGAGTTCTCGTCCTCTGCGACCGGATCCCGTCCTCGTACCGTGACGGCCTCACGCTGCGAGTGCTGCACTACGTGCGTCGCCTCGGCGCGATGCACACGTTCGACCTGCTCTGCTTTCGCGCGGCAGAGGAAACCGAGGAAATCCACCGGCTGTTCGACAGGGTGTGGCTGTTCGACAAGCCTGGCAGCACGGGCCCCTCTGCGTCGCTCAGTGCCGTGCGCGGCTGGTCTCCCGAGGCCCTCTACCCCTTCAGTCCGGAGATGCGCGCGTTTCTCGCGACGAAGCTTCGTGCGGACGACTACGATCTCGTCTGGGATGCCGGGTGCTGCATGGCGGCTCACCTGCCCGCTGAGTGGCAGGATGTCCCGTACTTTGCCGACCTCGTGGACGAAATGGTCCTGACGCTCGTCCGCGAGCTGAGACACTGTCGCTCCCTGACGCATGCCGCCCGCCTGCTGAAGTACCTGTATCTGAACGTGCGATTCGAGCGCAAGTACCTGGGGAAGGCGGCGCTGTGTACCGTCGTCTCGGATGCCGACGCCACGATGCTGCGCCGGGTGGTGGGGCACGACCGGGTCGTCACCATTCAGAACGGCGTCGACATCGACTATTTCTCGCCAGCGGACTCGCCGCCCGTACCCAGACAGATCGTGTTCGAGGGCAGCATGGCATTCACCCCGAACATCGACGCCGCCCGTTACCTGGTGAACGAGATTCTTCCGCTGATCCGCAAGGCCATGCCGGACGTGACGCTCAAGCTCGTCGGACGGGATCCGGACCCCTCCGTGCTTGCCCTGTCCGGCGATTCGGTCGAGGTGACGGGGTCCGTGCCCGACGTGCGCCCCTACATCGCGTCCTCCGCGGTGTTCGTCTGTCCGTTGAGGTTCGGTGCAGGCATCAAGAACAAGATCCTGCAGGCATGGGCCATGGGCAAGCCGATCGTCGCCACGCCGGTGAGCGTAAAGGGACTGCCGGTGACGGAAGGCACCAACATTCTCGTCCGCGACGATGCAGAATCGATCGCCGCGGCAGTGGTCGACCTTCTGAACGCACCCGGCACGGCGCGCGCACTCGGTGCGGCAGGGCGCGAAACCGTCACGAAGTCGTTCTCCTGGGAGGCCAAGGCTCGCGAGATCGAGAAGGCGTTCCACGATGCCTGCCTGGGTCACCGGAACGATCAGGAGGTACTCACGACATGAAAGACATTCCAGCCACTCGTCTGGCCGCCCTGGTCCTGACGGCCCTCGTCATGCTGCCGATCACGGGTCACGCCAAGGAGGATCCGGCACTGGACGAGTACTGCGGCGAGATGAATCCACACATGGACTATCACGGCCTGTATTACGGGCCGTTCGACTACACGAATCCGGAGGACAGGGCCAAGCACCTCGTCGTCGTGGAAAACCACCACTTCACGGCCAAGGTACAGACGCTAGAAGGCGGCAGCACCGCGAACGACGTGGGCGGCGACCTCGCCTACACCCTGCGCGCCTTCCCCAATCATCACCAGGCACTGGAAACGCTGATCAGGCTGTGGGTCAAGCAGAAGCAAGACCCGCCACGCGGCATGGAGTATTCGGTCAACTGCTGGTTCGACCGCGCGATCCGCTGGCGGCCGGAAGACGCCGTCGTGCGGGTGCTCTACGGCAACTACCTGTTGCGAAGCGACAAGGTGGACAAGGCCATCGACGAGTACAAGGTGGCCGAGAAGATGGGCTTCCTGAACGCAAACCTGTTCTACAGCATGGGCCTCGCCCTCGTGGAGAAGAAGGACTACCCCGGCGCGCTCGAATACGCGCACAAGGCGTACGAGGCAGGGTATCCACTGCCCGGCCTGCGCGACAAGCTGATCCGGCTCGGCGTCTGGCAGAACGCGAAAGCGGTTACGAAGAAGAAGGCGCAGTGAGTTGGAGCCTTGCGGCCATTCCCGGTCCCTCGAGGGGCGACCGGCGCGAGCAGCGACCTCCCGCGATGACTGACCGGAACGGGCCGCCAGACAGGCCCTACGATGTCGTCTTCGTGCCGCTCGGTGCAGCCGACTTCGGCGGTGCCGAGCGGTCCCTCCTCGAGATTGCGGCGCGTCTCGTCGCGATGAAGGCCTCGGTACTGGTAGTGGCCGAAGGCGCACTGCGCGACACCCCGTTCGTGAAGGCGGCCGAGTCTCTCGGTGTCCCGATTCATTGGGTGGACTGGGCGCCCGGCGCATCGCTCTCCACGAACCTGATGACGGCCGCCCGCCTGTTCCGGAAGCTCCGCGCGAGCGTCGTCCATTTCAACATCTCGTGGCGCGAGGGAATGTGGACCATTCCCCTCATCGCGCGACTCGTCTGCGGAGCGCGACTGGTCGGGACGATGCGCGCCATTCCGAATCCCCCGGACACCATTGCACGCGGTCGGCACTTCTTCGGCCTGATCCCCGGTCTGCAGCTGTGGAGGCTTCCCGACCTGTTCTCGGGGAGGATCTGGGCGAGGGCGCTCCATGCAACGGTGTCGGTGAACCGGGAGAGCTTTCCCAAACGGCTGCGCGCCGAATACGGATTCGATGGCAGTCGCGTGCACGTGATCTACAACGGCGTCGAGGCCCCGTCCCCGGACCCGTTCCGCGAAGGCAAGCGAGCAACCCGAACGAAATGGGGATTCACGGACGACGACTTCGTCGTGGGGTTCGTCGGGCGACTGGCGCCCGAGAAGGGGCTCCACGAACTGGTGACGGCGGTCAGTTCCCTGCCGGACACGGTCAAGTGCGTGATCGTGGGTTCCGGGCCAGAGGAGTCCGCGCTGCGTGATCAGATCAGGCGCACGAATGCGGCCCGCCGCATCGTCGTCGCAGGCTTCGCCGCGGAACCACGTCTTGCCATGGCAGCCTGTGACGTCGTGGCCGTTCCCTCGACGGTTCAGGAAGCGTTCGGCAGGACGGTCGTCGAAGCGCTCTCGGTCGAGGTACCGGTGATTGCGTCGAGGATCGGCGGAATGGCCGAGATCTTCGCGGACGGAATCCAGGGGTGGTACGTTCGCCCCGGCCAGTCGGACGACCTTTGCGCGACCATCGCGAACGCACTCGAGCACCGCGATGCGCTGCGCGCGATGGGCCGCCGGGGCAGGCAACTCGTGCTCGAACGCTACGAGATCGGTCGTGTCATCAGCGAATACATCTCGCTGTACGAAACCCTGCTGAGAGACTCGGGCCACGCGGGGCGTTTCCTGTCGACCGCGGACGGCGATACACCGATGGCCGCGCCCGGGAAGAAACAGCGCGGACCCGGCTGAGTCCCCCGAACCGGGCCCGCCCCTTTCCCTTCGAACCCAGACATGACCGCCTCCTCACACATCGCGACACGCGCCTCCTTCGCCCGAAACGTCCTGACAGGCTGGGTGTCCCTGGCGGTTGAGGTCGTCGTCGCGTTTTCGCTGACACCCTTCATCGTCGCCAAGCTCGGAGCCGCCGCCTACGGGCTCTGGAGCGTCGCGATCAGCCTGATCGGCTATCTCGGGCTCATCGATCTCGGCATCCGCGGCAGCGTGGGGCGGTACATCAATCACTATCTGGCGCTCGACGACAGGAAGGCCCTCGACGAAGTGGTGGGCACGTCCGTCATCGTGCTGTGCGTGCTGGGATGTCTGGCACTGGTCGCGAGCGTGATCGTCGGCGCGAACTTCACCACGATCTTTCCGAAGACGCCCGAAGAACTCGGGGGTGAAATGGGTGTGGTCCTGCCACTGATGGCCGTCGGACTCGGGCTCGCCTTCATGCTGGCCATCCTCACGAACCTCCTCGCCGCCCGGGAGCGACTTTACGTCAGCAACGGCATCAACCTCGTGGCGCTCGTGGTCAGGACCGTCGCGACCGTGGCGGTGCTGAGCGCCGGCGCTGGCATGAAAGGCCTGGCTGTCGTGACGATCGCCGTCGCGGCAGTCGGCGCCGGCGGACATTACTGGGCGGTCCGTCGCGCCTTTCTCGGCACCCCGCCGAGCATGACCCGCTTCAGCTGGGAACGGCTCAAGGAGATCGGCAAGTTCGGGATCGCGGCGTTCGTTGCGCGGACCGCGAGCACGATCACCGCGGACGCTGCGCCCCTGATCGGCCTGTGGACCCTGGGTCCGACCGCCGTCGGTGTCTACTCGATCGTGCTGACTCTCGTGCAGAACGCGAAGCGGCTCGTCGACCAGGCCGGTGCGGCGATCTTTCCGTCGGTCATGAAGGCCGGCGCATTACGGGACATTCCCGGACTGCAGCGCCTGTACATGCACTTCCTGCGCATCACGCTCACGATCACGGGCCTCATCGCGTTCGGACTGTCGTTCTACGGTACCGACTTCCTGCGGCTGTGGGTGGGCCCGCAATTCGCACAGGGGGGGCTGGCAGTCGCAATCCTGGCGGTGGGCTATCTCTTCGCCCAGGTGGCGAGTACCGCGACATTCACGCTGCAGAGCCTCGATCACGTGAACACGACGCTGAAGGTGGCGGTGGTCCAGGCCGTCATTTCGGTGGCGCTCATGTTCGTTCTGAGCGCATCGACGACTCTCGGGGTGGCCGGGCTTGCGCTGGGAACGGCGGTACCGCTCGCGATCGCCGGCGCACTGGTCTATCCACGCCTGACCGTGAAACTGGTCGGTGAGGATCTCGGCGTGCTGATCCGAAGGGCGCTCGAACGCGCGGCGATGGTCGGCGTGGGCGTCGGCGCCGTGTTCTGGTGCGTGCACACCTTCCTTCCGCCGGAAACCTGGTCGGGCTTTGCCGTGAGCGTGACGACCTGCACGGTTCTCTACGCGATACTCGGAATCCGGGTGATCGCGGGCCCCGGCTGGCGTCAGTGGAGCGTCGCGGGTATCGCGAAAGTATTGCGTTGAGGCCAGGTGCTTTTTGCAGACCGGACTCCCGGTCGTGCCGGCGCAGCAAGTCGGGCAGGATGGTCCCGTTCGCACGCGTCCCGAAGTGCCGGAACGCATGAACGGAACCGGAGGAGGACTCGCTCCTGCTCCCTTCGCGAGAGGCGGTCTAGCGGCTGCGGCGAGACCGGTACACGAATCCCATCAGGCCCAGACCCGCAAGCATCATGATCCACGTCTGCGGTTCGGGAACCGGATTGGTCCACCCCTCGGGACGATAGAGCCAGACGGATCCGTCGGTGCCGGCCACGCTCGTGTTCTCTTCCAGACCCATGAACGCGTCCAGTTCCGGGATGTAGTGCCACTTGCCGAGCACGCCCGTCAGGAATGAGTCTGTGGGATGGTCGACCGAAGCACTTTCCAGACCGTGGACAACCCATCTCGTGTTCGTGATGTGGCCGGCCGCATCGCGGTCCGGGACGTCCACGTACCAGACTTCCCCCCCGCCGTCCCACAACAGCAGCTTGTCGCCGCCCGCGAAGTAGTCCAGCCCGTAGATCTCCGTCATCTGAAAGTCTGACCCGTCCGCGAGCACGAGATCGATCGGAATGTCCTGGTTGTTTTCCGGATGGATCGGATCCGCCATGTTCAGATCCCAGACGGCCAGTTCGGACGTGAAGCCGATGGTCGGGAAATTGAGCGCCGTGCGAACGTAGAGGTTGCGGTTCGTGTCGAGCGTGCCCGCGCCGTGGAACACGACGTCGTTGCGCATGATCCCGATCTTCTCCCAGGAGTCGACGGAGTTGGGATCGCTGACGTCCCCGAGCGTGTAGCGATAGAGATCCGCGAAACCCGAAGACCCCTGATCCGACGTGAGATACACGACATCCCTGCCGTTCTCGGTCCGGTACGCGGTCGTGCCCATGAGGGACCGTGGCGCTTCGGTACCCGTCCACTGCCCCTGCCGGTCGAGCCACATGTTCCCGCCTAGGCGCGACGGATCGTAGCCGGAACCGGTGGTGCCGCCGACCAGGTTCGGATCCGCCTTGGAGGGGTCCCAGAGGTAGGGCCCGGCACGGGTGACGTTCGCGGTCGTCGTGTCGCCGACAGGTGCCGTCACGAACCCGCCGCCACCGTTGAAACTCGCGCCGCCGAAGGTGAGGAAGCGATCGTTGACGGGCAGGTAGAGATTGTTGTCGTACGTGTGTGCCGACTGGGGAGCAGCCCTGTCGACCGGAAGCCACACCGCACTCGGCTGTCCGGTCGTGACATCGGTCAGCTGCTCCATCCTGCTCGGCAGCGACCCGCGACTCCAGAGTCCCGTCGCGCCGTCCCAGAGGTATACCTCGTTCCCGGAGTAGTTCGCGTGCCCTCCCCCGAAAATGATCATCTGTCCGCGCGTACTGTCCCACGCGAAGGAACTCCAGGCACGTATGACCGAGGCAGGGTTGGCCGTGCTGGAGGGAGGCACGGCATCGAGACCGGTCGCCCACGCGTCGGAGAACATGTTCGTGTTGGCCTTGACCCACCCACCGTCGGGCGTGGACGACAGCAGGTCGAGCAGTCTCGAGACGTCACTGTCAGCGTGACCGACACCCGCCCACGACGAGACGACAAGCACGCCGATGACCGAAAGTCTCCTTGAATTTCCTCTCATACCGCAGTCTCCCACATAAGCCGCTGATCCATGTTGATATTCTCTTGCGACGAACGCGTCAGCACACACGAGCAACAAGCGCCGCTCGCTGCCCCACAAGTGTTACGGCAAAGCGGAAATCGAAGAAGCAATAAACATACAAAGCGAATAGGGCGTTCCGATCTTGTTCCGGCGCTCCCAACGCACGCCCACGAAATCAAGACGGACGCGCACGGAAGCATCGGGTACCTGTCGGCCTCGATACGCGGGCACAGAAGAGTTTCAAGACGCCGGTTCGACGAGCCTTCGCCTAGATGGCGACAGCGAGAACGGACGCTCCACGGTCAAGTAAAGCGCTGCCGTCGGTGCCAAAGTGAGGCAGAACATGGGCGGAAGCAGTACCCAGAAAAGCCACGACCCCTTCAGAGACATGGGGACGAGCCCACCCAGAAGAAGGAAACATGCCTTCAGCGTGAGTCCATGGAGAAGATAGTACGAATAACTCATGTTGCCGAGCCAACGCACGGGTTTCCAAGACATGGAGCGGGGCAGCCATCCCGCCGGCCTACCAATGCACGCGAGACCGCACGCGTAAAAGGCTATACAGAGCGCCAGAACCTTTGTCACAGTCCCGATAGCACCGCTCAGCGGAAGCAAGCTGACCGCCATTCCCCCAATTGCCAGAATGAACGCCTCGGAACTGCCGAGCCACTTCAGGGCGTCGCTCTTGATGCTCTCATAGACGAAAATGCCCGCCACGAACATCAGCATCCTTATCGGACCACCCCAAACATAGCAGTAGCACGTGAACAGCAAAGCGATCAGACCGAACGCCGCGATTCGCCATGAAGTTGTACGCGATCGGAGACTCAGGACCGCGATGAGGATCGGGATTGCGATGTAGAAGAAAACCTCGTAGCTCAACGACCATGCCACCGTGATCATTGGTGGAATGGGAAAAAGCCCTGGCAACAAGAGGAGGTTCTCGACGACATACAGGAGACCGCCCAATACAGACGACGGAATCTTGCTTTCCGTCGGGAACCCCACCGACAGCATGAGATAGACCAAAAATACAGCAAGGAATGCGGGATATATTCGCTGCGCTCGCCTCCTCATGAAGCGTACGAATGGCTGCCTTCTCTCGATAAGTGACCCATAGATCAGATACCCGCTGAGCATGAAGAATAGATCTACGCCGGTGTTACCGATGACATGAATAGCCTTCGCAACGGCAACTACTGTTTCGTCTCCCGCAATGAACGGCCGAATGAAGGTCACGTAGTGAACGAGAAACACGAGAAACACAGCGAGGCCACGCAACCCCTCCATAGCAGGGAGATTGTGCGCCCCCCCTCCACGCTTGACCTCGAAACGCTCGCTCAGCCACTCCTCGACGCAGGCCAGCACTTCCCCCCAAGGCTTTGACACGCCCATCACGAGACGCGATAACCCCGGAGGACGGAGGTTCGCCAATCTTGAGGCGGAGCAACGCATCTTGTCTGCATCCCTGCCGAACAATTTCGGATACCGAATACTTAAGGAACGTCTGAACAAGGTGGAACCTCGGGGCCAACTGGCGAAAACAGCCCGAGCGAGGCAATAGCACGCCAGCTGAGCCCCACTTCTCGAGGCCATTTGGCCTTCCCTTGGTGGTTCATGCCGCTTTCGGGCGGACAGATCCCGTTGCCGCCAGCAACTGTTTTCGCGCCATCCACAGGTTCGACAAGGCGAACAGCGTCACCACGTGTGCCGTGTTCTTTGCCAGTCCACGGAATCGCACCTTCATCAGGCCAAACTGCCGCTTGATCACTCGAAACGGATGCTCGACCTTTGCTCGCACGCTGGCCTTTCGGCGCTCTTGCTTCTTCTCCGCCTCTTTCTTTCGGCCCTCTGGCAGCTTCGCGATGTCGCTGCGCCTGGCCGCGATGTGCCATTGCACATCATTCCGGTCCACGCGTGCCGGCGCTCCTCGATAGCCAGAGTCAGCCCAGATGTTTCTTTCCTTCCCGTGAAGCAGATCAGCGACTTGCTCGACGTCGGCTTCATTGGCGGGCGTCGTCGTTACCGTGTGCACCAGGCCACTGTCGGCATCTACCCCGATATGCGCCTTCATGCCGAAGTGGTGAGTCGGCCA
>WGLR01000016.1 GCA_016125475.1 Betaproteobacteria bacterium
CGGAGATGGTGATGCCTGGAGACAACGTGTCGATCACGGTGAATCTGATCCAGCCGATCGCGATGGAAGAGGGTTTGCGCTTCGCGATTCGGGAGGGTGGACGCACGGTGGGCGCCGGTGTCGTGGCGAAGATCATCGAGTAAGGTAAGCCGATCCTGTCGGCGCGCAGCGGCCGGAGCTCGTTTCGAGCGCGGCCGCGCGCCTGTCGGGCATGATCAGGGACTGGAATGGATATGCAAAGCCAAAAGATTCGTATTCGGTTGAAAGCGTTCGACTACCGCCTCATCGATCAGTCGTCGCTCGAGATCGTCGAGACCGCGAAACGTACCGGCGCGGTCGTCAAGGGGCCCGTTCCCCTTCCGACCCGCATCGAGCGCTTCGATGTCCTTCGGTCCCCGCATGTGAACAAGACGTCGAGGGATCAGTTCGAAATTCGTACGCACCTCCGGCTCATGGACATCATGGATCCCACGGACAAGACCGTGGACGCCCTGATGAAGCTCGACCTGCCCGCAGGCGTGGACGTGGAAATCAAGCTTTAACAGCAGGTTCTTTGCTGGGGGAGGGGCACGGCGATCACCGGTCGCCCATCACCGCTCCAGCCTCCGTGAAGTATCTGGTTCCGAAATGCTGGCCAATTGCAGCCAGCCCCTTTTTGCGAGGGCAACAAATATGAGTCTGGGACTACTCGGACGAAAGGTGGGCATGACGCGCGTGTTCACCGAGGATGGTGACTCCATCCCGGTGACGGTGCTCGACGTGTCGAACAACAGGGTCACGCAGATCAAGACGCCTGCGGTCGACGGATACAGTGCCGTGCAGGTGGCGTTCGGTGAAAAGCGCGCCTCCCGCGTCACGAAGCCGATGGCCGGTCACTTTGCGAAGGCTGGCGTCCAGGCCGGAAGCATGCTGCGCGAATTCCGGATCACGGAAGAGGAAGCGGCCGGGCTCCAGGTCGGCGGCCAGATCGGCGCCGGCGTGTTCAGCGTGGGCGCCAAGGTCGACGTCCAGGGCGTCACCTCCGGCAAGGGCTTCAGTGGCGTGATCAAGCGTCACAACTTCGGATCGAACCGCGCCAGCCACGGCAACTCGGTTTCCCACAACAAGCCGGGCTCGATTTCGATGGCGCAGGATCCGGGACGCGTATTCCCCGGGAAGAAGATGGCGGGGCACTACGGTGCCGTTACCCGCACTGCCCAGAATCTCGAGATCGTGAGGGTCGACGAGACCCGCCAGCTGCTGCTGGTGAAAGGGTCCATTCCGTCAGCCAAGGGTGGTGACGTCGTCGTTGTGCCCGCCGTGAAGGGAGGCGCCTGATGGAACTGAAACTGATCGATTCGAACGGGCAGTCCGCCGGGAGTGTCCAGGCGTCAGACGTCCTGTTTGCGCGCGACTACAACGAAGCCCTCGTGCATCAGGTCGTCACCGGCTACCTCGCGAATGCGCGCCAGGGCACCCGCGCCCAGAAGGGGCGCAGCGACGTGAACAAGAGCACCAAGAAGCCCTGGAAGCAGAAGGGAACGGGGCGCGCGCGCGCCGGGATGGCCTCGAGCCCGCTGTGGCGGGGCGGCGGCAAGATCTTCCCCAATCTTCCGGACGAGAACTTCTCGCACAAGGTCAACAAGAAGATGTACCGGGCCGGCATGTGCACCGTGCTTTCGCAGCTTGCGCGCGAAGGCCGGTTGAGCGTGGTCGACGGCATCGCCGTGGAGGCCCCGAAAACCAAGTTGCTCGCGCAGAAGGTGAAGGGCCTCGGGTTCGACAAGGTGCTCATCATCACGGATGAAATGGACGAGAACCTGTTTCTCTCCGCGCGCAACCTGCAGAACGTCCTGATCCTCGAGACTCGCGAGACGGATCCGGTCAGTCTTCTGCGTTTCGAGCACACCGTCCTCACCAAGGCTGCGGTCGCCAAGCTCGAGGAGATGTTGTCATGAGTGCGCCCAAATTCGAAATGAACCGTCTGCTTCAGGTGCTGCTCGCTCCCCAGATTTCCGAGAAGAGCACGTTCGTGGCCGACAAGCACGACCAGGTGATCTTCAAGGTTGCCAGGGACGCGACGAAGCCGGAGATCAAGGCAGCTGTGGAAGCGCTTTTCAAGGTCGAAGTTGAAGGCGTCCAGGTGGCGAACGTGAAAGGCAAGGAAAAGCGCTTCGGTCGATTCGTCGGTCGCCGCGATCACTGGAAGAAGGCCTACGTATCGCTGAAGCCCGGCCAGGAAATCGATTTCACCGCAGGGGAGGTCAAGTAAATGGCACTGGTCAAAGTCAAACCGACCTCCGCGGGGCGTCGTTCGGTCGTCAAGGTCGTCAACAAGGACCTCTGGAAAGGACGTCCGTACGCGAAACTGACGGAGAAGCAGAAGTCGAACGCAGGGCGCAACAGCAAGGGCCACGTGACCACTCGCCACAAGGGCGGCGGCCACAAGCATCACTATCGTATCGTGGACTTCCGGCGCAACAAGGACGGCATCGGCGCCGTCGTCGAGCGCATCGAGTACGACCCTAACCGCAGCGCGAACCTCGCCCTTCTGTGTTACTCGGACGGAGAACGCCGGTATGTGATCGCGCCGAAAGGGGTCTCCGCGGGCGACAAGCTCATGAGTGGCATCGACGCGCCGATCAGGGCCGGCAACGCACTGCCTATCCGCAACATCCCTGTCGGCTCCACCATTCACTGCGTGGAGATGCTCCCGGGGAAAGGTGCGCAGATCGCCCGAGCGGCGGGCACCTCGGTGCAGCTGCTCGCGCGCGAAGGCTCCTATGCGCAGCTTCGTCTGCGTTCCGGCGAAATCCGGCGTGTGCATGTCGACTGCCGCGCCACCATCGGAGAAGTGGGCAACTCCGAGAACAATCTCCGTTCCATCGGCAAGGCCGGGGCGAAGCGGTGGCGAGGCATTCGTCCGACCGTGCGAGGCGTTGCGATGAACCCGATCGATCACCCGCACGGCGGTGGTGAGGGCAAGACGGCCGCGGGTCGGGATCCGGTGAGCCCGTGGGGCGTCCCGACGAAGGGATACAGGACCCGCAGCAACAAGCGTACGTCTTCAATGATCGTCCGGTCGCGTCACAAGAGATAGGGGATAAGTCATGGCTCGTTCAATCAAGAAAGGACCATTCGTCGATCTTCATCTGATCGACAAGGTCGATACAGCGCGCGCCGGGAACGACAAGCGACCGATCAAGACCTGGTCCCGCCGATCGACCGTTCTTCCCGACTTCGTGGGGCTGACGATCGCCGTCCACAATGGTCGGCAGCACGTGCCCGTGTTCGTGACCGAAAACATGGTCGGTCACAAGCTTGGCGAATTCGCGCCGACGCGCACATTCAAGGGACACGCGGCCGACAAGAAAGCCGGTCCCGGCAAGAGGTGATGGAATGAACGTGAATGCGACGCTGAAAGGAGTCAGGCTCTCCGCGCAGAAGGGGCGTCTCGTGGCGGACCAGATTCGCGGTCTTCCGGTCGACAGGGCCCTGAATCTGCTGATGTTCAGCCCGAAGAAGGGGGCCGGTATTCTCAGGAAGGTCCTCGAGTCCGCCATCGCGAACGCGGAACACAACGAGGGCGCCGACATCGACGAGTTGAAGGTGACCTGCGTCCATGTGGAGCAGGGGCCGACTTTGAAGCGGTTCACTGCCCGTGCGAAGGGACGTGGAAACCGTATTTCGAAGCCGACCTGCCACATCTACCTGACGGTCGGGGACCAGCCGCAGCGCGGCAAGGCATAGAGGAAAGCTCATGGGACAGAAGATTCATCCGACCGGATTCCGCCTTGCGGTTCAGCGTAACTGGGCGTCGAAGTGGTACGCGAACAGCAAGCATTTCCCGGAAATGCTGAAGGAAGACATCAAGGTTCGTGCCTTCCTGCGCAAGCGCCTTGCCCACGCCGCGGTCAGTCGCGTTGTGATCGAGCGCCCCGCGAAGAATGCGAGGATCACCGTGTACTCGGCACGACCCGGTGTCGTGATCGGGAAGAAGGGCGAGGACATCGAAATGCTGCGCGGGCAGCTCCAGGGCCTGATGGGCGTGCCGGTGCACGTCAACATCGAGGAGGTACGCAAGCCCGAACTGGATGCGCAGCTGATCGCCGACTCGATTTCTGCCCAGCTCGAGAAACGGATCATGTTCCGGCGAGCGATGAAGCGGGCCATGCAAAATGCCATGAGACTCGGTGCCCA
The DNA here is from genome assembly GCA_016125475.1 of Betaproteobacteria bacterium. GTDB lineage: Bacteria > Pseudomonadota > Gammaproteobacteria > Burkholderiales. Next base: position 4,180 of record WGLR01000016.1, read on the forward strand.
GGGAATCAAGATCATGAGCGCCGGCCGCCTGAACGGCATCGAGATTGCGCGGACCGAGTGGTACCGTGAAGGAAGGGTTCCTCTCCACACGCTGCGTGCCGACATCGACTATGGCGTTTCGGAAGCCAAGACGACGTACGGGGTGATCGGGATCAAGGTCTGGGTCTTCAAGGGCGAAGTTCTCGGTCGCGGCGAACAGCCGGCCGTTCCGGCGCCGGCCGAGCCAGAAAGAAAGGGAAGAAAAGCGGGGGCGAAGAATGCTGCAGCCAGCTAGAACCAAATATCGCAAACAGCAGAAAGGCCGCAACACCGGTATCGCGACCCGGGGCAACAAGGTCAGCTTCGGTGAATACGGGTTGAAGGCGACCGGGCGCGGGCGCATCACTGCCCGCCAGATCGAGGCGGCGCGTCGGGCGATGACTCGCCACATCAAGCGGGGTGGCCGAATCTGGATTCGCATCTTCCCCGACAAGCCGATCTCCTCGAAGCCGGCGGAGGTCCGGATGGGTAACGGCAAGGGCAATCCGGAGTATTTCGTGGCCGAGATCCAGCCCGGCAAGGTACTTTATGAAATGGACGGTGTGGACGAGGCTCTCGCACGCGAGGCGTTTCGGCTCGCGGCTGCGAAGCTGCCGCTTTCTACCGTCTTCGTCACGAGGCAGGTGGGGTCATGAAAGCGAGCGATCTCAGGAACAAGAGCACGGCGGAGTTGCAGCAGGAACTCGAATCCCTTCTGCGTGCGCAGTTCAGCCTGCGCATGCGGCATGCAACGCAGCAACTTACGAACACGAGCGAGATCGGCGTGGTCCGCAGGGACATCGCCCGCGTTCGCACCCTGATCGGTGAGGCGACGAGGAAGGCATGAGCGAGACGACTATTGCCAGAAAGCTGACGGGCCGCGTGGTGAGCGACCGCATGAACAAGACCGTGACGGTTCTCGTCGAGCGCCGTGTGAAGCACCCGCTTTACGGAAAGGTCATGGTGCGGTCCCGCAAGTACCACGCCCACGACGAGAACAACGAGTTCCACCCGGGCGACCTCGTCACGATCGAGGAGTGCCGTCCTCTGTCGAAGACGAAAGCCTGGAAGGTCGTTCGTCTTCTGGAAAAGGCGCGCAGCCTGAACTGATTCGCTTGCGTGACGACGCCCTGGCGTCGTACACTTGACGACTTTTCCGCCACGGCCCTCTCGGGTCGTGGCTTCTCCCGTACGGGATCCAAAACTGCACGGTGCGCAAGCATCGAGGTAAGTTGGAGCGAGGGTAATCATGATACAGATGCAGTCCATGCTGGACGTCGCGGACAACACGGGTGCTCGCGCCGTCATGTGCATCAAGGTACTCGGCGGTTCCAAGCGTCGGTACGCCGGAATCGGCGACATCATCAAGGTCAGCGTCAAGGACGCTGCGCCGCGAGGCCGCGTGAAGAAAGGCGAGATCTACAACGCGGTCGTCGTGAGGACGGCGAAAGGCGTGCGCCGCCCGGACGGGTCGCTCGTGCGCTTCGACTCCAATGCGGCGGTCCTGCTGAACAACAAGCTCGAGCCGATCGGCACCCGTATCTTCGGGCCCGTTACGCGCGAGTTGCGCACGGAGCGGTTCATGAAGATCGTTTCGCTCGCGCCGGAAGTCATCTGAGGAGCAGGCAGATGAAGAAGATACGCAAGGGTGACAACGTCGTCGTGATCGCCGGCAAGGACAAGGGGAAGCGTGGTTCCGTGCTTCGTGTCGAGGGTGACGAGCGCGTGGTGGTCGAGGGCGTGAATCGCGTCAAGAAGCATCAGCGGCCGAATCCGATGCGCAACGAGGCGGGTGGCATCGTCGAGTTCGAGAAGTCCATCCACGTCTCGAACGTGGCTGTCCTCAACAGTGTGACCCAGAAAGCCGACCGCGTCGGATTCAAGATCCTGGACGACGGTCGGAAGGTTCGCGTGTTCAAGTCGAACGGCGAAATGGTCGACGCGTAAGGAGCGGTGATGACGCGTTTGCATGAGTATTACAAGGAAACCGTGGTTCCGCAGCTGGTCAAGCAGTTCGGGTACCGTTCGGTCATGGAAGTGCCTCGTATCGAGAAGATCGTCCTGAACATGGGCGTTGGCGAGGCTGTCGCGGACAAGAAGGTGATGGACGCGGCCGTGGGCGACATGACGAAGATCGCCGGACAGAAGCCGGTCGTGACCAAGGCGCGCAAGGCGATTGCCGGTTTCAAGATCCGGCAGGGCTATCCGGTTGGGTGTTCGGTCACGCTGCGTCGGAGCCACATGTACGAATTTCTCGATCGGTTCGTGTCGATTGCGCTGCCGCGTGTTCGGGATTTCCGGGGGGTGTCCGCGCGGGGGTTCGATGGTCGCGGCAACTTCAACATGGGTATCAAGGAACAGATCATCTTTCCCGAGATCGAGTACGACAAGGTCGATACGCTCAGGGGAATGAACATCACGATCACCACCACGGCGAAGACGGACGACGAAGCCAGGGCGCTTCTCGCGGCCTTCCGTTTTCCCTTCAGGAGCTGAGTCGCACCATGGCGAAGATTTCGTTGATCAATCGAGAGGAAAAGCGCCGCGCGCTGGTCAAGAAGTATGCGGGCAAGCGCGCCGAATTGATGGCGGTCATTCAGGACGCCAGCGCAAGCGACGAGGACAAGGCGGCAGCACGCGACAAGCTGCAGGCGCTGCCCCGCAACGCAAGCCCGGTGCGGCTGCGGAACCGCTGTGCGCTGACAGGCCGCCCACGTGGGTTCTTCCGCAAGTTCGGTCTTGGGCGGAACAAGGTGCGGGAAATTGCCATGCGCGGTGAGATCCCCGGTCTCACCAAGGCCAGCTGGTAGAAGGAGGATCGATATGAGCATGAGCGATCCCGTGGCGGATATGCTGACACGCATCAGGAACGCCCAGTCCTCGGAGAAGCGCAGCGTTTCCATGCCTGGAAGCAAACTCAAGGCTGCAATCGCAGCTGTGCTGAAGGACGAAGGCTATATCGAGGACTTCTCGACACGTGCCGAAGAGGGGAAGGGTGTTCTCGACATCACTCTGAAATACTACGCGGGCAGACCGGTGATCGAGCGCATCGAGCGCATCAGCCGGCCGGGTTTGCGCATCTACCGGGGATCGAAGCAGATCCCGCAGGTCATGAACGGGCTCGGCATCGCGATCGTGTCCACCTCCAAGGGGGTCATGACCGACCGGAAGGCGCGGGCCGGCGGGATCGGCGGCGAAGTGCTCTGTATCGTTGCTTGAGGATATCGCCATGTCACGTATTGCCAAGTATCCAGTGACGGTGCCGAGCGGCGTCGAAGTCAAGATCGGCGATGGCCAGATTTCGGTCAAAGGGCCGATGGGCACGATGTCCCGTCCGTTGAACAAGGACGTGGTCGTGAAGTCCGAAGGGGCGAACATCAGTTTCGCGATGGAGAACGACTCGACCCATGCCCATGCGATGTCGGGGACGATGCGGGCCCTTGTTGCCAACATGGTGCACGGCGTGTCGAAAGGATTCGAGCGCAAGCTCAATCTGGTCGGTGTCGGGTACCGGGCGCAGGTGCAGGGCGACAATCTCAACCTTTCGCTCGGCTTTTCTCATCCCGTCGTTCACAAGCTTCCGGCAGGTGTAAAGGCGGAAACACCCACGCAGACGGAAATCGTTCTGAAGGGCATCGACAAGCAGCTCATCGGTCAGGTGGCGGCAGAGATCCGCGCCTATCGTCCTCCCGAGCCATACAAGGGCAAGGGAGTCCGGTACTCCGACGAGGTCGTTGTGCTGAAGGAAACGAAGAAGAAGTGACGAGGACACGGACATGATCGCAAAGAAGGAAGGGCGCCGCCGGCGTGCCCGTCAGACGAGGGCGAAGATCGCGGAACTGAGGTCCGTTCGATTGAGTGTCCATCGTTCGAATCTGCACATCTATGCGCAGATCATCGATCCGACCGGCGGAAAGGTGCTGGCCAGTGCGTCGACGATCGAGGCCGAGGTGAGAAACCAGATCAAGCGCGGATCCACGGTGGAGGCTGCAAAGATCGTCGGAAAGCGGGTGGCGGAACGCGCCCTGGCGAATGGGGTGGCGGAGGTCGCGTTCGATCGTTCGGGCTTTCGGTTCCACGGCCGGGTCAAGGCGCTGGCCGATGCTGCCCGTGAAGCCGGACTGAAGTTCTAGGGGGCGCGACAATGGCAAGGAATACACGAAACACGCAGGCATCCGACGATCGCGGTGACGGTCTGCGGGAAAAGATGGTCGCGGTCAACCGCGTGACGAAGGTCGTGAAGGGCGGGCGTATTCTCGGCTTCGCGGCGCTGACGGTCGTGGGTGACGGGGATGGCGGAATCGGCATGGGCAAGGGCAAGGCCCGCGAAGTGCCGGTGGCAGTCCAGAAAGCCATGGAAGAAGCACGTCGCAAGATGGTGAAGGTCAGTCTGAAGAACGGGACGCTGCAGCATGCGGTCATCGGCCATCACGGTGCGTCACGCGTCCTCATTCAGCCGGCATCGGAAGGTACGGGCATCATTGCCGGTGGGCCGATGCGCGCGGTCTTCGAGGTGATGGGCGTGACGAACGTGCTCGCGAAGTGTCTCGGTTCGACGAATCCCTACAACGTCGTGCGTGCGACCATCAATGGCCTCACGGAAATGAAAACCCCGGCCGAGATTGCCGCGAAGCGCGGCAAGTCGGTCGAAGAGATCGTGGGGTGAGCGGATGGCTACCGGAGACAAGAAGACACTGAAGGTCACGCTGGTTCGCAGCGTGATCGGTACCCGCGAATCGCACCGCGCGACAGTGCGGGGACTTGGCCTGAGACATCTCAACCATACGGTCGAACTCGAGGACACGCCCGCGGTGCGCGGGATGATCAACAAGGTCGACTATCTCGTGAAGTGCGAGGGCTAGCATGAAACTCAATACGATCAAGCCCGGTGACGGCGCGAAGCATGCCAAGCGGCGTGTCGGCCGTGGTATCGGCAGCGGTCTCGGCAAGACCGCCGGACGAGGGCACAAGGGGCAGAAGTCTCGGGCGGGTGGCTTTCACAAGGTGGGTTTCGAAGGCGGTCAGATGCCGTTGCAACGGCGGCTCCCCAAGCGGGGGTTCAAGTCGCTGACGGCAGAGGACACCGCGCAGGTCCGTCTCGGCGAACTCGCCAAAATCGATGCAGAAACGATCGATCTGCTGGCGCTGAAGGCCTCGGGACTCGTCCCGGTGAGCGTCCGTCAGGCAAAGATCTTCCTTTCGGGAACCATCGAGAAGGCCGTCAAGATCAGCGGAATCAAGGTGACCAAGGGCGCCCTGGCCGCCATCCAGGCCGCGGGTGGCAGCGTCGCAGACGCGTGAGAGACCGACTTTGGCAGCAGACAACTCAGTCCTAGGCTTTTCGGGCAAGTTCGGCGACCTCAAGAAGCGCCTGCTGTTCCTGCTCGGTGCGCTGATCGTCTACCGGATCGGAGCCCACGTGCCCGTGCCGGGAATCGATCCGGTGCAGCTGGCTCAGCTCTTCAAGAGCCAGCAGGGCGGGATTCTGGACATGTTCAACATGTTCTCGGGCGGAGCGCTCAAGCGCTTCACGATTTTTGCGCTCGGGATCATGCCGTACATTTCCGCGTCGATCATCATGCAGCTGCTGACGGTGGTGTCGCCGCAGCTCGAGGCGCTCAAGAAGGAAGGGGAGGCCGGCCGCAGGAAGATCACGCAATACACGCGTTACGGGACTGTCGGGCTTGCGCTGTTCCAGGGACTGGGTATCGCGATTGCGCTCGAATCGCAGCGCGGGCTCGTCATCGAGCCGGGGCTGGTGTTCCGTTTCACGACCGTGGTGACGCTCGTCACCGGAACCATGTTCCTGATGTGGCTCGGGGAGCAGATCACCGAGCGCGGTGTGGGTAACGGGATCTCGTTGATCATCTTCGCGGGAATCGCGGCGGGCCTGCCGCGCGCGATCGGCGGTACGCTGGAATTCACGCGCACGGGGTCCTATTCGATCCCCCTCGTCCTGTTCCTGTTCGCGGTTGTCGTGCTCGTCACCGGGCTCGTGGTGTTCGTCGAACGTGGGCAGCGGAAGATTCTGGTTAATTACGCGAAACGCCAGGTCGGGCGACGCGTATACGGGGGGCAGAGCTCGCACCTCCCCCTGAAACTGAACATGTCGGGGGTCATCCCGCCCATCTTCGCGTCGAGCATCATCCTGTTCCCCGCGACGATCGCCGGATGGTTCGGCACGAATGAAAAGATGTCCTGGTTGCGTGATCTCAGTGCGACGCTGCACCCGGGCCAGCCGATCTACGTGGTGCTGTACGCGAGCGCGATAGTCTTCTTCTGCTTCTTCTATACGGCGCTCGTGTTCAACCCGAAGGAGACGGCGGAGAATCTGAAGAAGGGTGGTGCCTTCGTTCCAGGCATCAGGCCGGGTGAACAGACCGCGCGTTACATCGAGCGGATCATCATGCGGCTGACGCTCGCGGGCGCGGTGTACATCACGGTAGTGTGTCTGCTGCCGGAGTTTCTGATCGTGAAATGGAACGTGCCTTTCTACTTCGGGGGCACGAGTCTTCTGATCATCGTGGTGGTAACGATGGATTTCATGGCGCAGGTTCAGGCGTACATGATGTCCCACCAGTACGAGAGTCTCTTGAAGAAGACAAACTTCAAGGGTGGTGCCTTTCCGACGCGTTAGAGGACACCAACTGGATGTCAAAGGAAGACACGATCCAGATGCAGGGCGAGATAGTTGAAACCCTGCCGAACGCCACCTTTCGGGTAAAGCTCGAGAACGGACACATCGTCCTCGGGCACATTTCGGGGAAAATGCGGATGCATTACATCCGCATTCTGCCGGGAGACAAGGTCACGGTCGAACTGACGCCCTACGATCTTTCCCGGGCGCGGATCGTGTTTCGCGCGAAGTAGGACGCAGTTCATCGAGGAGAAGGAAGATGAGAGTTCAGGCATCCGTCAAGAAGATCTGCCGCAAGTGCAAGATCGTTCGGAGAAATCGGGTGGTTCGCGTGATCTGCGACGATCCGCGGCACAAGCAGCGTCAGGGTTGACCCCCGTCGGTCGCTTCGGCAAATCCACAGAACAGGTTCTAGCATGGCACGCATTGCAGGAGTCAACATTCCGAACCATCAGCACACCGTCATCGCGCTGACCGCGATCTACGGTATCGGCCGCACCCGTGCGGCAAAGATATGTGCCGATGCCAACATCAGCCCCAGCATGAAGATCAAGGATCTGTCCGATGCGGACATGGACAGGATCCGGGATCAGGTGGGGCGCTATACCGTGGAAGGCGACCTGCGGCGCGAGGTCACGATGAACATCAAGCGGCTCATGGATCTTGGCTGCTATCGTGGGCTGCGGCACCGGCGCGGCCTGCCCGTTCGGGGGCAGCGCACGAGGACGAACGCTCGAACCAGAAAGGGGCCCCGCAAGGCCGTTCGTGGTTCGAGCAAGTGACAGTGATGACAAATTCGGCGCAAGGGATTCGCGTACATGGCTAAGGCACAGACCCGGGTTCGGAAGAAGGTCAAGAAGAACGTGGCGGAAGGGATCGCCCACGTCCACGCTTCTTTCAACAATACGATTATCACGATCACCGACAGGCAGGGGAACGCGCTGTCGTGGGCGACCTCGGGTGCAGCCGGGTTCAAGGGTTCTCGCAAGTCGACACCCTTCGCGGCCCAGGTGGCCGCCGAATCGGCGGGGAAGGCCGCCCAGGAGTGCGGGGTCAAGAATCTCGAGGTCCGGATCAAGGGCCCGGGGCCGGGCCGTGAGTCCGCAGTGCGCGCACTGAATGCCGTGGGATTCAAGATCACGAGCATCTCCGACGTGACACCGGTACCGCACAACGGTTGCCGGCCCCCGAAAAAGCGCCGCATCTAAGGGCAAGGAGTATCTGTCATGGCCAGAAATCTGGAACCGAAGTGCCGTCAGTGCCGTCGCGAGGGAGAAAAACTCTTCCTCAAGGGCGAGAAATGTTTCACGGACAAGTGCGCCATCGAGCGGCGGAACTATGCACCGGGACAGCACGGGCAGAAGAACACGCGTCTCTCGGACTACGGTGTGCAGCTTCGCGAGAAGCAGAAGGTTCGTCGCATCTACGGAGTGCTCGAACGCCAGTTCCGACGCGAGTACAAGGCGGCGGAAAGCGGCAAGGGCGTGACTGGCGAGCGTCTGCTTCAGCTGCTCGAGAGCAGGCTCGACAACGTCGTGTACCGCATGGGCTTCGGTGCGAGCCGTACGGAAGCGAGACAGGTTGTCCGACACAACGCCATTCTCGTCAACGGCAAGCGCGTGAACATTCCTTCGTATCATGTGCGCGAAGGTGATGTCGTCGAGGTGTCCGAAGGCGCGAAGAACCAGCTGCGTATCAAGGGCGCGGCCGAGGCTGCCGAGAGCAGGGGATTCCCCGATTGGATCGAGGTGGACACGAAAGCTCTGAAAGGAACCTTCAAGGTCAAGCCGCAGCGCTCCGAGCTTCCGTCGACGATCAACGAATCCCTCGTGATCGAACTCTATTCCAAGTAATTCCCAGACATAGTTCCGCGGCGAACGCCGGTTCGCCGCGGGTCCGCATCATCCGACAGCAAGGGAACAGCACATGGCCAGTAGTGCTCTGTTGAAGCCCCGAATCATCGACGTGCAGCATGTGGGCCCGTACCACGCGAAAGTGACCATGGAGCCTTTCGAGCGCGGCTACGGCTACACGCTGGGCAATGCCTTGCGGCGTATCCTGCTCTCGTCCATGGACGGTTATGCCCCGACGGAAGTGAAGATTTCCGGGGTGCTCCATGAATACTCCACGATCGACGGCGTGCGCGAGGACGTCGTGGACATCCTTCTGAATCTCAAGGGAATCGTCCTGAAGCTCCACAACCGGGAGCAGGCCGTGCTGAGTCTGAAGAAGGACGGCGAAGGCCCGGTGACCGCGGGTGACATCGAAGTGTCCCACGACGTGGAGATCATCAATCCGGAACACGTCATCGCGCACCTCGCCGCCGGCGGTGCGATCGACATGCAGCTCACCGTCGATCAGGGGCGCGGCTACGTGCCCGCAAGCCAGCGTCCGATCAACCGCGAAACGCGCAGCATCGGCAGCATCCTGCTCGACGCCTCTTTCAGCCCGGTCCGCCGGGTGAGCTACTCGGTGGAAAGTGCACGGGTGGAACAGCGCACGGACCTCGACAAGCTCATCATGGACGTCGAAACGAACGGCGTGATCGAGCCCGAGGAGGCGATCCGTCATGCCGCGCGCATGCTGCGGGACCAGCTGGAGACCTTCGCGCATCTCGAGGGGACCCCCACCAAGGCCGAGACGCCGAAGGTTCCGACGGTGGATCCGGTGCTGTTGCGGCCGGTGGACGATCTCGAACTCACGGTGCGTTCGGCGAACTGCCTGAAGGCAGAGAACATCTATTACATTGGTGACCTGATCCAGAGGACCGAGACGGAGCTTCTCAAGACGCCGAACCTCGGTCGCAAATCGCTCAACGAGATCAAGGAGGTCCTCGCCTCCCGCGGGTTGACGTTGGGCATGAAGCTCGAGAACTGGCCGCCGGCCGGCCTCGAAAAGGTCTGATCAGGGCCAGGGAACAAGACAAAGGAAGAGGTGGCACATGCGTCACGGTCTGGGACTTCGCAAACTCAATCGGACAAGTTCACATCGCACGGCGATGCTTCGCAATCTGACAGTCGCTCTCTTGCGCCACGAGGCGATCAAGACGACGCTGCCGAAGGCGAAGGAATTGCGCAAGGTGGCCGAACCGATCATCACGCTCGGCAAGGCACCGACGCTCGCAAATCGCCGCCTCGCGTTCTCGCGCCTGCGCGATCGCGATCTCGTGACGAAGCTTTTTGCCGAGCTCGGTCCGCGGTATGCGACGCGGGGTGGCGGGTATCTCCGGATCCTGAAGTGCGGATTCCGCAAGGGTGACAACGCACCGATGGCGTACGTCGAGCTCGTCGATCGGCCGGATTCCGGAGACGGAGCATCGGGCGAGAGCGCCGCGGGCTGATTGCGGGAACTGCGCACCGACTGGCGTTCGCGGAATCGCGCACGCGACAGTAACGACAAGAAGGCCAACCTCACGGGTTGGCCTTTTTTGTTTGTGCTGCGGTTTCCGGCGGCGGAATCGTGTGGACGAGGGGCCGGTGTCACCCCTGCGAGGCACGGAGTTCCTGCCCGAACATGCGCTCGATCTCGTTGGCCGGCACCGGGCGGCTGATCAGGTAGCCCTGGACGAATTCGCATCCGCGCGTCTTCAGGAAATCCAGCTGCTCGCCCGTTTCGACGCCTTCGGCAACGACTTGCAGTCTGAGACTGTGCGCCATCGCGATGATGGCGGACGTGATGGCTGCGTCGTCGTCGGCCCCGGGCATGTCCTTCACGAACGACCGGTCGACCTTGAGTGCGTCGACCGGGAAGCGCTTGAGGTAGGCGAGCGACGAGTAGCCGGTCCCGAAGTCGTCGATGGACAGACGAAGCCCCATGGATTTCAGGCGTGTCAGCGTCTTGAGCGTCGCCGATCGTTCGTCCATGAGCATGCTTTCCGTTACCTCGAGTTCGAGCAGACCCGGTTCCAGGCGGGTGTCCTTCAAGACGCGCGCGAGATTGTCCGTGAAGGCGGCCTGCTGAAAGTGTGAGCCCGCGATGTTCACGGCGACGTGGAGCGGCGGGAGACCGGCCTGCAGCCACCTGCGCGCCTGACTTGCGGCTTCCAGAATGACCCACTCCCCGATGGGGATGATCAGACCGGATTCCTCGGCGATGGGAATGAATTCGGCGGGCGCGATCATCCCGCGCTCGGGGTGTTGCCAGCGGATCAGCGCTTCGACCCCTGCGATGCGTCCGGATCTCAGATCGAGCTTGGGCTGGTAGTAGAGCCGGAACTCGTCACGCTCCAGCGCGCGACGGAGGCGCGATTCCAGTGTCACTCTCTCGACCGCACGGGAATTCATCTCCTTGCCATAGAACTGGTAGTTGTTGCGGCCCTGACTCTTCGCGAAGTACATGGCCGCATCCGCGTTCCTGATCAGGGTGTCTGCATCGTCGCCGTCGAGCGGGAAGAGCGCGATGCCGATCGACGTCGTCACGAAGAGCTCGTGACCTTCGATCTCGATCGGTCGCTGCAGGTGGTCCACGACCCGGCGCGCGACCTTGGCCGCGTCCTGAAAGCTCGACATTTCCCTCAGCAGTATGCAGAACTCGTCCCCGCCGAGTCGTGCGAGGTTGACGTCCTCGCCGCTCGAAAGCCGGATGAGTGTGTCACGGCTCCGGATGGTGTCACGCAGGCGCTGGGCGACGGACGTGAGGAGCTTGTCACCGACGCCGTGGCCCAGAGTGTCGTTGATGCGCTTGAACTGATCGAGGTCGAGGGACAGGATGGCCACCATCTTGCCCGTCCGTCGTGCCTGTTCGAGTGCATCCGAAAGGTTCTGCACGAAACGTATGCGGTTCGGCAGCTGCGTGAGACGGTCGAAGTACGCGAGCTGGTGTATGCGCTGCTCGGCCGCCTTGTTCTCGCTGATGTCCTGAATCGCACCGAGCGCGTGGAGCGGCTCGCCCGTCGGCGCGCGAACCACGTCGGTGTGAATGCGCACGTAGCGGGTACTGCCATCGCCCAGTGCGAGGCGGTGGATCAGTTCCGTCGCCTCGCCGGTCTTCCGGAGTGCGAGCATTTCGGCGCGCACTTCCTCGGCTTCGTCCGGATGGATGCGCGCGATGAGCGTGTCCAGCCCCGGAACGACCTCGCCCGGCCTGTAGCCGAGAATGCGATAGGTTTCCTCCGACCACTGCGTGCGGTCGGTCACGAGGTCCCAGCGCCATGACCCGAGTCTCGCCACTTGCTGTGCGCTGGACAGCAGGGCCTGGTTCTCGACCAGCGCCTCGAACGTTTCCGCGGAGCGCAGCATGTAGCGGACACGGTGTCCCAGCACTGCCCAGTTGATCGGCTTGCTGATGAAGTCGGTCGCGCCGGCGTCATAGGCCCGGTTGATGGATTCCAGATCGTCCAGGCCCGTCAGCATCAGGATGGGTACGTGGCGTCCTGCCGTGGACGCCCGCAGTGCGCGCACGGCTTCATAGCCATCGATGCCGGGCATCATGACGTCCATCAGGACGACGTCCGGCCGCTCTTTCTGGAATGCCTCGAGCCCGCGTTCGCCGTCGGCGGCCGCGACTGTCCGCAACCCGGAGGTCGCGAGCGTTCGTGCCGCGATCAGGCGAATCGTCGGATCATCGTCGACGATCAGCGCGAGCGGGGGACGACTGGTGTTTGCTGAATCGAGCATTTCGTTGACTTGGACTACGGTTTTTCCGGGTGATGCGCCGACGGATGACCTGCGTCTCGTGGCGCGACCACGCCCGGTGGACAGCCGCGTGGTGCGAATCGTCTTCGGAAGCCCCGTCGGGGAAAGGCATCGATACGCATGCGCGGCGGTGGAAGGCTTCGAGAGCGATCATCCAGAGCCTTAACGGCACGACGCGGCGTCTTCTTTATGCCCCCTGGGGCAGGACGGAAAACGCGTGTGGCGACCCGCGGGACCGGTGCCCCTACGCGGGGAGCGGGAGTCTGCCGGACTCCTTTTCGGCGAGCTGGAGGAGATAGCGTCCCGTCTGACTGTCAGGCGCGTTCGCCACGACGGCCGGAGGGCCCGCAACCACGATCCGGCCCCCGCCGTCACCGCCTTCGGGACCGAGATCGACGACCCAGTCGGCAGTCTTGATGACGTCCAGATTGTGTTCGATCACGACGATCGTGTTCCCCCGATCCCGCAACCGGTGCAGCACGCCGAGGAGCATCTCGACGTCGTGGAAATGAAGACCCGTGGTCGGTTCGTCGAGGATGTAGAGGGTGCTGCCGGTATCGCGCTTGGACAGTTCGAGGGCGAGCTTGACGCGCTGCGCCTCGCCCCCGGAAAGCGTCGTCGCGCTCTGCCCGAGGGTGATGTAGCCGAGCCCTACGTCACGGAGGGTGTCGAGCTTTCGCGCGATCGGAGGCACGGCCTCGAAGAACGGGCGCGCCTCGTCCACGGTCATCGACAGCACCTCGTGGATGTTCCGGCCCTTGTACCGGACCTCGAGCGTTTCGCGCCCGTAGCGGCGGCCATGGCAGACCTCGCACGCCACGTAGATGTCCGGCAGGAAGTGCATCTCGACCTTGACCACCCCGTCGCCCTGGCAGGCTTCGCAGCGTCCTCCCTTCACGTTGAACGAGAAGCGCCCGGGTCCGTAGCCCCGTTCCCGCGCGAGCGGCACACCCGCGAACAGATCGCGGATCGGGGTGAGCAGTCCCGTGTAAGTCGCGGGATTCGACCGCGGCGTTCTCCCGATCGGGCTCTGGTCGACGCTGACCACCTTGTCTATCGCGTCCAGGCCGAGAATTTCGTCGTGCGGCGCCGGTTCGTCGTGGCTGCCGTGGAGATGCCGCGCGGCGGCCCGGTACAGGGTGTCGTTCACGAGCGTGGACTTGCCCGAGCCCGATACCCCGGTCACGCAGACGAAGAGGCCGAGCGGCAGTTCGAGGTTCACACCCTTGAGGTTGTTGCCCTGCGCACCGCGAATCACGATCTGCCGATCCGGGTCGGGCGCATGAATGCTGCCGGGAATCGCGATGGCGCGTCGTCCCGACAGGAACTGTCCGGTCACGGAAGCCTCGTTCGCCGCGATCTCCCCGGGCGTGCCTTCCGCGATCACCGTTCCGCCGTGCACGCCGGCGCCGGGCCCCATGTCCACCACGTGGTCCGCCCGCAGGATGGCGTCCTGGTCGTGTTCCACCACGATCACCGAATTGCCGAGGTCCCGGAGGGTCTCGAGCGTCTCGAGCAGGCGCTCGTTGTCGCGCTGGTGCAGCCCGATGGAAGGTTCGTCCAGAACGTACATCACCCCCGTCAGGCCCGTGCCGATCTGGCTCGCCAGGCGTATGCGCTGCGACTCGCCGCCGGAGAGCGTGTCGGCCGAGCGGTCGAGCGTGAGGTATCCGAGACCCACGCTCACGAGGAATCCCAGGCGGCTGCGGATCTCCTGGAGAATCCGTTCCGCGATCGCGGCCCGGGCCCCCTCGAGCCGGAGGCCGGCGAAGAAGACCGATGCCTGCGTGAGTGCCAGCGCACTCACCTCGGGCAGAGAACGGTCGCCCACGAACACGAACCGCGCCTCGCGCCGCAGCCGCTGACCGTCGCACCGCGGGCAGGCGGCTGTCGTGAGATAGCGCGCGAGTTCCTCGCGTACCACCGGCGAGTCCGTCTCGCGGTAACGGCGTGCCATGCTTGGCACGATTCCCTCGAACGCATGCTCACGCACGTACGCCTTGCCGCGTTCGCCCGCATACGTGAAACGGATCTTCTGCTTTCCCGAGCCCTGCAGGATCAGCTGCTGGACCTCCGGCGAGAGTTCCTCGAACGGCGTGTCGAGACCGAAGTCGGCGTGCGCGGACAGGCTCTCGAGCATCTGGAAATAGAACTGGTTGCGCCTGTCCCACCCCTTCACGGCGCCCGCTGCGAGCGACAGGTGCGGGAATGCCACGACGCGTTTCGGATCGAAGAAGCTCTGAATGCCGAGGCCGTCGCACGCGGGGCAGGCCCCCGCGGGATTGTTGAACGAGAACAGACGCGGCTCCAGTTCCGGCAGGGCATAGTCGCACAGCGGGCACGCGAATTTCGACGAATGGGCGTGCTCGGTCTCGCCGTCGAGGTCCACGATGGTCACGCGTCCGTCGGCGAGTCGCATGGCAGTCTCGACGGACTCGGACAGACGTTGCGTGCTCTCGGGTTTCACGCGCAGCCGGTCGATCACGACGTCGAGACTGTGATGCCTGTGCTTGGCGAGCCTGGGCGGCGGGTCGAGTTCGATGATCTGGCCGTCCAGCCGCACCCGCACGAAGCCCTGTGCGCGGAGATCCTCGATCAGATCGTGGTGCTCGCCCTTGCGTCCCGAAAGCAGGGGGGCGAGCACCATGACACGGGACTCCGCTGGCAGTTCCAGGATCGTGTCGACGACCTGCGAGACCGTCCGTGCGGCGAGTGGCACGCCGTGTTCGGGGCACCGGGGTTCGCCGACCCGTGCATAGAGGAGTCTCAGGTAGTCGTGAACCTCGGTGACGGTGCCGACGGTCGAACGCGGATTGTGCCCGCCCGTCTTCTGCTCGATCGCGATCGCGGGCGACAGGCCCTCTATCAGATCGACGTCCGGCTTCTCCGAAAGCTGCAGGAACTGACGTGCGTAGGCCGACAGCGATTCGACGTAACGCCGCTGCCCTTCGGCGTAGAGCGTGTCGAACGCGAGCGACGATTTCCCCGAACCGGACAGCCCCGTGATCACGACGAACTTTTCGCGCGGCAGATCGACGTTGATATTCTTGAGGTTGTGCGTGCGGGCGCCCCTGACCTTGATGAAATCCATGAATCCGGTGACCCTGTGCTGGAGGGTAATCGGCTAATATACCCCGCTTGGTTTACCCATCACAGTTCACGTCTTCGTCGTGTCGCGATCATCCCGTACTTCCCTGCGGATGACCCCGTTCGAGCTCAGATCCAGCCTTGGTGCCGCGAGCATCTTCGGCCTGCGCATGTTCGGGATGTTCGTCATCCTCCCCATCTTCGCCCTGTACGCCGACCATCTTCCCGGCGGCGACGACCACACTCTGGTCGGAATCGCGCTGGGTGCCTACGGTCTCACGCAGGCCATTCTCCAGATTCCTTTCGGCTGGCTTTCGGACAGGTGGGGCCGCAAGCGGACGATATACATGGGGCTCGCGATCTTCGCGGTCGGGAGTTTCGTGGCCGCGGAAGCAGTCACCATCCATGGCGTCATTCTGGGCAGGGTGATCCAGGGGGCCGGCGCGATCTCGGCCGCGGTCATCGCGCTCACCGCCGACCTCACGCGCGACGAGGTGCGCACGAAGGCGATGGCGATCATCGGCATCACCATCGGCGTCACCTTCGGCGCCTCCATGGTGGCAGGTCCGGTTCTCAGTCACTGGATAGGCGTGCCGGGCATCTTCGCACTGACCGGCGTGCTTGCCCTCGCCGCGACCGGAATGGTGCGCTTCGCGATTCCCGATCCACCCGGCACCGTGCCCGCGGCGAACGCCGAGCGTCCAAGGTTCTCCCAGGTCCTGCGTGACCGGCATCTCCTGCGGCTGAACGCGGGCATCTTCTTCCTGCACGCCACCCTCATGGCGATCTTCGTGGTCGTGCCGTTCCTGCTGCGTGACGCAGGCATGCCGGCGGGGCAGCAATGGAAGATCTACCTTCCCGTGATGGTCCTCGCCTTTCTCCTCATGGTGCCGCTCGTTGTCTACTCCGAGAAACGGCAGAAGCAGAAGGGGGCATTCGTTGCGTCGGTGCTCGTGCTGGGGTGTGCGCTGCTGCTGCTCGCGGTGTTCGGCTCGAGCCTGATCGGGCTGGGTCTGGGGCTGCTCGTGTTCTTCCAGGCGTTCAATTTCCTCGAGGCGAGCCTGCCGTCACTGATTTCCCGGACCGCACCGGCGGAAGCCAAGGGCACCGCGGTCGGTGTGTACTCGAGTGTCCAGTTCCTCGGGACGTTTGCAGGCGCGACGGGGGGAGGGTGGCTCTCCCAGCACTTCGGCAGCGTCGCGGTGTTCGCGTTCTGCGGCGTGCTGGTGATGATCTGGTTCGTCGTGGCCCTCGGCATGTCCGTGCCGGTCACGCGCACCTATCCGGTGCCGCCGATGGACGAGGGCCGTGCGCGCGGCCTCCTGGAGCGACTGCGGTCGCTGCCCGGCGTGCGCGAAGTCCGGCTGTCGGCGGCAGGCGAATCGGCACAGCTCAAGGTGGACACTGCCGTTTTCGATGAGGACAATGCAATGAGACTCATAAGCAAGGAGGCCTGACATGGCGTCGGTCAACAAGGTGATCCTGGTCGGCAATCTCGGGCGTGATCCCGAGGTGCGCTACACGCCCGACAACAACGCGGTGGCCAATGTCAGCATCGCGACCACGGACGTCTGGCGCGACAAGAGCGGTGAGAAGCAGGAGCGCACCGAGTGGCACCGCGTGGCCTTCTTCGGCAAGCTCGCGGAGATCGCGGGCGAGTACCTGAAGAAGGGCAGCCAGGTCTACGTCGAGGGGCGACTGCAGACGCGCAAGTGGCAGGACAAGGAAGGTCAGGAACGTTACACGACCGAGATCGTGGCGGACCGCATGCAGATGCTCGGGTCCCGCGGCGGGATGGGTGGCGGTTCGGACACTGCGGACATGGACAGCGGCGGTTCGTCCTACCGGTCCTCCCAGGGTGGTGGCGGTCGCAGCGGTTCTTCCCCGTCGAAGTCGGGTTCGTCCTTCGACGATCTCGAGGACGACATTCCGTTCTAGGCAGGTTCTGCGTGACACGGATACCCGGGCGCCTGCGCCGCGAGGGTATCCGGGCACTTCGCGCAGCAGTCAGTAGCGAGGAATCCCGATGAAAGCATTCGAACTGCGCGCGGTGCAGGGGCTGGACAGCCTCACCCGCGTGGACCGTGACGCTCCGGAAGCCGGGCCGGGACAGGTTCTGGTCCGCACGAAGGCCTGGTCCCTCAACTATCGCGACACGCTCGTCGCGCGCGGCGCGTACGGCGGCCCTCCGCGCGAAGGGCTGATCCCCCTGTCCGACGGGGTCGGGGAGGTCGTTGCGACAGGGCCGGGTGTCACGCGTGTCGAGGTGGGGGACCGCGTCGCGGGCTGCTTCATGCAGGACTGGCTCGCGGGCGAGATCACGGCTGCCGCTGCGCAGTCCGCGCTGGGCGGGGCGATCGACGGCATGCTGGCCGAGTACGTCGTGCTCTCCGCGGACGGGGTCGTCCGCGTGCCGGACCACCTGACGGACGAGGAAGCCGCCTGCCTGCCCTGCGCAGGCGTGACCGCGTGGAACGCCCTGGTGCGCGAGGCTCGCGTGAAGGCCGGCGACACGGTCCTGCTCCTGGGTACGGGCGGCGTCTCGCTCATCGGCCTGCAGCTCGCGAAGCTGCACGGCGCGCGGTGCATCGTGACCTCGAGCAGCGATGCCAAGCTCGAGGTGGCCCGGCAGCTCGGCGCGGACGCGACGATCAATTACCGCTCTGTGCCCGACTGGGAAAAGGCCGTCGTCGAGATGACTGGCGGGCGCGGGGTCGACATCGTCCTCGAAGTTGGGGGTGTGGGTACGTTCGACCGATCACTTGCGTCGCTCCGCCCCGGCGGTCACATGTGCCTGATCGGCGTACTGACCGGCACACAGGGCGCCGTGAGTACGGCCGCGATCCTGCGTCGACACATCCGGATACACGGTATCTACGTGGGCTCGCGGGAGATGTTCGAGGACATGAACCGCGCGATCGCCCTGAACGGCATGCGCCCGCACATCGGACGCAGTTTCGGTTTCGAGGACGCACGTGGCGCCTATGACTATCTCCTCAGTGCCGCACACGCCGGCAAGGTGACCATCACGATGGCCTGACCGCGGGCCTCAGAGTCCGGGGATGCCTTCGTCCCAGTAGGGTGTCCTGCCGAACACCTCGACGCAGGTGTCGATGAATGCGCGCAGCTTCGGCGGGGGCGGACGTCCCGGCAGATACATGGCCGAGAGCGCACTCTCCTCGAACGGCCGGTATTCCGGGAGCAGCGGAACGAGCGCACCCGCGCGGAGGTCGGGGCCGGAGATGAATGTCGGCAGGACGGCCAGTCCGAGTCCCGCGACGACCGCATCACGAACGGTCAGGCTCGAGTTCACGCGGAAGTTTCCGCGCGCCTGTGCCGTGACGATCTCCTCGCCCTTGCGGAAACGCCAGGCTCCGGCCTGCTGCAGGTCGGGATACACGATGCAGTTGTGATGCCCGATGTCTGCGATCGAACGCGGGGCGCCGTGCTCGTGCAGGTAAGCGGGAGACGCACACAACACCCAGCGGATCGGCACGAGCCGCCGGAGCACGACATTCTCCGAAGTGCCGGGCGTGAGCACGAACGCACAGTCGAGTCCGTCCTCGGTGAGGTCCACCGCCACACGGTCCGTCAGGATCAGATCGACCTGGACTTCCGGGAATCGTCGCAGGAATGCCGCCACGACGGGCCCCATGTGGAGCATCCCGAACGTGCCCGGCCCGCGAATCCTCAGGCGGCCGCGCGGCTTTTCCTCGAGCTGCGCCACCGCGAGGTCGACCTCGTCCGCCTCGTGGGCAATGCGTGCGCAATGCTCGTACACCCGTGCGCCCACTTCCGTGACCGAGAACCTGCGTGTGGTACGGTTCAGCAGCCGCGTGCCGAGGGAGCGCTCCAGCCGGGCGACATGCTTGCTGACGACGGATGGGGACATTCCAAGCTGCCGGCCTGCCGCCGAAAAGCTCTGGGACTCGACGACCCGTGCGAAGACGACGAGTCCCGCGAGGTTCTCCATGGTGTGCTTTTCCAACTGGGAAAGAATCCTTTTCCGATCGTGCGGTCCGTCCGGCGGGGGGCGGGCCTAATATATCGGTTTTTCGGAAACCGCCGCCTTTGGCAGAATCGGGGCAGTGTTCCCTCCGGGGGCCCTGCTTCGGATACGCCAGGGTGTTCCGCGCCGGCCCGTCCGACGGGCGGGGAGCGCGTTTCCTTTCGTCGTCGAATGCATCCCGCGGGATGCGAGCCGAGGCCCAACACATGCCATTGCTGAACGTCACTCTCGCTGACAAGTACCTGCTCGACAAGGGGCGCATCTTCATCACCGGCACTCAGGCCCTTGTCCGGCTGCCGCTCATGCAGCAGCGGCGCGACGCGGCCGAGGGCGTGAACACGGCCTGCTACATCTCGGGCTACCGGGGATCGCCGCTGGGCGGCTACGACCAGCAGCTCACGGCCGCGTCAAAATTCCTGAAGGCCCAGAACGTGCACTTCCAGCCGGGCGTGAACGAGGACCTCGCCGCCACGGCGTGCTGGGGGACGCAGCAGGCCCACCTGAACGGCGATTCGAAATTCGACGGTGTCTTCGCGATCTGGTACGGGAAGGGCCCGGGCGTGGACCGGACGGGTGACGCCTTCCGCCACGGCAACCTGGCGGGATCGGCGCCGAAGGGCGGCGTGCTCTGCCTCATGGGGGACGACCACACCTGTGAATCGTCCACCACCGCACACCAGAGCGAGTTCGCGATGGTCGACGCGATGATCCCGGTCCTCAACCCCGCGGGCGTGCAGGAACTGCTGGACTACGGCATCTACGGCTGGGCCCTGTCGCGCTACTCCGGCTGCTGGGTCGGCCTCAAGTCGATGAAGGACACCATCGACGCCACGGCCACGGTCGACGTCGATCCGGACCGTGTGCGCATCCGCCTGCCCGACGATTTCCGCCTGCCGGACGACGGCGTCCACATCCGCTTTCCGGATCACCCGCTCGAACAGGAGGCCAGGCTCCACACCGTCAAGGTCGAGGCCGTGAAGGCGTTCTCGCGCGCGAATGCCCTCAACCGCGTCGTCCTCGATTCGCCGTCGGCCAGGCTCGGGATCGCCACGTGCGGGAAGTCCTACATGGATGTCCGCCAGGCCATGCAGTATCTGGGCATCGACGAGCGCGAGGCGCAGCGGCTCGGGCTGCGCGTCTACAAGGTCGGCATGACGTGGCCCATGGAGCACGAGAGCATTCACGGCTTCGCGCAGGGGCTCGACAAGATCCTGGTGGTCGAGGAGAAACGCGCGCTCGTCGAGCCGCAGATCAAGGAAGCCCTGTATGGCCGGGCCGATGCGCCCGTCGTCGTCGGCAAGCGTGACGAGAGCGGGGCACCGCTGTTCCGGAGCAATGCCGCGCTCGATCCCAACGAGATCGCGATCGCGATCGCGCGCCGCATCCTCGAATACGTCGACGACGAGCAGCTTCGCGAGCGGCTCGCCGAACAGGAGCGGCTCGAGGTCCGGGAAAGCGAGAAGCCGGCGATGGACCGCACCCCGTACTTCTGCTCGGGGTGTCCGCACAACACGGGCACGCGGGTGCCGGAAGGCAGCCGCGCCATGGCCGGCATCGGCTGTCACTTCATGGCCCAGTGGATGGACCGCAACACCGCCGGCTATACGCAAATGGGGGGCGAGGGCGCGAGCTGGATGGGCATGGCGCCCTTCGTGAAGACATCCCACATCTTCCAGAACATCGGCGACGGAACCTATTTCCATTCGGGATCGCTCGCCGTTCGTGCCGCCGTCGCGAGCGGCGCGAACATGACCTACAAGATCCTCTACAACGACGCCGTCGCGATGACCGGCGGTCAGCACGTCGATGGTCAGCTGTCCGTGCCGCAGATCACCCACCAGATGGCCTCGGAGGGTGCGAAGCGCATCGCGGTCGTCACGGACCAGCCCGAGAAGTACGGGCCCAATCCGGGATTCGCCCAGGGCGTCACCGTCCATCACCGGGACGACTACGACGCCGTGCAGCGCGACCTGCGAACGGTTCCGGGCGTGTCGGTCATCGTGTACGACCAGACCTGCGCGGCCGAGAAACGTCGCCGTCGCAAGCGGGGGCAGTTCCCCGACCCGGCCAAACGCGCGTTCATCAACGACCTGGTCTGTGAAGGGTGCGGGGATTGCGGTGTCAAGTCGAACTGCGTGTCGGTGACGCCGCTCGACACCGAATTCGGTCGCAAGCGTGCGATCGACCAGTCGGCCTGCAACAAGGACTACTCGTGCGTGAAGGGCTTCTGCCCGAGTTTCGTGACCGTGCACGGGGGCGGGGTGCGGAAGGCCGCGAGCAAACCCGCGGGCGTGAACGCGGACACGCCCTTTCCTGTCCTTCCGGAGCCGGAACTGCCGGCCCTCGACTCGCCGTACGGCATCCTCGTGACGGGCGTCGGTGGCACCGGGGTCGTGACGATCGGGGCGATCATCGGCATGGCTGCCCACCTGGAAGGCAAGGGCTTCGCCGGCCTCGACATGGCGGGACTCGCGCAGAAGGGAGGCGCGGTGTGGAGTCACATGCAGATCGCGACCCATCCCGACCAGATCAGGACCGTGAGGCTCGGCGCCGGCGGTGCGCGTGCCGTGCTCGGGTGTGATCTGGTGGTGTCCGCCAGCCAGAAGACGATGGACACCGTGCGTCCCGGCACGCGCATGGTGGTGAACACTCACCAGCAGATGACCGGCGAGTTCACGCGCAAGCCCGACTTCCGTTTTCCGCGCGCATCGCTCGAACGGACGATCGCGCACGGCGTCGGGGAGGATAACGCCGAGTTCGTGCCGGCCAGCCGTCTCGCGACCGCCCTGCTCGGGGATTCCATCGCGACCAACATGTTCATGCTCGGCTTCGCGTACCAGCGCGGGCTCATTCCCGTCGGTGCGGATGCCATCGAGAAGGCGATCGAACTGAACGGCGCGGCGGTGAAGATGAACCAGACCGCATTTCTGTGGGGGCGGCGCGCCGCGGCGGATCAGACCACCGTGGAACGGCTGGTGGCACCGAAGGCTGCGGCGCCCGCGACCGCGGTGACCGAAACGCTGGACGACGTCATCGCCCGCAGGGTGGCGTTCCTGACGGACTATCAGGACGCCGCCTGGGCCCGGCGCTACCGGGAGCTCGTGGACACCGTACGTCGCGCGGAACAGCAGAAGACGGCTGGCCAGACGGATCTCACCGAAGCCGTGGCGCGTTACTTCTTCAAGCTCATGGCCTACAAGGACGAGTACGAGGTCGCCCGGCTCCACACGAGTGACGAGTTCCGCCGCAAGCTGGAGGCCCAGTTCGAGGGGCAGTACTCCCTCCGATTCCATCTGGCGCCCCCGCTGTTCGCGAAACGGGATCCGGTCACGAAGGAACTCCAGAAGGCCGAATACGGACCCTGGATGATGGGCGCATTCCGCGTCCTCGCGAGGCTTCGTTTCCTGCGGGGTACCGCATTCGACATCTTCGGGCGCACGGCCGAGCGTCGACGCGAGCGAGCCCTCATCGCCGAGTACGAAACCACGATCGCGGAGCTTCTCGGCCGGCTGGATCCGGAGAACCATCCGCTCGCCGTCCGGATCGCATCCATCCCGGAGGAAATCCGGGGCTTCGGACACGTGAAGGAGCGCCACCTCGACGCCGCGAAACGCAGGGAGGCGGAACTCCTGCAGGCGTTCCGCAGCGGCGCCCGGCCGCAGCGCGAGGCAGCCTGATGCCGTGAGGCCGGCCGGGGGCGGCGGGGAGACCGGTCGCTGCCCTCGTCGGGCCTCCGGCCCTCCCGTTCGCAGGGGGGTTCATGTCGGTACGTGATGGTGGCATGATACGCGCGCGCCCCGGCGGGGCGTCCCGACGAGGGCCGCCGGGCGGGCATGCTCGACACAGGGAGACTCCTGGAGGGAGACCAGGGCTTCCGTGGGCCGCACGACAATAATTAATTCAATGCGTATCAGCATCATTGTGGAAAAGCGGTACACGGACCCTCCAGAGAAATGTGCCGAATACCTGCGGCTGGCTCTTACGCACATGACCAAGCAGCTCGCAGGCGTACATCCCATTTCCTACGCAGTCTGGTACGACTACGTTTCCGGGGCGAACGCCTCCCTCAACTCCGAGATCGACGACCTGCTGAAGGACGGCGGCAAGCTCGACGAGGAGACCACGCAGCGCCTCTACGAGAAGTACGTCGCCGAACTCGACGCCGAATCGATGAGCCGCCTCGGCGACAACCTCAAGCGCGTGATGACAGAGGTATCCAGCTCGACCTCCCATGTCGGCAGCGCGGCAGGCGTGTACGGCGAGAAGCTCGAGGTGATCGGGACCCGGCTCGATCGCGAGGAATTGCCGCTCCCGGAGTTCAAGGGCATCGTCAAGGATGCTTTCATGGACACGGTCCAGATGCGATCGACCGTCGCTTCCGTGCAGACCCGTCTGTCGGCCAGCCAGACAGAGATCGAGGAACTGCGCAAGGAACTCGCGCGTGTCCGGGAGGAAAGCCTCGTCGATACGCTGACGGGGCTGCTGAACAGGCGCGCCTTCGACCTCAGGATCGCGGAACTGGTCGACGGTGCGCAGGGGAACGGCGAGAGCTTCTGCCTGATCGTCGTCGACATCGATCATTTCAAGCGCATCAACGACAGCTACGGACACCTGTTCGGCGATCGCGTGATCCGCGCCGTCGGCTCTGCCCTGCGGGCCGGCGTGAAAGGCAAGGATTTCGTCGGGCGCTACGGGGGCGAGGAGTTCGCGATCCTGCTGCCGGCCACGGCGCCCGAAGGTGCGTGGGCCGTGGCCGAAGGTGTCCGTCGTCTCGTCGCCGGGAGCCGGATCCGCCGTCTCAACAACGACGAAGTGGTCGGCAACATCACCGTGTCGGCGGGCGTGGCGTGTCACAGGGCCACCGAATCCGTGCAGGCCGTCTTCGAGCGAGCCGACGAAGCCCTGTACCGTGCCAAGCACAACGGGCGGAACCGGGTGGAGATGGCGGGCTAGCCGCCACGCGTCCCGGGCCATCGGGCCATCCCGGGGCACGCGACGGGTCTCGCGAGCGCGCCCCGACCGCCCGCCGGGCAGGTGCGATCCGCGCGCGGCCGGGCGCCATCCTGCGGACGCGCTTTTTGTAACTGTCACCATACAGCACTAAACTCCGTACGAGACAGGGCCGGCGATTCGCCGTGTGCACGGTTCCGGTGCGCGCGGCACGAGCCGGCAGGTCCGGGCACGTCCTGTCGCCACCATAACGATTCTCCGGCCCGGGGAAGAGGGAAGACATTCGCATGGCGATCAAGGCGCTGGTGTTGTTCGACCACGAGCCGTTCACCGAATTGCTGCTTGGTCTGCTGCCCGAACTCGACGACGACGTCGACGTCCGCCTGATGACGCATTCGAGTCCCGGTGCCCTGGGCTCGCGCGACCTCGAGGGCGTCCGGTTGCTGCTCTGCGACCTGCGAACGTCCGCCAGCGACGCATTCGTGCCACTCGTCGAGATCACGCGACGCCATCCCGACCTCGCGGTCGTCGTGTTCGGTTCGGAGGACGACCTCGTTTCGGCACAGCGGTTCCAGCAGCACCAGCGGATCACCTGCATCCCGAAGAGCTACGGGCGCGAGACGCTCGTGCCCGCCCTTCGGCTCGTGCTCTCGTCGGATTCCGGGGATGCGGAACTCGGGACGGAGTTCTCGCTCGCCCGCGAAGGGGGCGAGTCCGGCGCCGTGCCTTCCTTGCGCGACCTGGGCCTCACCGATGCGGAATCCGACGTGCTGCGCCTGGCGGCCCAGGGCAAGACCAATCACGAGATCGCCCTCGCGCTCGGCAAGAGCGAGGGAACCGTGCGTATCCAGATGAGTGCGATCCTGCGCAAGCTGAAGGTTCGCAACCGCAGCGAGGCGATCATCGTCGCGATGCGTGTGATCAAGGTCGTCCGTTCGCAGATCGAGCACGCCCAGCGCGATGAACTGGATATCGGTTTTCTCCTGCCGCACATGGAGTACCGGCGTTATCCGGCCGGCCATGCGGTCTTCCACAAGGGCGATATCGCCGACGAGTTGTATCTCATCCAGCGCGGGCGCGTGAGCCTGCCCGAGATCGGCAAGGAACTGAAGGAACACGATCTGTTCGGCGAGATCGGAATCTTCGCTCCGGATCACAAGCGCACGTGCAGTGCGGTGTGCGCGACCGACGTGGACCTGTTCGCGCTGAGCGAGGACAAGGTCAAGCAGGCCTATTACCTCAACCCCGGGTTTGCCATGTTCGTGCTGAACGTGATCACGACGCGCCTGCTCGGTCGCAACGAGGGACTGCTCCAGGCAGGTCACTCGCTCCCGTCCGCCTGAGGTTCCGACCTCCCCCGGCCGTCCGGTCGCGTCGCCCGTCCCCCGGGTCACCTGGCGCGCCGCCGGGCGCCTTCATCCGTATGTCATTCCGCGTATGGCCCCGATGCCGGTCCGCGCGCAGACTCGTCTCCGGTTCGCTCGAGAGAGCGGGCCGGCGCCGCCGCCCGTGCGTACGTGCCGTCGTGCATCGCCTGCGCGGGCGGGCCGCTGCCGCATCACACACCGCGAGTTCTCCCCTTCCGCTCCTTCGTGCCGGCAGGCCGGCCCGTATGGAGCGGCTTTTTTTGGGCGGGCGATCTCGCTCGTGCCCACACTGCCGGCCGTACGGGGCGGACGCACATGCCCGCGGTGCCGACCACCGGACCTTGCGCGGTATGACGTTGCTCGTATGGCGGCGCACCCGCCCGATCCGGATACTGCGAACCGTAGCCAGTCTTATCTCTCTTCCCTCTTCGGGCGCCGGTTCGGCGCCTCTTTTTTTTGTGTTCTCCACCGGCCACTGTCGCGCCGGAGCGCCGTGCTATTCTCGATCGAGAAACCACTGCGGGAGGTGCGGGATGAGTCGCATCGACAGGGTCGAAGTGCATGTGTTCCAGTTCGATGCGCCCAATCTTGCGCCCGCGGGGGGCGGTGCGGTGGGCGCACTGCACTATCGCAAGGGGGCGTCCGCCCGGCTCACGAAGTATGCGGTGGTCATCCGCACCGACAACGGACTCCGTGGGGAGTACGTGACCCACTGGGTGGGGTCTTCGGCGGCGCTCGGATCCACGCTGATGCTCGCCCCTTACCTCGTGGGGCGCGAAGCCGAACGGCGCGAGGGCATCTACGACGACCTCAAGCGTGAAGCGCGACAGTTCGATCACATGGGCCATGGTCCGCTCGACATCGCCCTCTGGGATCTCGCCGGGCGGAAATACGGCGTGTCGGTGGCGGAACTGCTCGGCGCACACCGTACGCGGCTACCTGCCTATGCCTCCACCTATCACGGAAGCCGCGGTGACGGCGGGCTCGACTGCAAGGAGGCGTTCGCCGACTTCGCGGTCGAGTGCCTGGACATGGGGTATCGTGCGTTCAAGATCCACGGCTGGAACGACGGGAACCGGCACGAGGAGGCCGAGAACCTCACGTTCGTCCGCCGGCGTGTCGGCGATGCGATGGATCTCATGATCGATCCGGCCTGCGAACTGCGCACGTTCGCGGACGCCCTGTACGTCGGGCGGGCGTGCGACGACGCCGGCTATTTCTGGTTCGAGGATCCGTTCCGGGACGGCGGGGTGTCCGCCTACGCCCACCGGAAGCTCCGGCAGTTCCTGCGTACCCCGATCCTGCAGACCGAGCACGTGCGCGGTGTCGAGCCCAAGGCCGATTTCCTGATCGCCGAGGGCACGGACTTCCTGCGGGTCGACCCGGAGTACGACATGGGCATCACCGGGTGCATGAAGATCGCGCACATCGCGGAAGGATTCGGTGTCGACTGCGAAGTCCACGCGTGCGGCCCCGCCCACCGTATCTGCATGGCGGCCATGCGCAACAGCAACTTCTACGAGATCGCGCTCGTCGGGCCCGACATGCCCAATGCGGTCCCTCCGGTGTATCGCTGTGGTTACGGCGACCAGCTCGACGCGATCGGCCGCGACGGATGCGTGCCGGTTCCGTCCGGACCGGGCCTCGGCGTGGACTACGACTGGGACTTCATCGCGGCCAACCGGACGGCCCTGCACGTGTTCGAATAGCCGGGGATCCCGTGGTCGGGGGCATCCGTATCGGCAGGGTTCCCGATGGGCGGAGCGCTTCCCGCAGGCCGCGTCAGCGCTTCGTCTGCAGGCCGTGATAGCCGAAGCGTGCGCGTGCCTCCCGCAGCGAGGCGCCCTGCTCGATCGCTTCCAGGATCCGCCGTTCGGCCTCTTCGATCTCCTGCGCGACCTCCAGCACCCGGGTGGCATGGTCCCGGGGAATCCTCACGACGCCGGTGTCGTCGGCGAGCATGATGTCCCCCGGTGCGACATGTTCGTTAGCGATCGAGACGGGTTCGTTCACGGACTCGACCTCGACGCGGTCCTTGCCGGTGATCATCGAGAAGCTCCGCGTGAAGATCGGGTAGCGCAGTTCGCGGATTCTGGGCAGATCGCGACACGCCCCGTCGATGACCGTGCCCGCGATGCCCTTGCGCACCGCCAGCACGGTCATGATGTCGCCCCAGACCGTCCCGGTCGGGCGTCCCGCATTGTCGATCACGACCATGTGTGCGGGCGTGACGTCGTCGAGGAAGTCGCCCACCGAGCCCCGCCCGGGCCCGCGCGGGCGGTAGCGCACGGTGAACGCGTAGCCGCAGGCCCGCGTCCCGTGATTGATCGGCACGATCCCGACGCACCCGCCCGTGAGTCCGAGGCGGTCCAGGGCGTCGGAGACTGTCGTCGTGTCCAGGGCCCGGAATCGGGCCAGAAGGTCGTCGCTCATGGTTCGGACACCCTGTGTTGACATGGCACGCATGCTAGCGCGGACGACGAGGCGGGTCACGGGCGAACGTGCGCAGGCGCTCCCGGGGAGGGTCCCCGGCTGCCGCGAAGGCCGGCTTCGCGATTCTCGAATTCCCCGGTCCCGCAATTCTGCGACCATACGCGCCTTGCGAACCCCCACCTTCCCGCCTCCGTGGCGGGCTGCCCGGATGCGAGGACTCCGATCATGAAACAGCAAGCGGCCGACGGTCACGCGAGCATTCGCGATGCGATACGCGATCTTTGCGGACAGTTTCCGGCGGAATACTTCCGCCGCGTGGACGAGAAGCGCGGCTATCCCGAGGAGTTCGTGGATGCACTCACGAAGGCCGGCTGGCTCGCCGCGCTGATTCCCGAGGAGTATGGCGGGTCCGGTCTGGGCCTCGCCGAAGCATCCGTGATCATGGAGGAGATCAACCGCTGCGGCGGGAACTCCGGAGCGTGCCACGGGCAGATGTACAACATGGGCACGCTGCTGCGTCACGGCTCGGCCGAGCAGAAGGCGCGTTACCTGCCGAAGATCGCGAGCGGCGAACTGCGGCTCCAGTCGATGGCGGTCACCGAGCCGACGACCGGGACGGACACCACGAAGATCAAGACCACGGCGGTGCGTCGCGGCGACCGCTACGTGGTGAACGGCCAGAAGGTCTGGATTTCCCGGGTCCAGCACTCGGACCTCATGATCCTGCTCGCGAGGACGACCCCGATTGCCGAGGTCGCCCGCAAGGCGGACGGCATGTCCATCTTCATCGTCGACCTGCGAGACGCGGTCGGCAACGGCCTCACCGTGCAGCCGATCGCGAACATGGTGAACCACGAGACCAACGAGCTCTTCTTCGAAGACCTCGAGATCCCCGCCGAGAACCTGATCGGCGAGGAGGGCAGGGGCTTCCGCTACATTCTCGACGGACTCAATGCCGAGCGCGTGCTCATCGCGGCCGAATGCATCGGTGACGGCTACTGGTTCATCGACAAGGTCACGAAATATGCGAACGAACGTGTCGTGTTCGGACGCCCGATCGGTCAGAACCAGGGCGTGCAGTTCCCGATCGCCGAAGCCTTCATCAAACTCGAGGCCGCGAACCTCATGCGATTTCG
Source organism: Betaproteobacteria bacterium (assembly GCA_016125475.1). GTDB lineage: Bacteria > Pseudomonadota > Gammaproteobacteria > Burkholderiales. Next base: position 33,450 of record WGLR01000016.1, read on the forward strand.
TGCGTGCACCCTTTTCGATGCGCACGAGCCCTGCGGTGCCGAGGCGAACATGGCGAAGTACCTGGCCGCCAAGGCCTCGTGGGAGGCGGCCAACGCCTGCCTGCAGTATCACGGCGGCTTCGGGTTCGCCGCCGAGTACGACGTCGAGCGCAAGTTCCGGGAGACGCGCCTGTACCAGGTTGCGCCCATCTCGACGAACCTCATTCTCTCGTACGTCGCCGAGCACGTGCTCGGCCTGCCCAGATCGTTCTGAGCGGAAAATCCCGTTCGGGCCGATTGTGTGAAAATCGGCCCCGGACGTCTCGACGACTGTTCGGCCCTGCGGCACGATTCGCGGGGGCCGGGCGCGCCGGGGCCAGGCGGGGCGTGGGGTGTCCGGTATCCGCGGCACCTGTCGCAGGCGGTCGGCCTTATCGGGCCGGGCGTCCTGGGTCGCCCCATCACGAACACCGGGAGATCCCGGAAAAAAGGAGTGCAGCAAACCCATGAGAATCACTCACAAAGATCTGCTGAAGATGCGTCAGTCGGGAGACAGGATCACGATGATCTCCTGCTACGACGCGAGTTTCGCCGGGCTGTGCGAGGCGGCAGGGGTCGAAGTCTTTCTGGTCGGCGATTCGCTCGGAATGGTGATGCAGGGCAACGACTCGACGCTCGCGGTCTCCATGGACGACATGATCTATCACACGCGCTGCGTCGCCCGCGGCAGCCAGCGCGCGATGATCGTGGGTGATCTGCCCTTCGGCAGCTATCAGGTGAGTCCGCAGCAGGCATTCGAGAACGCGGCGCGGCTGCTCGCGGCGGGAGCGCAGATCGTCAAGCTCGAAGGCGGCGCGATCATGGCGGACACCGTGGCGTTCCTCGTGCAGCGTGGCGTCCCGGTCATGGGTCACCTGGGCCTGACGCCCCAGTCCGTCCACCAGCTCGGCGGCTATCGCGTACAGGGCAAGACGGACGAGACGGCCCGGCAGATCCTCGATGACGCGAAGGCTCTCGAGCGTGCGGGTGCCGCCGCCATCGTGCTCGAGTGCGTCCCGTCCGCACTCGGCAAGCAGATCACCGAAGCGCTCACGATCCCGACGATCGGCATCGGCGGCGGGCCCGACTGTTCCGGCCAGATCCTGATCCTGCAGGACATGCTGGACATCTTCCCGGGCAAGAAGGCGAAGTTCGTGAAGAATTTCATGGCCGGTGCCGGTTCCAATCAGGAGGCGGTCGCCAACTTCGTGCGCGAGGTGAAGTCCGGCGCTTTCCCGAGCCCGGAGTACTGCTTCTAACCCTCGTCCTCCGGGATGGAGCAGTTGCCTGGCGGGCCTTCGCGATCTGCGAAGGCCCGCTTGCCCATTTGCCGATTGCCGAACGCTGCCGCCGTTCGCCATACTCCCGTGCGTTCATCCCGAAGGCCAGGCGCCCCGGCGGCCGCGCCTGCACAAGACTCCGGCATGCTTCCCGACATCGTTTCATTGTCCCTCTTCGCGGCTGTCGCGGAAATGCGAAGCATCACGAAGGCCGCGGAATCGCAGCACATCGCGCTCGCGGCGGCCAGCCGCCGGATCGCGATGCTTGAAAGCCAGTTCGGCGTGCGCCTGCTCGACCGGACCGCGCGGGGCGCGGAGCTCACTGCCGCGGGGCGGGCCGCGCTCTACCACGTCCGGCGCATACTGAGCCAGGTGGAGGAGATGCGGTCCGAACTGTCGCAGCATGCGGACGGGTCGCGCGGCCACGTGCGCATCCAGGCGAGCCAGTCGGCCATCGCACAGTTCCTCGCGGACGATCTGGCTTCGTTCGCACGCGAGATCCCGAACGTGGTCATCGCGCTCGAGGAAAAGGCGAGTGGCGAGATCGCACAGGGCCTCCGCGAGGGCGCCACGGATGTGGGCGTCGTCATGGACGGTACCGCCCTCGACGGCCTGCAGACCTTCGACTACGCCGTGGACAGGCTCGTGGCCCTCGTGCCGCGGGATCACCCGCTGCGTGGCAGGAGCGTGGCATTCTCGGCGCTGCTCGACTGCGACATCGTCGGTCTCGACAGCGGCACCGCCCTCACGCGGCTGCTCGTCGACCAGGCCGCCGCCGCGCGGAGGCCGCTGCGCCTGCGTGTGCAGGTGATGAGTTTCGCGGCCGTGACGCGCATGGTCGAGGCGGGTCTCGGGATCGGGATCCTGCCCGAAGGCGCGGCGCGGCCGGTCATTCCAGGGATGAAGGTCCGACTGCTCCGTCTGAGCGACGCCTGGGCCGCACGCAGGATGTTCGTGACGGTTCGCGACTACCAGGCGCTGCCCGCGATCACGCGGCGGCTGGTGGACCACCTGACCCGACGCCCGTCGTGAAGTCGTGACAACGAGGCAGCCGATGCCCCGCTCCGCAGCAAAGAGGAACGCATGAGACCACTCGAAGGCATTACCGTCCTGGCCCTGGAACACGTCATCGCCGGGCCCTTCTGCACCCGCCAGCTCGCCGACCTCGGCGCGCGCGTCATCAAGATCGAACGACCTCGGGTCGGTGATCCCGCACGGGCCTACGACGAGCGCGTGCACGGCATGTCCTCGCACTTCGTCTGGACCAACCGCTCGAAGGAGAGCCTCACGCTCGATCTCAAGCATCCCGAGGCGGACGTGATCATGCAGAAGCTCCTCGCCCGGTCGGACGTGCTGATCCAGAACCTCGCACCCGGAGCGGCGGCGCGCATGGGGTACTCCTACGAAGCGCTGTCACCGAACTACCCGAGACTCATCGTCTGCGACATCTCCGGCTACGGGGCCGACGGTCCTTACCGTGACAAGAAGGCCTACGATCTCCTCGTGCAGAGCGAGTCGGGGCTGCTCTCCATCACGGGCACGCCGGACAGCCCCGCGAAGGCAGGCTGTTCGATCGTGGACATTTCGGCCGGCATGTACGCGTTCACGAACATCCTCGCGGCGATCATCCAGCGCGGCAAGACCGGCCGGGGCACGCGCATCGACATCTCGATGCTCGAGTCCATGGGCGAGTGGATGAGCTTCCCGCTCTACTACGCCTACGACGGTCAGACGCCGCCGGTCCGGGCCGGTGCGTCGCACGCGACGATCTATCCCTACGGACCCTTCCCAGCCGGGGACGGGAAGGTCGTGATGCTGGGCCTGCAGAACGAGCGCGAGTGGGCGATCTTCTGCGATCAGGTGCTCGGGATGCCGGAACTCAGGACCGACCCCAGATTCAACACCGGCACGAAGCGCTCCGAGGCGCGCGAGGTCCTCCGGCAGATCATCGTCGGGCGGTTCTCGGCGATGACGGCGGCCCAGGTCGTCGAACTGCTCGACCGCGCGCAGATCGGCAACGCGCGCATGAACGAGATGGCCGACGTCTGGGCGCATCCTCAGCTCGATGCCCGTCATCGCTGGGTCGAGGTCGATTCGCCCGTCGGCAAGGTCCGCGCGATGCTGCCGCCCGGCGTGCCCGCCGACTTCGAACCGCGCATGGACGCGATTCCCGGCGTGGGACAGCACAGCGAGGCCATCCTGTCCGAACTCGGCTACGATGCGCCGACGATCGATCGGCTGCGCACGGAAGGAGTGTTCTGATGGCCATCGCGCGTGCTTACCTGTTTGTGCCGGGTACCCGACCGGACCGGTTCGACAAGGCGCTCGCCAGCGGCGCGGACGCCGTCATCGTCGATCTCGAGGACGCGGTCGCACCGGACCAGAAGGATGCCGCGCGCGCTGCCGTCGCGGAGTGGCTTGCGTCGACATCGCGGCCGGTGGTGCTGCGCATCAACGGCATGGACACGCCGTGGTACGTGGATGACCTCGCGCTCTGCGCGAGCCCGGGTGTCGCGCGCGTGATGCTGCCCAAGGCCGAATCCCTCGGCGAGGAACTGCTCGCCGTCTGCGGGCCGGAGGGGCGAAGGATCCTGCCGCTCATCGAGACCGCGCGCGGGTTCGAGCAGATGCCGGCACTCGCCGCCTCGGGCTGCGTCGAACGGCTGGTCTTCGGCAACCTCGACTTCGGCGTCGACCTCGGCATCGAGGGTGACGCCGAGGCGCTCCAGTATTTCCGCTCGAAGATGGTCCTGGTGTCCCGGCTCGAGGGTATCCAGCCGCCCCTGGACGGGGTGACTGCGGACATCCGGAACGAGGCCCTCGTGTCCGAGGACGCCCGGCGTGCCCGCCGCACCGGAATGGGCGGGAAGCTCTGCATCCACCCGGCGCAGGTGCCGCTCGTGCTCGCTGCCTGGCAGCCCACCGAGGCCGAGGTGGACTGGGCGCGGCGCGTGCTGGACGCGTTCGCACAGGCCAGGGGGGGCGCGGTGGCGGTGGACGGCAGGATGGTCGATCGCCCCGTGATCCTGCGCGCGGAGCGCATCATCCAGGACGCGCGGCGCTGAGCCGACGCATCACGGGCGTACACAAAAGGAGGAGGACGACGTGGCGGAACTCGACCTGAACCACCTGCGCGAATGGGTGGGCCGGACGGAGGAGCGGTTCGACCAGGTGACGCGCATGCACGTCGCGGGGCTCGCGGCGACACTCGAGCGCGACGACGTGCGCGCCGAAATCGGCGCCGACCTTCCCCCCCTCTGGCACTGGATGTTTCTCGCCCCGATCGCGCGGCAGAGCGACATCGGTCCGGACGGCCATCCGAAGCGCGGCGGTTTCCTGCCGCCCGTGCCGCTGCCGCGACGCATGTGGGCGGGCGGACGTCTGCGGTTCCACGAACCGCTGCGCGTGGGCGACGAGATCCGCCGGGAGTCGCGCGTGGCGGCCGTCGACATGAAGTCCGGGAGCACGGGCACGCTCGTCTTCGTGCGCGTCGAGCACGCGATCGGCACCGACCGGGGCATCGCGCTGACCGAGGAGCACGACATCGTGTACCGGGATCACCCGACACCGGACGCACCCGCCCCGAGTCCGCGAGCGGCGCCGGGGGATGCCGCGTTCTCGCGCGAGGTGTGCGCGGATCCGGTGATGCTCTTCCGCTACTCGGCCCTGACCTTCAACGGCCACCGGATCCACTACGATCGCAGCTATGTCACCGAGGTCGAGGGTTACCCGGGGCTCGTGGTGCACGGACCGCTCATCGCGACCCTGCTCGTCGACCTTCTCGCCCGCAACCTGCCGGATGCCCGGGTGTCCGGCTTCTCGTTCCGCGCCGTCCGTCCCACGTTCGACATCCACAGGTTCTCCGTGTGCGGGCGCCCGGACGCCGACGGCCGGATCGCGCTCTGGGGGCGTGACCACGAGGGCTGGCTCACGATGGACGCGAGCGCGACGCTCGCGTAGACCCGGAAGGATGACGATGAGCGTTCCGGTCGAGGGTGTCGTGAAAGGCGATCGCGCGGATCCGTCCGGCCGGGATCGCGTGCGGATCAACGACGTCGCGCCGCGCGACGGCCTGCAGATCGAGCCCGTCTTCGTGCCCACCGCGGACAAGATCGCCCTCGTGGACGCACTGAGCCACGCCGGGTACGCGAAGATCGAGGTGACCTCGTTCACCTCGCCGAAGGCGATTCCCGCGCTCGCAGATGCGGAGGCCGTCATGAACGGCATCGAACGCGTGGCGGGTGTCGAGTACGTCGTGCTCGTGCCGAACCTCCGGGGCATGGAGCGCGCGGCGCTCTGCGCTCCCGACGAGATGAATCTCGTGATGTCGGTGAGCGAGACGCACAATCGCGCGAACCTGCGCATGGGCCGCGAAGCCTCGTTCGCGCAGCTCGCGGACATCGTTCGGGCGCTGCGCGGCACCGCCATCCGCGCGAACGTCTCGCTCTCGACGAGCTTCGGCTGCCCCATGGAAGGCGAGGTTCCGGAGGGCGAGGTGTTCGCGTGGGTATCGCGCTTCGCCGGTCTCGGTGTCGCCGGCATCTCGCTCTGCGACACCACCGGGATGGCGTCTCCGGCACAGGTCGCGCGCATGACCGCGCGGTTCCTGAGGGAGCACCCCGGTATCATGCTCACGCTGCACTTCCACAACACGCGCGGCATGGGTCTCGCGAACATCGTCGCGGCCGTACAGGCGGGTGCGCGCCGGTTCGACGCGTCGCTCGGCGGTCTCGGCGGTTGTCCCTACGCGCCGGGCGCCACGGGCAACGTCTGCAGCGAGGAGGTCGTGCACATGCTGGAACTCATGGATTTCGACACGGGGGTCGATCTCGACCTGGCGCTCGCGGCGTCGGCGCGCCTCCCGGGTCTGCTCGGACACGATGTGCCGAGCCAGCTGCTGAAGGCCGGACCGGTGACGCGTCTGCATCCCGTGCCGGAAGGAGTCGTGAACGTCGGATAGTCGGAAACCCGCGCGCGGCGCCGTACGCGCGAAAATCGAGGAGGAGCGTTCCATGCAGAATTTCCAGATGTACGTCGAGGGCCGGTTCGTCGATTCGGTCTCCGGCCAGTGGTTCGACAGCTTCAATCCCTACACGGGCAAGCCGTGGTCGCAGGTCGCGCAGGGCAACGCGGAGGACGCCGACCGTGCGGTGCGCGCGGCGCACAAGGCCCTCACGGAAGGCCCCTGGCCGCAGATGACGGCGAGCCAGCGCGGCATGCTCCTGCACCGCCTCGGCGACCTCGTCGCCCGCGATGCGAAGCGGCTCGCCGAGACCGAGGTGCAGGACAACGGCAAGCTCATCGCGGAGATGCAGGGCCAGCTGAACTACGTTCCGCAGTGGTACTACTACTTCGGCGGTCTCGCCGACAAGATCCAGGGATCGGTCATCCCGCTCGACAAGAAGGGCTACTTCAATTTCACGCGCCACGAGCCGGTCGGCGTCGTCGTGGCCATCACGGCCTGGAACTCGCCGCTGCTGCTGCTCGCGTGGAAGCTCGCGCCGGCCCTCGCAGCCGGGTGCACGGTGGTCGTGAAACCCTCCGAGTTCACGTCCGCCTCGACGCTCGAGTTCGTGAAGCTCGTGGAGGAAGCCGGATTCCCGCCCGGCGTCGTGAACGTCGTGACCGGCTTCGGCAAGGACGTCGGTCCCGCGCTCACGGGCCATCCTCTCGTGAACAAGGTCGCGTTCACGGGATCGGACGCGACCGGCCGCGCGATCAACCAGGAAGCGGCCAAGACCTTCAAGCGCGTCACGCTCGAACTCGGCGGCAAGTCCCCGAACATCGTGTTCTCGGACGCGAAGCTCGAGGACGCGATCAACGGCGCCGTCTCGGGCATCTTCGCGGCGACGGGTCAGACCTGCATCGCGGGATCGCGCCTGCTGCTGCAGGAGAGCATCCACGACGCCTTTCTCGAGAAGCTCGTCGCGCTCGCCAGGACCGCGAAGATGGGTGACCCGCTCAGCATGGAAACGCAGGTCGGCCCGATCACGACACAGCCTCAGTACCAGAAGGTGCTCGGCTACATCGACATCGCGAAGAAGGAGGGCGCGCAACTCGTGCTCGGCGGCGGACCGGCCTCGCGTCCGGAGTGCGGCACCGGCTGGTTCGTGGAGCCCACCGTCTTCAGCGGCGTGAAGAACAGCATGCGCATCGCGCAGGAGGAGGTCTTCGGTCCGGTGCTGTCGGTCATCAAGTTCAAGGACGAGGAGGAAGCCGTCGCGATCGCGAACGACGTGCGCTTCGGACTCGGCTCCGGAGTCTGGACGAGCGACATCGGTCGCGCGATCAGGATGTCCGAGCGCATCCAGGCGGGTACCGTGTGGGTGAACACCTATCGCGCGGTCAGCTACATGTCGCCCTTCGGGGGATACAAGGATTCCGGGCTCGGTCGCGAAAACGGGATGGAAGCCATTCGCGAGTACCTGCAGACGAAGAGCGTCTGGATCAACACGGGTGCGGCGACCGGCAATCCGTTCGTGATGCGCTGAGCCGTTCGTCACGCCGGTCCCGCGCATTCGGTGTTCCGCGTGCACGGGGCCAGGCGTCCGGCATTCGAACCGGCCGGCGGGAGGCGGACTCGCGGACATCCCGACGATCCGTGCCGCCGGTACCCAGATACGGGAGGAAAACGAAATGAAAGGCGTCGTATTCGCAGGTGATCGCAAGATCGAGTTCCGCGAATTCCCCGATCCCACGCCGGGCACCGGGGAGGTCGTTCTCGAGATCAAGGCCTCGGGCATGTGCGGCAGCGATCTCAAGTTCTACCGTGCGGTCGGCGGGGCCGCCGCCATGGGGTTCAAGCTCGCGGGCGGCCCGGTGGTCGGCGGGCACGAGCCCTGCGGCGTCGTCGTCGCGGTCGGCCCCGGCGTCAGCGAGAAGCAGGCGTGGGTGGGCATGCGCGCGATGCAGCACCACTATCGCGGCTGCGGCGTCTGCCCGCACTGCTCCACGGGCTGGATGCAGCTCTGCGTCGAGGGTGTCGCGGAGGTCTACGGCATCACGGCCAACGGTGCCCACGCGAAATACATGAAGTGTCCCGCGCGCACGCTCGTGCCGCTGCCGGACGAGCTTTCCTTCAAGACGGGCGCGGCAATCTCCTGCGGCACCGGCACGGCGTGGGGCGCGCTGCAGCGGCTCGCGCTGCAGGGCGACCACACGATCGCGATCTTCGGACAGGGTCCGGTCGGTCTGTCCGCCACGCAGCTCGCCGCGAACATGGGCGCACGCGTCATCGCACTGGACACCTCGGAGGAGCGGCTCGCGCGCGCGAAGGAGTTCGGAGCCGACCTGCTCATCAATCCCAAGACGACCAACAACGTGGTCCAGGCCATCCGGGACGCGACGCACGGTCGCGGCGCGCATGCCTCGCTGGACGCCTCGTCGTCGCCCGAGGCCCGGGCCCAGGCCGTGCGCTGCGTGCGCACGTGGGGCAAGGCCTGCTACGTGGGCGAAGGCGATTCCGTCACGCTCGACGTGAGCAACGACATCCTGCGGCGGCAGGTCACGATCATCGGCTCCTGGACGTTCTCCACCGTGGGGCAGGGCGACTGCGCGCGCTATGTCGCGGATCGCGGCATCGACGTCGACAGGCTGTTCACGCACGAGTGGCGGCTCGACCAGGCCGAGGAAGCGTACACGCTCTTCGACACGCAGTCGGCGGGCAAGGGCGTGATCCTCCCGTCGTGAGGGTCGGGGTGAACGGAATTTCGACGAGAGACATCGCATGAAGATAGCAATTGTCGGCTGCGGCGCGATGGGCTGCGTGTACGCGGCACTGCTCGGGCACGCGGGCCACGAAGTCTGGGCGATCGACACGTGGAAGGCCCACGTCGACGCGATCAACGCGGGCGGTCTTCACCTGGAGGGCGCCTCCGGCGATCACACCGTGCCGATGCGTGCGAGCACGAACGCGGCCGACGCGGGGATCTGCGATCTCGTGATCATCGCGACGAAGGCCATGCACGTCGAAGCGGCGGCGCAGTCCGCGCGCTCGCTGATGGGACCCGAGACCGTCGTGCTGTCGATCCAGAACGGTCTGGGCGGACCCGACACGGCGGCCGCCGTGCTCGGACGGGACCGCGTGCTCGTGGGTGTCGTGGGCGGGTTCGGGGCATCGATGAAGGGGCCGGGTCATGCGCACCACAACGGCTGGGAACTCGTCCGGCTCGGCGAGTTCTCGGGGCCCGTGACGCCGCGCCTCGAGAAGGTCGCGGAGGTCTGGCGCTCGGGGGGCTTCCGCGTGAAGTGTTTCGACGACATCGACCAGCTCGTCTGGGAGAAGCTCATCTGCAACGTCACCTTCTCGGGCACCTGCTCGGTCACCGAGCGCACGATCGCCGAGGTGATGTCCGATCCCGACACCTGGGCGGTCGCTTCCGGATGTGCGGTCGAGGCGTTCAACGTCGCGAAGGCGAAGGGAGTGCGTCTCGACTTCGACGATCCGGTCGCGTACGTGCGTGCGTTCGGGGAGAAGATCCCCAACGCACGCCCGTCGATGCTGCTCGATCACCTGGCCGGCCGCATGTCCGAGATCGAGGCGATCAACGGCGCGATTCCGCGTGTCGGCAAGCCGCTCGGGGTCGCGACGCCGTTCAACGACGTGATCTGCGCGCTCGTGCGTGCCAAGGAACGAAGGATGGGTGTGCGTACCTGACGTGTCACGCACCCAGAACAAGGAGGAGTCCGTTTCATGGATCTGGAACTGAAAGGCAGGACCGTACTCGTGACAGGGGCGTCGCGAGGCATCGGCTACGCATGTGCGCATGCGTTCGCAAAGGAAGGTTGCGCGCTGCATCTCGTGTCGCGCTCCGCGAGCGTGCTCGAGGATGCCGCCCGACGTCTGCGGGACGAGACGGGTGCGAGTGTCACGACGCACTGTCTCGATCTGTCGCACGAAGAAGGTGTCGACGCCCTCGCGCCGCTTCTGCCCTCGATCGACATTCTCGTGAACAACGCCGGCGCGATTCCCGGCGGAGGGCTCGACAGGATCGACCGCACCACCTGGCGGGAAAGCTGGAACCTCAAGCTGTTCGGCTACGTGGACCTCACGCGGCTCGCGCTTGAGCCGATGATGGCGCGCGGCAACGGCGTGATCGTGAACGTGATCGGGACCGCCGGCGTGGCTCCCCGCTACGACTACATCTGCGGGTCCACTGCGAACGCGGGGCTCAACGCGTTCACGAAGGCGGTCGGCGCACACAGCGCCCGCAAGGGCGTGCGCGTGCTCGGCGTGAATCCGGGCCTCACGGAAACCGACCGGCTCGTCACGCTGCAGAAGTCGCGGGCGGCCGCGACGCTCGGTGACGAGTCGCGCTGGCGCGAACTCATGGCGAACCTGCCCATGGGCCGCCCGGCCACACCGGAGGAAGTGGCCGACCTCGTCGTGTTCCTGGCTTCCGCGCGTGCCGCCTATCTCACGGGCATCGTCGTGGACGCCGAGGGGGGCGCGCTGCACGCGTGACCCCGGCCCTCGACGGGACGGTGACAGGGCGGCTTCGCCGCCCGTCGCCGCCTGATCAGTTCTTCGGATAATCCGCCGAGAGCGTCACGGCTTCCCACTCGTCGATCGATGCGAGCATGCCCTCGAGCTTGGCGCGCACGCGGTCGAGACCGTTCCTGCCGAGCACGAGGTTCGCAGGCGGGTTCGGAGCTTCCACGGCCTTGATGATGGCGTCCGCGGCGCGCACCGGGTCGCCCGGCTGCCTGCCGGAATAGCTCTGGATCTCGGCGCGTCGCGCGCCGGCCGTCTCCGCGTAGGCGCTCATCGGGTGCGCGGCGACCTTGAGCGAGCGCCCGGACCAGTCCGTCCGGAACGGACCCGGCTCGATCGCCGTCGCGTGTATGCCGAGGGGGCCGACTTCCTTGGCGAGCGCTTCGGTCAGTCCCTCGACCGCGAACTTCGTGGCGTTGTAGTAGCCGGAACTCGGGTTGCCGAGAAGCCCGCCGACCGACGAGACGTTCACGATGTGTCCGTGGCGGCGGGCGCGCATGCCCGGCAGGACCTGCCTCGTCATCGCGACGAGACCGAAGAAGTTCGTCTCGAACATCGCGCGCACCTCGTCGTCGTCGCCTTCTTCCACGGCTGCGAGGTAACCGTATCCTGCGTTGTTCACGAGGACGTCGATGCGCCCGAAGCGTTCCTCCGCCCGCGCGACCGCTGCGGCGATCTGCGTGCTCACGGTCACGTCCAGGGGCACGGCCAGGCAGGTCGGCGCGTGCGCGGCGGCCAGGTCCTCGACCTGTTCCACACGACGGGCCGTGACCACGGCACGATGGCCGTGTTCGAGCACGCGCTGTGCGAGCGCCCGCCCGAGGCCGGTGGAACATCCCGTGATGAACCAGACCGGCGAGTTGTCGGCGTTCGATGTCATCGTTCGCTCCTTGGATGAGTGAAGGTTCGTGCCGTTCGACCGTCGCGTGTCGCGGCCGTTCGGCCGTGTCGGGCGGCAGCGTCGAGAGAGGAGTCCGTACCGCGCGCTACTGCGCGGTCCACCCGCCGTCGACGACGAGCGACGTACCGGTCACCATGGCGGCAGCCGGTGAGGCAAGGTACACCGCCGCGGCCATGATGTCCTCCACGGATGCAAGGTGACCCATCGGGATGCGGCTCATCACGAAGTCCCGTCTCTCCGGCGTGTTCACCACGCGGCGCACGAGCGGCGTGTCGACGAACGTCGGCGCGATGCTGTTCACGCGGATGCCGCGCGGCGCGAGCTCGACGGCGAGTGCCTTCGTGAAACCCTCGAGCGCGTGCTTCGTCATGCAGTACACCGTGCGGTTCGGCGAGCCCACGTGACCCATCTGCGACGACATGTTCAGGATCACACCGCCGCGGGTCGCACGTCCGGGATCTTCCAGCATCTTGCGTACGGCGGCCTGGGAGGCGACGTAGACCGAACGCACGTTCAGCGCGAGCATCGTGTCCAGGTGCTCGTCCGTGACCTCCGTGATCGGCTCGGGGAAGTTCGTGCCCGCGTTGTTCACGAGCACGTCCAGCCGGTCGAGCCCGCCGATCGCGCCACGCAGCGCGGCGTCGTCGGTCACGTCGCACGGGACCACGCGGCAGCGACCGCCGAGCGACGCGATGCGTTCGGCAACGGCCTCCAGGGAATCCCTGCGTCGCGCCATCAGTGCGACCTCGGCGCCTGCCTGCGCGAAACCGATCGCGATGGCGGCACCGAGGCCGCCGCTCGCGCCCGTGACGAGCGCGAGGCGCCCGTCGAGCCGGAACGGTGGCAGGCTGGCCGACAGTTCGGGGGAGTCCTGCTTGTCGCTCTGCATTCAGGCGCTCCCTCTCACTTGTAGCCGACGACGGCGTGGGGAATGTAGGGGGCTTCCAGCGCGGCGATCTCCTCGTCCGAGAGCCGGAGCGACAGCGCGGCGACCGCGTCGTCGAGGTGCTGGAGCTTCGACGCCCCGACGATCGGCGCCGTGACGATCGGCTTGTGCAGGAGCCAGGCGAGCGCGACCTGCGCACGGGGAACGCCACGCTTCGCGGCCAGTGCCGCTACCGTCTCGATGATCTTGCGGTCGGCGTCGAGCGTGCCGTCGAACAGCAGCGGCATCATGTCGTCGGTACGGTCGCGTTCGCTCTGCTCGTTCCAGTCCCGCGTGAGGCGGCCTCGCGCCATGGGGCTCCACGGAATCACGCCGATGCCCTGATCCGCGCAGAGACGAAGCATCTCGCGTTCCTCTTCGCGATACAGCAGGTTGTAGTAGTCCTGCATCGTCACGAATTCCGTCCAGCCGTGCATGCGCGACGTGTAGAGTGCCTTCGAGAACTGCCATGCGTACATCGACGAGGCGCCGATGTACAGCGCCTTGCCCGCCTTGACGACGTCGTGCAGCGCCTCCATCGTCTCCTCGATCGGGGTCTCGTAGTCCCAGCGATGGATCTGGTAGAGGTCGACGTAGTCGGTGCCGAGCCGCTTCAGGCTCGCGTCGATGTCCGCGAAGATCGACTTGCGGGACAGACCGCGGTTGTTCTGGCCCTGCCGTACCGGGAAGAACACCTTCGTCGCGATCACCACTTCGTCGCGTTTCGCGAAGTCGCGCAGGGCCTTGCCCACGATTTCCTCGCTGCTGCCGTCGGAATAGGTGTTCGCGGTGTCGAAGAAGTTGATGCCGAGTTCGAGTGCCTTCCGGATGAACGGACGGCTCGTCTCCTCGTCGAGGGTCCACGGGTGGCGGCCGCGGGCCGGATCGCCATAGGTCATGCAGCCCAGGCACAGACGCGAGACGCGCATGCCCGTCCTGCCGAGACGGATGTATTCCATGATGTTGCTCTCCTGAGAACGATGCGGGGGCCGCACGGCGGGACCCCGCATGCACGAACATTCCGGTCGTCGTCGCGCGCTCGCGTCGGGCACACGCTGCGGCGTGGCTCATTCACCGGACGTGAGGCGTCGCGACGGACGCCGAATCATAAGCGACGCGGACGTCGGCTCAGATACCCATCTCGTTGAACACCTCCCTTGCAATGCGGAAGCTGTCGATGGCTGCGGGTACGCCACAGTAGATCATCGCCTGCAGCAGGACTTCCGCGATCTCCTCCTTCGAGAGCCCGTTGTTCAGTGCGCCGCGCACGTGCAGTTTCACCTCGTGCGGACGGTTGAGTGCGGTGAGCATCGCGAGATTGATGATGCTCCGCGTGCGGCGATCGAACGTGGGACGGTTCCAGATCTCGCCCCAGCAGTATTTCGTCACGAGTTCCTGCAGCGGGCGGTTGAAGTCGTCCGCGTTCCTGATCGCGTTGTCCACGTGTTCCGCGCCGAGCACCTCGCGCCGAACCTTGAGACCCTTTTCGAACAGTTCGTCTTCCATGCTTCGCTCCTCTGTCGTTGGCCCGCATCCGGGACATTGCCGCCGTTGCGCCGCGCGTGCGCCACGATGGCGGAAACCGCGGAGCATGCCACGGGCGGGTGGCGACTGCCCTTCGCGGATTGCGAACACCGTGCACCGTCGCAACGGGTTTCCGGTGCGAGGAACGCGGTCCATAATCGAACGACAGACGACAGCATTGGCTGGCGGCCCCCTCCCCAACCCGCCCCCGCACGCGGGGGCGGGGGCTTCGTGCGCTGAGACGGGGACGTAGGGTGCGCAACGCGCACCGGGCCTGCCCCGAACCCCGAACCCCGAACCCCGAACCCCGAACCCCGAACCCCGAACCCCGAACCCCGATTGACGACAATGACACTTCCCGAAACGATGCGTGCCCTCGAGGCGCGTGATTTCTCGATCGATGCCCTCGCGATCTCCTCGCGGCCGGTCCCCGAACCCCGCCGTGGCGAGATTCTCGTGCGCGTCGGCGCCGCGAGCCTGAATTACCGGGACCTCGCGATCCTCGCCCAGAAATATTTCCCCTCGCTTCCGCTGCCTTACGTGCCTGCCTCGGATGCGTGCGGGAAGGTCGTGGCGGTGGGCGAGGACGTCACGCGTTTTCGCGTCGGCGACCGCGCGATTCCGGTGTACACGCAGGGCTGGCACGACGGCATGCCGACGCCGGAACAACGCACGCGACGGACGCTCGGTGCACCGCTGTCGGGCGTCCTGCAGGAATACGTGTGCGTGCCGGCGGAGGATGCCGTCCGGGTGCCAGCGCACCTGTCGGACCGCGAGGCCGCGACGCTGCCCATCGCGGCGCTGACGGCGTGGTCGACGCTGCAGGAGGGCGGAGTGAAGTCCGGTGATGCCGTGCTCGTCCAGGGTACGGGAGGCGTCGCACTCTTTGCACTGCAGTTCGCGAAGCTCGCGGGGGCGACCGCGATCGTGCTGTCCTCGAGCGACGAGAAGCTCGAGCGTGCGAAGGCGCTGGGCGCGGACGTGGGCATCAACTACCGCACGACACCGGACTGGGAGGGGCCCGTTCGCGACGCAACCGGCGGGCGCGGCGTGGACATCGTCGTCGAGACTGCGGGCTCGACACTCACGAAGTCCGTCGCGAGCCTCGCATTCGGCGGGTTCGTCGGCGTCGTCGGATTCGTCGGTGGCTACGAGGCGACACTGCCGCTGCGAGCCCTGATCGGTCCCATGATTCGCGTGCAGGGCATCGCCGTCGGATCACGCGCGCGTTTCGAGGCCATGAACCGCGCGATCGAAAGGCACGGCCTGCGGCCCGTGATCGACTCCGTTCGCCCGCTGGAAAGGGCCGCCGAGGCTTTCGGCATGATGGCGCGGGGCGCCCAGTTCGGAAAGCTCGTGGTCGACGTGGCGGGTTGAGGGCGTTCTCCGGCCCGTGCCGCTCCCCTGCGGGACGCGGTCGGGGGTTCGGCGAACCAGGCAAGAGCTGCCCCCACCCCGACTCTGCCCCTGCGAAGCGGGGGGCAACGGTGTTCACGCAGTGCGCGGGGTGCGCAAGTCGCACCGGGCGACGCCCCATCTCTCGCGGCCCGCGGAGGTGTCGGGAACGGACGCCCCATCCGTCGCGGAGGATTTGGTGGGGAACAACGCGTCACCTTGTCCGCGTGGGCCGTGCCCACCCTTGTATTGTGATCGGGACCGATCTACGGTTGGCTTGTAGGCATACAAGTCGGCGATCCGGATGCCGTGCCCACCCTTGGGTAGAACCCGTAGCGTAGATTGGTGCCGGATCGCCCA
>WGLR01000003.1 GCA_016125475.1 Betaproteobacteria bacterium
CCGGTGCGCCGTGCGCACCCTACGCACGTGTCCACCATGTGTCCGGGCTATAACCCTCGCGGGGGTGGGAGTGCGCAAGGAATGGATCGAGTCCCCTCCCTTGCTTGCGGAGGAGGGTTGGAGTGGGGCGCAGGCCCGTAGGGTGCGCACCGCGCACGCGGACGAGGCAACGCGTTGTTCGCGACCAGACACTCCGCGAGGGATGAGATGTGGCCCGGTGCGCCGTGCGCACCCTGCGCACGTGTCCACCATGTGTCCGGGCCATACAGCATCGCGGGGGAGGGGGCTTCGTGCGCTGACGCGGGGGCAGTGTGCCCCGAACCCCGAACCCCGAACCTATCCTCTTTGCCTATCGCCTATCGCCTATCGCCTATCGCCCCTCGCCCCTCGCCCGAATTTCAGAAACTGATCCCGATCCCCGCCCGCACCGACCACGGGCTCGAGTACGGCGACACGCTGTCGTAGCTCGAGTAGCTCAGGTTGTAGAGCACCATCGCGTAGAACGACGCGTTGCGGTTCAGCTGCTGCGAGACGCCCCCGCCCACGAGAAAGCTGGACACGCCCGTGCGCGTCTTCGACAGGTCGGACCGGTAGTACTGGTAGTTCAGGTACTCGTACTCGCCGTGCACGAAGAACGGACCGAAAACCTGGTAGCGCGCGAACACGCTCGTGCCGACGTCGGTCGTCGAGAGGTCCCGCCCGAACCGCGTGTCGTTGCGATAGCGATACTGCAGCCCCACGCCGACCGACACCTGGTCCGTCACGCGGTAACCCGCGAACGGTGACAGGGTCACGTAGCTCACGTCGCCGAACCCGACGCCGAGCCCGCCACCGAAGAACCAGCGGTCGTGACCGGACGAAAGCGACACCTGCGCCCAGGCGGTCGAGGTCGCGAGCAGCAGCGCGGCGCCGATGACGTGACGATGGATGCGTGCGTGGTACATGGATACGGTCTCCGGAATCCTTTCGTGCCGATTCTCGCAGTGAAACCCGCGCGATGCGGCCATAATCCGGCGACCGGAATCCGGAAGGGGAGAGAGATGGCGAAGGTGCGCTTCAACGACTACGACGAACTCGAGGCCGCCGTCGGCCGCGAGGTCGCGGTCAGTGACTGGCTCGAGATCACGCAGGAGCGCGTGAACCTGTTCGCGGACGCGACGGGTGATCATCAGTGGATCCACGTGGACGTCGAACGCGCGCAGCGCGAGTCGCCGTTCAAGGCGCCCGTCGCACACGGCTACCTCACGCTCTCGCTGCTCGCGAAGTTCGTGACGGAGTGCTTCGAGTTCGGTCCCGCGCGCCTGGGCGTGAACTATGGCCTGAACCGCGTGCGCTTCACGGACCCGGTGCCGGTCGGGAGTCGTGTGCGCGCGCGATTCGTGCTCGGCAAGCTCGAACGCATCCCGGGCGGGATCCAGATGACCTGGAACGTCACGATGGAGCGCGAGGGGGCCGCGAAACCCGCGATGGTCGCCGAGACGATCTCGCGGCGCTACGACTGAAGCACGCGCGGCGGCACGCCGACGTGATCGAGTCGCCCGGTGAGCCACGCGGTCGCGTCGCGCATGCAGGCGCCCGAGATGTCGTGCCCCGTCGAGTACTCCCGGTAGTCGAGGTCCAGCCCCGTCTCGAGCAGGAAGCTCCGGACGCTCCGCGCGCGGGCGACCGGCACGACCTCGTCGAGAACGCCGTGGCCGAGCAGGACGGACTTGCCCTGCAGGCCGCGCGTGTCGTGCATGCGGCTCGTGACCTGCGGGAGCAGGCGTGACCCGAAGCCGATGACGCCGGCGACGTGCGTCGGGTCCGTGAGCATGAGCGTGAGCGCCATCGTCGCGCCCTGGCTGAACCCGAGCAGGTAGACCGTCGCGGGATTCGCGCCGTGGTCCCGTGCGACCTCGCGGATGAACCGCGGAAGTGCCCGCCGGCTCGCCATCTCCTGCTCCTCGTCGATCATCGCGCCCGAGGCCGTGTACGAGGTCCGGAACCACGCGAACCCGCCGGGGCCGCTCTGGAAAGGGGCCCTCACCGACACGATCATGCAGCGGCCGTCGAGATACGGCGCGAGCCCGAGCAGGTCGTGCTCGTTGCTGCCTTCGCCGTGCAGCAGCACGAGCAGGGGCGGTGCGCCGTGCACGGCCTCGGTCGGATGGACGAGTTCGTACGTGAGACCCGCCACGTCGTCCGGGCGGAGCGTCGCGATGAGGGAGATGCCGGGATCGTTGCTCATGCCGCGCGTTCCCCGTCCCGCTCGGCGGTGCCGAACAGGTAGGTGTCCATGCCGATCACGCCGTACGTGACGCCCGAATGGATGCGCTCGTTCGTGTCGTCCGTGGCCGCGGCACCGAGCGCGACGAACAGGGGCAGCAGGTGTTCCTCGGTCGGGTGCGCGCGGACCGCATGCGGCGCCGTCGTGCGGTAGTGCAGGAGCGCGTCGTGATCACGGGCCGCGATCCTGTCCGCCATCCACGCCCGGAACTCGTGCACGTAGGGGGCCTCGTCCGCGTCCTCCGGTGCCATCCGGAACTCCCGCAGGTTGTGGGTGATGCTCCCCGAGCCGATCATCAGCACGCCCTCGTCCCGCAGGGCCGCAAGTGCGCGCCCGACGGCCCAGTGGTGCGCCGGACCCAGGCGAGACTGGACGGAGAGCTGCGCGACCGGGATGTCCGCGTCGGGGAAGAGGTGCATGAGCGGAACCCAGGCGCCGTGATCGAGGCCCCGCGTCGCGTCCGTCCGGGCTGCGAAGCCCGCTTCCGCGAGCAGTTCCCGGGCGCGCGCGGCGAGCGGCGGGGCGCCGGGGCATGCGTAGCGCAGGTCGTAGAGCGGCTCGGGAAAGCCGAAGAAATCGTGGATGGTGTCGGGTCGCGGCGTCGCGGAGACCGAGGGCGTGTCCGTGTCCCAGTGCGCGGAGATCACGAGAATGGCGGTCGGCCGGCCTATGCGCGATGCGACTCGTGCGAGGTGCCGGCCGGCGAGGCCGGGTTCGAGCGCGAACGTGGGCGCTCCATGTGACACGAACAGCGACGGAACGGCACGCCTCACGCAGTTCTCCGGACATCCTGGAATCGTTCGCGGCATTGGACCACATTCGCGCGATGCATGGAAACGGCGGGGTTGCGTCATACTCACGGGCTCGCGGAGTCTGACAAGGAAGAGGTCGGCAGGTCATGGCACGTTCGGAGTTCCGGTTCTTCCACCCGCTGCGGGTCCGCTGGGCGGAGGTCGACAGGCAGGGCATCGTGTTCAACGCCCACTACCTCCTGTACTGCGATGTCGGAATCACCGAATACTGGCGCCGGATCGGTCTGCCGTATCCCGAAGGACTGATCGAGCACGGCAGCGATCTCTACGTCGTGAAGGCGACGCTCGAGTATCACCGTTCCGCGCTGTACGACGACGAGATCGACGTGGGCGTCCGGGTCGCGCGGATCGGCCGTTCCAGCCTCGTGTTCGGTGTCGAGATGCACCGCGGCGACGATCACCTCGTCTCCGGCGAGATCGTCTACGTCAACGCGGACCCGGAGACGCGTCGGTCCTCGGCGGTGCCTGCGTTCCTGCGGGACGCCGTGCGCGCGTTCGAGGGGCGGGACCCCTCCGCCTGACGCACCCGTGCGCGGCGGTGGCATACTCCGCGCCGAAGATCCCCAACAGGAAAGCGATCATGGAATTCGAGTTCTCCCCCAAGGTGAAGGAGCTGCAGGCCCGCGTGTCGTCGTTCATGGACGAGCACGTGTACCCCGTCGAACACGTGTTCCTCGAAGAAATCGAGGCCAACCGCAGGCAGGGCAACGCCTGGATCCCCACGAAGATCGTCGAGACCCTGAAGCAGAAGGCTCACGCGGCCGGACTCTGGAACCTCTGGCGTCCGAAGGACCACGGCGGCGAACTCACGAACCTCGAATACGCGCCGCTCTGCGAGATCATGGGTCGCGTGAACTGGGCCCCCGAGATCTTCAATTGCTCGGCCCCCGACACCGGAAACATGGAAGTGCTGCTGCGCTACGGATCGCCGGAGCAGCAGAAGCAGTGGCTCGAGCCGCTGCTGGCGGGCAAGATCCGCTCGGGCTTCCTCATGACGGAGCCCGAGGTCGCGTCGTCCGACGCCACCAACATCCAGTGCAGCATCACGCGCGACGGCGACGAATTCGTGGTGAACGGGCGCAAGTGGTGGTCGTCCGGGGCGGGCGACCCGCGCTGCAGGATCACGATCGTGATGGGCAAGTCCGACCCCGACAACGCCGACCGGCACAAGCAGCAGTCCATGATCCTCGTGCCGATGGACGCGAAGGGGGTGAAGGTCGAGCGCCATCTCAGCGTGTTCGGTTACGACGACGCGCCGCACGGTCACATGGAGGTGCTGCTCGACAACGTTCGCGTGCCCGCTTCCAACCTGCTGCTCGGTGAAGGCCGTGGCTTCGAGATCGCGCAGGGCCGCCTCGGCCCGGGCCGGATCCACCACTGCATGCGCATCATCGGCCAGGCGGAGCGCGCGCTCGAGCTCATGTGCAAGCGGCTCGCGAGCCGCGTCGCGTTCGGGAAACCGGTGTCCGAGCAGACGGTGTGGCACGAGCGCATCGCGGAGTCGCGCTGCATGATCGACCAGGCCAGGCTGCTCACGCTGAAGGCCGCCTACATGATGGACACGGTCGGCAACAAGGCGGCGCGTGCCGAGATCGCGATGATCAAGATCGTGGCGCCTAACATGGCGCAGCAGATCATCGACTGGGCGATCCAGGCGCACGGCGGCGGCGGCGTTTCGGACGTCTTCCCGCTCGCCTGGATGTACGCGTGGAACCGCACGCTGCGTCTGGCGGACGGTCCCGACGAGGTCCACCGCAACCAGCTCGCCAAGCTCGAGTTGCGCAAGTACCAGCACCGCTGATCGCGTCCCGCCCGTTCCTGCGGCACCGCCCGGCAAGGGGGTGCCGCAGTCGCTCGCGACGGGCGCTTGGTCGCCCCCCGCACGTCCCCGCGACGTCGAGGCTGCCGACCGGGGAAGGTCGCGACCGTTTCGGCCGGTCTCACGGGTTCACGTCCATGCTCCAGCTCTGCGGCTTCGCGGCCAGCAACTACTACAACAAGGTCAAGATCGCACTCATCGAGAAGGGCATTCCCTTCGAGGAGGTCTGCGTCTTTCCGTCCGGGGACGAAGCCCTCCTCGCCGAGTCGCCGATGGGCAAGGTGCCGTATCTCCGCACCAGGACCGGTGCGATCGCGGAGTCACAGGTGATCCTCGAGTATCTCGAGGACGTCCACCCGGAACCGCGTCTCTTCCCGCGTGACCCGCTCGCCCGCGCACGCGTGCGCGAGATCATCGCGATGCTCGAACTGAATCTGGAACTCGTCGTGCGCCGTATCTATCCGGAGGCGTTCTTCGGCGGCGTCGTGCCGGAGCAGGTGAAGGTCGAGGTCCAGCGCGAGGTGCGGCGAGGGCTCGCGGCCCTCGGGCGCTGTGCCTCCTTCTCGCGATACGTCGCGGGACCGGAGTTCACGGCCGCAGACTGCGCCGCGGTGGTGCATCTGCCCGTACTGCGCGCCGCGATGCAGGCGGTTTACGGCACCGATCCCCTTCACGACGCGCTGCCGCAGGTGCGGAGTTATCTCGATCACGTGTCGGCGCGTCCGTCCGTGCGGCGGGTCGAGTCCGACCGGCGCCTGGGGCTGGAGGCATTCCGTGCGTTTCGCCGCACGCGAGTGTCCTAGCGGGCCGTCCGGGGATGTTGCGATGCAGCAGGGAGGCAAGCTTCTGATTGGAATCGCATTGGGGGACGGCTCGCCACGGTGCCGCGCGAATGCACCGCAGACGGGCGTTATATCCTGAAAAACATAAAGAAGATCAACACGTTTGGTGGGCTGTCAAACTGTTGAAAGGCCATATCAGTTCGTGTAACGTCCCGCCGTCTTGCAGCATGTAGGACGACGAAGTCAACCAACCTCACGTTTCTGACCGAAAGGGGGAGTTCCAAGATGATCTCTTTTAACCTCAACGGGAAACAGGCGAACGTGGATGTCGCTGGCGACACTCCACTTCTCTGGGTCCTGCGCGACACCCTGGCAATGACGGGCACCAAGTTCGGCTGTGGCAAGGCGCTCTGCGGTGCCTGCACCGTGCATCTGAACGGCATGGCGATCCGTTCCTGCCAGACCCCGATCGGCTCCGTGGCCGGTCAGAAGGTGACGACCATCGAAGGTCTCGCTGCCAACCATCCGATCAAGAAGGCCTGGACTGCGCTCGACGTGCCCCAGTGCGGCTACTGCCAGCCCGGCCAGATGATGCAGGCGGCCGCGCTGCTCGCGAACAACAAGCGTCCGAACGACAACGACATCGACGCCTGGATGTCGGGCAACATCTGCCGCTGCGGCACCTATCCGCGCATCCGCGCCGCGATCAAAGCGGCCGCGAAGGCTTAATCGAGGAGGCATAGACCATGGAAAACACCAAGATGCCCGCTCGCCGCACTTTCCTGAAAGGCTCTGCCGCCGTCGGCGGTGGCCTCGCACTCGGGTTCTACCTGCCCGCGGCGACGAAGGTGGCCCAGGCCGAGGCCATGACCCACTCGCCCAACGCATGGGTGAAGATCGGTACGGACAACAGCATCACGCTGATGTGCGCGCGCTCCGAAATGGGCCAGGACGTCTACACGTCCCTCGCGATGCTCATCGCCGAGGAACTCGAAGTGGACGTGAACAAGGTCCGCGTCGAGTTCGCACCGCCCGCCGAGGTCTACATCAACTCGCTGCTCGGCGGCCAGCTGACCGGCGGTTCGACCTCCGTGCGTGACGCGTGGGAGAAGCTGCGCAAGGCCGGTGCCTCCGCGCGCATGATGCTCACGGCCGCCGCCGCCCAGAAGTGGGGCGTGGACGCCGGACAGTGCAAGGCCTCCGGCGGGATGGTGATGGGCCCCGGCGGCAAGCGCGCGACCTACGGCTCGCTCGCCGAGGACGCCGCGAAGATGGAAGTGCCGAAGGACGTGCCGCTGAAGCCGGTTACCGAATTCAAGCAGGTCGGCAGCAAGGCGCAGAAGCGTCTGGACACCCCGCTCAAGGTCGCTGGCCAGGGCATCTTCGGCATCGACACGCGCGTGCCGGGCATGCTCTACGCGTCCGTCAAGATGCCCCCGATGATCGGCGGCAAGGTCAAGAGCTACGACGATTCCCGCGCGAAGAACATGCCGGGCGTGAAGGCCGTCGTGCAGTACAGCCGCGGCGTGGCCGTCGTGGCCGACTCCTTCTGGCAGGCCAAGAAGGCGCGTGACCTGCTCGACGTCGAGTGGGATGCGGGCCCCAACGGCGACAACGACATGGCCAAGGTGTGGAAGGGGCTCGAAGACGCCGCCGCCCAGCCCGGCGCCGTGTTCCGCGAGCTCGGCGATGCCGACACCGCGCTGCCGACGTCCGCGAAGGTCTACAAGGCCACCTACAAGCTGCCGTTCCTCTCGCACTCCCCGATGGAGCCGATGAACACGGTGGCCGACGTCCGTTCCGACGGTGCGACGATCATCACCCCGACCCAGTTCCAGCAGCTGGTGCCGTTCGTGGTGGCCGGTGCGACCGGACTGAAGCCCGAGCAGATCAACGTGATCACCACCTTCCTCGGTGGCGGCTTCGGTCGTCGCGTGGAAGTGGACTACACCATCGACGCCGCGGAGATCTCCAAGGCTGTCGGTGCGCCGGTCAAGATGGTCTGGACCCGCGAAGACGACATGACGCACGACTCGTATCGTCCGGGTGGCATCTACACCGTGGTCATGGGTGTCGATGGTGACGGCAAGCCGGTCGCCTACAAGTACCACGGCACCAGCCCGTCGATCTCCGCGCGCCTGTTCCCGAGCATCGTCAAGGACGGCATCGATCCGTTCGCGGTCGAGGCGATCGACAACTACCCGTACAACGTCCCCAACCACAAGCTCACGTACCAGATGTACGACGCGGGCATCACGCCGGGTTACTGGCGTGGCGTGTCGCACAACCTGAACTGCTACGTGGTCGAAGGCTTCATCGACGAAGTGGCTGCGGCGGTCGGCAAGGATCCGATCCAGTACCGGATCGACAACCTCGAGTACACCGGCGAGAAGCACAAGTGGTCGGGTCTCTCCGCGGGCGTGCCGGTCGGTGGCCGGATGAAGGTGGTGCTCGAGGAAGTTCGCGCGAAGTCCGGCTGGGGCAAGAAGCTGCCTGACGGCCAGGGCATGGGCGTCGCCGTGATGGAAGGCTACAACACGGTCATGTCCGCGGTTGCCCAGGTCTCGGTCACGAAGAACTACGACGTGATCGTCGACAAGGTGACCTACGTCGTCGACGCGGGCCAGGTGATCCACCCCGACCAGGCGAATGCGCAGATCGAGAGCTGCACGGTCTTCGGCATGTCCGCCTGTCTCTGGGGCGAGATCACGGTCAAGAACGGTGGCGTCCAGCAGGACAACTTCGACCAGTACCGCGTCGTTCGCATGAACGAGGCGCCGAAGTCGATCGACATCCACTGGATCAAGCCCGCCAAGGACCAGCCCCCCGGCGGTCTCGGCGAGCCCGCCACGGCCGTTGTCCAGGCTGCGATCGGCAACGCGATCTTCGCGGCGACCGGTATCCGCGTGCGTGAGATGCCGTTCACGCCCGAGAACATCAAGGGCGCCATGTCGGCCTGACGCGAGTCGGACCGACAGCGAGTTTCGCCCGGGCCCCGGCCCGGGCGCTTCCGGCCTCAACGATTCCGCCTTCGGGCGGGGTCGTTGAGGCCGGTTTGTTTTTGAGGCATCCTTGACCGGTCGGGGACCGCGCGAAAAACGAGCGCGCCCTGTTCCCGCCCAGCCCGACGCACGCGACGCCCGCCCTGCGGGCGACCGTCCGCTCGGTTCCGGCGCAAGTTGCCACCGCGATGACCGCCGATTCCCAGAGGAATGTAGTGACGAAATGGACAGTGTCGACCTTCAAGTGCTGAAAAGTGCCGCCCAGTGGCTCGAGGAAGGCCACCGTGTCGTGCTCGCGACCGTGACCGAGACGTGGGGATCCTCGCCGCGGCCGGTAGGTGCCATGCTCGCAGTCCGGGGCGACGGGCTCGTCGCGGGTTCGGTGTCCGGCGGCTGTGTCGAGGACGACCTCATCGACAAGGTACGCGGCAAGGCCGTCGCGGCCGACCGGCCCGAAGTCACGATCTACGGCATCACGAAGGAAGACGCCCAGCGATTCGGCCTGCCGTGCGGCGGCCGGCTCCAGCTCGTGCTCGAGCCCGTGCGCGACCAGGCCTCCGTCAAGGGGCTGCTCGCGGGCATCGAGCGTCACGAACTCTTCGCGCGCGAGCTCGACATGGCGAGTGGCGAGGCACGGCTTCGTGCCGCCAGCCGCAACGACGTGCTCGCATTCGACGGCACGACACTCGTGACCATTCACGGACCCCGCTGGCGCCTGCTCGTGATCGGTGCGGGCCAGCTCTCCAAGTACGTCGCGATGATGGCGCAGGCGCTCGATTACGACGTGATCGTCTGCGATCCGCGGGAGGAGTACGCGATCACGTGGGACGTCCCCGGCACGACCCTCACGCGGGACATGCCCGACGACGTGGTGCTCGAACTCAACCTGGACAGTCACAGCGCGGTCGTGGCCGTGACCCACGACCCGAAGCTCGACGACCTCGCGCTGCTGGAGGCGCTCAAGTCGCCCGCCTTCTACGTGGGAGCCCTCGGGTCCCGCCTCAATACGCAGAAGCGCCGCGAACGTCTCGAACAGTTCGACCTCTCGCAGCAGGAACTCGACCGCCTGCACGGGCCCGTGGGCCTTCGGATCGGCAGCAAGACGCCGCCCGAGATCGCCGTCGCGATCATGGCGGAGATCACGGCCGTGCGGCACGAGGTGCCGCTCGATTCGGTCGGGATCAAGACGCTGGACGCGAGCGCCACACAGACGGTCTGCCGCTAGACCCTGTCCGGGCCGTCACGCCCGGCCGGATCGATCGACGAAATTCTTCGCGCGACGAGCATTCGGTCGCGCGTTCTGCGGTCGCGGGGCATGCGCCCGCAGACCGCCACAACATCGGGAGCAATGCATGAGACTGAAGGACAAGATCGCGATCGTCACGGGGGGAAGTTCCGGATTCGGCGAGGGGATCGCCAAGCGGTTCGCCGCGGAAGGGTGCAGGGTCATGGTCGCGGACATCAACGACGAAGGCGGTCAGCGTGTGGTGTCCGAGATCACCGCGGCCGGCGGCAAGGCCGCGTTCCAGCACTGCGACGTCACGAAGGACGCCGACTGGGCGGCGCTCGTGAAGGCGACGAAGGACACCTTCGGCGGGCTCACGACCGTGATCAACAACGCTGGCACCACCCATCGCAACCAGCCGATGCTGAACGTGCCCGAGGACATGTTCGACCTGATCTACGCGGTCAACGTGAAGAGTCTCTTCCACAGCGCGAAGCACTGCGTGCCCCATTTCCGTTCGGTGGGCGGCGGTGTGTTCGTGAACGTGGCCTCGACCGCGGGTGTGCGTCCACGCCCGGGTCTCACCTGGTACAACGGATCGAAGGGCGCGGCGATCGTCACGAGCCGGTCCATGGCCGTCGAACTCGCGCCCGACCGGATCCGCGTGTGCGTGATCAACCCGGTGGCGGGTGAGACCGCGCTGCTCGGACAGTTCATGGGTGAGGACACGCCCGAGATGCGCGCGAAGTTCCAGGCGACGATTCCCCTCGGACGCCTCTCGCGTCCCTCGGACATCGCGAGCACCGCGCTCTGGCTCGCCTCGGACGAGGCCGAGTTCATCACGGGTGCCTGCGTGGAGGTGGACGGCGGGCGCTGCGTCTGACGGCGCTGACCGCATTCGAACCGGCGACTCGCGCCGCCTCCTTCCGGCGCGATCGCCCCCGCGACGCCAGGCCCGTGCTCGCGTCCGGCGTCCGTCGGAGCCACGGTTTCCCGATGCCGCGTGGCACGCACCGGGTTACGTGGTGCCCGTGCCCCGGACATCCCCGGGACGGGAACACAACGCCCGTCCGCGATGGACAAACCTGACAAACTGAAGTACTTTCGGTCAAAACCGAGGGAGACCAGTCCTTTTCCCGTGAAGCCTTGACGGTCACGGTGCCCTCACGAACAAAGCAAGCTGCGATCGTCCGGCCCGAGTGCCGGTGCGCATACGCAGCCGTCGACGTACTTGACGAAGAGAGAAGAACCGGCTGGAGCCGGTGAGGCGCATTGGTGTGACCGCGTGCGGGTGGCGTTCGGCCGTCCGTGTCCCCGTCAGTTTTCCCAACTGCGAGCCTTGACCGGCATTCAGGGTATCGTCGGTTGCGCTCGCCGCCTTTCGGGCGCGGCCGTGTGTTGGAGGCCGCCATGCTTGCAGAAAGGGTCCTGTCGCGTCTGTTCGCTCGCAGTCGAGCCGTTCCGGTTCGGCCGCGTGAGCTGCCATTTCGAAGAAAGGCGCTGTTCGAGGCGCTGGAACCGCGGCTGCTCCTCTCGGCGGACCTCGCACCCAATTCCCAGAGCCTGATCAACGACGGGCTGCAGAAGCTCGGCGACTGGTCGGACAACCTCGCGACGGTCGGCGAACTCGCGGAGAAGCTGCCGGTCGTCAACACCGCGATCGGCCCCGCGCTCGACGTCGGCCAGATCCTGCAGGACCGCATCGTCGTGCCGGTCCAGAACTATCTCGCACAGGCAGGCACTCCGAACACCGACGGTGTCGTGTCGGCGCTCGCCTCGGCGCTCGGCGCCGCGGGCACCGTGAGCGGCGACCAGTTCGGTGACGAGATCCGCTTCGACGTGACGCTCGACGAAACGCGCACGCTCGCCGATCTCCCGTTCGCGCTTGCCGCGACCGAGTCCGGCATCGCGCTCACCGCCGACGCGAACGGCAGGCTCGATCTCGACCTGTCCCTCAACCTGGATTTCTCGTTCGGTCTCGACCTGTCGGACGGGCTCGCCCCCGAGGAGCGGTTCTTCGTCCGCGTGAGCGACTTCACGGCGGGCGCGAGCGCGAATGCCTCGCTCGATTTCGGGCTCGCCGTGGGATTCCTGGATGCGCAGGTGCAGGGCGGCACGATCGCACTCGACGCGCAGCTCGACATCGGACTGCTCAATCCGGACGCCGACACGAAGGGCAACATCACGCTCGCGGAACTGCTCGGCACGACCATCGAGACGCTCGTCGATCCGCAGGTCGTCACGGCGACGCTGGACGGCAACCTGCCGGTATCGGTGCAGGCGCTCGGCAGTTTCGATGCCGGCAACGCGGCCGTCACGATCACGGGCACCGACGTGTTCGCGCAGACACCCACCGTGTCCGTGACGGGCACGTACGCGGAGGACATCCTGAACTTCGGTCGCGCCCAGCCCGAAGCCGTCCTCCAGACGCTGAACCAGGTCGCGGCGTGGCTGAACGGCCTGCGCACCTCCGACGCGTTCGACGGCATCATTCCGCTCGCGAAGAACCGCACGTTCGGCGAGGTGCTGCGCTTCGCGGAAGGGTTCACGAGCGGTCTCGTCGATCAGCTCACGGACGCCGACGGCGTGGCGACGTTCGCGTCCGCGCAGAGTTTCGCGCAGCGTCTGTCCGACCTGCTCGGACTGCCGCCCGAGGCGATCAACGCGTCGTACAACCCGTCGAACAACCAGCTCACGTTCTTCCTGCGTGTGCAAAGCGGCTACGAGGCGTCGTCCGACCCCATCAAGTTCGATCTGAACCTCGCTCCGCTCGGCGGCATCACGACATCGAGCGTGCTGTCGATCGACGCGAGCGGGACCGTCCAGTTCGTGCTCGGATTCGACCTCTCGCCGTTCACGGCCGTGCTCGTCGCGGACGACGTGCTGCCCGCGAACGGCGTGCTGTCGGACGACGCGACGTTCAAGGTGTCGCTCGACAGCAGCGAATACGTGGACGTGACGGTCGCGCGCGACACCACGAACAGCACGCGCCAGCACCTCGTCGCGGACATCAACGCCGCGCTGAACGCGGCCGGCCTCGTCGGGCTCGTCGCGTCGCTCGACAGCAACCGGCTCAAGTTCACCTACGGTGGCGGATTCACCGGCGCCTTCGTGAACATCCTCGTGCCGGACGTCGCGACGAACACGGCGGCCTCCGAACTGCACCTGAAACCCACGAACACCGCGGTCGACGCGCTCTCGAAGAAGGCGTTCCTGCGCGACGTGCGCGCCACGGGCAACGTCACCGCGTCCGCGACGGACGTCGACGCGACGGCCGACTTCGGCTTCTTCGGGGTCTCGATCCAGAACGGCACGGCGTCGGCGTCGGCCGCGATCGACCTGCAGTTCCGCAAGCCCGGCCAGCCATCCGCGATCCTGCGCTTTCCCGACCTGTTCGAGGGTCTGAACAACATCCCCCAGTGGACCTCCATCCAGTCCACGGGCACGCTGACGGCCGACCTGCCGATCGCGGTGACGGGCAACATCATCGGCCTGCCCGGCGCGCCCAGGGTGCACGTGAACATGAGCAACGTGTTCCAGCCCGGGACGCTCGAGGTCACGTTCCCCGATCTCGATCCGCTGCTCAACTACCGGCAGCTCGACGCCGGGGACGTCGTGAACGCCCTGGGGCAGATCGTCACCTATCTGGGCACGATCGAGGGCTTCTCGTTCCTGAACCAGGACCTGCCGCTCGTGGGCCGGAGCGTGACCGATCTCGTGAGCTTCCTGTCGGCGTTCACGGACGCGAAGAACGCGCTGGGCAGCGCGGGCGTGCAGACGATCCAGGGGCTCGAGCAGGCCATCGAGCAGGCATTCGGCATCGCGCCGAGCGCGCTGTCCGTCGTGCTCGCGAACCAGTCGATCGAGTTCAGCCTCGATCTGTCGCGGACCTACTCCGATCAGCTCGCGCTCGACCTGAACCTCGGCCAGCTCGCGGGCTACACGAACACCGACGGCACGAACCTGAACGGTGTCGCGAACCTCATCGACGTCGGCGGGAGCGGGAAGTTCGACGTCGACGCCGCCGCTTCGCTGAACCTCGTCTTCGGCTTCGATCTCGCGAATCCCGCCACGCCGCGCGCCTACATCCGCGACGACTCGCACATCGCGCTCACCGCCAGGGTCGCGGGTTCCGGCCTCGATTTCGACGCCGCCGTCGGACCGCTCGGCATCTTCATCCGCAACGGGTCCGTTTACCTCGACAACGGCAGCGGCATCCCCGCGACGTTCGGCGTGGGCTTCAAGCCCGTCGCGGGCGACCGCTACTACGCGAACCAGTGGAGCACGTCCGCCCTCGACGTCTCGCTCGCGGGACGCGCGGGTGCGACCCTGCCGGTCTATTTCCCGACCGAGACGAACCCCGTGGGCGGCGCGGGCAACAACGCCATCGCGCTCACGATCGGGGACCTCTCGCACATCTCGACCACGACAACGCTCACCGCGCCGGACCTGGCGGCCGAGATCGGCAGCATCGACCTGTTCAGCAACATGAACAGCTTCGTCGACGGCATCGACCTCGTGCTCGCGACGATCCAGGACGCGCTCGACGGCCAGGTATTCGGGATCAACCTGCCGTTCGTCGGCGACGGCCTGAAGGGCGGTGCGCAGTTCATCCAGGACCTCCGCACGGAGGTCGTGCAGCGTCTGGACGACGCCCTCTCCGGCGACACGCAGACCGCGACACAGGTGAAACAGATCCTGTTCGACGCGTTCGGCCCCGGCGGCATCGGCATCCTGCTCGACGGCAACGACGCGGGCACGCAGGTCACGGTCGACGACGTGGGGTTCACGACGGTCGACAACAACTCGGACGGCCTCGTCGACGACGTGCTGTTCAACCTCAGACTCGGCAAGGTCGCGACGCTGCCGATCGACGCGGCCTTCGACATCGGCCTGCCCGGTCTCGGACTCGCCGTCGCGGACAATTCCGCCGTCGACCTGTCCGTGGGCTTCAGCTTCGATCTCGGTCTCGGCGTGAGCCGCAGCGACGGTGTCTATCTCGACACGTCGAAGCTCGACGAGGTCGGCGTCACGCTCGACGCGCGTCTCAAGGACTTCGCGCTGGGCGGCACGCTCGGGTTCCTGCGACTCAAGATCCAGGACGAGACCGAAGATCCCGACGGTCAGGATCCGAGCTTCTTCAGCGGCGGTTTCACGATCGACCTGAAGGACCCGGTCGGAGGCAACAACCGGCTCACGTACAACGAACTGGCGGGTGGCAGTCTCAGCTTCGCCCAGGTCGTGGACGCCGAACTCTCGGCCGACGCGGTCATCAATCTCGATCTCACGCTGGGGGTTCCCGGCGACTTCGGCGTGACCGATCCCAATGCCGCGAACTTCCTGAGCGACCAGTTCCCGTCGCTCACGTCGGACTTCAACCTCACGTGGCACTTCACGCCCGCGACCGGTCTCGACGGCAGCCTCGAGAACGTGTCGTTCGACAACGTCCACCTGAACTTCGGCGAGTTCCTCGACAGCTTCCTCGGTCCGGTCGTCGACAACATCGCGGGCATCTTCGATCCGCTGAAGCCGATCATCGACGCCGTCACGACGCCGCTGCCCGTGATCTCGGACGTCGCCGGCCACGACTACACGCTGCTCGACCTCGCCGCGGACTTCGGCTACATCCCGCAGTCGACGTCCGACTTCGTCGAGGCCGTGGGCGACATCCTCGACTTCGTCGACATGATCCAGTCGACGAGCGCGAGCGGCACCTACATCGACTTCGGCAGCTTCAACCTGAACGGCACCGACCTGCGGCAGGCGTCGTCGAACGGCCAGCTCTCGAACGCGAACATCCTGACCGGCCACACGACCGGCCCGTCCTCGAGCCTCGAGGACCAGTTCAACAGCCTCGCACCGGGGCTCAAGAGCCAGAAGGACAAGATCAAGGGGGCCGAGGAGGGCTTCAGGATCCCGCTGCTGGAGGATCCGCTGTCGGCGTTCAGGCTGATCCTGGGCCAGAACGTCGACCTGTTCACGTACACGACGCCGAAATTCGAGTTCGGGTTCGACTTCGAACTGGAATTCGGGCCCGTCGCCGTCGTTCTCGGCGTGCCGATCTACGTGATATTCGGCGGAGGCGCAGGTCTCGAGGGACAGTTCACGTTCGGCTACGACACGCAGGGCATCTTCGACTACTCGGACTCGGGCTTCGCGGGCGACCTGCTGAACGGCTTCTTCGTGGCCGACTGGGACGCCCAGGGCAAGGACGTCGACGAGATGGCGATCACCTCGCAGATCTACGTCGGCGCGAAAGCAGACGTCGTGATCGCCGAGATCGGCGCGAAGGGCGGGATCTTCGCCGACGTCTACATGAACATCAACGATCCGAACGACGACGGCAAGCTGCGCGGCAAGGAACTGTTCGAGGTCATCGGCAGCGGCTTCCTCTGCGCGTTCGACTACCGCGGCGAGATGGGGGCGTTCCTGTCCGTGTTCGCGGAGGTGGGCATCTGCCCGTTCTGCCTGTCGTTCGACTTCGAGATCGCGCGCGTCACGATCATCAGCTTCGACGTGAGCTGCGACGAGCCTCCGCCGATCCTCGCGACGCTCGACGAGAACACGGGGGAGCTCTCCCTGAACATGGGGCCGCGGTCGGCGATGCGCGTGAACGGCGACCTCTCCGACGGCGACGAGCACTTCACCGTGAAGCAGATCGGCGCGGGCACCGTGATGGTCGAGGCGTTCGGCTACCAGCAGCTGTACGGCCGCTTCTCCGACCTCGAGAACGGACAGCTCGGGCCGGACGTCACGAAGATCATCGGCTACGGCGGCGCGGGCAACGACTCGATCGAGATCAAGGAGAACGTCGACGTGCCCGTCGAGCTCTGGGGGGATTTCACCGCGCCCAGCGCGCAGGACGGTGAGGACATCCTCGTCGCGGGCGGCAGCGGCGTCGCGCGGCTGCAGGGCGGCGGCAAGGCCGACAAGCTCTACGGCGGCAGCAACGCCGACGTGATCTACGGCTTCCTCGAGAACGACGCGGGCGACGACGGCACGGGCGACATCATCTACGGACGCGGCGGCAACGACCAGCTCTTCGGTCAGGGCGGTGCGGACCAGATCGACGGCGAGGCCGGCGACGACACGATCGACGGCGGGGCCGGCGACGACGTGCTGTACGGCGCGGACGGCAGCGACGTCATCCGCGGCGGCACCGGTGACGACCAGATCTACGGTCAGGCGGGTGTCGATGTCCTCGAGGGCGGCGGCGGCGCGGACGCCCTCATCGGCGGGGCCGACAACGACGTGCTGTACGGCTTCAGCGTGAGCGGCGCCGGCGACGACAACGCGCGCGACCTGCTCTGGGGCGATTTCGCGACCGGCACGGAATACGAGCGTGCCGGCGACGCGGGAGCGTCCGGCAACGACGTGCTGTACGGGCAGGGCGGCAACGACGACCTCTACGGTGAGGCGGGCGACGACCTGCTCTACGGCGGCACAGCGAACGACAACATCTTCGGCGGTGCGGGCGAGGACACGATCTACGGCGAGGCGGGCGCAGACACGATCTCCGGCGGCACCGCGAACGACCTCATCCACGGCGGACTGGACGGCGACCACATCAGCGGCGACCAGGGCAACGATCTGATCTACGGCGACGAGGGGAACGATACGATCCTCGGCGGCGCGGACGACGACACGATCCTCGCCGGGACGGGCAACGACGTGGTGCGCGGGCAGGAAGGCGACGACCAGGTGTTCGGGGAGGACGGCGACGACCAGCTATCCGGCGATCTCGGCGACGACATCCTCGTGGGCGGGCGCGGCAACGACCTCGCCTGGGGCGGCGTCGGCCGCGACCGCGTGTACGGCTCGGACGGCAACGATCGTCTCTTCGGCGGTGTCGGTGACGACGCGCTCTACGGCGAGGCGGGCGACGACACGATCTACGGCAACGAGGGCGAGGACCTCCTCGACGCCGGGACGGGGCTCGACTCCCTGTTCGGCGGTGCCGGGAACGATCTGCTCCTGGCCGGCGTCGGTGTCGGCAAGCTGCTGTCCGGGGACGACGGGGACGACCGCATCGTGGGCTCGGACGAGGGTGGCGAGGACCCCGATTTCAGCGACGGCGTCTGGTTCGGCGACCGGATCTTCGGCGGGGCCGGCGACGACACCGTCTGGGGGCTCGGCGGAGCGGACTACATCGACGGCGGCTCCGGCGACGACACGCTCGACGGCGGCGTCGCGGGGGACTTCATCCTCGGCAACGCCGGGCGCGACCGGATCTACGGCAGCTTCGGCAACGACCGGCTCTCCGGCGGGGACGACGACGACTACCTGGACGGCGGCTTCGGCGTCGACACGATCCACGGTGATGCCGGGAACGACGAACTGCTCGGGGGCGGAGGCAGCGGCGACGACCTTCACGGCGACGACGGCGACGACATCCTGCGCGGGTCGGACGACGGTGCGGACATCCTGGCGGGCGACGCCGGGCGCGACATCCTCTACGGCAACGGCGGCAATGACACGCTGCGTGGCGGGGCGGGTGACGACATCGTCGACGGCGGAGCGGGCGACGACCTCATCGAGGGCAACGCCGGCATCGACGTGCTGCTCGGCGGCGCGGACCACGACGTGCTCTACGGTCACAGCGCGAGTGGCACCGGCGACGACTCGGCGGTCGACTGGCTCTACGGCGATTTCGGTACGAACGGCGACGAGGCCGGGTCGGGCCGCGACCGGCTGTTCGGTCAGGGCGGCAACGACATCCTGTTCGGCGAAGGCGACGACGACTTCATCGACGCCGGCGGGGGTGCCTCGAACATCGTGAATTACGGATCCGGCGAATCCGGCGTCCCGTCGGCTTTCGTGACGCCCGTCGCAACGCCGAACCCCGTGGTCGTCCCGTCCGTGGCCGACCCGCGTGCGACAGGGTTGCTGCCGGCCGGGCCGGACTACCGTGGCTGGTGGGGCGAGTTCTCCGGTTCGGGCAGCGGTTCGGGCGTCAGCGGCGGTGGCAGCGTCGCGCTCGAACCGGCGGTTGCGGTCACGAACACGGCCCGCTACGTGGCCTGGGCCGACAGCCGCAACGGCAACTACGAGATCTACGTCGCGCGCGATCAGGGTGGCGTCTGGTCGGAACTCGCGGGCAGCGCCGCGTTCACGGGCGTGAGCGCCACGCTCGCGCAGTCCCGTCGTCCGAGCCTTGCGCTCGATGCGGGCGACCCCGTCGTCGCGTGGACGGAGATCGCCGCGAACGGGACGTCGAACATCAGGGTCGCGAAGTTCGACGGCTCGTCGTGGATCGCCCTCGGCGAATCCCTCGACGCGAACGGCATCAGCAACACGAATGCCGCCGACGAGGCGCAGCTCGTCATCACGGACGCCGGACCGGTCGTCGTCTGGATCGATCGTTCCGGCGGCACGCCGCAGGTCTTCGCGAAGCGCTTCGACGGCGCCAGCTGGGTCGCGCTCGGTGCGAGCTTCGCGGTGACCGCGGCGGCCGGCGGTGTCTCGGATGTCGCCGTGACGACCGACGGCGGCCGGCTCGCGGTCGCGTGGGTGCAGGGCGCGGGCACGGGCGCCGAGGTGTACGCGCGCCAGTTCACGTTCGCGTCGTCGTCGTGGGTGTCGCTCGGCAACGTGAGCAACAACGGTGGTGCAAGCCTCGCGCCGACGCTCGCCTATCACGGCGGCAACCTGTTCGCGGCGTGGCAGGACCAGAGTTCCGGCCGCGAGGAGATCTACGCACGGCGCTACAGCGGCGGCGCCTGGGGCGACGCGGGGGCGTCGTCCGCCGCCGGTCAGGGCCTGTCGGCGACGACGGGCCGCACGTTCTCGCCGCAGCTCGTCTCGGGAGGCGGCACGCTCTCCCTCGTCTGGGCCGACGACAGCGTGCAGGAACGCCCGGACAACACGGTCGCGTTCTACGTGAAGCAGTGGACGGGGTCGGCGTTCGCGGAAGTGCTGTCCGGGGATGCGTCGAACCGCGGCGTGAGCGGCACGGGCGGCTTCGTGCAGTCGCTGGCGGCGACCGTCGACGCGCTGGGGCGTCCGTACATCGTCTGGAACGACGCGGGCACCGGGTCTCCCCAGGTCTACCTCCGCGGCAACCTGCAGGCCGCGAACCGGGTGCTCGTCGCGGACGGCGCGACGAGCGTCCAGAACCTGCTCGACAACAACGATCTCGGTGCGGGCGACGTGATCGTGGTGGGCCCGGGCGAGCACGCGGGTTTCACGATCGGCACGAACGACAGCGGGGTGCTCGTCATCGGCGCACCCACGCAGGACACCGTCTTCACGAGCACCGTGACCGTGTCTGCCGGCGTGTCCGCCACGCTGCAGCGGCTCGGGTTCGACGCCGGGCTCCAGCTGAACGGCGCCACCGGCACGACCGTCGTCGACAGCGTATTGCGCAATGCCGGCCTCGTCGTGAACGGCGGCAGCGACCTGCAGATCGTGCACAACCGTCTGGTCTCGGGTGCGACCCTCGCGATCGATGCCGCGGCGGCCGGCATCATCGCGCACAACACCCTCTCGGGGGGCGGCAACGGACTCGAGATCAACGCTGCCTTCACCGGGGCGATCCGCGACAACGACATCACCGGCAACGCGGTCGGCGTGCGCTACGAGGCGGGCGCAGAACTCGTGGCCAACCGCATCCGGGGCAACGCGACGGGCGTAAGGAGCACGGTTTCCGGTGCGGCGGCCCTGGGCTACGTCGGGGCTGCCGTCCCGAACGAGATCACCGGCAACACGACAGGCGTGGCGCTCGTCGACGCACGCGTGCGCGGGCAGGTCGTGCGTGACAACACGACCGGCGTGAGCGGCACCGGCACGATCGGCGGCGACACCTTCGAGGAGGCCAACCTCGTCGAGTCAAACGACACGGGCATCGGTGCGTTCAGCGGGACGATCCAGTTCAACCGGATCGCGTCGAACGCGACCGGCATCGCCGCGACGGACGGCCTCACGATCGTGCACAACCTGATCTACCGCAACTCGGGGGCGGCCGTGCTCGTCTCGGGCGTGACCGACGTGCGGATCGTGAGCAACACGATGTACACGCCGAGTGGCGACCTGATCCGTCTCAACGGGGGAGCCTCGAACGTCGAGGTGTGCGGCAACGTGCTCTGGACCGAGAACGGCTACGACGTCTTCGTCACGAACGACTCCCAGACGGGCTTCTTCAGCGACTACAACGATCTGTTCGCGAGCGGCAACGGCAGGATCGGGTACTGGACCCGCGACTTCGACGACATCCTCGACTGGCAGGCGGACATCGCGCGGTTCGACCTGCACTCGATCGGTCGCACCGACGTGAACCCGCAGTGGGCCGAGCCGCGCTTCATGGATCGCGGACAGGACGACTACCGGCTCATGCCCGTGGTCGCGGAACTGCGCTTCACGAGCCCCGGCATCGACGACGGCGATGCGCGCACCGACATCGGCGTCTCGCCCGACTTCACGAACCTGATCGTGAACGGCGGCTTCGAGTCCGGGCTGACCGGCTGGACGCAGGTCAACGTGGGCGGCGCGACGCGTGCGGCGAATCCCGATCCGCACAGCGGGAATGCGTACTTCGCACCCGGCACCATCGACGAGGGATACGTCGAGCAGGTCGTCGACCTCGCGCAGAACGGCGTCACGACCGCGATGCTGGACAGCCAGGACCTCGAACTCGTCTTCGGCGGGCGCATCCGTGTGGCCGCCGAGAACGTGTCCGACCGCGGCTCGATCGAGATCCGTTTCCTCGACGCGGGCGACGCCGACATCGGCAACCCCGTCACGGTGGATGCCGCGAACACGACGACTCGCTGGGAACTCGTGGGCGGACAGGCGGCGATCCCCGTCGGCGCGCGCAAGGCCGTGTTCCGGTTCGCGGCGGACCGCAAGACGGGCACGACCAACGACGTCTTTCTCGACGGTGCGTTCGCCTACGTGCGCAGCGAGGCGCAGGGCATCGACCTGGGTGCCTACGGCAACACGATCGCCGACGTGCCGCGGGCCGGCACGCCACGGATCTCGCTGCGCTACCCCGACCTCTACGCGGACCTCGAAAAGGACAAGCCGCTCACGATCCGCTGGGAGAGCTTCGGGAACGCGGCCGAGTCTCCCGTCCGGATCGATCTGTACCAGGATGGTCCGGACGGTCCCGGACTCCGCACGACGATCTCGGCCGCGACGCCGGACGACGGCGAGTTCATCTGGATTCCGTCGTCGAGCGGGCTCGACTTCGGCACCTACGGACTGCGCATCCAGGTATCCCTCGTGAACGTGCCCATCGCGATCGACCGTTCGCAGGAAACGTTCACGGTGCCCGAGGACGGCAGCACCTACTGGGTCGACGACGGTTCGAACACGAACGACGAATACACCCCAGGCGGCATCGGGGACAACCGGAACACCGGCAAGCTCGCGACGGCGCCCAAGCCCTATGTCACGAATCTGCTGCGCGTCTACGACCTCGGTGCGGCCGACGTGCTGAACGTGGACACCGGCAGCTATTCGATGATCGATCCGGTGGCCATCTCGGGGACCACCGATCTCGGGCTCGGGCTCGACGAGGGGTTCCCGCTCCGGGGGCCGGCCGACGTCTCGAGGATCGCGTCGCTGTTCCCGGCGATCCCGGGCGACCGCACGCAGCCGGTCATCCTTCTCGACGACGCGGACAACATGGTCGTGTCGCATCTCACGCTCTCCAGCGCGCTGCGCGGCATCGAGGTGCGCAACGGCAGCGACGGCTTCGCCGCCTCGTACCTGACGGCGTTCGGGCACGCCTCCGACGGGATGCGCATCGACACGAACGCACCGTTCGCGGCATTCGACCACCTCACCGCGTACTCGAACACGGGGCGCGGGCTCTCCGTCAACGGGCCGATCGCGAGCTTCACGAACGGCCTGGCCCACGACAACACGACGGACGGCATCTACATCACCGGCACCGTCGGCGTCGTGAGCGACTCCGTCGCCTACGACAACGGGCAGACCGGTATCGAGGTGCAGAGCCCGGGGGCCGGCGCCCGTGTGGAGGCCAACACCGTCTTCGGCAACAACGTCGGCCTTTACGTGTACAGCCAGGCCTCGGGTGCCGAGGTCGTCGCCGGCAACGCGGACCTCGCGCCGGGTCGCGGCAACCTCGCCTACGGCAATCGCCAGATCGGCATCCAGGCGGGAGGCAACGTCCGCATTGCAGGCAACACCGTCCAGAACCAGACCAACACGTTCTCGTACGGCATCTCGACGTTCTCGGGCGCTGCCGTCTCGCGCAACATCGTGTCGGGCAACTACTACGGCGTCAGCGTGTCCTCCGGCGCAGACGTGAGCGAGAACCGCGTATACGGGAACACCGGGTTCGGCATCACCGGATACGCGAGCGGCGGATTCAACGGCAATGTCGTCTATTCGAATCCGACGAACGTCAGGGTCAGCGGCAACACGGTACTGCGCAACAATCTCATCTACGACAGCGAGGACTATGGCGTCCTGGTAGCGGGTACGTCGGGTACCCAGCTCGTCAACAACACGATCTACGCAGCGGTCGGCGACGCGGTCCGGCTGCAGCAGAGCTCCTCGAATTTCGTTCTGCGCAACAACATCATCCGCGTGGACGGCGGCCATGGCGTCTCGGTGACCGCGGACGCGCAGTCGGGATTCTCGTCGGACTACAACCTGTTCTACACGACGGGCGCGGCCGACGTCGGGCTGTGGCAGGGCGTCGATCGGACGACGCTGGTCAGCTGGCGCAACGCGACCTTTGGCGACAGGAACAGCGTGTTCGGGGATCCGCTGTTCGTCGATGCGGACGGAGGGGACGGAACGCTCGGCTACGCGGGCATCGGGAGCGACGGCCGCGACGACGACTTCCACGTGCGCAGCCAGTTCGGCAGCTTCAAGGGTGCCGCGCTCGCTCCCGTGCGAGATGCCGCCACCGGACTGCCCGTGTTCCTGCCGGTCCCGGGCGCCACGCTCGACGGCGCGTCGTCACCGGCCATCGATCGCGGCGCGCCGACCGATGCATTCGTGAACGAGCCCGCGAACAATGGCGGATACGTCAACGTCGGCGCCTACGGCAACACCGCGCAGGCGTCGAAGAGTCCCGCGCAGTTCATGCTCGTGACCAATCCGAACGGCGGCGAGGCGATCCCGCAGGAGACGGCCTACGAGATCCGCTGGCGCTCCACCGGATTCGGCGGCAACGTCGCGATCGACGTCGGCACGCAGGCCGCGGCGGGAGGAACGATCACCTGGCAGGTCCTCGCGGACGACGAGGCGAACGACGGCTCCTACGCGTGGACGGTCGATCCGGCCGTGTTCGGCGTGGGCAGCGACTATCTCGTGCGCGTGCGTTCGATCGACACCGCCGCGATCCAGGACCGGTCCGACGCCACGTTCGCGATCACGCCCCCGATCAGCCTGTTCTACGTGAACGACGGCTCGCTCGCCGGCGACCAGTACACGACGGCGATCGGTGACGACGCGAACGACGGCCTGACACCCGGCACACCGAAGGCAACGATCCGCTCGGTGCTCGAGACCTACGATCTCGACGCGGGCGACGTGATCCGTGTCGACACGGGTGACTACCTGCTCACCGCGAACATCCTGCTCGACGCGCAGGACTCCGGCGTCACGATCGAGGGCCCGACGCTCCCGGGCAGCCGGGCCGTCATCGACCGCGGCAACACGTCGAGCACGAGCTACGCGTTCCAGCTCACGGGCGCGGACGACGTCACGCTGCGCAATCTCGCCATCACGGGCGGTTACTACGGCATCTACGCAGCGTCGAATGCCGGGTCCGACGGCCTCACCGTCGAGAGTTCGGAGATCTATCGCAACAGCCTGTACGGCGCGTACGTCGTCGACGGCAATGCCGATGCGACGTTCAACGACAACGAGATCTACCTGAACGGATCGTGGGCGCTGTACCTGACGGCATCGGGCGCGCGCGCGACGGGCAATCATGTCTGGGGCAACGGCGGCGGTATTTTCGCGAGCTACAACGGCCAGGGGGCGCGGATCGAGATCGTCGACAACGTCGTGCACGACAACAACAGCACCGGAATCGACGGCAACTACTGGGTGCTGGTGTCCGGCAACACGGTGTACGGCAATGCCGGCTCCTGGGGCATCAACATGTACAGCAGCCGGTCGCTCACGATCGGCAACGAGGTCTTCCGCAGCCCGAACGGCATCAACCTCTCCGTCGGGGCCGTGGGCGTCGAGAACCGGGTCTACGACAACGCGGGCACCGGCATCGGCCTGGGCGGCGGCGGCGGGGCCGTC
This sequence comes from Betaproteobacteria bacterium, assembly GCA_016125475.1. Classification (GTDB taxonomy): domain Bacteria; phylum Pseudomonadota; class Gammaproteobacteria; order Burkholderiales. Next base: position 25,141 of record WGLR01000003.1, read on the forward strand.
GCGGAGCGCAACATCGTCTACGGCAACGACATCGGAATCGGCGAGAGCTCGTCGCGCGTCGCGAACAATCTCGTCTACGACAACCGGACGGCCGGTATCCAGACGAGCGGTTACCGCGGCGCCGGCGACGGGGTCTTCAACAACACGGTCGTGCAGCCGGTCGGCGATGCGATCCGGGTCGCAGCCAATGCGAACGGCGTGCTGATCCTGAACAACATCCTCGAGGTGGGCACGGGCTACGCGATCGACGTGCCGTCCAGTGCCCAGAACGGGTTCGCGAGCGACTACAACCTGTTCCATCTGACGGGCACCGGCCGGATCGGATTCTGGGAAGACCGGGATTTCCTCACGCTCGAAGACTGGGTCTACGAGATCGGTCGCGATACCGAAAGCCTCGTCGCCGAACCACAGTTCGTCGATTCCGCCGGTGCGGACGGCATCCGTGGTTTCAGTGCGGACACGGTGGGCAGCAGCATCGTCATCGACGACGGAGATGCCGGGTTCTCGGTCGTGGGCCCGTGGACGCAGGTGATCGGCGCGCTCGACGAGCCCGGCGACCCGGCAACCCAGCTGGAGAAGTCGGTCTACAACACGGCGTACGGCGCGGACGTCTGGCAGATTCCCGGGGGCGGCGACGGGACGAACGTCGCACGCTGGAGCTTCGACGGCCTCGAGGACGGCCTCTATCAGGTGGCCGTGCGGTGGCCGAACGGCAGCGGCGTGGCGGGGACGAGCGCCCAGTACCGCCTCTACGACGGCGTGATCGACGTCGCCCACGTCGTGGCCATCGCGAACAACGTGACGCAGGGCGGTGCGCCGAACGACTTCACGGCGGACGGCACGACGTGGGAGCGCCTGGAGACCGTCGAGATACGCAACGGCAGGCTCGTCGTGGAACTCTCGGATGCCGGTGGCGGCACGTCCAGTCGTGCCACGGCGGATGCCGTGCGCATCCAGCGCATCGTCGGTGACATGGGCGTGGACGACGACTTCCACCTCGCGCTCACGAGCCCCGGTGTGGATCGGGGCGATCCGGCGTCCCGCTTCGAACTCGAGCCGGTCGACAACGGCGCGCGTGTCGACATGGGGGCCTACGGCAACACGCCCGAGGCCACGCAGAGCCCGGCGCAGCTCGTGCAGGTCCTCAACCCCAACGGGCTCGAGAAGATGGAACTGGGGCAGACCGTCCGGGTCGATTTCCGGTCGGCCGGCCTGACGGCGTACGACCCTGTCCTGCTCATGAACCCGGGCGGCGGCGCCGTGAGCGGCCCGGGGTTCTGGGCGGCGGAGGACGCGCCGTCGACGGGCGGGAACACCACCACGGGGTCCATCGCGGCCTCCCAGGTGCTGGATCTCGGTGCGGCCGACACCGGGCCGGAAGCCCTCTATCGCAGCTACCGGTATTCGAACGCCGGCGTGGACGCAACGATGGGGTGGGACGTCGACATCCCGGACGGTGACTACGTCGTGAAGCTGCACTTCATCGAACCCAGTTACACGACCGCGAACTCGCGGCGATTCGAGGTCAGCCTGCAGGGCGCGGTCGTGGAGGCCGGTCTCGACATCGTCGCCGAGACCGGCGCACGCTACGAGGCGCTCGTGAAGTCCTACGACGTCACGGCCGCGGGCGGCGAAGGGCTGTCCCTGCTGCTCCGCAATCTCACGACTGCCGGCGCGCTCGTTTCGGGGATCGAGATTCTCCGGGCGAATCCCGGCGGTGTCGCGAGCCCGACGGTCGACCTCGAGGTCACGACCGATGGCGGCGCCACCTGGGCGCCGGTCGCGAGCGGCATTGCCGTGGACCGGTACGGGCTGGGGAGCTTCAACTGGACGGTCGGACCGCAGACCGGCAATGCACGCGTGCGCGCCACCGCACACGCTGGTGCCGTCACGGTGCAGGACGTCTCCGACGCACAGTTCCAGATCGCCAACGCGGGGACCGCCTACTACGTGAACGACGCGTCCACGGCGGGCGACGAATACACGACGGCCATCGGCGACAACGCGAACGACGGCAAGACGGCGGCGACACCGATGGCGAGCCTGGCAGCGCTGCTGCGCGCCTACGATCTCGACGCGAACGACGTGATCTACGTGGATACCGGCGTGTACGACCTCGCGACGAATGTCCTGCTCGAGGCGCAGGATTCCGGCGTCACGATCCGCGGCGCGCAGGGCGACGGACACGTGACCCTGCTCGATCGCGGCAACACGGCGCAGTACGTGTTCGAGCTGGCCGGTGCGGACGACGTGACGATCGAGCACGTCGCGATGACTGGCGCCCAGCGTGGCGTCGACGGCAGCGGCAACGTCGATTCGGACCGGATCACGCTCGACGCCGTGACGGCCTACGGCATGAGCTACGGCGCGTTCATCACGTCTTCGAACGATTCCTTCACGATCCGCAACAGCGAGCTCTACGGCAACTCCCAGGCCGGCCTGTACCTGGCGACGCCGCACGGCCTCGTCGAGGACAACCTCGTCCACGACAACGGTACCGGCCTGTCGCTGAACGCAGGTTCGGCATCCACGTACGCGGACGGCATCTTCGTGCGCGGCAACGAGGTCCGCAACAACGGCACGGGAATCGGTGCCAGCTACCGCACGACCATCGAGGCGAACGTCGTGCACCACAACACCACGGGCATCTCGGGCGATCAGTCCGTCATGATCGTCGGCAACACCGTGTACTCGAACGCGAACATGGGCATCCAGGGGTCGAACGGCACGTCGATTCTCGACAACCGGATCTTCGATCAGACGGGTAACGGTTCGACGACGGGTGTCGGTCTCTACGTCCGCAGCGGTGTGGCGCAGGGCAACCAGGTCTACGGCAACACGATGGGTGTCCAGCTCGACAGCAACAGCGAGGTCCGGAGCAACCTCATCTACGGCAACCTGCTCTACGGCGTGCGCATGAACGGCTACCAGGGAGCCGGCGACGGCCTGTTCGGGAATACCATCTACCAGCTCACGGGCGATGCGGTGGTCGCGACCGGCGGCGGATCCAACACGTCGATCCGCGACAACGTCGTCGTGGCGGCCGGCGGCTACGCGCTGAGGGTGTCCGACGACACGCAGGTCGGCTTCGCGTCGGACTACAACCTCTTCCACACTTTCGGTACGGGCAGGCTCGCGCAGTGGGAAGGCAGGGATTTCCTCACGCTCGCCGACTGGTCGCTCGAGACCGGTAACGACTTCGAGAGCCTCGTCGCCGATCCGCAGTTCGTCGACATCGACGGGGCGGACGACGTGCTGGGCTTCTCCGGCATCGACGGCGGGGCCGACGACGACTTCCGGCTGGCCGTCGGCAGTCCCGGCGTCGACCGTGGCGATCCGGCGTCGCTGTTCGTGGCCGAACCCACGTTCAACGGCGGTCGCGTGGACATCGGCGCATACGGTAACACCGCACGAGCCACGCAGAGCGCGGCCCAGCTCGTGCAGGTCCTGAATCCGAACGGGCTCGAGAAATTCGAGGTCGGGCAGGAAGTCGAAGTGAAGTTCCGGAGCGCCGGACTGACCGCCTACGACGCCGTCCTGCGCCTGAATACGGGCGCGGCCACGGCGGCGGTCGATGGCTGGGCGCCGGACGCCTACCGCACCGGCGGACGCGTGACCACGTACGGCACGTCCGTGAATTCGTCGGCACTCGCCGACGCCGGTCCTGCCGCGATCTACCAGAGCTACGCCTACTCCGACTATGGTGCCGGCAACGGCCTGAGCTACCTGCTGCCCGTCACCGACGGTGACTACGAGATCGTGCTGCACACCTTCTCGGGCACTGAAGGGGCGGGTACCTACCAGTTCAGCGTTTCCCTCCAGGGCGCCGTCGTGCAGCCGTCGGTGGATCGGCGTGCGCTGGCCGGCGCGACGAACACGGCGCTCACGCTCGCGTATTCGGTCTCCGCAGCCGGTGGTCAGGGCATCGCCCTCGACCTCACCAACGTCACGAACAACCAGGCGGTGGTACTGGCAGGCATCGAACTCCGGCGCGTGAACGCGGGTGGTGTCGCGAAACCGACCGTCGATCTGGAAGTGTCCGTCGACGGCGGAACATCGTGGCTGCCCGTGGCGGGTGGCGTGACACTCGACCGGTTCGGCGAGGGCAGCTTCGTCTGGAACGCGGGGCCGATGGCCGACAGTGCGATGCTGCGCGCGACCGGACACGCCGGCGCGGTCACCGTGACGGACGTGTCGGACGCCCCGTTCCAGATCGCGAACGCGGGCAATGCGTACTACCTGAACGATGGTTCGCTCGTCGGCGACGAGTACGCGACCGCGATCGGCAGCAATGCCAACGACGGCAAGACCGCCGCGACGCCCATGGCCAGCCTCGCGGCGCTGCTGCGGGCTTACGACCTCGATCCGGGCGACGTGATCTTCGTCGACACCGGCGTCTACGAGCTGAGCACGAACATCGTGCTGACCGAGGAGGATTCCGGCGTCACGATCCGGGGGCCGGTGCTGCCCGCCCACGACGCGGTGCTCGACCGGGGGAACACCAGTGCGCAGCAGCGCGTGATCTCCTTCCAGGGCGCGTCGGACGTCACGCTCGAATGGCTGAACCTGACGGGCGCGCAGAACGGCATCGAGGCCGTCGGCTCCGTCGGCAACGATCGCATCACGCTGCAGAACCTGGACGTCTACAACAACTCGTCCGTGGGCATCGAGTTCGGTTCCGGAGACTCCGACTGGGTCGTCCGCGACAGCAAGGTCCACAACAACACGACGTACGGCATCCAGGCGAGCAGCACCGAGCGGGCGCTCATCGAGGGCAACGAGGTCTACGCCAACGGCAATTCGGGGATCATCGCGAGCGGCAGTTCCGAGTCCAACCGGGTCCAGGTCGTCGACAACGACGCCCACGACAACGGCACCTACGGCATCAACATCGGCAGCTACGCGACGGCCCGGCAGAACCGCGCCTACAACCAGAACGGCTCGGGCGACGTCGGGATCTACAGCTACAACGCGACCTCCGTCATCGAGGACAACGACGCCCACGACAACACGACCGGCATCCGGACGGGCTACCAGGGCTGGGTCGTTGGCAACCGCTCGTTCGACAACGGTATCGGGATCGCCAGCTACTACTCGTCCAACATCTCCCGCAACCAGGTCTACTCGAACTCGACGGGTATCGTCGACGACGGCTACTCGGAGATCTTCGACAACCTCGTCTACGCGAATACCAACCGGGGCATCGACGTGTCCTACTCCCACGTCGCCGGCAGTCGCAGCGTGTACAACAACACGATCTGGCAGGACACCGGCGACGCGATCCGCGTGGCCGGTTCGAGCACGAGCAACGTCCGGATCCGCAACAACATCCTGTCGGTCGGCAACGGCTACGCGATCAATGTCGAGTCCAACGGCCAGACAGGCTTCTCGAGCGACTGGAATCTCTTCGATCCGAGAACCGCGGCCGCCAAGATCGGCCGCTGGGGGGCTGCTGAGCAGGCGTCGCTCGCGGCGTGGCAGGCCCTCCCGGGCGTGCACGACCAGTCCGGCTTCGTGGGCGACCCGAAGTTCCTCGACATCGACGGGGCGGACAACGTGCTGGGTGACCAGGACGTGACGACGGGTGACGGCTACGACGACAACTTCAGCCTGGACGCGTTCTCGGACGCCATCGACGCCGCGAACGCCTACGAGGCGGCGCGTCCGACGCCGACCTATCCTCACGATGCGGCGCTGCGGGACATCGAGGACCGCATGCGCCAGGACGACCCCGCCACGCCGAACACGGGCATCGGCTGGGGCCGCTTTCAGGAATCGGTGCCGGGCGGCAGCAGCTACGCCGAGACCGGGACGGCGATTCCGCTGCGGTCCTCCTTCAACGTCGCGACGGTCGACCTCCCGTTCACGTTCACCTATTTCGGTGTCGACTACACGAGCGTGTCGGTCTCCGTGAACGGCTACCTGCACTTCGGCGGCCTCGACAACGCGGTGACCGGCGACGACAACTCCCAGGACATCTTCCTGCGCAACGCGCGCATCGCGCCCCTCTGGGACAACCTGCGCACCGACCAGACGCAGTCGGCCGCGTCGGGTTCGACCGAGGGCAACGTGTTCGCCGACGACACCGTGGCGGACCAGGTCACGATCCGCTGGGCCGCGACGCGGCAGGCCACGGGCGGCGGCGACGTGAACTTCTCGGTCACGCTGTTCGCGAACGGCGACGTGCGCTTCGACTACGGCGACGGCAACCAGGCTCTCTCGCCGACCGTGGGACTCAGTGCCGGCAACGGCATCACGTTCGTCCTCTCGCAGTACAGCGGCGCCTCGGACCTGAACAACGCGCAGTCCGTGATCTTCACGCGGAACGAGGGTCTCACGTACTTCGACATCGGCGCGTACGAGTTCCTCGGCGACTCCGGCGACACCACGCCGCCGCAGGTCACGGCGATCACGCAGCTGCCGCCGGAAGGCGGCTCGACGGCGGCCGCCTTCTCGAGCGTGCAGGTCACCACGACGGAGGCGCTCAACACGATCAGTGCGCGCAGCCCCGCCAACTACGATCTGCGCAGCAAGGGCGTCGACGGCCTTTTCGACACCCCGGACGACGTGATCGTCCCCGTGCGGCCGTCCTACTCGTATCCCGAGACCAATCTCACCCTCGAGTTCCTCGTCGGTGCGAATGGCACGCCGGGCATCCTGCCGGATGGCGACTACCGCCTCACGCTCTCGGGCACGAACGCGATCTACGACCTGTCCGGCAATCCGCTCGACGGCGACGCGAACGGCACGGGCGGTGACGATTACATCCGCCTGTTCACGATCGACCGCACGTCGAACATTCGGCCCGTGGCGAACGACCAGACCGTGAGCGTGAACGAGGACACCGGGGTGACCGTCACGCTCTCCGCGTCCGACGGCAACGGCGACGCGCTCGTCTACACGCTCGCGAGCGCGCCCCAGCACGGCACGCTGAGTGCGTTCGACCCCGCGAACCGGACCGTGATCTACACGCCGGACGCGGGCTATACCGGGGCCGACAGTTTCGACTTCGCGGTGGACGACGGCAATGCGGGCACCGACACCGGCACGATCACGTTCACGGTGCAGCCGGTGAACGACGCGCCGGTCGCTGCCGACCAGTCCGTCACGCTGGACGAGGACACCCCGCGATTCATCGTGCTCGACGGCTCGGACACCGAAACCGCCCGCGCCGACCTGACGTTCCTGCTCGGCGACGCGCCGCAGCACGGGTCCATCGTGCAGGGGCCCGCAGGCGGATGGACCTACACGCCCGACGCCGATTTCTCGGGCGAGGACAGCTTCACGTACTCCGTGCGCGACCGGGGCGATCCCGACGGCTCGAACGCGAACGTGCTCACCTCCGCGCCGGCGACGGTCACGCTGACGGTGGCTCCCGTGAACGATGCGCCGGTCATCGACGCGGTCGCGGATCAGGTGGTGCTCGAGGGATCCGTGCTGCTCGTGGACCTCGACGCGACGGACCCGGAAGGTCAGTCCCTCTCCTGGAGCCTCGATGTCGCGCCGGCCGGCATGACGATCGACGCCGCAACGGGCCTCGTCACCTGGACGCCCGTCGACGGCCCCGATACGGTGGACGTGACCGCGCGCGTGACGGACACGGGGACGCCCGCGGCATCCGCGACCATCGGGTTCCGGATCACCGTGCAGAACGTGGCGCCGACACTCACGCTGAGCGGCGCGTCGTCCGTCGACGAGGGTGCGCCGTACACGCTCGATCTCGCACACTCCGATCCCGGTGCGGACACGCTCCAGACGTGGGAGATCAACTGGGGCGACGGCGTCGTCGAGACCGTCGACGGTGCAGCCGCTTCCGCGACGCACACGTACTTCGCGGGAGGAGCCACGTACGGGATCACCGCGACCGCGACCGACGAGGACGGCACCTACGACGCGACGGGCATCGACGTCACCGTGCTCGCACCCAACGCCGCTCCCGTGCCGCAGTCGCAGACCGTGTTCCTCGACGAGGACACGACGGCCGACATCGCGCTAGCCGCGACGGACATCGACGGGGACACGCTCACGTTCACGATCGAGACCGGGCCGACGCGCGGCACGCTGGGCGCGATCGACCCCGTCACGCACGTCGTCAGGTTCACGCCGGACGCGAACGTGCGCGGCAACGACAGCTTCACGTTCCGCGTGAGCGACGGGCAGGCGAGTGCGGTCGGAACCGTCACGCTGAAGGTCCGGCCCGTGAACGACGTACCCGTTGCCGACGAGGCCTCGTTCGGCACCGACGAGGACGTCGCACTGACCGGCCGGCTCACGGGGAGCGACGTCGAGACGCCCGCCGACCAGCTCGCGTTCGCTGTGGCGACCGGACCGGCGAGCGGCACGCTCGACCTGAACGCCGACGGCACGTTCACGTACACGCCGGACCCCGACTTCTCCGGAGTGGACACGTTCACGTTCACGGTGACCGACACCGGCGACGACGAACTCGATTGCGGCTGCCCGCTGGAGCCCTCCGGCTTCGTCGCGGACGGACCGGACACGAGCCCCGTCGCGACGGTCACGATCACCGTTTCCCCCGTGAACGACGATCCGGTGGCCACGGACGACGCGTACGCGGTCCACGCCGGCGGGACACTCACGATCCCGGCGCCCGGCGTGCTCGCGAACGACACGGATGTGGACGGAGGCGCGCTCGGCATCGACTCGACCGACACGTCCGGCCTGCAGGGCACGCTCTCGATGGGAGCGGACGGCGCGTTCACGTTCACGCCGACACCAGGCTTCTCCGGGCAGACGACCTTCGCCTACACCGTCGGCGACGGGGCGGGTGGTTCCGACACGGCCACGGTCACGATCGACGTGACCAACACGGCGCCCGTCGCGAACGACGACGCCTACGCCGTGCCGGTGGGCGGCACGCTCGTGATCGCGGCCCCGGGCCTGCTCGCGAACGACACTGACCCCGATGCCGACGGACTCTCGGTCGACGCGACCGACGTCACGGGGCTGCAGGGCACGCTCTCGACGGGAGCGGACGGCGCGTTCTCGTTCACGCCCGCGACCGGTTTCTCCGGCATCACGAGCTTCGACTACACCGTGTCGGACGGTGTCGGCGGGGGCGACACCGCAACGGTCACGATCGATGTGCAGCTCACGACGTTGCGGGTCTCGGGGGTCGACGTGACGCCGAGCGGTGTCCACGTCGCGTTCACGGGCCCGATCGACGCGTCGCGCCTGAATCTCTTCGACGCAGCGGGCTTCGGGTTCGGGGCGGCGGACGTCACGCTCACGGGCGCGACGACAGGGGCGGTGCGCGGGTCGCTCGTGCTCGACGACGACGGCGCAGGGCTGAGTTTCGTGAAGACCGGCGGCGTGCTCGCGCCCGATGCGTACACGCTCACGGTGCGGAGCGGTGCCGGCGGCCTCGCGGACCTGCTCGGCGGTGCGCTCGACGGGAACGCCGACGGCGTGACCGGTGACGACTTCTCGACCACCTTCACCGTCGCGGCGACCGCGCAGCCCGTGCTGAGCGTGCCGGACCTCGCACGCGGTCCGGGGCAGGGGGCCATCCTGCCGGTCACGCTGTCCGAGGCGGGCGGTGTGACGGGCATCGCGTTCGACCTCGTGCACGACGGCGCGCTCGTGATCGACATGGTCGAACTCGCGCCGGGTTACTCCGGAACGCTCGGCACGAGCCTCGTGCCGGGGGGCATACACGTCGACATCCTGTTCGACGCCCCGCTTCCATCGGGACAGGCGGACCCGGTCACGCTCGTCGTCTCCGTGCCGGACACGGCACCCTATGGAAAAGCCGGCCGGATCGCGTTCGAGAACGTGTCACTCGCGCTCGGCGCGGCGGGAACCACGGATCAGGTGGTGGCCGACGAGGCGGTACACGTCTCCGGCTTCTTCATGGACGCGAACGGGAACCGCGCGTACACCATGCTCGACGTGCAGCAGGTTCAGCGCGTCGTCGTGGGGCTCGACAGCGGCTTCGGCGCCTACGCGGCGATCGATCCGGTGATCGTGGGCGACCTGAACGGGAACGGCGCGATCACGTCACTCGACGCGAGCCGCTTCATGCAGTTCGTGCTGGGGCAGCCGCGCCGCGAGATACCCGCGCTGCCGGCCGGCAACGTGTCGCTCGAATTCGGCGGGCCGGAGCGGACGTTGAGCCTCGGCGGCACGACCTCCGTGGAACCCGGCGCAGCGTTCAGCGTGCCCGTGATCCTCGACGACGCGCGGGGCGTCGAGGGCGTCACCGCGACGATCTCTTTCGATGACACGCAGCTCACCTACGTGGGGACACGTCTCGTCCAGGACTTCTCGTATCGTCTGGTGCGTCAGACGGGTGGTGTGATCACCCTGGATCTCGCGCGCCCGACGGCCATCGCGTCGAGCGGTGCGGTCACGCTCGTCGAGATCGACTTCGAGGCGAAGGCCGACGCGGTGCCGGGCACGCTGCCCATCGACTGCGAGGCGTTCACATACGCGGGCGCAGGGTTCTCGCGCGTCGCGCCGTCGGTCGCGGGTGCGGATCCGACCGATGGCGAGGTCGTCGTCGTGGCGCCGGCTTCGTCCCCTGCCTCGGTGGCGCCGATGGCCGCGAACGTCGAAGCGGCACCGCTTCCGGCAGCGGCGACCGTAAAGGGTGCCGACACCTTCGGACCCGTGTCCCTGGCCCCCGTCGTCGACTGGAGCGGCAAGTTCACGGTGCCCGGGGTGTCCACGGGCACGACGGCGGCCCGGGACCCGGACGAATGGAAGCGGGCGCCCTGGGCGCGTGACCTCGCCACGCGCCTGACGGAGCTTCGCTCCGGCAGCGAGACGGGCGGGGCGGGCATCCTGAAGAGTCTCGGGAAGACGTTTGGCAGAACATTCTGGAAAATGTGACGGGAGACGCGAGATCTGGCGCGATTCGCGCTAGGATCGCGTCAGACGTGCAGTAACGCATACAACGATCGAACGCTCCGTGTCGTGGCCGTGGCGCCGCGACGCACAAGGGTGCGCGACAATCAGAAAAAGAGTCCACAGGACCGGGCCGACCGGCGCACAGACCGCCGGACGGAGACGAGACCGACCCATCGGGGACCGCAAACCGCCACCGGCACGGAGCCGCTCGACGCTCTCAGGAGACGAGGCGACCTATGGCGAGTCCGGTCATGAATCTCGCGCGCAACGCGCGGCAGTTCTTCCGACTTCCCCATCGTTTGACACGCGCGGCGGCGGCGAGGCTGCACGGTCACCTGACCGGCCGACCGAACGGCGCCCCGCCGTTCCGGCGCAAGCCGCTGCTCGAGATGCTGGAGCCGCGCGTGCCGCTGTCGGCCGATGCCCTCGTACCGCGCATCGACGCCGCGCTCGACGTGCCGGGCGAGGTCGACCGCTACGGGTTCCAGATCGAGAACACGACACGCATCGTGTTCGACTCCCTCACGAACGACAGCAACAAGCGGTGGTCGCTCGAAGGGCCGGACGGGACCCTCGTCTCGAACCGGCGCTTTTCGCAGAGCGATTCGGCGGATCTGCAGGGCGACGTCGCGCTCGAACTCGCACCGGGCGACTACACGCTGACCGTGGACGGAGTCGGCGACGACACGGGCGCCTACGGCTTCCGACTGCTCGATCTCGGCCAGGCGGACGAGATCACGCCGGGCACGCCCGTTTCGGGCCGGATCGATCCCGGCAACGAGACCGACGCCTACCGTTTCAGCGCGCTGGCCGGCAGCCGTTTCTACTTCGACCGCACGGCATCGGGTGGTGACGTCTACTGGCGCCTGATCGATCCGTTCGGGCGAACGGTCTGGGGGCCGACGTGGCTCGGTACCGACGCAGGCGAGACCACGCTCCGGTTCGACGGCAGCTACACGTTGCTGCTGGAAGGGCGCGACTCGTCCGCGACGGCCGCGGACTACACCTTCAACGTCGTTCCCGTCGTCGAAGCCGAGGACGCGCTCGCGCTCGACGAGGTCGTGTCGGGGGATATCGCTTCTCCGGGCATGCGTGCGAAGTATTCCTTCCGGGTCTACGAGGAGACGCCGGTCCTGTTCGACTCGCTCATCGCACGCCCGGATTTCAACTGGAGCCTCGCCGGGCCGCGCGGGTCCGTCGTGAGCGGTCTCGCATTCTCGCGCTCGGATTCCTTCGACCGCACGGGCAGCACAGCGATGCTGCTGCCCGCGGGCGATTACGTCCTGACGGTCGACGGCGACGGCGACGCCACGGGCACCTACCGGTTCCGTCTGCTCGATCTCGGCAACGCCCGCGAGATCGTTCCCGGTGAGACCGTCACCGACACCCTGTCGGACGGCGGTGCCACGGCTGCGCGCATGCACTCGAACGAAGGCGCCCCGCTGGCGTCTCCCGGATCGCCCGCGAACGGATCCCTGGTCTCTGGTACCGGGACGGCCTTCCTCCAGATGGGGGCGAACCCCGTGTTCGAGGCCGACAGCGCGCTGACCGTCGAGGCCTGGATCCGGCCGACCGGGAGCGGATCCGGTGCGAACGGGACCGGCGGCATCATCGTGAACAAGGAGGGCGAGTACGAGATCGCGCGCTACGCGGACGGCACGATCCGGTGGGCGCTCGCGAATGCGACGCCCGGGTGGACCTTCGTGGATACCGGCTACGTCGCACCCGTCGACACCTGGACGCATATCGCGCTCGTCTACGACAACGGTCGCGTGGACACCTATGCCAATGGCGAACTCGTGCACACGTTCGACGGCGCCGGCGCGATCGGGGACTTTCACGCTGCCCAGGACGACCTGCGCGTGGGCAGCCGTCAGATCGGCGATCAGACGTTCCAGGGCAACATCGACGAGGTACGTGTCTGGACCGTCGCACGCAGCGCGGCGCAGATCGCCGACCACTACCGGTCCGATCTGAACGGGGACGATGCCGGTCTCGCGGGCTACTGGCGATTCGCCGAGGCCGACGCTCTCGTGTTCGCGGACAGTTCCGTGAACGGCGCGGACGCGAGGATCCTCAACGTACCCGCCGTGGATACGCGTCTCTACCGGTTCACGGCGGTAGAGGGGGAGCGCTACTTTCTCGACCGGACGTCGTTCTCGGGTTCGAGTACCTCCCTGCGCATCCTCGATCCCTTCGGGGGGCTCGTGACGGGCCCTGCCGGGTTGGACGACTACGGCGTGTTCACCGCGGCGTTCTCCGGCGACTACCTGATCGCCGTCGAAGGCAGGATCTTCAACACCGGCGGCACGGACTACTCGTTCGTCGTGCACCGTGTGGAGGACGTGAGTGACACGCTTGCGCCGGACAGTCGCGTGGACGGTGCCATCGAGGTGCCCGGACAGCGGGTCCGGTTCGCCTTCTCGCTCGCGAACGACACGAGGCTGGTGTTCGATTCGCTCACGAACCGGTCCGACCTTTCCTGGTCGCTGACCGGACCTCGCGGGACGGACGTGTCGGGGCGCAGCTTCACGCGCAGCGACTCCGTCGACCTCGCGGGAGACACGGTGCTCGATCTCGAAGCGGGCGACTACACGCTGATCGTCTCGGGCGACGGAGATGCCACCGGTGGCTTCTCGTTGCGCATGCTGGACCTCGCGACTGCCGCGCCGATCACGCGCGACACCGACGTGACCGCGCAACTCGATCCGTCGAACGAGACGGACGCATACCGGTTCGTCGCGCAGTCCGGCGACCGGGTCATGGTCGAACTGAAGAGCGTGAGCGGCACGAACCCCTACTGGCGTCTCATCGATCCGACCGGCAAGGTCGTCGCGGGTCCCGCGATCGCGTCGAGTCTGGGAGAACTCACGCTGCGCCTCGACGGCACCTACACGCTGCTCGCCGAGAGCCGGATCGTGACGGGCGCCACGACCGACTACACCTTCGCGGTGACGCTGCTCGGGAACGACCCGCTGCCCGAACTCACGGGGACCGCGATCGCTCCGGGCACGTCCGTGAACGGCACCCTCTCGGCCGTCGGCGAAGTCGACACCTATGTCTTCGACATCGCGGCGCCGACGCGCATCCTCATGGACAGCCTCGCGCCCGACGACAACGGCGGGTTCCTCTGGGCGCTGCAGGGGCCGCGCGGCACCGAAACGAGCCAGCGGTCGCTCTACTACTCCGAGTCGTTCGAGCTCGGTGCGACCTCGCCGGTGGTTGCGCTCGTCGTGCCGGGACGCTACCAGGTCCGAATCACGGGCAGCGGTTTCACGACGGGCACCTACGGCTTCCGCCTGCTCGACCTCGACGCGGGCACGACCATCACGCCCGGTGCGGAAGTCTCGGGGCAACTCGACCCTGCGAACACGACCGACATCTACCACCTCGACGTGAGCGAGCCGGGCACGACGCTCTTCGTGGACCGCCGTGCGCTCACGGGCGGGGTCGGCACCGACTGGGTGAGCTGGCGCGTGTTCGACGACAGTGGCCGGCAGGTGCTGGGACCGGCCTACTTCGACGACTTCTCGTTCACACCGGAGCGCAGCGGGCGCTACACGCTGATCGTGGAGAGCCGGATCTGGACCACCCGCTACCGCAGTGCGATCGACTATGGCTTCCTGATCCAGCCCGTCACGAACGACGAGGCCGTACTCACACTCGGCGAGACGGTGTCGGGCGACATCTCGCACGCGGGGCAGCGCGACGTCTACACGTTCGACGTCTCCGACACCACCTACGTCTATTTCGACGCGCTCACGAACGACGCGTCGTTCAACTGGACGCTGCAGGGACCACGCGGCACGCTCGTGTCACAGCGTGCATTCACCCAGACCGACAGCTACGACGGCCTTTCCATGGTCGAACTGCGCGCAGGCAGCTACCGGCTCACGATCGACGGTGCGGGCGACGCCACGGGTGGCTACTCGTTCCGGCTCTCCGATCTCGCGCAGGTGACCGAACTGATTCCGGGCACGCAGGTGAGCGGCACACTCGACCCCGCCCTGGGTTCGGCGCTCTACCGGTTCGACGCTCTGGCGGGTGACCGCGTCTACCTCGACCACCTGTCGCGCAGCGGCGCGACGCCATACTGGCGCCTGCTCGACCCATGGGGTCGCAGCCTCGTGGGCCAGGTCTCGTTCACCTCCGACCAGGAGCTCACCCTCCCGTACGACGGGACGTACACGATCGCGATCGAGGGCCGGATCTACTCCACCGGCGCGACGGACTACGCCTTCAATGTCGTGCCGATCGTCGACGAGACCGGCTCTCTCGCGATCGGTGAGGTGGTCGACGCGCACATCACGCATCCCGGGCAGAGGATCTCGTTCCGGTTCGACGTCGCGCAGCCGATGCGCGTGCTCTTCGACGCGCTCGCGAACCAGCCCTCCGCGTACTGGTCGCTCTCCGGCCCGCGCGGCACGATCGTGTCCGGACGCAGCCTCTCGGGTTCGGACTCGTACGATCTCGGCGGCAACACGCTGCTCGACCTCGTTGACGGCAGCTACGTGCTCACGGTGGACGGCGGTGGTGACTTCACGGGGTCGGTGCCGTTCCGTCTGCTCGACGTGGCGACTGCCACCGCGATCGCGCCGCTCGACGTCGTGACAGGCACCCTCGGCGACGCCGGCCTCGGCCTCTCGACGGTGCGCGTGCCGTCCACGGCGCCGCTCGACAGTCCGGTGCAGGACGACGGCGCACTCGACCTGCGGCCCGACAACCGTTACGTGCTCGTGGCCGACAGCGATTCCCTGCGACCGGAGACGATCACGCTCGAGGGCTGGGTGCTGAAGTCGCCCGGAGACTCGACGTGGCAGACGGTCGCCATGAAGAGCACGAACAGCAGCTGGGGGGATGGTTACGGGCTCGCGTTCTACAACGACGGTCGCCTGCATTTCTTCCTGAACGGCTATCGCACCGCGGAAGTCTCCACCGTCCTCGAGACGGATACCTGGACTCACGTCGCGGCGACCTACGACGGTGCCGAGATGAGGCTGTACGTGAACGGCGAGGTCGTCGCGAGTCGTGCCTACTCGGGCGCGATCAACCACACGACCGCGCCGCTGCTGCTCGGACAGGGGGCAGGCGGATACCGATGGGCCGGCATGCTCGACGAGATGCGCGTCTGGAACGTCGCGCGCACGCCGGAGGAGATCGCGGCGAGCTATCGCCGGAAGGTCGCAGGCGACGAGGCGGGGCTCGTCGGCGCGTGGTCCTTCGACGAGCCGGCGGGGCTCGCGGTCACGGACGCCTCTCCCGAGGGCAACGATGGCCGGCTCGTCAATTTCCCGTCACGCGAGACACGGCTCTACAGCTTCGATGCAGAGGCCGGGCAGAGGTTCTTCCTCGATCGGCAGGCGCTTTCGGGCGACAGCTTCGCCGTGCGCGTCTTCGACCCCGCGGGCAACCTCTTCTACGGGCCGAGCACGTTCAACGACATCGACGTATTCACCACCACGCTCCCCGGGACCTATCTGATCGCACTCGAGGGCCGCGTCTACAACAACGGGCCTTCGGACTACCGGTTCGCGCTGAACGGCGTCGACGACGCGGCCGCCACGCTCACGGTCGGCGACACGCTCTCGAGCGCGCTCGAGCACGCGGGCCAGCAGAAGTCCTTCACGTTCACGCTCGACGCCGACGCGCGAATCTATTTCGACGCGCTCACGAACGACAGCCAGATCCGGTGGACTCTCGCCGGGCCGCGCGGCACGGTCGTGAGCGCGCGTCCGTTCACCCAGACCGACGGCTACGCCGGAACGAGCATCCTCGATCTCGTGGCCGGAGACTACGTGCTGCGCATCGACGGCAACGGCGACACGACGGGTGCCTTTGCGCTTCGCGTGCTCGATCTCGCCGACGCGACCGCGATCGCCTACGACGAGGCCGTGAACGGCCAGCTCGACCCCGCCACCGCGACCCGGGCCTTCAGGTTCGACGCGACAGCCGGTGACCGCGTGTACTTCGACTCGACGAATTCCTCCGTCGGCAACACCTACTGGCGTCTGCTCGACCCCTTCGGCCGAACCGTATTCGGCCAGTCCCACATGGGCTCGGACGCCGGGCGTTTCGTGCTCGACTTCGACGGCACCTACACGCTGCTCGTCGAAGGCGGCATCAGTCCCGGCAATCCGTCCGGCTTCGGCTTCCGGATCGCGTCCGTGAGCGACACCGAAATCCCGATCGTTCCCGGTCAGGATCTCGGCATGGCGCCACGGTGGATCGATGGTCAGGTCGGCGGTGCGCTCGAACTGAACGGCCGGCAGTACGTCGAGATTCCCGCGGCGCCCGAGATTGCCTTGACCGGTTCAGTGACCTGGGAAGGGTGGTTCCGCGCGGATTCGTTCGCGAATTCCTGGATGCCGGTCTTCTTCAAGGGAGACGGCGATGCCGCGAGCCACCGGACCGTGTCGCTGTGGCTGAACAGCAGCGGCTATCTCCACCTCTCCGTCGCCAACGGCACGTCCAACTACACCGTCGACACGGCGTCCGGACTCATCCGGTCGGGCGAGTGGAACCACCTGGCCGCGGTGGTGGACCGCGCCACGAACACGATGCGGATCGTCGTGAACGGCGAGGAGGCCGCGACCCGTACCGACGCGGGGCTCGCGACGCCCTGGGAGAGCACCGGTCCGCTCCTCGTCGGCGCGACGTCGGAATTCTCGACGTCCTACGCGGACTTCGACGGCGCGGTGGACGAGGTGCGCCTGTGGAACGTCGCCCGCACGACCGCAGAGATCGCCGGGGCGATGTCCACGGCGATCGCGAACCCCGTGGACGCACTGCTCGCGCGCTGGGCCTTCGACGAGACCGGCGGGGCCGTCGTCGCCGACGTGTCCGGCAACGGGCACGACGGTGCCCTGCGCAACACCGGCAGCGGCACCGTCATCGGCCGGGTCGCGCACCCCGGCGACCGCGTGATGCACACCTTCACGCTCGCGACCGACACGCGCCTCTACTTCGACTCGCTCACGGACAGCCCGAATCTGCGCTGGAGCCTGTCGGGGCCGCGCGGCACGCTCACGAGCGACCGCGGGTTCAACACGTCCGACTCGGTCGACGGCACGAGCATCTATTCGCTCGTCGCGGGCGACTACACGCTGACGGTCGAGGGCCGCAACGACACGGTCGGGGATTATGCATTCCGGCTGCTCGCACTCGAAGACGGCACCGACATCGCGTTCGGCGACCGCGTGGACGGCACGCTGGCCCCCTCCCGGGAAACCGACGTCTACCACTTCGATGCCGTCGCCGGCGACCTGCTGTACCTCGATGTCCTGAGCGAGACGGGTGGCGACATCTACTGGCGCGTGCTCGACCCCTACGGCCGGACCGTGACGGGCCCGACGAACTTCGCGGACGTCGAAGCCGGACCGCTGGGCGCGGACGGCACCTACACGCTGCTCGTTGAGGGACGCCGATACACGGGCGGAAACGCCGCCTACAGCTTCCGCCTCCTGAGTCCGGAGGTCGCGGAGCAGACGCTCGTGCCCGGCGAGCCCGTGAACGGCACGATCGCGAACCCCGGCGACTCCGCGCGCTACACGTTCACGCTCGCGGACGCGCGCCAGATGGTCTTCGATTCACGCACCAACCGCTCCGACATGCGGTGGACGCTCACCGGGCCGCTCGGCACCGTCGTGTCCTCGCGACAGTTCACGCAGTCGGACTCCGCGGACTTCGCCGCGAGCCCCGTGCTCGCGCTCGGTGCGGGTGACTACACGCTCACGATCGACGCGACGAGCGACTCGACGGGCGACTTCTCGTTCGCGCTGTTCGATCTGGCGGCGGCCGGCGAGATCACGGCCGGCCAGGAAGTGACGGGTCGTCTCGAGCCCGGCAGCGCGACCGATCTCTACCGGTTCTCCGCGAACGCGCGCGACCGCGTGACGTTCGACATGCTGTCCGAGAGCACGAACTCCGCCTACTGGCGTGTGCTCCATCCCTTCGGTGGCGAGATCTTCGGTCCCGTCAACTTCGCCGACGCGGGCACGTTCACGATGCCGTTCGACGGAACGTACTACGTGCTCGTGGAGGGCCGGTACAACGAGGGCAACGCGGTCGACTACGGCTTCCGGCTCGTGCGGGAGGCCCAGGACAACCCGGACGGCCTGACCGCCCAGGGTTTCGACACGGCCGGGCTGCCCTATGCGCTCTTCAACGGATCGGGAGCCGCAGCGGAGGTGCTGGACGGCGGCCCCACGGGGCAGTTCCTGAGGCTCGCGAACACCACGCGGCAGTCCGGCAACTCGGTGGCCTTCGCGAACACGACTGCGGGACCGTACGCTTCCATCGCGATCGACTTCGATTTCCGGATGCAGCCCGGCAGCGGTCGTGCCGACGGTTTCGGCCTCGCGTGGCTCGATGCCGACGCATGGGGCACGGGGGGGATCGTCGGTGCGTTCGGCCCGGAACCCGATCTCGCGAAATCGTTCGGCCTCGGATTCGACATCTACAACAACGGCGAGGTGAACAACAACCACCTCTCCGTCCACTACGACGGGGTCAGGCTCGCAGAGTTCGGCAGTCCGGGTTTCGACCTCGCGAACGGCGTGTTCAACCACGCGCGGGTGGTTCTCACGCAGGGGGAGGGCGGCAGCTTCGTCACGGTCGAGCTCACGCCCGACGGGGGCGACACCGTCACGCCGGTCGACGACTACTTCGTGAGCGGTCTCGAACTCCGCGAAGGCCGCCTCGCGTTCGGAGCCTACTCCGGTGGCCAGACCGCGAACCACGACCTCGACAACATCGCGATCGAGACCACGCCCGGTCCCGCGGTGCAGTACCCGGGGATCGCATTCGGCGAGACGGTGTCGAGCACGCTCGGTACCGCCAGCGAGATCGACCGGTACGTGTTCACGGTGGCGGAAGCGAAACGGCTCTATGTCGATTCCTTCACGAACAACGGCAACATCCGCTGGACCCTCGAGGGACCGCGCGGAACCGTCGTGTCGCAGCGCGCCTTCTCGCAGTCGGATTCCTGGGAAGGGCTCTCGCTGATCGACGCCGTCGCGGGCGACTACGTGCTCACGGTGACAGGGTCCGCGGGCGCCTATTCGTTCCGCGTGCTGGATCTCGCCGACGCGACGCCGATCCAGCCGGACGAGGCCGTCTCCGGCACGCTGGACCCCGCGAACGAGAGCGATGCCTACCACTTCGAGGTGACCGCCGGAGACCGCTTCTATTTCGACCGCACCGCGCGAAGCGGCGGCGACATCTACTGGCGGCTCGTCGATCCGGTCGGCCGCGTCGTGTTCGGTCCGTCCGCGATCAACGGCAACAGCGACATCGACGCGACGACGCTGGGCCGCACCGGGACCTACACGCTGTTGGTGGAAGGTCGCGCGTACACCACGGGCACCGCGACGTACGGCTTCACGGTCCGGACGGTCACCGACGAGTTCGCCACGATCTCGCCGGGCGAGGTCGTGAGCGGCGCGATCGACTCGAACGGACAGCGCGACACGTACACGTTCCAGCTCGCCGGGGACACGCGTGTGTACTTCGACAACCGCACCGCGAACACGTCGTTGCACTGGAGCATGACGGGGCCGCGAGGCACCGTCGTCGGTGACACGACCCTGTACAACTCCGATTCGCACGACGGCACCCGCATCCTCGATCTCGTGGCCGGCGAGTACACGATCGTGATCGACGAGCCCGGAGAGGGCACGGCGGACTACGGATTCCGGCTCGTCGACCTCGACACCGCCACGCCGATCACCGTCGACGAAACCGTCGAGGGCACGCTCGATCCCGCGAACTCGAGTGCGTTCTACCGGTTCGACGCACGGGCTGGCGACACCCTGTTCTTCGACCGCATCGCGAACAGCGGCGGGGACACGTACTGGCGCCTGCTCGATCCGTACGGCCGCACGTGGTGGGGTCCGAGCCAGATGGCGGCCGACAACGTCGGCACCCGCACGCTCGCCTACGACGGCACCTGGACGCTCATCGTCGAAGGACGCTACTACGTGTCGGGCACGGCCTCGTATTCGTTCCGGATCGCGCCCGTCGCCGTCGACACGGCCGCGATGACGCTGAACGAGCGCGTGACGGGCAGTCTGTCGGGGCCGGGCGAGACGGATCGCTACACGTTCACGCTCGCCGAGGCGAAGCGCGTGTACGTCGACACGCAGACGAACGATTCGAATCTCGCCTGGAGCCTCGCCGGGCCGATCGGCACCCTCGTATCGGGGCGGCGCTTCCACCAGACCGACTCCTACGAGGGTTTGAGCATCCTGGATCTGGTGCCAGGCGACTACACGCTGTCCGTGGAAGGCCTCAAGGACACCGTCGGCGACTATGCGCTGCGCGTGCTCGATCTCGCCACGGCCGTCCCCATCGAGCCCGGCACGCTCGTCTCGGGCACGCTGAGTCCCGCGTCCGCGACGGACGCGTACCGGTTCGATGCGCAGGCCGGGGACCGCTTCTTCTTCGACCGCACCGCGAACAGCGGCGGCGACACGTACTGGCGACTGCTGGATCCCTTCGGCCGCCCCGTCTGGGGGCCGCTGTACATGCCCGGCAACGACGTGGACGTCACGACGCTCGCGTACGACGGGACCTACACGCTGCTCGTCGAGGGCCGCTACTACGTGGGCGGCAACGCGACGTTCGGGTTCAACGTCCAGCCCGTGCCGCTGCAGGACCGCATCATCATCACCGGGCTCGGGACACAGGCCGGGGCGGACCTCGTCGTCGAGAACGTGTCCGTCACTGCGACCGTCGGCGACGTGCGCGCCGGCGGGGAGGTCACCGTCTCGTGGGAAGTCGTGAACGGTGGCAGCGAACCTGCCGCGGGCCCGTGGCTGGATCGCGTGCTCGTGCGCAACGTCGATCGCGGCGAGCTCGTGCGCAACCTGCTCGTGAACTACGACGACCTCGGCGACCAGGCCGCCGATCCCCTCCTGCCGGGGGAACGGCGTTCGCGCTCGGTCACGTTCGACCTGCCCGCCGGAAACCAGGGGGTCGGGAACCTGCGCTTCGATGTCACGACGGACGTGTCGAATGTCGTGGAGGAACTGGGAGGCGCCACCGCGGAGATCAACAACACGACGAGCGTCACGCTCGTGTCCGCCGCGTCGCCGTATCCCGATCTCAGGGTCACCGGGCTCGCGGCGTCCCCCGCTTCCGGCTGGGCGGCCGGCGACCAGGTCACGCTGACCTGGCGCGTCGAGAACACGGGCGACGCACCTGCCGACGCGTCGTGGCGCGACAGCATCGTGGTGCGCAACCTCGGTACCGGCCAGACGATCGTCGACACGACGCAGCGTCACGACGCCGACGTGGAGGGAGCCCTTGCGGCCGGAACCTCGCGCGAACGCAGTCTCACGTTCACGTGGCCCGCAGGCACGGCGGGCTCCGGGCGGTTCGACTTCACGGGGGTCACCGACGTGGCGGGTGAGCTCTTCGAGTCCAACGCTCAGGACACCGCCGAGACCAACAACACGCAGCGCATCACGATCGCGTCGGCGCCCGACCTCGTGGTCCAGAGCGTCGCCGTGGCACCGGCGACGATCGGCGCTGGCGACATGGTCACGGTGCGCTGGGAGGACTCGAACACCGGGCTCGCCGAGACTCCCGCGGGGTGGAGCGACCGGATCCAGGTCCGCAATCTGGACACCGGCGAGGTTCTGCTCGACACCGCGAGCGCCTACGACCCGACGGCTCCCGGAAACGGCGCGCTCGGCGTGGGGGCCGTCCTCGCGCGCGAGTACAGCTTCCGGTTGCCCGACGGGCAGCGCGGGACCGGGCGCATCGAGGTCACGATCACGGCCGACCAGAACGCGAACGGGCAGGGCGCGCTCGTGGAATACACGCAGGCCGGGACGAGCGCCGAAGGCAACAATTCGGCGACCGCCACGTTCACGGCGCAGGAGAAGGTCTACCCGGATCTCGTCGTGACCGACGTGACCGTGCCGCTCACGGGAAGGGGCGGCGAGACCGTGAACGTCGCGTGGACGGTCGTGAACCAGAGCACGGTGGGGACCGGCAGCGGCTTCACCGACAGGATCGTGCTCAGCACGGACACGGTGATCGGCAACGCGGACGACGTCGAACTCGGGACCCTCGTTCACGGCATGGCGCTGGACGGCGGGGACTCCTACACGGCGTCGGCGGACGTCACGCTGCCGCTGCGGCTCGACGGCACGTTCCACGTCGCGGTGACGACGGACGCGCTGATGGCGGTCGTCGAACCCGACACGCGCACGGACAACACGTCGGCGCCGGTCATGATCGACCTCACGGCGCCGCGTGCGGACCTGCAGGTCGAGGTCGTCGATGCGCCCGCGAGCGCGCGGGGCGGCGAATCCGTCACGATCTCGTGGCGCGTGCGCAACGCGGGCGATTTCGCGACCGACGCGGGAAGCTGGCGCGACACGGTCTACCTGTCGGCGGACGACGTGCTCGACGCGTCGGACCTGCTGCTCGGGCAGGTGACGCGCACGGGTGACGTGGCAGCGGGATCGACCTACACGTCGAGCGCGACCGTGTTCGCCCCCAACGACGTGACGGGAGACTACCGCGTGCTCGTGCGCGCGGACGCCGGCAACGACGTGTTCGAGGGCAATCTCGACGGCAACAACGTCGGCGCGGCACTGACGCTCACGGCGCTCGCGCCGGCCCCGGTCGCGGACCTGCAGGTGACGGACGTGAGCCTGCCGGCGGGCGGCGTGCCCCGCGAGACGCGGACCGTGCAGTACACCGTGCGCAACGCAGGCGATGCGCAGGTGTCCGGCACCTGGACCGACCGGATCTACCTGAGTGCATCGGGAACGACGAGCGGCGCGGTACTCGTGGCGAGCGTCGACGTCGCACGCACGCTCGCGGCGGGCGAGGCTTACACGGCGTCCGCGCAGCTCACGCTGCCCGACCTCGCGGACGGGGACTACCGGGTGCTCGTCGTGACCGACGCGACGCAGCGCATCTACGAAGTTCCCCACGAGGACAACAACCAGGGGCTCGCCGACGGCGTCGTCGCGATCGTGCATCCCGATCTCGCCGTCGATGCAGTCCGTGTCGCGGCGACGGCCGAGTCGGGCACGGTGCTCGACATCGAGTGGGACGCGGCCAACGCCGGCACGAGCGCACTCGCCGGAACCTGGACCGATCGCGTGTATCTCTCGCGAGATGCGACGATCGGCAGCGGCGACACGCTGCTCGCCGAGTTGACTGCGACACGTTCACTCGCGGCGGGCGAAGGCTACACGGCCGCCGCGCAGTTCGAAGTGCCGATCGGCGCGACGGGCGAGTATTTCATCATCGTCTCGACGGATGCCCCGAACGACGTCCGCGAACTGGGTTCCGAAGGCAACAACACGCTCGCGACCGCGTTCTCGGCGGATCTCGCGCCCTACGCCGATCTCGCCGTGTCGGATGTCGTCGCGCCCGCGGTCAGCATCGGCGACCCGGTCGAGGTGACGGTCTCGTGGGTCGTCACGAACGAGGGCAACGGCGCGGGTCGGACCACCGAGTGGACCGACGCCGTCGTCGCGTCCCGCGATGGCGTCGCGGGCAACGGCGACGACGTCGTGCTCGCGCGCTTCACGCACACGGGCGCGCTCGACGTCGGCGCAGGCTACTCCCGCAGCGAGACGTTCCTGCTGCCCGCACGCTTCCAGGGTCGCTACACGCTCTTCGTGCGCACGGACGTCGACGACACGGTCTTCGAAAACGCGCAGGACGCGAACAATGCCGCGCCGCTCGCGGAGCCGTTCGACGTGATGTTCATTCCGTATGCGGATCTCGTGGTCGATTCGGTGGCGCCGACCGGACCCGCTTCGAGCGGACGTGGCCTCGAGGTCACCTGGCAGGTCCGAAACGCGGGCATCGGAATCACCGACCGGAACGACTGGTCCGACAGGGTGTACCTGACCACCCGGGCGGACGGAAGCCAGCGCACGCTGCTCGGAAGCTTCACGCACATCGGCCAGCTCGGGCCGGACGGCGCCTACACGCGCACCGCGACCGTGATCCTGCCCGACGGCATCGAGGGCGCGTACCACCTCGTCGTGGAAACGGGCGGACCGTTCGAGTTCGTCTACACGGACAACAACACGCGCGTCTCCGACGCCTTCGACGTCGCGCTCACGCCGCCACCGGATCTCGTGGTGACGTCGATCGTCGCACCCGGCACGGCGTCGGAGGGATCCGCGATCGACGTCTCCTGGACGGTGCTGAATCAGGGCCAGGGCGACGCGAACGGAACCTGGGTCGACAGCGTCTACCTGCGTGAATTCGGCGACACGGGACCTGGCACGCAGATCGGGACCTACACGTTCCAGGGACCCCTCGAGGCCGGAAAGTCCTATACCCGTCGCGAACTCGTGAACATCCCGCTGCACACGAGCGACCGCTACGAGATCATCGTCCGCACGGACGCCCAGGACGCCGTCTACGAGCACGCCCGGGAGGACAACAACCAGTCCGTCGACGACACCCAGATCTCCGTCACCGTCCTGCCGCGGCCGGATCTGCAGGTGGCAGACGTGTCGGGGCCGGACGTCGTCGACGCAGGCGGCACCGCCTCGCTCGAATTCGTCGTGATCAATCAGGGGCCCGTCGCGACGGACGTGGCGAACTGGACCGACCGGGTCTACCTCTCCCTCGACGACAGGATCACGGTCGACGACATCCTGGTGAGTTCGCTCACGAACGGCGCCGCACTCGCGCCGGGGGAGCAGTACCTGTCGCTCACCTCGACCTTCCAGGTGCCGAAGCGTTTCCGCGGCACGGTCTACGCGATCGTCTCGGCAGACCACGGCAACGCCGTGGACGAGTGGCCGAACGACACGAACAACATCGCGCTCCATCCGATCTACGTGAACCCCTGGCCGTTCGCGGACATCGTCGTGAGCGACGTCGTCGCGCCCGCACAGGCATTCGAGGGCAACCAGGTCGAGGTGCGCTACACGGTCACGAACCTCGGCAGCGGTCCGACCGACATCGGGAAATGGACGGAACAGATCTGGCTCACGAAGGACAGGAACCGCCCCCACCCCGGACAGGGAGACGTGCTGCTCTCGAGCTTCGCGTACACGGGCGGGGCGCTCGGCCGCAACGCCGGCTACGACCGTGTCGTGACGGTGAAGCTGCCCGACAGCGTGGTGTCCGGCACGTACTACCTCACGCCCTGGGTCGACCCCTATGCGCAGATCCTCGAGGACACGCTCGCGGTCAACGTGAATCCGGACGACCCCAGCGAGGTGAACAACAACAACTACAAGGCCCGCGCGATCGACCTGATCGGCATACCGCCGGTTCTCCAGCCGCATCCCGACCTCTCCGTCGAATCGGTCGTCGCGGAGGCCTCGGAATTCGCGGGCGAGGAGTTCACGTTCTCGTGGACCGTCGCGAACACGGGCGAGGGCGCCGCGTCCGGCGGCTGGCTCGACAAGGTGTATCTCTCGGACAACGCGGTTTTCGATGCGCCGGGTGCGCACCAGTTCGCGCTCGGTATCTTCGCACCGGCGAAAGCCCTGAATCCGGGCGACGCCTACACGAGCACGCAGACGATCCTGCTCGAGCCCTCTGCGAAGGGTCAGTACGTTCATGTTCGCCTCGACACGGGGAACGTCCGGCCCTCGGAGCTCGATGCGTCGAACAATCACGCCGTCACGACCACGTCGGTCACGGACCGCATTCCGGACCTCAGGGCGACGGAAGTCGTGCCAGCCGCGAGCGCGTACTCCGGCGAGAAGACGACGGTGCGCTACACCGTCACGAACGACTCGGACGAGACGATCTGGCGCTACACGCAGTACTGGACCGACAAGATCTACCTCTCCAGGGATCCGGTTTTCATCGCCGAGCCCGGTCGCACGACGCTGCTCGCGACGATCCAGCAGCCGAACACCGGCCCCCTCGGCCCGCACGAAAGCTACACGCGCGAGATCGAGGTCACGCTGCCGCCCGGCATCGAGGGCCAGTACTACCTCTACGTGTTCGCGAACGTGGATCCGCAGGGCCTCCCCGGAACGCTCGCCTGGCCCGTCGAGAGCGGGGACGGCATGTTCGTGGCAGGCAGCGCGCTCGAGTACTACTACCAGCACGCCTACGAGGTCGCGACGAACAACATGGCACGAGGCGAACTGCCCGTCGTGTACCGCGAGCCCGACCTGCGCGTGACGGACCTCCAGGTGCCGGACACGGTCGCGGCGGGCAGCACGGTGGACGTCACGTTCACCGTCACGAACGTGGGCACGCGCGACACGCGCCAGGACGGCTGGACCGACCGCGTGTTCCTGTCGGCCGACACCTCGCTCGACACGTTCGACGCGGTGCTGCAGGACGAGTCCAACCCCGCGAGACCGGTGGCCGCGGAGTTCGTGCGGAAAGGCGTCCTGAAGGCCGGCGAGTCCTACACCGCGACGGTTCGCGTGACGCTGCCGTTCGACGTGTCGGGCGATCTCAACGTCCTCGCGATGACCGATGCCACGGCCGATGCCTCGCCCTACAACGCATCCAGCCTTACCGCGCGCCTGTCCGGGGTGCGTTCCGCCCTCGACCGTGTCCGCGAATTCCAGGGGGAGGGCAACAACCTCACGGCCGCGGCCGTCACCGTGACACCCTACGTCCCGCCGGACCTGCAGGTGACCGTGCTCGGGGTTCCGCTCCGTGCGATCCGGGGACAGGGCTTCGACGTGAGCTACACGGTTGCCAACCTGGGCGGCGACACGCCGTTCCAGCAGTCCGGCTGGGAGGACCTCGTCTACCTTTCGCGCGACGCCTTCCTCGACACGCGCGCGGACCGGTTCATCGCGTCGATCCGGCACGAAGGCGGTCTCGCCGCCGGCGGGTCCTACGACATCGCACGCACGTTCACCGTGCCGACGGACCTTGCCACCGAGGCGTATTACGTCTTCGTGGTCACGGACCCGGCGCGCTACGACGCGCGCGGCGCCGTGTTCGAGGGAGGCAACGACCGCAACAACCAGCGCTCGAGCGACGTGCCGATGGTGATCGAGCTGCCGCCTCCCACGGACCTCGTCGTCACCGATGTCGCGGTGCCGTCCGAGGCACGCTCGGGCGAACCCGTCTCGCTGTCGTGGACGGTCACGAACCAGAGCACGGTCGAGGCGTCCGGTACGTGGTCGGATTCCGTCTACCTCTCCGAGGATGCGACCTGGGACATCACCGACCGGCCGCTCGGACGCGCGGGCTTCTCGGGCACGCTCGCACCGGGCGCGTCGTACACGCTCGACCTGGACACGCTCATGCCGGGCGCGACCCCGGGCCACTATCGCGTGATCGTGCGCACCGACATCTTCAACCAGGTGTTCGAGGGCGTCGACGAGGCGAACAACCGGACCGGTTCCGCCGACGATCTCGTCGTGTCCGTCGACGAACTGCTGATCGGCACGCCGCTCGACACGGTCCTCGCGAACGGACAGGAGAAGCTCTACCGCATCACGGTGCCGCGCGACCAGACCCTGAGGCTCACGCTCACGGCCGGCGACGACCAGAGCGCGAACGAGATCTTCGTGCGACACGACGCCGTGCCGACCTCGGCCGTGTTCGACGCGACGTACTCGGGACTGCTCTCGAGCGACCTGACCGCGATCGTGCCCTCGACCGAGCCCGGCACGTACTACGTGCTCGTGCGCAACTTCCGCGCTGGCACCGAGGGAACCGACGTCCGGCTGCTCGCGGAACTCCTGCCGCTCGTGATCACGGACGTGCACACGGACGCGGGCGGGGACAGCCAGCACGTGACCACGACGATCCGCGGTGCGCAGTTCCGGGACGGTGCGATCGTGAAGCTCGTGCGGCCGGGCATCGCCGAGTACGAACCGGTCAGGTGGGAAGTCGTCGACAGCACGAAGATCATCGCGATGTTCGATTTCACGGACGCGCCGCACGGCCTCTACGATCTCGAGGTGATCAATCCGAACGGCGACACGGCCGTCGTCCCCTATCGCTTCCTCGTCGAGCGCGCGATCGAGCCGGACGTCACGATCGGTCTCGGCGGGCCGCGCGTGATCCTCGCGGGCGATCAGGCCACGTATTCGGTGGCGCTGCAGAACCTTTCGAACCTGGACGCGCCGTACACCTACTTCGAGGTCGGCGTCCCCCAGCTCAACATCAATCCGATCGTCTACGGGCTGCCGTACCTGGAATTCTTCACGAACGTGCGCGGCGCGCCTGAAGGGGCGGCAGGTTCCGACAATGCCTCGGTGCCGTTCGTGCAGATGGAGTCGATCACGAACACGATCGGCCAGCTGTCGACGTCGGGATTCCTGTTCGACGAGGCGGCCGACGGTTTCGCGGGTTTCTCGTTCAACGTCGCGACCTATCCCGGCCTGCAGGCGCTCCACGAACGGGCATTCGACGACTTCCGCGCGCGCATGGCCGCCTCGTTCCCGGATCTCGACGAGAAGCTCGCCGACGGGCCCGCGGGAATCGGCGACTGGTGGAACGCGCTCCGCGACAAGGCCGACCAGATCCAGCCCGGACTCGGCGCGATCATGGGCAACATCGATTTCGTCGGGCTCTACAACCAGAACGAGGCAGTGCCGAGCGACTGCGTGATCCCGTTCATCCCGTTCCGGTTCCACATCTACGCGAGTTCCACGTCGATGACGCGCGAC
Source organism: Betaproteobacteria bacterium (assembly GCA_016125475.1). Taxonomy (GTDB): domain Bacteria; phylum Pseudomonadota; class Gammaproteobacteria; order Burkholderiales. The sequence continues at coordinate 54,609 of WGLR01000003.1, forward strand.
GAGTTCGTCGCGTTCCAGACGCAGGAGGCGATCGACCTGCGTGACGCGATCCTCGAGGCCGACGACGCGCCCGCGGCCCTGCTCGCGATCGCCGCGAACGAGCAGGACTGGGTGAATCTCTATCTCGCCGCGCTCGAGGACGCGCAGATCCTGCGGCCGGACGGCGAGACGCCCCCGATCCGCACGCAGCAGCACATCGTGAGCCTCATGAGCATCCTCGCGTCCGGCATCCTCTTCGGACCCGCGGGCAGCGAGATACGCAGCGACGGCGACCTGCTGGGCTTCTTCGAGACCGTGCGCACGCTGTACGGCCACCAGCAGGACCGGCTCGCGCAGATCGAGTTCTGGGATCCGCGCGAGAGCGACTGCTACGAGGGCGAGGTGCCCGTTCCCGCGATTCCGGAGTTCACCAGCCAGGACCTGGGCCTCTCGCAGGCCACGCACTTCGAGGCGTTCCGCGTCTACGTGCCGTGGATGGATTTCGAGAGTCGCGGCAACGGCCTGCCGCTCGACTTCCAGATCAACGGTCCGCAGCCCGTCGACGGCGACGAGTTCGCGGCGCTCGACTTCTCGCGCTACCTCATGGGCGAGAGCGGCGGCACGGGCCGTCTCGCGTCGATCACCGGGCCCCAGACGTTCGACACCCAGGGCTGGCTGCCTGCCTCCGCGCCACTGCCCTACACCGTGAACTTCGAGAACAGCGCGAGTGCGTCGACCTACGTGAACGAGGTGCGCGTCGTGACCGAGCTCGATCCCGACCTCGACGCACGCTCGTTCGAGCTCGGCGACATCAGGATCGGCGACATCACGATAGACGTTCCCGAAGGAAGGGCGCTCTACCAGACCGAGCTCGACTTCACCGACACGCGCGGCTTCCTGCTGCGCGTGAGCGCGGGCGTCGATCTCTACCAGGACACGCCGTCCGCGACGTGGCTCATCCAGGCGATCGATCCGCTCACGGGCGAACTCCTGAAGGACACGACACGCGGGCTGCTCGCCCCGAACGATGCGCTCGGCAAGGGTGCGGGATTCGTGTCGTACTCGGTGCAGGTTTCGGACGACGCGCAGACGGGCGCTTCGGTCTCGGCGCAGGCGCGCGTGCTGTTCGACACGCAGGCGCCCGAGGACACCGCGGTGCTCGAGCAGAGGATCGACGGCGGGGCGCCCGTCACCTCGCTCGACGCGACGCGCATCGGCACGACCGACAACTACACGCTCGCCTGGACCGTGCAGGACGACGACGGCGGCTCGGGCTTCGACCACCTCACGCTGTACGTCGCCACGGACGGCGGGGACTTCAGGATCTGGCAGCGGGACGTCGACGCGCAGAACGGTTCGCTCGTGTTCACGGGCGAGAGCGGGCACACATACGAGTTTCTCGCGCTCTCGACCGACGTCGCGGGCAACCGCGAGGCGCCCGCACCCGGCGTGAACGCGGTCGCCGACGACTCGGGCGTGAACCTCGGTGCGCTGCCGAGCGTGCCGGGCACGACGCCGCCCAACTTCGGCGTCGCACCGGAGCCGGCCCCCGAACCGTCGACGAACCCCCTGTTCGTCGCGGCGGAGGCGGGGATTCCGAACGCGCAGCCGTTCACGCAGGTGTCCGAGTTCGACGCGGTGCTGCGGCCGTTCGTCGCGCAGTCGTTCGTGACCGGGGTCGGGCGCAGCAACGCGGACATTGGACCCATGGCCATCGTCGAGACGCCCGACGGCGACTATCTCGTGTCCGGTGGCGCGAACCGCAGTGACCTCTACAGGGTCTCGCGGGAGGGGGGCGACGCGGGGGGCCCGTGGGCGAGCCTGGACGACCCCGTCTTCAACCTCGCGTTCGACGGTCAGGGGCAGCTCTGGGCGACGACGGGCGGCGGTGCGCTGCTCCAGCTCGACCCCGGGACCGGCGAGGTGCTGAACCGCTTCGGCGACGGCGTCACGATCGCGCTCGCGGTCGAACCGGGCACCGATCGCCTGTTCGTGTCGACGAACGCCGGCGTGCAGATCTTCGACCCGGACACGGGCGTGTTCACGCAGTACAGTCGCGACCGGGACCTGCGCGTCGGCAGTCTCGCGTTCGACGACGCCGGTGCCCTCTGGGCCGTCACCTGGCCCGATCGCCGGCAGGTCGTGCGCTTCACCGAACAGCGTCGCGCCGAGATCATGCTCGAGTTCGATTCCGACATCGACTCGCTCGCATTCGGCCGACCCGGCACCGCCCTGGAGAGGCTGCTCTTCGTCTCGCACAACTCGGGGCGCGTCTCGAGCACCGGCGCGGCGGCGGAAGGGGCCGACCTCACGATGGTGGACGTCGCGACGCTGCGTCGTGTCGAGGTCGCATCGGGGGGCACGCGCGGAGACGTCGTGTTCGCGACGTCCGACGGTCGCCTGCTCGTGAGCCAGTCGCACCAGGTCGATGTCGTGAATCCCGTGTTCGCGCCGAGCGTGGTCGCGACCTATCCGGTCGCGGATGCCGTGATGCCGCTGCCGTTGCCGTTCGTGTCCGTCGTGTTCAACCAGGACATGTTCACGGGGGACGCCACGGCCGGGGAGAGCGTGCTGAATCCCGCGAACTACGTGCTGGAAGGCGCGGGCACGGGCACGCAGACGGTGCAGTCCGTCGTGTACGACGCAACCACGCGCACCGCGCTGCTCGGCTTCGCGAACCTGCTGCCGGACGACTATTCGCTGACCGTGCGCGAAGCGGTCTCGAGCGTGTTCGGACAGCCGCTGGCGGCGGATTTCCAGGTGACGTTCACGGCCGTGAGCGACCTCTCCGCCTATCTCGACATCGGCTTCGGCCTCACGCGCTACGACCGCTCGCTCGGCACGGTGTCCTACGACGTCACGATCACGAATCGCGGCGACATCGACATCCTGCTGCCGGCGCTGCTCACGCTCGACCCCTCCGACGGCTACGCGGGTGTGCCCGTGGATGCCGCGGGGCGCACCGACGACGGACGCTGGCTCGTCGACCTCGCGGACAACCTCCCCCCCGGCGGGCGGCTCGCACCCGGTGCGACGACGACCGGGCACACCGTGTCCGTCGCGAGCCCCGACCGGCGTCGCGTGGAATTCACGACCGGTGTGGCCGCGGCGACACAGCTCAACCGTGCGCCGGGATTCACGTCCGAGCCACCCCTCGACGCCAGCGTCGGCGAGACCTGGACGTACCAGGCGCAGGCGCAGGATCCCGACGGCCACGCGACGGTGTTCTTCCTGATGAGCGGGCCCGAGGGCATGACCGTGGACAGCGAATCCGGCCTGCTCTCGTGGGAGGTCCAGCCGGGCGTGCCTGCGACACAGCCCGTCGTGCTGCAGGTCTTCGACAGCCGCGGCGCATCCGCGCTGCAGCGTTTCGTGCTCGACGTCGGTGGCGGCAACCGCGCGCCCGAGTTTCTGTCCGCGCCGACCCAGGTCGAAGGCCGCGAGGGCGTCGCCATCGAGTTCGACGTCGTGGCGTCCGATCCGGACCAGGACCCGCTCACGATCTGGGCCGACAATCTTCCGGCCGGTGCGTCGTTCGATGCCGATACGCGCACGTTCAGCTGGCTGCCGGGCTTCGATGCCGCCGGCACGTTCGAGGACGTGCGCTTCTACGCGTCCGACGGTCACTCCGTCACGAACGTCGCGGTGGACATCCTCGTCGCGCAGGGGTACCGCACGCCCGAACTCGTGCGACCGGCCGACCGCACGGTTCGCGAGGGCGACACGGTCCGGTTCTTCCTGCAGGCGAGCGGCGACGAGACGCGCGAGCTCACGTTCTCGAGCGCCGTGCTGCCGTGGGGCGCGCAGCTCAACGCCAGGAGCGGACTGTTCGAGTGGACGCCGCTCTTCACGCAGGCCGGCGAATACGACGTCCCGCTGAGCGTGAGCGACGGGACCTACAAGTACACGGTGTCCACGCACATCAGCGTGACCAATGCGAACGGCGCGCCGCAGTTCGACCCGCAGGAGGGCTGGGAGGTCTTCGAGGGGCAGCCGCTCACGATCAAGCTCTACGCGTTCGATCCGGACAATCCCTTCTACGAGCCGGGGTTCCGCGACGCGGACGGCAACTTCGCGGAGATCGCGCAGACGCCCCGCACGGTAACGGTGTCGGCCGGCAGGCTGCCCGACGGGGCCACGTTCGATCCCGAGACGTTCGATTTCGAATGGCGTCCCGGTCCTGCGCAGGCCGGCGACTACGCGGTGACGTTCACGGCCGTGGATGACGGCGACGGCACGGGCAGTCCGCTGACCGACACGATCACCGTGCCGATCCGCGTGCTGAACCTGAACCGTACGCCCGTCATGGAACCGGTCGAGAACGTGACGCTCGCGCGCGGCGAGTCGCGCGACGTCCTCGTGCGCGCCACCGACCCGGAGGGCGGGCAGATCACGCTCGGCGCGACGAGCGAACAGCCGGGCTATCCGCTGCCCGCGTTCATGAGCTTCACGGACAACGGCGACGGCACAGGCACGCTGCATCTCGCTCCCGGCGTCGGAGACCGCGGCGAGCACGCGGTGCGCATCGTCGCGAGCGACGACGGCGACGGGGGCGACCCGCAGTCCGCGGATTACGTCTTCATCGTGGACGTGACGAGCGCGAACGAACCCCCGAAGCTCGTTTTCCTCGGCGACGTCGTCGCGGTCGCGGGGCAGCCCGTGCAGATTCCCGTGATCGCGAGCGACATGGACCAGGACCCGCTCACGTTCGGCATCGACGGGCTTCCGGCCGGTGCATCGATCGCGACGACGGCCGTGTACGGCCACGCCCTGATCACCTGGACACCGCAGACCGGCGACATCGGTTCCCGCGACGTGACCGTGAACGTCGCGGACACCGGAAACGGTGGTGCCGCTGAAGTCGGAACGGACTCGGGTGCCTTCCGTCTCGTCGTGCGCGACGCGAACACGTCCCCCGTGCTGATCCCCGTCGGGGACAGGCAGGCCACCGAAGGGCAGACACTCGCGTTCCGGCTCCGCGCGGTCGATGGCGAGGACGATCCCGTGACGTTCCGCGCCGACGGTCTGCCGGCCGGCGCGACGCTCGATCCGACGTCTGGCGAGTTCAGCTGGACGCCCGCGCTCAACCAGGCCGGGACCCACGACGTGACGTTCACGGCCACCGACGGCAGCGGCTCCAGCGAGGAGCGCATCGCGATCTCCGTCGCGAACGCGAACCAGCTGCCCGTGTTCGTGCCGATGCTCACGCAGCTTGCTCGCGAAGGCGCGCAGCTCACGTTCACGGTGGTGGCGGCCGACCCGGACGGCGACCCCGTGGTGCTCGCCGCGGGCCACGGTCTGCCCGAGGGGGCGCTGTTCGTGCCGGACCGCGGGGAGTTCCAGTGGACGCCTGCCTTCGACCAGGCCGGGGAGCACGTGATCACGTTCACGGCCGCCGACCCGAGCGGGACACCGGTGAGTCTCGACGTGACGGTGCGCGTCGCGAACGTGAACCGTGCACCGGTGCTGCAGGAATCCGATCACGCCTTCCTGATCGGCGAGACGCGCGAGTTCTTCATCCGGGCGACCGACCCCGACGTGGGTACCGCGCTCACGTATGGCGCGATCGACCTGCCGTCGGGCGCGACGATCGATCCGGACACGGGACTGTTCTCGTGGACCCCCGGTCCGGGCCAGTCCGGGGACTACCTCGTCACGCTCACGGCCGACGACGGCCAGAGCGTGGACCGGCAGAACATCGTGCTGCGGGCGTCGCTCGAACCTGTTCCGCCCACGCTGCTCGTCGAACTCACGCCGGGCTTCCCGGCCCTGCCGGACCAGGGCGTGCTGCTGCACGCTGTCGCCGACAGCTTCTCCGCGCTCGCGTCGCTGCGCGTGTTCGTGGGTGGGCAGGAGATCGCACTCGACGACGACGGGCGCGCGTTCATCAGTGCGTCGACGCCCGGCAAGATCGAGGTGCGGGCCGTCGCGACCGACGTGGACGGCGGTGTCGCGGAACGTACGCTGTTCTTCAAGGTCCGCGATCCGGACGACAGGGCGGCGCCGGTCGTCGCGCTTGGGGCGGACGTCGTCCGGGCCCGCGTGACCGGCGCGATCGACGTCGACGCGTCGGTGTCCGACGTGAACCTCGACACGTGGCGTCTCGAGATTTCCGGCGACGGCAGCCACTGGCAGGTGCTCGCGGAGGGGGACGACTCCGTCGACGGCGCGCTCGCCCAGTTCGACGGCCGCCGTTTCGCGAACGGGTTCTACACGCTCCGCGTCACCGCACGCGACATCGGCGGGCGCACGACCGTCGCGACGACCCGGATCGAGGTCGACACGGCGACCAAGCTCGGGCAGTACACGCGCGACGACACGGACCTCGTGGTCGATCTCGGAGGCGGCGTGACGTGGACGCTCGCGCGTGCGTACGACTCCCTCGGCCAGACGGGGGCGTTCGGTGCAGGGTGGCACCTGCCTGGCCGGGACGTCGACTTCGAATCGAACGTGCCGCTCACGGGCCGCGAACATCTCGGCGTCTTCGATGCGTATGCGGACGGCACGCGGGTCTACCTGACGCTCCCCACGGGCGAGAGAGCAGGCTTCTCGTTCACGCCTACGGAGGTGGACGTCGGCGGCGTGAAGTTCTGGCGTGCGGCCTGGGCGGCCGCGGACGGCAGCGGCTACCGGCTGTCCTCGTCCGCAGTGCTGCTCACGAAGGCTGGTGGCAGCTACTACCGCTCGGCGGACGGGCAGCCCTACAACCCGCTCTCGCCGGCCGCGGACGGCACCGACTTCACGCTCGAGGCGCCGGACGGCACGCGCTATCTCATCGACGCAGCCCGGGGAACGCAGGAGATCGTCACGGCCGCGGGCAAGCGCCTCTTCCTGAGCGACAACGCGGTCACGGCCGAGAACGGGGCCGCGCTCACGTTCCTGCGAGACCCGGCAGGACGGATCGTGCGCGCCGTCGCACCGGACGGCACGACGGTCACGTACCGCTACGACGCGGACGGCCGGCTCGTCGCCTCCCGGAATCTCTCCACGGGCGAGGGCGCGCGCTATGCCTACGAGCAGGGCCGCCTAGTCGGCGTGTCGATCGTCGGGCAGGGGGGCGAAGCGATCGCCTATGGTGGTGACGGTACCGTCGTCGTGAGCGCGATCGATGCCGATCTCGGCGGTTCGGCCGAGTTCACGGGGCGCGTGACGGATGGCGACGTCACCGCCGGCGAAAGCGACCGTTACACGTTCAGCGTGCGGGCGAGCGAGGTCCTCGGCACTGCCGGCGGACAGCTCATCGTGCGGGCGGAAGTCGAGGGGCTCGGCGGCTTCACGGCATCGGATCCCGCGGTATCGGGTCTCGCGCCGCTCTCCGTCGAACGCGACGGTGATCGCGTCACGGCGCTTTTCGCGGTGCAGGAGGAAGGGCTCTACACGCTCGCGGTGAGCGGGGAAGCCGGAACCGGGGGAAGTTACCGGCTGTCGCTGTCGATCGCGGGCGACCTCGATCTCGACGGCACCGTGGACGGTGTCGACAGCGGGCTCATGGACGCGGGCGGCGCGTCCGCGGACATCGACGGCGACGGCACGACGGACCGCACGGACCGGCAGGTGCTGTTCGCGAACTTCGGCTTCACGCAGAACGTCGGGCCGCAGATCGCCGCGGACCTGCCGGACGTCTTCACGCACGAGGCGCTGCAGGTGCTCGTCGACCTCGCCGCGGTCGCGGACGATCCCGATGGCGACGCGGTCTATTACCGTGTGCTCTCGAGCGAGCACGGCGACGCCGTGCTGTCCGCGGACGGACGGTTCGTGATCTTCACGCCCGAGGCGGGATTCTCCGGCGACGCGAGCTTCCGGATCACCGCAGACGACGGATTCAACAGCTCGCCCGAGGTCGACGTGCCCGTGACGGTGAGCGACGCACCGCTCGTCGCGATCGACTTCGCGGAGCGGCGCCTGCTCGTCGACGTCGGGGAGACGTCCGTGATCCGCGTGATCGGCGACTTCGCCGATCAGCAGGACGTCGCGCTGCCGCTCGCGTACGTCAACGCCCGCGTGCTCGATCCCGCCGTCGCGACGCTCACCCCGCAGGGTCTGCTCACCGCCGTGAAGGACGGCCACACGGTGCTGATGGCGAGCCGCGGTGCGGCCGCTGCGGCCACCGTGATCGGGGTCGGGATGCCCGCGGACGACAATCTCATGATCTCCCGGGTGCTGGGCATCGACGCGTATCCGGACAGCGTGACCATCGTGCCTCAGGGAGGCACGCGCCAGATCGTCACGTCGCTCGGCTTCGGCCAGCAGACGTTCGTCACCGAAGGCGAAAACGGCACGCGTTACGTCATCGGCAACACCGACGTCGCGACGGTCACCGAGGACGGGCTCGTCGAGGCCGTCGGGGCCGTCGGGGCCGGCGAAACCACGGTGACGGTCATCTACGGACATGGCGAGGAAGTCATCCGCGTCAAGGTCGAGGCGCCGGTCACCACGACCGGGACCGCGACCATCGGGGAGAACGGCGGTGTCGTCGCGAACGGCGAAGGCGTGATGGTCGCCTTCGGACCCGGACAGGTCACGGGTGACGCGGTCGTGACGGTCACGACCGTCGCGGAGCAGGACCTGTCGCTCGCCCTGCCGTCGAACCCGCAGGGCGAGACGACGTTCGATTACGTCGGTGCGTTCGATCTCGACATCGCGGGCGGTGAGTTGAACGGACCGCTGCAGCTCGCGGTTCCCGTCGCGCCGGGAGCCGCCGAGCCGGGCGACACGGTCTATTTCTTCCAGAAGCGCATCCTGCCGGTCGGGCCGGACGGCGAATTCATGGATGTCTGGACCGTCGTCGATTCCGGCAGGGTCGGCGCGGACGGGATGGCGCGCAGCGCCTCGCCGCCGTTCCCGGGCCTCAGCAACCGCGGCAACGTGCTGGTGGCCCGGGCGGCGCAGCCGCTCGGGATCATCCGGATCGACCTCGGCTACACGGCCGGGCTCACGATGGCGTTCTCGCTCGCGATCGGCATCGCCGCGACGGGCGGCCTCGCGGGCGCCGTGGTGGGTGCGGGCCTCATCGCGGGTTATGCCGGCATGCTCGTGCTGCCGCTCGCGTACCAGGCCCAGCAGCTCCGGATCTGGCGCGACTGGGCCGCGAACCCGCAGGGTTACGACCTCGACGTGAACGTGCCGCCGAACGCGCCGATCACGCAGATCATTCCCGACATCCCGGCGCCGCCGACGACCGGGGGCGATCCGACACTGCCGCGCATCGACACGCTCGACGCGACCGTCGACGGCAACGGCGACGTGCAGCTCACGATCGGCGGCTACAGCTTCTTCGACCTGCAGAGCCCGGCGTTCGCGGGTGACGTGATCGGCGACGACATCCGGGACGCACGCGTCGTCTTCCAGATGCAGGGGCGGGAAGTCGTCGTGAAGGGCGAGGACTTCGTCGATGCCTACAGCGAGGTCGACGCCTCGGGCGCGTTCCACAGCACGCTGGTTCTCGACGTGCCGCAGGACGTGCTGCTCGGCATGAGCGACATCCGCGTCGACCGGCCACACTACGAGGTCGCGGCGAGCGCCGGCGGCGTGGACGTCGACGTGGCCTGGACCGGCAGCACGACGGCGAGCATCGACAACAAGGGCGGCTACGGCTTCACGGGGCACTGGGGGCCCGGTGGCGCCGCGGTGCTGGACGTGATCGACATCGCGCGCATCGACGAGACGAACGTGACCGAACGCGTGATCAAGCAGATCGCGTTCGACGGTGCGGGCTCGGTCTGGGACGCCATCGCGACGCCCGACCTCTCGCGCGTCTACGTCGCGACGAACGACGGCATCGGGGTCGTCGACGCGTTCACGCTGCAGCAGTTCGACGTCGACCCCGACGCGGCCGGCATCAATCGCATCGACATCCCGTTCGGCGGGCGCGTGACGGATCTCACGCTCGACCCGTCGGGTCGGTACCTGTACGCGGCCGGGACCGGTCTCGTCTACATCATCGACCTGAATCCGGGATCGCCGGACTTCCACAAGGTCACGACGGTGCTCGGCGTCGACTCGCCCGCGAACGGCAAGATCAACGACATCCGCGTGAACGCGGACGGCACCCGGCTGTTCGTCGCCGTGCCGCACACCGAGCTCTTCGGCCCGATGAGCTGGAACAGCGGCAGCCGCGAGGCCGGGAAGATCATCGTCTACAACGTGGACGAGAACGACCGCACGAGCAGCGGCAATCCGGGCGGTTCGCGCAGGTGGCACGAGGTCATCGGCACGTTCGACGCCGGCCTCGAGCCCTTCGAGATCGAGGCGACGACCGACCGCGATCTCATGATCTTCACGTCGCGGCTCGATCTCAGGAAAGGCCTGCATCCGCTGCGCATCACGAACGACAATCCGAACGGCTTCCAGGTCTCGATCGGGACGATCGGCCTCACCCTCAACAACGAACGCGTCGGCGTACGGACGTTCGGGGGCAGCTACGACCCGTTCGGCTACTACCCGGGGTTCACGACGCGGCTCACGGGCCAGGTCTTCGACCTCGACGTGCGCAACGCGACGGGTGTCGCGGTCACGCCCGACCGCAAGTACGCTTTCGTGGGCGACTGGTACATCCCGCGCCTGTTCTACATGGACCCGATGACCGCGGTCGAGATCGAGGACCTGCACCACGTGGGATCGAAGATTGCCGTGGTGAAGGATCCCTTCGGGCCGAACCCGACCGTGCTCGGCGCGACCTCGCCGATCCCGATGTCGTTCCTCGAGGAGGTCGAGGTCGATGCCGCCGGCAAGAAGCTCTACGTGAATTTCCGCAACGTCGGCAACGTCGCCGTCTACGACATCGAGAAGCTCGAACTGCGCGCGGAGTCGGGAGCCCAGGACTTCCACGACCTGCCGCTCGACCACGCGTGGGCGGACGATTCCGATCCCGCGAACGTGTTCAACCTGCCCGCCATCGACGTGCAGGAACTGAGCCGCGGTCTCTCGCTGCAGGAGAACCAGGTGCTGCGGCTCATCGCACCGACGGGCGTCGTCGATCTGGACGGCACGGGCAACGAACCGCTCACGTTCGAGTGGGAGATCGACACGGGGCTGCTCGGCGAGGCCGACTACCGGTCGCGGCTCTACTTCAGCGCGCTCGCGCCGGGCGAAGGGCTGTACCCGGACGATCCGTATCGCGACCGCAAGGAGAATGCGCCCGGAGATTTCGCGTTCGGACAGGCCACCTTCCTGGATCTGCTCGAGTACGCGTTCAGCGATCCGCCCAGCGTGCCGGACGACCAGGATGCGAATCCCGGGAGGATCCTCACGATCGGGCAGGGGCTCGAGATCGGCAGGAAGTACCGTGTCGACGCCGACGGGAACGTCTCCGCGATCGGCGACGCACCGGACCCGAAGCGCACGATCGTCGAACTCGATGCCGCGTATCGAAAGGCGCTCACGGCCGGACAGTTCTACTACTGGGGGGTCGAGATCGAGAACCGGGGGATCGACCGGGCCGAGGCATTCACGGCGAAGCACGTCGAGAACACGGGTACGTACAACGGCGTGACCGTGCTCACGCACGGCTTCCAGCTCGACCCGCGGACGGATCTCGCCAACTCGTCGTTCCAGCAGCCCGAAGCGTTCATCGATCTCGCGCGGCTCATCTCGACCGCGGGCGGTGGCGGGGTCGTCATGCTCTACGACAAGAACACGGGGCAATGGCGAGAGGTGAAGGCCGACGGCAGCTTCGGTGCCACCGGCTCGGCGGCCCTCCTGCCGGGCAAGCCGGTCGTGCTCGTGTCGGACTGGAACCGCGAGTCCGACATCAGCGATTCCGGTTTCTCGGAGGCCGCCGCGGATGCGCTGTTCGCGTCGTTGCTGGATCTCGACGTACAGACGGGTCACACGCTGCTGAAATCGCCGCTGCACTTCATCGGCCACAGCCGGGGTACGTCCGTCAACAGCGAGATCATCCAGCGGCTGGGCTGGTACGACATCGTGACGAGCGGCATCCAGATGACCACGCTCGATCCGCACGAGTTCGAGCAGAAGAGCCTCGACGTACCGCTCACGCAGCTCGTCGAGTATGCGCAGGCGGCCCTCACCGCGGTGTCGGTCACCTCGACCGTTGCTTCGCTGGCGGGTGGCAATGTCCCGCTCGCGATCAAGATCGCGATCTGGACGTGGAAGCTCGGTCAGTGGCTCGCGAACGCGACGACGTCCGTCGCCAAGAATCTCGGGGTGCAGATCAAGCCGATCCCCTACGCAGACTTCAAGGATCCCGATGTCAAGGTATGGGCGAACGTCGCATTCGCCGACAACTACTACCAGACCGCAGCCAACCCGAACGCGACGCCGGGGCTGCTTCTGAACCATTTCACCGCCACACCCAACGGACGTTCCATCCCGGGTGTCAGTCTCGACGTGAACCTCAACCTCGTCTCGGGCTTCCAGCAGGAGGACTTTCTCGGCTTCGGCATCGACATGGGTGTCGGCGGGCCGCACAGCCGTGTCTGGCAGTGGTATGCCGGCACGGTCAACACCGGGATTCTCGAGTTCGACGGCAATCCGATCTGGCGTTCACTCGGCGACGAGGGGCTCGCGACCGAGGCACTCGGGCTGCCGATGAAGGACTACCAGTTCGGCACGACGCCCTGGTATTCGGTCGATCCGGCGTGGGTGGACTCGGGACAGTGGGGCACGAACGGCAGCATCACGGAGGGCGTGGGCGCCGGCTGGTACTTCAGCCCAACCGGAGGCGGCATGGCGTACCGACCCGGTTCCGGAGGAACCGTGGCGTTCAGCACCGACAACACGGAAGTCACCGACGCGCCGGCGGGATTCCCGGACGTCAACTCCGTCTTCAACGGGAGCTTCGAGTACGGCACGCGCCAGTCCCTGCTCAACTACATCGCATGGAAGGCGTCCGGGGCGGCGGATCTTCCTGGCGACCTGGGACGCTTCCCCGTGTCCTACGAGATTCCCGGCTGGTCGATGCACGGCGGCCAGGGCTTCACGGTCGGGGTCCCGGTCTTCGGTGACATCGACATCGGCGGGCTCTTCATGGTCGAGACCTCGCCGACGGAGAACTTCAAGCGGTTCGTGAAGTACGCGATCGACACTTACGTCGACAAGATGTTCGAGACCGCCCAGCAGACCGTGCTCAAGTTCGTCCTGCCGGACATCCCCGGCACGCGGGACCAGAGACTGCTCAAGTTCGCCGAGCAGAAGCTGCTCGCGAAGTTCGGCGTGCCGCCGTCCCAGGCCGTGCTCGGCAAATACTTCTCCGCAGTCAAGGCACTCGACAAGGCAGGTCAGCTCGCGATCTTCTTCCTCGACAAGATCATCACCCAGATCGCGTCCGAGACCGGCACGCCGGGTCCGAATCTGCAGGATGCGATCACGGGTGCACCGGGGCCCAACGGACTGCCGCTCGGGATCGACAACATCAAGGCCTACCTTCAGTTCGGGATCGACCAGGGCGTGAGTTTCCTCCCCAACTTCCCGAGCGACTACGCCCTGATCATGGGTGCCGGTGAAGCGCTCCGCAGCGTGATCGGGAACGGTCTGCCAGACGGGGCGAGCACGCTGCGTGACGCCCTGCTGAATTACCTCGACTACAACTCGAATCTCGACAGCATCACGCACAACCGCCTGTACATCCCCGCGGGCAAGCAGTTCCTGCGCTTCAATGTCTGGACACCCGTCGCATTCCTGCCGGACTCGAAGCTCGAGATCACGTTCACGAAGCTCGACGGCACGAGTGCGACGGTCGAGAAGGTCATCGAAGAAGGGCTCTTCTCCGGCAAGGATTACGCCGTGCCGATTCCCGACGGTTTCGCGGGCGAGATCGCGACGTTCACCGTCAGGCACGAGGGCATGGGCGTCACGGAAGAGTTCCGTCAATACCTCCAGGATCTCGTGGACATCGATGCGTTCGACGGGACTGCGGCCGAATCGATCGGTGGCGTGATCCAGTATGCGGCCGGTGCCTTCGCGGGCGTCGTCGGCGGAATGAGCCAGCTCATGCTCGTGGACGACTTCCAGTTCACGGACACCGAGACCGGCACGCCGCTGCTCGGCGAAAGCTTCGCGATGACCGGCACGGCGGACACCTCGGGTGGCGTCACCCTGGACGACGTCGAGGCGATGGCGGACCTCGCGCGAACGCAGTGGCTCACCGTGGACGGCCTTGACGACGTCGCGGCGACGCTGGAGTCGATCCGGTTCGACGTGACGGACCTCACCGGCACGTCGCTCGCGGTCTTCGACAACGGCGTGATCCGCGTCGACCGGGACGCGGCGGGGATGGGATGGTTCGTCGACGCGACGCCGGACGACGCCGCGGAGTTCGCCGCAACGAGCCAGGCGGGCGAGTGGCGGGCGTCCGCGACGTCCGCCGCGTTCGGCCGCTACGACCTGCTCACGGTGATCTCCCACGAGATGGGCCACGCGCTAGGGCTCGCGGACGTGTCCACGAGCGTGGAACCCGGGCGGCTCATGACTGCGTCGCTCGGGACGGGCACGAGGCGGATGGCCTCGGTGCAGGACGTCCCGACAGCGGACTCGAGCGGGGCCGGCACCGTCGACACGCTCCCTGCCGCTCCGATCGTGCTGAACCTCGCGTCACCGCGATCGCCTGCCGTGACCGTCGCGGCCCCGCAGACACTGGCCGGATCGGGATCCCCGCTCCTCGAAGGCATCACGAACGGCACGTTCGCGGTGAGTGACGGCGCCTCCGCGCAGTTCGGCTGGCAGGCCACGGGTTCCGCCGTGGTCGTGGCAGGTCAGGGCGTGCTGAACGAGGACGACCGGTTCCTGTCCGGATTCGCGCAGAGCTTCATCATCCCCGACCGGGCCACCGCGCTGCGCTTCACGCTCGTGTCGGCGGACCTGCAGCCGAACGGCAGCGGGCCCGTCGATGCATTCGAGGTTGCCCTGCTCGACGCGACCGACGATCCGCTCGTGGGAACGGCGGGCCTTCCGGACACGGACGCACTCTTCAACCTCCAGAGCGACGGTCGCGCGTTCGCGGCCGATCGCGTGACCGTGAGCGGGCTCGCTGATCGCAACGGCGGTCTTCTGGACGTGAGCGGACCGGTGGATTTCGAGATCGATCTCACGGGGCTTGCGCCGCATGCCGTCGCGAGCCTGTTCTTCGACCTGGTGGGCTTCGGCGACGCGGACAGCCGCGCCGTGATCGACGACGTCCGGTTCGTGCTCGACGACTCCGGCAATCAGCCGCCCGTCGCGCGCGACGACGTGGCGACGGTCGCTCAGGACGGCACGGCGCAGATCGACGTGCTCGTCAACGACAGCGATCCGGAGGGGCAGGTGCTCGACGTGGTCGTCGTCGACGAGCCGCAGCACGGCTCGATCGTCGGTCTGGGGGCGGGCGTGTTCGAGTACCGGCCGGACGCAGGCTACTCGGGAGCGGACGGCTTCACGTACCGCGTGAGCGACGGGTCGCTCTCGTCGGATCTCGCAGCCGTCACGATCTCGGTCGAGCCCATGGCCAACACCGCGCCGGTCTTCGACGCGGTCGAGGCGCAGCACGTGGACGAAGGCGGCGTCGTGAGCTACCTCGTGCACGCGAGCGATGAGGACGGCGACACGCTCACGTACTCGCTCGTGAATCCGCCGGCCACCGGTGCGTCGATCGACCCCGACACGGGCGAGTTCCGCTGGCAGGCCACGGACGGCGATGCGTCGTACGCGTTCACGGTGCGCGTCACGGACGGCAGGAGCACGCCCGTCGACACCGTGCTCGGCGTGACGGTCGACAACGTCGCCCCGACGCTCGACGTGACCGGCGCGACGCAGGCGCTCTCCGGCGTGCCGTACACGCTCGCGTTCGGGGCGACCGATCCCGGCGTCGACACGATCACCCGGTGGAGCGTCGACTGGGGCGACGGCAGTGCGGTCGAGATGCTCGCGGGCGATGCGACCGGGGCGTCACACGTCTACGCCGTCCCGGATCTCGTGCACACCGTCCAGGTGCGCGCGACCGACGAGGACGGCACGTGGCGTGCCGTGCCGTTCGACGTGACGGTCGTGAACGACCTGCTCTTCGTGACGGAACTCGTGCCGAACGACAGCGGTTTCGACGTCCGCTTCAGCCGGACCTTCCAGCCGGACGAGATCAATCTCTACGACACGAAACTGAGCGGGCGCGGAGCGGCGGACGTCGTGCTGACGGATGCGGACGGACAGGTGGTGCGCGGATCGGTGATCCTGCACGCCGACGACCAGGGGCTGAGTTTCGTCGCGACGGGTGGCGCGCTCGCGGAAGGTGACTACACGGTACTGTTCGCGAGCCGGGCCGACGCATTCAAGGACGAGTTCGGGCGCACGCTCGACGGCAATCGCGACAACGTCACGGGCGACGATTATCTGGGCGCCTTCGCGATTGGCGCCGGCGACGTCGTCGTGGGCATCGCGGACGTGGTGCGGGCTGCCGGTCAGGACGTCGACATTCCCGCCGACGGACGCGGGCTGCCGGTCACGGTCACGGGTGCAGCGGGGGCGACCGGGGTCGCGTTCGACCTTGCCTACGATGCGACGCTGCTCGACGTGCAGGTGTTCGAGCCGGGCCGCGATCTTCCGGCGGGCAGTGCGCTGAAGATCGACGGCACGGCCGGGCAGTATCGCGTCACGGTCACCGCATCCGGGCCGCTGCCCGACGGCAGCGTGGAACTGGTGCGACTGAAGGCGCGCGTGCCGGATGCCGCACCCTACGGCAAGGCGGGGGTGCTCGACATCGCGAACGTGGCGGTCGACGGTGCGCCCGCGCGTGGCGACGACGGCGTGCAGGTTGCGGCGCTCTTCGGCGACAGCACGGGGGACCGTCGCTACGTGAGTCTGGACGGCGTGCGCGTGCTGCAGGTTCTGTTCGGGCTGGACGACGGCTTCGGCTTCGTGCCGACGATCGATCCCGTCGTGATCAGTGACGTCAACCGCTCCTTCACGCTGGATCCGGGCGACGCGCACATCATCTCGAACGAGAGTTTCTTTCTGATCACGGGCGACGCTTCCTACGACCAGCCCGAGATTCCGGTGGTCCCCGCTTCGGAGGTCTCTGCCGCCGGCGAGGGTGGCGAGACCGCGTCTCCGGCGGAACCGCGCGCGTGGTCGACGCTCGTCGTCACGGCGGTCACACCCACCGCGAGCGGCGTGCACGTGCAGTTCGATCGTGCGATCGATCCGGACGTGCTGAACCTGTACGACGACGCGGCCCTCGGCGTGGCGGACCTCACCGTCGTCGGATCCGCGCAGGGAGCCGTGAAGGGCGCTCTCGTGCTGGACGCCGACGGGCGGGGGCTCGGCTTCGTGCGCACCGGCGGGCCGCTGCCGGCCGACAGCTACACGCTCACGTTGCGGGCAGGGGACGGCGGCTTCCGGGACGTCGAGGGCCACGCGCTCGATGGCGACGCGGATGGTGTGGCGGGCGACGACTACGTGGCCGCGTTCGCGGTCTCCGGAACATCGGAAGTGACCGTCTCCGTTCCCGATTTCGCGCGCGGACCGGGCCAGGATATCGTCGTGCCCAACAATGCGCGGTCGGGTCTCCACCTGCCGGTTTCCGTCTCGGGCGCACAGGGCGTCCGGCGCCTCGCATTCACGCTTGCGTTCGACGGTTCGTCACTCGTGGTCGACGACGTACGTCTGGCGGCAGGATTCGCGGGCACCGTGAGCCGCACGGATCTCGCGGAGGGCGTGCGGATCGAGGTCGTGTTCGACGCCCCGCTCGCCGGTGACACGGTCACGCCGATCGACCTCGTCGCACGTGTACCCGCCGGTGCTGCCTACGGTGCTACGAGACTTCTGCACATCGCGGACGTCGTGACCAGGCACGAGGACGGCGACCGTGCGGCGGGGCGCGGGGACGACGCGATCCAGCTGGTGGCCTACCTCTTCGACATGGACGGCGACCGCACCTACACGGACGGCGACGTCAGGGTCGCGCAGGAGGCCATCGTCGGGCTGCGTCAGGGGCTCGCGGCCTACCCGACCATGGATCCCGACGTCGTGGGAGACGTCAACGCGAACGGAGCGCTTTCGTCGCTCGACGCGGTGCGCTTCATGCAGTACCTGCGCGGTCAGCCGCGAACGGACATCCCCGCGATCCCGGAGCCGGCGGTTCCTGCGGCGGCGCCCTTGATGGCGATGGCAGCCAGCACGGAAGCAGTCACCGGGCCGGCCACGATCGCCGTGCCGGGGAATTTCGTGGAACCGACCGCGGCTCCGGCGACGACGGCCGGTTCTGCCGCAGCGGCGCCGACCGGCGCCACGCTGGTCGCGTGGGAAACCGCGACGCAGCCCTTCGCGGCACTGCCCACGGCGGTGAAGCCGCCCGTTGTCGAAACGTCGGTTTCGGGTGACGGCTGGCGCACGACGCCGTGGGCGCGGGATCTCGCCGAGCGTCTCACGCACCTCTCGAGCAGTGGTGACGACGAGGCCGGGACGGCCAAGCGAAGCAGCCTGCTGCGACCGCTCTCGAGGCTCTTCGGCACACTGAGGTGACCGCCGACCGGCCGGGAGACTCGGTAGCAGGAAAGGAGGCCCTCTCGCGATGCGCGCCGCGCGCGGGAGGGCGGCAAGGAGCGGTGCCGGGCGGCCTCCTCGAGCCGGGGACGTGCCCGCCACGCGGACGCACGCGTGACGACGTGCGGGCCGGTGACCGTCAGGCGGCGAGCAGCGTGCCGCGTACCTCGCCGAAACCGATGCGCGCGGCGCCGTCGCGCTCGCACCACCCGCGGAAGATCACCGCATCGCCGTCCTCGAGGAAGGTACGCGTTTCGCCGTCCCCGATCGCGACGGGCTGCTTGCCGCCCTGGCTCAGTTCGAGCAGGGAGCCGGCCTCGCCTTCGCCCGGGCCGGATTGCGTACCGGTACCGAAGAGATCCCCGGGTTCCAGGTTGCAGCCGTTGACCGTGTGGTGCGCGACCATCTGCGCGACGGTCCAGTAGGCATGCCGGAAGCTGGTCCGGCTGAGCACCGGGGCGCTGCGTCCCTCCCGCCGCATGCGATCCGTTTCGAGGCGCACTTCCAGCCTGATGTCGTACGCACCCGCGTCGCGATTGGCCTGCGAATCGAGATAGGGCAGCGGCTGCGGATCGTCCGCCCCGCGTTCCCAGCGCACGCGGAACGGTGCGAGAGCTTCGGCGGTCACGATCCACGGTGACACGGTCGTCGCGAAATTCTTCGAGAGGAACGGTCCCAGCGGCTGGTATTCCCATGCCTGGATGTCGCGCGCGGACCAGTCGTTGAGGAGGCAGATGCCGAACACGTGCCGTTCGGCCGCTTCGATCGGAATGGCTTCGCCCGCCGCGTTTCCGGGGCCGACGAACACGCCGAGTTCGAGTTCGTAATCCATGCGCTGGCTCGCGGCAAGGCGGGGGTCGTCGGTGCCCGCGCGAAGCTGTCCGTGCGGACGCCGGAACGACTGCCCGGAGACGCCCAGGGAGGATGCACGGCCGTGATAGCCGATGGGCACCCACCTGTAGTTCGGGAGGAGGGGGTTGTCCGGCCGGAACAGACGGCCCACGTTCGTCGCGTGGTGAATCGACGTGTAGAAGTCGGTGTAGTCGCCGACCCGTGCGGGCACACGAAACTCCACGTCGGCCTGGGCCACGAGGAACGCCTGCCACGTCGACCGGGCCGGCGCGCCCTCGCGGAGACTGCGCGACAGCGCGAGGCGCAGTGCCGACCATGCATCGGCGCCCAGGCCCATGAACCGGTTGAGACAGGGCTCCGCAGCCGCGGCCAGCGCGTCACCGGCCGTGCCCGACAGTGCCCCTGCCGCGAGGACCCGCGCGAGGTCGACGACCTGATCGCCGATGGCCACGCCGCCGCGCCAGTTCTCGTCGCTGCCTCGCCGTCGAAAGACGGCGAACGGCAGGTTCTGGATCGGGAAATCGGTCGTGCGGGCGTTCGCAGACTCGACCCAGCTTCGCAGGGAAGGATCGTGTGTTTCGTTCGTGAGCGTCATGGGCGGGTCGTGTTCCGGTCAGCCGGCAGCGAGGCTGCCGTCGTGCATCCACGCGGCGTGGCGCGGGGCGCGTTTCGTGCGGGACCACTCCTCGAGCATGTCGTACTTCACCTCGTCCAGCCGCTTCATCATTTCCGGCGTGGCCGTGTTGGCGGCCAGTTCGAGCCGGTGCCCGTTCGGGTCGAAGAAGTAGATCGACTTGAACAGGGTGTGGTCGGTCGGTCCGACGACCTCGATGCCGGCCGCCTCGAGCCGGGCCTTGGTCTCGAGCAGCACGTCGACGGACTCGACTTCGAGTGCGAGGTGCTGCACCCAGGCAGGCGTGTTCGGGTCACGGGACATGGCCGTACGCGTGGGCAGTTCGAAGAACGCGAGGATGTTGCCGCCCCCTGCATCGAGAAAGACGTGCATGTACGGGTCCGGTTCCTTCGTCGACGGCACCTCGTTTTCCGCGATCGCGAGCACGAAGCTCATGCCGAGGTGTTTCTCGTACCACTCGACGGTTTCCTTCGCGTCGGCGCAGCGATAGGCCACGTGATGCACTTTGCGGATCAGCACGGGATGTTCCTCCCTAGACGATGACGTGTGTGTCCACCAGAAAGGTGGTGATTTCGGAAATGAACTCGCGGGCGTGGGTCATGAGGGTGACGCCCTGGGGGGATGCGAACGCCGCATCCAGCGAGGCGGCATCCTCGAACCACAGCTCGACGATGCCGTCGATGGGGAGTCCGTCGTGGTCGACGGGGTGTCCCTTCGGCGCCTCGCGGCCGATGACGTAGTTCTGACGGTACCCCCGCACGCCGGACACGCGCCGCACGAGCCGCGCGTGTTCGATGCGCCACTCGTGCAGGAACTGCTCGGGTGACACGCCTTCCTTCCGGCGCAGCAGCGACATGCGCTTGATCAGCGGGCGGTGCGGGTCGGGCGGGATGACCTCGACCTGATCGAGCGCGAGGATGCGCAGATCGCCGATGAAGTGCTGCTCGTCGGCGATGAGCGCCTGGCCTGCTTCCGTCGCGTAGCTCGCACGCAGCGCGTCCTCGTCGTCGAACCAGAGCAGCGAGAAGCCGTCGAGCTGTTCGGGTCCGCGCTCGTACGCGATGCCGCGCTGCACGCTGTCCGTGACGTGGTTCTGCTCGTAGCGTCTCAGACTGGGCAGCTTCGCGGCGAGCGCGCCGTGTTGCTCCCGCCAGTAGCGGCGGAAGTCGTCCATGCTCCAGTCGGGCTTCTTGCGCAGCAATCCTGAACGAACGATCATCGTCTCAGCCCTCCAGTGCCTGCCACATCTGCTGGTCGCGTTCCGCGGTCCAGATGCGTGGATCCGGGAACTTCGTGGCCTCGTCGTAGGCACGCGTGACATCGAATGGCATGCAGTGGTCGAAGATCACCCAGCCGCCGTAGGACGGCGAGAGCTTCTCGTACGTTTCGCGATACACGCTCCGGAGATCCTTCCCTGCCTGAGCGCCCGCCTTCACGGCCGAGAACAGTTCGCTCACGAACGCGCGCGTGCCCGCAAGGCCCTTTGCCACCTGCTCCTCGCCCTGAAGGGCCGCGCCGCGACCGGGTACGAGCGCCGTCGGGCCGAGTGCCGCGAGTGCGTCGAGCGTCCGGGGCCAGTCCTGGAAGTAGGCGTCACCCGCATACGGTGTCGCGTCGAACTCGACGAGGTCGCCGCTGAAGAGCACCTTCTCCTGCGGCAGCCAGACGATGGTGTCTCCCTTGGTGTGGCCGCGGCCCGGCTGCAGGATCTGGACTTCCAGGTCGCCGAGCCAGAGGGTCATCCGCCCGGAGAACGTGATGGTGGGCCAGGTGAGTCCGGCCGGGACGCTCTCGACGTTCCGGAACAGGCGCGGAAAGCGGCCGATCTCGCTGGCCTTGTCGGCCTCGCCGCGCTCGCGGATGAGGTCCCAGGTGTCCTGGCTCGCGATGACCTGCTCGGGCGCATAGGCGGAAGCTCCCAGCACGCGCACCGCGTGATAGTGGCTCAGCACGACGTACTTGATCGGCTTGTCCGTGACCTCGCGGATGCGCCGGATGACGTCCTGTGCCATGACCGGAGTCGCCTGCGTGTCGATGACCAGCACCGCATCGTCACCGATCACGACGCCCGTGTTGGGATCGCCTTCTGCCGTATAGGCATAGGCGTGTGCCGAGAGCTTCGTGAAACTGACCTGCTTCTCCTCGAGGTCGGCCTGCGATGCGAACTTCTTGGTGTTCATGAGTCGTTTCCTGATGGCGAGGGGCAGCGGTGCGGACGTGCCGTCCCTCTCGGTTGAGTGTGCGGTGCCCCGTCCGGGGCCCGTCCGTGCTTCGTGACCGTCGCGCTACACGGCGAGGAAGCCGCCGTCGACAGCGAGTGTCACCCCCGTCACGTATTCGGACATCGACGACGAAAGAAAGACGATGGGGCCGACGAGGTCGACGGGCTGGCCGAGGCGGCCCATCGGAATGCGGGTCATGAACGTCGCGAGGCGTTCCGGATTCTCCCTGGTGACGGCCGTCATCGGCGTCTCGATCACGCCTGGTGCCAGCGCATTCACGCGCACCCCGTCCCGGGCGAGTTCGGCCGCGAGCGACTGCGTGTACATCTTGATCGCGCCCTTGGAGGGCGAGTAGCCGAGGCTCACGCCTTGCCCGGCATAGGCGGCGATCGACGCGACGTTCACGATCGTGCCGCGGCGGGTCTTGATCGCTTCCCGGAAAGCCTGGGTGACGTTGAACGTGCCGTTCAGGTTCACATCCAGGGTCTTGCGCCAGTTCGCGGCGGCCCGCGGGCTGTCGCTGCCTTCGCGGATGATGATGCCTGCATTGTTCACGAGCAGGTCCACGAGACCGATTTCCGCGCCGATCTGAGTGGCGAGAGTCTCGCAAGCCGCCGCCTGCGTCACGTCGAGCGTGAATGCCCAGGCCTTGCCCCCGGCCTGCCGGACGAGTCGCGCCGTCTCGTCCACGGTCTCGCCGTTCATGTCGGTCACGATGACCGCCGCGCCGGCACGCTGCAGGCCGAGGGCGATCTCGCGGCCGTTGCCCTGGCCCGCGCCGGTGACGAACGCGAGCCGGCCTTCGAGCAGGCGCGGGAGGGATTGGGTCGAGTCGGTCATGATCAGGCGGCGTCCTGGACGAGGGTGGCAGGGCCTGTCTCGACGTGCTGGCTACCGGCTGCCTCCGCGAGCGACACGCCTGCGACATAGCCGAACGTGAGGGCCGGGCCGAGCGTGATGCCCGCGCCGGGGTAGTTGCCGCCCATGACGCTGGCCGCATCGTTGCCCACGGCGTGCAGACCCTTGATGACGTGCCCGTCGCGGTCGAGCACGCGGGTTTTTGCATCGACCGCGAGCCCCGCGAACGTGCCGATGTCGCCGATGACCAGCCTGATCGCGTAGAACGGGCCGGTCTCGATCGGTCGTACACACGGGTTCGGCGTGTTCAGCGCGTCGCCCTGGTAGCGGTTGTAGGCCCTGCTGCCCTTGCCGAACGCCGGATCCTCTCCCTTTCGCGCGTGCTCGTTGAAGCCTTCGATCGTGGACCGCAGCGTGGCGGGATCGACGTCGATCGCACGTGCCAGCTCTTCGATCGTCCGGCCGCGCTTCAGGTAGCCCGTGCGCAGGTGCCGTCCGATGGGCATCGGGAACGGTGCCACGCAGCCCATGCCGTAGCCGCGCAGCGTCGCGTGATCGCAGATCTCCCACGCGAAGATGTCCTTGTCGCCGCGCGTGGCTGCCACGAGGTCCTGGACGAAGTCGTGATAGGAGTTGGCCTCGTTCGCGAAGCGCTTGCCGTGCCGGGTGACCGCGATCACGCCGGGCTTGGCGCGGTCGATGAAGTGCGGCATCACGCCGGCCGTGCCGTCGCGCCGCGTCGTGACGGAGGTCGGCACCCAGGCGGCGGCGTGCGGAATGGACGGGTCGACGTGCGCGCCGACCGCCTCGGCCATGCGCAGTCCATCTCCCGTGTTCGAGGCCGGCGATGGCGTGTAGTGCTCACGGCCCGTCGGGGCATGGGGGAACAGGGCCTTGCGTCGTTCGACGTCGTGCGGGAACCCCCCGCACGCGAGCACCACGCCGACGCGGGCCCGGACGCGCAGGGACTTCCCTTCGTGGTCGACCAGCGCCCCCGTGACGCGATCGCCCTCGACCAGCAGCTTGCGCACGGGTGATTCCAGCCAGACGGGAATGTCGAGATCCATCGCGGCCTTCGCGAGCCTGCCGGCGAGCGCGTTGCCGTTCGTGAGCGTCATGCCGCGGCCGTGACGCAGCACGTCGAGCATGTGGCGGCTCAGGCGCTTCGTCACGTACAGGAAGGACTCCAGCGAGCGGAACGCCCTCATGAAGTGCCAGATCTCCTTGCCGGAGCCCAGCATCATGCCGAAGACGGTGAGCTCGGGCAGGGGCGGTGCGAGCTTCTTCACGCGTGGACCGAGTTCCCGGCCGTCGAACGGTCGCGTCACCATCGAGCGGCCGCCCTGCATGCCCCCGGGCGCTTCCGCGTGGTAGTCGGGAAACACGGGCGGCATGTCGAACTGCACGCACGTGTTGCGCGTGAAGAAGTCGATGGCCTTCGGGCCGTTCTCGATGAAGGCATCGACACGCGCCGGATCGAAATGGGTGGTCGTCTCGTGCTGCAGGTAAGTGCGTGCGGCGCCGGGCGGTTCCGTGATGCCCTGTTCGGTGGCCAGACGCGTGCCCGGAATCCAGAGCCAGCCGCCCGATCGGGCGGTCGTGCCGCCGAACATCCTTTCCTTCTCGACTACCAGAACCTTCAGTCCGCGCGACGCAGCGGTGATCGCTGCCGACATGCCCGACGCGCCCGTCCCCACGACGAGAACGTCGCACTGGAAATCTCGCTCATCCATGGCATTGCTCCTCCTCAGAAAGGTGCGAAGCCTACCCGCCCTCGATCGTTCTGTCAAACGCATATGATAATAACGAACGACACGTCCAATTAAGGTGGTATTCGACAATGTATAACCTCGGCGCTGGCTATACTCGGCCTCTCGTGAGAGGCGTCCAGAGGCAAAAGATGGAAGAAAAGGCCCGTCGCGGCATTCAGTCGGTCGAGATCGGAAGCGAGCTGCTCGACGTGCTCGCCCATCACGCGGCCCCGATGGCCCTGAAGGATCTGGCGAAGGCGGCGGGCATGACCGCCGGCAAGGCTCATCCCTACATGGTGAGTTTCCTGAAGGTCGGCTTCGTGACGCAGGACATCACCGGACGCTACGAACTCGGACCGTTCGCGCTGCGGCTGGGGCTCACGCGGCTGCAGCGGCTGGACGAGGTGAAGGAAGCGACGCCGCTCATCGAAGCCCTCGCGGCCGAAACCGGGCAGAGCGTAGCCCTGGCCGTCTGGGGAAATCTCGGCCCGACCATCGTCAGGCTCGAGGAGCCCGTTCAGCCGCTGCACGTGAACCTGCGGGTGGGTACGGTGATGTCCATGGCGCACACGGCCACGGGCTGGCTGTTCGCGTCCTACCTGCCTCCCAAGGTGGTCGAGGGACTCATCCGTGAAGACCTCGCGCGGAAGAGCGGCCGGACGGGCGGGCCGATGGAGATGACGCGTGCACAGGTGGAGGAAGCGGTCATCGAAACGCGCAGGCACGGCCTGTCGCGCACGATCGGGCAGCCCATCCCCGGAATCAGTGCGTTCTCCGCGCCCGTGTTCGATTCGGGCGGGCATCTCGTTCTGGGCATCACGGCCATGGGCCCGGAGGCGACGTTCGATTCCCGGTGGAACGGCAGTGTCGCGACGCCGCTGCGCCGGTGCGCGGCGGAGGCGTCGCAGAGATTGGGCTACGTGGAGACCGTGTAGGCGCGGGATCCTGCCGTCACGGGAAGAACACGTCGACGCGCAGCCGGTGCCCATCGGCGGTCAGTGCCGGTGCGTGGATCTCTTCTCGTCGGGGAAGAAATCGAGCGTGAACGGCACGGGCGAAAGAGATTCGGGGCCGCTCCTCGGGAGGGGCGGTCCCGGGAAATACCGGAACCCGAGCGTGATCGTCTGGCCGATCGGTGGCATGCGAAGATGCGGGCCATCGCGTCACGCGACGTCCACGAAGAACTGGGCTTCGGTCCCAGGACTCCCAGCCGCGCGTCGACGTTCTCGCAGACGGCTTCCTTTCGGCGTACACGCGGGCGGCGTGCGCCGACATCATGATGTTGAAGGGCTGTCTCCGACGGAGGTGGACGGCCGGCGATCGCGGGTCGAGACGTTCTCGCGGGACGCCGGCCGGACCGGCTACGGACGACGACGGCCCAAACGCACGGCAGCTCCGAGCAGTCCCGCACCCGCCAGCATCAGCGCGAAACTGCCCGGCTCGGGCACGGGCGCCGCGGCCACGCGCGTGAACTCGATCGGGCCTTCGCCCTCGACGTCGAGGGTCATCAGGTCGCCACTGATCGCCACGCCCAGAATGTTCGTGTTCGCGAGGCCCCAGTCGCCGATCGTGGAGCGCCAGGGGGCGCCCTGCAGCGCACCGCCGTTGAATGTGATCCCGTTCGCACCGTTCCACGCGTAGTCGCCGCGCTCCATGCCCGGGCCGCCACCCGCGTCCGCGATGCCGTCATGCGCGACGAAGTAATTGCCCTGTGGGAGGAACGTGATCACGAGGCCGTCGTCGTGAGGATTCGCGGGGCCTGTGTACCAGCTGCCGACGATCGCCTGCGCGGGATCGGCGACACGCGCGAGCGTGAGCGGAAGCGGTTCGCCGGACACGGTGACGGTGAGCGTGTCGCCGTCGAGCACGGCCTTCGTGATCGTGGCATCGGACAGGCTCCAGTCACCGGTCGTGTCGTCGAGCACGGTGGCGGTCAGCGTCTCGGCAATCGGATCGAACGCGTACGTGCCACGCTCCATGCCGGGCCCGCCACCGGCGTCGGCGACGCCATCCTCGGACAGATAGAAGATGCCGTCGTCGAAGAACGTGAGGACGACGCCGTTGTCGGAGGGATAGCCGGGGCCGTAGTACCACCCTCCGGCGATCGGGCTGGCGGCAGCCGCCACTTGAGAAACGAACGCGAGCACGAGCGTCGCGATGATCGGGCGCATCTGGGGGTCTCCTCTGTGTGATATTTGGAACATGCGTTGTTCTCTTCTGATGTGTGGTAACAAATGCATCTTTTGCCGGACAACCGCGAATGCCGTGACATTCGTGCCATCGAAGCATTACGGTGAGTGACGGAAGCTTGATCGCGATCAATCCGGACGCACGATCCTTGTCGGCACATTGACGGGCATTCGGCCCGGGCGCGTTGCCCCGTCATGAACCGGGCTGCCTGGTCCACGGTCTACAGGTGAGATCCGGACGGGCACGAGGAATCATGCAGCAGCCGTCCGGGCCGTCGACGGGAAGACGGTCGGTGAGACCTTTCCCGGCATTCTCGAGGGAGACAGCAATGAAACGACTCTATCGCCTCACGGACGACAAGAAGATCGCCGGCGTGTGCGCCGGCCTTGGCGAGTATTTCGATCTCGACCCCGTGTTCTTCCGGCTGTTCTTCCTGGTGCTCGTGTTCTTCGGGGGTATCGGCTTCGTCGCTTACGCTGCAGCCTGGTTTCTCGTTCCGAGAAGCGATGCGGCGTCGGAGCCCCGCGCGGCGTCACGGCTCCATCTCTCCGCGACGGACCGCAAGGTGGCCGGGGTCTGTGGCGGACTCGGCGAGTTCCTCGATCTCGACCCGGTGTTCATCCGTATCGCGTTCGTGGTGCTGGCGTGCGTCGGCGGGATCGGCATCGTGCTCTACGCCGCGTGCTGGCTCGTGATCCCGAAGGACGTGGGCGGCTATATCGACCACTCGCGTTCGGGCGGAGACGTGAACGCGCACTGAGCGGCCGCGCCGCGCGCGTGCTGGCCGGGCCGTATTGCGCAGGACACCATCAACCGGAATTCCTCGACGCGAAGTATCCCAGCGCGATGCCCAGGACCACGAGCGCACCGATGATCCACGGCACGACGGGTAGATAGTCGCGCGCGAGCACCGCGACGATCACGACGATCGCGAGCGAGATGCCGCCGGTCACGCCGGCGATGGCCACGAACGGGTTGCCTCTCTGTCCAGACATCTCTGTCTCCTCATTCCCTCGCCCGGGTACCAGAACGCGCTGCCGCATGGAGACCGCCCGGACAGGTCGTCCTGTCGCGATCATGGTCCGGTCACGACGCGTCCAGCCGGAATACCGGATGACCGGCGTCCGTGCAAGCCGTGCTGCCGCATGAACGTGTCAAGTTTGCCGCAACATTGACATTGCACAAGCGCGGTGTCACCGGCCCGTCGTACAAAGCGCCGAGCGGGTTGGGTGAACGATGGCTGGCGTTCGGGCCGTGCAACGGAGACCAAAGGATGAAATCAGGCGAGGGGCAGGCCGGAGGCGGCCAGGCGCGCGAGCGAGGGTCGCGCGTCGCGCGATGGTGGCTCACCCTCGTCGTCCTGCTTTGCGCGTACGTCGGGTGCGGGATCGGGACGGCTGCCGCCGGCGCGATCGTCACGCCGAACGTCCGGTTCACCGATGGCGTGCGCACGGTCGACATCGCCTGGCTCGCTCCCGGGGCGAATGTCGTCGACAGCGATCTCGCGGTCATCCGGGACAACCTGTCGCTGCAGTCCCTGTTCGCGATGGCACCCGCGTTCGACGAGGTGAACGCGTACTTCGTCGACGCGATCCGGTTCTGTCCGGACGAGGAGTACCAGAGGCTCGCCGGACAGATTCTCGGGTGTGCGCCGCAGCCAGGCAACGTGGTCGTGCTCGACTCCGGTGCGGCCGCGGGCATGCTCGGGGTGCTCGTCATCGAGCACGAACTCGGTCACGCCATGAATCTCGGTCACGTCCCGGGCCAGAACACGAATCTCATGAACCCGCTCATCCAGAGCGGCGTCCTGAACGCCGGCCAGTGGAACGCGATCCTCGCCAGTCCACTGCTGATCCGGGACCCCGCGGACCAGAACCACTTCTCGATCAGCGTGCGACCGATCGCGGTCCTCGCGGTGCCAGAACCCGGGACTCTGGTTCTGGTGGCGGGGGTGGTCCTGCTCGCCCGCTTTCCGCGGGCGGGAAGGCGTCGATCCCGCGGGACCGGCGCCTCCCGAGACGCGGGCGACGCGCCGGTCCGTCAGCTTCTGCCGTAGGTCTTCTCCGCCTTCGCGAGATTGCCCGCGGGATCGGCCATGAACTTCTTCTTGGCACCCTCGCTGCTGAAGCAGTAGGTCTTGCCGTCGATCATCTCGGTCACCGAGCACTTGGTCATCACGTGCTTGCCCAGAGCGAGGCCGTAGGCGCACTCGTCGTTGAACTCGCCCTTGGCTGCGAACACGCTGCCCGCGAACAGGACCATCAGAGCCGCCATCAGGATCCTTCTCATGCGCCTTCTCCTTCAGTCGTTGACCACAGGGAACCCGCCACGAACGTGAGCGGGTGCCCCACTATATCCCTTTCGGGTAATCCCGGACGCGGCGGCCGCCTGGGGAGGGGCTCCTTGACGCTCGTCAATGTCCACGGGGCGCGAGGCACGTATACAGCCGGATAGAGACGGCGCGCGTGTCATCGAGTCGGTGCCGCATCGTGCGGCGCAACGGGGCGCGCCGACGTCGACGATCCAGAGGAAGGGGCGCGGACCATGGGTGTTTTCGATCTTGCGGACGATCTCGGGCCTGCGAAGGTCGTCCACGTGCACGAGCCGTCGCACGGACTCAGGGGAGTCCTCGTGGTCGACAACGTCGCGTGCGGACCTGCCATCGGCGGGCTGCGCATGGCGCCCGACGTCACCCTGACGGAATGCGCGCGTCTCGCGCGGGCGATGACGCTGAAGAATGCCTCCGCGGGTCTGTCCCACGGCGGTGGCAAGTCCGTGCTGCAGGGCGACCCGCGGATGGACGCCGACGCGAAGCAGGCGCTGATCCGCGCGTTCGCACACGCACTGCGCCACGAGACGGACTACATCTTCGGCCCCGACATGGGCACGAACGAGACGTGCATGGCCTGGGTGCACGACGAGATCGGCCGATCGGTGGGCCTGCCGTCGGTGCTCGGCGGCATCCCGCTAGACGAGATCGGTGCGACGGGCTGGGGAATCCGTCACGCGGCCGAAGTCGCGGCCCGTTACCGTGGTCTCGAACTCCGCGGTGCACGCGTCGCCATTCAGGGATACGGGGCCGTCGGCCGGCACGCGGCGCGGTTTCTCGCCCGGGCGGGCGCCGTGCTCGTGGCCGTTGCGGACTCGCGTGGGACCGTCGTGGACGCCGGCGGGCTCGATGTCGCCGCGCTGGACGAACTGAAGGCAGCCGGGCGGTCCGTGACCGACTATCCCAGGGGGCGACACGTGTCGCAGGACGCGATCGTCGAGGTCGACTGCGACATCTGGATTCCCGCGGCACGCCCGGACGTGGTGCGCGAGGACAACGTCGGTCGACTGCGCACGAAGCTCGTGCTGCAAGGGGCCAACATCCCGTGCACGGACGGCGCCGAGCGCATGCTCCACGAGCGCGGTGTCCTGGTGGTCCCGGATTTCATCGCCAATGCGGGCGGCGTGATCTGTGCGGCGATGGAATACCGGGGGGCGACGCAGGCGGCCGCGCTCGATGCAATCGCCGAGAAGGTGCGCGCCAACACCGAAACCGTGCTCGCGGCCAGTCGCAACGATCAGTGTCTGCCGCGCCAGGCAGCCGTGGAACACGCCGCCGGGCGTGTGCGACAGGCGATGAAGACGCGCCGTTTCTCGATCATGTGACTGCATTTCGCTGGGCACACCGCGAGATCCCATGTTCCGCATACGCATCCACGGTCGGGGTGGTCAGGGGGTGAAGACCGCGAGCCGCATCCTCGGCTCGGCGCTGTTCCTGTCGGGCTACGAGGTCCAGGACGCGCCGCGCTACGGTGCCGAGCGGCGCGGGGCGCCGATCTTCGCGTACGTCCGTGCGTCGCACGCGCCGATCCTCGAAAGAGGCGTCATCACCGTTCCGGACCTCGTCGTCGTGGCCGACGAGACACTCGTGCCCTTTCCCGCCGCAGGCGTTCTTCAGGGCATCGGCGACCACACGGTGCTGCTCCTGGACAGCAGGATCGACGCGGCCCGCTGGCGCGACCGGCTGAAGCTCACGGGGCCGATCCTCACCCTTCCGGCCGGTGAGTGCGGCGGCGATGCCGTGGCACGCCCGCTCACCGGCACCCGATGTGCCGGCGCCGCCGCGCGTCTGCTCGGTGTGATCGCATGGGACACGCTGGAAGCCGCCCTCCACGAGGAAGTGGGTGGTCTCGGGGCGCGGAGTCTTGCGGCGAATCTCCAGTGCGCGCGCGCGGCCTTCGACGCAATGGCCGCTCACGAGGGCATCGTCTCCGAGGGGCGGGCGATCGGTGCCGCCGGGTATCGCGCCCCCGACTGGATCGACGTTCCCGTGGAGGACGTGCTGCTGTCCGGTCCCGACATCAGGCACCCCTCGAGCAGTGCGCTCGCACGGACCGGGACCTGGCGGACGCAGCGGCCCGTCATCGACCCCGAGGCGTGCAACCGCTGTTCGTGGATCTGCAGCACGCTGTGTCCGGACAGCGCGATTCTCGTCGACGCGGATCACCGGCCCACCGTTGACTACGAACACTGCAAGGGCTGCATGGTGTGTGTCGCGGTGTGTCCCGCCCATGCGATTCGTGCGGAGCGGGAAGACCGGGACGCAGGCGCCGGAGAACCGACATGACGCGTTCGCTGCTGACGGGGAACGCTGCCGCCGCCTGGGGGGCGCGTCTTGCCCGGGTCGACTACGTGCCGGCATTCCCGATCACGCCGCAGACGGAGATCATCGAGACGCTCGCGCACTGGTACGACAGCGGTGCGATGGACGGCCGCTTCGTGACGCTGGAATCCGAGCACTCCATGATCACGGCCGCGGCCGCGGCGGCCGCCACCGGTGTGCGGGTGTTCACGGCGACTTCGAGTCAGGGACTCCTGCACGCGATGGAGATGCTCTTCACGGTGTCGGGCTGGCGAGCCCCCTTCGTGCTGGTGAACGTCTCCCGCGCGCTCGCGAGCCCGATCACGCTCGAGCCCGATCACACCGACATCCTCGCCGCGCGCGACAGCGGATTCCTGCAGATCCACTGCGCGACGTGTCAGGAGGTGCTCGACAGCGTCCTGCTGGCGTACCGGCTCGCGGAGGACGCGCGCGTGCGTCTGCCCGTGATCGTGAACATGGACGGCTTCTACCTCTCGTTCACGAGGGAACCGGTCGAACTGCCGGACGACAGCGCGGTCGCCGGGTTCCTGCCCGGGTTCGATGGCGATGCGATCGGCTTCCGGGCGAGCCGGCCGATCAGCCAGGCGGTCGCGGTGCTCGGAGGATCGCCGTATTCCTACTTCCGCTACGAGGTTCACCTCGCCCAGAGGCAGGCCCTCGCGGTGTACGACGAGATCGCACAGGCATTCGCGGACCGCTTCGGGCGCATGCATCCCGCCGTGGAAGCCTACCGGTGCGAGGACGCGTCCATCGTCTTCTTCATGATCGGCGCGTTCGCGACGAAGGCGAAGGAGGCCGTGGACAGGCTGCGCGAGGCCGGGTTCGACGTCGGGCTCGTGAGGCCGAGGCTGCTGCGACCCTGTCCGTCGCAGGCACTGCGTGACCTCCTGCTGGGACGCAGCGCGGTCGTCGTGATCGATCAGAACCTGTCGATGGGGAAGGGCGGCGTCCTCCACGCGGAACTCGCTTCCGTGCTGTACGGACAGCAGGGCGCGCCGCTGCTCCTCCTGTTCGTCGGCGGGCTGGGCGGTCGCGACCTGCCGCCCGAGGAATTCTTCGAGATGGCGAAGGTTGCGCGCGCGGCCGTGAGCGAAGGGCGCGCGCCGGAGCCGAGGCTGCTCTACACCGCCCGCGAGCTGCGGGAGTTCAGAAAGCTGCAGGCGATCGCGACCGAGGAACGACGGGAGGCGGGCTCATGAGCGAGCAGACGATCCGGCGCATGAAGGATTTGCCGACCACCCACCTGCTGGCGGGCGGAACCGCGATGTGTGCAGGGTGTGGCGGACTCGAGGCACTGCACGAGATCCACGACGTGCTCGGGCGCAAGGTGGTTTTCGTGAACGCGGCGGGCTGCATGACCCTGCTGTCCGTGTACCCGTTCACGCCGTTCCGGTCGGGCTTTCTCTACACGTCGATGGCCTCGGCGGCGGCAGGCGCGCAGGGTGTCCGGGATGCGCTCGACATCCTGATGCGGAAGGGGAAGCTGCCACCGGACGAGGACATGACCGTGGCCGTGCTGGCGGGCGACGGCTCGTCCTACGGCATGGGGCTCTCCGCCACGTCCTCCGCGATCGAGCGCGGGCTCGATTTCCTCTACGTGTGCTACGACAACGAGGGCTACGGCAACACCGGGCAGCAGGCGTCCGGAGCGACCCCGCACGGCGCGAAGACCGCGACGACCGCGGGCGAACGCGGCTTTCCGGGCTTCAAGAAGGATCTGTTCGCGATCTGGGCGGCACACCGACCGGCGTACGTCGCCACGGTGATCGGGGCGGAGCCGCTCGACCTGGCCCGGAAGGTCGAGAAAGCCGCACAGATGCAGGGGCCCCGCCTGATCCTGGCGCTCGCGCCGTGCCCCACCGGCTGGGACTTCGACCCGGCCCTCTCCGTCGAGATCGGCAGGCTCGCCGTGCGGACCGGTGTCTGGCCACTCAAGGAATACGTGGGCGGGAAGGTCGCGCACACGCGCATCCCGCATCCGCGTGCACCCGTCGAGGACTACCTGAAGCTGCAGGGGCGGTTTGCGCACCTTTTCGAACCGGTGCGCAGGGAGCCCGAACTGGCGGCCATTCAGGCGACGGTCGATGAATATTGGGCAGGTGTCGATTGATACCGCCGGTGCGTGGTACGCACCATACGGGGGCTTGGCGGATATTGGTCGAGACAGCCGGTGCGTGGTACGCACCCTACGCGGACTTGTCGGATATCGGTCGAGACGGCCGGTGCGTGGTACGCACCCTACGCACGGCCCGCGCAGGAGCGGTTGTATCGAGGACGCGGGAGGCGACACCCGGTACGTGGTACGGACCGCGCACGACGTAGGGTGGGCACGGCCCACGCGGGAGGGCGGCTCGCAGGGTACGCAATGCACAAGCGGCAGGATACCGCCTACCGGTCTGTGACAGCGACGATCAGAAGCGTGACACGCACCCTACGCACGGCCCACGCGAGAGCGGTTGCATCGAGGATGCGGGAGGCGACACTCGGCACGGCATACGGATCACATACGACCGTAGGGTAGGCACGGCCCACGCGGGCGTGTGGCTCGCAGGATCCGCAATGCGCACGCTGCGGCAGGCTACCGGGCTGTGACAGGAACGATCGGGAGTTGTGATGCGCACCCGGCGCGCCCGTCACCCGAACGCTCGGGTGACGGGCTGCGGAGGTGTCAGGTCGGAACGGCCCCGACTCAGAGCGGGACGAGCACGTAGCCCTGCTTCTGCAGGACGACGACGTCGACGAGCGCGGCGAGCGTGACTTCGACTTTCGGGTTCACCCAG
The DNA here is from genome assembly GCA_016125475.1 of Betaproteobacteria bacterium. Lineage (GTDB taxonomy): Bacteria > Pseudomonadota > Gammaproteobacteria > Burkholderiales. Next base: position 88,994 of record WGLR01000003.1, read on the forward strand.
CTCTGGGGGAAGTCGTTGTGTGCGAGGGCCTGGCCACAAACGACCACCTTGACCCCGGCGCGATCGAGTTCCGCGATGAGCGCCGTGTTCGGATTCGCGATCCCGAACTTGTCCTTGTAATGCTCGTCGGTCAGGATGGCCGGGGTCGCGCCTCCGTGCACCACGGCCACGAAGTGCAGGTGCGACAGCGGCACGCCCGCCGACGTGAACAGGTTCACCGTGCGCGCGACGCGCTCGAGGCCCGGGAGAATCTTGTCCGCAGGCCCGTTGTGCGGGATGTTGAACACGACCTTGTAGTCCGTCATGCGGTCGGGCTGGAGTCCCGCGTCGGGCAGGGCCACGATCTTGCCGGCTTCCTTGATCGTCGGGTTGACCCACGGCTGGTCGCCGGCGTGGGCGACGCCGGTTGCCCAGGCACCAAAAAAGCCCGTCACGGCAAGAACCAGTGCTGCGAAGTGTTTCTGCTTCATGTCTCTCCTCTCCTTAGTGCCTGAACGAACGAAATTTCAGAACGCCAATCGACGTCGGTCTGGTCATAACGCGATGGCTGCCTCGCGAGATGACAGCAAGCTGTCCGGTACGCGATCTTCCGGACGGCACGCCGACTCGGACGGTCCGGTTGCGGCGACGCGAATGTGCGCCGCCGTCGTGCGGTGACCCCCGTCCTTCGAGTGCGAGGTGGGGGTCGAGTTTGCCAGCGTTTGACGTGCCGATGTCCGCCGGATCGTCATCGCAGAGGCGCGCGGCGTCCGTATCGGCTCGAATCGCGGGACGGCGTCGTCGTGCCCCGACCCCCGCGTGCTCCCCGGCCTTCGATCCCGACCGGTCCCCGGGCGTGCACCGTGACGCCCGGAGCGGGGGGGGCCGCGGATGCTCCGGAACCGGGGAATTCGGCGAGTCGTGACCCCTTCACATGGTCCTCCGGCCCGCACGCATGGGCGGGACGACGCTCCGGGCCCTCGTCGTGACACGTCGGCACTGCGGCTCCCGACCGCGCCGGACCGTATGAAGGAACTCATAGGTCGGTCCTCGCGACCGCATGGGCCCATGGTGCTTCATGCCGTTGTCGTTCGGCGCGGCGTGCACGAAAAACGACAACCCGGCCAGTCCCTTACCGGGAAGTCCTCAGACTTCAGGACACGAACGTTCCGGCCTCCGGAGCAGTGAATACAGCATGCCGGATGCATGCGGGACACGGGTGTAGCCAGAAGGAGACGCGTTGACGGGAGGTTCGCGTGGTGTCATGGTGCAAACATACTTACAAGAAGCTGTCGTTGCTGATACTCGGTGGAGACCACTCTCATGAAGTATCGCCACGTCATCGCGCGCCCTCGAAACGGCTCTTTCGCCGATGCTCCTCGCGTGCTCACGGACGCCATCCGGCGTGCGTTGCGTCGGGACGAATCCGCGGACATGCCAGCGCTCGCCCGACGGAAGTACCCCAGATTCGAACTTCTCGAACCGCGTCTGCTTCTGTCCGCGGACCTCACCCCGCTCTCGCCCGTCGCCATCGCGGCGCCGGCCGACGCGACCGTCACGGCCGAATCCCCGCCCGCGTTCGATTCTCGGCTCCAGGCGTGTCGCGCCGCAACATCGGCGCAGACCCTGTCGCAGCCGGTGTCCGCGCAGAGGGTGCTCGTGGACGTCGACTCGACGGGCGCGCCGGCGAGTCCCGCGCACGTCCTCCTTGCGGCCGGCCCGGGTGATTCGCTGGACGGAGTCCTCCGCCTGGACCAGCTCGACGGGACCCAGACCCTGCAGGTCTTCGATGCAGGCTCCGGCGAGTTGCTCGCGCAGCACGCCCTCGACGGGGGTTCCGCCTTCATCGTGAGAGGCGGCGATCTCGCCGACCGCCTCAGGATCGACTTCGATCCGGCCGTTCTGACCCGGCCGCTGGACATCCTGTTCGACGGGGGTGGGGGTGAGGACACGCTCGTCGGCGCGTCGCGGGACACCGACTGGACCGTCGATGGGGAGAACGCGGGTCAGGTCGAGGGCGTCCGCTTCAGCGACGTCGAGCACCTCGTCGGCGCGATCGGCAATCGCGACAGCTTCACGGTGCTCGCGAGCGGCTCGCTGTCCGGCGGCCTCGATGGCGGTGCAGGCGGGTTCGACACGCTCGTGCTCGGCGCGGGCAGCTTCTCGTCGGTCGTCTACGAGGCCTGGGGACCAGACGCGGGCACGATCGCACGCGACGGCGACCGCCTGCGTTACGCAGGGCTCGAGCCCATCGTCGACAACACGGTCGTGGCCGACCGCGTGATCTTCACGAGCAACCTGCTCGACAACGCGCAGCTCACGGACCTCGGGGCACAGCTCATGCTCGCGAGCGTGGGTTTGCCGACGTTCGAAAGCATCACGTTCGCAAGACCCACGAACTCCCTGACCATCAATCTCGGTGGTGATCCCGGGATTCCGTTCACCGCCGACCAGCTCGACATCCAGGCCATTACGCTGAACGCGGACCTGACCATCAATGGTCAGGCGGGCACCGACGCGGTCACGGTCTCTGGCGACGTCGATCTCGGAGCCAATCCGTTCGTCGTGAACGCCGAGCAGATCACCGTGAATCCGGGCGTCGACATCACGGCGGGCGACATCACGTTCAACGCGGTCGCCGTGCTCGGCACCCTGGGCACGCCCGACACGCTGCCACTCGCGAACGTCGCGGCGTCCATCAGCGTGAACGGCGCGACTCTCACGGGAGCGAACATCGCTCTCCTCGCGAACACCAGCTACGTGTCAAGCATCGCGAGTGTCGGGCTCGTGCCGGCGGCGCTGCTCGCCAACGTTTCGGCCCAGGTGGCCGTCACGGGCAATTCGGTCATCACCGCGTCCGGTGCGTTCACGGCGACCTCCACGTCGAGCGTGAACGTGACGGCAAGCGGGACTGCGGTTGCCGGCCTCCCCGGGACGGAAGTCGCCGTGGCCGCACCGGTCGTCAACACGACGACGCGTGCGCGCCTGTCCGACAACACGTCCGTGAGTGCGGTGGGCGCCGTCACGCTCGCCGCGACGAGCAACGCGGTGCTCACGACGACCGCCAGCGGCGTCGCCGCCGTCGCGACGACCGGCAGCACGATCGCGACGCCGACACTGAACGCGACGACGGAGGCCTTCATCGAGGACGCCGCGTCGGTCACGCAGTCTGCGAGCCTGGATGTCACCGCGACGGCGACGGGCACGCTCACGACGACGGCCGATTCGACCCCCGCGGGCGCGGTGCTGAATCCGCCGACGCTCGCTGCGCTCGGGATCGCCACGGCCAGCGGGCCGCAGACCATCGCCGCAGCGTTCGCCGCGACGACCGTCATCAGCACGACGCGGGCCTACGTCGACACGACCGGCAGCATCACGTCGTCGGGTCCTGTGGCGCTTATTGCGAGTTCGGGCTTCGCCATCAACACGAACGCGAATGCGACGCCCACCGTCAACGCGACCAACAACGGTGCCGCGGTCGCCACCAACGCCACGCAGATTCTCGACGAGGCGTACATCGACGGATCCCCGACGATCACGACATCGTCCCTGGACGTGCGCACCGGCGGGGGCAGCACCGTGAACGCGCTCGCACGTTCGGGGGCAGCCGGCTTCGCGAGCCTGCCGGTCGGCACCAACGCAGGCGCCCTCGCCCAGAACGCGAACGTCCCGGGCGGGACCGGCAGTCTGAGTCACGCCTATGTCGCCGCCGGCGCGACGGTCACTCTGATCGGCAACACGGATGTCGTGGTCGCCGCGCAGAACACCACGGTCATGGACGCGAGCGCCGAACCCGAGGGTGCCGCGGTGATTTCCGATGCGCTCGGCAACGGGGCATCCGTCGCAACGAACATTTCGGCCTACTCGACGCTGGCGTCCGTCGATCCGGGCGCCTCCATCACGGGTGCGCACGACTTCAGCCTCACGGCCGATGGCGATCAGACGACGACCGTCTCCGCGCTCGCCGGTGCCCTGGCGGGTTCGGATGCCAATGCGCTGACCGTCGCGAGCTCGATCGCCGTGAACACGACTCAGGCGCTCGTCGACGTGGGCACGGTCATGACGCTCGCGGGCACGCTCACGGTGCGCTCGAATCATCGCGGGTCCACCGTGCTGCGCGCGGCGAGCGACGCGGCTGCGGCCCAGTCGGCCGCACCGACGACCGCCCAGGCGCCCCCGGTCGCGCTGAACCTCGGCACGGACACCGCGGACGCAACGGTCGCGGGCACTGTCACGGCCGCCGGGGCGATCTCGATCAGTGCCGATGCGGATGTCGAGAACGAGGTCGAAGGCGTGGCCGGGGTGCAGGGCGGAGACCCCAACACGACCACGGCCGGCAGCCTCGTCGCGAACGAGATCGCGTTCCTCGCCAACCGCGCGAATCTCACGTTCGGAGGGGCGCCGACGCAGCCCGGAACCGATCCGGACGTCGATACGAACAATCTGTTCGGGCTCGCATCCAATCAGACCCAGGGCCGTGCCGCCGCGGTCGGCGCCAACTTCTCGACGGCGACCTCGAACGCCGCCGTCTCGAGCACTGCCGTGCTGACGTCCACCGGTGGCGCCGCGACGGTGCTCGCCACGAGCGACGTGGACGCGAACGCACTGGGTAGCGCGGGCGCCGTGCTGAATCTCGTAGGCATCGCGGCCGGCATCGCCGTGAACGTTCAGACCGCGAACACGGTCTCCGGCATCGCAGGGAACGTTTCCGCGAACGGCATCGAGGTGCGCAGCGACGTGTCCGGTGACGGGGTGCATTCGCTGCTCGCGGATTCCGTCTCCGGCACGGGCGTGCAGGTCGCCGGGGTCGCCGGGGCCGTCGCCGAGACGATGAGCCTCGGCCAGAGCACGGCGGGTGTGGCGAATGGCGCCACGTTGACACTCGGGAACGATACCGACCTCGTGATCGAGGCCAATGCCGTGCAGGACAGCGTCGCGAACGCCGTCCCGCTCGTCGACGCGGGCACCACCGCGGGTGTCGGTGCCTCGTTCGAGATCGCCGCGAGTGTCTTCCAGACCGTGGCGACGCTTCAGGACGCCACGATCACGGGCGCGGACGACGTCCTCGTGATCGCGAACGGTCACTACACGTCGACCGCCGACGCCCGGGCAGGGGTGTCCGCGGGGCTCGGTGTCGGGGCCGCGGTTGCGGCGCTCCTCAGCAACGACACCACCACGGCGAGCATCACCAACAGTTCGACGGCGTCGTCCATCACGGGTGGTCTCACGGTGCATGCGAACCACGTCGCGACCGCTACGCATTCCGCCGACGCGTCCGTCACCGCAGCCGAGGTCGGGGCCGGCGCAGCGCTTTCGCTGGGTCTCATTCAGGGTGGCGCGCAGGCCTCGGCCGGTAACCGGATGGATGTGGGGGGGCTCATCGACGTGGCCGCCGTGACGCAGACGGACATGGATGCCGATGCGATCGCGAGCTCGGCAGGGACACCGAGCGACGTCATCCTCGCGACGCAGGTCGGCCTCGTGCTCGAGCAGGCGTTCGCCGCACTGCTGCCCGCGTTCCAGGTCAACCCGGTGACCGACGTGAACGGCGGGGCGGACACGCTCACGATCGCCGGTCACGGCCTCACGACGGGCGACCGGGTCAAGTACTCGAACGGCGCGGACGACGAGACCATCGGCGATCTCTCGCCGAGCGGGCTGTTCAATTCGTATTTCGTCGGTGTCGTCGACGCGAACACGATCCGGCTCTACACCTCCCCCGAGGATGCGGAGCTCGGCGCGAACGCGATCGATCTGGAGCCCACTGCCGACGTCGACAACCTGCACACGATCCAGCCGCTCGTGCCGGTGGCCGTCGATGACCTGATCAGCGCCGGCCGGCTCGGGACGGCTGACGGCGCGGTCGGCACCGCGGCCGCCGCGGCGTTCAATTTCGATTTCAGTACCGCGCTCGCGAGCATCACGGCCGGCGCGAATCTCTCGACGACCGGCGACGTCACGGTGTCGTCGACGATCGACAGCCGGACGGATGCGTTCGCGAACGGACAGGCCGTGGATTCCGGCATAAGCCTCGGTGTCGCAGCCGCGGGCAACGTGACGAGCCAGAGCAACCGGGCGTTGATCGGTGGGGCCGTGACGGCGTCACGGATCGAGGTGAACGCGCTGCTCGGCGGTGACGGGGTGGCCGACTTCACGGCGCGCGCAATCTCGGGCGGAGGTGACGACGCGGACCTCGGCGTTGCGGGAGCGTTCGCCGTCAACTACAGCTCGCCGCTGCTGCCGCTGCAGTCGACGTACCGGATTCCGATCCCGAGCCTGCCGCCGATCGGGCCGCTGCCCGCACCGCTGCCCGCGATCACGTTACCCGGCCTCCCGCAGCTCCCGCCGGTCCCGACGCCCACGGGCGGACAGAACGATGCGGTCGTGCTGAGCGGGGCGAACCTCACGCTGCTCGATGGCGGCGACCTGGTGGTGCGCTCCGAATTCCAGGGCGACTACGAGGCGACCACGGGTGCGACCCCGCAGGGCTCCGCCACTGTCGGCGTCGGGCCGTCGGTCTCCGGAAACGCGATCACGCAGCAGACGCTCGCCGAGATCCAGGATGCCCTCATCACGGGAACCGCGATCGGCGACGGCATCCGGTCGGACATCCGGGTGCTCGCGACAGGCGACTACGACGCCACGGCCGACGCGACAGCGGGGGCCACGAACGCGGTGAACCTGCCGGCGGCGGCCGCGCTCAACTACAACGACTTCAACACGATCGCGCGCACGACGAACTCCCCTGTTTCGGGCACGTCGCTCGTGAGCGGCGATCTCGTCGTGCACGCGGATCACACGGCGAACACGACGCAGAGCGCCGACACGGACAGCGGCGTCGGGGGCACCGCGAGCATCGGCGCGGCCCTGTCGCTCGGCTACGTTCTCGGCGGGGCGGAAGCGTCGAGCGGCATGCGCATCGGCAGCGGTGCGACGCCGGTCCGTACGGTCTCCATACTCGCGAACAACGACAGCCACCTCGACTCGGCCGCGTTCTCCGGACAGAGCGGTGTCGAGAACGATCCCGCGGGAAACGTCGTCACGGAGGAGATCGAGGCACAGATCGAGGGCCTGCTCGCCCTCGCGGGTGCGGGCGAGATCCCCGAGGACGTCATTCGCGTGCTGCAGCGTGCGAGTGCCGAGACCGCGGACGGGCCTATCGGCGCCGCCGCGGCCGTCGCGATGAACCTCGACTACGGGTCGTCTTCCGCATCACTCGCCGACGGCGGGCAGCTCACGACCGCGCTCTCGCCGGTCGTTGCCGCGACCGGCGACATGGACGCGACGGCGACCGCGGACGCAGGCACGGTCGGCGCGGCGAGCGGCCTCGGGGTCGCGGTCGCCATCAACGTCGACGGGCAACTCATCGAAAGTGCGATCGGAGGGGATGTCACCGCACCGTCCATCACGCTGCAGACCGTGACGAGCGGTGACGGCACGAACAGCTTCGATGCCGTCGCGCGCTCGGGTGCGGGCGCCGAAGACATCGGCGTGGCCGGTGCGTTCGCGCTCAACGTCTCGGGCAACCCGCGCGACATCCTCGAAGGAACCGCAACCGGCGGCGGGCAACAGGTCGCGCGCGTCGCGGAGGGATCCACGCTCACCCTGGGTTCGGGCAACGACCTGACGGTGACCGCGAACTACACCGGCAACTACGTCGCAACAGCGACTGCTGCGCCCCTGGCCGGCGTGACCCTCGGAATCGGGCCTTCGGTCGCGCTGAACGCGATCCAGCACGACACCATCGCCGAGGTCGCGGCGGACGCGATCACGAACGCGGACGACGTGAACGTGACCGCGAACGGTACCTATCTCTCGACGACGTTCGCACTCGCCGGGGCCGACAGCCCGGGTGCACTGCCGGCCGCCGTCGCCCTCACGGGCTCGCTCAACGACACGATCGCCCGCGTGCGCCCCGGTGCTTCGACGAGCGACATCGGCGGCAACCTCGTCGTCACCGCGAATCACACGGCGACCGCGAACACGACGGCCGACGCCGCGGCCGGCGGTGTGGAGGTCGGTCTCGGCGCGGCGGTCGCGGCAGGCGGTCCGCTCGGGGGAGCCCGGGCGGACGGCGGCGGGAACATGAACGTGGCGGGCGACGTGACCGTCCACGCGAATACGGATTCCGACGCGAATACCGACGCGCTGACCTCCGAGCGCGGCACGCTTCGCGGCGGGCTGCGGACGGACGCCGAAACGGAGCGGCAGTTCCAGCGGCTGACCGTGATCCTCGGCGTGGACGACATCCTCTATCCGTTCCTCGATCCGAATCCTCCGCTCGCGGGGGAATTCGATCCGGCATCCGGCATCGACGACGCGACCGACACGATCACGATCCAGGTCCCGAACGAGTTCGACACCGGGGATGCCGTCGTCTACCACGACAACCAGGACGACACGAGTGTTCCGGGCCTGGTGGACGGCAGCGCCTACTTCGTGAGCGTGGATCCCCTGCATCCGGGACAGGTGCGTCTGCACGCGACGCACACGGATGCGCTCGCCGGCACCAATCCGATCGACATCGCGCCGTTCGCGGACGTCGAGGACGTGCACTCGATCAACGCCGAACGCACGTTCGATCCGTCGACCTCGGTGGACGATGCCGCCGACACCATCGACGTCGGCGAGTTTTCGGGGCTCGTGAACGGAGACGCGGTCAAGTACTTCAACGGTGGCGGGGACAACATCGACGGCCTCGACGACGGCGGCCTCTACTACGTGCACGTCGACGACTCGAATCCCTCGGCGCTGAGCATCCAGCTGTTCCGCAGCCGCGCGGACGCCTTCGCGCAGACCGGTGCGCTGGACCTCGACGGCAGCGTGGCGACGGGCAGTGCCCACGTAGTCGCGAAGGTGGTCGACGCCTATCACGAGCGCGACTTCACGTTCGATCCGGTGGCGGACATCGACGACGGCAAGAACGTGTTCACGCGGATCGCCGGTCAGCTCGACACGGGCGACTCGGTCATCTACCACGACAACGGTGACGCCGCTGCCGTCGGCGGTCTCACCGACGGCGATACCTATTTCGTCCGGATCTTCACGAACGACGACGGCGACAAGGTCATGAGCCTCCATGCCACGCGCGACGACGCCAGGCATGGCAACAACCGGATCGACATCGCGCCGCTGGTGGCCAGCGACGTGCGTCACACGCTCGAACCGGGCTTCGATCTCGATCTTTCGACGATCGACAGCGGTGACGACCGGATCGACTTCTCCGCGTTCGAAGTGAAGAACGGCGAGGCCGTCATCTACCGCAACGGCGGGGGCACGAGCATCGGCGGTCTCACCGACGACACGGTGTACTACGTGAAGAAGAAGCTCGGGCGGGACATCGAGCTGCGCTACACGCCGGACGGAGACGCCATCGACCTCGACGCCTCGGTCGCGACCGGAAGTGCGCACCGCCTCGAGCGCGTGATCGTCGACGGTCCCTACATTCCGCAGTTCCGGTTCGGCGGAGCGGCCGCGATCGCGGCCAGTGCGGGCCGTCCGGTCAGCGATGCATCGATCGGGGCCGGCGCGAACATCTCCGCGGGCAACGTCGACGTCCTCGCGTCGATGGATTTCAATGGCGACGCCGACGCCGATGCCCGTGCGATCGGCGGTGTCGCGAGCTTCGGGCTCGCCGCGGCAGGCAGCTACACCGAGGGCGAACACGTGGCCGAGATCGGCGACGGTGCGACCGTCACCGCGGACACGATCTCGCTCGTGGCGACCGGCCCGGGAGGCATTCCGTTCGACTACGCGGCGGACGCCGCGAGCGGTGCCCTGAGCCTCGGCGGCAATCTCGTCGGGTCCGCGACCGTGAACGGCATGCGCAATCTCACGGCCGTCCGCGTCGGTGACGACGCGACCGTCACCACCGGCGGCCGGCTCGATCTGCTCGTGAATCTCGCGCGCGACGGGAACGGTTTCGTCGACCTGAACCGCGAACGCTCGCGCGCGTCGTCGGGCGAGGCCGCCTTCAATCTGCTGGCTGCCGCGGGCGCGGCCGTGGCGGGCACGGTCACGCTGGACGGCGACCGCAACGAGGCCTCGATCGGGAACGGTGCAGTCGTCACGGCGCCCGATGGCGTGGAAGTCCGCGCCAAGGCCAACCACGACTTCGAGAACCGTGCGATCGGCGGTTCCCTGAGCCTCGTCTTCGCCGCAGCGGCCGGCGGCGCATTCACGTGGGTGAACACCGACACCGTCGCCGAGGTCAACGGGTCCGTGAGTGCGGCGGACGGTGACCTCAACGTCCGGGCCACGACGGACGTGTCGTACTCGCCCGAGGCCCTCGGGCTCGCGGCCGCGGGCGTCCTCGCGATCGGCGGTGCCTTCGAAGGGAATTTCGTCGCTAACACGACACGCGCGGGGATCGGGGGGGACGGCACGATCGACGTCGACGCCGTGAACGTGACTGCGGTCGATACGTCCACCTTCGACGTGGACCCGGGTGCACTCGCGGCGAGTCGTGTCGGGGCCGTGGGTGCGGCCATCGGGATCAACGACGTCTCGACCACGACGGAGGCGTTCATCAGCGGCGCGACCGTCCACACCGACGTCGGCGACGTGGAGGTGTCGGCGCGCACGAGTCTCGACGTCGACGCTGCCGGCATCGGGTTCGCGATCGCAGGCGTGATCGGGGCGTACGGGACGCTCACCGTGAATACCGTCGACGCGACGACGAGTGCGGTCATCGACGCGGGGGCGCAGGTCGACACGGTGGGCGACATGCTCGTCGCCGCGCTCGACGATTCCCTGATCGTCGCGAACGCGGGCGGCCTTGCCGTGAGCGACTTCATCGGCGCCGGTCTCTCGTACGCGAAGAGCAAGGTCGACAGCGAAGTGGAAGCGCTCGTCGACGGCGAGATGACCGCCGTGAGCGCGTCCGGATCCGTGACGGTACGTGCGCGTTTCGAACCGTCCGTGCGTGCCACGGCGGTCGGGTTCACGGTCGGACCTTTCGTCGCCGCGAGCGGCGGGATCGCGCTCGCCGAGACGGGCGGCGAGGCCCGGGCCGCGATCCTCGACGGGGCCTCGGTCACGGCGGGGGGCGCCCTGACCGTGAACGCGACGTCCACCACCACTCCGGAGGCCACCGCGGGCGGCTTCGCGGGGTCGGAATTCGCGGCGGCGGGCATGATGATCGCGGAGACCGTCGCGGGCCACACGGCGCACGCCGAGGCAACCGGCACGATCTCCGCGAGCGGTCTCGACGTCGTCGCCACGGCGACCCGGACCGGAGACGCGGACGCCAACTTCCTCGGCATCGCGGTGTTCACGGGCGCCGTGGGCTTCGAAGCCGAGCACGCGACGGGCGACACCGAGGCCGTGATCGGCGAGGGCGCCGACATCGAGATCACGGGTGGGGGTGACATCAACGTGAGCGCGACGTCGACGGAGACGCTCGACCCGGACATCGTTAATCTCGCGGCCGGCGTCTTCACGATCGGAGCCCAGGCCGCATCCGCGCTGAGCGAATCCAGTACGCGCGCCTCCGTCTCCGGCCGCACACGCGCGCGGAACACGACGGTCGGCGCGAACGCGAACAAGAGCGTCGCGGCGACCACCAACATCATCAACTTCAACATCCTGAGCCTGAACGGCATCCTGCTGAGCAAGCTCGAGGGCGTGCTTCCCGAGAAGCTCGCGATCCCGGTCGACCCGCCTTTCGACACCGTCGCGACGGCGACGATCGAGGGCGACACCGAGGCGTACCTCGGCGACGGTGCGGACGTCGGTTCGACGGGCGCGCTCAGCGTCACGGCGGATTCGACGAACCACGCGCTCTCGAACGTGCTGACCGCGGGCGCCACGTTCGTGAACGTGAGCGACACGGCGAGCCAGGCGACCGTGAACGGCTCGACGGCGATGCACATCGACGAGGGCGCGACGATCGACGTCGGCTCGCTCACGAGCACCGCGAACTCGACGAACGACGCGACGGCCGGCGCCGACTACGCGGGTGCGGCGGGCGTGAACGTGTCGCTCGGCGACGTGACGGCGAAGACCAATCACACCACGGAAGCCTATCTCGGGCCTGCGAAGGGCAGCAGCGCGGGGAACGGCCCGGCCACGAGCCTCACGATCGACACGGGCGGTCTGAATCTCGACGCCACGTCGCACAACACGGCGTTCGTCCCGCAGGTCACGGTCGACGCGAGTCTCGTGACGGTCGAGAAGGTGAAACCCGAGGCCGACGCGGGCGGTGCGACGCGCGCACACGTGGGCGGGGCCTTCGACATCTTCGCGGACGGCGTGAACGCGACGGCGGACTCGACCAACGAAGCCACGTCGCAGGCCGTGAGCTTCGAACTGAACCTCGTCGACGTCGACCTGACGGAACGTTCCGCGCACACGTCCCACACGACAGAGGCTTTCGTCGGCCCGCGTGCGCAGCTCGACATCACGGGCGGAGGCCTCGCGCTCGACGCGGATTCGGGCAACCATGCCGCGATCGACCAGGTCTCGCCGATCGACCTCGGCGCGGTGGACCTCAATTTCGTCAAGTCCACGGCCGAGGCCGGCGGCTCGACGAGCGCCTACGTCGCCGAAGGCTCGACGCTGAGCGCCTCGGGAGGTCTCGCGGCGAACGCGAACGCCGACAACGCAGCCGAGGTGAACCGGTTCGCGTTCTCGGCGTCGGTGTTCGCGCTGCAGGAAGCCCGTCCGGTCGCGAAGACCACGCATGCGGTATCGGCCTACGTCGGCCCCGCGGCGGGTGATGATCCGAACGCGGGCCTGTCGGGCACGATCACGCTCGGTGGCGCGCTCGACCTCAGCGCAACCTCGCGGAACGACGCCTCGGTCGACGAGGTCAGCGTCGAACTGAGCCTCGTCGGGGTCGATCTCGTGAAGCCCGAGATCACGACGGGCGGCACGACGCGCACGTTCGTCGGCGGCAACTACACGGTCAATGCGTCCGGCGTGACGGGGCACGCGGATGCGACGAACACCGCGGGCTCCGACACCGTGCCGATCAAGATCGGCCTCGTGGAAGTCACGGAGGTCCGCACCGAGATCCGCACGACGCACGAGACCGAGGCATTCGTCACGCGCGACGCCGACTTCGACGTGAACGGCGGCGGCATCGCGTTGAGCGCGACGTCGCGCAACACTGCCGAGCTCGACCGGTTCGAGTTCGGTGCCTCGCTGGTCAGCGTCGAGACGTTCAAGCCGACGCTCGAAACGGCAGGTGCGACACGGGCGTACGTCGAGGAGGGTGCGGTGGTCCAGGCGGGCAGCCTGAGCCTCGACGCCGATGCCGCCAACTCCGCGACCACCGAGTCCGACATCGTCACGATCGCACTCGTGAGCTTCAACTCGATCAAGCCGACGATCCACAACAGCCACGTCGTCGATGCCTATCTCGGACCGCGCGCGGGCAACGACGCGAACGGCGACGCGGGCAGCATCGACGTGAGCGGCGCGCTCAATGTCCGGGCCGGGCAGGTCGATGCGGGCAACCGTGTGAGTCTCGACGCCGTCTCGGTGTCGTTCGGACTCGTGAACGGCGCCTCGGTGCGCCCGGACGTGCTTGCGGGCGGGCAGACCCTCGCGCACCTCGGCGGGCATTTCGACATTCACGCGGGTGCCGTGAACGTGACCGCGAGTTCGCCCGACAACGATGCCACGAGCAGCTCGTTCTCGCTCGACATCGGGCTCGTCAACGCGGGCGGCGGGACGACTCCCGTGCGCGTCGCGCACGAGACGTCGGCCTATGTTGCGGACGCGGCCGACATCTCGGTCACGGGCGGGCCGGTCGCCTTGCTTGCCGAGGGCGACGGCGACGCGCACGCCGACAGTTTCAGCGTGGACGTCGGGCTCGTCGGGGTCGCGTCGCTCGCGGCGGAGGCGACGGTCGAGGGCACCACGCGCGCGTACGTGGGTTCGAACGCGTCCCTGACCGCCGCCGGTGCCGTCTCGATGACGGCCCGTGCGCTCGACGTGAGCGCCGCGACCGCACTCTCCTCGGTCGGCGTGAGTCTCGTCGAGGCGCCGTCGCTCACCCCGACGTCGACCACGGCTCACACCGTCGAATCGTTCGTCGCCGGCGGCGCGAACGTCGATGCGGGCAACGTCACGATGGCGAGCACGCTCGGCGCCAGGGCGGATGCCGACGTCGACACCGTGAGCATCGGCCTCGTGTCGATCGGCAGCGTGACCCCGACCGCGCGCGCCCAGGACATGGTGCGCACGTTCGTCGATGGATCCGTCTCGAGCGCCGCGCTCACGATGGGTGCGACCGGCACGCGCACGAGCGATGCGAACGGGCACGTCGTCTCGGTCGGGCTCGTCGGCGGGGCGGACGCTGATCCGACCGCTGAGACCACGGGTGACACGCAGGTCTGGTTCGGCTCGGGGTCCCAGGTCACGGCGACGGGCAACGTCAGCGCGACGGCGACAGCGAACAACCTGGCCAATGCAAAGGGCGCGGCGGGCGCCGGAGGGGGCTTCGCCGACGGGACGCTGGATTCGACCGCGACACTCACGGGCGGCACGACGGCCTATCTCGATTCCGGGGCACACGTCCTGCAGTCCGGCAACTTCGAGCTGCGCGCCTCCGCGATCAATACTGCCAAGTCGGACACGGTCGCGGGTTCGGGCGGCTTCATGGCCGTCCAGGGCGCGCAGTCGACGACGACCGTCACGCCCACGGTCGAGGCCGTGATCGACAACGACGTCTCGATGGACAACGTCGGCGGCAGTATCACGGTACATGCGGAATCGGTGCGCGCCGAAGGCGACGCGAACGCAAGCGCGTCCGGTGGCGGGTTCGTCCAGGTGGGTGCCGCCGCGAGCGACACACGCGTGACGCCGACCGTGAACGCCTACATCGATACGGGCACCACGATCGACGCGGCCGGCTCCGTGACCGTCGAGGCGATCGCGCGCAATCAGTCGTCCGGTCCGCTCGGCGACACGTTCACGCCGGATTCCGGGACCATCGACTCGGACACGATCACGTTCACGCAGCACGGACTCTCGAACGGCGACCGCGTCGAGTATGACTCCAACGGCAACCCGGCGATTCAGACGGCCGACGGCGGCACGCTCTCGAGCGCGCGCGACTACAGCGTGATCGTGACGGGCGAGGACACGCTCCAGCTCGGTACCGTGTTCGTCGCGACCGGTGCGGACACGGGAGACCCGCTCGGTTCTGCGTCGGGTGTGGACGATGCGCGGGATCGCATCGTGTTCGCCGTGCCCCACGGCTTCGAGACGGGCGACGCCGTGAAGTACACGGCCGATGGCATTTCGATCAGCACGGATCTGAACGGAACCGATACCTACTACGTGCGCGCGCTCGACGACCACGCGATCAAGCTCTACACCGACCGCGACGAAGCGATCGGCTCGGGCGCGTTCGCGGACGACGTCTTCCTGCCGTCGCTGGCGGTCGATTCCGCGGCCGACACGCTCACCGTCCTCGGCAGCGGTTACGCCGAGAACCAGCGCATCACGTACGAGGCTGCACCACCCGCCGAGTTCACGAGCGAGTCCGTCGACATCAGCGTGGCGGGCAACGTCGGCACACCGACCAACAACGACGAGATCTACATCCCGTCGCACGGCTTCGGCGTCGGCGACCGCGTGATCTACCGTGTCGAACCCGGAGGCACGCCGATCGGCGGTCTGACTTCCGGGTCCATCTACTTCGTGATCGTGATCGACGCGAATCACATCCAGCTCGCGGCCACCCGGGATGCGGCCGATCCCGACGACGCGGACGACGACGTGCCGATCACGCCCATCGCGCTGGCGCCCGACAAGGGGTCGCCCGCCAACCAGGAACGTCACCTGCTGGTGCGCGAGTCCGTCGGGGGTCTCGAGGACGGCGTCACCTATTACGCCCGCAACGTCTCCGGCGACACGTTCCAGGTCGCGACGGAAATCGACGGTACCCCGATCACGAACCTCGACGGTGACGGCCGCGTCGGCCTGCACCGGTTCGTGCGTCCCGGCGTCGATCTCGTCGGCCGCAGCGGCACGCACAGCCTGCGTCTGGATCTCACCTCGGCTCCGGGCGGCAGCCACCTGCTGCTCGGCCCGGAGGGGGTGTCCCTGCGTACGCTCTCGCCGCCGGCCGGCGACGGCCAGAGTTCGGCGTCGGCCAAGGGCGGTGGTGGCGGCTTCGTCGCTTACGGTCATCCCGACGCGGACCTGCGTCAGAACCAGAACGTTCAGGCCTTCATCGCGCCGTCGCTGCTCGAGGCGGGTGGCGACGTGATGGTGCTGTCGAGTTCGTCGGTCGACACGTCGACGTACGTGCGCAACGGCGGCGGCGGTTTCGTCGCGGTCGGCGACGCCGATGCGCGCGGCAACGTCACGCACAACAACCGCGCCTACATCGGCGTCGACGACGGCAGCGGCAACATCGTCGGCGACGGCGTCGTGATCGAGGCGGACGGGCATCTGAGCGTCTCGGCCGAGTCGTCGGTCGACACGACGATCACGTCGAAGTCGACGGCCGGCGGCTTCGTGGCGGACGCGAATGCGGCCTCGCGTGGCTTCCTCGACGACGAGACTCAGGTCGTCGCGGGCTCGAACGCGAACGTCTCGGCGCGCAGCATCTCGCTGCGGTCGGAGTGGTCCCATCTCGATTTCACCTTCGATTCGCACGGCTCGGCGGGCGGACTGTTCGGGGACTCCGACGCGACCTCGAGCGGGGATGTCGATCCGCACGCGACCACGGCCATCCGCGCCGGCGCACAGCTCACGGGGCGCGAGGGCGTGGACGTGCGCGCGGTGCTCGACGACGCGGACTTCGTCGAGGACGTGAACGCGAGCTTCACGGGTCTCGGGGACGGCGACGAGCACCGGAACGCGGACTATCACCCCGAGACGCTGATCGATGCCGATCCGGGTGCTGTCGTGACGGCCGGACCCAGGCTCTTCCCGGTGGCGGGCGTCCCGCCTGCGGACGTGACGCCGCTCGAGCAGCCCCCCGGCTTCGACCGGCTGGCGCTGTTCACGGAGATCGATGCCGAGGACGGCACGCGCGACATCGCCTGGGACTCGAACGTGGTGCTGCTCTCCGGTCCGAGCCCCGACCTCGTCGTCGGCCCCGACGGGCGCATCGTGAAGGCCATCAACGTCAGCGTGACGGGCGTCGGCAGCAACATCGGCACCTACGTCGATCCGGACGGCGACGGGCAGTTCTTCGTCGACGACATCATCAACCGGAACGATCGCGGGCAGGCGCTCTTCCGGTCCAACGACACGGGCGACTCGACGATCGCGACCGCGCTCGCCAACGGTCCGCTGTTCACGTTCCGCGAGACCTACGAGAAGGTCGACATCCTGAACCAGTCGGTTCTGGACATGGGCATCAACGACATCGAGGTCGTGAACACCTTCCTCGTGTCGCCCGAGGACGAGGTCACGATCGAGGTCGACGACGTGGGCGGCTTCGGGTTCGACGTGAACCACGACTTCAGGCCCACGCACATCACGATCCAGGCCACGAACCCGGCGCCGTCGCCGAACCTGCTGCCCGACATCACGTTCTTCGGCGTCGTCAACAATCCGATCGGCATGACCGACGTGTTCGACGCGCGCGGCGACATCCTGTCGAGCCTGCCGGGCGGCGGGGAGTTCCCCACCCCGAGCGGTCTCATCCGCACGGACAGCTTCCGCATCGAGGCCGTCGAGGGGAATGTCGGTCGCACCGACCTCCAGCGCCTGCGGCTCGAGATCGTGGAGAGCAACGACGGTCCGACCGCCGCAGCCGATCGCTACCGCACCTCCGACGCGGGCGGCCGGAACTACATGGAACTCCGCGGCCTGTTGCGCCGGTCGCTGGTGGGTACCGAAGGCACGACCGGTTTCAACACCGACGTCGAGCGAATCCGGTCCGGGAGCGCACGGTCGACGGATGTGAACCTCAAACTTCTGAACGGCCTCCTCCAGCCGACCGTCGTGCCCGGACCCTACGAGATCGAGGTGTTCGAGAACGCGGCGGTCGTCGACACGTTCGCGACGCCGGTCGGCATCACGAGCCCTCCGAACCGCACGACCACCGTCACGGACCATTTCACGGTCTCGCCAGGCACTGTGCCCACGGTCTTCCCGCGCGGGGTGTGGGGCGCGGGTAGCGGTACGGTAGAGGTGCGATACGTGATCGGCACGCCACTTGACCCGGATCGCCGCATCATCAGCGGCGCGAACATCGACATCCTCGGGATCACCGACGCCTCCGGCCTGCCGTTCATCAACCTGCTCGCCTGGACCGACATACTCGGGCAGGGCAACATCGATACCACGACGAACGGCAACATCACGATGACCGAGGAGGTCGGCGACTTCCGGATCGGCTACATCGAATCGACGAACCGCAACGTCGTGCTGATCGGCCGTCAGGCGGACATCATCGATGCCCCGGACGAGGAAGCCACCCCGGCAGTGGGCACGATCGTGGACGTCGAGGGCATCAACCTGATGTTCTCGGCGCCGCTTGGTCACGTGGGCACGTTCGAGAACCCGCTGGAGATCAATTCGTCTTCGCCGAGCAGCGGCGCGGTCACGGGCGACGCATTGTCGGACATCGTGCTGATCGAGCTTGGCACGCTCAACGTCGACCGGATCCGGTCCCACGACGGCGATGTCTCGCTGCTCGCGCTCGACGGCAGCATCCTCGACTATTTCGACGACGCGGCGGCCGACGTCATCGGCGTGAACCTCTTTCTCACGGCAAACGGGACTTCGATCGGTCAGAACACGAACGATCTCGAGATCGACTCGTCGACCGTCCGGCCCGGCCGCCTCGCCGCACGCGCGAACAATGCGATCTACATCACGGAGACGGAATCGTCGCTGAACGTCCAGAGCGCGATCGCCCCGGGCGGCCCCGTGCGCCTCACGGTGCCGGACACCGAAGCCACCGACGAGGACCTGATCCTCATGGAAGGCGGGCTCATCTTCAGCAACGAGACCGACATCACGCTGAACGTCGGCGACGACGTCGACACGCGGCTCGGCAGCGCGATGTTCGCGGCGCAGGAGATCTTCATCAACGGCGACTATGGCGACCGCGATCCCGGCACGGGCTCGCGCGTCGTGCTGCGCGGCGCGACGATCGCCGACCAGATCACGGTGACCACGCTGCGCGACGACGACGAGGTGCGGATCGAGAACGGCGCCGAGCACACCCGGATCCTGACCTCCGGCGGGAACGACCTCATCTTCGGGTCCGACGCGGGCAGCGACGATCCGGACCTCAACGACACGACGTACTTCGGCGACTACATCGACGCCGGCCCCGGCGACGACCGCATATACGGCCTCGGTGGCGCGGACACGATATACGGGCGTGCTGGCAACGACTACATCGAAGGCGGCGCGAATGGCGACTTCATCGACGGCGGTGCGGACGACGACGTGATCCGCGGCGGGTTCGGCAACGACCTCCTTCACGGCGGAGGCGGCAACGACGACATCGACGGCGGGCGAGGGGGCGACTTCATCTACGGCGAGGACGGTGACGACCAGATAGACGCCGGGGGCGGCACGTTCAACATCATCGACGGCGGCGCCGGGGACGACGTGATCCGTGGCTCCGACGAGGGCGCCGACGGCATACTCGGCGGGGAAGGGCGCGACTACATCTTCGGCCTCGCGGGCAACGACGTACTCGTGGGCGGCCCGGGTGCCGACGTGATCGACGGTGGCGAGGGCGACGACTTCATCCAGGGCAGCGCGGGGCCGGACGTGCTCGTCGGCGGCGCGGGCAACGACCAGCTCTTCGGCGACGACAACGTTGCCGGCGACGACAACGCCGTCGACTACCTTTACGGCGACTACGGTACGAACCTCGGCGAACCCGGTTCCGGGCGCGACCGTCTGGACGGGCAGGGCGGCAACGACGTCGAGTTCGGCGAGGGCGATGACGACCAGATCAACGACGTGCTCGGCGCGTCGAACCTCATCGATGCCGGCCCCGGAGACGATCCCACGACGATCGTGCTCGCGCCGGTGACACCGAACCCGGTACCGGCGGTTTCGCCCGACGACCCGTTCGCGGTCGACACGCTGCCGCTCGGACCGACCTACGCAGGGTGGTGGGCCGAGCTTGCAGGCTCTGCGACCAGCTTCGGCCTCTCGGGAGGCGTCGGTGCGGCGCTCGACACGGCGGTGGCCGTGGGCGCGGACGGCACCCGGTATGCGGCGTGGTCGGATTCACGCAACGGCAACTACGAAATCTACGTCGCGCACGAAGCGGCGAGTGGATGGGAGATGCTCGGCGGGTCTGCGGCCGGGGGCGGCGTGAGCGATTCGCAGACCGACTCGCGCCGGCCTGCGATGGTCGTGGTCAACGGTTCTCCGTGGGTCATCTGGACCGAATCGACTGCCACCGGCCAGGACGTCATGGGCGCCCGCTACGATGCCGGCACGGACACGTGGGTCACGCTCGGCAACTCCCTGCTGCCCGGCGGCATCAGCAACACGGCCCATGCGGATCAGGCGCAGATCATCGATGTCGGCGGCCGGGTCGTGGTGAGCTGGATCGACACGAGCGTCGTGGCGTCGGTGTACGTGCGGGTCTTCACGGGCGCGAACTGGGTCGAGCTCACGCCCGGGTCCGCAACCGGGCTCGGCGTCACGCAGTGGCAGCCCGGCGTGGCCGAGTACGACATCGCGACCGACGGGACCAACATCGGTGTCACCTGGAGCAGTGGATTCGCCGACGACGTCGACATCTACGCGCGCGTGCTGCGGGCGGGTGCCTGGGTGGGCCTCGGGGCGTCCGTCGACCCGGGCGGCCTGTCCGCCTCCGTGACCGAGAGTCGCGAGCCCGACGCCGCGTGGCTCGACGGTCAGCTCTATGTCGCCTACCGCGAGCGCGTCAACGACTACGAGCAGATCTACGTCAGGACCTTCGACGGCAAGAGCTGGGTGAGCGCCGGTATCGATGGCGCCGTCGGCAACGGTGTGAGCAACACCGCACGTCGGACGCTCGATCCGAAGCTAGAGTCCGGCGGTGGCGAGATGTTCCTCACGTGGGTCGATCACGACAACGCGGACTATGCCGATCCGGACGCGCGCATCTACGCGAAGCGCTGGAACGGCAGCCGGTTCGTCGAAACGCTGCCGGGCGATGCGACGGGCGGCGGCATCAGTGCGACGGGTGGCAAGCTCTCCGCGATCGACCTCGCCGTGGGCGCCAACGGTCTGCCGGTCGTGGGCTGGACGGACGACTCCTCGGGCCTGCCGCAGGCGTATCTCAGGACCGTGACGGCGCTGCCGGGACAGACCTTCACCGCGAATGCGCTGACGGGCGTGCAGGCGATCCTCGACGCGAACGACCTGGGTGAAGGAGACGTGATCGTGCTCGCACCGGGCTCGTATGCGGGCTTCACGATCGGTTCGAACGACTCGGGTGTCATGATCCTCGGCGCCCAGGGGGACGCTTCGGTCGTGACGGGCGCGGTGAACATCCAGGCCGGCGCAGTGCTGCAGCGGCTCGACATCGAGGGTGCGATCACGATCGGTGCGGCCGCCGACGGCGTTGCGTTCGTGGACAACACGATCGGCGGCAACGGGCTCGTCCTGAGCAGTCTCGACGACGTCCGGATCCTGCACAACCGCTTCACCGGAACGAACGGCATTCGCATCGCTGCGGCGTCCGGGGGACTCATCGCGCACAACGACATCGGCGTCACCGGCACCGGGCTTGCGCTGGGTGCCGGGTTCACGGGCAGTATCCTCGACAACGACATCCACGGGGCGACCGTCGGCGTGCGGTACGGCGCGCAGGCGGCGCTCGGCGGGAACCGCATCCACGACAACGACGTCGGCGTGCGGGCGACCTTCGGCGACAGCACGAGCGGGCTGGGTTTCGTCGCGGGCAGTATGACGAACGAGATCTCGGCGAACGCGACCGGTCTCGTGCTCGCCGGCGCCAGCGTGCAGGGCCAGCATGTCTTCGACAATCAGCAGGGCGTGTCGGGCAGCGGCGTGCTCGGAGGCTCGAGTCTCGACGACGCGAACCTCATCGAGGGCAACAACATCGGCGTGTTCGAGTTCGACGGCACGATCCGCTACAACCGCATCGGTTCGAACGGTACCGGCGTGCGTGCCGGGGCCGGTAGCGTCATCGAGCACAACGACATTTTCGACAGCAAGCTCGCGGGCATCGCCGTCGATGGCGTGTCGACCGTGCACATCGAAGCCAACACGATGTATACGCTCGCCGGCGACCTCGTTCGCGTCACGGGTGGCGCGAGCGACGTCGAAGTCCTGCACAACACGCTCTGGACCGAGGACGGCTACGACCTGTTCGTCGCGAACGACTCGCAGGCGGGCTTCACCTCCGACTACAACAATCTCTATGCGACCGGCAACGGCAAGGTCGGCTTCTGGACGCGCGACTTCGTCGACGTGCTCGACTGGCAGGCCGACATCGCGCGCTTCGACCTGCACTCGATCGGTGCGACGAGCGTCAATCCCGAATGGGCGCGTCCGCGCTTCGAGGATCGCGCCGGACATGGCTTCCTGCTGTTCCCGATGTCCGGTACCCAGCGGTTCACGTCACCTCTGAAGGCGCCCGACCCCGGCGTCGAGCACATCGCGCTGATCACGCCCGACCTCTACGTCGACGCGATCCGCGACAGTGCGTTGCCGATCCGCTGGGAGAGCTCGGGCAACGCTGCCGATTCCAGCGTGAGGATCGATCTCTACGGCGACACGTCGGACGGTCCGGCGTTCCTCACGACGATCGTCGCGGCGACCCCGGACGACGGCGAGTTCCTGTGGACGCCGGCCGCGAACGCGATCCCCTACGGCACGTACGGGCTGCGCATTCAGGTGTCCTGGGTCGACAATCCGCTCGTGCTCGATCGCAGCCAGGAACCTTTTACGGTACCAGAGGCCGGGACGAACTACTGGGTGGACGACCATTCGAACACCGACGACGAGTACACGCCGAACGGCATCGGCGACAACCGCAACACGGGCAAGCGTTCCGACGCCCCCAAGCCCTACGCGACGAACCTGCTGCGCGTCTACGACGTGACGCCCGGGTCGACCATCTTCGTGGACACGGGCGAGTACCCGATGATCGACCCCGTCGCGGTCTCGGGCAGTACGGACCTCGGTCTCGGGCTCGACGAGGGCTTCCTCCTTACCGGTCCGACGAACACGCTGCATGTCGCCGAACTGTTCCCGGCGATCGCCGGTGACCGGAGCCGGCCGCTGATCGAGTTGAACGACGCCGACGGTGTGGAGGTCGCGTATTTCGTGCTGCGCGACGCGCAGCGCGGCCTGCATGCCCACGGCGGTTCGGACGACCTCGCCGCACACGACATCGCGGCATTCGGTCACGCACTCGACGGCATCCGCCTCGAGACGTCCTCTCCGGGTAACGACTTCTCGGCGCTTCTCGGACACGACAACGGCGCATACGGCATCGTGATCGAAGGTGCGATCGGCACGCTCACGGGTTCGGGTGCATTCGGCAATCCCGGCGGGGGCGTGGTCGTCGACGGGGCACTCGACGAGGCGGTCGGCAACATCGTGCGCGACAACGGTGGATACGGGTTCGAGTTCCGCGACACCGGCGATGCCCTGATCCAGGGCAACCTGAGCTTCGACAACGAGCGCGGCATGCTCGTCGACAACAGTGCGGCCGGTTCGACGCTCGTCGGGTCGAAGGATCTCGCGCCGGGCACGGCAAACCTGATCTGGAGCAACGACACGCTCGGTGCCGGGATCCTTGGCAACGTCACGTTCGCGGGCAATACGGTATCCGACCAGACCGGTGCGCTCGCGACGGGTCTCCAACTCGGGCAGGGCGCCGTCGCACTGTCGAACCTCGTATTCGGCAATTTCATCGGCATCGACGCGGCCGATGCGACCGTCCAGGCGAACCGCGTGTACGCGAACCTCGACACGGGCATTCGCGCGATCGCGAGCCGCGTGCTCGAGAACGTCGTCTACTCGAGCCCCGTCGGCATTCGCGCGTCGGGCGGCGGCGTGCTCGTGCGCAACAACCTCGTCTACGACACCGACGTCGTCGCCGTCACGCTCGTGAACGCACCGGCAGCGGACGTCGTGAACAACACGCTCTACGCCACGGTCGGCGACGCGTTGCGCCTCGAGCGCGGTTCGACGGGTGTCGACGTGCGGAACAACATACTCTGGTCCGAACAGGGATTCGGGATCCGGGTCGCGCCCGACGCACAGGCCGGCTTCACGTCGGACAACAACGTGTTCTTCCGGAACCTGTCTGGAACCGGCAACGTCGGCTTCTGGGACGGTGCTGCGAGACGAAGTTTCATCGCCTGGTACGTCGCCTCGGGTACCGACGACGACAGCATCTTCGCGAATCCCCGCTTCGTCGACGTCGACGGCACGGACGGCATCCTCGGATTCTCGGCGGGCCTGAGCGATGGTCGCGACGACGACTTCCACGTCTTGAGCACCGTGGGCAGCTTCCACGGTGGCTCGCTCGCACCGGTCGAAGGGCCTTCGTTCCCCGGATTCCCCGGCGCTCCCGAACTGCTCACGGCGACCCTCACCGCCGACCTCGCGCAGTCTCCGGCCATCGATCGGGGTGATGAGGGTGATCCGTTCGCGAACGAGCCCGCGCCGAACGGCGGCTACGTCAACGTCGGCGCCTACGGCAACACGCCGCAGGCGTCGCTGAGCCCGGCGCAGTACGTGCTCGTGATGGCACCGAACGGTGGCGAGGCGATCACGCAGCTCTCGACGTTCGACATCCGCTGGCGGCACGACGGCTTCGCGGGGCCCGTGGACATCGCCGTGTCGTCCTCGGGCGTCGGCGGTCCCTACACGACGATCGTGGTCGGAGAGACGAACGATGATCTCTACGAATGGACCGTGGATCCCGCACTGTTCGCGGCAGGCACCGATTACTTCGTGCGCGTCCGCGGGACCGCGATTCCCGGGCTCGCGGACCGCTCCGACTTCGCGTTCTCCGTCCTGCACGCGCCGCTCGTGGTCACGTCGGTCACGCCAGACACGTCCGGATTCGCGTTGCGCTTCAATCGCGCGATCGACACGAGCGTTCTGAATCTCTACGACGGTGCCGGCGGCGGGTTTGGTGCGCCCGATGTCGTGCTCGACGGTCCGTCGGGTGTCGTCCGCGGTTCGCTGCTGCTCGACGCGGACGCACAGGGCTTCTCGTTCGTGAAGACAGGCGGCCCGCTCGTCGCCGGCGACTACACGTTGCGTCTCGAGAGCGATGCGTCCGCGTTCGTCGATCTCGAAGGCTTCACGCTCGATGGCAACGGCGACGGCACGACGGGCGACGCATTCGAATCGACGTTCACGATGGCCCCACCGGAACCGTACGTGACCGTTGCCGACTTCACGCGTGGTCCCGAACAGGTGGCCGATACGCCGACGGCGACTGGCGGTGTGCCGATCCGGCTAGTGGGGGCAGCGTCCGTCACGACGGTCACATTCGAAGTGCACTTCGACCCGGCACTGCTCGATGTCACGGGTGTCGAGAGTCCGGCCGGCGGCACGGCCACGGTCGACCTCTCTATGGCGGGCGTGGCCATCGTCGACGTGACGTTCGACGCACCGACGAGCGGGGCGGACCTCGAACTCGCACGACTCGTCGGCACGGTGCCCGCGACGGCGCCCTACGGTGCGAAGCAGCGGGTCGACATCCGCAACGTCGCGGTCGACGGCGGCGCGGTGGCGGTGCAGGCAGACGACGGCATGCAGGTCGTCGGCTACGCGGGCGATGCGACGGGCGAAGCCCGCTACTCCGCACTCGACGCGCAGCGCATCCAGCGCGTGATCGTGCGGCTCGACACGGGCTTTGCCGCCTGGCCGCTCACGGACCCGCTGCTCGTCGGCGACGTCAACGGGACGGGACGTCTCGAGTCGATCGACGCGCTGCTGGTCCAGCGCAAGATCGTGGGCATTCCCGTTCCGCAGATTCCCGACCTTCCCGCGACACCGCCGGCCGTGTTCCGCAGCGGCCCCGACCCGCTGCTGTCGCTCGGCGCTGCACGGAGCGCGGTTCCGGGCGAGACCATCACGGTGCCGGTGAATCTCGACACCGCGGCGGGTCTCGAGTCGGCCCAGCTCAGGATCGCCTACGACCCCGCGGTGCTCGAGGTCGTCGACGTCCGGCGCGGGACTCTGACGGGTGACTTCGGATGGTTCGTGACCGCGGACGAACCCGGCGAACTGCTCGTGGACATGAGTCGGGCGTTCCCGCTGGAGGGTGGCAGCGGCAGTGTCGTCGACGTCGACTTCCGCGTGAATCCCGGCGCGGCGGACGGCCGCCATGCGATCGACCTCGAATGGGCTGCGCTCAACGAAGGGGGCCTCACGCTGAACCCGGCCCCGCAGGCCGGTGTGGATCCGACCGACACGAGCGTGCGCGTGACGAATCCGGCGCCAGCGTCAGCGGTCCCGTCGCGCGCCAGCGAGGAAGTCGCGATCGTCGGCGCGATCGGGAACCCGGCCGGCTTCACGATGAACCTCGAGCGTCCCGCGCTGCCGCCCGTGGCGACGGCGGCCCTCGAGGCGTTCACGAGAGCGCGGGGCGATCGACCACCGACGGGCGAGTCGGACGGGTCCTGGGCACGGGATCTCGCGAAGAAACTCGATCGCAGGGACGCCGTTCACGACCAGGACTGGAAGATCAGGATTCCGACGGTGCGGGAAGTCGCGGAGAGCGTCGTTTCGAAGATCCGGCGCTGACGAGAGGATTGAACGGGGGCGAGACGCAGACTGGTCTCGGATCGGATCCCGCCGGGGGGCGCCGTCACGGAGACGACGGACGAACCCGGCGAGGTTTTCTTGCAGGAGGTGCGAAGACGATGGGCCGTACGATGAAGACGGTATGCACGGTGGGTGTCCTCTGGACGCTCGGGGCGATGGCGGTCGACGCCGGCGCGGAGGTGTTCTACGGCGGGCATCCGAAAGGATTCCATGGCGACGAGGTGAACCTCACGATCAACGCACGCGCGGGCACGTTCCTGGAAGGGATCGACATCACACCGGATCCCACGGACGTTGCGGGCGTCCTGGACTTCCTCTCGCTGGACACGACGAATGCGCTGACCGATGGCGGCAGCGGGCTGTGTTTCGGCTCGTCGTGCTCGTTCTTCTACCTGACCGGGAAGACGTTCACCGATGACACGGTGCTCGCCACGCTGCGCTTCCGCGTGGAGGACGCTGCACCCGTCGGGCCGGTGGCATTCGATCCCCAGGTGGTGGTCGGTGTCGATTCGATGCCGATTCCGAACGGGCAGGGGTTCGAGGTGCTCGCGGTGCCGGAGCCGGGAACCTGGGCTTCGTTCGCCGCGGGGATTGCCCTGATCGGTGCGCTGCCGTGGTGGCGGCGGTATCGGTCGTCGAACGTGGGCAGGGCACTCGCGTCGCGGCACTGACGGGCATGCGCTTTCAGACGACGGGGCCCGTCGGATGCGAGCAGGCGGTTGCGTGCCGGCGGGGCACGGCGCAAGTGCGTGTGCCTCCTCCCAACCTCCTCCCCCCGCTCTCGCGGAGGGAGGAGTCTGCACAGGTTCCTTGTGTTCTCTCCCTCCCTCGCTCGCGGGGGAGGGCTGGGGAGGGGGAGGCGTGAACACAGTTGCTCCCCCCGCTGCGCAGGAGGAGTGTGCGATGCGCTGTCGACCGCGAATCCCCTCCCACGCTTGCGGGGGAAGGTCAGGGTGGGGGCGTCGGCGAATGGCCCGCCTCGTTCGCTCCTGCCACCCCCCGCTCACGCGATCGCGTGACGCCACTCAATACAGCGCCCACCAGGAGTCCTGCGAGGCGAGCAGTTCCGCCGCCGGCTTCTCGAGCACGACCGCCCCGGACTTCATGACGTAAGCGCGCTGCGAGATCTCGAGCGCGGTGCGGATGTTCTGCTCGACGAGCAGGATTGCCGTGCCGAAACGCCGGTTCACCTTCACGGCCGTCTCGAGCACACGCTGCACGAGCACGGGCGCGAGACCGATGGACGGTTCGTCGAGCATCATGAGTCGAGGATGCTGCATGAGTGCGGTCCCGACCGCGACCATCTGCTGCTGTCCGCCCGACATCGTTCCCGCGCGCTGACTCCGGCGTTCCGCGAGGATCGGGAACAGTTCGAAGATCTCGTCCAGGCGGCGCGAGATCTCGGCGCGGTCGACGCGCGTGTACGCGCCGAGCATGAGGTTCTCGTGCACGGACAGGTCGGGAAAGCACCCGCGCCCCTGCGGCACGAGTGCGATGCCGCGCCGGACGTTGCCAACCGGGTTGCCGCTCGCCCACGGCTCGCCCGCGAAGCGAACGCGCCCGCCGCGGGCAGGCAGGAGACCGAGGATGGTCTTGAGGGTGGTGGATTTCCCGGCGCCGTTGTGGCCGAGGAGCGAGACGATCTCGCCCTCGTCCACGCGCAGCGAGACTCCCTGCAACACGGTCTTCTTGCCGTAGCCGGCTTCCAGCGATTCGACTTCGAGCAGTGCCACGTATCGTCCTCAGTGGGGGAGCGGTCCGGAAAGGTCGTCTCGCGTCACGTTCAGACCCCGAAGTAGATTTCCGTGAGCGCCGGATCGCGCGTGATGTCGGCGGGCTTGCCGCTCGCGAGGACGTGGCCCTGGTGCAGGAACACGACGTCGTCGGAAAGCTGGGAGATCAGTTCCATGTTGTGCTCGATGAGCAGGACCGTCTTGCCGCGCTCGACGAGCTTGCGCACGATCGGCACGATGCGCGAGAGCGAGTCGGCGTCCAGGCCTGACGTGGGTTCGTCGAGCAGCAGGAGGTCGGCCTCCGTCGCGTACATCCGGGCCATCGAGAGCAGCTTCTGCTCCGGGTAGGCGAGGTCTTCGGCTAGCTCGTGCGCGCGGCCCGCGAGACCGAAGAAGTCGAGCGCTTCCATTGCGCGCTCGCGCGCGGCGGCTTCTTCCGCGCGTACGCGCCCCGGCCGCAGGAAGAGTGTCAGCACGTTCTCGCCGACTGGCGTCGGGCATCCGACCAGCACGTTCTCGAGCACCGTCATCTTTCCCCAGAGCCGCAGGTGCTGGAATGTCCGGACGACACCGAGCGACTCGACGCGGTGCGGCGAGCGGCCCACGATGTCCGCACCCTTGTAGCGGATGGTGCCGGTGTCCGCGCGCAGGAATCCCGTGATCAGGTTGAAGATCGTCGTCTTGCCGGCGCCGTTCGGCCCGATCAGGCCCGTGATGCGTCCGGGCCGGACGTCGAACGTGCACGTGTCGACGGCCTGGATGCCGCCGAATGCCTTCGAGACGTCGCGCAGCGACAGGATCGGCTCGGTCGCGCTGGCTGTCATGCGTTCGACCGCGGCCGCGCGCGGCCGAGGATGCCCTCCGGACGCACGAACATGAAGAGGATCAGCAGGCCGCCGTAGATGATCTGCCGCATCGGTGCCGCGACCGCGTCCGGAATCGCGAGGAACTTGAGCGCCTCCGGAATCGCGAGCAGCACGAACGCGCCCACCATCGGCCCGGCGAGCCGTTCCGTGCCGCCGAGGATCACGAGCGACGTGATGAAGATCGACTCTTCGAGGCTGAAGCTCGTCGGGTTGATGTAGGTGATGTAGTGCGCGTAAAGGCTGCCGCCGAGCGCACCGAGCGCCGACGAGATGCTCACGATCATCACCTTGAAGCCGATCACGTTCTTCCCCGTCGCGGCCGCGGCGATCTCGTCGTCCCGGATCGCGCGCAGCGTGCGTCCGAACGCCGAGTTCATGAGCCGGTGACAGATTGCGTACGTCAGGGCGGCGATCGTGGCCGCGAGCACGACGTACTTGAACGGGTTGTCGATCAGGTAGCCGAACACGCTCGGGCGCGGGATGCCGGGCAGACCGGCCGGGCCGTTCGTGAGGTCCGTCCAGTTGACGAACACGGTCAGGATGACGGTCTGCAGGCCGAACGATGCGACGATGTAGTAGTCCCCCGCCACGCGCAGCGACGGAATCGCCACGAGTGCAGAGGCGACCGCGCCTGCGACGCCCGCGATGACCAGGCCGCCCCAGAACCCGAGCCCGAGTTTCAGCGCCACGAGGGCCGAGGCATAGGCACCGATGCCGTAGATCGCGGCGTGCGCGAGCGAGAAGATGCCGGCGTAGCCGATGAGGAGGTTCAGCGACACGGCGAGGATCGTGTAGATGCTCACCATGACGAGGTAGTGCGCGAGGTAGGCGGCCATGGGGGGCTAGATTTCCGCTGACTGGACACGGCGGCCGAAGAAACCGCGCGGCCGGAGCACGATGAAGAGCAGGAACACGCCGAAGCTGATCGCCGTCTGCCACTCCGACGGCAACTGCCAGATTCCGACGTTCTCGAGCAGCCCGAGGAACAGGCCTCCGAGCAGCGCGCCCGGGATCGAACCGATGCCGCCCATGATCACGCCGACCGACGCGAGCAGCACGAAGCGCGTGCCGCGGAACGGCTCCGCGCCCACGTCCATCGCGACGAGAATGCCAGCCGGTGCCGCGAGCGCGGAGCCGACGGCGTACGTGAGCAGGTGCACGCGCTTCAGGTCGACGCCGACCGTGCGCGCCATTTCCGGCGAACTCGCGACGGCGCGGATGGCCTGCCCCCAGCGGGTCCGCTTCAGGAAGAGCATGAGCGCCGCAAAGCACAGGATCGCGAGTGCCACCGTGAGCACGTGCAGATACGTGAGGAACACGGGGCCGATGATCAGGGACGTGTTCAGAACGCCGATGTCCATCTGCATCGGATCGGGCGTGAAGATGATCGCGAGCACGTTCTCCGTCACGATCAGCAGGCCCAGCGACGCGATGAACAGGCTGGTGCGCAGCGCACCGCGCCGCTCGAGCTGCTGGTAGAGGAGGAGATCGATGAGCAGACCGATGCCTGCCGAGGCCAGGATCGCGAGGATCACCGCGACGAAGAGCGGCAGGTGCAGGAGCTTCTGGCCGACGTAGGCGAAGTAGGCAGCCAGGGAGAACACCGCACCGTGCGCCACGTGGAAGTGGAGCGTCGTGCCGTAGATCAGGCTCCAGCCGAGCGCGCAGAGCGCGTAGAGGCTCCCGACGACGATGCCTGTCGCGAGCAGCTGCAGGAGGAGGTCCATTCCTCGACCGTCCCGGTCAGTGTTCCGCCTTGATGAGCTTCTCCGGCTGGAACCTGCCGTCCTTCAGTTCGCCGACCTCGATGTCCATGAGCGCGGCGTGATCGGGCTGGAACACGAGCCTGCCCGAAATGGTGTCGAACGCGCGGATCGATTCGATCGCGTCCCGGATGCCGGGCCCGTCGAGCTTCCCGCCGTGCTTCTTCATCGCGGCCTCCGCGGCGGTCGCGAAGATCTTCGTCGCGTTGTAGTACTGCACCGCGAAGAAGCCGGCGTCCGTGCCGTAGCGTTCCTTGAACTTCTTCGCGAACGTCGACGACGCGTCGAAGGGCAGGTGGGTCACGATCATGCCCTGCGCACCCTTCGCGCTCTCGACCTCCGGGATGAGCACCCAGGACGTCGCGGCCATCGGCGTGCGCATGCCGATCTCGCGCGCCTGGTTCGCGATGATCGCGACGTTACGGCCGTAGGAAGAGATGAACAGCACGTCACCGCCCCTCGCCTTCAGCTTCGCTAGCTGGGCGCGGAAGTCGTTGCCGTCGAGCGCGACGAACTCCTCGCCGAGCACGCGGCCGCCGTCTGCCTGGAACCGCTCACGGAACGACTTGGCGGCGTTGCGACCTGCCTCGTCGTTCGCGACGATCATCACGGCCGACCTGAAGTGCTTCCCCTTCACGAGCCAGTCGCACAACGGTGCGACCTCGGTCGAGACGACGGGAATGTTGTTGTAGAGGTAGGGCTTGTTCGCGAGGTGGTCCGACTGTCCGCCTCCGTTCATCATCACGACCTTGTTCTGGACGCCGATCGGCTGCACGGCGAGCGTGATCGCGGAATAGGAGGTGAGCACGAACGGCACGTTCTCGACCTGCACGAGCCGCCGCATCGCGTTGACCGCCTTGGACGCGTCCGCGGCGTGATCCTCGTAGATGACCTCGAGCTTGTGGCCGTCGATGCCACCCGCCGCGTTGATTTCCTCGGCCGCGATCTCGACGCCGCCTTTCATCCAGACGCCGTAGGAGGCCCCGGATCCCGTCAGGGGCAGGATCGCCCCGATCTTGATCGGCGCCTTGGCAGCCATCGCGGGTGCGACGGCGGCGAGCGCGAGCGAGCACAGCAGAATGATGCGCTTGAGCATTCCTGACCCCTCCCGGTGATTTGCGTGTCCGTGCCCGGTGCCCGGCATGGCGGACCCGAAGCTTTGACCGGATCATAACGCGACGAGCGCGATGAGGGAGTAGCGGAGCGCCGGAGTCGTCGCGCGGTGCGTGGTACGCACCCCAGGAGGCTTCGTCGGGATGCGATCCTGAATGACGTTTCGGTGCGTGGTACGCACCCTACGGCGGGTTTGCTCGTGGTACCTCGTAGGGTGCGTACCACGCACCGAAACGTCGTCGACGACTCCGCCACGACGTGCCGGTGCGCCCTGCACGAACCGTCAGGAAGCTGCCGACCCCTTCATCACTTCACCCGGCATCTCTCCGGTCGGTTCGCCATTCTCGAGCGTGACTTTCCCGTTCACGATCGTCGCGCGGATGCCTTCGGCCTTCTGCACGAGCCGACGCGCGCCGCCCGGCAGGTCGGTCTCCACCGTCGGCAGGCACGGCCGGATCGTCGCCTCGTCGAAGAGCAGCAGGTCGGCCTTGTAGCCTTCCTTCACGAGGCCGCGTTCGGCAAGCTCGAAGGCCTGCGCGTTGTCGTGCGTGAGCTTCTTGACGGCTTCTTCGAGCGTGAACGCTCCTCGCCTGCGCACCCAGTAGTGGAGCAGGTGCGTCTGCAGCGACGACCCCATCTCCTGGCAGACGTGCGCGCCGGAGTCCGAGAACGTCGCGAGCGTCGATTCGTGCCGGAGCATGCCGAGGATGTCGTCGGGGGACTCGTTCACGATCGGCTGCACGTAGATCTGGTTGTCGTTCTCGAGGGAGAGATCGATCATGACCTCGACCGGGTGCTGTCCTCGCGCACGCGCGAGTTCCTCGATGGTCGGGTCGTCCCAGTCGACGCCCTTCATCGCGTAGAGGTTCGCGTAGTCCGGCTGGCGCGGGTCGGTCGTCGCGGCACCGCCGCCCTGCATCCTGTTGTCCCTCGGCTTCATGGAGGCCTCGGCCGCGACGAGTTCGCGACGGGTGTCCGGATCGCGCAGGCGCCTCTTCTGCTCGTCGAGGGGAAGTGCCCGGATGGCCTGCCACGCGGGCAGCACGTCGAAGGGCAGGTAGGACCTGAGCGAGAAGATCGCGTTGATCGAGCGCGTCGTTCCCTGACCGAACATGCGTCCGCCGGCTGCGTTCGTCTCGTCGATGACCTCGGCCTGATCCTGCCAGGAGCAGGGATCGTCCCCCTGACGCGTCGACACGAGACCGAACATGATCGGGCGGCGGTACGTGAGCGCGAAGTAGCGCATGCGTTCGAGGAAACCGCGGTTGGCCGTGCTCGTGAGGATGTCCGGCCCCGTCTGGAAGATGCCCGCGTCGACATCCGCCATGGCGGCGAGGATGGCCTCGATCTCGTCCCAGCCCGCGATCCGGCTCGCGACGGGTGTGCCGTCGGGGGTCGTGTGCGTGTGCGTGCGCGAGGACGAGAAGCCGAGCGCGCCCGCACGCAGCCCGTCCTGCACGATCGCCGCCATCTGCTGGATCTCGTCGTCGGTCGCCGTGTCGGTCAGTGCGCGTTCTCCCATCACGTACATGCGCACGCCCGAGTGGCCGATGTACATGCCGTAGTTCATTGCCTTCGGTCGACGTTCCACGGCGGCGAGGTACTCGGGGAAGCTCTCCCAGGTCCAGTCGATGCCGGCGGCCATCGCGGCCGTGGAGATGTCCTCGACGTAGGACAGGCTGTTCGCGTACCACTGCCGGTCCGCCGCCCTGCACGGTGCGAGCGTGAAGCCGCAGTTGCTCATGACGACGGACGTGACACCGTGCCAGTTGGAGCAGGTGCCCTGGGCATCCCACATGACCTGTGCGTCCATGTGGGTGTGGCCATCGATGAATCCCGGTGACACCACGAGTCCGCGCGCATCGAGCTTCCGGTGTGCGCGGCCGGTGATCCGGCCGATGTCGACGATGCGGCCGTTCGCGATGCCGACGTCGGCCGTGTAGCGGGCGTCCCCGGAGCCGTCGACGATCGTGCCACCGCGAATGAGCAGGTCCAGCGCCATGACTGCCTCCCTTGTTTCGTCTGATAGTCGTCTCCGCCTGCAGGCGGATGCGGTTGCCTCTTGTCTCGATGGAACGCCTGACGCCGGGCCGGCGCCGGAATCCTCGAAAGGGTAACTCTACCCCCTCAGGCGGTCGCCCGTGCGGGCCGACCTTCGGTGACGGCCCGGGGCGCCTTGCCGTGCGGGGGCGTGGCGAACTCTGCCCGGAGCGATTCCTCCGCGCGGCGCACGCGTTCGACCGATGCCTCCTTCACGTGACCGAAACCGCGGATGTCCAGCGCGGCGCTCGCGAGTGCGACGGCCGCCGCGTGGTTGTCCGGGCGGAGGTCTCGCGCGATGTCGGCGAGCAAGGCTTCGTAACGCTCGACGAGGCCGCGCTCCATGCGGCGCTCCGCGGTGCGGCCGAAGATGTCGAATGCCGTCCCGCGCAGGAAACGCAGACGCGCGAGCAGCCGGAACGCGGGCAGCATCCACGCGCCGAACTGCTGCTTCACGAGATGTCCGGTGACCGGGTCGCGTTTCGCGAAGAGCGGCGGGGCGAGATGGAACCTGAGCTTCGGCGTGCCCTCGAACTGTGCCGCGATCGACGCCGCGAACGCGGGATCGGCATGCAGCCGCGCGACCTCGTATTCGTCCTTGTACGCCATGAGCCGGTAGAGCGCCCGGGCCGCGGCGTCCGAGAGCTCCGTCCGTCCCGGTGTCATGCGCGATTCCGCGTCGCGTACCTTGCGGAGGGTCTCGAGGTAGCGCGCGGAATACGCGGCGTTCTGGTAATCCGTGAGCCGGGCGGCACGATCCGAGACGAGGTCTTCGAGGGTGGGCGGCGGGGCCGCGACGGGCACGTATCCGTTGTCGCGCAGGAGTCCGTCGATCGTCGCGGGGTCGTGGGCCCAGAGGCGGCCGAGCCGGATCGCGTTCAGGTTGAAGTCTACCTGCACGCCGTTCAGCGTCACGGCACGTTCGACGGCCTCGAGTTCGAGCGGCAGCCAGCACTTCTGCAGCGCGATGCCGACCATGAAGAAGTTCGTGCCGATCGCGTCACCGCACAGCGCAGTCGCCGTACCGGTCGCATCGACGTGGGCGACGTTGCCGTCACCCACGCGCGCGCGGATCTTGCGCGAGATGAAGCCCGTGTCGATCTTCTCGTCGGGGTTGAAGTTGAACGCGGGCGTGATCTGCACGCGATCGTTGGCGAGCACCCGGGTCTCGGGCGACATGGTGCGGAACGCTTCGTCCGAAAGGGCCGCGACCAGATCGAACGCGATCACGAGCCGTGCTTCGCCGAGGCCGACCGTCTGCGTGGAGATGGGCGTCGATCCGTCCGTGATGCGGAGGTGGCTCAGGACCGCGCCGTTCTTCTGGGACATGCCGGTCATGTCGTACACGGACGCCTGCAGGCCCTGCATGTGCGCGGCCATCGAGAGCACCGCACCGACGGTCACGACGCCGGTGCCACCGATGCCGGCGAGCATGACGCCCGTGCCCGGCGGTGCCACGCTCGTCGCCGGTGGCCGGGGCAGCGCCGCGAAGACGGCCTCGTCTATCGTCGCGCGTCCGCGGCGGCGCATCTGCACGCCCTCGACCGTCACGAACGAGGGGCAGAAGCCCTTCGCGCAGCTGTAGTCCTTGTTGCAGCTCGACTGATTGATGCGGCGCTTGCGTCCGAGTGGTGTCTCGAACGGCTCGATCGACACGCAGCCGGACTGCGCGGAACAGTCGCCGCAGCCCTCGCACACCGCGTCGTTGATGATCATCCGGACGGGTGGATCGGCCAGGAGTCTGCGCTTGCGGCGCCTGCGCTTCTCGGCGGCGCAGGTCTGCACGTAGATCAGGACGGTGCACCCTGCGACGTCGCGCAGTTCGCGCTGAACGGCGTCGAGGTCCTCGCGCGGCCGGACGGGTACCTCGGCAGGCAGCGACCCGCCGTCGAAGACCGACGGGTCCTCGGCCACCACGACGACGCGCCGTGCGCCCTCGGCGAGCACCTGCTGCGCGATCAGGTCGGGACTCAGGGGACCCTCGACGGGTTGCCCGCCCGTCATCGCGATCGCATCGTTGAAGAGGATCTTGTAGGTGATGTTCGCGCGCGAGGCGATGGCCTGCCGGATCGCGAGAAGCCCCGAGTGATAGTAGGTGCCGTCGCCGATGTTCTGGAATATGTGCCCGCGCGACACGAAGTGCTGCATCGCGGCCCAGGTCACGCCTTCGCCGCCCATCTGCGTGCCGAGCAGCGTCGTGCCGGGTTTTGCCCACATGGCCATGCCGTGGCAGCCGATGCCGGCGATCGCGAGACTGCCGTCGGGCACGTTCGTGGAGGTGTTGTGCGGACAGCCCGAACAGAAGAAGGGCAGGCGCTTCGGCGAGGCGTCGGGGACCGGCTGCAGCGCCTGACGGGTGGACTCCGCGGCGGCCAGGCGTCGTTCGATGTCGTCGTCGGCGAGGCCGCTTCGCTTCAGGCGGCCGCCGATCGCGAGTGCGACGGGGATCGGTTCCAGCAGCAGGTCCGACGGCAACAGGGACTCGCCGGCTTCGTCCGTCTTGCCGGTGATCCGGGGACGGTGCTCGTCGTTGTAGAAGATCGCGGCGGCCTGGGGCTCCATGAACGCCGACTTCTCCTCGACGAAGAAGAGCTCGCCGCACCCCTGCGCGAACTCGCGCAGGCCCTCGGGCTCGAGCGGCCAGATCATGCCGACCTTGTAGACGTCGACGCCGAGCTGCCGGGCACGCGTGCCGTCGATGCCGAGGTGATTGAGGGCCTGCATCACGTCACCGTAGGCCTTGCCAGCGGTCACGATGCCGAGTTTCGGTCGCTCGACACCGAACTCGCTGCGGTCCATGCGGTTCGCGCGCCAGAACTTCTTCACGAGCGGGATGCGCCAGCGCTTGTGGATCATCTCGTCCCGCGCGGGCGCGTAGACGCCGCGGTAGTGCAGGCCCTCCGGCGGCAGATCCCCGTAGGGTGGTGTCGCGATCTGGAGGTTTTCCTCGCCGGGAACCGTGGCGGTCTGCTCGATCGTCTCGTTCACGCACTTCAGCGCCGTCCAGCATCCTGCATAGCGCGACAGTGCCCACCCCATGAGACCGAACTTCACGAACTCGGCCACTCCGGCCGGATAGATCACGGGCATCTGATGCGCGACCATCGCCTGCTCGCTGTGGTGCGCGACCGTCGAGGACTTGCCGGGATGGTCGTCACCGAGCAGCACGAGCACGCCGCCCCTGGGGTGGCAGCCCGTGACGTTGCCGTGCTTGAGCGGGTCGCCGGAACGGTCCACGCCCGGGCCCTTGCCATACCATAGCCCGAAGACGCCATCCACGGTCGCATCCTTCGCGATCCCGATCTGCTGCGTGCCCCAGATCGCGGTGGCAGCCAGGTCCTCGTTGATGCCGGGTTGGAACACGATCCGGTTCTCGTCGAGCCACTTCCCGGCTTCCCAGAGGGTCTGGTCGACGTAACCGAGCGGTGAGCCCCGGTATCCGCTCACGAAGCCGGCGGTGTTCAGCCCCGCGGCCACGTCCCGGCGGCGCTGGGTGAGCAGCAGCCGCACGACCGCCTGCGGGCCGCTGATGAGCGCGGGCTTGCCGGTGTCCGCATACTTGTCGTCCAGGGATACGTCGCGCAGATCCATGTTCGTGAGCCCCGCATCGATTGCCTTCCGTGACCGGCGGATACTGTCACGCAGGACTCGCCGGAGCAAATCGACGCCGTGCAGCATCAGTGCGGCCGCCGGGGTTCCCGGCTCTTGCTGCGGCGCACACTTGCTTCGATGGCGTGCCGGCCGCGATGCTCCAGCGACGATCGGGGCCGACGTGCGCGAACATTTGCGGCAAGATAGGGGCCCGACCGGGCGACCGGTCACGACCGAACCCGCCATCACGCCGACATGCCGATCGACTTCCGCCCCGCCTGGATGAACGGGGAACTCGAAACCTACCGGGACACGGTGTCCCGTTTCATCGAGTCCGAGATGCTTCCCGACGACGAGGCTGCCCGCGCGCGGGGCCACGTCGGTCATGCACTCTGGCGTCGCGCCGGCGAACTCGGGCTGCTCTGTTCCGACATTCCCGAGGCCTGGGGCGGAGGGGGCGGCGACTTCCGGCACGAGGCAGTCTTCTACGACCAGATGGCACGACGGGGCCTGACGGGCATGAGCCCGTCGGTGCACAGCATCGTCGCGCATTACCTGCTCAATCACGGGACGGAGGCCCAGAAGCGCAGCTATCTGCCGCGTCTGGCGCGTGGCGAACTCGTGGGCGCGATCGCGATGACCGAGCCGGGCGCCGGCTCCGACCTGCAGGGCATCCGCACGCGCGCCGAACGACGGGGTGACCATTACGTGATCAACGGGTCGAAGACGTTCATCAGCAACGGCTTTCTCGCCGGGCTCGTGCTCGTCGTCGCGAAGACCGACCCGGCGCAGGGTGCGCGCGGCACGTCCATCCTGATCGTGGAGACGGAGGGCGCCGCCGGCTACCGTGTCGGGCGCGTGCTCGACAAGATCGGGCTGAAGGCGCAGGACACTTCCGAACTCTTCTTCGACGACGTGACCGTCCCCGCCGAGAACCTGCTCGGCGGCGAGGCGGGGCGCGGATTCGCGCAGCTCATGTCCGACCTGCCCTACGAGCGCACGATCATCGGCGTGCTCGCGGTCGCGGCGATGGAGGGCGCGTACGAGGCGACGCTCGACTACGTGCGGAGTCGCACGGCCTTCGGCCGGCCGGTCGCCGAGTTCCAGAACACGAAATTCCGGCTTGCCGAGATCGCGACGGTGACGAAGGTGGGGCGCACGTTCGTCGACCGCTGCGTCGCGGAACTCGTGGCCGGAACGCTCGACACCGCGACGGCCTCGATGGTCAAGCTCTGGGCATCCGAGCAGCAGTGCAAGGTCATCGACGAGTGCGTGCAGCTCCACGGGGGCTATGGCTACATGAACGAGTACCTCGTCGCGCGCATGTATGCCGATGCGCGCGTCCAGCGCATCTACGGCGGCACGAACGAGATCATGAAGGAAGTGATTTCGCGCGCGCTCTGACTCCGGAGAAGTCCGTGGCATACGAACACCTTTCCGTCGAGGTCGAAGGCGGCGTCGCGGCCGTCACGCTGAACCGGCCGGACAGGCTGAATGCGCTGAACGCGCGGCGGATCACCGAGCTGAACGACTTCTTCGGCGGTCTCGGCGCTGATTCGTCCGTGCGTGTCGTGATCCTGCGCGGCGCGGGGCGGGCATTCTGCGCGGGGCTGGACCTGAAGGACCTGCAGGCGGGCGGGGCGAGGAAGGGCGTGAGCGAGATGCTCGCGTTCCAGAAGAGCGTGTGCGACATCATGATCGCGATGCGCCGGTGCCCGCAGCCGATCGTGAGCATCGTTCAGGGCGCCGCCAGCGGTGGCGGCTTCGCGCTCGCGCTGGCGTCGGACATCCGGCTCGCGACGCCCGATGTCCGGATGAACGCGTCGTTCATCCGTCTCGGACTCGGGGCGTGCGACGTGGGCGTGAGCTATTTCCTGCCGCGCATGGTCGGCGCGTCGGTGGCGGCCGAGTACCTGCTGACGGGCCGCTTCATGGACGCCCAGCGTGCGCAGGCGGTCGGGCTCGTGAGCCGGGTGGGCACGCTCGACGAGCTCGCCGACGAGGCGCGCGGTCTCGCGGCCGACATGCTTCGGGCCACGCCGCTCGGCCTTCGCCTCACGAAGGAAGCGCTGGGCCTCGCCATCGACGCCTCGTCCCTCGAGGCCGTGATCGCACTGGAGGATCGCAACCAGGTGCTCTGCACGCAGGGGGAGGACTTCGAGGAAGGCGTTGCCGCGTTTCTCGAGAAGCGCGCACCGAAATTCGGCCAGGGCCGAGCCGCGCGTGGCGCTGGAACGTCGAATCGGCGCGAGGACTGACGACATGATCGACGAACCGCTCGTGCTCGTGGAGCGTCCCGTGGCGGGGTGCGCCGTCGTCACGCTGAACCGTCCCCGTGTGAAGAACGCGCTCTCGCGCGCGTTGCGTCGGGATCTCGTCTCCACGTTCGAGATGCTCGCGCGGGAAGACAGCGTGCGGGTCGTCGTGCTGACGGGTGCGGGGACGGCGTTCTGCGCGGGCGTCGACCTGAAGGAACTCGGGTCGTCGCCGGATCCGGCGAGTGCCGTCGTGCCCGACGCAGCGGCCGATCCGGTCTCGGCGATCCGACGTTTCCCCTGGCCCGTGATCGGCGCGATCAACGGACCGGCGATCACGGGCGGATTCGAACTGGCCCTTGCGTGCGACCTGCTGATCGCATCGCGGAGTGCCGCGTTCGCGGACACGCACGCGCGCGTCGGCGTGCTGCCGGGCTGGGGGCTCTCGCAGCGCCTGCCCCGGCTGATCGGCCCGCACCGGGCCAAGGAGCTCTCGTTCACGGGCAACTTCCTGAGGGCGGATACAGCCGAGGCGTGGGGCCTCGTCAACCGCGTCGTGCCGCCGGACGAACTCATGCCGGTCAGCCTCGCGCTCGCGATGGACATGCTCGGTGCGCTGCCGGAGATGCTCGCGGGCTACAAGCGGCTCATCGACGACGGGTTCGACCGCACGCTCGCGGAAGGACTCGTGCTCGAGAAGGAGCGTTCGCGGACGTTCGCGGCGACGGTGAGTGCCGGCGACATCGAGGCGCGCCGGCACGCGATCGCGCGGCGCGGGCGCGCGCAGCACGGCCGCGACGGTGGAGGAGGAGGAGACGGGCGATGAAGATCGATCTTTCGGGCAGGACGGCCCTCGTGACCGGGGGCAGCAAGGGGCTCGGCCTCGCGACGGCGACGCGCCTCGCGGAAAGCGGCGCGAGTGTCGCGATCCTCGCGCGGGATCCGGCCGGGCTCGCCGAGGCCGAGTCACGCATCCGGTCCGTCGCCGACGGCGGGACGGTCGTGTCCGTGCGGGCCGACGTGACCTCTCCGGACCAGATCAGGGCCGCGCACGAGACCGTCGTGGCCGCTCTGGGCCCGATCGACATCCTGATCAACAACGCCGGACATCGCGCGCTGGCCCCGTTCCCGGACATCACCGACGCGATGTGGGAGGCCGATCTCCAGCTGAAGCTCATGGCGTCCGTGCGTCTGACGCGCCTCGTCTGGTCGTCGATGGTCGAGCGCCGCTGGGGGCGCGTGGTCAACGTGCTGAACACGTTCTCGAAGACACCCGTCGCGGGCTCGGCACCGACGTCGGTCACGCGAGCGGCACAGCTCGCCCTCACCAAGGTGCTTGCCGGGGAGGGCGCGCCGCACAACGTGCTCGTGAACGCACTGCTCGTCGGCCTGATCCGCAGCGAACAGATCGTCGAGGTTCATCGTTCGGCGGGTGGCGGGCAGCCGCTGGACGAATACATCCGGAGTCGGGTGCGGGACCTGCGCGTGCCGATGGGCAGGATCGGCGAGGCAGAGGAGTTCGCGAACATCGCGTGCTTCCTCGCGTCGGACGCGGCGTCGTACATCACGGGCACCGCGATCAACGTGGACGGAGGCATGGCGCCGGTCGTCTGAGGGCGGGCTGCCCGCGCAGGAGTCAGCGGGGACTGTGCGATCCGCAGATATCGGGAGGGCTCACGTGTCCGTTCAGGCCTTGCGGAGCGGATGCCACCGCGGCGCGCGCTTCTCGAAGAACGCGCGAATGCCCTCGTCGCGATCGGGCGATGCGGCGGCTTCGGCGGCCGCCGCGGCCGTCGCCTTCCAGCCATCCGTCTCGATCGTCGCGCGCGCCTCGCGCACGCCGCGCAGGGTGGCGGCGATCGCGGCCGGGCTGTGGCGCGCGATGCGCGCGGCAAGCGCAACCGCCGCTTCCAGCGCTCCCCCGTCCGGCACCACTGCATTCACGAGCCCCAGCTCGCGCGCACGCGCTGCGGTGATCCGGTCGCCCGTCAGCAGCATCTCCATCGCGATGGTCGGTGACAGCTTCTCGTGCGTCCGGAAGAACGCCCCGCAGTTCGCGACGACTCCGCGTGCGACCTCGGGCAGTCCGAACTGCGCGCCCTGCGCCGCGACCACGAGATCGCAGGCCAGCACGATCTCGAATCCTCCTCCCAGCGCGAGACCTTCCACGGCCGCGATGAGCGGCTTGCGCCGCACGCGTCGCACGAGACCGTATTCGCCCCCGTCGGGCGTGGCGGGACTCGCCGGTTCGTGGAGGTCGGTGCCGGCGGAGAACACGGAAGGTCCTCCGGTGAGGATGCCGACGCGGAGCTCGGGCTCGTGGTCCAGCCGGGCGAGCGCGGCATCCAGAGCCCACGCGAGTGCCGTGTCGACCGCGTTGCGTTTCGCGACACGGTCCAGCGTGATGACGAGAATGTTGTCCTGAACGGTCGTGAGCAGCACGGGCGGGGTCCTCGTTCGGTTTCGGTCGTTCGGGGCAGTGCGGCCCGCCCGGACGGGCATCGACAGCCGCACTGCCGGCCTCTGCGGAGCTTGTATCGCTCCGCACGATCCAGGTCAATGCGGGGCGGCGGGCGCCGCGGTCCGCTACTTCCCGTCGGCCACGGACTTCTTCGCGAGCACGACCTGCTGCAGTGCGAGCAGGCGTTTCACGCCGTCCGTGACGTTCCGGCAGGACAGTGTCGCCCCGCTGATGTTGACGATGTCGACGTCGAGCTTGAACGGGTCGGACAGGGTCTTGCCGTCGAACTGATCGCGCCAGTTCGCGTTGCGTATCTCGTAGCCGTGCGTCTCGCGATACACGAGGATCTCGATCCCGGCGACGTGTCCGTCCTGCGTGATGCCGGCCGCATAGGTGATGAACTCGTGCTTGCCGACGACGTTGTCGACGATGAACCAGCCGAGTGTCGTGCCGGCCTTCTCGGCGCGCCACACGGGCTGCTTCTTCCACCGCTGCCGCATCCCGCTCAGTTTCTCGATCGCCTCGATCTGCGCAGCGTCCAGCGCGACGGTCACGTCCTCGAAACGGTCGGCATCGGGGAACAGTGCCTTCTGAGCCTGCGGGACGGTCAGGTACTCGGTCGCGAAGGCCATGTGCGGGGCGACGATCGCGGCGGGAATCAGCGCGAGGGGTGAAAGGGAACGCATGCGATACCTCAGAAGTTGTAGCCGAATTTGAGACGGACCTCTTCCCGGGTCTTCTCGATCAGATGCAGATCGCCGTAGGTCTGGCCGGCGTAGAACGTGCCGCCGCCCCGGACCTGCGGCATCCACGTGAGGCTTGCCCACCATTTCTGGCTGCCGTAGTGCAGGGTCGGACCGATCTGGAGCGACCAGCGTTCCTGCCCCACCTCGGTTTCGTGTTCGGTCTGGTAGAAGACGTCCGCGCCGATGAACCAGTTCGGCGCGAACCGGTACGAGATGGCCGCCGCGGCGGTCACCTCGATTTCCATTTCCGGGTGCGTCGGCCATTCGAAGTCGGGCGGCAGGCCGCCGATCGGGTGGCGGCGCGCGCTGGTCGCCTCGAGGCCCAGGTTCCCGGCGACGATGACTTCGCCCTCCCGGTAATACTTCTGGACGATGAGCATCGTCTCGAAGCTGTACGAGTCCTTGGCCTGCCCGGAGTGGACGTCGCGGTTGAAGTAGGTGAGGGACACGTACTGGCTCAGGCCGACATCGTCCTTCGCGGGACTCAGGTAGTTGTACTTGAGGGCCCCCTCGATGCCTGCGGGGCGGAACGTGTACTTCTCGTCCTTCGGAATGTACGCGTCGATGCGGACACCTTCGGTCCGGATGCCGAGCCCGAACAGCGCGGCGGATACCTGCAGCCGGTCGGTCACGCCGTAGTCCACCTCGGTCTTCGTGTCGAGCGCGTGATACGTGCCGACGCCCTTGTCGTCGCGGGACGTGAACCA
Organism: Betaproteobacteria bacterium; assembly: GCA_016125475.1. GTDB lineage: Bacteria > Pseudomonadota > Gammaproteobacteria > Burkholderiales. The sequence continues at coordinate 132,948 of WGLR01000003.1, forward strand.
CTGCTCGAGGTCCCAGGACCCTCGGGGCAGAGTCTCGGCACCTCGCGTGTAGCCGAAGATGCCCTCGTCCGCGAGCGCGGTTCCGGGAACGAGGAGGGTCGCCGCGACATTCAGGGCCGCGCAGGCAGTGTGACGTTTCATGATGGCTTTCGGTCTCCGTTACGTTTTCATGGGATTGGCGGACGGGTGGTCATCGGCGCGAGCGAACCTGTGCCGGCACCACTCGAATTTGTGTCTGGCTGGCTCGGGTGGATCGTAATGCGAATCGTTCGCATTCGCAAAGACTTTTGTCTCTGATCCGGATCTGGACGGCAAGGACGTGTCCTTCGCCGTGCGCGCCATGGCTGACGGCGGGCAGGGCGCGAATGCCCGGTGGGAGAGCGGGGCCGGCTTCGAGGAGATGCCGGGCCGCACGGACGTCCGGGTGGGTGTCCGCGTGACCGGTTCGCTGCGCAACCGCCCGGTCCCCGCAGGATGGCGTGCGCCGGGGCTGGCGACGCTCCGAGCGCGCGCCTATGATGGCCCGTGTGCGTAACGGTCTGATGTGACATGGCCGATCGCGGCAGACAGGTCGTCGGCGGAAGGCTCGGGCAGGTGGTTCGCCCGCCGGTCCGTCGAGTCTTGCGGGTGCCGGTTCAAGGGGTGACGCTCGAGTGACGCAGTCCGCATGGAAGCGATCCAGGGTTTCGGGCGTGCCCGAACCCACGGCCGCCGACGGGACAAGGACAGTCCGTCGCCTGGCGCCACTGCGGGGCCGCTCGTGACGCCTCGTGTACGGCGTGCGCACGATCCCGGGCGAATTCGATTCCGGCCGGTTAGCGCCGCGCGGATCGCCCGGGCAGGACGCCCGGCTGCCGGGCGGGAGGCGGTTCGCTCCGGGCGACTCCCGCGCTGCGATCTCGGGGGAAGGTGATGGCTGCACTGCCGGATCGTGAGCACGAGAGCGCCGCCCGACGGACCGGACGCCTGCCCGAGCGTCATCGTGGACCGTGTCGCCCGGTTCGGCGTCCGCGCGGCAGGACGGCGGCGGGGATGCGATGACCCACGCGACGCGGCGTCGCACCCGGGCGTGGCTGGCGGCCGTCCTTCCGGCGGCATGGCACCGTCACGTCGGTCCGGTCGCCGTGGTCGCACTGGCGGCCGGCCTTGCCCTCCTGTCGCTGGTGTCGAGGCACGTTTCGGAGCCGGCCGGGGAGGGCACGATTCCGTCCCTTGCCGAACAGGTGTCGGACCCCGCGCGCGAGGCTCGCCCGGCCTCGTTGCCGGCCAGGGCTTCCCTCGCACGTCAGGATCCCGTCATCGCCGGAAGCTACCGGCAGCGAGCGTCCAGGGAACGTCCGTCCCGACCGTACCTGCGAACACCGTCCCCGGCAGACCCGGCTGCGTCGTCCCGGCTGGCGCCGGGATCCGCGCTCGCGCGGATCCGACGGCTCTGGTTCTCGGGTGCTCCCGACCAGGCGCGACGCGAACTCGACCGGTTCCGCTGCGCCCACCCTTCGTACGTCATTCCAGCGGAATACCCGGTCCCCGCGACGGATTCCGTCCGCTGCGATCGCCTTCGTTAAAGATCACGACGACTCGGACCGTTAACCCTTCCGCAACCGGAGCGTTCTGGCTTCGGACTTCTCGAGTAGCGCGTGGACGACGTCCGGCGCGCGCGGACGGTTATCGATGGAAAAGAGTACTTTCGACGAACTGAGGACCACCGGAAAACTGCCTTCTCCTTCCGGAGTGGCCCTGAGGATCATGGAGCTGAGTCGCCAGGACGACGTGGGACTCGACGAGATCGCCCGTGTCGTCCAGGCCGACCCTGCTCTGTCGGGACGACTCATCAAGTTCGCGAATTCCGCGCTGTCGGGGCCGCGTCGCCCGATCGCGGCCGTACAGGATGCGATTCGCCTGCTGGGCCTGAAGACGGTGCGGCAACTGGCGCTCGGCTTCTCGATCATGGGGCAGCACCGCGCCGGTGCGTGCAATGCCTTCGATTACGGGGCGTTCTGGTCGGGTTCGCTCGCGGCCGCGATCGCCTCGAAGACCCTGTGCCTGCGTACGAGGTCGGCACCGCCCGATGAAGCGTTCACGTGCGGCCTGCTGCAGAACATCGGAGCGCTCGCCCTCGCCACCCTCTACCCGGACGGCTACGGCGCGATCATTCTGGACCGTCCCGAGGACGGCCGCTCGCTCCGACAGCGGGAACGCGAGCATCTACACACCGACCACCTCGAGCTCACGGTGGCACTCCTCGAGGAGTGGATGCTGCCGCGCGTGTTCGTGAATGCCGTGGCGTGCCACGAGGACCCGGACGATGGCGAGTATCCGGAAGGCTCCCGTCAGGCGACCCTGTGTCACCTTCTCCATCTGGCCCGCAACATCGGTCTGTACTGCGGCGCGGACGACCCGGCACGCCGGGACATGCTCCCCGACCTGATCTTCCACGGTGCCCGGATCGGACTCGATTCCGAAGCCCTCGCCCTGCTCATCGATCAGGTCGTGGCCGAATGGCGGGAGTGGGGAACCATTCTCGAAGTGCGTACGACGGACATTCCGGCGTTCAACAATCTCTTGCAGGCATCGAAGGATGCCGTGCACGCGCTGCCCGTTCCGGGGAACACGCTGCCGCAGGACGGCGGTGTGCAGTCAGCGCAGGTGATACCGCTCAACTCGCGAGCCGAGGACGCGATGCGCATTCTCGTGGTCGACGACGACCGGACGATCCTGGCGCTCGTTTCTCGCGTGCTGAGTGACCAGGGCCATCAGGTGTCGACGGCGAACAACGGGCACGAGGCGCTCCGCGTCGCGATGCGTGAACAGCCGCAGATGATCGTTTGTGACTGGATCATGCCGGAGATGGACGGTCTCGGATTCTGCCGGGCACTGCGGGAAACCGAGGAGGGACGGCAGATGTATTTCCTGCTGCTCACGGCCCGCGAGGACGAGGACAACCTGGTCGAGGCGTTCGAGGCAGGCGTCGACGATTTCGTGACCAAGCCGGTGTCGCCGCGCGTGCTGCTCGCGCGTTTGCGGGCCGGACAGCGGGTGGTCAGGCTGCAGCAGGAATCGATGCGGGATGCCCAGAGCCTGCGCCGGTTCGCGACGGAACTCGCCGTCGCCAATCGGCGCCTGCGTCAGGCTGCCCTCACCGATCCGCTGACCGGGCTGCCCAACCGGCGCTACGCGATGGAGCGGCTCGAGCAGGAATGGGCGGCGTCCAGGCGCAGCCAGAGAACCTTCACGCTCATGATGGTCGACATCGATCGGTTCAAGGCGGTCAACGACGCGCACGGTCACGAAGTCGGGGACCAGGTGCTGAGACAGATCGCACTCGCGCTGCGCAAGGCCGCGCGGTCCGAGGACGTGATCTGTCGTCTCGGTGGCGAGGAGTTTCTCGTGATTTCGCCGGACACGCCGCTGACGCCCGCACTGCGACTCGCCGACCGGCTACGCCAGGCAGTCTGCGGCTCGCCGATGACCATGGGTACGCTGCGCTTTCCGCTGTCGGTATCCATCGGCGTCGCGGAGCGGGGGCCCGGCATGACGAAGTACGACGAACTTCTGAAGGCGGCGGACGAGGTGCTCTACCACGCGAAGCGTCTCGGCGGAAATCGTGTCCAGGCCTCGGGGCTCGGGGCGACCCAGACGACGCCCAACGGAACGAATCAGTCCTGACCCGACCGTCGGACCGACGAAAAAAAGCCCTCGCAGAAGTTCTGCGAGGGCTTTTGACTTTCGACCGGAACGTGACCGGTTCAGGCGGCCTTGCGCTTGCCGGACGTCGAGGTGGCGGTCGCGGCGGAGACGCTCTTGCCGACTTCGCGAAGCGAGCTGACCGTGGCTTCGTAGGCCTGGTTGGCGCCCGTCATCGCGGACTTGAACGCGGACACGAAAACCTCGGATCCCGGAGGCGCGGACTTCATGAGTCCGTCCATCGTCACGACCATCTGCTTGTTGAATTCCGTGACCTGAGTTTCGACCAGCGACGCCAGTTCCGCCTGGGTGCTCGCGAGCTGCTCGTAGACTTCGCGAACGTAAGCCTGGCCCTTCTCGAATTCGGGCTTCATCGCCTTGGAGGCGAACGTACGCAGCTCCGAGGGATCCTTCACGTTGGCGAGGGCCTGTACCGTGCTGGTGAGCTCGTCGAACGTCGCACGAGCCGTCTTGGTGTTGAGTTCGAACAGACGCGCGGCCGTGTCGGATGCAATGGTGGCGGCACGAATGGCCGTCTCGACCTGAGCCTTGGCGGGCGCGACGAAATCCTGGGTATTGAGGGACATGGCAGTTGCTCCTGTCAGATGTTGGGGAATGTTCCCGGTGCAACTGAGCCGAGCGACATTGGCTTTGCTGCATTGCACAAAGACCAGTATAGGGTCCGAAAACGACAAGTCAAGAGGGCTGGTGAATTATTTTGTGCATCGCAACAAAAATGCAGGCGGCATCACGGTCGCAAGGGGGTGCTGCAGGCGGGGACAGGTACGCGCGAGCGGCCATGTAAGCGTCAGGGTTTTTTCCGGGCGAGGGTGAGGCCGTCCCCGATCGGCACGAGTGCAATCTCGACGCGCGGGTCGGCGCGCACGTGCCGGTTGAACGCACGGATGGCGACCGTCTCCGGATCGGCGGCACTCGCGTCCGCCGGCCGGCCGTTCCAGAGCGTGTTGTCGATGGCAATGAGTCCGCCCGGTCGAACCAGCTGAAGGCACCGCTCGTAGTAGTCCAGGTAGCCGCCCTTGTCGGCGTCGATGAAGGCGAAATCGTACGTCGCTGCCTGGTTCGCCTGCAGGAGTTCGTCGAGCGTCCGGGCGGCAGGGGCTATCCGCAGGAATATCTTCGGCGCAACGCCGGCGTCACGCCAGTGGCGGGAGGCGATCGACGTCCACTCCTCGCTGACGTCGCACGCCGTGACCACCCCGTCCTCCGGGATCGCCATCGCGATGCAGAGCGTTGAGTATCCCGTGAAGGTCCCGATCTCCAGGCACTGCCGTGCCCCGGTCAGGCGAAGCAGGAGTCTCAGGAACTGGCCCTGTTCCGGAGAGATCTGCATCCCGTGTTCGGGAAGTCGGGCCGTCTCTTCACGCAGCCGGATCTGGTGCTCCGTTTCCGCGACCGAGTTGTCTAGGAGGTAGCGATGAACTTCGTCGCTCAGGCCGATCGTTCTGCTGGACATGATGGTCTCCGGGGCGCAGGTCTAACGAGTGCCGTCCGGACAACGGCCACCCGCGATCTCGGGCGTCTTCTGCCTCACGTGCGGGAGCAGTGCGCGGGACCAGTTCTCCCGGGTCCAGCGCCAGACGTCCCCGGGCGCATGGTCGCTCAGTTCCCGGGGAACGGGTTGCCCGAGGAAACTCAGCGCCCGGACGAGGACACGCGACGCACTGCACGGGTCGACCGCCCCTGCACGAGACTGTTTCGATAGCTTCTCGCCCAGTTCGTTCACGGCCACCGGCAGGTGGAGGTATTCGGGGTCGGGAAGGTTCAGGAGGTGCGCCAGGAAGATCTGGCGCGGCGTGGATGCGAGAAGGTCTGCCCCGCGCACCACGTGCGTGAATCCGGCCGCGGCGTCGTCGACCACGCACGCGAGGTGATAGCTGAAGACGCCGTCCGCGCGACGCAGCACGAAGTCTCCCACGGTCGAGGCCAGATTCTGCGAGAAGTCGCCCTGCAGCCGGTCGCACACGGTCACGGTGCCGTCGGGCACCTCGATCCGGCACGCGCGCGGGCGCTCGGGATGCGAGACGCCGGTCCGGCATGTGCCGGGATAGCGCGGACCTTCGGGACCCGCCAGGCCTGCGGCGGCGATCTCGGCACGACTGCAGGTGCAGGGATAGGTGTGTGCGTGGCGCCGGAGCGAGGCGAGCGCGTCCTCGTAGGCTTCCCGGCGGCGGCTCTGGTGGACGACCGGGCCCGTCCATTCGAAACCGAACGCTTCGAGGCAGGTCAGAATGGACTCGGTCGCGCCGGTCGCGACACGAGGCGGGTCGAGGTCGTCGATTCGCAGATGCCACTCGCCGCCCTGCGCGAGTGCGTCCGCGTAGCTGCCGGCGGCGGCCACGATGGAGCCGAAATGCAGCGGCCCCGACGGCGTCGGTGCGAATCGTCCCCGGTACCCGGTCACTGGCGCTCCCGGCATGCGGACCGTCAGGCGGCCGCCCGCAGCCGCAACCGTACGTACGCGAGACAGCTCCCGAACAGCACCACCGACAGGACGATCTCGGTCACGGCGAGTGCTCGGGACAGCCCCGCGTCCGACCAGGCTCGCACCACGCCCTCGGTGAAGTAGGCGAGGGACAGCATGCTCGTCCACCGAAACGTGTAGAGGCGTTCGCGCAGCACCCCGAAGACCGGTACCAGCAACGGCAACGTCTTGAGCATGAGCCAGCTGCCGCCGGGTCTCAGCGGTGCCAGGACGGTCTCCCAGGCAAGGCACAACAGGATCAGGAGCAGCAGGCTGGAACCCGCTCCGAGGTAGGCCGCTCTCATCATTCGTTCCGACTTTCCTGCGCGAGGCGGACGAGTTCCCGGCGCGCGGCGTCCGCATCGGACACGGTTTCGTCGAATCCGAACCGCAGCAGGCGGCCGTCGGCCCGGACGTCGAAGCCGTCGCCGTCCACGGTCAGCATGCGTACGTCCGTCGCATCCACGCCGAACTCGTGGATGCAGTATCGGTGCAGTGCCGCCGAATGGTCGTCGTTCATGTGGTCGACGATGTCGGCCTCACGGTCCTCGAGCGGTGTCGACGGAAGAACGTACGCGGCCGCGTCGAACCAGCGGATGTCCCCGAAGCCGCCGATGTAGTGCACCCCGACCGGCTCGATACGATAGAAGCCGAAATCGCCGAACTTCGCGAACTGCCCCGCATCGGGGAAGAGCGCGAGATAGCGCACGGCACCGGGCTCGTCGGGGTCGATCCGGATGGCCTCGCCGAACAGACACAGACGAGGGTCGGTCACGACATCGTCCTGGTGCACGGCAAGGCTGGTGTGAGCGTTGGCACGAATGTTCTGCGTATGGGCGGCCAGATCGCTGATCAGCAACACCGGACGGCCCCGTGCATCGATGGCGTACGGGACGGCGGACCCGGCAGGGAAGCCGGGAAAGCGTGTCGAGAAGGTGCCGAGCACGCCCGCGCGGCTTCGGCGCATCAGCAGCCGCGGCGCGCGGGCGGCGTCCTGGGTCATGGTTTCTCCAGCTTCAGCGCGACCTGCGCGAGGCGGGCACCGAGCGCGACGCAGAGCCTGCGTTCCTCGTCGGTCACGGCGCGGTCGTTGTTCGGACCGGCCCAGTGGGATGCACCGTAAGGCGTGCCACCGCTCCCGGTCGTGGAGAGGTCCGGGTCGGTGTACGGCAGCCCCACGATCAGCATGCCGTGGTGCAGGAACGGTACGTACATGGACAGCAGTGTCGACTCCTGGCCACCGTGCAGGCTCGTGCTCGACGTGAACACCGATACCGGCCGCCCGACGAGCGTCCCGCGTGACCAGAGGCTCGACGTGTTGTCCCAGAAATACTTCATCGGAGCGGCCATGTTCCCGAACCGCGTCGGGCTGCCGACCGCGACACCGATGCATGCCTCGAGATCATGGGGGGTCGCGTAGGGCGCGCCTTCGTCGGGGACGGCCGGTTCCACGGCTTCGCACACCGCGGACACCCGCGGCACCGTTCGCAGGCGCGGCGCGACGCCGTCGACGGTGGCCACGCCACGGGCGACGTACTGTGCCATCTGGCGGACTGCGCCCGTCGCGCTGAAATAGAGGACGAGAACTTCTTTCACTGGAGAGGACGAACTTGCGAAATCATGGGACGACGAACATACGGGACAATACGGCCGGCCATCTGGGGCGCGGTCGAGGCGTCGCTATTATAGGAGCGCGGCCGGGACATGACCTGCGTCGGGCACGCATGCGTCGGCTCTCCCGGACGGGAAGGATGACCGGGACGACGTGCAACGCCGAGAGGGGCAGGAGATGACGAGGTTCGCCGAACTGAAGCGTGTGCTTCGCTTCATCGCCATTCGTTACCGCGAAGACAATCTGTCGCAAGTGGCCGGCAGCCTCACGTTCAGTACCCTGTTCGCTCTCGTGCCTCTGGTCACGATCGTCCTCACCGTCTTCTCCGTGCTGCCCGCGTCCACGAAGCTCGCGCAGACCCTGAAGACCTTCATCGTCTCCAACTTCGTGCCGAGCGCCGCGTCGAAGCTCATCACGTTCTACACCCAGCAGTTTGCCGAGAAGGCGTCCGATCTCACGGCGATCGGGATCGCGATGCTCGCCGTCACGTCGATCATGATGATCATGACGATCGACCGGGCCTTCAACCGCATCTGGCGCGTGCAGCGCCCGCGGCCGCTCGTGCGACGCGTGCTCGTGTACTGGGCGGCGCTCACGATCGGCCCGCTGCTGATCGGCACGAGCGTCTACATCACGTACTGGTTCGTGACCGCGTCGTTCGGCCTGATCCGGGCCGGAGGTATCGGTTCGACACTCCTCAAGGCGGTTCCGTTCGTGCTGACGGTCCTCGCGCTCGCCTTCCTCTACCGGACCGTGCCGAGCCGTCGCGTCGTCATCCGCGACGCCGTCACGGGGGCGGTCGTCGCGGGCGTCGCATTCGAGGCCATGAAATGGGGTTTCGCGTATTTCCTGCGTCACGTGGCCGACTACAGGCTGATCTATGGCGCGTTTGCAGGGTTTCCCGTCTTCCTGCTCTGGCTGTATGTTTCCTGGCTCATCGTGCTGACCGGGGCCGTGATCGCCGCGTCCCTGCCGCAGGTACGCACGGGGGCATGGGCGAGATACCGCGTCCCGGGCAGTCGCTACGTGGAGGCGCTTGCCATGCTGCGGCGTCTGCGCGTCGCGCAGCTGTCGGGCGGTGCGGTCCGCATCGATGCGCTCGCGCGCGCCGCACGGCTGACGTGGGAGGATGCCGAGAACATCCTCGACGTCATGGCCGATCAGGGCTGGGTGGCGCATGCCGAGCACAATCACTGGCTGCTCGCCCGCGACGCCACGCGGCTGCGACTTGCCGAGGTCTTCGATGTCTTCGTGTTCCGTACCGAAGTGCTCGAGCGCGAGGTCGCCAGGCTCGGACTGGCCGATGCGCCCTGGGGCGCGAGCGCGGCCGTCGCCGACGAACTTTCCCTCGACGACTGGTGTGCACGAACGCAGACGGGGGACTGTACCTCGGAACCTGCCGAGTCCGAAGCGTGACGCGCGAAGCGGGCAGGAGGCCTCGCCCCCCCGCTGTATCAGTTCGGCGAGCCCATGAACTGCATGGGCCCTTCGCGGCGATCGGAGTGCCGGGGGGCGGCACGTTCTCGCGCCCCGACACGCTCCTCCCGGGCGGTGGGGGAAGACGGCCTGAGAGACCAGTAGGTCGTCCAGGTGCGGATCACCTTCTGCGCGTAGCCGTTTCCCTTGCCCAGGCTGCCGTTGTAGCGTGCGAGCGCGCGGGACAGGTTGCCCTTCTCGATGTCGAGATAGTGACGCAGGATCGTGCACCCGTAGCGGAGGCTCGTGCGCAGGTGGAAGAGGTTCTGCCCCGGGGTGCCGATGAGATCCACCCAGAAAGGCATGACCTGCATGAATCCGCGCGCACCGGCTCTCGAGATCGCGTATTTGCGGAAATTGCTTTCGACCTGGATCACGCCGAGCACGAGCTGGGGATCGAGACCGGCGCGCTTGGCTTCGTAGTGTGTCGCGAGCAGGAACTCGCGGCGGGCATCCTCGTCGGGCATCCGGGACGCGAGTCGCGGCGACATGGCGCGAAGCCAGGACTCGGCGTCGGCATCGCTCCGGAACGACGACAGCGTGGGTTCCGCGTCGGACACGCTCTGCTGCATGCGCGCGTGCACGGCGTCCGACAGCACCTCGTACTGCTGGGCGCCCGCCCACGCGCTTCCGCTCGCGATCGCGACCAGCACGGCCGCGAGCAGCCGCCACCACCTCAGGGCAGGCGCTGCCTTATCCACGATACGACGTCCGCGACCGCGACGGCGTGCGTCCCGTCCTCGCCGCGGCACTGATACTCGACCTGACCATTCCGGAGCCCCCGATCGCCGACCGTCAGACGGTGCGGAATCCCCGTGAGTTCCATGTCGGCGAACATCACGCCCGGCCGCTCGTCACGGTCGTCCAGCAGCACCTCGATGCCGAGCGCCTCGAGTTCGTCGTGCAGCCGACCGGCGACTTCCCTGACGGCGTCGCTCTTGCCATGGCCGATCGCCACGATCGCGACGTGAAAGGGAGCCATGGCCGCCGGGAAGATGATTCCGCGGTCGTCGTGATTCTGCTCGATCGCGGCGGCCACGATGCGCGACACGCCGATGCCGTAGCAGCCCATCTCCATCGGCCGCGACTGCCCCGACTCGTCGAGGAACGCGCAGTTCATGGCCGACGAGTACTTCGTGCGCAGCTGGAAGATGTGCCCGACCTCGATGCCGCGGCAGAGCGACAGCACGCCCTTTCCGTCCGGGCTCGGATCCCCCTCGACGACGTTGCGAACGTCGAACACGTGGGCGGGAGCCGGCAGGTCCCGGCCGAAGTTGACCCCGGTGAGGTGGTATCCGGCCCTGTTCGCGCCACACACGAAGTCGCACATGGCGGTCACCGCACGATCCGCCACGATCCGCACCGTGTCCGGGAGGCCCACCGGGCCGAGATATCCCGCACGCGAGCCCGTGTGACGCTCGATCTCCTCCTCGGTGGCGAAGCGGAACCCTTCCAGGCCCGGCAGCTTCCCGAGCTTCACTTCGTTCAGCTGGTGATCGCCGCGCAACAGCACGACGGTCAGCGTGTCGTCGCTGACCACGGCGATGGCCTTGAGGATGCGTGCGGCCGGGAGAGCCAGGAATGCCCCGACCTCCTCGATCGTCTTGCGCCCCGGAGTCTCGACCTCACGCATCGTCTCCGTCGCGGCAGGCCGTTCACCGGCGGTGGGGCCCACGGCTTCCGCGAGTTCGATGTTCGCCGCGTAGTCGGAGTCCGGACAGAACGCGATCGCGTCCTCCCCCGAGTCGGCGAGCACGTGGAACTCGTGCGAGCCCGTCCCGCCGATGGCGCCGGTGTCCGCCGAGACGGCCCGGAACTGCAGGCCCAGACGCGTGAACACGCGCGAGTACGCGTCGTACATGTTCCGGTATTCCCGCTCCAGGTCCGCGAAATCGACGTGGAACGAGTAGGCGTCCTTCATCACGAACTCCCGCGCGCGCATCACGCCGAAGCGCGGGCGGATCTCGTCGCGGAACTTCGTCTGGATCTGGTAGAAGTTCACGGGAAGCTGGCGGTAGCTCCTGATTTCCCGCCGTGCGATGTCCGTGATGACCTCCTCGTGGGTCGGACCGAAACAGAAGTCGCGTTCGTGCCGGTCCCTGATCTTCAGCATCTGGGGGCCGAACACGGCCCATCGCCCGGTCTCCTGCCAGAGTTCCGCCGGCTGGACAGCCGGCATGAAGAGTTCGACCGCGCCTGCGCGGTTCATTTCCTCGCGCACGATGCGCTCGACCTTGCGCAGCACGCGCAGGCCGAGCGGCATCCACGTGTACAGGCCGCTGCCGAGCTTGCGGATGAGGCCTGCGCGCAACATGAGACGGTGGCTGACGAGCTCCGCCTCGGCGGGAGCCTCTTTCAGGGTGGACAGGAAGAACTGGGAAACTCGCATCGGGCCATCATCCCCGGAAAAGGCGCCATTTTAACGGGCATAATCGCGCGGCCATGAGCTTCATGAACAGATTGCGGTCGCGAAAGGGGAGGGGAGACGACTCCGGCGTCCAGGTCAGCGAGGAAAAAGGGATCCGGTCGCTCTACCTCGGAAGCGACACTGTCCAGAGTTCGATGCGCCTCAGCGACCCGGTCGAGCTCGTGCTGTCCTACACGCGCGCGATGATGGGGTTCCTGCTGTTTCACGAGAATCCCCGGCATTTCCTCATGATCGGCCTCGGCGGCGGATCGCTCGCGAAGTTCGCGTATCACACCTTCCCGAGGGCTCACGTCACCGTCGTCGAGAAAAGCGAGCGCGTGATCGCCGCGGCGCGCAACTTCTTCTTCGTGCCCGCCGACGACGAGCGCTTCGTGATCCTCCCGGGAGACGGTGCCGATCACGTCCGCAGACGTTCGGCGTGCTGCGACGTGCTGATGGTGGACGGCTACGATTCGCAGGCCCAGGTCGAGTCGCTCGCCACCGAGGACTTCTACGCCCAGTGCCACGATGCGCTGCAGGCCGACGGCGTGCTGGTCGTGAACCTCTGGAGCACCGACCGGCGGTTCGACATGTTCCTGCAGCGTATCGAACGCGTGTTCGAGGGGCGCGTCCTCTGCCTGCCGGCCGAGCGCAAGGGCAACGTGGCCGTGTTCGCGATGCGCGGCCGGATCCAGCCGACGCGATGGGATCAGCTGCGCGAACGCGCGCGCGTGCTGCAGGCGTCCACCGGTCTGGAGTTCCCGGAGTTCGTGTCGCGACTAGCCGACCTCAACCCGCACGGCGAACACCGGCTGCTCGTCTAGGAACGACGCGCGCGGGGCAGCCGGGCTGCCGCGGCGCAGCATGCCAGGACGATTCCTACGTCGCGTGATTTGTGAAAGAATTCGGGCGATTATGAGTGGTAGCCGAAGAACTAGACGCTTCTTATATGATCGATCGCGACGGGTACCGGCCCAACGTCGGCATCGTTCTGGTAAACGCCAGGAACCAGGTCTTCTGGGCGAAGCGCGTCAGGGAGCATGCCTGGCAGTTTCCCCAGGGCGGCATCAAGGCCGGAGAGTCCCCCGAACAGGCGATGTACCGCGAGCTGCACGAGGAAGTGGGGCTGAATCCTCCACACGTGCAGATCCTCGGCCGCACGCGTGACTGGTTGCGCTACGACGTGCCCAAGACGTGGGTGCGCCGCGAGACGCGCATCCACTATCGCGGCCAGAAGCAGATATGGTTCCTCCTGCGCATGCTCGCGCGCGACTGCGAGGTCTGTCTCCGGCGCTCCGAGAAGCCCGAATTCGACGCCTGGCGATGGCAGGCCTACTGGGTGCCGCTCGACTCGGTGATCGACTTCAAGCGCGACGTCTACCAGCGTGCGCTCTCGGAACTGGCTCGCTTCATCTCCCTCACGCCCGACGCGTCGTGGCTGTCGGGCGTGTCGAACGATTCGGTCGGCGCCACGCACTGAGCAGCGACCACGCGGTCCGGCCGGGACGGGTACGGGTTCTCGGTGCCCCGGCTTCCCCCGCGGTCAGCCCGGTTCGAGAGCACGCAGGTCGACCGTGAGTTTCCCGCCGTCCTCCACGAGCACGAGGAAGAGCACGCCCCGCGTCCGGAAATCCCCGGCGACGTCGCCGAGCAGTTCCATCAGCGTTCGAACGGTATCCGGCTCGCGGTGCGCGAGGACATCGATGCCGGACAGATCGAGGACCACGCCGCCCGGCCCGGGGTGTGTCTCGAGCAGGCATTCCTCCAGCGCATCCCAGTTTTCGCCGAACCACTCCGGAAACGCGAACACGCGGGCGAAGGTTCGCATCAGTTCCTGCCGGGTCGGGGTGTCCTGCATCCGTATCCGTACGTGACGCGGCGCGGGCGACACGGCCTGCAGGACGGCCGCGGCGTCGCCGTGGAAGCGATAGACGCCATTGGCACGTTTCGAGACCGCTTCGGTCAGTTTCATCGTCACTCCCGGATCCGGTAGAAGTGCCTGTAGTGGTCGGGAGTCCAGTAGTACTCGCCCGGCCTGCCTGCCACGATCCTGCGTGGTCCCCGGTCCCGCCGGCCCGGTGTGCGGACCGTGTACTCGTGATAGTAGCCGCGAGGCTGCTTCGGCAGCAGGCGTTCGCGATTCGAGAAGACGATTCCGTCGCGACTGTACGGAAACGGGCCGCCAGCGCGGACGAGCGCGAGCGTGTCGCGCGCTTCCCGCGGCAGTGCCGTCGCCGCGATGGCCGGAAGTTCCGGGAGGGGTTGTTCGCGCGCGGGCGAGAGTACCCAGATCGCCGCGAGCAGCAGGCACAGCGCCGCGACCGTGGCGGAAACGCGGCGACGGGATGGCATGGTCTGCTCAGCCGATCTCGAGCACGATCTTCCCGATGTGAGTGCTCGACTCCATCAGGCGGTGCGCGTCGCCGGCCGCGTCGAGTCCGAAAGTCGCGTTGATCACGGGCCGGATCGTACCGGCCTCGATGAGCGGCCAGACCTTCTCCCGCAGGGCGCGTGCGACCTCGGTCTTGTAGGCGACGCTGCGCGGTCGCAGGGTCGAGCCCGTCACGGTGAGGCGTCGGTACAGGATGTCGCCCATGTCCAGCGTCGTCTTCGTTCCGCCTAGGAATGCGATCAGCGACAGGCGACCATCCGTGGCGAGGCACTTGATCTCGCGCGGGACATAGTCGCCACCCACCATGTCGAGGATGACGTCGACGCCCTTGCCGTCCGTGAGTTCCTTGACGACGGCCACGAAGTCCTCGGTTCGATAGTTGATGCCGCGTTCCGCGCCGAGTCGCTCGCAGGCGCGACACTTCTCGTCGCTGCCGGCCGTCGCGAAGACGCGGTGCCCGAAGGCGCGTGCCATCTGGATCGCCGTCACGCCGATGCCACTGGTGCCCCCCTGCACGAGCAGGGTCTCGTCCCCAGCCAGGCGACCGCGATCGAAGACGTTGATCCACACGGTGAAGAACGTCTCGGGGAGCGAAGCCGCCTCCGTCATGGACAGGCCCGACGGGACCGGAAGACACTGACCGGCCGGTGTGAGGCAGTACTGCGCGTACCCGCCACCCGGCGTGAGGGCGCACACGGCGTCGCCGACGCGCCACGCCGACACACCCGCTCCGACCGCCGCGATCGTGCCGGCCACCTCCAGTCCGGGCAGGTCCGACACGCCGGGCGGCAGCGGATAGCGCCCCTGGCGTTGCAGGACGTCCGGTCGATTCACGCCGGCCGCGGCGACGCGGATGAGCACCTCGCCATCGCGGGGGAGCGGCACCGGGCGCACGACCGGGCGCAGCACTTCCGGACCGCCTGGCTCGGCGATCTCGATGGCGTTCATCGTTTCGGGCAGGGCGGACATGGTCGGGCTCCTCGTGCAAAGACCCCGATTGTATCGGGATGGTTCGTGCACGAGCCGTCGGCGCCCGGGACCGATGGGCGGCGCGACGTTCGCCGAAGGCCGGACCGGATCACGTGAAGTGAACGCCGCTCCTGGCCGGGCGTCGCTTCAGCGCCGGCCGGACCCCGAGTGCCAGAGGACGCCCGCGACGATTCCCGCGAGCAGCCCGACCGCGGCGATCATCGGTGGCCAGGGCCCGGTCGGAAACACTTGGAGAACGGCCGTTGCGACGACGAGCGCCGCGAGCACGCAGAGGTGCAATCGCCACCAGTCGAGGACTTCGGCGATCGCTGTCGCGAATCGCCTCACCCGAAACGTCGGCGGGGCTGCGGTGTGATCACTGCATCGTCGGATCGAGCGGAAACCCGACCTTCTGGATGCCGCCGTGCTGCACGGCGGCCATGACCTGTGCGACCTTCTCGTAGGCGACGGTGCGTGCGCCGCGGATGTGGACCTCCGGCTGGGGCTGACGGTGTGCCGCTTCGTCGATCCGCGCCTGCAGCTCGGGCATCGTCACCTCCTCGGTGTTCCAGTAGATCTTCGCGTCCGCATCCACCGAGATGTTGATGTTGTCGGGCTTGATCTCGTCGGGCTGGTTGCGTGCATGCGGGAGGTCGATCTTGACCGCGTGATTCATCACCGGGATCGTGATCATGAAGATGATCAGCAGCACGAGCATCACGTCGACGAGCGGCGTGGTGTTGATCTCGGGGTTGAAGTCGTCTTCCGAGTCGCTCAGTGAACCCATTGCCATGGCGAGTTCCCTCAGGCCTTCGCGCCGGTCACGGCCGTCAGGCGGGAATCCCGGTTCGCGGGCACGCCGGCCGGGGCCGCTCCGTCGCCCACGCGCGTTCCGGTCAGGTAGAACGCGTGAAGGTCGTAACCGAAGCGGTTGAGTTTGGCGACGAGAGACTTGTTGCCGCGCACGAGCGCGTTGTAGCCGAGCGCCGCCGGGATCGCAACGGCGAGGCCGAGCGCGGTCATGATGAGCGCCTCGCCGACCGGTCCGGCCACCTTGTCGAGAGAAGCCTGACCGGCCAGCCCGATCGCCACGAGCGCGTGATAGATGCCCCAGACCGTCCCGAAGAGGCCGATGAACGGGGCCGTCGACGACACCGACGCGAGCACCGACAGCCCGGACTGGAGCTTCGCGCCCGCGTCGTCGATCGCCGCGCGCAGCCCGCTCGCGAGCCATTCGCTTCGGCCGATGCTGCCACCGAGGGTGCCTTCGTGATGCCGGTGGTGCTGCGTCGCATCCAGTCCGGCCTGCGCAACGGCGGCGAAGGGATTCTCGGCGGGGTCACCGAGGCCTTCCATGGCCTCGGGAAGCGATCGGGCGTGCCAGAAGGCCTCGCGCACGCCCCGCGCCGCGTTCTGCAGCCGCGCGAGGGTCCAGGTCTTCATCACGATGACGTACCAGGACATGGCCGACATGACGACGAGCAGCATCGCGACACCCTTCTGTACGGCGTCGGCGTTGGCCCAGAGATGATTCAGTCCGAATTGCCCCACGGTCGACTCTCCTCACGAATTCAGTTTGAATGAGAACGGAACGAGCACCCATACGGGCACGGCGTGGCCATTCTCGATGTACGGCCTGAACACCGCCTTCTCCGCGGCGTCCTTGGCAGCATTGTCCAGTCGCGGATGTCCGCTCGACTTCTGCACGAGCACCTTCTGCACCGTGCCGTCCTCCGCCACGAGCAGGCGCAGCACGAGATCGCCGGTCTCCCGCATGCGCAGCGAGATGCGAGGGTAGGTCGTCTCGGGCGGTCGCACGTACTCGATGCCCGCATCGCCGATCGAACGGATCTTCGGCTCCGCCGGTTGCGGCGGCGCAGGCGGCGCCTTGACCACGGGCGCGGGCTTCGGAGGCGGCGGCGCGACGACCACCGGGGCCGGCTCCGGCTCGGGCAGTGGTGGTTCCGGCGGCGTCGGCGGCAACGTGATCGCCTTCGGCGGCGGGGGTGTCTCCACGGGCTTCACCGTCTCGCGCGGAGGCGGGGGAGGGGGAGGTGGCGCGACGACCTTCTTCGGCGGGGGAGGTGGCGGAGGCGGCTCCGGCTTCACCTCGGGAGGGGGCGGCGGAATCAGCCGCGCCACGAGTTCCTCCTGCACGAACCGGGACGCATCGCGCATCAGTCCCGCCTGCAGGGCGTAGAAGAAGCCGACGTGCAGCAACACGATTAAGGCGACGACCATGCCCTGACGCATACTGGGCATCAATGACTCCCGGCGAACGAGCGACTCACTTCGATCCGCGGGGCTGCTCCACGGGTGCGACCGCCCGCCTCGTCCGACCACCGCTCAAAGCCAACGAACTCTAGCGAAAGGCGTTTTTCGACGCAAAGCATTCTCATTACCAAGGTGGGATTCGGGAATTATTCCCGGGTTCCCCTACGCCGATCAGGAAGTCGGGGCTCCGCCGTGCAGCGCGTACCCGGATCAGCCGGCGCCGGACGGGAGGATCCGCGCGAGGGCGTCGTGCAGGCGGGGCGGAAGCGGCACGGGCCTGCGGGACTCCCGGTCGACGTACACGTGCACGAAATGTCCGCGTGCGGCCGTCTCGGGCGAATCGCCGCGGAACAGGCCGATCTCGTAGCGGACGCTGCTCGTTCCGAGACGGGCGACGACGAGCCCCGCGTGCACCGTGTCGGGAAAACTGATGGGACTGAAGTAGCTGCACTGCGTTTCCACGACGAGCCCCACGACCGTGCTCGTCTCGATGTCCAGGGCTCCCTGCTCGATCAGGTACTGGTTCACGACCGTGTCGAAGAACGAGTAGTACACGACGTTGTTCACGTGGCCGTAGACGTCGTTGTCCATCCAGCGGGTCGGGATGACCTGGAAGTGACGGTACGCAGCTCGCGGAAGCGGTGACGGTTTGCTCATGGGGGCGCCGGGGTGCAGTGCACGGAGGCCCGGAACTTACACCAAGTTCCCCGCTTCGCGCAGCAGCGGACGTCGCCGCGGCCCGTGATCGCTCAGCGGCCGGCGCCGGTGGTCGGTCGGGCGACGGACTGCCGGATCAGCTGCCAGTTCACCGCGAACATGCCGGCCATCACCACCACGCTCATTCCCGCGAGCGTTCCGGCGCTGGGGAAGTCCCCGAACGCGAGCCACGCGAGCAGCGTGGACCAGACGAGCTGCACGTAGACGAACGGCGCGAGAGCCATGGGGGACGCGTGCTCGACGGCGCGGATCAGCAGGTAGTGTCCGAGCCCGCCGAACAGACCGATCAGGGGCATGAACACCCACTGCATGCCGGACGGCGTCTGCCAGGTGAAGGGCAGCAGCAGCGTCGTCGCCACGGCCCCGACCAGTGCCGAGAAGAACAGCGTCGTGACCGGGTTCTCCCGTCCGGCCACGTGGCGCGTCGCGATCTGGTAGAAGCTGAAGAAGACGGCGCTCGTCAGCGGAAACACGACTTTCGGGCTGAACACCCCGCCCCCGGGGCGAATGATGATCAGCACGCCGACGAATCCGAGCATCACCGCGAACCACTGTCGCGGTGCCACGCGCTCGCGCAGCAGCGGACCGGAGAAGGCCGTCACGAGCACGGGGCCGACGAACGTTATCGCCGCGGCTTCGGCGAGAGGCAGGAACTCGAGCGACAGATAGAAGAACGCGGTCGAGCCCACGAGCAGCAGGCCGCGCAGGATCTGCAGCCGCGGATGACGCGTCCGCGCGAGACCGAGCCCCATCCGCGGGCCGAAGATCACGATCATCAGCGCGAACTGCAGGAAATACCGGGCCCAGATCAGCGGTCCGATCGGGTAGCTCTTCAGCATGTGCTTCGCCACCGTGTCCATCGACGAGAACATGAACACCGCGGAGACGATGAGCGCGACCCCCCTCAGGGGATGGCGCGCGGAGGGCGGGAGCATCAGGGCAGGGGCTTGCCGGCGTCGGGGGGGAGCACGTCGCGGCCCGCGAAGACCGCCTGGGATCCCAGCGCTTCCTCGAGGCGCAGACATTCGTTCCACTTGGCCATGCGTTCGGAGCGCGAGAACGAGCCCACCTTCAGCTGGCCCGCATTCCAGCCGGTCGCGAGGTGTGCGATCGTGACGTCCTCCGTTTCGCCGGAGCGCGCCGACACGATCGTGCCGAAATCCGCGGCCATGCCGGCTTCGAAGGCGGCGTAGGTCTCGGTGACCGTGCCGGCCTGGTTGGGCTTGATGAGTACCGCGTTGCAGGAACGCGTCGCGGCGGCGGCCCGGACCCTGTCGGCGTTCGTGACGAGAAAGTCGTCCCCGATCACCTGGATGCGATGGCCCGCCGCGGCCGTGAACGCGCGCATGCCTTCCGGATCGTCCTCGGCGAGCGGGTCCTCGACGGAAGCGATGGGGTAGCGCTGACACCATCCGAGCAGCATCTCGACCATGCCGTCGCGGTCCAGTTCGCGACCCTCGAGGCCCAGTCTGTACAGACCGTCACGCCCGAACTCCGAGGCGGCGACGTCGAGCGAGATCGCGACGTCGTCGCCGGGCGTGAAGCCGGCCCGCTCGATGCTGCGCACGAGCATGCCCAGGGCCTCCTCGTTCGAATCGAACGCCGGCCAGTAGCCGCCTTCGTCCGCGACGCCCTGGAGCCTGTCCTCCGCCTTCATGAGTTCCCCGGCCGCCCGGTAGACCTCTGCCGTCATCTCGAGCGCCTGCGCGAAGTTTGCGGCACCGAGCGGCATCACCATGAAGTCCTGGATGTCCACCCGACGCCCCGCGTGCGCGCCGCCCCCGAAGATCTGGATCTCCGGCAGGGGGAGGCGGACGGGTCGCCCGCGTGCCACGTAGGTGCAGAGGGAGTCGTGTCCTGCCTGCGCGGCCGCGTGCAGCACCGCCATCGAGACCGCGATCATCGCGTTGCCGCCGAGCCGCGACTTGTTCGGCGTGCCGTCGAGCGCGATCAGGGCGGCGTCGATGGCTCGCTGATCGGTCGCGTCCATGCCGACGAGGCGCGTCGCGATCTCGCCGTTCACGTGTCCCACCGCCTTGCGGACGTCCAGTCCTCCCAGGGCTGGCCCGCCGTCGCGCAGGTCAATGGCCTCGTGCGTGCCCCGGGAGGCGCCCGCCGGCGCGATCGCGCGGCCGGTCGCGCCGCCTTGCAGACGGACGTCGACCTCGACGGTCGGTCGTCCGCGCGAATCCCAGACCCGTCGGGCCACGATGTGCGTGATGCTTGTTCTGCTCATGTCGGGTGTATCGTCAGTCGGAGTGAGTGTGATGATGAACCGAGCGCGGGACGCGGCCCCGGTGTCACGGACGCTTGCCGTGGGTCCCGATCTCGGCGCGCCAAGTCTCGCTTACGTGCGAAAGCCGCGCAACGGGATGGCCGAGCAGCTGACGCGCGACACGGCGAATCCTGTCCCTGTCGCGGTCGTCGGTGATGTACTCGACCGGAGACTTACCGTCCACGCGGGCGAGGAAGAGCGCCGGCAGCAGGCGTGCGACGCGCGCTTCCATTTCTTCGCGCGGCTCCCACGTCACGCGTCCCAGGTACGTGCCGTGCAGCGCGGCGAAGCAGTCGAGGTACCGAGGCCACCACTGGGGTCGCCAGAGGCATTTCAGCAGGAGATGGTTGAGGCAGAACGCGAGGTCGAATGCCGGGTCGCCGAACCAGGCGCACTCCGCGTCGAGGAAGACCGGACCGGCAGGCCCCACGAGAATGTTCTTCGGACTCACGTCGCCGTGCACGAGTGCGCGCTTTGTCGTGAGCGTCACGTCGATCAGGGCGTCGAAGGTCGCGGCGAGGTCCGGATGCGCGCGGGCGGTCGCCGAGAGATAGGGCTCGAGGCGGATCGGGACGAAGATGTGATCCGTGGCGAATCGCGACGGAATGGACGGGTCCCGCGCCGTCGCGCCGTGGATGTGCGCGAGCCGGCGGCCCACCTCGCGTGCGACACCGGGATCGATCACGCCGTCGCGAAGCTGCGCCTTCCAGACGGGATGGTCGTCCGGGTCGAGAAAGGCCATTGCGAACAGTCCCTCGGCAGGCGCGTCGCCGAGCACGTGGGGCACGGCGTCCGGCTCGATCGTCGCGACCACGCGCATCCATTCCACTTCCCAGCGGTTGCGTTCGACGGGAGCCTGCCAGTCCGCGGCGACCTTGAGCTTCGGCAGCGCGCGTTTCACGCAGGCCGTTCCGCGCGGCCACGTTGCCTTGAAGATGTCGGAGGAGACGCCGCCCGCGAGCGGTTCGAGCGTGAGGGGATCGCCGGGTCCGACGAGCCCCATGCGCTCGAGCGCGGGTCGAAATGACGATGTCTGATCCTGCACGGCCAATGCGGAATAGAATGACGGCTCGCCCGGTCTCGCGGCAGCCCGGATTTTCGAGCATCACTTTAGCATACCGATGTCACAGGCCATTCTTGCACTCGACCAGGGGACGACGAGTTCCCGCGCGGTCGTGTTCGACGCGGCAGGCACCGTGCTCGGCCTCGCGCAGCGCGAACTGCCGCAGATCTATCCGCGGCCCGGATGGGTCGAGCAGGACCCGGAGACGATCTGGGCCACCCAGGTGTCGACGGCACGCGAGGCACTCTCGGCTGCCGGCCTGAGCGCGCGTGACGTCGTGGCGCTCGGCATCACCAACCAGCGCGAGACCACCGTCGTCTGGGACCGTGAGACCGGTCATCCGGTCCACAATGCGATCGTGTGGCAGGACCGCCGCACGAGCGATTTCTGTGCGCGAGCCCGGCGCGAGGGGCTCGAACCCCTGTTCCGGGGGCGCACAGGTCTCATCCTGGATCCGTACTTCTCGGGAACCAAGATCCGCTGGCTGCTCGACAACGTCGACGGCGCGCGTGCCCGTGCGGAGCGGGGCGAACTGCTCTTCGGGACCGTCGATTCCTGGCTGATCTGGAAACTCACGGGCGGGCGCCTGCACGTGACCGACGCCTCGAATGCGTCGCGCACGCTCTGCTACAACGTCCACGCGCGTGGATGGGACGAGAAGCTCCTCGGCATCCTGCGGGTGCCTGCGAGCATGCTGCCCGTGATCGTGCCCTCGGCGGGAGTGGTGGCCGAAACCGATCCCGCGCTGTTCGGGGCATCCGTTCCGATCGCGGGCATCGCCGGCGACCAGCAGGCTGCGCTCTTCGGTCAGCGCTGCACGGTGCCCGGTCGTGTCAAGAACACCTACGGGACGGGGTGCTTCATGCTGATGCACACCGGGGAACGCGTCCCGCAGTCGGAGCACCAGCTCCTCTCCACCGTGGCCTGGACGCGGGACGCGCGCACGGAGTACGCCCTGGAGGGCAGCGTGTTCGTGGCGGGCGCTGCGATCCAGTGGCTGCGTGACGGCCTCGGAATCATCGGCAGCGCGCCGGAAGTCGAGGCGCTCGCGGGTTCCGTGCCGGATACGGCAGGGGTGATGTTCGTGCCCGCCTTCACCGGGCTCGGTGCCCCGCACTGGGATCCTCTCGCGCGCGGCACCATCACGGGCATCACGCGCGGCACGACGCGCGCACACATCGCGCGCGCCGCGCTGGAGTCGATCGCCTACCAGACTGCGGACATCCTGGAGTGCATGCAGGCCGACACCGCGATCCCGCTCGCGGATCTGCGCGTGGACGGTGGCGCGACGCGCAACGACCTCCTGATGCAGTTCCAGGCCGATGTGCTCGGCGTGCCCGTGCTGCGTGCCGCGAACGCCGAGTCGACCGCCTTCGGTGCGGCCCTGCTCGCGGGCCGCGCGGTCGGTTTCTGGGCGGACGACGGGGCGCTGGACGGGCTCTGGCGCGTCGAACGCCAGTTCGACCCGGGCCGCTCTGCGGACGCGATGACCGAGGCACGCGCGCAGTGGCGGCGTGCCGTCGAGCGCGCGCGGGGCTGAATCGCGGGCCACGGCACCGGAACTCCCTGTCGGGCTTCGTGTCCCTGCGAGGGGCGTGTGCCAGCCGCCTGGAGCGTGGGGGCAAGGGCAGCCGTGCCGCCCGGCTTGCGTTCGATCAAGTCCCGCGATGGTCCGCGGGTGTCTACTGATCAGTCACTGTCAGGACTTCGCGAGGAGGATTCCATGCTCACGATCGAGGACTGCATCGGACTCTCGGAACTCACCGAAGAGGAGGTCCAGGCGATTGCGGAACACGAACATCTTCCCCAGATCGTCGCGGCCGAACTCGGCAGCTATCTCGTCCGTACACCCGAAGGAGAACTGCGCATCAGCGCGATGATCCGGGACGACATCGATCACGCGACGAGCGTGGGGGACTTCCAGCACGCGGCGCTGCTGAAGCTGTGCCTCCGCCACTTCGTCGAGCACCATCCCTGCGCCGACCGGAGCTGAACCTGCCCGCGACCACGCGGTTCGGCTCACTTGCAGTTTCCCTCGCACCGGATCAGGCGTTCCGCGCACGTGACCTGATCGAAGACCGACACCATGTGCTCGTCGGTATCCACACCGACATGCTCGATCAGCGCGTTGTTGCACTGGCGTCGGCGGGTCACCCAGTGAACGGGTGCGAGCCATTTCACCTCCGTGCAGCCGTGGATGCCCTGTCCGAACCGGATGCCGACCTCGTAGGTCGCACAGAGCAGGCCGCGGTGCTGCACCCAGACCTGCACGCCGAGTTCGCCGAGGTCGGCGAGCCAGGCCTTGCCGGCGCTGCGGCCGAAGTCGAAATCCTTCCTGTCGGGCGCGTGACCCTTCTCGAGCGAGATCGACGCGACGGCCGGCGCCATCTTCTGTCCGAACCTGGGGTCGATGTCGTCCTGCGCGCGCGCCGAAACGGTCAGGGCGGCGAGCAGGCACAACCCCGCTGCACGAAGCTTCATGATCGATTCCTCCGGGACCCAGGACCGAATGCTAGTCCGGCCCGACACGAGGCGCCATTGATCCTTCTCAATGCCGGTGGGTCCTCGCCCGTGAATTCCGGCCGCGGCCTGTCGCCGGAAGGGGGGCGCGTGTAAAGTCCCGTCCTCGAACGACGGAGGCACCGATGGCACGGATCCACGATCTCGACGCGCTCGGCGCGTTCACCCGTCACACGCACGCGGAAGTGGCGGGAAGCGACGCGGGGCCGCTCGCGGGACTGCGCTTCGCGGCCAAGGACATCTACGACGTCGCCGGACACGTCACGGGGTTCGGCAGTCCTGACTGGCTGGCGACGCACGCACCGGCCGCCCGAACGGCAACGGCGGTCAGGCGTCTGCTCGATGCAGGCGCCGACCTCGTGGGACGCACCCACACCGACGAGATGGCGTGGAGCATCCTCGGGGAGAACGCGCACTACGGGACACCCACGAATCCCAACGCCCCCGGACGTGTACCCGGCGGCTCGTCGAGCGGTTCGGCCGCGGCGGTGGCCGGCGGCCTCGTCGACTTCGCACTGGGGTCGGACACCGGAGGCTCCGTACGCTTCCCGGCCAGCGTCTGCGGCATCTTCGGCATGCGTCCGACGCACGGCCGGATCCCGGCCGACGGAGTCCTGCCGCTCGCGCCCTCGTTCGATACGGTCGGCTGGTTCGCGCGCGACGGCTCGCTGCTCGATCGCGTCGGGCGGGTACTCCTCGGGGACGACGGCAGGGCGCCCGCGCACGGTCCGCTGCTCGTGGCCGACGATGCTCTTGCCTGGGCCGGCGAGGAAGTCGCGCAAGCTCTCGCGCCCGCGATCGCCAGCGTCGGACGCCTGTTCCCGACGGTCACGCACGTGCGTATCGGGCACGACGATTTCGCCCGGTGGGCCGAAGCGTTCCGGGATCTCCAGGCCGCGGAGGCCTGGGAAGCCCACGGTCGATGGGTCAGCGCGAATCGCCCGGCATTCGGGCCCGGCGTGAAGGAACGGTTCGAATATGCGAGTCGCGTCGAGCCGGCCGCCGTCGAGTCGGCGCGAGCGTTCCGGGCCGATCTCCGTGCGCGCGCTGCCTCGCTGCTTGCGAACGACGCGGTGGTGGTGATGCCTTCCGCGCCGGGTATCGCGCCGCTGCGGGGGCAGCCGCTCGATGCCATGAATGCGTTCCGGGCGAAGTGCATGGGGCTCCTGAGTTTCGCGGGCCACGCGGGGCTTCCCCAGATCAGTCTGCCGCTCGCCCGTATCGATGGCTGTCCACTCGGGCTTTCCATCGTCGCTGCACCCGGTAACGACCTGCTGTTGCTCGATGTCGCACGCCGTCTCGATGATCGGGGCGAGAAGGCCGACTGACGGGGTTGCACGATGGAGTGTCGTCCGGGATGCGGAGCGTGCTGCATCGAGCCGTCGATATCGTCGGCCATTCCGGGCATGCCTGACGGAAAGCCCGCCGGCACGCGATGTGCCCAGCTCGCGCCGGATCTGCGCTGCGCGATATTCGGTCGCGACGAGCGTCCGTCGTGCTGCGCCGGCCTGCAGCCCTCGCCGGAGATGTGCGGGGAGAGTCGGGCGCACGCCCTTGCCTGGCTCGCACGGCTCGAACGTGCCACGCGCCCGAGAAAGTTCCCGCCTGACGAACCGGAGTCCTGACGGTAGGCTGGCGCCACCGTGGCGCGTGTCGGGATTTCTGCCATGCGCGCCGTCCGCTCACCCTGTCGATGCGTTCGTTTCAATGTTCGTGGGGTCTCGCGCATTCTGGCGCGTGGCTTGCAACGTCCGCGCGGACCGTGTGACCGAGACCCGACATGTCCAGCAACGAAACCGTCGCCCGCGCGCGTGTGCTCGCGGGAAGGACTGCCCTGTGCGTGCTGCCGCTCGCGGCAGCCGCTCCCGCCGCCGATGCCGCGACGCTGCTGCACGACTATTCCCTGGCCGGGGAGTACTCCGGATCCGGATGGTTCATGACCGGGCTGGACGAGAGCGCCGCGGACGCCGCGCCGCAGGGAAACGGACTGAAGCTGACCGGGAACGAGACGGTCGACGACGGTCTGTTCTGGCGCTGGGACAACTTCCTTCAGGCGACGGTGCGTCGCTACGACGTCTCCGGAATCGCCTTCGCGTGGGGTGGTGCGATCGACGGCGTGCTGAATCCCGGCGACATCATCGATTCGTCGTTCGACTTCGTGGTCGACTTCACCCATACGCTGCCGGCGTTTCCCGCGTACGACTACACGTACCTGTCCTGGGAGCTCAGGATCGGTCTGCGCTCCTCGGGGTACACGCCGGGTGAATATCAGTCGCTGCCTGGCGGCGATGCCCTCGACTACGTGTCCGCGTACGGTTCCGCCGATGCCGCAGGCAACTATCGCTTCCAGAACACCATGCAGTTCGAAGTCGGTGACTGGGCCGCACCGCAGGCGACGGACTGGTTCGCGACGCTGACCTTCGACTGGGCCGACGCCCTGGCCCGCCAGGGTTACGAGGACACGCAAGGTGCGCACAACGGCGACACGCTGAGCGTCACCGTGCCGGACCGGTCGATCGACGTCGCGATCGTGCCGACGTCGAACACGCAGCCCGGCCAGACCCTCACGAATTCAGGGGGCCTCACGGTGGCGTCGTCCTCGACCGTGTACACGCAGGGCACCCTCGAGAACACAGGGACCGGAGAGGTCGTCAACGAAGGCTCCGTCGTGGTTACCGAGACGGGCCTCCTCGCCAACGCGGGCACGATCCGGAACCGGGTCTCCGGCTGGTTCGGTGTCGCCGGCACGCTCGACAATGGCGAGCGGGGTGTCGTGGAGAACGCGGGCGCCCTCGAGGTCATGGCGGGTGGCGCGGTCCTGAATTCGGGGGCACTGGAAACCCTCGGCGGAGCCTCGTTCGACAACGCCGGCACGGTCGGGAACGGGGTGAGCGGCCTTTTCGGTCTCGCTGGAAGCATGCAGACGTCGGTCGGGGGGACGGTGGAAAACGCGGGCAACCTCGCGGTGCGATTCAACGGACTGTTCGGCAGTGCCGGGACCGTCGAGAACGCATCCGGCGGCGTGATCGACAACGATGGCGAGATCCGCAACGAACTGCGTGGTCTGTTCGGCAACGCCGGCACGATCGAGAACCGCGCGGGTGCGCTGTTCGAGAACAGCGGCACGCTCGAGAACCGTGTCGGCGGGCTCTTCGGCAATGCCGGTTCGCTCGTGAACGAATCCGAAGGCACGATCGCGAACTCTGGCACGCTGAACAACCTGTTCGGCGCATCCGTGAACAATCGCGGGACGTTCGTGAACTCGAGCGCTCACACGGTGAACAACGACGGCGAGTTCCGCGTGGAGGGTTACCTCGAGAACACGGCCACGGGCGTGTTCCACAACGACGGAACGCTCGAGATAACCGGCACGGGCGAGTTCGACAGCGATGGGCTGGTCACGAACGCCGGCGAGATCTCGAATGCCGGCGTCGTCTATGTGTCCGAAACGGGCGAGATATCGGGGCCCGGATCCTTCCTGCAGACGGACGGCTTCACCCAGATCGACGGCATCCTCGCGGCCGGCGAAGTCCGTGTCGACGGCGGCGAGTTCGGGGGCTGGGGGAGCGTGGCGAGTACGACGCCGCTCGCCATCGCGGACGGTGCCACGCTGCTGCCGGGTGGCGACCACGAAGTCGGGACGCTCACGATCGACGGAAGCCTCGTGCTGTCGCCCGCGAGTACCGTCGTGTTCGACCTGTTCGGCACGGAGCCCGGTGTCGGTCACGACGTGCTGTCGGTGCTCGGAAGCGCGCGGTTGGCCGGCGACCTCGTGCTCACGTTCGGATTCTCGCCGGTCCCGGGGAGCATGATCACCGTCCTGGACGCGAGTCTGGGCGTGACCGGCAACTTCTCCCACGTGTACGCGGATGGTCGCGACGTCGTTCCCGTCTATGGGACGAACAGCGTGTCTCTCCGGTTCGCCGCCCCGGTACCGGAGCCCTCGACGTACGGACTCTTCCTGGCCGGGCTTGGCCTCGCGGGTACCGTGCGACTGCGTCGCCGGACCTGATCGGGAAAGGCAGCCGGATGGCGTGGCGCAGGCTGCTCCTGCTGCTCGGGCAGTTTCCGTTCGACCCGACGAGTGGCGCCGCGCAGTCGATGCGGCAGACCGCCGAACTCCTCGCCGCGAGGGGCTGGGCCGTGCGGTGTCTCGCGACGGACGCGTGCGAGGGCAGCGTGACCGGCGACACGCTCTCGATGCTCGCGGGTGCGGGGCATTCCCCCACGATCGCGGACGGAACGGTACTGCCCGATGCGCGTTCCATGCTGCTGGAGTCGGGTGGAGTCGCGCACGAACTGGTGCGTGTCCTCGAGGCGCGGAAGCGCCACTGGCCGCAGGATGTCGGTGCCGAGTACGACGCGCGCTTCGAACGGCTCGTGCGCGCGTTCCGACCGCACGTCGTGCTCACGTTCGGCGACGATCCCGGGGACGTGTTGCGTCGCGAACTGGCCCGTGCGGCCGGCGCGCGCGTGGTGTTCGCGCTCCACAATCTCGCCTATCTGCCGCGGCGGCCGGCGGCCTGCGACGCCTATCTCGCTCCGAGTGCGTTTCTCGCCCGCCGGTATGCCGAGCAATGGCGCATCGACATCGCCACGCTGCCGACGGTCGTCATGACCGATCGCGTCGTCGCGACGACACGGGATCCGGCGTTCGTCACGGTGGTGAATCCGGAGCCTGCCAAGGGACTCTGGCTCGTCGCACGCATCGCCGAGCGGCTCGGCGTCGAGAGGCCCGACATTCCCGTGCTGGTCGTGGAAGGGCGCGCGTCGGCCGGCACGCTGATCGCGGCGGGCCGGGCCGGTGGCGTCGCACTGGATTCGTTCGAGAACCTCATGATGGCGCGTGCGACGCCGGATGTCTCGCAGGTCTGGTGCGGCACGCGTGTCGTGCTCGTGCCGTCGGTCGTCGAGGAAGCGGCCGGGCGTGTGGCAATCGAGGCGATGCTGAACGGTGCCGTACCGATCGCATCGGATCGCGGAGCCCTGCCCGAGACCCTGGATCGCGCCGGACGCGTCGTTCCGTTGCCAGGCGACTACACGCTCGCCACGCACGGGCCGATCGACCCGGCGGTCGCGGAGCCCTGGGTGCGGGCAATAGTCGAACTCATGGACGACGAGCAGCGATTCGAGCAGGCGAGCAGGCTCGCGCGCGAGACGGCCGCTCGCCACCTGCCCGAGCGGGTCGGTGACGCCTACGAGTCGTGGTTCGACTCGCTGGCAACGTGACATCCGCGGTGGCGAGTGTCACGTTGCCGTAATCGGTGCAGTGGCGCCCGATGCGGGGCGGACGGACCCGCGCTGGCGAGCCGTGCCGACGACCGGGCGACGGTGACGTCAGACGATCGCGTCCGACTGGATTCGCTGCACGCCCTTCGCCGTCATTTCCTTCCAGGCTTCGGCGAGCCCCGTGCCGCCGAGATTGATGCCGCGACAGGCATCCTCGATCACGTAGGACTCGAACCCGGCCGCACGCGCGTCCATCGCGCTCCAGGCGACGCAGAAGTCCGTCGCGAGCCCCGCGAAGAAGCAGCGACGCATGCCGCGCTCCCGGAGGTAACCGGTGAGGCCGGTCGGCGTCTTCTTGTCGGCTTCCAGGAAGGCGGAGTAGCTGTCGACGTTGGGGTGATAGCCCTTGCGGATGATGAGCGTCGCCTTCGGAATGTCGAGCCCCGGCGCGAACTTCGCACCTTCCGTTCCCTGTACGCAGTGGTCCGGCCAGAGCACCTGCGTGCCGTAGGAGAGGTGGATGGTTTCGAACGGTTTCTTTCCCGGATGCTGCGAGGCAAAGGACACGTGGTCCGGCGTGTGCCAGTCCTGCGTCAGCACGACGTTCGCGAATCTGGTCGCGATCCGGTTGATGAGCGGCACGATCTCGTCGCCGTGCTCGACCGCCAGAGAGCCTCCGGGGATGAAGCATCGCTGGACGTCCACGACGATCAGCACGTCGTGCTCGTTCGGGACGATCCTGCCGCCGGCAATGGCCTGGCCGACCCAGCCGAGACTGCCGGCAGCGGCCGCCGAGCCTGCAGTGAGCTTCAGAAAACGCCTGCGATCGAAACCTGCCATCTGATTCCTCCTGGAACGCGAATGCTGGATCCCGCGCGGTCGGTTCCCTGCCCGCGCGAGCCGGTCATTGTCGGACTTCCCATGGCGCACCGCAACACGACAGTCGCATGTGCCCGGAGTTCAGTCCGATGGCCGCGGTCCGCGGTGACGGGTGCGCCGTCGTGAAGCCCAAGGGCGGGCGTCGCGCGCCTCACGGAGCGCCGGCGCGTGCCGCGAACGCGCCGGTCGCGTCCACGAATGGCAGCGCACGGACACGCCGGAACGCGACGTACAGGTGATCGATCACGCACGCGCGCTCCGAGCCGTCGGTCTCGTAGGGGCGGTTCAGGGTGACCGAAAACAGGCCATCGGGGCGGTGAGGATTGCCGCAGTCCCCGTCGACGAGGAACCACGCGCTGTAGTTCGGGCGGCCTCCCTGGCAGGGCACCGGCTCGGCCTCGAAGCTCACGCGTCCGACCGCCGCGAGGTCCAGGTGGCAGTGATGCCCTTCGAACGCGCCGATCTGCCACGACCGGAAGCCGTCGTCCTCGCGCAGCGTCACGAGGCCCCGCAGGAGTTCGGTCTTCATCTCGACGATCGCGCCACGGCGAAAGACGACGAGCGACGCGTCCGGAACCTCGAGCAGTTCGCGCAGGACCTCCGCGACGGCGTGGGCGTGTGCGCCCGCGGCGTCAGCGGTCACGACGCGGTGTCCCGAAGTGCTTCGAGGGCGCTCGAAAGGCTCGCGGCGTCCGTGACGCGTGCGGAGATGCCGAACTCGTCTTCGATGCATGCGCCGATCTCCATCCAGTCCCCGATGCGCCGCGCGGACAGCTTTTCCGGAACCGGGCCGTCGACGACCCGGATCCCCACGACTCCGGGGTGCCTGCGGTGGTGTCGGGACAGCCGCCGCAGATAGCGGCGAACCGGGACCGGCGAGAGGCGTCCGCCGTCGTACGGCTGGCGCATGGCGAGGGCGATGCCGTAGTCCCTGTCCACGCCGTTCGGGTCGCTGCACAGGCGCACCTCGAACGACGGACGGAATCCGTAGCACACGCTCGGCGAGATGACATAGACCGCCCGGGCGAGGCGGGCGAGGTCGAGGTGCAGGTGATGCGGTTGATCGTGCAGGTGGAGATCGCGAAGCCCTGCGAATGCACCCGTGTACCTGGGCGCGCTCAGGCTCGCCCTGCCTGCCGGAACGAGTTCCATGATGCTGCCGTTGCCCCACTGGCCGCAGATGATCGTGATGTCGGGGTCCGCGAGCCAGTCCCTGAGGATGGCGTCGACCTGATCGGTGGGTGCGTGGGACATGGTGGCCGCTCCGGATGCACGGGATGCACGGTCCGACCCGTGCCCGTCGGTCGGACGCCTTGCCCCGTGGTCGCGAGATATCCTGGCTCGAGCATCGTTCTCGACCACGCCTTCCCGCACGGGCGTGCAGTGGCGTCGTGTGGTGTCGTCCGCTCTCACAGTGACGGCCTCGCCCGGGACTTGCACCCGGTTCCCTCGACGAACGGGCCCGCTCGCATTGTGCCCCACGCGTCGGGTCGCCGAAACCCCGGTTCGGGCGGCCGGAAGTGCGGCGGATTCGCGTGGGGTCGCGCTGTCTTCGAGTCGCAACCTGGCAGTCACGATCCGGTCACGGTCCTGTCGTAACGTCCGGTCCCGACGACGATGTCGAAGGAAGACCGGGGGCAACGATTGCAGCGTGACGATTTCACGATTCTCGACAGGATCGACCAGAAGGTCTTCGACGCGATCTACTCGAGATCGCTTGTCTACAACACCTGTTGGGAGGATCCCGCCGTCGACCGGCGTGCACTTGGTATCACCCCGGAAGACCGGATGCTCGTGATCACGAGCGCAGGCTGCAACGCGCTCGATTACCTGCTGAGCGGCCCCAGACGGGTGTATGCGGTCGATGCCAACCCGAGGCAGTCGGCGCTGCTCGAACTCAAGGTCGCGGGAATCAGGCGTCTTGCGTTCGCGGACTTCTTTCACGTCTTCGGATACGGCCGGCACCCGCAGTTCCGGGCGCTCTATCACGATGCGCTTCGCGCCGAACTGTCGAATTTCGCGCGGCACTACTGGGATGCCAGGCTGCACTGGTTCACGCACCCTGAACGGGAGGGAAGTTTCTACTTCCACGGGCTGTCGGGCGTCGTCGCGCGCGCGTTCCGGCTGCTGCTCCGCTTGAGGCCGGCGCTCGCCGATGCCGTTGACGCGATGCTGGATGCACGTTCGCTCGACGAGCAGCGCGACATCTACGAATGCCGGGTACGTCCCCGGCTCTGGCAGGGGCCCATGAGGTGGATCCTGTCGCGACAGATCACGATGTCGATGCTGGGTGTCCCCCACCCGCAGCGGCGGGAGGTGGAGAGCCAGCACACGGACGGCGTGGCGGGCTACATCCGCAGTTCGATCGACTACGTGCTGCGCACCTTCCCGATCCGCGAGAACTACTTCTGGTTCGTCTATCTTCGGGGGCACTACACGCCCGAGACATGCCCGAGGTACCTGCAGCGCGACCATTTCGAGCGACTGAAGGCAGGCCTGGTGGACCGTCTCACGCTGCGCACGGCCACCGTCACGGACTTCCTTCAGCACTCCTCGGAGTCCATATCCAAGTTCGTCCTGCTCGACCACATGGACTGGATGGCGTGCTACCACCCGGCCGCGCTCGCGCAGGAATGGCGCTGCATCTTCGACCGGGCGGCGAGCGGCGCGCGTGCAATTTTCCGCAGTGCGCACGCGAGCCCGCGCTATCTCGCCGAGGTGCCGATCACCTACGGGCTCTCGACGCGGCCGCTCAGCGACTGGCTGCGGTTCCAGCCCGGTCTCGCGGCGGAACTCAGCCGCGACGACAGGGTGCACACGTACTGCGGCTTTCACGTGGCGGACGTGCCGACGTGACGGATAGGACTCGATGAGCACGTTCCTCGCCCAGCCGCGCGTGCTCTGGAGTCTCGTTCGCGGCGTGTCCAGGCACGGGTCGCTCGCGCAACGGCTCAACCGGTTCTACGGGCCGCAGGCCGAGCAGTACGACGAAACGCGCCTGCGGCTGCTGCACGGACGGCGGCTCATCGGCGAACTCGTCGACCTGCGTCGGGGAGACGTGGTCGTCGAACTCGGCGCAGGTACGGGGGCGACGCTGGACATCCTGGGTGCCCAGGCCTCGCGGTGCCGCGAAATCCTCCTGGTCGACATCTGTGAACCCTTGCTCGCGGTGGCGAGGCGTCGAGCGCGCGAGCACGGGAACGTCCGGGTGGTCGAAGCGGATGCGACCACGTTCGATCCCGGTCTCGAGGTCGACGTCGTCGTCATGTCGTACACGCTCACGATGATTCCCGACTGGTTCCTGGCCATCGACAACGCCGCCCGCATGCTGCGTCCGGGCGGGCAGGTGGTAGTGACGGACTTCCACGTGTCGCGTGCGGAGCCGATGTGCGGGCTCCGACGTCAGGGGTTCCTCGCACGTCATTTCTGGCCGATGTGGTTCGGGCACGACGGCGTGCGCCCGAATCCCGATCATCTGCCGTATCTGATGGCACGGTTCGACACGACCGTGCTCATGGACCGTGCCGGAGGCGTGCCTGGTCTGCCGTGGGTCCGGGTGCCGTACTACGTCTACATGGGGCGCAAGCGCGGCTGACCGTTGCGATGCCCTGGATGCCCGCCGGTCACGGCGGGTGTCGTTCGCGCCCGGACGCCACGAGGAGCGCCCGGCAGCACGCATAGAGCACGACCGCGTTGAGGCTGTGCCAGACGAAGTGCGTCCCGTACGGAAACGCGGCGCAGACCGCCAGGTCGATCGTGCGGAAGAAGATGGCCGCGAGGAACAGCACCAGGGCCGACGCAAACCATCCCGTACCCGGCCGGTGCTTCAGAAACGTCCAGGCCGTCACGCCTCCCAGCCCGAGCAGTGCCGGAAGGTAGAGCACCGACCCGTTCCAGAGGTCGTGCGGCACTGCGCGATCCAGTACGGCCGACATCACGATGAAGAGCACGACACCGATCGAGGCGCCGGCGTTGCCGAGGCCTGCCACGCGCACGAGGTAGCGCTGGAAGAACAGGTAAATGAAGAGCGCGATGAAGAGCTTGTCGAGGATGCTCGTCGGCCGGGTGGCCGCCATGTGAAAGACGAGGCTGCCGATACCGACCAGGCCGACGAGGGTGACGAGTATCCAGTCGTCACGGGCCGAGTCGGTCGATCGCAGCAGCCGTCGCGCGAGCAGGGCCGCCGCCACGAGGAAGAACAGGTTCGTGAGCGCGTTCAGCGGCTCGCCGAGGAGGCCGGGCGCCGTGCGTTCGCAGTAGAGATCGATGTAGTTCGGGGGCATCGCGTGGGCAGGCCGGAAGTCGTGGTATCTGGCGGGGCCGGTTCTACGATGCACGGGGGTGCGCGAACTTCGCGAGACGGGAGCCGGCCAGTCCTGCGCGATTATCGCGCATGGCGCGAACCTGCCCGTCTGCCCGGGCCGGAGTGTCGACATTTCTGTCACTGATGCGTGCCGGCGGGACGCCGGGTGACGAGATCCGGTTGCTCCGTGTCCGTGCGGGCGCGGCTCCCGCGGACGTGCAATGTCGGGGCACCGTCGCCACGCAGTACGTTTTCGCAAATATTTCAGGCAGGAAGCCGCGTTCGCGACCTGTCGCCCACCGCGCCGGCAGGGAGAGGGTCGCGGGACGCAGCACGGACGCATGCCGGATGCCGGGTTCGTGGACCGATTTTTGCATCGCGGCGGCGAGAGACTGCTGACCCGACCGGGCGCCACGAGAGGCCGTGCCGTTTCCGACGACCCTCGCGGCAGCTTCGTGCGGCCGATCGTCCTCGATCCGGGGCGCGCGCACGAGAGAGCCACGCAGAGGATAGGATCCCGCGTCGGCGCAGGAAGGTCCGGGCCGAAACAGGAAGAGGCGACGACAAGACGCGCCACCCCGAGAACCACATTCTGGAGACCTGATCATGCGAACAACATCCGTCGCCCTGCTGCTGATGCTGTCGATGTGGGGGGCGTCCCTCACGAGCGCGATCGCGGCGCCCGCACTGGCGCTTCAGGCCAGGAGCCCGTCCGTGGCCGTCGGCGACACGATTCTGGTCGACGTGAATCTGAGCGGGGATCCGGCGGGACTCAACTACTTTCATGTGACCGTCGGCTTTGACGGCGCCGTCGTGTCCTGGACGTCGACGCTCTATCCGTCGGAACTGTCCGGCTGGAGCACTCTGGACGAAACCGTTGCCGGATCGACGTACGGCGTCACGCGCTACACGCTGACTCCGGGGGGGCTGGCCGGCACGTTGCCCGGCGGGACCTTGATGACGCTTTCCTTCGCCGCGAACGCCGTCGGGACGGCCAGTTTCGCACTCGATCCCGGGATCCCGCTCGCCCCGGGCAACACGCTCGCGTTCAGTCCGAACGTCTCGAGCACGATCGTTCCGGACATCGCGGACGGCCAGGCGAGCGTGCGCGTCGTGGCCTCGAATCGGGTTCCGGAACCGGGCGCGATCGGTCTGGTCGGCGTGGCCTTCCTCCTCATGACGGTCTTCGGGCGCGGCAGTCGCCGAGCCTGACTCCGGGAACCCTCGGACATCCGTCCGTCCCGCCGGCGGTCCGCCGGTCCGGGCGCCACGCTTCGTCACGCATCGGTCGGACACCGGGGTTGCCCGGCACGATCCGTATCGTCCGGCGGCACGCGTTGCCCCTGTTCGACCCGCTGCCGGCATGCGTGCCGCGACCACACGACGATGCATTCGTCGAAGCGCCTCCGTGACATCCTGGCTGTCCCGGGCCCGGGACGCGTGTCTCGGGTTGCCGG
The DNA here is from genome assembly GCA_016125475.1 of Betaproteobacteria bacterium. Classification (GTDB taxonomy): domain Bacteria; phylum Pseudomonadota; class Gammaproteobacteria; order Burkholderiales. The sequence continues at coordinate 168,687 of WGLR01000003.1, forward strand.
CGCTCGTTCACACGTGCCCCGAGGCGGGGAGCCACGCGGGTTTCGAGGTTGCATCGGGTTTCCTATAATCGGGGCACATTGCATTGCACCAAACACATAGAGGAAGACTTATACCGATGCAGATACTCACGCGTTCCGTTCTCGTTTCGATCCTTCTCGCATGGGGTACCCTGGCGCACGCACAGCTCTCGCCGAAGCCTGACGGTCAGTGGCGTGCGCTCTTCGGACTTGCCTTCACTTCGGTTTCGGGCAACTCCGAGAACAGTTCACTGGGTCTCAACGCAGATGCCGTCCGTCAGACCGACGCCGACAAGCTCACGCTGTACGGCCAGTACCTCCGGGCCCAGGCAAAGGTTGGCGGCACCACGTCCAAGACGTCGGATCTGCTGCGGCTCGGCGGCAAGTACGACTGGGACGTGACCGAGCGAGTCTACGCGTACGGGACGGGCGGCTTCGAGCGGGACAAGATCGCGAGGATCGATTCGCGCTGGCTCGTGGGCGGTGGCGCGGGCTACAAGCTGATCGAGGCGCCGGACACGACTTTCGACGTCTTCGGCGGTCTCAACGTCCGGACCGACCGCTACAGCGATCCCGGCGTGATCATCGACAACGAGCTGAGGCGCACGTACACGACGCTCGAGATGCAGCTCGGCGAGGACTCGACGCACAAGATCAGCGACAGCACGAGTTTCCGGCAACGCTTCGTGCTCTATCCGAACCTCGACAACTTCGGGGAGTACCGAGCGGTGTTCGACGCCGGGCTCGTCGTCAGCATGACGGACCGGTTCAAGCTCACGATGAGCGTCGTGGACCGCTACGACAGTCTCGCGACGGACCCGATCAAGAAGAACGACCTGATCGTGTTCGCGGGCGTTTCGTACCAGTACGGCCCGAAGTGACGGCAGGAGGCGCCCCGCCTCACGTGTCGAGCGTCATCATCAGCGCGATGTTGCCCCGCGCGTACGCGTCGCTCGTGAGCGGCACTTCGGAGAAGCCTTCCGAGCGATAGAGCCGTACTGCCGGGCCCAGCACGGTATTGGAGATTATTTCGAGGCGCCGTGCGCCGAGCGTGCGGGCGTGTTCGATCACCGCCCGGAGCAACCGTCGACCGATTCCGAAGCCCTGAAGGCCTTCCCGGACCGCCATCTTCGAGATTTCGTAGACTCCGTCGCCGTGATGGAGGAGGCCGCAGACACCGATCACGCTGCCTTGCGACTCGGCGATCCAGATCGCACCCCCGGGTGACAGGAAGTGCTCCTCCGGGTGGTCGAGATGCCGCAGATCCAGGGGTTCCACGCGGAAATAGCGTTCGATCCAGGCGAGATTGAGCGCGCGGAATGCCGAAGCGTCGTCACGTCGGAAAGGGCGGATCACCAGCTGGCCGGCGTCGGCGTGTCGGGCGAACGGGGCTGGCATCTCGCCATCGGTCGGGCGGCTGGACATCTGCAGGTGGGCGGGTGAGGCGCCGGCGGCGCGGCGATGCCGGTGATCTTAGGGCAACCCTTCGCGCATTGCACGGCGCGCCATGCGCCGGCGCGTGCGGCACGATTCGTCCCTGCGGGCACTGCTTCGCCCGCAGGACCGTTCCTCCGTGCCGGCCCGTGGGGCCGGGAGGGAGGTGTTACCATTCCTCGCTTATCCAGATCTTCGACACCATGTTCAGCAGCCAAGACACCATTGCCCAATTCGATCCCGAACTTGCCGGGGCCATCGGTGCGGAACGCACCCGTCAGGAGGATCACATCGAGCTGATCGCTTCCGAGAACTATGCGAGCCCTCGCGTTCTGGAAGCCCAGGGTTCCGTGCTGACCAACAAGTACGCCGAGGGCTATCCCGGCAAGCGCTACTACGGCGGATGCGAGCACGTGGACGTCGCGGAGCAGCTCGCGATCGACCGCTGCAAACAGCTCTTCGGGGCCGAGTACGCGAACGTGCAGCCCCATTCGGGTTCGCAGGCCAATCAGGCGGTATACAGCGCGATCCTCAAGCCCGGGGACACGATGCTCGGGATGTCGCTGGCCCACGGCGGTCACCTCACGCACGGCTCGCCGGTCAACATCTCCGGCAAGCTGTACCACGCGGTCGCGTACGGCCTGACCGCCGACGAGGAAATCGACTACGACGCGGTGGAGCAGCTCGCGCGGGAGAACCGTCCCAAGGTGATCGTTGCAGGTGCCTCCGCCTACGCACTGCGCATGGATTTCAAGCGCTTCCGCAGTATCGCCGACGCCGTGGGTGCCTATCTCATGGTCGACATGGCGCACTACGCGGGTCTCGTCGCGGCGGGCCTGTATCCCAGTCCCGTCGGCATCGCCGATTTCGTCACGAGCACGACGCACAAGACGCTGCGCGGTCCCCGCGGCGGAATCATCCTTGCCCGGTCCGAGCACGAGAAGCTGCTCAATTCGGCGATCTTCCCCGGAATCCAGGGCGGACCGCTGATGCACGTGATCGCCGCGAAGGCCGTCGCGTTCAGGGAAGCGATGACACCCGAGTTCCGCCGGTATCAGAATCAGGTCATCGACAACGCGCGGGTGCTCGCGAAGGTCCTCGCGGGGCGCGGGCTTCGCATCGTCTCCGGCCGCACGGAGAGCCACATGTTCCTCGTGGACCTGCGTGCGAAACGCATAACGGGCAAGGATGCCGAGGCGGCACTCGGCAGGGCGCACATCACCGTGAACAAGAATGCCATTCCGAACGACCCGGAGAAGCCGTTCGTGACGAGCGGCATCCGCATCGGCTCTCCGGCGATGACCACCCGCGGATTCACCGAACTCGAGTCCGAGCGTCTGGGCAACCTGATCGCGGACGTGCTCGAGGCGCCCGATGACGGTGCCACGATCGGTCGCGTGGTGGAGGAGGTCAAGGCGATGTGCGCGCGATTCCCGGTCTACGGACCCGCGACGGGCGGCTCCGGGCGGGACACGGGCGCGCAGGCAGCGACTGCCGCGGCATAGCGACCTCCCGGGGCACCGGATGATCCCGTCAGTGCGGTCGGAACGGCATCCGCGGCGGCGCGAGGCTGCTGCGGAAGCCCGGGTCGTCAGGGCGTTTCACTGCGGCTGCCGAGGCCGTGCCGTGGTTCGCCGGGCAGGGGTGGGCGGCCTTGCCCCAGCATGTTCCGGAACGTCGACCGGGCGCGGGGGAGGCAGGGCATGAAGTGTCCCTTCTGCGGGCATCCGGACACACAGGTGGTCGACTCGCGCGTGAGCGAGGATGGCGACAGTGTCCGGCGTCGCCGCCGGTGCCTGTCCTGCGAGAAGCGGTTCACCACGTTCGAGACCGTCGAATTGCGGATGCCCCGGATCGTCAAGACGAGCGGCAGCCGGGCAGAATTCGACGAGGCAAAGCTGCGCACGAGCTTCACGCGTGCCCTGCACAAGCGCCCGGTTCCCACGGAGCAGGTCGATGCGGCCATCGAGCGGATCGGCCAGCGACTGCTGGCACTCGGCGAGCGAGAGGTGCCCTCGCGCACGATCGGACAGATGGTCATGAAGGAGCTCTACAAGCTCGACAAGGTCGCCTACATCCGCTTCGCGTCCGTCTACCGGAGCTTCAAGGACGTGGACGATTTCCGGGACGCGATCGCCGAGGTCGACAAGCCCGCACCGAAGCGCAGACGCGCACCCGTACGCTGATCTTGTATTCCATCGACGACCATCGACACATGGCGCGGGCGCTGCGGCTTGCCGCCCGAGGGCTGAACACGACGACACCGAACCCGCGCGTCGGATGCGTGATCGCGCGCGATTCGGCCGTGCTCGGGGAAGGATGGCACGAGCGCGCCGGCGGGCCACACGCGGAAGTGGTGGCCATGCGTTCGGCGGGCGCTCACGCAAGGGGGGCGACCGCTTACGTGACGCTGGAGCCCTGCAGCCATCATGGCAGGACGCCTCCCTGTGCGGACGCACTGATTGCCGCTGGCCTGGGGCGCGTCGTGATCGCGATGGAGGATCCCAACCCTCTCGTCTGCGGTCAGGGGGTCCGGGCGTTGCGGCAAGCCGGCATCACGACGCAGGTGGGGCTGATGGCCGTCGAGGCCGTGGAGCTGAATGTCGGTTTCGTCTCGCGCATGACCCGTGGCCGCCCGTGGGTGCGCGTGAAGATCGCGTCGTCGCTCGACGGCAAGACGGCATTGCCGAACGGGGCGAGTCAGTGGATCACGGGGCCGGCCGCACGACGCGACGGGCACAGATGGCGGGCGCGATCGTGCGCGGTAATGACAGGCATCGGCACGCTGCAGGACGACGATCCGCGGCTGACCGTCCGGGACGTCGCGAGCGAACGGCAGCCCGCCCGGATCGTGGTCGACAGTCGTCTGCGCATCGATCGCGGCGCGCGCGTGCTGGACGGGGGGCGCGTGATCGTCGCGACCGCCACGCACCTGCCCGACAAGCAGGACCTGCTCGCCGCGCGTGGTGCGGAAGTCTGGTGCCTGCCGGGGGACGACGGCAGGGTGGATCTCGCGCGACTCATGGAGAAGCTGGGTGAGAACGGGTTCAACGAAATTCTCGTCGAGGCGGGCATCAACCTTCACTCCGCGCTCGTCGCGGCCGGAATGGTCGATGAGCTCGTCATCTACATGGCGCCGCGTCTCCTCGGCGACGCGGGCCGTGGCATGATTCGTCTGCCCCGGGGCGACGAAGTCGCGGACATGCCGGGCCTCGTGATCCGGGATGCGAGGCGATTCGGCCAGGACTGGCGCTTCGTCGCTCGCTGGGCTGACGATTAGCGTCACGCGCGCTCCGGCAACCACCCTGCCCGCGCGGGGGGTCACCACCGGTTTCCAACATTTCACTCACTGACTGTCAACGAAGCATGTTCACCGGAATCATCCAGGCTGTCGGGACCATCGCGCACTTCGAAGCGAACGGAGAAGGGGCACGCCTGCACGTGCGGACGCCCGGGTGGGATCTCGCGGACGTGGCGCTCGGGGACAGCATCGCCGTCAACGGCTGCTGTCTCACGGTGGTGTCGAAGGACGCCGATGCGTTCGCGGCCGATCTCTCGCGGGAGACGCTCGATTGCACGGCGGGATTCCTGCCCGGCGCGCGGCTGAATCTCGAGAAGGCACTTCGTGCATCGGACCGGCTCGGGGGACATCTCGTCACGGGGCACGTGGACGGCGTTGGGGAGGTGACGGAAGTCGAGGCCATCGGAGACAACCGCAGATACGCGTTCCGCCTGCCGGATGCGCTCGGGCGCTACGTCGCACGCAAGGGATCGGTCACCGTCAACGGCGTGAGCCTCACCGTGAACACGGTGGATGGCGATCTCTTCTCCGTCAATCTGATTCCGCACACACTCGCGGAGACCAACCTCGGGCAGCTGAAGGTCGGTGACCGCGTGAATCTCGAGGTCGATCTGATCGCGCGCTACGTGGAGCGGATGCTCGTGGGTGTGCACGGGGCGGAGCAGCCATGACGATCAGCACCGTTCCGGAGATCATCGCCGAGATCGCGGCGGGACGCATGGTCATCCTCGTGGACGAGGAGGACCGCGAGAACGAGGGAGATCTCGTGATGGCGGCGCAGTTCGTGACCGCGGACGCGATCAACTTCATGGCCCGCTTCGGACGCGGCCTGATCTGTCTCACGCTGACCGAGGCGAGGTGCCGGCAGCTCAGCCTCGGCCTCATGGTGACCGCGAACGCCTCGCGCATGGGTACCAATTTCACGACTTCCATAGAAGCGGCCGAAGGCGTGACCACGGGCATCTCGGCCGCCGATCGGGCGCACACCGTTCTCACGGCGGTGCGACGAGACGCGCAGCCTTCGGACCTCGTCCAGCCGGGCCACATCTTTCCTCTCATGGCCCAGAACGGCGGTGTCCTCGTGCGGGCGGGACACACGGAAGCCGGTTGCGATCTCGCCCACCTCGCCGGGGTCGAGCCGGCGGCGGTGATCTGCGAGATCCTGAAGGACGATGGCTCCATGGCGCGGCTGCCGGACCTGATGGCTTTCGCGCGCGAGCACGGACTCAAGATCGGCACGATCGCCGATCTCATCCACTACCGCAGCCGGACCGAATCGCTCGTGCGCCGGGCGCACGAGCGCATGGTGCAGACCGTGCACGGCCCCTTCCGGCTGGTTGCGTATCTCGACGAAACCACACGCGAGACCCACCTCGCGCTGGTCCGAGGGGATCTCGCCGGAGAGGAGCCCGTGCTCGTTCGCGTGCATGAACCCTTCTCCGTGCTCGACGCGCTGGATCTGTCGGACACGGTGCATTCGTGGAACCTGTTCGAGGCGATGCGGGCCATCGCCGAGGCCGAACGGGGTGTGATCGTGCTGCTGCACAGGACCGAGACGGGCCAGGAGCTTCTCTCGCGCCTGGTCGCGAGTGGCGAGGCACCCGAACCCCGCAAGCGGGATCTGCGCACGTACGGTATCGGCGCCCAGATCCTGCGCGACCTCGGGGTGCTTCGCATGCGTCTCCTGGCGCAACCCAGGCGGATGCCCAGCATGACGGGATTCGATCTGGAAGTGACGGGCTACATGGAACCGCGCGCGCCGTCCGCGTGACGCGCTCAGGGAGAACACGAATGGCAATCGACGACGACATCGACCGGATCGACATCGATCCCTCCGGCGAAGGACTCACGGTCGGGGTGGTCTGCAGCCGCTTCAACGCCCCTGTCTGCGACGCGCTGCTGGAAGCCTGCGTCGGGGAACTGCTGCGACTGGGCGTGCGTCGCGACGACATCACCGTCGTGCGCGTGCCGGGTGCGCTCGAGATTCCCATGGCGCTGTCGGGTCTCGCGCGCACGGAACAGTTCCACGCGCTGGTCGCACTCGGTGCGGTGATCCGCGGCGAGACCTACCATTTCGAAGTCGTTTCGGATCAGTCGGCATCCGGGATCATGCGCGTCCAGCTCGACACGGGCATACCCGTGGCGAACGGCGTGCTCACCACCAATACGGACGAACAGGCCGAAGCTCGCATGCACGTGAAGGGCGCCGAAGCCGGCCGTGCCGCGATCGAGATGGCCAACCTGCTACAGGCGATAGAAGATGAGCGCGACTGAATCCACGCACACGAAACCCCGGCCCGTGAGTCCGCGACGCGGGGCACGGCGGCTCGCCGTCCAGATGCTCTACGGCTGGCTGCTCAATCCCCGGGAACTCGCGGACGTGAAGGCGGACGCGCGTCACGACGAATCGTTCGACAAGGTGGACCAGGCGCTGTTCGATCGCCTCGTCGGAGGCGTCCTGTCGGCGCACGAAGAGCTCCGGGCCCTTATTGCCCCGCTGCTCGACCGCCGGATCGAATCGCTCTCGCCGGTGGAGCACGCGATTCTCCTGCTCGCGGCGGAAGAGCTCGCACACCATCCCGAAACGCCCTACCGTGTCGTGATCAGCGAAGCCATCGAGCTCGCGAAGACCTTCGGTGGCACCGACGGTCACAAGTACGTGAACGGCGTCCTGGATCGCCTCGCGTCGCAACTGCGCCCGAACGATCCCCGGCCTACGCGCTGACGCGTGACGCGTGGCCTTCGGCCGGCCGCGGCCGGGCCCGTCGCTCCCGGAGCCACGCCACGAACGCGGGCGCGGGCAGCGGCCGCGAGATGACGTAGCCCTGTGCCTCGTCGCAACCGAGTGAACGCAGCAGATCGAGGCCGGCTTCGGTCTCGACCCCCTCGGCAACGACTTCCAGTCCCATGTTGTGTCCCAGTTCGATCGTCGAACGGACGATCGTCGCGTCGTCTTCGTCGTCGGCCATGTGCCTCACGAACGAGCCGTCGATCTTGAGTTCCTGGACGGGCAGCTTCTTGAGGTACGACAGCGAGGAGTAGCCCGTGCCGAAGTCGTCGATGGACAGTCGCAGTCCGAGCGCGTGCAGTCTCCGCAGCGTCTCCAGTGCGCGCTGAGGGTCCTCCATCACGCCGCTCTCGGTGATCTCGAGACAGAGCTTCCCCGGTGGCGTCGCGTGTGTCTCGAGCAGCGAAGCGATCAGGTCCGGCAGCTCGGCGTCGAGCAGATCCCGCGTCGATACGTTGGCGGAGACCGTGACGTCGAGCCCGTCCGCGTGCCACGCGCCGATCGTGCGAACTACCGTCCGGAGGACCCAGCGAGTCACGTGGCGCACGTAGCCCGTCTGCTCGGCGAAAGGGATGAATTCCGACGGTGGCACGAAGCCGCGCACGGGATGCATCCAGCGCACGAGGGCCTCGGCGCGCACGATGCGCCCCGTGCGGAGTTCGAGCTTGGGCTGGAAGTGCAGATCGAGCTCGTCGTCCTGGATGGCCCGCCGCAGTTCGGTCAGCAGCGAGAGATGCGAGCGTCGTCCGTCCTCGCCGGAGGGGTCGTAGAGCGCGATCTCGCCGCCCGAGCGCTTGGCGAGATGCATCGCGACATCCGCGTTCCGAAGCAGCATGTCCGGGTCGGCGTCGTGTTCGGGGTAGCACGACACGCCGAGGCTCGCGCTGACATCCACGGGCTGGCCCTCCAGGACGATCGGCGGTTCCAGCGCGGCCACGATCCGCCGGCCTGCCCGGTGCACGCGCTCAGGGTCACTTTCGGGCAGCAGGATCGCGAACTCGTCGCCGCCCAGCCGGGCCACCGTGTCCGACTCCCGCAGCGTGCCCTTCAGGCGTTTCGCGACTTCCTTCAGGATCTCGTCGCCCGCCGGGTGGCCGAGACTGTCGTTGACGTACTGGAATCGGTCCAGGTCGAGCACCATGACCGCGAAGGGGGTGCGCGCTCTCGCTGCCGTGCGCAGGGTCTGCCGCAGCCGGTCACGGAACATCGCCCGGTTCGGAAGACCCGTCAGCGTGTCCTCGTAGGCCAGGCGGAGGATCTTCGATTCGCGTTCGGCGATCCCGCCCAGCATGTGATTGAAGCTCGCGGCGAGTTCACCCAGTTCGTCGCGCTGATCGACAATCACGGGCCGGTCGTAGTCGCCGTCGCGTATCCGCCGTGCGGCCGCGGCGAGCAGCCGGACCGGGCGCGTGATGCTGCGGGCGATGAGAACGCTCCCGGCGATCGAGAAGAGGACGCTCACGAGCGCCACGCCGCCGAGGATGGCGCTCAGACGGTCGAACGGAGCCGTGGCCTCGCGCCGGGAACGCTGGAGCAACGCGGACACCCTGCCTTCGGGACTGTCGCCCAGCACGGCCATCAGGGAAAGATAGGGTTCGCCGTCGAGCTTCAGCGTGGCGCTTCGTCCGATGTCTTCCAGCCGCGGTTCGTTCGCGGTCAGGCTGCGGACCATGGACGACGGCAGCGTGGAGGCGAGGACGGACCAGTGCCCGTCGCCTGCTCTGGACACCAGCGACACCTGCAGCCCCGAGACGGCCTGGAGGTCGGCCGCCGTGCCATGGTCCATGAGGAAGCCCATGGCCACCCAGGCGATGGGCAGGGGCGCCCGGACCGGAACCATGACCATCTGGTAGGGGCGGCCGTCGAGCAGAACGATCGCGGCGGCGCGACCGTTCGCGGCTGCCGTGTCGATCAGCGTCGGGAGCGGGAACCGGTCGTCTCCGGTGCGTTCGGGGTGACGGGAATCGGCCACGAGCCGGCGATCGAGGGACGCCAGCATCACCACGCTCGCGTCGATTCGCGCGCCGTGATTGCGCAACGCGGACGCAATCGTCGGGATGTCGTGCGTGGCGACTGCCGCCCGGAAGCCGAAATCCGCGGCGAGCACCTGCGTGGCGTCCGTGAGCCGACGGGCATTCTGGTCGACGAGGCGACGCACCACCCGCTCCCCGACGAGCAGCTCTTCCGCCATGTTCTGTTCCGCGATGCGTTCCCCGCCCGCGCTGACCAGGGCGTACACGATGCCCTCGACGACGACGAGGAGCAGGATGAAGAAGACGGCGATCCGGGCCCTGAGGCTCCGGAGTGGCAGGCGCGGACTCACTCGTCCTTCGACATGGAAGGCGGCTGGACCACGTCCAGGCCGAACTGGACGGGCACGGCCTGCGCCCCGGTCACGCTCGCATGCTGCGCGGCGGGTTCGGCCTTCATCCACGGGTGCCAGACCTTCACGACGTAGTCGCCGGCGGGCAGTTCGAAGGATGCGACGCCGTCCGCCGACGTCTTGCCGAACCATGGCGTGTCGACCACGTAGATGTACCCGACCATCCAGTCGTGGATGTTGCACCCGAGCGTGACCGGCCCGGGTCTGTCGAAGACCACGGGCTTCGCCGGAACCCCGGAATAGAGCTTGAGCTCGAAGCGCTTCGCGGGGGAGAACGAGTACACGTGATGACGGATGTTGTCCTTGTTCGGGAACGACACGGCCGCGCCGACCTGGACGGGTACGACGAGCGGCACGAATTCCTTGTCGATCTGGTCCATTCGGGCGGGCCTTCGCGGGCCCGCGGGTGCCTTGTGCCCGACCGGCCGGGCGTAGACCACGGCCTGGGCGACCGGCTGTCCGTCGGCGTCGTGTACCGTCGCCGAAAGGGTGCCGGCGCTCGCGACACGTACTGCAGCCATCGCCAGCGCAACCGCGCAGAACAGTCCCGGTATCCCCGCACGGGAACGGGGTGTTCGAAGGCCGGTAGGCGATGTCCCGCTCATCGCGTCACCACGTCCCGCTTGAATGGTGCGAGGACTGCCAGGAGTTCGTTCTTCTCGCGCGTGCCGATGCCGTGCTCGTCGAGGATGACGACGAGCCGCTCCACGAGTCGGTAGAAGTCGGCTTCCGTGATGCCGAGCCCGGCGTGTGTCGTCTTCATGTCGTCGCCGTCGAAGTGACACGGACCGTTGGTGAGCGTGCAGAGCTGTTCGGCCAGCTTGGCCCTGAAGCGCTTCCGGTTGATCTTGCGAAAGAGGTGGCCCGATACGGGGTCCGCGCGCGAGCTCTCGATGAGCTCGTCCGCAATGGCCTGGATCGAGGCGGCGCCCCCGAGACGCTCGTAGAGCGTGGCGTCGGCGGATGCGGATCCCGCGCAGGACAGCCACAGGAATGCCGTGGCGAGGCCGCCGACGAGCGCCGGAAGGACTGAGCTTCGATGTTGCATGCCTGAACCCGATGTGTAGCGAAGCGACCGACTGCATAACGGCCGTGAGCGCCCCGACTTGACCCGTGCGCCGACCGTCGTCACGGCCTGCCCGCGTACTAAAGGTGCGTGTGCACCGAACCGATAGGTAACGGCATGCGCGTCTTCGCTTCCCTGTTTCTGCTTCTGCTGTGCACACCCGTCCGGGCCTGGGATATTCCGGAACCGGGATCCCGTCTCGCCGCGACGGGGGGCGTGTCGCAGCTGGAGGGCAGTGGTGGCGGAGGCCTCACCCCCTGGGCGCTGATCACCGGCTACGGAGACCGCGACGAGATCGGCGTGACTGCCTTCTACACCCGTACGGATCCCTCGGACTTCACGCTGCGGGCAGCCGGTGTGGCGCTCGGGATCCACGATCGGCTGGAACTGTCGTTCGCGCGCCAGCGGCTCGGGCTCGGCACGACGGTCCCCGGGCAGACCATCTCCCAGGACATCGTGGGCCTCAAGGTCCGCGTGACCGGTGACGCCGTCTTCGATCAGGATCGCTGGTGGCCGCAGATCGCGATCGGCGCGCAGTTCAAGCACAACGGCGACATGAACGTGCCCCGTGCGCTCGGTGCGAAGCACGCGAGCGGCACCGACGTGTACGTCGCGGCGACGAAGGTCTGGCTGGGTGCCTGCTTCGGCCGCAATCTGCTCGCGAACCTGACGTTTCGTGCCACGAAGGCCAATCAGCTCGGGCTGCTCGGGTTCGGCGGAGATCGCCGGGACAGCTACCGCGTCGTCCCGGAAGCGTCGATCGGCGTGTTTCTGACGGAGCACGTGGTCGTCGGTGCCGAGTACCGGCGCAAGCCGGACAACCTCGGCGCATTTCCCGAGGATTCGTATGCCGACGCATTCGTCGCGTGGTTCATCGGCAAGCGGTTGTCCGTCACCGTCGCCTGGGCCGCGCTCGGGCAGATCGCGGACAAGCCCGACCAGCAGGCGCTCTATCTTTCGGGCCAGCTCGCGTTCTGAGCTTCGTCCGCGAGCGTCCGGTCGTCGCGCAGGCGCGGCTGGCAGCCCGGACATTTTCTAGTACCCTATCGCGACGCCAGCGGACGCGAGAGGGACATGAAGACTCGACAGCTACCCGGAACCAATCTCACGGTGTCGCAGGTGTGCCTCGGCACGATGACGTGGGGCGAGCAGAACACGGAGGCCGAGGCGCACGAGCAGCTCGACTACGCGATCGGGCAGGGCATCAACTTCATCGACACCGCCGAGATGTATCCGGTCCCGCCGAACGCCCGGACCCAGGGAAGGACCGAAAGCTATCTCGGCACGTGGCTCGTGCGACAGGAGCGGGAGAAGCTCGTGATCGCGACGAAGGTCGCGGGGCCCGGCAGAAGGGACTGGATCCGGAACGGGCGCACGGACCTCACGCGTGACGTGATCGCCGAGGCTGCCCAGACCAGTCTCGAAAGGCTCCGGACCGACTACATCGACATCTTCCAGATCCACTGGCCGCAGCGCAACGTGCCGATGTTCGGCGCGACGGAATTCGATCCGTCGCGCGAGAAGAGCGGCGGGCCGTCGATCCGCGAGCAGGTGGAAGCCATGGCCGCGCTCATCGATGCGGGCAAGATCAGGCACTACGGCCTGTCGAACGAGACGACCTGGGGGGTCTGCGAGTTCCATCGCGTGGCGCGGGAACTGCGCGTTCCGGGGCCGGTCACGCTGCAGAACAGCTACAGTCTCCTGTCGCGCAACGTGGACAACGACCTCGCGGAGGCGCTCCACCGCGAGGAGATGTCCCTGCTCGCCTACAGTCCCCTCGCGGCCGGTCTGCTTTCCGGCAAGTACGTCGGGGGTACCCGTCCGCCCGGTGCGCGTTTCACGCTCTTCGACTCGCTCGGTGCGCGGTTCCGGCGCCCCATCGTCGACGAGGCCGTGGAAGCCTATGCGGCGCTCGCGCGGAAGCATGGCATCACGCTGGTCCAGCTCGCGCTCGGTTATGTCGCGAGCCGCTGGCATCTCGGCGCCTCGATCATCGGCGCGACATCGATGACGCAGCTCGAGGAGGACATCGCGGCGGCCCAGTTCGAACTCGACGAGCAGACTCTCGAGGACATCCGCGCGCTGCAGGCGCGGTTCCCGAATCCGGCGCCCTGAGGCATGTCACCGGAGACTCGAACGGCAGGGCTCCACGCGGATGCCGGGCGGCTGCGGGTCTGGGACGTGCCCGTGCGCGTGTTCCACTGGCTGCTGCTCCTGCTCGTCGCGACCTCGGTCACGACCGCGCAGATCGGCGGCAACGCGATGGAATATCACGAGTGGTCCGGGTACGCGATTCTCGCGCTCGTGCTGTTCCGGCTGCTCTGGGGGGTGGTCGGAAGCACGTACGCGCGGTTCGCGAGCTTCGTTCGTGGTCCGGCGATCGTGCTCGACTACGCGCGGGCTCTGTGGCGTGGCGGGTCACCGTTCGTGGCCGGACACAATCCGCTCGGGGGCTGGATGGTCCTGGCGCTGCTGGCATCGCTGCTCCTGCAGGCGTGCACGGGATTGTTCGCGAACGACGACATCATGGTCGAGGGGCCCCTCGCGAGCCTGGTGTCGAAGGACACGAGCGACCTGCTGACAGAAGTGCACGAGATCAACGCCAGCATTCTTCTCACGCTGATCGCGATCCATGTGCTCGCCGTGCTGTTCCATCTGTACTTCAAGCGCGAGAACCTCGTGCGCCCGATGTTCTCGGGCGAGAAGGTCCTGCCCGCAGGGGAAGATCGGTCCGACCGCACGGGCGGTCCCCTATGGCTCGCGATCGCACTGGTCGCAGGATGCGGGCTGGCTGTCTGGTTCGTGGTCACCCGATGACACCGTGCCGATGACCCGAGAGATGCGGACGACGGCATTCGAGGTCGCCCGCCGGCATCCCGGGGCGTCACCGCCCCGATTTCACCAGAGTGTCACTTGTTGCGATACTTGTCGTGACAGGCCTTGCAGGCCTTGCCCGTGGCACCGACCTGTGTCCGCAGGGTCGACAGGTCGCCGGCGGCCTCGGGAAGCTTGGCGGCTTCGGCCATCATGTCCTGTGCCTTGGACTTGAAGTCGTCGAGGTTTTCCCAGATTTCCGGCTTGGCCTTCGTGTTGCCGCCGTGCTCCGTCCCGGGGCCGAAGCTGTTCCACGGCAGACGCGCCACGAACGCAACGATCCCGGCTCGCCGGACGGCGTCTTCACGGTCGTAGGGAATCTTTCCCTGGACCATCGCGGCCAGCGGTCCGAAGTTCTGGCCGACGATGAAGAGCGCAGACTGACGGTAGTGAATGGCATCTTCCGGCTTCTGCTGCGCGGACGTCCCGACACTGACCCCGAGCAACAACGCTCCCACTGCACCTGCCACGGCAATCCTGTACATGGATCCACCTCCTTTTCGACTGGGCCCTCCGGCGGGCGGGTTGCACACACTGCAGGCGGACGCTATCACAGCCGGGCAGGCGGTCGCCACCGGGTGTCGGGGTGCACGCGTCCGGAAGGGGAGGCCTGCCGTCGGAGTCCCGCCAGGTCACGGCGTGGCCCCGTCGGCGTGTCCGTCCGGTCACGGCTCGTTGCGCACCCCCCGACGCGGAGCCCGAGGTCCCGGACGGGATCGGTACGGGCGCGGAAGCGATCTTTCGGGCGGCGAGGCAATGCGGGATAGAATCGATCGATGACATCGGAGTTCGAAATCATCCGCCGGTACCTGTTGCCTGCCACGCGGCACACGGTCCTCGCGGGCGGGGACGACGCGGCGCTGCTGCGGCCGTCGCAGGGCCAGGAACTGGCGGTTTCCACCGACATGCTGGTGGAGGGTGTGCATTTCCTCCCGGACACCGATCCGGTCAGGCTCGGGCACAAGTCGCTCGCCGTGAACCTCTCCGATCTCGCGGCGATGGGTGCGATGCCACGCTGGGCCTTTCTCGCACTGTCGATTCCGGCCGGTGACGACGCCTGGGTGGAGGCATTCGCCCGCGGATTCCTTCGCCTCGCGGGTGACTTCGACGTCGATCTGGCCGGAGGCGACACCACACGTGGCCCCAGGAACATCTGCGTCACGGTCGTGGGCGAAGTGCCTGCCGGCACCGCCCTGCGCCGGTCCGGCGCGCGCGTCGGTGACGACGTGTGGCTGTCCGGTGCGACGGGCGAGGCCGCCTTCGGCCTGCTCGTGTCACGCGGAGATCGCGCCGCCACGGCGGGTGATGCCCATCGTGGGCGTGACCGACTCGAATGCCCGGCGCCGCGCGTGCACCTCGGTCTCGCGCTGCGTGGTCTGGCGACGGCTGCCATCGACGTCTCGGACGGACTCCTCGCGGACCTCGGGCACGTCTGTGCGGCTTCGGGTGTCGCGGCACGGCTGCAGTGGTGTCGCCTCCCGCATTCTTCCGCACTCGACGGCCTGTCCTCGGACGACAGGCGTCGCCTGGTGCTTGCGGGCGGCGACGATTACGAACTCGTTTTCACGGCTGCGGCCGCCAGTCGGCACGACGTGCCGGCGGCCGCGCGACAGGCCGGGACACGGGTCGCCCGGATCGGAACGATCCTGCCGGGATCCGGCGTCACGGTGGCCGACGGCACCGGCAGGCCGATTTCGCTCGGGGGGGCAGGCTTTGACCATTTCGGCTGAGCGGACGCCGGTGATCCCGTCGCTGCGATTCGTGCTCGCCCATCCGGCCCACGTGATCGCATTCGGATTCGGCTCGGGCCTGATCCGGCCGGCGCCCGGCACTGCCGGGACGCTCGTCGCTTTCCCGATCTTCTGGGCGCTCTCGCCGAGAATGTCGGACGGCGCATTCGCGCTGTTGCTGCTCGTCTCCTTCTGGGTCGGTGTCTGGGCATGCGGGCGGACCGGGCGCGCGCTCGGTGTCCACGACCACGGGGGGATCGTGGTCGACGAGATCGTGGCGTTCCTGGCCGTGCTGTTCATGATCCCGCACACGCTCGTCTGGCAGGCCGGCGGGTTCCTGCTGTTCAGGTTCTTCGACATCCTCAAGCCCGTGCCGATCCGCTACTATGACCGCACTCTGAAAGGAGGTCTGGGGGTGATGTTCGACGATCTTCTCGCCGCGCTGTACGCTTTGCTGGTGCTGGCGGTCTTCAGGATGGTGGTTCACGGATCATGATCGACCAGGAACTCTTCGAACTCGCGGCGGCGGTGGGGCGGGTGCTCGGACAGCGCGGCGACACGCTCGCGTCGGCGGAATCCTGCACCGGCGGCTGGATTGGGCAGGTCGTCACCATGATTCCGGGCAGTTCCTCCTGGTACGACCGGGGGTTCATCACCTACAGCAATGCATCGAAGCGCGCGGTGCTCGACGTGCGCGACGAGACGCTCGAGCGTCATGGCGCCGTGTCGGAACCTACCGTGCTCGAGATGGTGGAGGGCGCGTTGCGGCACAGCGACGCAGGCATGGCCGTGGCGGTGAGCGGTGTCGCGGGACCCGGCGGAGGCTCGGCCGAGAAGCCCGTCGGGACGGTGTGCCTGGCGTGGGGGCTTCGGGACGGGACGCGTGCCGTCCTCACGTGCCGCTTCGCCGGGGATCGGGATGCCGTGCGCAGGCAGACCGTGATTCGCGCACTGGAAGGCGTGACGGACCTTGCCGGCAGGCCGGCGGTCGCCTGAGCGAGCCGCGTTCCCGCGCGGCCGGTGTCACTCGATGAAGTAGCGAAGCTCCTCGGCGCCTTCGGACGAGGGGGGGTCGCCGAAGAAGATGCTGCCCTTGCCCTGGAGGACGGTTTCCTCCCGGTTCAGACGGACTTCCTCCCCGTCGTCGGGGCGCACGAACGTGCCGTTCGTGCTCGAGTCCTTCACGAAGAACTTGCCCTTGCGTGCTTCGATCCGGGCGTGATTGCGCGAAGCCCGGCGCGTCGAGAGGACGATCTGGTTCGTCGCGTCGCGTCCGATCGTGATGGTCCCGGACTCCACGCGCCAGCGATACGTTCCGAAGGTCAGTTCGAGCGCGGCCGTCGGGGCATTACCGCGCTGGGACAGCGTGCTGCCCACGAGTGTCAGGTCCGCTCCGAGATCCCATACCACCTCGTGGAGGCGGATCTCGGCGTTGCGCCCGCGCAGCGACGCGTGTCCGAGGGCGCGCACTCCGTACTTGAGATAGGCCGGCAGCGACCCGCACGCGGCGTCCCCCACGAGAATCTGGCCCGCGCTCGCGAGTGCGACGATCCTCGCAGCGACGTTCACGGTGTCGCCGAAGGCGTCGCCGTCACGGCGGATGACGGGCCCGGCGTGAAATCCGATCCGCAACGCCATGGGCATGTCGTTGACGGGCGGCAGGGCCCTCACGGCCGATTGCATCGCGCACGCCGCCAGCAGGGCCGCCCCGCTGTCCGGAAACACGCACATGATCTCGTCGCCGATCGTCTTGACGACCTCACCCTGGTAGGTCTCGGCCGCCTCGCGTGCCGCGGTCAGGCAGTTTCCGACCCGGCGGAGCGCCTCGGTGTCCCCGAACTGTTCGTACAGGCGAGTGCTGCCGGCAACGTCGGCGAACAGCACCGTGCTTTCCTCTGCGGTGGCGGCCACTTCTACGGTTTCAGCGGACTTAGACATTCTGTGCGCGAATCGCCAGGACGGCCTGGTTCCGGAGCGTCTTAAGCAAGGACAGTTCCTCCGGGCCGAACGCGAGCTTCCCGGGTTCGTCATTATCTCCATAGAGCAGTGCGACGGGCTTTTTGTTCAACAGAATCGGAAACAGCGCGAGCGACCGCCCGGATACGGCGGTTCGATACCAGTTGGGTATGTGCGCGCGGATCTTCGGATTGTCGACGTCCTCGATGTAGATGTCGGCACCCTGCGCGAGCGCCGCGTGAAAGATGTCCTTCGCGGGAGCGAGCGGTACCGAGAATCCGCGACGCACGAGTTCGTCCGACCCCTGTCCGAGGCCCAGCCGGCTCTTCAGGGAATTCGAGGCGGGGTCCCTGATCAGGAGCAGGACGCGCGTGAAACCCGCCCCGCGGTACATGGTCTCGACCACGATGCGGAACAGGTCGTTCAGCTGGAACTTGCCCACGAGGGCGTTCGTGATGTCCTGAATGCCGGCGGTCAGCACCGCCTTTCGTTTGGTGACTTCGACGCCCACGGGCCGGTTGGCCTCTTCTTCCGTCGGCTCGCGGTCGTTGAGGGCGGTCTCGGCGAGCGTCGCCGCGATCTCGTCGATCTCCTGCGTCTCGGTGAACTGACGCGACCAGGACACCGCGCGCTCGAAGAACGGGCTCGCGGTGGTCTTCAGGTCGAGCGCTGCCGCGTCCCGCGAGATGGCCGCGATCGTCTTGCCCACGGCCGCGATGATGCTGCCCTGCTTGATGCCGAGCACCGGCCGGAACCGCTCCTCGACGGCCAGGAGTTCCCCCGCGCGCGCACTCTCCGGCGCGAAGCGGATCGCGTCCGTGATGCCTGCCGACAGGCCTGCCACGAGGCGCAGCCGTTCCCCGTCGCTGGCGGGCATGTGCAGTTCGTCCTCGGTCACGGCCCTGATGCTCTGGAGCACGGCGTCGGGAAAGTGCCAGGACCTCGCGACCCCCATGCCCAGGTCATCCAGGGGAGTCCCCAGAATCTGCATGGCGGCAGCGGCCTCGTCCATGCCCGAGTGCCGGAGCTTCTGGATCTCGACGAACTCCTCGTGGAAGTAGAAGGCCGTGAGCAGACGGCCCAGCTTGTGGAACATGGCGCAGATGAATGCTTCCTCGCCGTCCCGCAGACCGACCGTTCCCGCGAGCGACCGTCCCATCACCGCCGTGAAATACGCAGCCAGGATCTCGTCCCGGAGGTCGGCGGCCTGCGACTTGTTCTGAAGATGGTCGAACAGCATGAGGCTGATCGCGATGGACCGGACCTGGTCGAACCCCATGACCATGATCGCGCGGGAGACGGTCGAGATGCCGCGCCCGAACTGGCCGTAGTGCGCGGTGTTCACGAGCTTGAGCAGCTTGTTCGTCATCGCGAAGTCCTTGAGGATCGTGCCGGACAGTGCGGCGACGCCCTCCTTGTCGGACCTCACGGCCTTGCTCACGGTCGAGATCGTGCCGGACAGTGCCGGAAAGTCGCTCTTCACGCGCATGCGCCGGAGCAGGAATTCGAGCGTGCCCGACGTCGCCTCGGACTTGTCGATCGGCGCCGGAGCGGGCTTCAGGTAGACCTCGAGCGCTTCGGCCATGGCCTGCGCGGACTCGTAACGGTCGTCGGGGTTCTTCGCGAGCGCGCGCATCACGATCGCATTCAGGCGCTCGTCGACGCTGTCGGTCCGGGTCGACGGCGCACGGAACTTCCCTGTCGACACCTTGTGCAGGAGTTCCCAGACCGTCCGCCCCGTGACTGCCGGTTCGCCCACCAGCATCTCGTAGAGCATCATGCCCACGGAGAAGACGTCGGACCTGGGCGAGAACGACCGGTTCGCGATGTATTCGGGGGCGGTATAGGCGGGGGTGCCATGGAAGCCTTCGTCGCTGGCATCCTTGGTGGAGATCAGCGCGGCGATCCCGAAATCCATGATCCTCGCGACGCCTTCCTCCGTCAGCATCACGTTGCCGGGCTTCAGGTCGCGGTGGACGACGCCCTTCTGGTGCGCGAACTCGACGCCCTTGAGAACCTGAATCGCGATCTCGCACGCGCGAATCGGGGCGATGGCCGTTTCCTCGCGCAGCACCGCGGCGAGCGTGTGCCCCGGCACGAACTCGAAGACGAGGTACGGCTGACTGCCATCTTGGCCCGCATCGAACAGCGTGACGATGTTCGGGTGGACGAGCCGGCTCATCATGACGGCTTCGTCGAGGAGCGTCTGCATCCCGTCCCGTGCGTCGGCACCGGCAACCTCGATCGTCTTGATGGCCACATCGCGCCGGAGCTGCGGGTCGTGCGCGAGCCAGACGGAGCCCTGTGTGCCGCGCCCGAGCGGGCGCAGCACCTCGAATCGGCCGATACGTTGCGCGGTCTGGGGTAGTGAAGCCATGTGCGCTACATCGGCGCAGGGTTGTTGTTCTTTATGGTGACGGTGTGATGCCGCCGCAACCGACTTTTCGGGAAATCACTGAAAAATCAGCATAAAGGAGCCGGGCATCGGCGAGATCGTTGTGCCATAATCCGCTTTCTTCCAGATTATTCCGTCGAAAGCGCATGCCCATGGACGACAACAAAGCGAAGGCACTTGCCGCCGCCCTTTCCCAAATCGAGAAGCAGTTCGGCAAAGGGTCGATCATGCGTCTCGGCGAGAACGACGTTTCCTCCGACATCCAGGTCGTGTCGACGGGCTCCCTCGGTCTGGACCTCGCGCTCGGGATCGGCGGCCTCCCGCGCGGCCGCGTCGTCGAGATCTACGGTCCCGAGTCGTCGGGCAAGACCACCCTCACGCTGCAGGTGATCGCCGAGGCCCAGAAGGTCGGCGGCACGGCGGCATTCATCGACGCCGAACACGCACTCGACCCCCAGTACGCGAGGAAGCTCGGCGTCCAGGTGGAAGACCTCCTGATTTCGCAGCCGGACAATGGCGAGCAGGCGCTCGAGATCGCGGACATGCTCGTCCGGTCCGGTTCCGTCGACGTCGTGGTCGTCGACTCGGTGGCGGCCCTCACGCCGAAGGCCGAGATCGAGGGCGAGATGGGCGACCAGTTGCCGGGCCTGCAGGCCCGGCTCATGAGTCAGGCGCTTCGCAAGCTGACGGCGAACATCAAGCGGTCGAACACTCTCGTCATCTTCATCAACCAGATCCGGATGAAGATCGGCGTCATGTTCGGCAATCCGGAGACCACGACGGGCGGCAATGCCCTCAAGTTCTACTCGTCGGTCCGGATCGACATCCGGCGGACGGGCGCCATCAAGAAGGGCGAGGAAGTGATCGGCAGCGAAACCCGCTGCAAGGTCGTGAAGAACAAGGTGGCTCCCCCGTTCCGGCAGGCCGAGTTCGACATCCTCTACGGCGAGGGCATCTCGCGCGAAGGCGAGATCCTGGAACTCGGCGTGGCGAACCGGATCGTGGACAAGTCCGGTGCGTGGTACGCATACAAGGGCGAAAAGATCGGACAGGGGAAGGACAATGCCCGCGAATTTCTCAGGGAACACGGCGACATCGCTCGCGAGATCGAGAATCAGATCCGTCAGGCGTCGGGCGTGATGGCGCCGGAGGCGGTCGCGGAGGAAGACTGACCCGGCCGCAACGTGTCGTGTCGGACGACACGCGGGTACCACGGGCGCGACGTCGATGACCATGAGCACCCGGGCACGGGCCCTCGCGATGCTTGCGCGACGCGAGCACTCTCGCGCCGAACTCCTGCAGAAGCTTGCGGCAACGGCCGCGCCCGAGGAAGATCTCGACGCACTGCTCGATTCCCTGGAGGCCGCCGGATATCTTTCCGACGCGCGTCTCGCCGAACAGCTCGTGCGCAGGGCGCGCGGACGGCACGGACCTCTCAAGGTGGAGCAGGGGTTGCGGGCGCGGGGCGTCACCGAACCGCAGGTCACGCGCGCGCTGCAGGCAGCCCGGGAAGCCGAGCTCGAGGATGCACTGGTCGTTCTGCGGCGACGGTTTCCGGACGTGCCCGGATCCGCGAGCGAATGGGCGAGGCGGGCGCGGTACCTGCAGAACCGTGGTTTCAGAGGCGAGACGATCCGGCAGGCGTTGCGCGTGAGCGAGGAGGTCGGCCGCGAATGACCGCGCGTCTGCCGTCGGTGGTACTCGGTGTCCTCGGCCCCGGATGGTCCGGACCCCGGAGCAGCGGAATCGGGATGTTCGATGCCGGGCGCGCGGGCCGGGTCGTCAAGAATTCACGTTTCAGGTCACTCACACTTTCATGAAAAGCAGCGAAATCCGTCATCGATTCCTCGAGTATTTCCGTCACCACGGTCATGCCGTCCTGCCCTCGTCACCGCTCGTGCCTGGGAACGATCCCACGCTGCTGTTCACGAATGCCGGCATGGTCCAGTTCAAGGACGTGTTCCTCGGGCAGGACAAGCGTCCGTACAAGCGCGCGACCACGTCGCAGCGGTGCGTGCGCGCGGGAGGCAAACACAACGACCTCGAGAACGTGGGCTATACGGCGCGCCACCACACCTTCTTCGAGATGCTCGGCAATTTCAGCTTCGGCGACTACTTCAAGCGCGAGGCCATCGAGTTCGCGTGGGGCTTCCTCACGAAGGAACTGCTGATCCCGGCCAGTCGCCTCTGGGTGACCGTCCACGCGAACGACGAGGAAGCGGAAAGGATCTGGCTCGACGAGATCGGGGTGCCTGCCGACCGCCTGAGCCGGATTCCGACCAACGACAACTTCTGGCAGATGGGCGAGACCGGCCCCTGCGGGTACTGCACGGAAATATTCTTCGACCATGGTCCGGGCGTCGAAGGCGGGCCGCCGGGGTCGCCCGACGCCGATGGAGACCGCTACATCGAGATCTGGAATCTCGTATTCATGGAGTTCAACCGCGACGAGAAGGGGGTGCTGCATCCTCTGCCGAAGCCCTCCGTCGACACCGGAATGGGGCTGGAGCGCATCAGCGCAGTCATGCAGGGCGTGCACTCGAACTACGACATCGACCTCTTCCAGGACCTCATCGGCGCGGCGGCGCGGGCCACTCACCAGCGCGATCTCGACAGCAATTCGCTCAAGGTGATCGCGGATCACATCCGCGCGTGCAGCTTCCTGATCACGGACGGCGTGATCCCCGCGAACGAGGGCAGGGGCTATGTGCTGAGGCGGATCATTCGTCGCGCGATTCGACACGGCTACAAGCTCGGACAGAAGCAGCCGTTCTTCCACACGCTCGTCACGGATCTCGTGCGGGTCATGGGAGCCGCCTATCCGGAACTGGCCGCGGCACAGGGAAAGGTGGAGCAGGTGCTCAGGCAGGAAGAGGAGCGTTTCGCCGAAACGCTCGAGCACGGCATGGCCGTCCTCGAGGCGGCAATGCAGAAGGAAGACCGCATGCTCGACGGGTCGACCGTCTTCAAGCTCTACGACACCTTCGGTTTTCCGCTCGATCTCACCGCCGACGTAGCACGGGAGCGTGGCTTCACCGTGGACTTTGCCGGTTTCGAGGCGGAGATGGAGCAGCAGCGCAGCCGCGCGCGTGCCGCGTCGCGCTTCCAGATGCACGCCGGTGTCGAGTACGACGGACGCGCGACGGAGTTCCTCGGTTACGACACGCTGAAGCTCGACGCGAAGATTCTCGCGATGTACCGGGAGGGCACTCCGGTGGAAGTGGTCGAGTCCGGCGACGAGGCCGTGATCGTGCTCGACCGCACCCCGTTCTACGCCGAGTCGGGCGGTCAGGTCGGTGACAGCGGCGTGCTGTCCTGCGGGACCGGAACCTTCGACGTGCGGGACACCCAGAAGATCCAGGCGACCGTCTTCGGCCACCACGGCCGTGTCGAGACCGGGCGTCTCGAGGTCGGCGACCGCGTGAGCGCCCAGGTGGACGGCGCCCTGCGGCAGCGCGCCGCTTACAACCATTCGGCCACCCACCTGCTCCACGCCGCGCTGCGCCAGGTGCTCGGAGCGCACGTCACGCAGAAGGGGTCCCTGGTGAACGCGCAGCGCACGCGTTTCGACTTCAGCCACAACCAGCCCCTGACGGCGGCGGAGATCACACGCATCGAAGACATCGTCAATCGCGAGATCCGTCACAACGTTCCCGTCGAGGCCAGGCTCATGAAGTACGACGAGGCCATCAAGGCCGGAGCGATGGCGCTCTTCGGCGAGAAGTACGGTGACGAGGTGCGCGTGATCGGCATGGGCGAGTTCTCGACCGAACTCTGCGGCGGCACGCACGTGGCCCGCAGCGGGGACATCGGCTTCTTCAAGATCGTGTCGGAGTCCGGTGTCGCGGCCGGCATCAGGCGTGTCGAGGCGGTCACGGCCGACGCGGCCGTGGCCATGACACAGGCTCACGAGCGGCAGCTGCAGGAAGTCGCCGCCACGCTGAAGTCCCCGGTACCGGAGATCGGTACCAAACTCGGTCAGATCGTCGAGAACGTCAGGGGACTCGAGAAGGAGCTCGCGCGGCTCAAGGCGAAGCTCGCCGCCGCCCAGGGAGACGATCTCGGCAGCAGTGCCGTGGACGTCAAGGGGATCAAGCTCGTCGCGTCGCGGCTCGAGGCCGCCGACGCGAAGGCTCTGCGCGAGACCGTCGACAAGCTCAAGGACAAGCTCGGCACCGCAGTCGTCGTGCTGGCGGCGGCCGAGGGTGCGGACAGGGTCTCGATCGTTGCCGGCGTCACGGCCGATCTGACGGGCAGGGTGAAGGCGGGGGATCTGGTCGCGCACGTCGCCGCCCAGGTGGGTGGCAAGGGGGGCGGCCGTCCGGACATGGCGCAGGGCGGGGGAACCCGGCCCGAGCAGATCGGACCCGCGCTCGATTCGGTGGCGGTCTGGGTCTCGGAAAGACTCTGAAACGCAAAGGGGAGGAAATGGACATGAAGGGCATGGCAGCAGCGTGCATGCTGGTGGCGCTCGCGGCTCCGGGGCTGGCAGCCGCGGATGCGAACGAGCTCTCGACATCGCAGAGCATTCGCATCGACGCTCCGCCAGCGGACGTCTGGCAATACGTCGGCGATTTTGCGGGGCTGTCCAGGTGGCTGCCTCCGATCGTCGAGAGCCACCTGGTGCTGCGCGATCGCAACGAGGCAGGTGCGATCCGCGCGCTGACGCGCAGCAACGGCACGCACGTGACGGAAAAGCTCCTGGAGTACGACCCGTACAACATGCGGCTGTCGTACACGTACGTCGACGGGCAGGTCGCGGCGAGCGACTATTTCTCGACGATGACCGTGAGCGACGCCGGGGATGGCCGGAGTCTCGTGACGTGGAGCGCTCACTTCAAGCGGCTCAATTACTGGCAGGACCCGCCGCCTCCGGGCCAGGACGACGCCACACTGACGGCCACCTACACGAGAATCTACAAGGGTGGACTCGAAGCGCTCAAGAAAGCGGTGGAAGCACACCGCTGATCGGCAACGCGCGGTGCCGGTGGGAGGAGACCGGCCCGCGCGTCGCCTCGATGCGGGCCTCAGGTTCCCACGCACTCCGCGATGTAGGACTTCCGCTCTTCCCCCTTCAGGGATTTATCGCGCGCCTCCGCGGCGCAGCTCTTCGCCTTCTGCCTCCGCGCGAGTCTCGCTTCCTTCTCCTCGGGGCTGACCGCGAGGCAGCGACTCATGAAGTCACGGCGCTCCTGGCCTTTCAGGGCCTGGGTCTTGGCCTCGGCGTTGCAGGTGCGCATCTTTTCCTGCTGGGTGGCGCCGAATGCCGGGACCGTGGCGAGGCACGCGACGGTCATTGCTGCGATGACGATGGTCTTCATGTTGCGTCTCTCCTGTGAAGTTCGATCGGGTGCTCGTTCATGCACGCTCGAGCGGCTGAACTTGGGAGAGATGCTATCGATCGCGCCCTGTGGGAGGGCATTGGCGAACCGCTGATCGCGGGACGAGCCCGCGCGTGGTGTGCCGTGCTACCGGAGCACCCGGAGAAGGTCAGGACGACGCTTCGCCGATTCCGTTCGCCCACTCCATGGCACCGACGTAGGCTTCGTTGATCTTCGAGGGCTCCAGGCCCGGCAGGTGCTGGAGATGCGCCTCGATCGCAGGTATGTCGGTCTGCTCCAGGAGTTCGGTGAGGCGCAGCAGTGACCCGAGGCGTCCCGTCCGGCTGACCAGTGCCTGTCCGACATCATCGGGAATCGGAAGGCTTCTCACGATTTCCGTCATCGGGATGCCGAGCAGCGCGCTCATGAGGGACATGATCCCCGTGAGGAATGCGTTGTCGCCCGCCTCGCTCCCGCGATGGTCGCTCACCGCCTCCGACAGGAGTTCCATGAGCTTGCCCCGCGTGGCTGCGAGCACGAGGAGCGGGCTCGGAAACTTTGCGTCGGGATTGCTCGCGACGGCGAACATGAGCAACTGCAGCCATCGCTGCAGCTGACTGCGGCCGAGCAGGGTGATGGCCTCCCGGAGGGAAGTGATGCGGCGGCCCGTCCCCGTCGTGACGGAGTTCACGAGGCGAAGGAGGTTGATCGAGAGGTCGGGGTTGTACTTGAGGGCCTGCTCGATCTCCTGGGTGTCCGCGTCGGAGAGAACCAGTCCCATGAGCCGCATGATCGACGACTCCGCGTGCGACAGACGCCGGCCGGTGAGCACGGACGGGCGCGCGAAGTAGTACCCCTGGAACAGCTCGTAGCCCAGCTGGATGCAGCGCTCCACCTGTTCCTTCGTGTCGACCTTCTCCGCGAGCAGGCGAACGGGCCAGCGACGCAGCCGCTCCGTCACCTGCGGAAGCTGCTCGGCGGAGAGTTCCCGGACGTCCACCTTCACGACGTCCACGTACTCCAGCACTCGTGCGTATTTGGCCTCGTCGCCCGTGTAATCGTC
This sequence comes from Betaproteobacteria bacterium, assembly GCA_016125475.1. Lineage (GTDB taxonomy): Bacteria > Pseudomonadota > Gammaproteobacteria > Burkholderiales. The sequence goes on from WGLR01000003.1 coordinate 195,016, forward strand.
GAGAGCGAGCCGGAATCCGAGCGCGCGGAGTTCACGCAGCCTCGTGATCAGTGTCTCGTTGATCTCGACGGTTTCCAGGAGTTCGAGCACCACCCTGTCCCGGGGAAGCAGTTCGATGACATCGCTCAGCAGCAGTCCGGCGGACAGATTGATGAAACCGGTGTAATGCCCGAGGACGGCCTCCACGCCCAGTTCGCTGAACGCGTGATTGATCACCGTCGCCGTGGCGAGCAGGTCATCGTGAATCTGGGCGTCGTCCGACTGGTTGGACCGGAAGAGCAGCTCGAAGGCGACGAGGTTCTCCCGTTTGTCCAGGATCGGCTGGCGTCCGAGAAACAGCTCCGTGGAAGATTCGGCCACTGGCGGCGGGGCGGTGTCAGTAGGGAAGGACCGCCTCGGGCGCCACGGCCAGGATTTCGTGACGGAACGCTTCCTGGATGCGGCGCAGCGCGTCCTGCGTGTCCGCTTCGAATCGAAGCACGATCACCGGCGTCGTGTTGGACGAACGCGCGAGCCCAAATCCGTCCGCGTACTCGACGCGTACGCCGTCGATGGTGACGATGGATTCCGCACCCTCGAATCGGGCCTGCTTCTGCAGTCGGTCGATGACATCGTAGTTCTCGCCCTCGCGCAGCTTGATCTGGAGTTCCGGGGTGTTCACGGAATCCGGTAGCGACTCGAGCGGCTCGCACGCGTCGGCCTCCCGCGAAAGAATCTCGAGCAGCCGGGCGCCGGCGTAGAGGCCGTCGTCGAAGCCGTACCAGCGCTCCTTGAAGAAGACGTGGCCACTCATTTCGCCGGCGAGGGGGGCGCCCGTCTCTCGAAGCTTCGCCTTGATCAGCGAATGTCCCGTCTTCCACATCAGGGGGTTGCCACCCCGGCTGCGAATCCACGGGAAGAGCTGACGCGTGCACTTCACGTCGAAGATGATGTCCGCACCCGGGTTCCGCGCGAGCACGTCGGCCGCGAACAGCATGAGCTGGCGATCGGGGTAGATGATCCGCCCCTTCTTCGTGACCACCCCGAGCCGGTCACCGTCCCCGTCGAAGGCGAAACCCAGTTCGCCCCCGTCACGCAGCGCGGCGACGAGGTCTTCCAGATTCTCGGGCTGCGAAGGATCGGGATGGTGGTTCGGAAAGGAACCGTCGACGTCGCAGAACAGCTCGCGAACATTGCAGCCCATGGCCCGGTACAGGGCCGGAGCGAATGCTCCCGCCACACCGTTCCCGCAGTCGACCACGAGGTCGATCGGACGGCTCAGTTTCACGTCTCCCACGACCCGGTCGAGATACGCCTGACCCACGTCTGCCGTGGAATAGGCCCCGCTGCCGGACTCGAATCTCCCGTCCTCGATGCGCCGCCGCAGATCCTGGATGGCGTCACCTGCTATGGCCTGGTCCGCCATGACCATCTTCAGACCGTTGTATTCGGGCGGATTGTGGCTGCCGGTCACCATGATGCCCGACCGGGTACCGAGGTGATGGGCGGCAAAGTACAGTATCGGCGTGGTCACGCGACCGACGTCGACGACGTCGCAGCCGGCTGCGCGAAGTCCGGCGGCCAGCGCTTCCGCGAGCTTCGGGCCGGAGAGCCGCCCGTCGCGTCCGATGGCGACCCGCGGCGTCCCGCGCGCGAGCGCCTCTGATCCGAACGCCCTGCCGACGAGTTCCGCCGCCTCGGTCGTCAGCGTCCGGTCGACGATGCCGCGAATGTCGTAGGCCTTGAAGATTTCGGGTGCGATGATGGTCATGTGTCCTGCCTGTAGTCTCTCGGGAAGTTGTGCGTATTATCCCATTCGCCGCGTGACGGGTTCTACCGCGCGCACACCCGGTTTACGCTTCCTGCATGCTTTGACGGTTCGGTGTTCCGCGAACTGAAGGGTTCGCGGAAGGAAAGGAAGGCCCGACGGGCCGTGTGGGTCACCTCGCGCGCGACCAGCGTGTCGCCGTACCGCCCTCGCCAGGAGAACCGTCGTCGAAGAAGCCGAAGAGACGGTCCGTCAGCCAGTCGAGCGTTCCCGGGAACGTACCCGACACGAAACCCACGTGTCCGCCGGTCGCGGGCTGTTCGAGCGTCACGTGCCGGGAGACCTCGGCCGGCACGGGCAGGCAGTCTGCCGGAACGAACGGATCGTTGCGGGCGCTCAGGATGAGCGTGGGAACCTCGATCCGGGGCAGGTCTGGCTTGCTGCTCGCCCTGCGCCAGTAGTCGTGCACGTCGGCGAACCCGTGTGCCGGGGCGGTGTAGGCGTCATCGAACGTCTCGAAGTCCGATGCGCGGGCAACGCGCCTGGCGTCGAACATGCCGGGAAATGTCCGGAGCTTCGCAAGTGTCTTCGGCTTCAGCGTCCGCAGGAAATGGCGCGAGTAGATCCTGTTGAAGCCGGTGCCGAGGGCCGGGCCCGATCGCGAGAGGTCCAGGGGGGGGCACACGGCCGCCACCGAGCGGACGACGTCCGCCGCACGCCCCGATTCGCGCCCGAGCCACTTGAGCAGGGCGTTTCCTCCGAGGGAGACCCCCACTGCACAGACCGGACGACCGGCCAGAAACGCGATTCGTCGCAGGATCCAGTCGATCTCGTCGGCATCGCCGGAGTGGTAGGCCCGCGACAGTCGATTGGGTCTGCCGCCGCAACCGCGGAAGTGTGGCACGACCCCGCACCATCCCCTTGTCAAGGCGGCCCGCATGACGGCCGCCGCGTAAGGACTCCTCGAACTGCCTTCGAGGCCGTGGAAGAGCACGACGACGGGCCCCGGCCCCGGATCACCGGTCCAGTCCACTTCGATGAAGTCCCCGTCCGGCGTGGACCAGCTCTCCCGCCGGTACGGGGGCGGGCGCTCCGGGCGCGCGAGCGCGGCATAGATCGTCTGGAGATGGCCTCCCGGGAGCCACCACGGCGCGACGTAGGGGGCGGGAGCAGGTGGTCGCAGCGGCACCGTCGGTCGGGAGATCAGTGGAGCGTCGGCTTTTCTTCGGGCTCTTCCGCTTCCTCGTCGTCCCCCGAAGTATTGGACGCGTGATGCATCCAGATCCGCCAGCCCGCGTCCGTCAGGACATAGATGTTGGTGGTCGCCACGATCGCCCGCACGCCTTCCTGCCCGGAAATCTCGATCTCCTCCTCGACGCTGTGCACGGCGATGCTTTCATCCGTGAGCGAACGACGTTCCGTGATGCGGAAACGCAGTCGCATCGAGCTCTGGAATATCTGCTGCCAGGATTCCCGGATCTCGTCGAGTCCGACGAGCCTCTTCCCGCCGGGATGAACGCACGTGATCGTCTCGTCGTCAGCCCACAGCTCCATCATCGCTTCGAGGTTCGCCGCCTCGAACGCTTCGTAGAAGGCGGCTTCGACTTCGTCGGGGTCGGCAAAATCGGGCAATCGGGTCATCGGTCGTCGTCCAGCATCGTCTGCAGGGTTTCCAGCACGGTGTCCGGTGCCAGATCCGTGAGGCACCGGAAGTGATCCAGCGGGCATTCTCGCGCGAAGCAGGGACTGCATGGTACCGGGTTGCGGAGCACCTTCGCGCGGCGGGAGAGGGGCGGCGTGTATTCGGGGGAACTCGAGCCGTAGAGCGCGATGACCGGTCGTTCGAGCGCCGCCGCAACGTGCATGAGCCCGGAATCGTTCGTGACCACCGCACCGGCGACCGCGAGCAGGTCGACGGCATCCTCGAGCGACGTGCGTCCCGCGAGGTTCTCGATCCCGGGCCCTGCCAGTTCGCAGATCTCGTCCGTGACCGGCCGGTCCTTCCCTGAACCGAGCAGCCAGACGGGGCGACCGGCTTCGCGCAGGGCGGCTGCAAGGCGCGCGTAATGGCGCGCAGGCCATCGCTTCGCCGGGCCGTACTCCGCCCCCGGACACAGGCAGACCGGTGCAGGCGAGCCCGGGAGCCCCAGCCTGCTCATGACCGCCTTCGACCGGGTCGTGGACGACACCAGGCGCGGCTCGGGCGCAGTCGGCACCGGGGCGCCGCGATCGAAGGCCAGCATCGCGAACCGGTCGACGAGGCGCGGGACCCACTCGGGATCGAGGCGCCGCACGTCGTTGAGGAGGCCGAAACGGAATTCGCCCCGGAAGCCCGTCCGTCTCGGAATGCGCGCGAGAAAGGGAACGAGCGCGGACTTTGCCGAATTGGGCAGGACGATCGCCTGATCGTAGTGCCGCGATGCGAGCGACTTCGCGACCGTGCGCCGGCGGGCCCATGCGAGTTCGCCGTGACGGAACGGGCTCGCGATGGCGTCCGAGACACCCGGCATCCGGTTCACGAGCGGCAGCGCCCACGCCGGTGCCAGGATGTCGACGCGCACGCCGGTGTGCCGGATCTCGAGAAGCTGGACGAGGGCCTGTGCCATCACCATGTCCCCCACCCAGCTCGGCCCGACGATCAGGATGTTTCCGTTCACGTTCGGCCGGGCGCGCGGTGACGCGGCGTTTCGGGCGGTCGGAATTCCGGCGCGACGGAACCGGGCAGGTCCGGGCGGCAGGGGGCGTGCCCGTCCGCCGGCCCGCGTCCCGCGCTCAGTGACCTGCCCGCGCGGGACCGCCCTTGAGCGTGTAGAGGGTCCCGCAGTAGGGGCAAAGGGCCTCGCCCGTCTTCTCGATGGGGAGGAATACCCTGGGATGAGCATTCCAGAGCTGCATGGACGGCGTCGGGCAGTGCAGGGGGAGGTCCACCGCCGTGACCTCGACGTGTCTGGCCTCGTTCCGGGTCTTCGCTTCGCTCATGGTCGGTCCGATCAACCTAAGAATGTGTCGCTGTCCAGGTCGCTTCCCGCGCCCGGCCCTATTGACGTCCGTACGGCAATCAGACGAACGTAAGCCATTCCATGCGGCGCGGATTTCGGGCCTTCACGGCCTCGAAGAACCGGGCCTGCAGCTCCGTCGTGACGGGCCCGCGGGTTCCCGAGCCGATCACGCGGCTGTCGAGTTCGCGGACGGGAGTCACTTCGGCGGCGGTTCCCGTGAAGAATGCTTCGTCCGCCAGATACACGTCGTCGCGAGTCAGCCGCTTGGAGTGCACCTCCAGCCCCATGTCCGACGCGAGCTGGACGACCGTGTCGCGCGTGATGCCGATCAGCGCCGAGGAAAGTTCCGGCTCGTAGATCCGGCCGTTCTTCACGATGAACAGGTTCTCCCCGGCACCTTCCGCGACGAAGCCTTCGACGTCCAGCAGCAGGGCCTCGTCGTATCCTTCCTGCGTGGCTTCGAGGTTCGCGAGGATCGAGTTGGCGTACGTCGCGGCGAGCTTCGCCCGGGCCATCGTCACGTTGACATGATGACGCGCGAAGGACGAGGTCTTCACGCGTATGCCCTTTTCGATCCCGTCCGCGCCGAGGTACGCACCCCATGGCCAGGCAGCGATCGCGACGTGGACCGTCGCACCCACCGGGGACACGCCCATCTTCTCGGAGCCGTAGAATGCGATCGGGCGGATGTAGCACGAGTCGAGCTTGTTCGCGCGCACGACTTCCTTGGAAGCTTCGACGAGAGCCTCGCGCTCGTACGGGATCCGCATCATGTAGATGTGGGCGGAGTTGTACATGCGGTCGATGTGTTCGCGCAGCCGGAACACGGCCGTGCCCTGATCCGTGTGGTAGGCGCGAATGCCCTCGAAGACTGCCAGACCATAGTGCAGCGAATGGGTGAGCACGTGGGTGTTGGCCTCCCGCCACGGCACGAGCCTGCCGTCGTACCAGATGAAGCCGTCGCGGTCTGCCATGGACATTTCTCGTACTCTCCAGAGGTAAAGCATCGATTGTATCCGAACAGCCACGGCGGACAGAACGATTGTGACGCGGGTTCGCGCGGGCCCGCAGGCGTGTGCGGACTCCCGGTACGCCGCCGTTTCCTGCCTGTACGTCGGCAGAGGCTTGATCTACTCTAGAGGCACTTCCTGGATACGAGGAGGAAGCCGCTCGTCGCGGCCCCGTCGTGACAGTTCGTCGAACGCCCATCGTGGAGCCACAGTCTTGAACGCGTCCCAGCCAGGCTGGCTGCAGCGCCTCGGCCTGTCCGCCTTCGACGCCAGCGATTCTCCGGACGACCGTCTGCGCAAGAGCCTCCTGCTGCTCACGGCGGCGATGACGAACGTCGCCGCCGGCGTCTGGGTGGCCATCTTCTGGTTCCAGGGCGTGCGCGTGCCCACGTCGCTGCCGGTCGGCTACCAGGTCGCGTCCGCCGCGCTGCTGCTCTACTACGTGCGGACGCGCAATTTCAGGGTGTACCGTTTCACGCAGCTCGCGCTGTTCCTCGTCGTGCCCGTCGTGATCCAGTGGACGATGGGCGGTTACGTGAGTTCGTTCGGAATCGTCCTGCTGTCGATGCTGGCGCCGCTGGGGGCGCTCCTCGCGTACGGGCGGAAGGGCTCCCTGGGGTGGTTCGTGGCCTACCTGGTCCTCGTCATCGTCACGACCGCCTGGCAGATGAGCGTCGGGGGGGACGACGAGCACCTGGTGCTGACGGCGCGCTCGGTCGCGGCTTTCGGCGTGCTGCACGGCATCGTGCTCTCCTCCATCGCGTTCTTCCTGTTGCGGCACCTCGTCCTCCAGCGCGAGAAGTTCCAGGCGGAACTCGCGGAACAGCATGTGCTCCTGAAGGCGGAACGGGAGAAGTCCGAAGCCCTGCTCCACAGCGTGCTGCCGCCTTACATCGCACACCGTCTCAAGCGTGATTCCGCCCTCATCGCAGACGGCCATGCCGACGTCACGGTGATGTTCGCGGACATCGTGGACTTCACGAGACTCGCGAGCGTGCTCGAGCCGACCGAGGTGGTCGGGCTCCTGAATCACGTGTTCCGCCGCATGGACCAGCTCTGCGAGCGTCACGGGCTCGAGAAGATCAAGACGGTCGGAGACGCGTACATGGTCGCGGGTGGGCTCGACTTCCGCACGGACGATTACGTGGACGCGATGGCCGACATGGCCCTGGAGCTGCACACGCTGTTCGCGAACAACCCGATCGGCAGCAAGTGGCCGATACGGTTCCATGTCGGGATCGCCACCGGCCCGGCGGTGGCGGGCGTGATCGGTGCGACGCGCTTCGGCTACGACGTCTGGGGCGACACCGTCAACATCGCGGCGAGACTCACGTCCGACACCCCGGCCGACGCCACGTACGTGGACCGGACCACCTACGACCGTCTCGCGGGCAGGTACGACTTCGGCGAGCCGCTCGAGATGCACTTCAAGGGCAAGGGATACCTTCAGGTGTTTCCGCTGCTCGGCAGGCGGTCCGCTCGGGATGCGCCCAGCACGCTGTCCCAGAGTGCCGCGACGGCGGAGCGTTCCCTCGCGAGCGCCTCCGGGGGGACGCGCGCGTAGCGGTCGCCACGCAGTCGCAATGCGTGCTGCTGTCGTCTGAAGATCCGGTAGGCGTCCGCGGCGCGTGCCCCGAGCGGTGCCGCCACGAGCTCGAGCGATTGCGCGAGATGCAGCAGACCGATGTTGCCGATGTTGCCGGTCAGTGCCGCGTGCCGGGACGCGTGCGCGAGCACGAGGAACTGCACGACGAACTCGACGTCCACGATTCCGCCCGGGTCGTGCTTGATGTCGAAGAGCTCCGAGGTGTTCGGATGTCCGTCACGCATCCTGCGGCGCATTTCGCGAACTTCCTCGCGCAGCGCGTCGAGCTCGCGAGGCTTGCGAAGGATCTCGACGCGCAGTGTCTCGAAGGCTGCGCCGAGCGTCGCATCGCCGGCCACGTACCGGGCGCGGGTCAGGGCCTGATGTTCCCAGGTCCATGCACTGCGCCGCTGGTATTCGGCGAATGCTTCCAGCCGGCGCACGAGGAGCCCGCTGGCGCCGTCGGGACGCAGCCGGAGGTCGGTTTCGTAGAGGATGCCGGCGCCCGTGTAGCTGTTCAGCATGCCGTTCATCCGCTGTGCGAGCCGGGCGTAGTTCTCGGAGGCGCCCGGGGCCTCGTCGTCGAACAGGAAGATGATGTCGAGATCGCTCTCGTAGCCGAGCTCCTTGCCCCCGAGCTTGCCGTAGGCGATCACCGCGAAAAGCGGATCGTCGCGATGGCGCGACGGCAGGCGCTCCCACGTGAGCCGCAGACAGTGTCGCAGGAGCAGGCAGGCGAGGTCGCTCAGGTGGTCCGAAAGCCGTTCGAGCGTGAGGACACCCGCGAGATCGAGCGCGAGCAGGCGGAACGTCTGGATGTGACGGAACTGGCGCAGCAGGTCCATCTGGCCTTCGGCGTTGCCGGCCTCGTGCGCGAGCGCCGTTGCGAGCTCGGCGTCGAGACGTGGCCAGTCCGGTTCGACGAGCTGCCGCGGATCGATCAGCTCGTCCAGCAGCATCGGATGACGCGCGAGATAGTCACAGGCCCAGCCCGAGAGGGACACGAGTCGCGCGACGGCGTCGAGCGCCTGGGGGTACTCCACGAGAAGGGCGAGGTACGACTCGCGCCGGCCGATGCTCTCCACGATGTCGAGCAGGCGGTCGAGCGTGGACGACGCGGGCGAGTGCCGGGCCGCCGAGCGCACGAGCCTGGGCAGAAGGTCGTCCAGGCGCCCGCGGGCGGAGGCCGACATCTGCTGGAAGCGGCTGGAGCCGCTCAGGGTGCGCACTTTCGCGAGCACCTCCGGTGGCCTTTCGAAGCCGAGATCCTCCAGGATGTCGAGGCCGGCCGCGTCGTCGGCACCGGGGCGCAGCGCGTCGGCGAGCGGATCGCGGCTGGCCGGCGCCGGACCGGCGAAGATCGCTTCGAAGTGCCCCGCGACCACGGTCCTGTGGGTGTCGAGCCGCGTCAGAAGCGCGTCGAAATCCCGGAATCCCAGCGACGCGGCCAGCCGGTCGCGATCGGCCGGATCGACCGGGAGTTCCTGCGTCTGCGCGTCGTCCAGGTACTGCAGGCGGTGTTCGAGCGTTCGCAGGAACGCGTACGCCTCGCCCAGTTCGGTCTGCGCGCCGGCCGGGAGCAGTCCCCTTTCCACTACCGCCCGGAGTGCGTCGAGAGTCGGGCGTACCCTCAGACCGGGCTCCCTGCCACCGCGGATGAGCTGAAAGACCTGCACCGTGAATTCGACCTCGCGAATGCCGCCGCGGCCGAGCTTGATGTTGTCGGTGATGTCGCGGCGCCGGACCTCCGCGGCGATCTGGTCGTGGAGTTCCCGCATCGACTGGATCGCGCTGAAGTCGAGGTGTCTGCGGTACACGAACGGCATCGCGAGCGCGTCGAGTTCCGCCGACCGGTCTCCGGTCAGTGCACGGGCCTTCACCCACGCATACCTTTCCCACGCGCGGCCGTGCACCGTGAAGTACTCCTCGAGCATGTCGAGACTCACGACGAGCGGGCCGCTTTCGCCGTAAGGTCTGAGGCGCATGTCCACGCGGAACACGAAGCCGTCCTCCGTGGGGTCGCTCAACGCGTTGATCAGCCTGCGCCCCACGCGCGTGAAGTATTCGTGGACGGACACGGACCGCTCTCCCGTGGTCTCGCCGTCCTCCGGATACACGAAGATGAGATCTATGTCCGACGAGACGTTGAGCTCGCCGCCGCCGAGCTTGCCCATCCCGACCACGATCAGTCGCTGTCGTCGACCGTTCGCGTCGAGGGGTTCGCCGAACTGCCGGGCGGTCCAGCTGTCCACCAGTTCGAGCCCGAACTCGATGGCAACTTCCGCGAGCGCCGTGACCGTCGACACGACTTCCCCGAGGGGGGCCAGCCCCGCGAGGTCCCTCGCCATGACATGGAGCATCACGCGTGCACGGAGCTGTCTCAGCGCACGCTTCAGGGCCGCCTCGTCGGCCGGTGCGGCTGCGCCGAGTTCAGTCTCCATGCGCTCTCGCGCGTACGGCGCGGCGAGACTCCCGGACGGAACCAGGTCGGGCGCCCGGGCAAGCAGGCGAGCGGCGTAACGTGAGAAGCCCGCGGCAGTGTCGAGCAGGGCGGCGTGTGGGGGCATGGCAGGTTAAACTGTTCGATGTCGTCGCAGGGTTCCGGGAAACACCGCTCGTGGCTTTCCTGGAGCGTGTCGGGTCGAGGGTCGCGTGCCCGATCTCGGCGTCGCAGCCGCTTCGTCGAGCCTCCAATATAGCGGACCCGCTCCGGTTCCCGAAAAGCTTCGAGATGACTATCGCCGCCACGTGTCGCGTCCATTGACCCCCCGAGCCTTCTGGCGTTCCGCCGGCGCCGTGATCCGAGGGTTGCGCCTGCTGGTGCTCGTCGGGCTCGTGGCGGCCGTCGTGACGACTGGCGTTTTGCGACTCTTCCTGCTTCCGAACGTCGACCGCTATCGTGGAGAGATCGCCTCGGCCGCCACCGAGGTGCTGGGGCGGCGCGTCACGCTGGGCCCGATCACGGGCGGATGGACCGGCATGCGGCCCTGGCTGTCCGTCCGCGATGTCACGGTGTTCGACGACCAGGACCGACGGGCGCTCGTCCTCGAACGCGTGCATCTCGTCATGGGCTGGTCGTCGCTGCTCGCGCTGGAGTTGCGCACGCGGGCGCTGGCCGTGGATCACCCCGATCTGGTCGTGCGCCGCGACCGGTCGGGTCACCTGTTCGTCGCCGGTATTCCGATGGACGTGCAGGGCGAGCGCGGGCGATTCTCGGCGTGGCTGCTCGCGCAGCGCCGGATCGTCGTGTCGGACGCGCGGGTCACCTGGGTGGACGAGCTGCGGGGCGCGAGACCACTCGATCTGCGGGATGTCTCGTTCGAACTCGGAAACCGGGGCCGGCGACACCGTTTCCGGCTCGAGGCGCGTCCGGGCTTCGACGTGGGGACGGCGGTCGATGTCCGGGGAGACTTCCTCACGGGGCGATCGCGTGCGCCGGCGACCTGGCGCGGTCGCCTCTACGTCCGGGCACCCTACCTCAATCTCGGAGCGGTCCGGGAATGGGCGGATCTGCCGCTCACGTTCGAATCGGGGGCGGGCGAAGTGGAGGGCTGGCTCGACTTCGCGGCCGGTCGTGCGGACCGGCTCGTGCTCGATCTGCGCGTCGCGGGCACGGTCGCGCGGTTCGATGACGGGCTTCCGCCGCTGGACGTGCCGGAATGCCAGGGCCGGCTCACGTGGTTGCGCACCGAAGACGGTTACGAGGCGTCCGCGCGCCGGTTGTCCATCGGCGTCGGCGGGGGAGCATATCTGCCGCCCGCGGACGTCGTCATCCGCCGGCGGCTTGCGTCAGGTGCGACGCCCGCGCGGCTGCAGATCGAGTCCGATCAGCTGGACCTCGCGCCGATCGCCTACATCGTGAACAGGCTTCCCGTCGACGCTCGCGTCCGCCGGTTCTTCGACGCGCATCGTCCTGTTGGACACCTTTCGGGGATGTCCTTCTCGCTCGAGACGCCCGTGACCGGCGCCTGGAAATATTCCGGTCACGCGCGATTCTCCGGTCTGGGTGTGCTTCCCGTCGGCATCGTTCCCGGTGGCAGGAATCTGTCGGGAAGCCTCGCATTCGACCAGTCGGGAGGGCAGATCCATCTCGACGGCAGTAACGTGTCCCTGAACTTTCCGAAGATCTTCGTCGCTCCGATCACGCTGGACACGATTGCGGCCCGGGTCGACTGGAAGGTGGATGGCGGCAATGTCGCGGTGACGCTGCGCAGCGCGACGGGCGCGAACGCCGACGCGTCCGGCTCCGCGCACGGCACGTTCGAGTTCCGCCAGGACGGCGCGCGGATCGTCGATCTGTCGGCAGCGTTTCAGCGGGCTTCGGCCGCAGCGGTCTGGAAGTACGTTCCGAAGGTCGTCGGAGACAGGACACGGCAGTGGCTCAGGTCTGCCCTGCTCGACGGGGTCGCGCGCAACGGACGCGTGAGGCTCAAGGGCGATCTGCGCAAGTTTCCGTTCGACGACGGTTCGGGCGAATTCGAGATCGGGGCGAACGTTTCGGGCGGCCGCCTGCGGTTCGAGCCCGACTGGCCGGAGATCGAGCAGGTCTCGGCCGACCTTCGCTTCTCGAGGCGGGAGATGCGCATCGATGCACAGGGCACGATTCTCGGTGCGCGCGTGGAATCGGCAACGGTGCGCATTCCGGATCTGGGGGCAGCGAATCCCGTGCTCGAAGTGGACGGACGCGCGCGCGGACCGACTGCCGCCTTCGCCCGCTATCTGGACGCCAGTCCCGTCGGCGAGATGGTCGGGTCGGTCTCGAGGGGAGCCGTGGTGGCCGGGGACGGCTCCCTGCATCTCGCGCTCGCCATTCCGCTCGACGCGCCGCACCAGACACGCGTGTCGGGGGAGTTCGTGTTCGCGAACGACCGCATCGAGTCGTTCCTGGGGCTGCCTCCTCTGGAAAACGTCCGGGCGACGCTGCAATTCACCGAGAAGGGCGCGCGCGTGCGCAACGGAGCACTGGACATTTTTGGGACACCCACGCGATTCAACGTGTCGACTCGTGGAGGCGATGTCGTGAACGTGGATGCCCGCGGCGTTGCGGACGTCGCGCGCGTACGGGACCGTCTCGGGGTGCGCTTTCTCGATCCGTGGTCCGGCCGCGCGGCGTGGCGTGCCAGAGCAACGGTGCGCGGCGGGCGTCTGCAGCTCACGGCGGACTCGGACCTCAAGGGTGTCGCGATCGCGCTGCCGGCTCCGCTCGGAAAGAAGGCGGACGAGGGGGTCCCGACCCGTGTCCAGGTGCAGACCAGGCAGGGAGATCTGTGGGTGGCACTGGTCGCCGCGGAGCGCGCCAGTGCGGTCGCGATCGTCAGCCGCACGGCGGATCGCTGGCGCGTCGAGCGCGGTGCCGTGGATTTCGGGGGAGCCGCGCGGCTACCCGAAGAGGATCGCCTGGTCATCCGCGGCGATTTCCCGCGCGTCGACCTGGACCAGTGGATCGCCGCAGCCGGTCTGATTCCTGCCGAGGAGTCCACGGCGCCCGGCGGGCTCATCCCGATCACGACAGACCTGAGCATCGGTACGCTCGAACTCTACGGGCGCGAGTTTCACGACGTCTCCATCGGTCTGCGACGCAAGGCGGATCTCTGGTCCGCCATCGTGTCCAGCGACGAGGTGGAGGGCGCGTTCGACTGGCTCCCCAGCGGTCGTGGAACCGTCTCGGCCCATCTGTCGCGATTGCGACTCCCGGACGCACGCGCGGGCACGGAGAGCGGCGAGGTCGTGGGCGGCGAGGACCTGCCGCGCCTGTCGATCGCGGCCGACGATTTCCGCATCGGGTCGATGGACCTCGGCCATCTGACCCTCGACGCCGAACCGGACGGCAGCAACTGGCTCATCAAGAAGCTCGACGTGAACAACCCGGACTTCCACCTGACGGCCCAGGGAGGCTGGGAGATGAAATCCGGCACGTCGCGGACCCAGCTCGCCGTACGGCTCGATGCGAGCGACATCGGCAAGGCGCTGCAACGGCTCAATCGCCCCAGGGGCGTGACCGGCGGCACGGCGCGCGTCGCCGGGATGATCGAGTGGGACGGGACGCCCCAGCGCATCGATCTCGCAACGCTCAGCGGACGCCTTTCCGTCGAAGCGCGCGACGGGCAGTTCGCGCAGCTCGATCCGGGCATAGCGAAACTCTTCGGCATCCTGAGCCTGCAGGCGCTCCCGAAGCGGGTGGCGCTCGATTTCCGGGACATCTTCAGTCGCGGTTTCGCATTCGACGAGATAACCGCCAATACCGTGATAAGCAGCGGAATGATGCGGACGGACGACTTCCGGATGACCGGGGCAAGTGCTCGCGTGACGATGAAAGGCACGATCGACATCCCGCACGAGACGCAGGATCTCGATGTCCGCGTGATTCCGTCGGTCTCCGAAAGTCTGGCCGTCGGCACGGCGTTCGTGAACCCGCTCGCCGGATTCCTCGCCTACATCCTCGGGAAGGCGTTCGACAATCCGCTGGACAGGGCGGTCTCGTTCGACTACCGGATAAGCGGGACCTGGGCCGACCCCGTCGTGAAGCCGAAGCGGGGCGGCGAGGCCGGGCCCGTTCCGCCCAGGCGGTAGAATCCTTCACGGTGGAGAGCTTGCTGACATGGAAGACCTGAAGCGTGGCGAGAACGCGGTGCCCGTGCGCATCGCGGCGGTGCAGACCGTCTCGGGGCCGGTCGTGTCCGGGAACCTCGAACAGGTGGACCCGCTGATCCGCGCAGCCGCGACGCAGGGGGCGCGTCTGGTGGTGCTGCCCGAGTATTTCGGCATTCTCGGCAACCGCGATACCGACAAGATCCAGGCCGCGGAGCGCCCCGGTGCCGGACCGATCCAGGAGTACCTCGCGACGACGGCGCGGGCGCTGGGCGTCTGGCTCGTCGGCGGGTCCGTCCCGCTCGCGACCGCGACGGACGACCGGGTGTACAACGCCTGCCTCGTCTTCGGGCCGGACGGCGTGCTCGCCGCACGATACGACAAGATCCATCTCTTCGGGCTCGATCTCGGCAGCGAGCGCTTTTCCGAGTCGCGCACGATCCGGCCAGGACACCGGGTCGTCACGGTCGACACGCCGTTCGCACGGATCGGGCTGTCCATCTGCTACGACCTGCGGTTTCCGGAACTGTACCGCGCGATGGGTGACGTCGACCTGATCCTCGTGCCGTCGGCCTTCACCGCCACGACCGGTCAGGCACACTGGGAACCGCTGCTCCGCGCGAGGGCCATCGAGAACCAGGCGTACGTTCTCGCGGCCGCGCAGGGCGGGCGTCATCCGAATGGCCGCACGACGCACGGTCACAGCATGATCATCGATCCGTGGGGACGCGTGCTCGCAGTACGCGAGGCCGGCCCCGGGGTAGTGTCCGCCGAATTCGACTCGACCGAGCTCGCGCGGGTGCGCCGTTCGCTGCCCGCGCTGGAACACCGGACGCTCGTGCGCGTCACATAGACAGACACTGCCGCTCAGCAACCAAGGACCTCCGACATGACATCGATCCTCACCTCCGACGACCTGCTCAGGCAACAGACCAGCCATCTCGATCTCGCAGTGGGCACGCTGCTCGCACCCTACGATCTCGGCCTGCCGAGCCTGTCCGGGGTCTTCGGCCAGATCCTCGCCCACAGCGCGGACTATGCGGACCTGTATTTCCAGTACACCCGCAGCGAGGGATGGACGCTGGAAGAGGGGCGTGTGAAGGCCGGCAGTTTCTCCATCGACCAGGGTGTCGGTGTCCGCGTCGTCTCCGGCGAGAAGACGGCGTTCGCGTATTCGGACGACATCAGTCTCGGTGCGCTGGAAAGTGCCGCCCGGGCCACGCGCGCGATCGCGAGGCAGGGAGGCGCCGGCATCGCCGCCGTGGCGAAGCACGGACCGGTGCACCCCCTGTACGCGCCCGTCGATCCGCTGAAGAGCCTCTCCGACAAGCAGAAGGTCGCGATGCTCGAACGGCTCGAAGGATTCGCACGCGGGCTCGATCCGCGCGTGACGCAGGTCATCGCGAGTCTCGCCGGCGAGTTCGAGGTCATCCTGATCGCGCGCAGCGACGGCCTCACCACCGCGGACGTCCGGCCCCTGGTCCGCGCGTCCCTGCAGGTCATCGTGGAGCAGGATGGTCGCCGGGAGCAGGGCAGCGCGGGCGGCGGCGGTCGCTTCGCGTTCGACTACTTCGACGAGACGGTGCTCGAGGACTATGCGAGGAAGGCCGTGCACCAGGCCGTGACGAATCTCGAGGCACGTCCCGCGCCGGCCGGCACGATGCCGGTCGTGCTCGGGCCCGGATGGCCCGGCATCCTGCTGCACGAGGCGATCGGCCACGGGCTGGAAGGCGATTTCAATCGCAAGGGGACGTCCGCGTTCAGCGGGCGCGTGGGCGAGCGTGTGGCCGCCCCGGGCGTGACCGTGGTGGACGACGGGACGATCGTCAGGCGCCGCGGTTCGCTGACCGTCGACGACGAGGGCAATCCGACGCAGCGTACGGTTCTCATCGAGGATGGCGTGCTGCGCGGTTACCTGCAGGACACCCTCAACGCGCGGCTCATGGGCGTCGCACCGACCGGCAACGGCCGTCGCGAATCCTATGCGCACATTCCCATGCCCCGGATGACGAACACGTACATGCTCAACGGTGACCGGAATCCGGACGAGATCATCCGGTCGGTGAAGAAGGGTCTCTACGCCGTGAATTTCGGTGGTGGCCAGGTCGACATCGTGAGCGGCAAGTTCGTGTTCAGCGCGGCCGAGGCCTACCTCATCGAGGACGGACGCATCGGTCAGCCCGTGAAGGGCGCGACGCTCATCGGCAACGGGCCCGACGTGCTCACGCGGGTCTCGATGATCGGTGACGACATGCGGCTCGATCCGGGTGTCGGCACCTGCGGCAAGGACGGTCAGAGCGTGCCCGTGGGGGTGGGGCAGCCCACGCTGCGCGTCGACGGCCTCACGGTGGGGGGGACTGCCTGACGTTCGTCGGCGCCACGGTGGCGCGAGGCGCCGACCTTGGCCCATAATCCGCGAGGGAGAGGCGGGCCGTCCCGGCCCGCCATCCACGGGGCGCTGCCGCGCCCGGTGCGGTCGGGGGGAGCGTGGAGATCGAACAGGACGATGTCGCGGAACAGACGACAGGCAACGAAACGCTGAAGGCTCTGGAGTTCCTGGGGCAAGGGACGTCCGCGGCCCAGCGCATCTTCGCGATGATCGGGCATTCCCGGTTCTTCTCGGATTTCACGCGGGCCGACATCGAACGCCTGGCGGGGTCCATGCTGATCTATCGTGCGGCACCGGGCCAGACGATCATCCGCGAGGGTGACGTCGACGACTACATGCTGCTCATCATCGAGGGGCAGGTCGAGATCGTGAAACGCGACCGCCTCGGCGCCAAGCAGCCGATGACGCTCGTGGGGCCGGGTGCGACGCTCGGCGAGATGTCCATGATCGACGGCGAGCCCCGTTTCGCGACGTGCACAGCCCTCGATCCGACGACGTTCGCGGCGCTCTCGCGGGACGGAATGGTGAGGATCATCCTGGAGGAGCCGAGCCTCGGCGCGAAGATCCTCATCAAGCTCGTGACGCTCCTGTCCGCGCGCCTGCGCCAGACGAGCCACAATCTCCTCCACTGGATGGAACCCTGACGGCCCGGTAGCCCGGGGACGACTCAGATCTTCACACAGCGTCCGGAGTACAGCACGGGACCGGTGGGGCTCCCGGTCGGCGAGCCGCCGTGCGGTTCGACGCTCATCGCCATGCCCGCGGCGCGGTTCAGTGCGGGCAGGAGGGACGGCGGAATCTGCACGTACTGTGTCGCGTGCGTCGTGATGAGTCCCAGCGACTGCGGTTTCTGCCCGGGACCCGGAATCATCCACAGTTCCCACGCCGTGTCGGGGGCCATCGTCTGGTGGCCCATCACGCGCAGCTTGAGTCTCGGCGTTCCGCGCGAATGAGGCATCCAGGCCACCGTCATCATCGGGGTCTCGCTCTGGTCGGACATCACCACCACCATCGCGTCGTTCGGCATGGACGGCGATCTCGGCGGGCCCAGCACGATGTAGCCGAACATGATGGCCGCGAGAGAGGCCGTCACGACCGACGACCAACGCCAGAACACGAGGCTGCCGAGCCAGGTCCGCCGGGTAGTCCTCCGACCGGGATCGATGCGTGCCTCGATGCCCGCCCAGACGTGATGTCCGGGTTCGACGTCGGTTTCCGCTTCAGCCAATGGCTCGAGGCGGCTCGCCCACTGCGCGACCTCCGTGCGCAGTGCCGGGTCGGAGCGCAGCCACAGTTCGAAGCGGACGCGCGCCTTGCCCTTCAGGGTGCCCACCACGTACTCGGCCGCAAGCAGCGAGCGGGTTGCGGGATCGACGGGCTTCATCGTGACGTCGCTTCGGATGTCACGGCGTCGATGCAGCCTCTCAGCTTCTCGAGGCCACGACGGATCCAGGTCTTGATGGTTCCGAGCGGCTGCCCGAGGTGCTCGGCGAGTTCGCTGTGCGACAGGCCGTGCAGGTACGCGAGCGCGATCGACTGCCGCTGCTGACCGGAGAGCTCGTCGAGACAGCGGGCGAGCGCGATCGAGTCGGACGAGTTCTGCAGGCGCTCCAGCGGGCCGGGGCCCTCGTCCGTCCAGGATTCCGTGAGGCCTTCGAGATCCTCCCCGGACTGTTCGTGCCGGGGGCGACGTACCCAGTCCAGTGCGCGGTTGCGCACGATCGTCGTCATCCAGGTCATGGGAGCGCTGCGCACGCGATCGAACCCCGGCGCGTGATGCCAGATACTGACGAAACTCTCCTGAAGGATTTCCTCGGCCCAGTCACGCCGGCGCACGATCCTGAGTGCGACCGCCAGCAGCCGCCCGGACGTGCGGCGGTACAGTTCGGCGAAAGCGCCCTGGTCGCGCAGGCCGCAACGGGCCATGAGTTCATCGAGTCCGTCCATGTCGTCGGGTCTATCCCTCGGGAAATACGGTTCGGGCCGTCATTCGGATGCAGTGCCCGAGCGTGCCTTGTCCCAGTGGACGTCCGCCACCCCGGCCTGCCTGTTGAGGACGCGGCACAGGACGAACAGCAGGTCCGACAGACGGTTGAGGTACTGCCTCGGAAGCTTCACGCTGCCGTCGTCGACCGACACGAGGCGGCGCTCCGCGCGGCGGCAGACCGTACGGGAGACGTGGCAGAGCGCGGCGGCCCGCGAGCCTCCCGGCAGGATGAACTCCTTGAGCGGCGCGAGCGTTTCGTTGTAGCGGTCGAGAGCCTGCTCGAGCGCCGTGACGTGTCGTGTCCCGATGGCCTGATAGCCCGGGATGCTCAGTTCACCCCCGAGGTCGAACAGATCGTGCTGGATGCCCGTCAGCAGATGCCGGACGTCCTCGTCGAGAGGCTCGGTGAGCAGTACCCCGATCGTGCTGTTGAGTTCGTCGACGGCGCCGATGGACTCGATCCGGGTGCTGTCCTTCGACGTGCGCGATCCGTCACCGAGTCCTGTCGTGCCGTCGTCGCCCGTGCGTGTGTAGATCTTGGAAAGCCGGTTTCCCACGATTGCCTGTCCGGAGTGCGTTCGGGATCCGATTATAGGCGTCAAGCCCACATCACTGGCCGAGCTCCTCGACTTCCAGTTCGAGGTAGCGCTGCTGCACGTTCTTCCGGTTGATGCTCTCGTAGTCGTCCCAGTCCGCGAACTGCGGCAGGTCGGCGCGGTCCAGTGTCTCCATGAGGCTTGCCATGTTCGCGTAGAACTTCCGGACCAGTCGGTCGAGTGCGACGAGGTAGTCGCGGGTCATGTTGCGGTCCGCGGGGGGCATGGGGGGGCCGTAGCCCGGCACGATCAGCGCGATGTCGAGCGCGCCGATGGCGTCGATCGCGCGTACCCACGCGTCGAGCTTTCCGTCCCGGAGGAGCGGGATGCGATGGTTCACGAGCAGGCCGCCCGCAAACAGGACCCGGGACTTCCGGTCGATCACGAGCAGGTTGCCGGGAGAACTCGCCCACCCCGGATAGACGAGTTCGAGCGTGCGCCCGCCCGCGGTGATCATCGTCGTCGCGCTGACGGTTTCCCCGGGGATGATCAGTCGCGTCCCGGCCATCTCCTCGTCACCGAGGATCCTGTGCAGGTTCTCGAGGCAGTGTTCGCAGCGCTGGCGCATGAGGTCCGCCGCTCTTTCGTGGCAGAGGAATCGTGTCCCGAGGCGCGCGAACGCCGTGTTGCCGTAGAGAAACTCCTGATCGGCGTGCGTGATGATCACGAGCGCCACGGGTTTGCTCGTGACGCGCCGGATCGCGGCGAGCCGCTCGCGGCCCTCGGCGTCGGAAACGCCCGTGTCGATCACGACGACGCCGGTCGGACCCACGACGAACCCGCCGTTGGCCACACGGCCCCGGTTCTCTGACCCGAGGGGCCCGCCGGCACCCACGAATGCATAGACGCCGTCTGCCAGTCTGAGCGGAATCGCCGCGTGCGCGGTCGGCGGGAGGAACGTGAGAGTCAGCCATGCGATGGCACTGACGAGCGGAGCGAGCCTTGCCTGACGCGACATGTCGAAACGGGTCCTCGAGCGTGGTCCGAGAAAGTCGATCCCCGTATTATCGGGGGCTCGTCAACCTGCTGGGGAGTTCGCGTGCTCGGAACCTTCGGATATCTCGTCTCGCTCGCACTGGCGGCCTTCGTCTGGGTCGCGCCCGCCGGAGCGACGCCTCCCGACCTCGACGCCCTGAAGGTGGAGGAGATCGCTCCGGGCAACTACGTCCACTTCGGCCGGATCGAACCCCTGTCGCACGCCAATCTCGGCGACCAGGCGAACATCGGCTTCATCGTGGGGGACCGCTGTGTCGCCGTGATCGACACCGGGGGCTCGTATGCCGTGGGCGCGGCGCTGCGCAAGGCCATACGGCAGGTCACGGACAAGCCCGTGTGCTACGTGATCATCACGCATTTTCATCCCGACCACTTCTTCGGCGCGGCCGCCCTGGTCGGGCCCGGCGTCCGGATCATCACGCACACGGACTATCGTCGCTGGATCGCGGAGCGGGGGCGTTTCTATCTCAAGGCGCTGCACCGCGACCTCGGGGATCTCGCAGAGGGCAGCGAGGTGGTCGAGCCCACGGAGGTGGTCTCCGACAGGAAGACGATCGACATCGGAGGGCGCACGCTCACGCTCCAGGCGTGGCCGGCCGCCCATACGACGAACGATCTCACCGTCCTGGACGAGCGTACCGGCACGTTGTGGCTCGGCGACCTCCTGTTCGTGGATCACACGCCCGTCATCGACGGATCGGTGCTCGGATTCCTCGATGTCCTCGGTCGTCTGGGTGAAATGCGGGTCGCCCACTATGTCCCGGGTCACGGAAGGTCCGAACTGCCGTGGCCGAAGGTGCTCGAGCCCGAAAGGGACTATCTCGACGTGATCGTGCGCGAGACCCGTGCCGCGCTGAAGAACCGCAAGACGCTCGAGCAGGCGGTCGATTCCGTAGGCCTTTCACAGAGGGCGAACTGGGTCAACTTCGACGAGTTCCATCGCAGGAACGTGACGGAGGCCTATACGGAACTCGAGTGGGAGTAGCGTCGGGACTTCCGCGGGTATCTGTGTCTATACTCGGGCCCGGATGGCCGGCGTCGCCGGCCGTGGAGAGAATCCTCAAGGAGAACTGCAGCATGTTGTGGAAGTCGACCGGCGCGCGCCTGCTCATGGCCGCATTCCTCGTTCTCGTGACCGGCGTTTCGCTCGCGAACGAAATGGCCGAACCGGATCCTGCCAAGAGTCAGTACTGGCCGACGATTCGTCAGATGATGTTCGGGGATCGCGAAATTCTCGACGGCAAGGACGTCATCCACGTCTACCTGAGCACGCGTGCGGCCGATGCCGCGTCGGTGCCGGTCTCGATCAAGGGACAGATCGACCAGACGCCGGATCATTACATCAAGAACATCTATCTCATCGTCGAGCGCAACCCTTCGCCGGCCGCGGGCATCTTCCACTTCACGCCGGAGAGCGGGCGGGCCCAGCTCGAGACACGCCTGCGTTTCGAGGACTACAGTTTCGTGCGTGCGATCGCCGAGATGAACGACGGCACGCTCTACATGGCGAGCCGGTGGGTGAAGGCGGCGGGGGGGTGCTCCGCGCCGGGCGGCCGCTTTCGCATACCCGAGAACCTGATCGGTCAGATGAAGTTCAAGTTCATGGACGCCATGCTGGAGTACGGCAAGCCGATCCTCGTCCAGCTCATGATCCGGCATCCGAACGAGTCCGCGCTGGCCATGGATTTCGACGGGGACAAGGTCCCCCGATTCGTGCGCAGCGTGAAGGTCACGTACGACGGCAAGCTCGTGATGTCGGGCGAGGTGGACTTCTCGATATCCGACAACCCGAGTTTCCGTTTCTTCTTCCGGCCTGAGAAGGAGGGCGTGCTCGATGCCGTCGTGGAAGACACGTACGATCGTGTCTACCATCACCGTCTGACGGTCTCCGAGGGCGTGCCGCTCCCGGGCGGCTGATCGCCACGCGCTCAGGGCGCCCCTCGCGGGAGCAAGAGATTGACCATGCGAGGGGACTTCCGCACAATTGCAGGGTTTATTACCTGCGAACTACACAAACGACCAATGAATGCGAAGCGCTTGGCGGCCGCAATGGCCATTGCGGTCCTCGGGGCCGTGGGAATGCAGGCTTGGGCAGCGGAGGGGAATGCAGCCGCTGGGGAAACCAAAACCGAGATGTGTGCGGGTTGCCACGGGATAGAGGGATATCGCACAGCATATCCGGACGTCTACAGCGTCCCGAAGCTCGGCGGACAGAACGCGCCCTACATCGTGAGCGCGCTGAAGGCCTACAAGTCGGGCGACAGGACCCATCCGACGATGCGGGGAATCGCGGCGACCCTGTCCGATCAGGACATGGCCGACATTGCCGCCTTCTATTCCTCCACGGGTAACTAAGGCCCCGGGCCGCATAAACGGAAGGATCCCGATGAAAACGAGACTGTTGATCGTGACCCTGGCGCTGTCGTTCGCAGCTGCGCAGGCGTGGGCGGGCGGCGACGCGGCTGCCGGAGAAAAGAAGGCGAAGGAGGTGTGTGCGGCATGCCACGGGGAAGGTGGCGCAAAGCCCACGACCCCGGACTACCCCGTCCTCGCGAGCCAGAGGGAGGATTATCTGGAGCATTCGTTGCACGCCTACAAGAGCGGGAAACGCAAGAACCCGATCATGGGAGCGATGGCGGCGAATCTCAGCGATCAGGAGATCGCCGATCTCGCCGCGTACTTCTCGAGCCAGGACCCGGGCCGGCTGACCTACAAGTACTACCACTGAGATCGGGCCGCGGGGAGGGCGTGTCGCTTTCGCGACCGGTCTCTCCCGGGCAGGCTCCGGCCCGCATGGCACGTCCGTCCGGAAATCCCGGAACCGGAAGTCGGGCGGAGCCACGACGCCGGGCGTGAACGCCCTGGTTTGCGTCCTCGTCCCCTATCCTGACATTTTCGAAGGCCACCTGCCTTTCTCGGGTGCATCGTCCCGGTAGCGCAAACCGCGCCCGAGTGTAAGTGACGGGTCAGGAACCGCCACGCGCGTGTCGTGGGGTGCGACCGCGTATGCACGCCAGATAGCGCTCACCGTCGGGGGCCGTCCCGAGGCGCTGGGCCTCCCAGAGCATCTCTCCGAGACATTCGAGGATCGCATGCCGGGCATCGTGCGCCGACAGGCCCTGGGCCAGCATCCGGTCCAGTTCCGCGCGGATGCCTGGCGGCTGATCGATCGATAGCTGCTCCTCGATCGCGAGGTGCAGGGAAAGGTGCAGGAACGGGTTCGATTCCCCGGTTTCCGGCGTCCAGTCACGGTCGGCGAATCTCGCGGGATCCTCCAGCATCGGCCGGTACTCGGGGTGGTCGAGGAGGATCGAGATCGCCACCTGCTCGAGTCCCTCCAGGGGCCGACCGGAAACGTACTTCGTCCAGGTGTCGAAGAAGAATCGCCGGACCTCGTCGCGACTGGGGGTGAACATTCGGCGGACCTCTCAGAGTGCGCGGCGCCGCGTCGACGGGCGCTCGGGCTTCGCGGGCGCGTCCCCGGTCTTTTCCCTGTATTCGCAGAGGTCGCGCAGCACGCACGTCGAACATGCCGGGCGGCGCGCCTGACAGACATACCGGCCGTGCAGGATGAGCCAGTGATGGGCGTCCTTCAGGAACTCGGCGGGAACGGCCCGGAGCAGCTTCTGTTCGACCTCGATCACGTTCCGGCCGGGTGCGAGGCCCGTGCGGTTCGCGACACGAAAGATGTGCGTGTCGACCGCGATCGTGGGCTCACCGAAGGCCGTGTTCAGGACGACATTTGCGGTCTTGCGCCCGACGCCGGGCAGGGCTTCCAGCGCTTCACGATCGTGGGGAACCTCTCCGTCGTGCCTTTCGATGAGCTGATGACACAGCGCGATCACGTTCCTTGCCTTCGTGCGGTAGAGCCCGATCGTGCGGATGTAATGCTCGAGTCCCTCCACGCCGAGGGCGGCGATGCCCTGCGG
The DNA here is from genome assembly GCA_016125475.1 of Betaproteobacteria bacterium. Taxonomy (GTDB): domain Bacteria; phylum Pseudomonadota; class Gammaproteobacteria; order Burkholderiales. The sequence goes on from WGLR01000003.1 coordinate 218,842, forward strand.
CGTGCTGGCGACCTCGAAAAGTCTTTCCGTCGCGAGATTCACGCTCCTGTCCGTTGCCTGCGCCGAGAGCACCACGGCGACGAGCAGTTCGAACGGGGACGCGTACCGGAGTTCCGTCGTCGGGTGCGGGTTGGCCGCCTGCAGTCGTCTGAACAGTTCCGTGCGTCTGGCGAGGTTCACGTGCCGACCCCCGAACGGCGTCGCGCCCGCGCCCGCTCCAGTGCTGCCTCGATGACGGCGCGCTTGCGTTCGGCATCGGGGGTGTCCGCGGGCAGGGTCCTAAGCTTTTCCGCGGCCTTGGCCGCAAGGCGTGCCTCGCGCTGGACCTTTTCCTTCTCGATGCGCACGGCACGACGCTCGAACCGGCCGCGCGCGTGCGCGGCGCGCATCCGCCATTGATCGTCCGGCCGGCTCGCGATGCAATGGCCGGAGGCCTGAAGTTCTTCCACGGTCATCAGCTCGATGCAGTCCACGGGGCATGCAGGCAGGCACAGTTCGCAGCCCGTGCACTCGTCGAGCAGCACGGTGTGCATGCGCTTGGCAGCCCCGACGATCGCGTCGACCGGGCACGCCTGGATGCAGAGCGTGCATCCGATGCACGCACGCTCGTCGATCACCACCGCGCTTTCCGGGCCCTCCACCCCGCAGGTCGGATCGAGCGGCGGCGCCTCGCGGCCCAGCATGGCGGCGAGCCTGTCGATGCCGGCCCGGCCGCCGGGCGGGCAGCGGTTGATGTCGGCCGCCCCGGAAGCGATTGCCTCGGCATACGGGCGACATCCTCCGAAGCCGCACTTGCCACATTGCGTCTGCGGCAGCATCGCGTCGATCGCATCGACGCTCGCAGCAGGCGGGCAGAAAGCGCCGCTCACGCGCGAGGGTCCCTGCGTCCGGACCGGACGAGGCAGCGGTCGATCCATCGGGCGGTCAGCTTTTCGAGCACGCTGTTCTGCCCCAGACGATCGTTGAGTGCATGCCAGTCGACGCAATCGAGGCTCTGATCCTGGTTGAAGCACGAGAAGACGATCGTGCGTTCACCGGTGGCCGGATCGACGTGGGGCTGCAGGCACTGCGCGCAGATCTCCTTCATCATGCACTGCATCGGCGAGTTGATGGATCCGATCGCGACATGACGGGTCTTCAGGTACGGGGCGAGTTCGTCGTGCCGGGCCCTGGCGACGGCCGCCATCATGCGGTCCGATCCGATCACGATCATCCTGCTTGCCTCGGGCAGCCCGATGACGGGAGTCCCGAGCCTGCCCGATCCATAAGCGCGCATGGCCTCGACGATGTTGCCCACGAAAGCGCGATCGTCGGGCCTGGACGGCCGGAACCCCGGCGCTTCGTCACAGCACCAGATCACGACATCCGAAGCGGCCTCGATCTCGTCGACCTTGTAGCGGTCGTCGCGTTTCTTGTAGCCGGCGAAATACAGCACGCGTGAACCGCACCGGCGCAGGGCCTGGCCGATGGAGAACAGCACCGCATTGCCGAGGCCGCCGCCCACGAGCAAGACGGTTTCGCCCGCCGGAATCTCGGTGGGCGCTCCCGTGGGCCCCATGAGGACCACGGGCTCGCCGGGCTCGAGCTGCGCGCAGAGATCCGACGAGCCACCCATCTCGAGCACGATCGTGGACACGAGGCCGCGTTCTGCGTCGACCCACGCACCCGTGAGCGCCAGGCCTTCCATCGCGAGCCGGGTCCCTTCGACCGAAGGCGCATGCACCTCGTAGTTCTGCAACCGGTAGAACTGACCCGGCCGGAACCGGCGTGCCGCCAGGGGCGCATGCACGATCACTTCCACGATGTTCGGCGTGAGCCGGACGACTTCGCGGATCACCGGCCTCAGCTCGCGATCCAGCTGCTTCAGGAATGCGTCGTCGCCTCGTCCGAAGCTCGGGTCGACGCGCGCGAGCGCGCGGCTCACGACGGGATAGCCACGGCGCGCACTCGCCATCGCCTTCACGACATTGCCGAAGAACGACGGGTGCAGGTCGCCGAAGAAGCTCATCGCCCGTCCGTCCGGCAGCCGGGCCAGCAGCACGTGCGTGTCGCCCGGCTTCGCGGAGCTCTCGGGTCTGACGGGGTGACCCTTCTCGTCGATCGCCTGGAAATACCGGCCGTCGAGATGAAAGTGCAGGGGATCCTCGCGTGCCGCGACGGTGTTCGGCTGCGTGCCTGCCGCGACGAAGATCGTCCGGGCGGACAGCGTGGTCTCGTGTACTGCCTGATCGTGTTCGTCGACGTGCGGGCGCATTTCGACGCGCAGCCCGCTCGCGTGACCGAATTCGTCCACCTCGACGGCGAGCGGCGTGAGGTTTTCGGCGAACGCGATCCCTTCCTCCAGAGCCTTCTCGACCTCCTCGTGGTTGAGCGTGTAGGCGGGGCTGTCCACGAGTCGGCGACGATACGCGATCGTGACGCCTCCCCACGAGCGGAGCAGTTCCGCAAGCCGGGGACTCCGACCCTCTGCGCGAGCGCGTTCCCGTTCCTCCCGCAGCGCGTACGCGTGTCCGAGAAATTCGTCGGCGATGCCCGCTTCTTCCGGGTTCCACCCGGACCGGACCGCGTCGGCGCCCCGCTCGGCGACGAGCACCTCGTACCGTCGCAGGAACTTCTCGACCTGGACCGGGTAGTACGCGGCCGCTTCGGTTGCCGTGTCGATGGCCGTGAGGCCGCCCCCGATCACGACGGCGGGGAGCCGCACCTGCATGTTGGCGATGGAGTCCGCCTTGGCGGCGCCGGTGAGCTGGAGCGCCATGAGAAAGTCGGACGCCGTCCGGACACCGCGCGCAAGACCGTTGGGGAGATCGAGAACCGTGGGCCGACCTGCCCCTGCGCAGAGCGCGATGTGATCGAAGCCCATCGCGAACGCGTCGTCGACGGTGAGCGTGCCACCGAAACGCACACCCCCGTGGAGAGCGAACGATGCGCGCCGCTCCAGCAGGAGGCGGACGATCTTCAGGAAGTTCTTGTCCCACCGGACGGTGATGCCGTACTCGGCGACCCCACCGAATCCGGCCATGACCCGTTCGTCGAGGGCCTCTCTCAGGCTGTCGATCTCGCGCACGGGCTCGAACGGCACGCGCGTTCCGTCCGGGCCCACTCCGGAAACCGACGCGGGCAGCGGTTCGATCTTGAGGCCGTCGATGCCGACGACGAGGTGGCCGTCGTTGAGCAGATGGTGGGCGAGGGTGAAACCTGCCGGCCCGGTTCCGACGACGAGGACCTTTCTGCCCGAGCGCTCGAGCGGGACGGGACGCCGGAGGTTCAGGGGATTCCAGCGGGTGAGCAGCGAATAGATCTCGAACCCCCAGGGCAGTTCCAGCACGTCCTTCAGCGTTCGCGTCTCCGCCTGCGGAATGTTCACCGGGTCCTGCTTCTGATAGATGCAGGATTTCATGCAGTCGTTGCAGATCCGGTGACCGGTCGCCGCCACCATGGGGTTGTCGACACAGATCATGGCGAGTGCCGCGAGCCCGAAGCCCTCGCTCTTCAGCTTCTGGAACTCGGAGATCCTCTCCTCGAGCGGGCACCCGGCCAGGGAAACGCCGAACACGCTCTTCCTGAAGCCGGACGCCGGCGGCTTCTCGACGAGTCCGCGGGAACACGAATCCTTGCCCTGCTCGTGGCACCAGATGCAGTAGTGGGTCTGGTCGAGTGCACCCGCGAGATCCGTTCCGGCATCGGTGAGCGCAAACCCCTCGCGGTGCCGGACGTGCACGGCCCGGTGCACCCTGATGCCGTCGCACTCGTCCGACTGCAGCGGAACGAGGTTCATGAAGTCGAGCTTCTTCGGCACCCTGAACACGATGCCCGAGGCGTGCGCCGTCTGACCTTCCGGCGCGTGCACGGCCCACGCCGAATATCGCATCGCGGTGTCGAGCGCCTCGGCGTGGGCGCTTTCGTCGCGCTGCCAGTCGAGGACGGCCCGGGCGAACGCCAGTTCCGTGAACGGCTGACCGAGGAACGCCTCGAGCTTCGCGCGCAGCGCCGGGCCGTCGAATCCGCAGGCTTCGGCGGCCTTGTGTCGGTTCGCGGCCTTGCGCTGCACGAACAGGCGCTTCACGGAGAACAGCGGCGCGAGTTCGGCGTGGCGTTCGGCGAGTGTCCGGACGGCATCCGAGACATCGAAGAGTCGGGCGAGAAAATGCTCGACGTGCGGAGCGATCTCGATGAGGAGTTCCGACTCGGCCTTGCGGTCGAGCGACTCCGGGTCGACACGCGCCTCGGCGAGCCGGAAGGCGAGAGCCGGGTCGTCCGTCGCGAGATCCTGCACGAAGGCCTGGTCCACCTTCAGGAGTCCGTCGCGGTCGTGGAGGTCGCGGAACGAAATCTCGAATCCGAGCCTCGGGGAAGGGGTCAGGGGCATGAACGTTACGGAGATTGCTGATTCGAAAAGACCCGCCGACGAACGGCCGGGCGGGAAGACGGCAACCCGAAATTATAGTCGTCGGGGCGGCCTGCGATCACAGCGTCGCCGCGACGATCTCCCGGACGAGGCCGGGGCCGCGGTACACGAGGCCCGAGTAGACCTGCACGAGCGTCGCACCCGCATCGAGCTTTCGCTTCGCGTCGTCCGCACACATGATGCCGCCTGCGGCAATGATCGGAACCCTGCCGTCGAGCAGTCTCGACAGGGCACGTACGACGCCGGTCGAGCGTTCGAACAGTGGTGCGCCGCTCAGGCCGCCCTGCTCGTCGGCGTGAGGCTGGCCGGCGACGCCGTCGCGTGCCAGTGTCGTGTTCGTCGCGATCAGCCCGTCGACGTGGTGGCGCTGCACGGCGTCGGCAATGGCCTCCAGCTGGTCCGGATCGAGATCGGGTGCGATCTTCAGCGCGAGCGGAACGTGCCGGCCGTGTCGCGCTGCGAGCGCAGCCCGTTCCGACCCGAGGCGCCCGAGGAGCCGGTCGAGTGCGTCGGCCTCCTGCAGCGCTCGGAGATTCTTCGTGTTGGGCGACGAGATGTTCACCGTCACGTAGTGCGCGTGAGGGTAGGTCGCGCGCAGGCCGATCACGTAGTCCTCGTCCGCGCGGTCGATCGGCGTGTCGAAGTTCTTGCCGATGTTGATGCCGAGTACGCCCCGATAGCGTGTCCGCGACACGTTCGCGAGAAAGGTATCCAGGCCGTCGTTGTTGAAGCCCATGCGGTTGATGATCGCGCGGGAAGCCGCCAGCCTGAACAGGCGAGGGCGAGGATTGCCAGGCTGGGGGCGCGGTGTCACGGTCCCGACCTCGATGAATCCGAATCCGAAGCTCGCGAGCGCGTCCACGTGCCGGGCGTTCTTGTCCAGGCCGGCCGCGAGGCCGACCGGATTGGGGAACGTGATCCCCATGCATTCCACGGTGCGTCCCGCGAACGGCTCGGGGCGGCGCAGCAGGCCCAGGCGCTTCGCGCGGTCCAGCGCGCGCAGGCCGATGTCGTGGGCCGTTTCGCCGTCGAGTCGGAACAGCGCTGGGCGCAGCAGGGTGTAGAGCATCGCGGACGGATCGGCGGTCAGTGGCCCGAGAATCGGCCGGGGCGGCGTTCCCGGAAGGCGGCAAGGCCCTCCCGCGCGTCGTCGGTCGCGAGCAGCGCGAGCAGGTCGGGCAGCAGACGTTCCCGGGCGATGGCTTCTCCGTGCTGTCTCGCGAGCCGCGCTGCCACCAGGCTGCGACGCACCGCGAGCGGTGCCTGGGCCGCGATCACCCCGGCCAGGCGGATCGCGTGTTCGAGCTGTGTTCCGGCGGGCACCACTTCCTGGACGAGCCCCATTCGCAGCGCCTCGGCCGCGTCGAATTCGTCACCCGTCAGGAGCCACCGCATCGCGTTCCCCCATCCGGTTTCCTGCGCGAACCGCAGGGTGGCCCCTCCGATGGGGTAGATGCCGCGCCTCACCTCGATCTGGGCGAACCGGGCATCGTCGGCGGCGATGCGGATGTCGGCGGCGAGCATCAGTTCGATGCCGATCGTGAGGCAGATACCCTGCACCGCGACGACGACCGGCTTCGTGACGGTACGCGTGGGATCCAGTGCGAGCGGATCGAGGCCGCCGTCCGGAAGGGGGGGCGTGATTCCCCGTTCGAAGAAGGGCACCCACTGCGGCAGATCGATGCCGCCCGTGAAATGCTGACCGTTCGCGTGCAGGACGGCGCACCTCAGGTCGTCGTCCCGCTCGAGTTCGCCGAGCGCGAGCGAGAGTTGCTCGAACATCGAAATGTCGAACGCGTTGCGTTTCGGGACCCGGTCGAGGCCGACCAGCAGGAGGTGACCGTCCCGGACGGTCGTCACGCGCCCGAGCACGGCGGGGCCCGTCAGCACGTGCCCACGGCGCCGGGAGAGGTGTCGGGCAGTTCCTGCCAGCGCCCGTCGATCAGGCCTTCGATCGGGCGGAAGTTCACCTTGTAGGCCATCTTCCGGCTCTCGGCGATCCAGTATCCGAGATAGAGGTGCGGCAGGCCCAGGCGGTCGCACAGCTGCAGTTGCCAGAGTACGTTGTACGTCCCGAGGCTCGCGCCCGCGAGATCGGGTTCGAAGAACGTGTAGACGGAGGACAGGCCGTCCTCGAGCCGGTCGATGATGCTGACCATGCGAAGCTGTCCCTGCTCGCGAAACTCGACGAGGTTGGAGCGCACGTTGCTCTGGAGCAGGAAGTGCCGGTACTGCTCCCGGGAGTCGTGATCCATGCCCCCGCCGAAGTGGCGGGCCGACTGGTACCGGAGATAGAGCGCGTAGTGTTCCGGGCTGTAGCGCAGGTCGAGCATGCGCGCCTCGAGGTGCTCGTGACGTGACCACGCCCGCCGCTGCGAGCGATTCGGACGGAACTGGTCGACCAGGATCCGGACGGGAACGCACGCGCGGCAGCGGTCGCAGTAGGGACGATACGTGAATGCTCCGCTGCGCCGGAATCCGGCCCGGACCAGTTCGCTGTAGACGTGCGTGTCGATCGCGTGGCTCGGCGTCGCGACCTGCGACCGCGCGAGGCGGTCCGCCAGGTAGCTGCACGGATAGGGAGCAGTCGCATAGAACTGCAGCACCGAGAATGGCAGATCGTTCAGTTGGGTCATGCAGCGCCCTCGTTACGCACGCGGTACTGCCAGGGGCCCGGCAGCGCGTCCGGGGAGTGTACCAATTCCCGCACGCGTGCCAAGAAGAGCTCGCGCGGGATCTCCCGGGCGCCCAGGCTCGCGAGGTGCGGGGTCGTCATCTGGCAGTCGATCATGCCGTACGCCTGCTCGCGCAGCCTGCCCGCGAGATGGACCAGTGCGATCTTCGACGCATTGCTCACCCGCGCGAACATCGACTCGCCGAAGAACATGCGCCCGAGCGACACGCCGTACAGGCCACCCGCGAGACGGCCGTCCATCCAGGTTTCCATGCTGTGCGCGAATCCGGCCGCGTGGAGTTCGCAATAGGCCTCGATCATCTCCTCGGTGATCCACGTTCCGGCCTGGCCTTCGCGCGGTGCCGCGCAGGCCCGCATCACCGCTTCGAAGGCGCTGTCCGCACGCACTTCGTAGCAGGTATTGCGCAGTGTCTTCCGCAGGGATCGCGAGATCGTCAGTTCCGAAGGAACCAGGACCATCCGCGGGTCCGGACTCCACCAGAGAATCGGTTCCTGGTCGCTGTACCACGGAAAGATGCCCCGCGAATACGCGCTCAGCAGTCTCTGCACGGACAGGTCGCCGCCCGCTGCGAGCAGTCCGTTCGGATGCTGGAGCGCTCGGGAGACGGGGGGGAACGGATCCTTCGGACCGAGCCAGGGGATCAAGGGAGCGGGTCGGGAGGGGGCTCAGGGATCGCGACTGATGAGGCCGCACGCCAGACGGTCTCCGGACCCGCCGGAAGGTTGCGTAGCCAGATCGTCGGGGTGCGCGTGCACGATCACCGAGCGTCCGACGATGCTGTCCTTGTCCGTGCCCAGCGAGAGCCCCCTGACTTCGAGCGTGAATTCGGCCACGCCCTCGGTGTTGGCGATGATGTTGCCGAGATCGCCGGCGTGATGGTTCTCGCTGTAGGGCCCGGCATGCTGCGCGCCGGAAGGGTTGAAGTGCCCCCCGGCACTCGATGCGTCCGGCGACGCGCAGTTGCCCTTCTCGTGAATGTGGAAGCCGTGTGCGCCGGGCGTGAGGCCCGTTATGCGCCCCGTCACGAGCACGACATCCTCGTGCGGCTGGAATCTGACGCTGCCGTGGACGTCGTTGCCCTGCGTGGGCAGGATCGTCGCCGTTGCTCCCGGCACCTTGGTCACTATCTTTTGCACGCGGGCACATCCCGACACGCTCATGGCGGCCAGGGCCAGGGCGAAAAAGAGCGATTTCATGAACATCCTCGTAAGGCCGTCGCGCCGCTGGTTCGCGCCGCGGCCGACGTGATGCTCCGGTTTTTGTATCACCGGGGCAGATGGGTGTCAAACGATGACAGGACCCGCATTTCCCGCATCCGCCGGTATCGCGCATAATCGGGATGCTGGCGTCGTGGCCGCAGGACGACTCGGGCGCCGCCTCGCGCGTGTGCGCCGCGAGTCCGGCGGATCCGCGTGCGGGGCGTCCCGTTCACCGCAGTGCGTATCTTGCCACGGCGACCACCTGCTTCATCCAAGAGACGCTTCCAGACATCGTGACATCCGGCGGATCCCCGATCGATCCCAAGCAGCTCGAAGCCGCATTCTCCCTGTTCAACGAGGCTTCGAGCCAGCTCGCGACGGCCTATGCCGAGCTGCAGGGACGGGTGGACCGGCTCGCGGCCGAACTCGCGGTGGCGAACGGCGAGCTCAAGCGACAGTACCTCGAGAAGGAGGCCCTTTCCGAAAGGCTGAGGCTTCTCCTCGACGCGCTGCCGGGCGGCGTGGTCGTGATCGATGCCGACGACATCGTGGTCGACGCCAATCCCGCGGCCCGCGAGTGGCTCGGAAACCTGCTTCCCGGTGCGAAGTGGTCGGACGCCGCTCGTCACCTCGCCCCAACGCCGGACGGCCGCGAGTGGATCGTCGAGACCCCGGCGGGCAAGCGCCGGCTCGCCGTCTCCGAGAGCCGTCTGGACGTGGCCGGCGGACGGATACTGCTTCTCAACGACGTGACCGAGGCGGCCCGACTGCAACAGCAGCTCGAGCATCACAAGCGGCTCTCGGCCATGGGCGAGATGGCTGCCGGGCTCGCGCACCAGCTCCGCACGCCGCTCGCCACGGCGCTGCTCTACACCGCGAACCTCGCGAGAACCGACCTGCCCGACGCCGAACGGGTCCGTTTCAGCGAGCGGGTCCGCGAGCGGCTGAGACACCTCGAGCGAATGATCCAGGACATGCTCCTGTTCGTGCGTGGTCAGCCCGCCACGCAGGAGTCCGTCGACATCGGCGGGGTTCTCGCCGACGTCGCGCAGACCATGGAGCCGCAGATGCGTGCGCGTCAGGTCGCTTTCGTGCGCGAGTGCGCGCTCGACCGTGTGTGGGTCGAGGGCGATCGCAAGGCGCTCACCGGGGCACTCCTCAGTCTGCTCGAGAACGCATTGCAGGTGTCGGACAGCGGGGGGCGCGTGGCACTCGCCGCGGAGGTCGCGGGCGACGAGGTATGCGTCCGCGTGACGGACGACGGGCCGGGCATGGCGCCAGACGTGATGTCACGGGTTTTCGAACCGTTCTTCACGACGCGGCAGGAAGGCACCGGACTCGGCCTCGCGATCGTGCGACGCGTCGCCGAAGTGCACGGCGGCGAGGTCGAGGTGCGGTCCGAGCCGGGCCGCGGGAGCGTGTTCACGCTTCGGCTTCCGGCCGGCTCGCAGGCTGACGCACCGGTGCGCGCGGACGCCGACGCCGGGGGCACGAACACAGGGAGCACAGGATGACCGATACGACTCGCGTGCCGGCTGCGGCGCGCCCCCTGCCGATCCTCATCGTCGAGGACGACGGCGCACTGCGGGAAGCGCTGTCCGACACCCTGAAGCTTGCCGGCTACGACGTCGTCGAGGCCGTCGACGGACAGAGCGCGCTCGCCGTACTCGAGCGGGCCCGGGTCGGCATCGTCGTGAGCGATGTGCAGATGAAGCCCATGGACGGTCACGCCCTGCTGCTCGAGGTGAAGAAGCGCCACCCCCATGTCCCCGTGCTCCTCATGACCGCCTACGGCGTCATCGACCGCGCGGTCGCGGCGATGCGCGAAGGCGCATGCGACTACATCACGAAGCCGTTCGAGCCCGACGCACTGCTCGCGCGGGTCGTGCGGCACATGCTTCCTGCCGCCTACGGCGAGGACGAGGACGTGATCGCCGAGGATCCCGCCACGCGGGAGATACTCGACCTCGCGAGACGTGTCGCGGCTACGGACGCCACCGTGCTGATCACGGGCGAGAGCGGGACCGGCAAGGAGGTGCTGGCGCGCACGATCCACCGTCTGTCCGCGCGTGCGAAGGGGCCGTTCGTCGCGATCAACTGTGCGGCGATTCCCGACAATCTGCTCGAGGCGACGCTGTTCGGATACGAAAAGGGGGCGTTCACGGGCGCCGCGACGTCGGCGCCGGGCAAGTTCGAACTGGCGCACGGGGGGACTCTCCTCCTCGACGAAATATCGGAGATGCCGCTGGGTCTTCAGGCGAAGCTGCTGCGCGTGCTGCAGGAACGCGAAGTGGAGCGGGTCGGGGGGCGCAGGCCCCAGTCGCTGGACATGCGTGTCCTCGCGACCTCCAATCGCGACATGGCGGCCGAAGTGCGGGCAGGCCGCTTTCGCGAGGACCTCTACTATCGACTGAACGTTTTCCCGCTGCACAACGTGCCGCTGCGTGAACGGCCGGCAGACATCCTGCCGATGGCGAGGCGAATCCTGAGTCGAGGCATCCAGCCCGGGGCCGGCAGCGCGTACGTGCTCTCTCCGGAGGCGGAGCGCGCGTTGACCGCCTATGGGTGGCCCGGTAACATCCGGGAACTGGAGAATGTCATGCAGCGCGCGATGATCCTCGCGCGATCGCTGACGATCGATCCGTCCGATCTGGCGCTTCCCCGACAGGAGTCGGCGGCCCAGCGGGAAGTTCCCGCGGCGCGTGCGAATCCCCCGGCCGAAGACATCCGGACGCTGGAACGGCGACACATTCTGGACATGCTCGCGTCCGTAGGGGGCGTGAGGCGGGTCGCGGCGGAGAGACTGGGAATGGCGGAGCGCACGCTTCGCTACAAGCTCCGGCAGTACCGGCAGGAAGGGTTCAGTATCCCTGCCGGTGGCGCCCAGGATGACGGGCAGGACTGAGGCGGCATGACGTTTGCCTGTAGGGTCTTGTGAGGGAGTTGGTGTCACGCGCACGCTCGAAGCCGGCACCCAGAGGGCTATGAATACACAGGGAATCGATCAACTTCTCGGCGAACTCCGCCAGGCGGCCTCGCAGGCGGCAAACCAGGAACCGGCAAGCGCTGCCGCCGGGTCGGCAGATTTTGCCGGTCTGCTGAAGTCGTCCCTCGATCAGGTCAATGCCGCCCAGCACGAGGCCGACAAGCTGCAGCAGGCTTTCGACGCCGGGGATCCCAACGTGAATCTGCAGGATGTGATGGTGCAACTGCAGAAGGCCAGCCTGTCCTTCCAGACCATGGTCCAGGTCCGCAATCGTCTCGTCTCCGCGTATCAGGAAATCATGAGCATGCAGGCCTGAGCCTGAGGGCAGGGTGCGCTGATGGCACAGCCTCCCCGGGAAGTCCTGGCCGCGATCTGGCGCGCGTTCAACCAGCTCAGCAACGCCCGGAAGATCGGTCTGCTCGCCGGTCTCGCCGGCGTGATCGCGATCTCCAGCTATCTCTTCGAACTCTCGACGACGCCCCAGTATCGCGTCCTGTTCGCGAACATCTCGGAGGCGGACGGCGGCGCGATCATCGCGCAGCTCTCCCAGATGAACGTGCCCTACAAGGTCGCGGAGGGGGGCGGCGCGATTCTCGTGCCGTCCGACGTGGTCTACCAGACGCGTCTCCAGCTCGCCTCGCAGGGACTGCCGAAGGGCGGTGGAGTCGGCTTCGAGCTCATGGAGAATCAGAAGTTCGGGGCGAGCCAGTTCCTCGAACAGGTCAACTACCAGCGTGCGCTCGAAGGCGAGCTGAGCCGTACGATCCGCTCGCTCCAGGAAGTGCGCGACGCGCGGGTGCACCTCGCGATCCCGCGGCCGAGCGTGTTCCTGCGGGAGGATCAGAAGCCCAGCGCTTCGGTGCTCGTGACCGTCTACCCGGGCCGGTCGCTCGATCCGGCTCAGGTCACCGGGATCGTGAACCTGATCGCTTCGAGCGTGCCCGAGCTGTCCCCGCGCAGCGTGACCGTCGTGGACCAGACAGGGTCGCTGCTCTCCGGGCCCGGCGAGGACATGAGCGCGAGCGGGCTCGACAGTGCGCAGCTCAAGTTCCGGCACCGGGTCGAGGAGAACATCGCACGCAAGATCGAGACGATCCTCCGGCCTATCGCGGGCCCGGACAACGTCCGCGCGCAGGTCGCGGCGATGCTCGATTTCTCGGAGGTCGAGCAGACGTCGGAGACGTATCGACCGAACAGCGACACCAAGGATCAGGTGATCCGGAGCCAGCAGGTTTCCGAGTCGAACAGCCAGACGCCGCAGGCCGCCCAGGGTGTTCCGGGTGCCCTGTCGAACACCCCTCCCGGTGCGGCCACCGCGCCGCTCGTGGCGCCGCCGCCCGGCACGAACGCGAACGGGCAGCCCGCGATGGCGACGACGTCCCAGCGGGACACGAAGACGAATTTCGAGGTCGACAAGACGATCCGTCACACCAAGGGCGAGGTCGGCACGGTCAAGCGCCTGTCGGTTGCCGTGCTCGTGAACTACAAGCGCGTGGTCGAGGGAGACAAGTCCCGGCTGGTGCCCTACGACGACAAGGAGATCGCGCAGATCCAGAATCTCGTGCGCGAGGCGATGGGGTTCGATCAGACCCGGGGCGACACGCTGAACATCGTGAACGCCGCGTTCCAGGCGCCGACGGCGGAGCCGGAGCTGCCGTTCTACAGGCGTCCGGAGAACATAGAATGGGCGATCAAGGCCGGGGTGGTCGGCATCTTCGGTCTCGTCGCACTCGCGCTCGTCCTCTCCGCGATGCGCGAACTCGTTCGGCTGTCCCGGCCGCCGGAGCCGGTGCCCGTGGGAGCGGGGGCGGACGGGGGCGCGGCGACGATGGAGCCGGGCGAAGAGGCTGCGGCCGAAGGAGGGGCCGAATCCGCCAGGACCGAGGAGGAATCGGAGTACGAGCGCAATCTCAGACTCGCGCGCGACGTTGCACGCGACAATCCGCGTCTCGTGGCACAGATCATCAAGGGCTGGATGACGGGCGATGAGTGAAGACGGGGTCAATCGATCGGCGGTTCTGCTGATGAGTCTCGGCGAGGAGGCCGCGGTCGAGGTGTTCAAGTTCCTCGGGCCGAAGGAAGTGCAGAAGCTCGGCCTCGAGATGGCGAAGATCAGTTCCATTCCGCGCGAACGCGTCGAGAACGTGGTCGCGGACTTCCACACGGAAGCGCAGCGCCAGGACGGCATCAACACCGACACGGACGAGTACCTCCGGTCCGTGCTCACGAAGGCGCTCGGACAGGAAAAGGCCGGTGCGCTCATAGACCGGATCCTGAGCAACAACGACAATGCCGGCATCGAGAGTCTCAAGTGGATGGATGCCGCGTCCGTCGCCGAACTCATCAAGAACGAGCATCCGCAGATCATCGCGACGATCCTCGTCCACCTCGACGCGGACCAGGCGAGCGACATCCTCAAGGCGTTCACGGAACGCCAGCGCAACGACGTGATGATGCGCATCGCGACCCTGGAGGGCGTGCAGCCGTCGGCGCTGCGCGATCTGAACGAAGTGCTGTCGCAGCTGCTTTCCGGCAGCGATCGTGTCAAGAAGAGCGCGATGGGCGGGGTGGATGTCGCTGCGGAGATCCTGAATTTCATGAGCGGTCAGTACGAGACCGCGGTCACGGAGTTCATCCGGGAGACCGATCCCGACCTCGCGCAGAAGATCCAGGACAAGATGTTCGTGTTCGAGAACCTGCTCGAACTCGACGACCGCAGCATCCAGCTGCTGTTGCGCGAGGTGCAATCGGAGACGCTCGTGGTCGCACTCAAGGGCACTTCGGAGCCGCTGAAGGAGAAGATCTTCAAGAACATGTCTTCGCGTGCGTCGGAAATGCTGCGGGAAGACCTCGAAGCGAAGGGGCCGGTCCGCCTCTCCGAGGTCGAGTCCGAGCAGAAGGAGATCCTGAAGATCGTGCGTCGCCTGGCCGACGAGGGGCAGATCGTTCTCGGAAGCAAGGGCGGGGACGAAGGCCTTGTCGAGTAGTCGCATCATTCGTCACGGCGACTCGACGCCGATCCGTCCCTGGCGCCCGGGAGAACTCGTGTCCGGTGCGCCCGCGACGGAACGCCCACCCCGGACGCCATCGGTCGCGTCCGCCCCGCCGGAGCGAAGCGCCGTCGCCGCAGTTCCCCCCACCGTCGAGGCTGTCCGACCCGATCCACCCGTGAACGCGGTCGATCCCGCGCCACCTGCGGAGGAACTCGAACGCGAGAAGGTCGAACGTGCCCGCGCCCAAGCGCGCGAAGCCGGGCGGGTCGAAGGTTATGCCGAGGGCATGCGCCAGGCGGATGCGGACGTGCGCAGGTTTCGCGAGGTGCTCGGTCACCTCACGACACTCGCCGAGGATCTAGAGCAGGGCATCGCGAACGACGTCCTCTCGCTGTCGCTCGAACTCGCGAAGCAGATCGTGCGACAGTCCCTGCGCGCGAAGCCTGAAATCGTGCTGAGTCTCATACGCGAGGCGACGCGCAGCTTTCCCGAGCTCGGCGAGAGCCGGCGGCTCATCCTCCATCCCGATGATGCGTCGATCGTGCGCGCGCTGGCCGCGTCGGATCCCGCCGACGAACTGGGTCCCTGGACCATCATCGAGGACCCTCAGGTCGAGCGCGGGGGCTGCAAGTTCCAGAATGCCTCGACCGAGATCGACGCCACCCTCGAGACGCGGTGGCGGCGCGTGGTCGCGAGTCTCGGCCGTGACGATGCCTGGCTGGATCTCAACCTCTAGTCTCGGTGCCTTCGGCTCCGGTCCGGGTCTGGCGACCCGGCGAGTGACACGCAGGCGCGACACCGCGCCGGTGGGTCGCGTGCAGCTTCCTGCGTGCCGGTGCGCCGTTCCGGTGCTGCGGGAGATGCCATGAGCCGGCTGCGCCGCTGGCAGAAGTACTTCGCCGACTGCCACAACGCATCCTCGCAGGTCGCGCCGTGGACCGTGAGCGGGCGCCTGACCCGTGTCGCAGGGCTCGTGATGGAAGCCGTCGGTCTGAAACTTCCGGTCGGCAACACCTGCTTCGTCATCGCCCCGACGGGCCAGAGAGTGGAGGCCGAGGTCGTCGGATTCTCGGGCGAGCATCTCTACCTGATGCCGTCGACGGATGTGTACGGCCTCGAGCCGGGTGCGCTCGTGGTCCCCGTCGAATCCGGTGCCGTCCGGACGCCACGACTCGGTGTCGACTACATTCCGCGGCGTCGTGCGGAAGATCGTGCCCGGCAGGTCGGCGTGGGCTGGGGCCTGCTCGGACGCGTGCTGGACGGCACCGGTCGTGCGCTCGACGACCGCGGACCCGTCGTCTTCGACAGACAGGTCCCGCTCTACAGCCGGCCTATCAATCCGCTCGAGCGTGTCCCGATCCACGATGTGCTGGACGTGGGCGTTCGTGCGATCAATGGACTGCTGACGGTCGGCCGTGGTCAGCGACTCGGCCTCTTCGCGGGCAGCGGGGTCGGCAAGAGCATTCTCCTCGGCATGATGGCGCGCTACACGGAGGCGGACGTGGTCGTCGTCGGACTCATCGGCGAACGTGGCCGCGAGGTGAAGGAATTCATCGAGAACATCCTCGGGCCCGAGGGCCGGGCGCGCTCCGTCGTCGTGGCGGCACCCGCCGACACGCCCCCGCTCCTGCGCCTGCACGGGGCAGCCTACGCGACGGCCGTCGCAGAGCACTTCCGGGCGGAAGGCAGACACGTGCTGCTCATCATGGACTCGCTCACCCGATACGCGATGGCCCAGCGCGAGATCTCGCTCGCGATCGGAGAACCTCCCGCCACCAAGGGCTACACCCCGTCGGTCTTCGCGAAGCTTCCGCAACTCGTGGAGCGCGCCGGCAACGGCGACGAGGGGCAGGGCTCGATCACCGCGTTCTACACGGTGCTCGCGGAAGGCGACGACCAGCAGGATCCGATCGCGGACAGCGCGCGCGCGATTCTCGACGGACACGTCGTGCTCTCGCGGGATCTGGCGGACCAGGGCCACTATCCGGCGATCGACATCGAGGCGTCGATCAGTCGCGCGATGACCGAAATCGTGGGAGCGGAAGACCTCACGCGCATCCGGCGATTCAGACAGCTCTATTCCGCCTACCGGCGCAGTCGGGACCTGATCAATGTCGGTGCCTACGTGCGGGGCGCGGATCCCGATGTCGACGAAGCGCTCAGACTGCGCGACCGACTCTTCGCGTACCTGCGTCAGGACATTCGCGAGCGCGCGACGCACGAGGCGAGTCGCCGCGCGCTCGAGGCCGTGTTCGCCGACGCGGTGGCGACCGAGTAGGAGGGCGCCCGTGGCCGAATTTCCCCTGCAGCCTGTCCGGGAAGTGTTGCATCGGCGCGCGGAAGACGCCGCGAACGAGTTGCGCTCGCACGGCGAGCGCCTCGATCGCGCACGCCGGAAGCTTGCGGAACTGGAGCAGTATCGGTCCGAGTATCTGACGCAGCGGGATGCGGCGCGCGTGAGGGGCACGACGGCCTCGGCTCTGCGGGATTTCGAGGTGTTCCTGGCTCGCCTGGACGAAGCCCTGGCCGCCCAGGCGGGCGAGTTGAGGCGGCTGGAGGCGATCTGGGAGGCTTCGCGCGAGAACTGGATGGAGCACGCGCGTCGCGAGCATGCGTTCGACGTTCTTGCCGAGCGGCACGAAGCGCGCGAGAACCAGGCAGCCATCCGCCAGGAGCAGAAATTCCAGGACGAGTTCGCGTCCCGGCGGGCACGGGCCACGAGGCGGCCCGACAGGTGACGAGGCGGCGCGCGGACCGGCGTGGCAGGACAGGCATTCATGGGGCGGGCGACCGTAGTTCACTGGCACGGCGATTGCCATGTATCGCGCAAGTTGCTCAGAAACGGGAGTTTGCGATGCCGGAAGGTACAGTCTTGCCGACGATCACTGCCGGGGCGGCCAATGTTGCCGCGCAGGCCACCCACGATGCCTCCGACTCGCGGCCGCTCGCCGGGGCGGACGACGCCGGCGGGCAGAGCTTCAAGAGTGCGCTCAAGGCCGAGATGGACAAGCCGGGTCCGACCAGGGGAGCCGGGACAGCCCGGGGTGCCCGCAAGCCGTCGGATGACTCGCGGCAGGATGCCGCGGCGTCCGATGGTCCGGGTCCCGCGCGTCCGGACTCGATCCTCGGTCTGGGCCTGGGCAGCGATGCCTCGATCGTGGCGGCAGTGAGGGCTGCCCAGGTCTCCTCGACGGATGCGGGCCGGAGTGTCGCGCGCGACGTCGCCGGTGGCTTGCGCGACGCGCTCGAGAAGTCCGGGCGTGCGACGGCCGTCCGCGGCAAGGCGGCCGACGCGATCGTCGACGATTCCGGGGGCACGTCGCGTCGCGACGTCCGTGTCGAGGAGGCAGGAAAGCAGTTCGCGGCCGTGCTCGGAAAGGTCGACGGCGAGCACGGAAGTGGGGGGGGCGACCGGGAAGCGCGTACGTCGCTCCCGGCCGCACTCGCCGGGTCCGCGAGCGTGGCCGGACAGCACCTCCAGGACCCGCGGACACCGGACGCCGGCAGTCCGCAGATCCAGCCCGTGGGCCACGTCGCGCAGCGCAGCGACGTGCCGGAGACGCGTCCTGGCGTGACCGTACCGCTGTCGTCGCCGGACTGGCACGACGCGTTCGCCGACAGGGTGAGTGTCGTGGTGCAGACTCGCCAGCCCAGTGCGGAACTCCAGATCAATCCCCCGAACCTCGGTCCGGTCGAGGTGAGGGTCAGCATGACGGGCGACCAGGCAGTCGTTCAGTTCTTCTCCCCGCATGCGCCCGTGCGCGAGGCAATCCAGGCAGCCATTCCGCGTCTCGGCGAAGCGCTTGCCGCCTCGGGACTCAGCCTTGGCGGCGCGTCCGTCGGCGCCGAGTCGCGTTCCGGCAGCGGTGCGGACTCGGGCCGCTCCGGACGGACACAGGCGTTCCCGTCGGAGGCGCGGGTCGGCGCGGTCTCGTCGAGCGGGGGCGAGCTTCGCTGGCGCGGTCCGATTTCCGGGTTGCGCGCGGTCGACCTTTTCGCCTGACGTCTCCGGCCCTGTCCTCGCGGCCGACTCCCTGAGGTGTCGGCCGTTCCCCGCACGCTTCCGCCTCACGGGCGCCCCGACGTCGTCTCGGGGGTGTAGCAGTCCGTCCGTCATCTCCCGAACGGCCCGACGGGCCGTTCGCACGTGCCCTGCATCCGGGGCATGCACGCCACCCTTTCTCCCCCCCCTCCCTCGCGCCCGGCTCGCCCGTCGACGCGTGCCCGTCGAGAAGAATTGATTTTCCTTGACATTGTTCTTGCCGACAGCTCAAAAAGCACCTAAAGTATCCCTTAGACTCAATTGTTTTTTAAGGGTTATTGAACTTTCCGGCCATGACCCTAGAAGGAAATGTCGATTTGACGCTCCAGTCCCTGTCGCTTGGTGCCGATGACATGACGGTTGTAACTCCTTATGTGATCGAGGGAAATCATGTCAGCAAAAGCAGCAGCAGCAGCAGCGACGATCGTCGACGGTCTACCGGCGCAGGGAGGTGGCAAGAAGAGCAAGAAGCTCCTGATCATCATCCTCGCCGTGGTCCTCGTACTCGCGGCGGCGGGCGGTGGTGCCGCCTACTTCCTGCTCGGAGGCAAGAAGAAACACAAGGGCCACGGTGGCGAGCACGTGACGGCCACTGCCGACGAGGGTGGCTATGCCGACGAGGGAGACGAGGAGGATGACGGTGGTCATTCCGGCAAGCCTCCGGTCTACGAGAGTCTCGAGCCGTTCGTCGTCAATCTCGCGACGGAAGCGGCGGATCGGTATCTGCAGGTGGGAATAGACGTGAAAGTCTCGAGTCCCGAGATTGCGGAGAAGATCAAGCAGCACCTGCCGGAGATCAGGAACGAGATTCTTCTGATCCTCAGCAGCAAGAAGGTGGACGAGTTGACCACCTTGGAGGGCAAGAACCGTCTTCGCGTGGAGATACGCGACGCGGTCAACAAGCCCATTGGCTACTACAGGCGCCCGCCCGAAGGCCAGGAAATGCGTTATCGGCCGCGCAAGGGGGCGCTGGACGTGTTGCTCACGTCCTTTGTCATTCAATAGGCGGGGATGGCCGACGATATCCTTTCCCAGGAAGAGGTCGATGCGCTTCTGCGAGGCGTCACCGGGGAGCCCGAAGAGGCGCCCGTCGAAGAGAGTACGGGCGGAATCCGCCCGTACGACATCGGCCGCCAGGAAAGGATCGTGCGTGGGCGCATGCCCACGCTCGAACTCATCCACGAGCGGTTCGCGAGACTGTTCCGGATCGGACTGTTCAATTTCATGCGCCGAACCGCCGAGATCTCGATCAATCCGATCAAGGTCCAGAAATACAGCGACTTCGTGCGCAATCTCGTGGTTCCCACGAATCTCAACGTCGTGCACGCGTTACCGCTGCGCGGGACGGGGCTCATCATCATCGAGCCGACGCTCGTGTTCCAGGTGGTCGACCATCTGTTCGGTGGCAGCGGGCAGTTCCACACTAGGATCGAAGGACGGGATTTCACGGCGACCGAGCAGAGGGTGATCGGTCGTCTTCTCGACGTCGTGTTCGAGGAGTTCAGGAAGGCGTGGGAGCCCGTCTATCCCCTCCGGTTCGAGTTTGTCCGCTCCGAGATGAACACGCAGTTCGCTAACATCTGCACGCCCACCGAGGTGGTCGTCGCCGCGAGCTTCACGGTGGACCTCGGATCGGGAAGCGGTGACCTGTTCGTCTGTCTTCCGTATTCGATGCTCGAACCCATTCGCGACGTCATCTACAGCAGTTTCCAGGCGGACCGTGCGGAGGCCGACCTGCGCTGGGTGAAGCTCATGACCCGTCAGGTCCAGGGGGCCGAGGTGGATCTCGTGGCGGACCTCGCGACGGCGAAGCTCACGCTCCGGGAACTCACCGAACTGGAGATCGGCGACGTGATCTCTCTCAGTGTGCCGGAACTCGTGACCGCGACCGTCGACGGAATTCCGGTGGCCGAATGCAAGTACGGCATCGCCAACGGAAACTACGCCCTGAAAGTCCAGCGAGTCCTGGCGGGCGGTGCAGACGAACAGGGGGATGGCCATGGTTGACGAGGAGCAGGACGACATTTCCGCTGACGACTGGGCGGCTGCACTCGCGGAACAGCAGTCCGCCGCCAGTGACGCCGTGCCTCCTGCGGAGGAAGCGGCAGCCGGCAGGGCGGGGGGGGTATTCCAGGAGCTCAAGCCCGAGACGCTGTCCGGGGCGGTGCCGAACAAGATAGAGATGATCCTCGACATCCCGGTGACCCTCACGGTGGAACTGGGGAGGACACGCATCGCCATCCGCAACCTGCTCCAGCTCGCCCAGGGCTCGGTAGTGGAGCTCGACGCGCTGGCGGGCGAGCCGATGGACGTTCTCGTGAACGGCTGTCTGATCGCTCAGGGGGAGGTGGTGGTCGTGAACGACAAGTTCGGCATTCGACTCACGGACATCATCACGCCCGAAGAAAGGGTCCGTGGCCTGAGCAAATGAAGCGGCCGACCGGTCTCTGCGCGATCGCGCTGACGGTCCCGGCGCTCGCTCGTGCGGACGAGGCGCCCGTCGCGGGCGGGACGATGTCCGTTCTCCTGCAGGTGTTCCTGGGGCTCGCGCTCGTGATGGGCGCGATCGCGCTCGCGGCGTGGCTCGCGCGTCGCTACCTCCCGGGCACGCGGCACGGAACCGGCCCGGTCCGGGTCGTCGGGGGCGTCATGGTGGGGCCGAAGGAACGCGTGGTGGTCGTGGAAGTCCAGGACGACTGGATCGTCGTCGGTGTGACGCCGAGCAGCGTGAACGCCCTGCACACCATCCCCAGGCCGGTCGGCGTCGACGTGCCGACGAGTCCGGATCATTCGGCGGAAGGGCTGGTCGGGAAGTGGCTCGGCGCCCGACGCGGCGGCTCTGCGTGAGCTGAAGTAGCGGACAACGTCCGTATAATCCGCCGGCATGAAAACCGCGGTGAAAATCGTCGTTCTGCTGCTGCTCCTCACCGCGGGCGCCGGCGCCCTTGCGCAGACGGGCCTCCCGGCGGTCACGAGCACGCCCGGGCCGGGCGGGACGCAGACGTACACGCTCTCCCTGCAGGCGCTGCTCTTCCTGACGGCGCTCACGTTCCTGCCGGCCGTGTTGCTGATGATGACGAGCTTCACGCGCATCATCATCGTCCTGTCGCTGCTTCGCCAGGCGCTCGGAACCATCCAGACTCCTCCGAACCAGGTGCTCGTGGGCCTGTCGCTGTTTCTCACGCTGTTCGTCATGGCACCGGTGTTCGACAAGATCTACACGGACGCGTACAAGCCGTTCTCGGACGAGAAGATCAGTTTCGATCAGGCCATCGAAACCGCCTCCGTGCCGCTCAAGGCCTTCATGATGCGCCAGACGCGCGAGGCGGACCTCGCCCTGTTCGTCAAGCTGTCCCAGTCGCCGCAACCCAGGGGGCCGGACGACGTGTCGATGAAGGTGCTCGTACCCGCCTACGTGATCTCGGAACTCAAGACGGCGTTCCAGATCGGCTTCGTCGTCTTCATCCCGTTCCTCATCATCGATCTCGTCGTCTCGAGCGTCCTGATGTCCATGGGCATGATGATGCTCTCGCCGGTCATCATCTCGTTGCCGTTCAAGCTCATGCTGTTCGTTCTCGTGGATGGCTGGAATCTGCTCGTGGGTTCGCTCGTGCGGAGTTTCTATGTCTGACCGCAGCCGTGCCGGGTGCGGTATTCCCTCCGGAGGTCTTCCGTGAACGCGCAGTCCGTGATCACGCTCATCCAGCAGGCGCTCGAAGTGCTCGTGCTCGTGGCGGGGCCGCTGCTGCTCACGGCGCTCGTCGTGGGGCTCGTGATCAGCATCTTCCAGGCGGCGACGCAGATCAACGAGATGACACTGTCGTTCATCCCGAAGCTGCTCGCGATGTTCGTCGTGATCCTGCTGGCAGGGCCCTGGATGCTCACGATCCTCGTCGACTTCACGAGGCAGCTCATTTCCTCCATTCCGCAATGGATCGGGTGACGGCTGCCGTCGGACCGGGCGTGCGATCCTCGGCAGGTCCGGACGCGCCTCCCAGCGGGCTTCCGCCCGCATGATCAGCATCACCCTCGCGCAGTTCCAGTCCCTCCTCGTGCTGGTGGGCTGGCCCTTCGTGCGAATCGTGTCGTTCGTCGCCACCGAACCGGTGCTCGGGAACCGGGCGGTGCCGGTGCGCGTGAAAGTCGGCCTGTCGTTCCTGCTCGCCCTGCTCGTCGCCCCCACACTCCCGCCCGCACCGGACGTGGAGGCCGTCTCCGGTCCGGGCATCCTCATTCTCGTCGAGCAGGTCGTGATCGGCGTCGCGCTCGGATTCGTCGCGCGCATCGCCGTGGCGGCGGCCGAGATGGCCGGGCAACTGGCAGGCCTGCAGGTCGGTCTGGGCTTCGCCGTGTTCTTCGACCCTCAGGGTTCTGGCCAGACGCCCGTCGTCGCTCAGTTCTATGGCCTGATCGCGATCCTCACGATCCTCGCGACGAACGGGCACTACCTGATCCTCTCGGCGCTCGCGGAGAGTTTCCGGACGCTGCCTCTTTCTCCATCGCCGGTATCCGCCGTGGGCTTCAAGACGCTCGTCGCGTGGGCATCCGAGATCTTCCGGCTCGGGCTGACGATGTCCCTGCCGGTCGTGGGTGCCCTGCTCGCGGCCAACATCGCGATCGGCATCCTGACCCGCGCGGCGCCGCAGCTCAACATCTTCGCGGTGGGGTTCCCGGTCACACTCGCACTGGGGTTCCTGATGCTCTATCTTTCGCTTCCTCTCGTCGTGCCCATGATCGATGCACTCGAACATGCGAGCGTTGCCGCGATGATGAGGGTGCTCGAACAGATGCGACCGACACCATGACGGAAGACGCAGGATCGACCACGCTGCACGGAGCCGGTGACCGGCCGTCGGCGTGGGTGTGCCGATGGGGGGGCGGACTGCCGCCCGATGCCGATGTGATCGACGTGGCATGCGGCGGAGGACGACACGCACGCTGGTTCGCCGCGCGCGGTTGCCGTGTGCTCGCCGTCGACAGGGATTCCCGCATCCGCTCGACGCTGGGCGGCGTACCGGGCATCACCTGTGAGGTTGCGGACCTGGAGACAGGGACCTGGCCGTTCGCATCGCGCACCTTCGACTGCGTGGTCGTGACGAACTATCTCCACCGCCCCCTTCTGCCGTCGCTCGTGGGCGCGGTTGCGGATGGCGGGCTGTTCGTCTACGAGACGTTCGCGGTCGGCAACGAGCGTTTCGGCAAGCCGTCGAACCCGGACTTCCTGCTGCGCCCCGGGGAACTGCTCGCTGCCGTAGCCGGGCAACTGCGGGTGCTCGGTTACGAGGACGTCATGGTGGACGAGCCCCGACCGGCGATGATCCAGCGGATCGCGGCACGGCGCGAGCCGGGGAGGGGGCCGGCGTGAGAGCGGAAGCGTTCGGCCGGACATCCGCGGTTCGGCGGCGGCGCGCGGACAATGCAGGTTAGAATTCCGCTTTTGCAGGAGGGAAGACACACAATGCTCACTGGCAGTCTGGTTGCGATCGCGACCCCGATGGGGGAGGACGGCAGCATCGATTTCGACGACTTCCGGAAACTCGTCGATTTTCACGTCGAGGAAGGGACGAACGGCATCGTGGTCGTCGGAACGACCGGCGAGTCGCCGACCGTCGACTTCGACGAGCACTGCGCACTGATCCGGATCACCGTCGAGCATGTCGCGGGTCGCGTACCGGTGATCGCCGGCACGGGTGCGAACAGCACGACCGAAGCCATCGAACTGCAGGCTTTCGCGAAATCCGTCGGTGCGGACATGGCCCTGTCGGTCGTTCCTTACTACAACAAGCCGTCGCAGGAAGGCCTGTACCGGCACTTCCGCAAGATCGCCGAGGCCGTGGATCTGCCGATGATCGTCTACAACGTCCCGGGACGGACGGTCGCCGACCTGCACAACGACACGACCGTGCGGCTTGCGGAGGTGCCCAATGTCGTGGGCATCAAGGACGCCACGGCCAACATGGAACGCGGGGCAGACCTCCTTCGCCGCATTCCGGATGGGTTCGCGGTGTACAGCGGTGACGACGCGACCGGGCTCGCGCTGATGCTGCTCGGCGGGCACGGCGTGATCTCCGTCACGGCGAACGTCGCGCCCCGACTCATGCGGCAGATGTGCGATGCGGCCATGTCCGGGAACCTTCGGCAGGCTCGCGAACTCAACGACAGGCTGATGGGACTTCACAAGCACCTTTTCGTGGAAGCGAATCCGATACCGGTCAAGTGGGTCCTCTCCGAAATGGGACTGGCGGGCCCCGGCATCCGTCTTCCCCTCACTCCCCTTTCTTCGCAGTACCACGCGATGTTGCGCGAGGCGATGAAGCAGGCCGGCATTTCGACCGCACGCGCGCACTCCTGAGTTCCTAGATGCCACATTCCTTCGTTCTTCGTTCACGCGTTTCCAGACTACTGGCCGTATCCGCATGCTGTTTCCTGACCGCTCTCGGCGGCTGTTCGGGTCTTTTCGAAGGCAAGAAGATCGACTACAAGTCGGCGAACAAGCTGCCGCCGCTGGAGGTGCCGCCGGATCTCGCGGCGCCCGGAGGCGACTCGCGGTACAAGGTGCCTGACGCGGTTCCGAAGGACGAGACCACCTATTCCGAGTACAGCCAGCGGCACAATGCGCCTGCGGCCGAACCGGCTCGCGACGACGTTCTGCCGGCGAGCGACAAGGTGCGCATGGAGCGCGCAGGGCTGCAGCGCTGGCTGGTGGTCAAGGCACCGCCCGATCAGGTGTGGTTTCTGGTGAAGGACTTCTGGCAGGAAAACGGGTTCATCATCAAGAAGGAGGACCCGGAGGCAGGCTACATGGAGACCGACTGGTCCGAGAACCGCGCGCGGATTCCGGTCGGAGGCCTCACCGGGTTTCTGAACAAGGCACTCGATTCGGTCAGCTCGCTTCCCGAGCGGGACATGTTCCGGACCCGGCTCGAGCGCGGGACGGAGCCCGGTACCACGGAGGTCTACATCAGCCACCGTGGCATGGCCGAGGTGTACGTCAAGGAACGCGACAACAACACCAAGTGGCAGGTCCGGCCGTCCGATCCCGAACTCGAGGCCAAGATGCTCACCCGGCTCGCGCAGCGCCTGGGCGTGCCGGCTCCGGAGGCCAAGACCCTCGTGAAGGAGGCCGACACGGCGCCGGTGCGCGCCAGCCTCGTCAAGTCGGACAAGGGCAGCGTCGTCGAGATGAAGGACAGTTTCGACCGTGCGTGGCGGCGGGTCGGCCTCGCACTCGACCGCATCGGCTTCATGGTGGAGGACCGCAACCGAGCGGACGGCGTGTATTTCGTCCAGTACCAGGACCCGGAGGCGGAGCCCCCGAAACGGACCGGACTCGCGAGGCTGGCGTTCTGGCGCAGCGACGAGAAGAAGGGGCCGGAGCACTACCGCATCAAGGTCTCCGGCGAGGACGGCAGCGGGTCGCGGGTGAGTGTGCTCGACCACACCGGCAAGCCCGACGACGGCGACACGTCCAGGCGCATCCTCGCAATGCTCGTGGAGCAGCTCAGGTAGCCGTCCGCGACGCGGATTCGTCCTCGCGCCGCTCCTCCTGCAGATGCGCTTCGCGTACCTCGGCAGCGGCAGCCAGGGAAACGGCCTCGTCGTCGAGTCGGGGTCCACGCGCGTGCTTCTGGACTGCGGATTCACGCTGCGGGACACGGTATTCCGGCTTGGCCGACTCGGCCTGAGCCCCGAGGACCTCTCCGCGATCGTCGTCACGCACGAGCACGACGATCACGTGAGTGGTGTCGGGCGCCTTGCGCGGCAGTACCGGCACGGGGTCTGGGTGACGCACGGTACCGTGAGGGGGACACCTCGGCAGGTGTTCCGGGACGTCGACGTGCACCTCGTCGAAGGGTATCGGTCGTTCACGGTCGGCGATCTCCACATCCGGCCGTTTCCGGTGCCGCACGATGCCGGCGAGCCCGCGCAGTACGTGTTCTCCGACGGTGCCGCACGTCTCGGTGTGCTCACCGATGCGGGTGAGGCAACGCGCCACATCGAAGCGATGCTGTCGGGCTGCCAGGCGATCGCGATCGAATGCAATCACGATCGGTCGATGCTCGCCGATGGCCCCTATCCTCCGAGCCTGAAGTCCCGTGTCTCCGGACGTCTCGGTCATCTCGACAACGCGTCGGCAGCGGGACTCGTCGGCGCGATCGACACGTCGCGCCTCTCGCACGTCGTTGCCGTGCATCTGTCCCAGTCCAACAACACGCCCGAACTTGCCCGCTCGGCGCTGGCTGACGCGCTCGGATGCTCCACGGACTGGATCGCCGTTGCAGATCAGACCGAGGGCCTCGGCTGGCGGGAAGTCCGTTGAGCCGGACTGCCCGGATTTCGCGACTTCGACGGGCATGAAAAAGCCGGCCTGGAGCCAGGCCGGCTTTCGCGGACATCTCTCCGCCGGAGAGATTTTCCGGGTGTTACTTCTTCTCTTCTTCCTTCGGCTGTTCGGCCGGAGCGGCGGCAGGGGCGCTGCTCGAGTCGGCCGGAGCGGCGCTCGAATCCGAGGCAGGGGCTGCGGTGCTGCCCGCGTCGGACGCAGGCGCAGCAGGCTCGGCGGCGGGCGCGGGAGCCGGAGCCGCAGCGGGCGCCGCGGCCGGGGTGGATTCTTCCTTCTGGCCGCAGGCGGAAAGAGCCACGGCGAGCAACGCAGCGATCAAGAGAGAGCGGGTCATGAGCGTAAGAGTCCTTGGATTCGAATTGAGTCAGACGGGAATGTCTATGCGGTTCAACGGCCTGAAGACACGTCGACCCTAAGACGCTGCGGATTGTAACAGCATCTTACAAAATATTGCCAGCAGTAAATGAGCGTGACTGTCACAGGCCCAGCGGTGACCCCGGACTGACCGGATCCGACGCTTCCCAGAGTTCGCTGAAGCGTTCCCGCAGAGCCTGTGTGTGAACCGGATCGTCGATGCCGACCGACGCGCGCGGTGAATCGACGTGAAACCGGTGGAAATAGTGTCGATCGTCGACGATCACGACGGGGTCGGCAGCATGATGGGCTTCGGGACGGGTTTCGCGCACGGCGATGACGTGGGCGAATCGTCCGAGCAGGGCTACAAGGCGCGGACACGTCCGGGGGAGTCGCCCGGCGTCGTGGAGCACCAGTTGCAGTTCGGCGCGCTGTGCGCGGAGACAGAATGCGCGCAGGGCCTCGATGCGCGCGGGCCGGTCCCACGTGGTCTCGAGGTAGCGGTCGAAGATCCGGATCGAGCGCACCCCGAGCGGGATGAGGTCCGAGATCGCAGCCTCGCACTCGGCGTAAGTCGAAAGTGAGCGGGTGAGTTTCATCGGGATGGGGAGGCGTCGAAGGAATCCGGGTCAGGCCGCGAGGAACTCGATGTATCCGCAGCGGTGCCATTCGCGCAGAAGCTCCACGACGGCACGCGCGGGTTCTGCGGGGGGGAGGGTGCCGGTGTCGGCCAGCGTGCGCAGCCATTCGGGGGTTCCGCGCGGAAAGCGATAACACTCTCCGTTCAGGAACACGCTCCGGTCACTATAGAGCATGATGGACTTGCGGTGCAGTGTGAGCGGCCGGGACGCCAGGCGCCTCGCGAACAGTGCGGGGGAGACCGGGCGCTCCGCCGGCGAAAAGAATACGTGTGGCTTGGGCTCGGACAGATAGCGCCCGAGGAATTCCTCGATGTCCGTCCGGGACCACCGAAGCGCCTGCAACGTTTCCGCGAGCGACCGGGTCATGGCTTTCGGGACGCGTCCCGGGTGCCTGGTCGGGGCGAGGTCCGGGTCCGAATAGCGCCCCGGAACCGTGACCGTTTCGCCGAAGCGCATGAGAAACTCGGCAACGAGTTCCCCGAAGGCCGGCGCCCGGAAGCCGATCGAGTAGGTCTGGCACTCGTCCAGTGCAACGCCGTCGTGCGCGTAGCGCGGGGGCAGGTACAGCATGTCTCCCGGCTCGAGAATCCACTCCGCCTCGGCCCGGAAGCGGCGCAGGATCTTGAGCGGCACATCCTGCCTGAGCGTCAGATCCGTCTGGGTCGACACGCGCCACCGGCGCCGTCCACGGCCCTGCAACAGGAATACGTCATAGGAATCGAAGTGTGGGCCAACCCCTCCGCCCGGGGCAGCGTGACTCACCATGAGGTCGTCCAGACGCGCGCGGGGCACGAAGTCGAATCGACGCAACAGTCGCGCACCCTCGTCGCTGTGAAGGTCGAGGCCCTGCACGAGGAGTGTCCAGCGGGTGGGCGGCAGCCCGGCCAGATCGCGGCGCCGGAAGGGGCCGTGTTCGAGCGACCAGTGTCGTCCCTCGTGAACGATCAGCCGCGATTCGACGTCGTCACGGGTGGCGAGCGCGAACAGCGCCGTGCGGTCGAGCAGACCCTGGAAGGCTGGAACGGCCTGGCGGATGACGTGCGCGTGCTTCCCCCAGTACATGCGCAGGAACGTGCGGGAAGTCAGGTCGCCCAGTGGTGGCGGGATTCTGGTGCTGGTCGTCGAAGTGGGCATCGTGATGAGCCGGGTGCGCGGCTGGTGCAGGGTATTTCAGTTAGAATCGATCGAGATCTCGAGATGGTATCGTGGACGTGGAGTCGCCCGACATGCTGAAGGAAGGAGATCTCGCACCTCGTTTCGAGTTGCCTGACGCCGAGATGGAAATGGTGAGTCTGGACTCGTTCCTCGGCAAGCATGCGGTCGTCGTGTTCTTCTACGTGAAGGACGACACGCCCGGATGTACCATCGAGGCCATCGACTTCAGTGAACTCGAAGACGCCTTCCGCCGGCACGACACGATCGTTCTCGGCATCAGCCGCGACGATTGCCTCTCGCACGGCGCATTCCGGGACAAGCACGGCCTCGACCTGGAACTGCTATCGGACGTCGACGGTCAGGCCTGTTCCGACTATGGCGTTCTGGTCGAAAGGGACTTCGACGGCATGCGCAAACAGTGCGTGCGGCGATCCACTTTCGTACTCGATCGCGAGGGCCGTGTTCATCGTGCCATGTACGGCGTCAGCCCGCGCGGGCATGCACTGGAGATCTTGAACGTCGTAAAGGGGATGAAATGAGCGTTGCCATCAACAAGGACACAGTCGTATCGCTGAGCTACGAGCTTCGCGATGCGCAGGGAGTCGTGCTCGAGAAGGCGGATCGTCCGCTCACCTATCTGCACGGTGGGTATCACGGAATCTTTCCTCGGGTGGAAGAAGAACTCGAGGGTAAGGAGGTCGGCCACGAGTGCAATCTGCATCTCGCACCCGAGGATGCGTTCGGCGAGTACGACGAGGCGCTGATCAGGGTCGAGGCGAAAAGCATGTTCCCCGACAACGTGGCGATCGGCATGCAGTTCCAGGGAACGTCACAGGATTCGGGACAGACACTCGTCTATACCGTCACCGACGTCGCAGAGGATCGCGTGGTCGTGGACGCGAATCATCCTCTGGCCGGCAAGACGGTGCAGTTCGCGTGCACCGTCACGGAGGTACGCAAGGCGACGCCCGAAGAAGTGTCGCACGGCCACGCGCACGGTCCCGAGGGACACCACCACCACTGAGAACGAGGCAGGGTGACCGGCGCGACACCGTGGCGCCTGCCACGCTGTCGCCCGCGGTCTGCCTGCCGGTCTCAGGACACCGTCGTGGCGTCGTCCGGGGCGGTCTCTGCCGAAAGGCGGCGGGAATTCTTGTCGTCCCGGAAGACGATCGGTTGCACCCCTGCGGGCAGGTCGGGTCGCTGTGCACGGGCCACGGCGTCCGTGATCAGATGGTGGTTCGGTGAAAGATCACAGACGGGATCCGCGTTGGCCGCATCACCGGTGAGCAGGTACGCCTGACAGCGACAGCCTCCGAAGTCCTTGTGCTTCTCCGGGCAGGTACGACATGGCTCCTTCATCCATTCGTCGCCCCGATAGGTGTTGAAGGCCGGTGAGTCGTTCCAGATCCAGCGCAGGTCGTGATTGCGCACGTTCGGGAAGGTCAGGCCCGGCAGCATGCGCGCTTCGTGGCAGGGCAGGGCCACGCCATCCGCTGCCACGTTCAGAAAGACGGATCCCCACCCGTTCATGCAGGCCTTCGGCCTGGTTTCGTAGTAGTCGGGGTTCACGAAGTAGATCTTCATCCTGTCGCCGACCCGTTCGCGAAACGCGTTCGTGACGGCCTCTGCGCGCTCGAGTTGCTCACGACTGGGCATCAGCTGGTCGCGGTTCACGAGGGCCCAGGCGTAGAACTGCGTGTTCGCAAGTTCGACGTACTCCGCGCCCAGTGCCTCCGCCATCTCGAGTATTTCCCGCGTGTGGTCGAGGTTGTGTCGATGCATCACGCAGTTGAACACCATCGGGTAGTCGTACTTCTGGATCAGATCGGCCGCACGGCGTTTAAGCTCGAACGTCTTGGTGCTGGAAATCCAGTCGTTCATCTCGCGGGTCGAGTCCTGGAACGACAGCTGGATGTGGTTGAGCCCGCCCTCCTTGAAGGCGGCGATGCGCTTTTCCGTGAGCCCGATGCCCGACGTGATCAGGTTCGTGTAGTAACCCAGACGACCCGCCTCGGCGATGATGATCTCGAGGTCGTCGCGCATGAGAGGCTCGCCCCCCGACAGGCCGAGCTGCACGAGGCCGAGCTCGCGTCCTTCGCGCAGCACCTTGAGCCATTCATCGGTCGAGAGTTCCGGGCCGAAACGTGCGTAATCCACCGGGTTGTAGCAGAACACGCAATGCAGCGGGCACTTGTAGGTGAGTTCCGCGTTGAGCCAGTGCGGCTTACTCGGGAGATTTCGTGCGGATCCAGCCGTTGCCATGTGCCACCTCCAGAAAATCCGTGACGTCGGCGCGCAGGTCGGGCGCTCCGGGGAACGCCCGTTCGAGCTCGGCGACGATCTTGTTCAGACTGCGCGTGCCGTCGACGCGCTTCATGATCTCGCCTGCACTGCCGGGCAGCTTGACCATGCCCTCCGGATACAGGAGAACATGGAGTTCCTGCGCGGGTTCCCACTGGAACCGGTAGTACTTGGCGAGTTCGATGGGGGTATCCTG
The DNA here is from genome assembly GCA_016125475.1 of Betaproteobacteria bacterium. Classification (GTDB taxonomy): domain Bacteria; phylum Pseudomonadota; class Gammaproteobacteria; order Burkholderiales. The sequence goes on from WGLR01000003.1 coordinate 250,160, forward strand.
ATCGAACGGGATCCGTTTCGGCTGTGCCATGTCAGTTCCCGGACGTCTCGCCGATACCGTAGTTCACCATCATCGCGTCGCACATCGTCCAGAGCACATCGAGCTTGAACTGGACGATGTCGAGCGCGCGCTGCTGCAGCTCGCGGGTGTTGAAATACTCGAGCGTGACGCGCAGGCCGTGCTCGACGTCGCGTCTGGCTTCCGACAGGCGCTTTCGGAAGTAGGCGTAGCCCGACTGATCGATCCAGGGGTAGTGCTGGGGCCAGTTCGCCAGGCGTTCCTTGTGGATCTCCGGCGCGAAGAGCTCGGTAAGAGAGGAGCAGACGGCCTCCTGCCACGGACGCGAACGCGCGAAGTTGATGTAGGCGTCCACCGCGAACCGGACGCCCGGCAATACCCGCGTGAGAGACGTGACTTCCTCACGCTCGAGCCCGACGGCCTTCCCGAGCGTGAGCCATGCCTCGATGCCGCCTTCGTCGCCCTGCGTTCCGTCGTGATCGATGATGCGCTGGATCCAGAGCCTGCGATGGTCACGGTCGGGCATGTTCGCCATGATCGCGGCGTCCTTGATGGGGATCGCGATCTGGTAATAGAAGCGGTTGCAGACCCATCCCTGGATCTGTTCACGCGTGAGCTTCCCCGCGTTCATCGCGACGTGGTACGGGTGATAGATGTGGTACCTGCTGCCTTTCGCCCGAATCTGCTGTTCGAACTCCTCGCGGTTCCACGGAAGGCTCTCGGCTGCGCCCATGTTCACGTACTCCCCAGTTTGTTCAGACTTCGATGTCCATGCCGTCGAACGAGACCTCGATTCCCGCCTTCGCGAGCTCGGCGCGTTCCGGGGAGTCCTCGTTCAGGATCGGATTGGTGTTATTGATATGGATGAGGATCTTCCGGCGCGCCTTCAAGGGCGTGAGCACCTCGATCATGCCACCCGTGCCGGACTGTGGCAGATGGCCGATGTCGCGGGCGCGCTTGCGGGAAATGCCGAGCCGGACCATTTCGTCGTCGGTCCAGAACGTGCCGTCCACCATCACGCAGTCCGCATCGTTCAGAAACGGGACGAGATGCGGTTCGATCTCGCCGAGACCGGGCGCGTAGAAGACGTTCGTGCCGCTTCGCGTGTCGCGGATGCGCATGCCGATGTTGTCGCCGTCGTGCGGATTGTCACGATGCGGCGAGTAGGGTGGTGCCTTGCTCTTGAGGGCGACCGCTGTGAACTCGAGCCCCTCGCCGCCGGCGACACCGAAGGCTTCGCGCCCGTCCGTCGGGATGCGGTGCCAGTTGACGCCGCAGTAGTGGCCGAGAATGTTGAACAGCGGATTGCCGGTCGTCATGTCCTCGCGGACCATGTCCGTGCAGTAGAGTTCGAGCGGCTTGCCTTCGCGCAGCATGAGCAGACCCGTCGTGTGATCGATCTGCCCGTCCATGAGCACGACCGAACGGATGCCCGTGTCGCGGATGCCGCGCGCGGGCTGCAGTGCCGGGAAGGACCTGATCTGGGCCAGGATGTCGGGCGACGCGTTGAAAAGCACCCAGTCGATGCCGTTGCCGCTGACCGCGATGGAGGATTGCGTGCGGGCCTGCGCGCGCAGGGTGCCCTTGCGCAGACCGTCACAGTTCGGGCAGTTGCAGTTCCATTGAGGAAACCCGCCTCCGGCGGCTGCCCCGAGTACATGAATTCTCATCTTCGTATGCTCTTCCGTTCCGCGGCGCGCCCGGCGCATGCCGTTCGCCGCCACGCGGTGCTCCGATGGACAAAAGCCCCGCGAACGGGGCTTTTGTCAGGCCATTCGCCGGTATCAGCGATTGGCGATGTACATCGTCACTTCGAAACCAAAACGCATTTCGGTGTACTCAGGCTTGCTCCACATATCAACCTCCAAATGTTAGAGTTCAGGGACTTCGGCGACGAGCGCCGATCATTACCGATACTGTCCATCCCGATCGATCCACCGTCCGAGTCATCCCTGCCGGTATCACGAGTCGGGGCGTGCAGTATCTGGTTCCAGAGTCTCAGGCATGTCCCCCCCGTTTCCTTCGAAAAAATCAGCAATGTCGTCTCATGATTATCATGAGTTTGGTGCGGACGTTCGGAGCGGTGGCCTGATGACGCCGCGGGCGGTGACGTGGCAGCGAGCAGTGCGCTGAGGTTGCCGTCGGGCGGGTCGGACGGGTCCTGGTACCAGGAGCCCGCATTCCTGTATGCGCTGGTCCTTTCCCTCGCGCTTCACGTGGCGTTTCTCGTGTTCGGACCGGACGCGAGCGGTCCGAAGCCGCCCGAGAAGAAGGTGCTCGAGATCCGGCTGATCCAGACGCCGCCCAAGCCTCGTGTCGAGGAAAAGCCGAAACCGGAACCCGAGCGGGAGACCGCGCACGAAGCGCGGCGTTCCCGGGCCCACGTGGCGCCGAAGCTCGCTTCCCGTACCGACCTGGCGCCGGTGGAGGTGCCCCGGAGTCGCCACGACACGCATCGTCCGCGCGCGGCGCCCAAGGCGCCGGCAGTACCGGCTCCGGTTCGACCCGGCGTCCGCACCGCGCTTCCGGAATCGAGCACTCTCGGCGTCCCGATACCGGAATCGCAGGGCGCCCCCGCGCTGTCCGGGCGGACCGACGAGCCACCCCGGAGCCCCAGGATGTCCGCCGATGCCACCCGGGTCGAGCGGCCGCGGGCCGAGATTCAGGTTCCGAGGATCTCGCCGACGATCACCGCCATTCCGGAGACGGCCGAGGTCCTGGCGCTGAACGCTGCCCCGGTCCCCCGACGGGACGTCGCGCCGACGCCGCAGGCGCACGCGGACACGCAGCGGCCGACCATCGACACGCCCTCCGGGCCGGTGGCGTCCGAGGCGATTCCTGCCGCGCCGGCGGCGGTGCCGCGGAGCCTCGTGCCCGCACCTGCCCGGGCGAGGCCGAATGCGCCGATCGCGCGCGCCGAAGTCCCCCGTCCCGAGGCGGCAACGACCATTCCGGTGGCGCCGACGCAGGCATCCGCGGTGCCGGACTTGCCGGCCGACACTGCGGAGCCCGAGGCGCCGACGGCGCCATCACCGAAACGTCCGACCGCGAAGGCGCAGCCTGCAAGGCACGCGGCGCCTCGTCCGCACGTGGCCGCCGCACCGGTCGCGACGGGGCAGCGCCCGATCACCCTCGAGCCCGCGCCCGATGTCTCGGTGACACCCGTCCCCGCAAGGCGCGCCGCGCTGCCACCCTCGGCGCGGCCCGGGCCTTCCGCGGCCGCGCAGCCCAGGGTTGCGTCGGCGCCCGACCTGGACGCGGCCGAACCCGTGGTACCGGAAACCGCGACTCCCGGCGCTGCCGGGCCGCGCCCGACGAAGGTGCCCGTGCGCAAGGCACCGCGGCCAGGGGTGCCTGCCGACCAGAAGCCGACGATCGCCGCGGCGGAGCCTTCCGTGTCATCGCCCGAACTGAAGGGTGTCCCGGTTCCGCCGGTTCCTGCGGCGTCCGCGTCGCCGGAGCGCCCTCGCGCCGCGCCGAAGCCGACGCTCCCCGAAGAAACGCGTCCCGAAGTGTCGGCGCGATCGCTGCCGACGCCCGCCGCACGGCCGCTGCCCCTCGAGACCGCGGCGGTTCCGGAACTGGACGAGCGGCCGCGCGTGCGCCCTGAGCCGAAGGCACCCGGTCTGCCGAAGACCCGGGTCGTGAGTCGTCCCGATGTCATCGTGGAAGTGGTGCCCGCGTCGCTGCCTGCGGGAGTGTCCGTTCCTTCGCCGACCGGGGTGCCCGGCCTCGGTCGTTCGCACGGCGACAAGCCCGGCGTATCGGGGCCGGCCGCCACGGCAGCGCCTGTTGCGCGGCCGAGCATCGCGCCCGTGCCCGGTGAGCCGACGGTCGATCGGGGCGCCCTCAAGCGGTTCGGCTTCGCGCTCACGAAGTTGCTGGGCAAGGACCAAAAGTACCCGGAGAAGGCCCGACGCCTCCAGCAACAGGGGGAGGTCCGCGTCAAGGTGCTACTCACGCGCCATTCGAAGATCAAGTCGGCCGAGGTCGTGAAGTCCAGCGGCTATCCGCTGCTCGACCAGGAAGCGATCGAAAAGGTACTGCGGCTGCGGTCGTTGCCGGCGCTTCCGAAAGGCACCGCGAACGGCGAGATCTCGGTGACAATACCGATCGAATTCCGGCTCGAGTGACACCGTGAACGACCACGATCTCCCGAGACAGAGTGCGCTGTATCCGCCGCTGGAGCCCTTCGATTCGGGTCTCCTCGACGTCGGGCACGGTCACCGCGTCCATTTCGAGCAGTGCGGCCGCCCGGACGGGCGTCCCGTCCTGTTCCTGCACGGAGGCCCCGGCAGTGCGTGCAAGCCGGATCACCGCCGCTACTTCGACCCGGCTTACTACCGCGTCGTGCTGTTCGACCAGCGTGGCTGCGGGCGCAGCCGGCCCTTCGGCGCCACGGTCCACAACACCACACCGGACCTCATCGCGGACATCGAGCGGCTGCGCGACAGGCTGGGCATCCAGCGCTGGGTGCTGTTCGGAGGCTCCTGGGGCAGCACGCTCGCACTCGCCTATGCCCAGGCCCACCCCGGGCGCGTCGAGCGGCTCGTCCTGCGGGGAATCTTTCTCGCATCGCAGGCCGAACTCGACTGGTACTTCACCGGCCTGCGGCATTTCATTCCGGAGGCCCGGGAGCGGCTTTTCGAGGGCACTGCCCGGGACGACTGGCACGCGCTGCTCACCCGGTACGACGCGCTGCTAAACGATCCGGATCCGGCGGTCGCGACGGCGGCCGCCCACCGCTGGAATGCCTACGAGAGCGCCATCATGTCGATCGGCGAACCTGCACCCACGTCCCCCGCGGCCGACACCGACAGCGGAAGCCTCGGGCGTGCACGCGTGCAGGTGCACTACCTCGCGCACGGGTGTTTTCTCGAAGACGGTCAGCTCGCCGCGAATCTCCCGCGCATCGCGCACCTCCCGGCCGTCCTTCTGCACGGGAGGCAGGACTTCGTGTGCCCGCCGGTCACGGCGTACGAGCTCGCCCGGAACTGGCCGGCGGCGAAGCTCGCGTTCATCGAGACGGCGAAGCACGCCTCCTCCCACCCCGATCTCGAACGAGCGCTGGTCGCCGCAGTCGATGCCATTAGGGATGCCGCCGGCAGTCCGGCACCACCATGAGTCTGCGCGTCCGGATCAACCTGTTGCTGACCGTGCTCACGGCGCTGTTCACGGTGGCGATGCTGAAGATCGTCGTCGACGATACCCGCCGTTCGATCCGTGAGGAGATGGAGGGCGCCAATCGCGTGACCCTGCAGCTGCTCTCGACCGTGATCCGCGACGCGCAGCTCGTTTCCACTTCGGATGCCTCGGAGTCGGTGTTGCTCAACTTCCTGCGCGAGCTCGGACGCGTCCGGGCGCACGAGATCAAGCTGTTCGACGTGGAGGACGACCTCGTCTACGTCTCGCCGCCGTCGGTCTACAAGGCGGGTCGTTTCGCGCCCGAGTGGTTCGCTCGACTCGTCAAGCCCGACCTTCCCGTCATCAACCTGCCGGTCCATGGCGGCAACATCACCGTGCGTGTCGACAGCTCGCGATCGGTGCTCGACGCCTGGGACGACCTCAAGAACCTTCTCGCGCTGATCCTCGCGTTTCTGGTCGCCGTCAACGTGCTCGTCTTCTTTCTCGTCGGTCGCTCGCTGCGACCCGTGCAGACGGTGCTGACGGGGCTGCGCCGCATGGAGCGCGGGGAACTCCACGTGCGCCTGCCGGAACTGCCGACGCCCGAATTCGCCGCGATCAGCCACACCTTCAACGGCATGGCCGACGCGCTCGAGCAGAGCCAGGCCGAGAACAGCCGGCTCGCGATGATCGTGCGCCAGTCCGGCGACGCCATCATGATCCTCGATCTCGACGGCCGGATCTCGTTCTGGAACCCCGCCGCGGAACGCCTGTTCGGCTTTTCGGCGGAGGAGATCGTCGGGCACCCCGGCCGCCTGCTGGTGCCTCACTCTCTGGTCGGAGAACTCGCGGAGCACTCCGCGATCCTGCGCGCACGCGGCACGATCGATCACGTGGAAACGCGGCGCAGGACCAAGGACGGCCGGCCGGTCGACGTGGCGCTCGCGGCCGCGCCGCTCGTGGATCCCGTGACGAAGAGCGTGATCGGGGAGATCTACACCGTGCGCGACATCACCGAACTCAAGCGTGCGCGCGAGGCGGAGATCGAGCTCGCCCAGAACCGCCAGCTCACGCAGCTCATCCAGTCCAGCCTCGAGGAGGAGCGGCGCACGATCGCCCGGGAGCTGCACGACGAACTCGGCCAGTGCATCACGGCGATCCGGACCGTAGGCACGGTCGTCGCGCAGAAGACGGAGTCCACACGTCCCGACATCCATCAGAGCGCGAAGATGATCGTGGACGTCGCAGCGCGAATGTACGACAGCGTCCATGGCATCATTCGACAGCTTCGCCCCAGTGCTCTCGACCACCTCGGGCTCCAGGACACCTTGGAGGACGCCGTCGACCAGTGGCGCAGGCTGCACCCCGAAATCGAGTTCGTGCTCGACGTCTCGGGCGATCTTCACGACCTCGGGGAAACGGTGAACATCACGGCGTATCGCATCGTTCAGGAGTGCCTCACGAACGTGGTCAAGCACGCGCGCGCGCGCCGTGCGCACGTTTCGGTGAGCCGTGACGGCCCCGCCGGTTCCGAGAGGCTGAAGGTCGTCGTGCGCGACGACGGTCGCGGGCTCACCGAGCCGGAAGCCGCGCGGGCGACGCGTTTCGGGCAGTTGGGCATGCGGGAGCGCGCCGAGGCACTCGGGGGGACGTTCGAACTGCACTCCGTCGAGGGGCAGGGGCTCACCGTGACCGTCCTGCTGCCGCTGGGGGCACGGGCGGGGCATCCCGGAGAGGCGCGGGTGGCATCGTGACCGGCGTGACGATCAGCGTGATGCTCGCGGACGACCACGCCGTCGTCCGGATGGGGTTCAGGGTCCTCCTCGATGCCTCGACCGACATCCGGGTGGTGGCGGAAGCAGAGTCCGGCGAGGAGGCGGTAAAGCGCTTCGGCGAGGTCCGTCCCGATGTGCTCGTGCTGGACCTCTCGATGCCCGGCATCGGCGGTCTCGAAGCGATTTCGAGGATCCTTGCCCGGGACCCGGGCGCCAGGATCCTCGTGCTGACGGCCCACGAGGACGCCATGCACGCGAAGCGTGTGCTGAAGGCTGGGGCACTCGGCTACCTCTCGAAGCGCAGTGCAGCCGAGGCACTGATCCAGGCGATCCGTGTCGTGCACAAGGGTCGCACATTCCTGGAGCCCGCAATTGCCCAGGAGATGGCGGTCCAGCAGCTCACGGGCGACAAGAATCCGGTGGACATGCTGTCGGAAAAGGAATTCAAGGTGTTTCTGGCGCTCGCGCGCGGGCAGAGCGTCGCCGAGATCGCTCAGGTCATGTCGCTCAGTCCGCGAACCGTCGGTACCCACCTCTACAACATCAAGCAGAAGCTCGGCGCCGCCAACTCCGCGGAACTCGCGATTGTTGCAATGCGGCATGGCTTGCTCGAACCCTGAGACCCGCCGTTGCGGCGTGCGGTCTCATGAAAATCATGAGGTCCGAATCAGCGTTTTGCGATGGTGACGGACGGGTCGGATGCGGAGAATGCACTCATCCGAGTTCGCTCGGTGTTGTCTCGCAACTCACCATTGAGAGGACTGAATCATGTGGAACAAGCCTGAGTACACCGACCTGCGTTTTGGCTTCGAAGTCACGATGTACATCGCCAACCGCTGATCGCGGTTGCGCAAGCATCTGATTTTCAGAAAGGAACAGAGCCATGTGGAACAAGCCTGAATACACCGAGATGCGTTTCGGCTTCGAGGTGACGATGTACATCGCCAATCGCTGATCCAGAGCGACGGGATGCCAGGAGGGGCCGCCGAGTGCGGCCCCTCTTTTTTCGTGGCGGCAGGATCAAAGATCGCTAGAATTCCGCGCCTTCCTTGTGCGACCGGGCCGAAGAGTCTGTCGCAACAACGAAATCCCTCAATAAACAGCTGGAGACGAGGATGATCAAGTCTGACGCGGACGCCACGTTCCGCTTCCCCCTGCGGCTTTGCGTTGCGGCCGTCGCGAGTGTTCTGACAGGACAGGCGCTGGCCGTCGATACGGTCCGGACAGCCCCTGTCGTGGTCACGGCCACGCGTGTCGAGGAGTCGAGTTTCGATCTGCCGACGGCGATCGACTCCATCGCGAACAAGATTCTCACGGAGGCCACGCTGCAGGCCAACGTGTCCGAATCGCTGCCGCGCGTGCCCGGCACCTATGTGCAGAGTCGCGAAGCCTACTCGCAGGAACAGCAGATCTCGATTCGCGGTTTCGGGGCGCGTTCGAGTTTCGGGACGCGCGGCGTCAGGCTCTACATCGACGGCGTGCCGGCGAGCACGCCGGACGGGCAGGGCGGGACGGGGAACTTCGACTTCTCGTCCGCCAAGAGCATCGAAGTCCTCAGAGGCGCGTTCTCGGCCCTCTACGGCAACCATTCGGGCGGCGTCGTCCAGATCTTCACGGAAGACGGACCCAAGGATCCGACCCTCACGGGCACACTCGCGATCGGCAGCTACAACACACAGCGCTACGGGCTGAAGTTCGGCGGCACCTATGGCGCCGCGAACGCGATCGGCAGTTTCAGCTACCTCACGACGGACGGCTATCGGGACCACAGTTCGGCTTCCCGCTACCTGTTCAATGGCAAGTTCGGTTCGAAGCTCGGCGACTCCGCGAGTCTCACCGTGGTCGCGAACTATCTCGACGAGCCCGAGGATCAGGATCCCCTCACGCTGGATGCGCAGCAGGTCGCGGCCAATCCCCGGCAGGCTCGTCCGGAAGCCTACCAGTACAACACGCGGCGAAGCCTCGAGAACAAGCAGGTGGGCGTCGTGTACGAGAACCAGTGGAACGCCGTGGACACCATCAGGGTCATGACCTATGGCGGGCAGCGCAACAACACCGGCTATCTCGCATTCTCCGGAAGCTTCGGACTGAGTTCCGGCGGGGTGACCCAGCTTGCCCGTGACTATGGAGGACTCGGTCTCCGGTGGACGCGGAAGACCACCCTTTTCGGCGATCAGCCGTTCACGATCACGAGCGGGGCGGACTACGATCTCGCGATGGAGGCACGCAAGGGCTACATAAACAACAACGGCACGATCGGGGCCCTGAGGCGCAACGAGGACAACCGCACGCACTCGTGGGGTCTGTACAGTCAGGTCGAGTGGGAGCCGATCAGCACGCTGTCCGCGTTCGCCGGCCTTCGGTACACCCAGGTCGCGTTCAAGTCGCAGGACTACTTCATCACCGGAACCAATCCGAACGACAGCGGCAGCCTTCGTTTCGACGCGTGGACGCCCGTCATCGGGGCGCTCGTCCACGTGACGCCGGTACTGAACGTCTATGCGAACGCGGGGCGCAGCTTCGAGACGCCGACATTCATCGAACTCGCGTATCGGGACTCGAGCCTCGGCAGCGGACCGAACTTCGCGCTGAAGCCCGCCACCAGCAACCAGTACGAACTCGGTGCGAAGGCATTCGTCTCGGACAATACGCGCCTCAACCTCGCCTTCTTCCAGATCTACACGAACAACGAGATCGTCGTGGCCTCGAGTTCGGGCGGCCGCACGGTCTACACGAATGCGCCGGGCTCGCAGCGGACAGGTCTCGAGGCTTCGGTGGACAGTGATCTCGGTGGTGGTCTGAACGTCTACGGCGCCTACACGTTCCTGCGCGCGGTCTTCGACGGTTCGTTTCCGAAGAGTGGCGGCGGCGTCGTGCCCGATGGTTCGCAGATTCCGGGTGTCCCGCGTTCGTACCTGTACGTCGACGTGAGCTGGCACGATGCCCTGACGGGGTATTTCGCGGGCCTCGAGGAGCGCGTCTCGAGCAAGATCTACGCGGACGACCAGAACACCGCGTTTGCGGATCACTATCAGGTGACGAGCGTGCGCACCGGCATCGAGCGCGAGATCGGCAACTTCACGGTCCAGGGCTACGTGCGCGTGAACAACCTGTTCAACAAGAAGTACATCGCCGGGGTGGCCGTCAACGATTCGAACGGCTACTACTACGCGCCGGCCGCGGAGCGGAACTATCTCGTCGGGGCTTCTGCCGCGATGAAGTTCTGAGTCCCCGCCGTTTCACGGGTCGCAAGCAGAAAAGGGGCGCTTCGGCGCCCCTTTTCCTTTTGCCGTCCTGCCCGTGCGGGCGGATGGTCGCTCAGTCGCGATCGGCCGAGCCGCCGGACCTGCCGATCTGGTAACGGACGCCGATCCACGCCGCGCGCGGCGCGCCCACCCCGTAGAACGGTTCCGTGATCGCCGACGTCGGATCGTAGACACCGCCCGGGAACAGGTTTTCACCGAGCACACCGAAGTTCTCGTAGGGCCGGTTGAACACGTTGTTCACGCGCAGGAACACGAGCCACTCGCGCGTCACGCGGTAACGCGCGTCGAGATTCACGAGGGTGTACGCGGCCGTCCTGCCGTGGACGTCCTGATTGTTCTCGTCGCCGCGCAGATAGACGCCGGAGTTGTACACGACGTTGCTGCCGACGGACAGTTCGTCCGTCACGCGGTAATCCGCGCGCAGCTTCAGCGTGTTCTCGGGAATGTTGGGAATGCGATTGCCCGGCGAGACCTGGATCTCCGTCGCGTTGCCGTCGCCGTTCAGGTCTGCGGCGCTCGAGTTGTTGGGGCTGTTCAGGATGAAGGGTGTCTCGAACGTCGCGTTCAGATACGTGTATGACGCGGAGAGCGCGAGGCGGCCGACATGCGTGTTCGCCGACAGCTCGACACCCTGTCGCCGGGTGTTGCCGACGTTCGCGAAATAGCCCAGCGTCGTCGACTGTGACGAGACGAACTGGATGTCGTCGCGCAGATCCGTCCGGAAGACGGCGAGACTCAATCCGAAATTGCTCACCGACGCGCGCGTTCCCACTTCGTAGGTACGGCTGATCACCGGCTTGAGGGGCGGGTCGTCGAGGAAGGCGTTGGGCAGCGGGCAGGGCGCGTTCTCGTTGGCACACGTGAGTTCGACCGGGGTCGGGGCACGCATGCCCTCGCTGTAGTTCGCGTAGGTCGTGTACGTGGGGATCGGCGAGTACGTGATGCCTATCGCGGGGTTGAAGCGCGTGAACGTGTGATTTCCGGCCAGCTCGGGCTTGTTGCCGAGCGTGTCCTCGATCTTCACCTTCGCGCGATTGAAACGACCCGACGCCGTGAGCGCGATGCTCTCCGTGAGCGACAGGGTGTCCGTGACGTAGACGCCGAGATAACGGTTGGTGCCCCGCGCGAACGTGAGCGGCTGAAGGGGTTCGAGCAGGATGTTCGTGCCGCGTGTTGCATCGATGTTCACGGCCTGTTCGTACTGCTTGAAGTCCGATCGCCCCAGATCGGCGCTCAGGCCCACGGCCAGCTGGTTTTCCTTCCCGAGCAGCGCGCCGAGGTACGAGAGCTGGGCCGCGGCACCGTAGGAGTTCTGTTTCAGGTCGATGGCGTCGTTCGCGCCCTGCGGCTCCGTCGCCGGCGGGGTGCCGATCACGCAGGCGAACGGTGTGGTCGAGTCTGCGCAGTCACCGTTGGTGTTGCTCGCGAAAGAGTCCGTCTTGCGGTGGCGGTAGTAGAGATCTCCGGAGAAGAGCAGCGTGTCGCTCATGAAGTGGCTGAGCCGTGCGTTGATCATCGCGAGATCGTTCTTCGTGCGGTCCGGCCACGTATACGCCTGGGCGCGATTCCCGAGGAAGGAGGCGGGCAGGGCCTGCGTACCCTCGAGCTTGTTGTGCGCACCCGTGAACGACAGGTCGAAGTCGGTCAGACCGTCCTGGTAGCCGACCTTTCCGAAGAGGTTCTGCAACCGGCTCGGGGAGTAGTCGCGCCAGCCATCCTCGTCCAGGTAATTGCCGGTGAGGAAGTAGTCCAGCTTCTCGCCGTGGCCCCCCCATTCGAACGAACCCGATTTGCGGCCGAACGAGCCACCGGTGACCGATGCGCTGAATCCCGGGTACTGGAAGCCGGACTTCGTCGTGATCGCGAGTGAACCGCCCAGCGTGTTCAGACCGAACTGGGGGTTGGATCCCGGCATCACCGTGATGCTCGAAATCGCGGACTGGGGAATGAGGTCCCAGTTCACCGTGTCGCCGAACGATTCGTTCACGCGGACGCCGTCCTGAAATACCGAGAGGCCCTGTGGCAACCCGAGCAGGTGAGACGCCGTGAAGCCGCGGAAATTGACGTCCGGCTGGAACGGGTTCGCCTGGGCGGAGTTCAGGTTGATGCTGGACGCGTTGTCGTCGAGGAACTGGGTGACGTCGTTCGCGCTCTGCGTCTCGATGCTCTCGCTGTTCAGGATCTGGACGTTCGCCGGGACTTTCGACTTGGGCAGACCGAGTGCGGGCAGCGGCGTCGTGCCGACGACCTCGACCTTGGGTGCTTCCAGGGCCGTCGCCGGATTGTCCGCCAGTGCGGGCGACGCCGCGCCGAACGTGATCGAGATGGCGGCAATCCCGCCGATGGAGCGTTGCATGGGTCCTCCCCGAATACAGCCGTTTGTAATGCGGAAGGGTTGCCTGCCGCAGGGTGAGGGGATGTTAGTCGGGGCCGCCGCCCTTGTCGCCGGAGGGCACGCAGATCGGGAATATTTCCCGTACCCACCGGGGAGGTGCCCCCAGCCAGCAGGGCCTCGACGATTTCGCTTCGTCCGGGGCCTGCCTCGATCCCGACTCCGGGAGCGCGGCTTGCGTCCGGGAAGGCCCGCAGGGGGATGGAAGTCGTCCGCCGACGGGCCAGGTCCTCCATGGGTTACCAGGCGAAGCACCCCATGGATCGTCACGGCATGGTGGGTCGACAGATCTTATTGACAATCATTCTCATTCGTAGTCTACTTCCCATCGTTGAAGGGAGTGACCGCCAAAATGTACGTGTGTGTCTGCCAGGGTGTGACGGATCGCCAGATTCGCGAGGCCATTCAGGATGGTGCATCCTCCATGCGCAAGCTGCGCCAGGAACTGGGCGTGGCGTCCTGCTGCGGACGATGCGCTCCCCACGCCAAGGAACTGCTCGACGAGACGCGGGACGCCGCCCTGCCGGGCGTGGGCGGCCTCGTCGCGGCCTGACGCGTTTTCATTTCCATTCTCGTTACCCCTCATCGGAAACTCCGAGCGCATCGTCGCCCGAGATTTCCTATACTCGTCCATTCCCTGAATCAGCGAGGAATTACCCATGAAGGGTGACAAGACAGTCATTCAGCATCTGAACAAGGTGCTGCTGAACGAACTCACCGCCATCAACCAGTACTTCCTGCATTCGCGCATGTTCCGGAACTGGGGGCTCGGCAAGCTCGGGGAGTACGAGTACCACGAGTCCGTCGACGAGATGAAGCACGCGGACAGTCTGATCGAGCGGATCCTGTTCCTGGAGGGCCTGCCGAATCTGCAGGACCTCGGAAAGCTGCTGATCGGCGAGAATCTCGAGGAGTGCCTGAAGTGCGACCTCAAGCTCGAACTGAAGGCGCATCCCGACCTCAAGGCCGCCATTGCCCACTGCGAATCGGTGGGTGACTACGTCTCGCGCGAGCTGTTCGAGAACATCCTCGAGAGCGAGGAGGAACATATCGACTGGCTCGAGACTCAAATCGATCTCATCGGGAAGGTCGGAATCCAGAATTACACGCAGAGTCAGATGGGAAGTTCCTCCTGACGGAACGTGTAGCCGGATGCTCGAACGGGTCGCCAGGGGCGGCCCGTTCGATTTTCGGGGCCTTCCCGATGTTTGCTCGTTCCGAATTCCTGCCGGAGTCGCCAGTCATCGTGATCGCCCTGCGTCGTTTCGTCGTTGCCACCCTCGTCCTCCTGACCGCCGCGGGGTGCGCTTCCCGCCCCGCGCGCGATCAGGTGACCCCGGGCGTCGCCGAGCCACTGCCCGGTGTCGTCGAGCAGGTCCCCGCACTGCCGCCGGAGATCGTCGTTCCCCCGCCGCGACTCGGGCTCGTGCTCGGCGGCGGTGCTGCACGCGGCTTCGCACACGTCGGCGTCATCAAGATGCTCGAGGCGCAGGGGCTGAAACCCGACATCATCGTCGGGACGAGCGCTGGAAGCGTGGTGGGGGCCCTCTACGCGGCGGGGTATTCGGGATTCGACCTGCAGCGTCTCGCGCTCGCGCTCGACGAGAAGGCGGTCAGCGACTGGGCGCTGCCGAACCGTGGGTTCCTCAAGGGCGAGGCGCTCCAGGCGTACGTCGACAATGCGGTGAAGGGGCGCCCCATCGAGCAGCTCCCGCGGGTGCTCGGCATCGTCGCGACGGACCTGCATTCCGGCGAACAGGTCGTCTTTCGTCAGGGTGACACCGGACTCGCGGTTCGCGCGTCGAGCTGCGTGCCCGGGGTCTTCCAGCCCGTCACGATCAACGGGCGCGAGTACGTGGACGGCGGCCTGACGAGCCCCGTCCCCGTCAAGGCGGCGCGCGATCTCGGCGCGGACATCGTGATCGCCGTCGACATCTCGAAGAACCCGGTTCGGGCGAAGGTCCGCGACACCATCGAAGTCCTGCTCCAGACGTTCACGATCATGGGGCGGGCCATCGCCGCCCAGGAGATGCGCGACGCGGACGTCGTGATCGCACCGGGCACCGACGAACTGGCTTCCGCGAGTTTCGAGAGCCGCAATCTCGCCAGCCTGGAAGGGGAGAAGGCGGCGCTCGCCGCGATCCCGAAGATCCGCACGAAGATCGCGGAACGCGAACAACGACTGCGCAACGCCGCGATCGCCGCACGCACCCGGTAGCGTGCGCACCGCGCACGAGCCCGGTGATGCGCCCGTGCCACCTGCGGTACGAGGGTCTGCGACGGCCGATCAGGCGTTCGCGAGCACGTCGTCGATCCACTCGATCCAGTGTCGCACGCGCGTGGACGTGCCGGACTGTATGTGCGTGAGGCAGCCGATGTTCGCGGTCGCGATGCCCTCCGGACCGCCCTGCGTCAGTGCCTCGACCTTGTTCGCGAGAAGTCTCTGTGACAGTTCCGGCTGGAGCAGGGAATAGGTGCCCGCGGACCCGCAGCAGAGGTGGCCGTCCGCCACCGGGACGAGATCGAATCCCGCTGAGGTGAGCAGCCTCTCGGCCTGACCGCGCACCTGCTGGCCGTGCTGGAGCGAACAGGGCGAATGAAACGCGAGGCGTCTCCTGGCGGTTCCGGCGGCGGCCTCCTCGAGCATCGGGACGAGGGCACCGGCCTCTGCCTGCAGGATCTCCACGAGATCGAGGGTGGCGTCCGACACCCGTCGTGCGCGTGGCGCATAGGCGGCATCCGCAGCGAGGTAGTGCCCGTATTCCTTCACCGTCGAGCCACAGCCGCTCGCGGTCATCACGATCCGCTCGGCACCGGCATCGAGCAGTGCACTCCAGGCGTCCACGTTCCTGCGCATGGCACGGCGCCCTTCCTCCTGGAGGTTGAGATGGAACGAGACCGCGCCACAGCAGCCCGCATTCACCGCGCGGATCAGTGAAATCCCGATGCGGTCGAGCACGCGCGCCGTCGCGGCATTGATGTTCGGCGCAAGCGACGGCTGAACGCAGCCTTCCAGCACGATCATCCGCCTCGGGTGACGCGCATTCGGCCATGGCCGCGCAGGTGTCGCGGGGGGGATTTTCTTCCGCAGCGACCCTGGCAGCAGTCCGGCGACGGTCCGGCCGGCCGCGAGGGCCGGCTCGAAAAGCGCCGGCGTCGAGAGCACGGTGGCCATGGCCTTCCGCTTCAGGCCCTCGATCGCGGGGCGTCCGACCTGATCCTCCACGACCTTCCGGCCGATGTCGACCAGGCGACCGTACTCCACCCCCGAAGGACAGGTCGTCTCGCAGGAGCGACAGGTGAGGCACCGGTCGAGGTGCAACTGGGTCTTGCCGGTAGCGGGCGTCCCCTCGAGAACCTGCTTGATGAGGTAGATCCTTCCGCGCGGTCCGTCCAGTTCGTCGCCCAGGAGCTGATAGGTGGGACACGTCGCAGTGCAGAACCCGCAATGGACACACCGACGGAGGATGGCCTCCGCTTCCGTGCCTTCGGGAGTGTTCCTGATGAAATCGGCGAGATGCGTTTCCATGGCTCTCGAACGTCAGTGACGGTGCGCCGGGCGCTGCCCGGACAGCGGGGAAGCGGTGGCGACCGGGCGGCAGTCAGGGCACATCGGTGGTCAGAACTCCGGGTGAATGCGGTGCGGCCCGAACACGCTGTCGGGATCGAGTGCGCGCTTCACGCGCTTGTGGAGTTCGAGCACCGGCGGCGCGAGCCGCTGGATTCCTTGTCCGCGCTCGCCGCCTCGGAACAGCGTCGCGTGCCCGCCCGCAGCCTGCGCCGCCGCATGCACACGCTCCGGCTCGACATCCTGCGCGACCCAGCGCAGCGCCCCGTGCCATTCGATCAGCTGCGGACCGAGATCGAGGGGCATGGTCGTGCTCCGTATCGAGAGGCGCCACAGCGCGGCGTTCGACGAGAAGAACGTGTGCGTCTGGTCGCGCACCGATGTCCAGAAGGCACCGTCCGGTGTCACGGCTTCGCCGCCGAGCCTCTCCCGGGCGGCGTCCACGGCCGCGCGGGCTCCCGACAGGCGCACGCAGAGGCGTCCGTCCGCGTGGCAGCTGGCGGAGATCGGCAGCGGCTGCGCGGCCCAGCGGTTGATCCGGTCGATCGCGATGGCTTCGTCGAATTCGAATGCGAGCGTGCACTCGGTCTCCGGCTTCGGCAGGACCTTGAGCGACACCTCGGTCACGAGCGCGAGCGTCCCGAACGATCCGGTGACGAGCCGGGAGAGGTCGAAGCCCGCGACGTTCTTCATCACCCGGCCACCGAAAGAGAGGTCCCGGCCCTGTGCGTCTATCACGCGAACGCCCAGCACGAAGTCGCGAGCCGAACCGGCTGCCACGCGGCGCGGTCCCGAGAGTCCCGCGGCGATGACGCCCCCGATGGTCGAGTCGTGCCCGAGGTGGGGAGGCTCGAACGCGAGCATCTGGCCGCCCTCGGCGAGCGTCCGGTCGATCTCGTCGAGCGGTGTGCCGGCGCGTGCGGTGAGCACGAGTTCCGACGGGTCGTAGTCGACGATGCCCCGGTACGCGCGGGTGTCGAGGACCTCGCCTTCGAGCGCCACGCCGTAGAAGTCCTTCGTGCCCCCGCCGCGAATGCGAAGGCAGCGCTTTTCCGCGGAAGCGTCGCGAACGGCTTCCGCAAACTGTTCGGGTATCGCCATCAGAATCTCGGAAGTTCGGGAAAGCGTTCCTGCCCGCGGTGTACGTGCATCATCCCGAACTCCGCGCAGCGGTGGAGCGTGGGGACGGCCTTGCCCGGGTTGAGGAGGTCCTGCGGATCGAAGGCGCGCTTCACGGCACGGAAGACTTCCAGCTCGTCCGGATGGAACTGCACGCACATCTCGTTGATCTTCTCCATGCCCACGCCGTGCTCGCCGGTGATCGTGCCGCCGGCCTCGATGCAGAGGGTGAGGATGCGCGACCCGAACTGTGCGGCCTTCTCGGCCTCGCCCGGAACGTTCGCGTCGAACATGATCAGCGGGTGCAGGTTGCCGTCGCCCGCGTGGAACACGTTGGGGCATCGCAGCCCGAATTCCTCCGACAGCCGCGCGATGCCCTGGAGCACCTCGGCGAGCCGGCGCTTCGGGATCGTGCCGTCCATGCAGTAGTAGTCGGGCATGATGCGGCCGACCGCGGGGAACGCTGCCTTGCGGCCCGACCAGAACCGGAGCCGTTCGGCCTCGTCCTTCGAGAGCCGGATCTGCGTCGCGCCGCTCGCGCGCATCACGGCTTCCATCCGTTCGATCTCGGCGGCGACCTCTTCCGGCGTCCCGTCGGATTCGCAGAGCAGGATCGCTTCGGCATCGAGCGGGTAGTTCGCGTGCACGAACTGCTCCACGGCCTCGGTCGCGAGCCTGTCCATCATCTCCAGCCCGGCGGGGATGATGCCCGCGGCGATGATGTTCGCAACGGCCTGGCCGGCCTTCTCGAGCGAATCGAACGCGGCCAGGACCACGCGCGCGAGCTGCGGCTTCGGCAGCAGCTTCACGGTGATCTCGGTGACGACGCCGAGCAGCCCCTCCGAACCGATGGTGAGGGCGAGCAGGCCGTAGCCTGCGGCATCGAGTCCGTCGCCACCCAGCACGAGGACCTCGCCCTCGATCGTCACGAGACGGACCGCGAGGACGTTGTGCACCGTGAGGCCGTACTTCAGGCAGTGCACGCCACCGGAGTTCTCCGCGATGTTCCCGCCGATCGAACACGCGATCTGGCTCGACGGGTCCGGTGCGTAGTAGAGGCCGTAGGGCGCCGTCGCCTCCGATATGGCGAGGTTCCGGACGCCGGGCTGGACCGTCGCCGTGCGGCGCACCGGATCGATCTCGACGATGCGCTTCATCTTCGAGAGGCCCAGCGTGACGCCTTCCGCGTGCGGCAGCGCACCTCCCGAGAGGCCGGTGCCCGCTCCGCGGGCGACGATGGGTACGCCGAGTTCGTGGCACACCCGCATCACCGCGCGGACCTGATCCTCGTTTTCCGGCAGCGCGACCGCGAGCGGCACGTTGCGAAACGCGGGAAGGCCGTCACACTCGTAGGGTTTGGTGTCCTCCCGCGAATGGAGCAGGTTTGCCGGCGGCAGCACCTGGCCGAGACGACGGATCACCTCGTCGCGATCGACGCTCGCCTGCGCGGAAGGTAGCGATTCGGGTTTGCCCATGTTCACTTCTCGATGAGGATGGCGCGGAAGTCGTTCACGTTCGTGAGCGTGGGGCCGGTCACGACCGTGTCGCCCAGCGCCTCGAAGAAACCGTGCCCGTCATTATCGGCAAGGCTCGCCTTCGCGTCCACGCCGAGCGCGAGGGCCCGTGTCAGGGTGTCGGGCGTCACGATCGCCCCTGCGGTCTCCTCGGCGCCGTCGATGCCGTCGGTGTCGCCCGCGAGTGCATGCACACCTGCAGCACCTTCCAGTGCGACCGCAAGCGCGAGCAGGAATTCGACGTTGCGTCCCCCGCGGCCCTGACCGCGCACCGTCACGGTCGTCTCCCCACCGGAGAGCAGCACGCAGGGCGACGGCACGGGCTGTCCGTGCGCGAGAACCTGGCGGGCGATGCCCGCGTGCACGAGCGCGACGTCACGCGATTCCCCTTCGAGCGCGTTGCCGAGGATCAGCGGGGTGATGCCGGCTTCGCGGGCCACCTGCGCGGCGGCCTCGAGTGCCATCTGCGGCGTCGCGATCATGTGCGTCTCGCACCGCGCGAGGCGCGGGTCACCCGGCTTGGGGGTCTCGTCGTGGCCTGCCGCAAGGTGCTCGAGCACCCCGGCCGGTTCGGTGATGTGATACTTGCGAAGGATCCCCAGCGCGTCGGCGTAGGTGGTGCGGTCGGCGATCGTCGGTCCGGACGCGATCACCGCGGGATCGTCTCCCGGCACGTCCGAGATCGTGAGCGTGACGACCCTCGCGGGCGCGGCGGCTGCCGCGAGCCGCCCGCCCTTGATCGCGGAAAGATGCTTGCGCACGCAGTTCATCTCGGTGATGTTCGCGCCGCTGCGCAGCAGGGCGCGGTTGATCGCCTGCTTGTCCTGCAGCGTGAGCCCGGCGGCCGGCAGCGTGAGCAGCGAGGAGCCCCCTCCCGAGATGAGGCAGAGCACGAGATCGTCCTCGCCGAGCCCCTGCACGAGACGCAGGATGCGCTCCGCGGCTTCGCGGCCCGCCATGTCGGGGACGGGATGGGCGGCCTCCACGATCTCGATGTGGCGCGTCGGGACCTTGTGACCGTAGCGCGTGACGACGAGTCCCTCGATCTCGCCGGGCCAGTGCATCTCGACGGCAGCAGCCATGGCGGCGGACGCCTTGCCGGCGCCGATCACGACCGTGCGGCCGCGCGGTGGCTCGGGCAGGTGGGGCGGGACGCACTTGTCGGGCAGGGCGGACGCGACGGCCGCGTCGAACATGCGGCGCAGGAGTTCTCGGGGAAGCGTGGGCATGGTGTCGGCGTTCTCGATGCGGGTCATGGTCTGCGCGATCGTCGCGCGCGATGCCCGCTAGTTTAGTTCCTGCCACCGAACCGCGCGAACCGGCGCGCCTTCGTGACCGGCGTCACGAGCCCGCCACGCGCCGTTTCGCCTCGGCCCGGGCCGTCACGTAGACGCCCGCGAGCAGCAGGCCGAAGCCCGCCATCTGCAGCGGCGACGCGCGTTCGCCGAACAGCACCCAGGCGAGGATCGCCGCCCCGACGGGCTCTCCCAGGATGGCCATGGCGACCGTCGGCGCCGGGAGCCGGCGCACGGCCCAGTTGAAGGTCGTGTGGCCGATCAACTGCGGACCGGCTGCGAGCAGCAGGGTGAGCACGTAGGCCAGCGCGGGCAGACCGACGAGTGGCTGGCCCGCGATCCACGCGGTCACGACCAGCGTCGCCGCGGCGACTCCGTAGGCGATCCAGATGTAGGCGGTGAGCGAGAGCTCGCCCCGCAGACGCCTGCCGATCAGCAGATACGTCGAAGCCATGAGCGCGCCCACGAGCGCGAGCGCGTTGCCGAGGGACGCCTGCGCAGCACCCGCGACGTGACCGCCCTCCGTCGCGAACACGAACACGCTGCCACCGACGCCGAGCACGATTCCGGCGGTGGCGGTTCGCGACGGCGGTTCCCGGAGCCAGAGCCACGCCGCGATGCCGACCCAGATGGGGTTCGTGGTCACCAGCACCGCACTGGCTGCCACCGACGTGTACTCGAGCGACGTGATCCAGGTCGCGAAATGGATGGCGAGCACGAGACCGGACACGGCCGCGAGGGTGATCGTCGAGCGCTTCGCACGCGGCAGTTCGGATCGCACGCGGGGCCACGCGTAGGGCGAGAGCAGCAGCGTCGCGAACGAGAGCCGGAGCGCGGCGATGCTGAGCGAGCCGGTGCCCGTGTGCTGGGCGTAGCGGATCAGGATCGACGCCGTCGACACCACGCAGACGCCGGCCGCGAGCACGGCGTAGGGCAGCCAGCGCGGCGTCCCCGTGCGCTGTCCGGCCGCGGACGTGTCAGCAGGCACGGTGCGCGGACGTCGACCGCGGCGCGCGCGGGGCGCCGGGAACGCTGGCGACGCCTAGCCCAGGTACTTGCGTGCCCAACCCAGACCGTCCTCGGTCTTGCCGGCTGGCCGGTACTCGCAGCCGATCCAGCCCTGGTATCCGAGGCGGTCGATGTGCCCGAACAGGAACTCGTAGTTGATCTCGCCGGTCCCGGGTTCGTGGCGCCCCGGGGTGTCGGCAAGCTGCATGTGGCCGATCTTCGCGAGGTTCATCTCGATGGTCGGCGCGAGATCGCCCTCCATGATCTGCATGTGATAGATGTCGTACTGGAAAGCGAGGTTGGGCACGTCCGCGTAGTGCATGACGTCGAATGCCTGTCGCGAGGTGTTCAGGTAGAAGCCGGGAATGTCACGCGTGTTGATGGCCTCGATCAGGATCGTGATGCCGTGCGACGCGGTCTGCTCGCCGGCGTACCGGAGGCTCCTGATGTACGCCTCGCGCATCGCGTCGTCCGAGACGCCGCGTGGACGCAGCCCCGCCATCACGTGGAGCTGTTTCGCGCCGAGCACCCGGGCGTACTCGAGCGCACGCCCGACGCTGTCCTGGAATTCGCCGAACCTGGCCGGATCGCACGCGAGCCCGCGGTCACCCGCGGCCCAGTCACCGGGCGGGAGGTTGAAGAGCACCATCTCCAGGCCGTGCTGCTCCAGTTCCGCCCGGATCCGGTCGGCGGGAAAGTCGTACGGAAACAGGAACTCCACGCCGCGGAATCCCGCCCTGGCGGCGGCACCGAAGCGCTCGAGGAACGGCACTTCGTTGAACATCATCGAGAGGTTGGCATTGAGCTTGGGCATGAGCGTCGTCCGAGTGGAGGTTGTGCGTGGCGGTCGCCGGCCCGACCGCGATGTGCGCTCGATTATATAAGCGCGTCACGGGTTCCCACGCGTAGAGGACCGATGCCGTCCCTTCCTGTCCGCCCGCGCACCCCGGCGGTGTCGCGTGGCGCCCGCCACCGCAGTCGGGTTAGCATTGGCGGACCTTCCCCTTCCTCCGACGGATTGCCCATGCGCTTCACCGGAACTGACACCTACGTCGCGACCGACGACCTCATGATGGCGGTCAACGCGGCCATCACGCTGGAGCGGCCGCTGCTCATCAAGGGCGAGCCCGGAACGGGCAAGACGATGCTCGCGCTCGAGGTCGCGAAGGCGCTCGGGCGGCCGCTGCACCAGTGGCACGTGAAGTCGACGGCCAAGGCACAGCAGGGCCTCTACGAATACGACGCCGTGTCGCGGCTGCGGGATTCGCAGCTCGGCGACGGGCGCGTGCACGACATCGCGAACTACATCAAGCGCGGGCCCGTCTGGGAGGCGTTCGAGTCCGGGACGCCGGCCGTGCTGCTGATCGACGAGATCGACAAGGCGGACATCGAGTTTCCGAACGACCTCCTGCGCGAACTCGACCGCATGGAGTTCTACGTCTACGAGACACAGCAGACCGTCCGGGCGCGGCACCGGCCCGCGATGATCATCACGTCGAACAACGAGAAGGAACTGCCCGACGCGTTCCTGAGGCGCTGCTTCTTCCACTACATCCGCTTCCCGGACCGGGAGACGATGGAGAAGATCGTGGAGGTCCACTTCTCGGGTCTCAAGCGCAGTCTCCTCCAGCAGGCGCTCACGGTGTTCTTCGAGATCCGGGAGGTGCCCGGCCTGAAGAAGAAGCCGTCGACGTCCGAGCTGCTCGACTGGCTCAAGCTGCTCGTCGCGGAGGACATCCCCGAGGAGGCCCTGCACAGTCAGGACCAGGGCAAGATCATTCCTCCGCTCCACGGTGCGCTGCTCAAGAACGAGCAGGACGTCCACCTCTTCGAACGGCTCGTGTTCATGGCGCGGCGCGGGCGTTCCTGACCCGCACGCACGCATACGGTTCGCGACGAACGTGCTGATCGAGTTCTTCCTGAAGCTCAAGGACAGCGGCCTGCCGGTGTCCGTGAAGGAATATCTCACGCTGCTCGAGGCCGTGAAGGCCGGCCTGCCCGGCTACAGCGTGGACGGGTTCTATTACCTCTCCCGCGCCTGCCTCGTGAAGGACGAGTCCAACTACGACAAGTTCGATCGCGTGTTCGGTGCCTACTTCAAGGGCCTCACCGCACTGCCGGAGACGCTCGCCGCCACGATCCCCGAGGAGTGGCTGCGCAGGCAGGCGGAACTGCTGCTGTCGGACGAGGACAAGGCACTCGTCGAGTCCCTGGGCGGGTGGGACAAGCTCATGGAAACGCTGCGTCGACGTCTCGAGGAGCAGAAGGGGCGCCACCAGGGCGGGTCGAAATGGATCGGCACCGCCGGCACGTCGCCATTCGGGGCATACGGTTTCAATCCGGAGGGCGTGCGCATCGGGCAGGACGGCTCGCGCAATCGTCGTGCGGTCAAGGTCTGGGACGAACGCCAGTACCGCAACCTCGACGACTCGGTCGAACTCGGCACGCGCAACATCAAGGTCGCGCTGAAGCGGCTGCGCAGGTTCGCGCGGGAAGGGGCGGCCGAGGAACTCGATCTCGACGACACGATACGCTCGACCGCGCGCAATGCGGGCTGGCTCGACATCAGGATGGTGCCCGAGCGGCACAACGCCGTGAAGGTGCTGCTGTTCCTCGACGTGGGTGGGTCGATGGACGACCACGTCAAGGTCTGCGAGGAGCTCTTCTCGGCCACGCGCACCGAGTTCAAGCACCTCGAGTACTTCTACTTCCACAATTTCCTCTACGAGAGCGTCTGGAAGGACAACCGGCGCCGCAACAGCGAGCGGTTCGGCACCTTGACGCTGCTGCACACGTTTCCGCACGACTACAAGGTGATCTTCGTGGGGGACGCGACGATGAGTCCCTACGAGATCGCATACCCGGGGGGCTCGGTCGAGCACCACAACGAGGAGGCGGGCGCGGTCTGGCTCCAGCGCGTGCTCGACGTCTATCCGCGCACGGTCTGGCTGAATCCCCAGCCGGAGGATCGCTGGGACTACTACGATTCCGTGCGCATGACGCGGCAGCTCATGGGCGACCGCATGTACCCGCTCACGATCGACGGCCTGGATCGTGCGATGAAGGAACTCACGCGCTGAGGAGGGCTCCTGCTTCGCGCCAGAATGGACAGTCTCCTTACGCATCGCCGTGTCAGGAGACTTTACAGGCGGATGCATTTGTCCAAATTCATGATGCGGCGTTCGGCATAACACGATGATTCGAAGTGTTTGTTTGCCAATGGCACGCGCGTTGCGTCGGAGGTAGAAAAAGTCCGTCCGGAACGGACCGGATCCGGGGCGCCGGCCAGAGGTCGTCCCCCGACCGGGAATCCGCCGGAAGGATCCGGAATCACCAGGGCACTCGCGCCGGGCGAGGCTGGGGCCCCGCTGACTCGTGGGCCGTCGAACCGGCAGCGGGCCGGCTCCGACCTGCTCCGGTGCGCTCGCAGAGGAGGCCTTCGAATGCGCATCGCGACCTTGCACACCTTCCCGAAGAACGTCATCGCCGCGGCCATCGCTGCGGCGATGAGTACTTCCGCCCACGCGGTCACGTTCTTGTGGTCCACGGGCAACTTCGACGTGAGCGGTGTGCCGGGGGTGCTGGTCCCCCCCGACACGCTCGGCATCGCCTCCGGGGGGACCAAATACCTGAACGCCGGCTTCGCGAACCAGAGCACGGTCACTGCCACGGACACCATCTATGTCTTCAATGGCAGCACGCTCACGAACGATGGCACCTACGACCTGCACGGCGACGTCAATCTCGCAAACGCCTACGGCGGATACTTCGTCAACGGTGCCACCGGCGTCCTGCGCAAGAGCGACGGCGTCGGCGTCAGTGACGTGAACCTCACGTTCACGAACGATGGCGGAACGATCGAGGCCCAGACCGGCACGATCAGGTTCGGCTACGGCAACGCGGTGTTCAACGACGGGTCGCGGTTCCAGGGTGCCGGCCAGATCGTGGTGAGCAGCAACGCATCGTTCAGCGGGTCCATCGGCACCAGCGGCAACCTGTTCCTCACCGCGGGGACGCTCACCGGCGCGACCACGGGCGGTGCCGTGCTCGGGGGCGACGCCCACTGGAGCGGTGGTTCGCTCGCAGGCATCTGGACCGTCGGCGCCGGCAGGACGCTCGATGCGCGTTCCGGCGCGGTGAAGTACGTCAACGCGACGCTTTCCAATCAGGGCACGATCGCCGCGACCGATGACGTCTTCGTCTACGGGGGCATGCGCTCACCAACGGAGGCGTCTACGACCTTCAGGGAGACGTCAACCTCAGGAATTCTTACGGTGGCAGCTTCGTGAACGACGGCACCCTCACGAAAAGCGCCGGCAGCGGGACCAGTCTCGTGAAGCTCTCGTTCGTGAACGGCGCGACCGGCATCATCGAGGCGCAGACCGGGACGATCGAGTTCAGCAACGGCGACGCAGTGTTCGGCGACGGCACCGAGTTCAGGGGACCGGGATTCATCGTCGTGAGCGCCAACGCGACGTTCAGCGGAAGCTTCACGACGGCGGACAACCTCTCCTTGACCGGCGGGACGATCACCGGGTCGGGGGCCATCGTCAACGGTGTCGTCGACTGGAAGGGCGGAACACTCAACGGAGACTGGACCAACCCGTCCGGAAATTCACTGAACGTGATGTCCGGTGCCGTCAAGTATGTGAACGCCGGTTTCGACAACCAGGGGACGCTCGCGGCCACGGACGACCTCTATCTGTACGGAAGCCACACACTCACCAACGCGGGCATGTACGACCTCCAGGGCGACGTGAGCATCAAGAACGCGTACGGCGGACATTTCGTGAACGACGGCACGCTCAGGAAGAGTGCCGGCTCCGGCACGAGTTCCGTGATGCTCTCGTTCGAGAACGGTACGTCTGGCATCGTCGAGGCGCAGACCGGCACGATCGAGTTCGGCCACGGCGATGCCGTCTTCGCCGACGGGGCGCGGTTCGAGGGCCCGGGGCTCATCGTCGTGAGTTCCAATGCGAGCTTCAACGGCACGATCACCGTGGCGGACAATCTCTCGCTCACCGGTGGCACGGTAGACGGATCGGCGGCGGTGATCGCGGGCACGGTCAGGTGGACCGCGGGATATCTGACCGGCGACTGGACCAATCCGACGGGAAACCTGTTCCGCATCGAGCCCGGCAAGGCGAAGTACCTGAACGGAAACTTCCTGAACCGGGGGACTGTCGCCGCCACGGACGACCTCTACGTGTACGGGAGCCACACGCTCACGAACGAAGGCGTCTACGACCTCCAGGGGGACCTGAACCTCCAGAATGCGTATGGCGGATTCTTCGTGAACGACGGAACGCTGCGCAAGAGTGCCGGGACCGGCACGAGCGCGGTATCGCTCACGTTCACGAACGCCATGGACGGAATCATCGAGGTTCGGTCCGGCACGATGGAATTCGGCCACGGCGACGCCGTCTTCGGTGACGGCACCCGTTTCGAGGGCCCGGGGCAGGTGGTCGTGAGCAGCAGTGCGACCTTCAACGGCAGTTTCACGGCGGAGGACAACCTCTCGCTGACCGGCGGTACCGTCACGGGCTCGGGCGCGGTCGTCAACGGGACCGTCGACTGGACGGCCGGGTACCTGACCGGCGACTGGACCAACCCGCTCGGGAACATGCTCAATTTCCGGTCAGGCGCCAAGAAGTACCTGAACGGCGATCTCGACAACCGCGGCACGATCGCGGCCACCGACGACCTCTACGTCTACGGGAGCCATACGCTCACCAACGCGGGCACGTACGACCTCCAGGGTGACGTGAACCTCCTGAACGCCTATGGCGGATTCTTCGTGAACGACGGTACCCTGCGGAAGAGTGCGGGGGGCGGGACGAGTTCGGTGAACCTCACGTTCACGAACAACGGGGGCATCGTCGATGTTCAGTCAGGCACCCTCGAGTTCAATCACGGTGACGCGACGTTCAAGGACGGAACCCGTTTCAGGGGGCCGGGGCCGGTGATCGTCTCGAGCAGTGCGAGCTTCCAGGGTGGCTTCTCCACGGAGAGCACCGTGACGCTCGACAGTCCCGGCACGTTCGCGGGAACGGGGGCGGTCATGAACGGGCCCGTGATCTGGAAGTCGGGCTACCTGACCGGCGACTGGACGAACAGCGCGGGCAACACGCTGGCGCTTCGCGCCGGTGGCGGCAAGTACGTGAATGGCAGCCTCACGAACGCCGGCACGATCGTGGCCACGGACCACCTCTACCTCTATGGCAGTCACACGCTCACGAACCAGGGCACCTACGACCTGCAGGGTGACGTCGACATCCGCAATTCCTACGGTGGCAATTTCGTGAACGAGGGCGTGCTCGTGAAGAGCGCGGGAACGGGCACCAGCGTCGTGGCGCTGACCTTCAGCAACACGTCGACCGGCACGATCGTCCTGAACAGTGGCACGTTGCGGCTCAACCAGGCGTTCGCCAACGCGGGCACGCTCGATTTCGGCATCGCTGCCCTGGACAGCTTCGGCGTGCTGTCCGTGAACGGTGTCACGGATCTCGGGGCCGGAGGGAGCCTGGCCGTGCATTTCCTCGGCGGATACCGTCCGTCGCTCGACGACACGTTCCAGGTCATCACGTTCGGCAGCGAGACGGGCACCTTCGTGAACGACGGGTCCCTCGTGTTCGACGGCGTCACGTTCAGTGCGAGCTACAACCCGAACGACGTCACGCTCCGCGTCACGAACGTGGCCGCGGTGCCCGAGCCGGAGACCTGGGCGCTGCTCCTGGCGGGTATCGGCGTCGTCGGGGCAGTGGTACGGCGGCGGGCGGCCTGACCACCACCAGGACCGGCCGGCGGGACACCGGAGTTCGACGGCGGCCGGGCCGCCATGGAATGGTTCAGGCCCCGAAATTCAGCTGTCTCGGGGCGAGATAGCGCCGCGCGAGTTCCTCCGCGGGCACGGGCTTGTTGAACAGGAAGCCCTGATACTCGTCGCACCCGAGACGCTTCAGCGCAGAGAGCTGGCCGAGATTCTCCACCCCCTCGGCGGTGACGCGCAGATCCAGGCTGTGGGCCATGCCGATGATGGTCGCGATGATCACGTCGCTGTCCTTGTCGCTGTCGACGTCGCGCACGAAAGAACGGTCGATCTTCAGCGTGTCGATCGGCAGCTGCTTGAGATTCGAAAGTGAGGAATAGCCGGTGCCGAAGTCGTCCACGGCGAGGCGGGTGCCGAGCTTGCCGAGGCGCCGGAAGGCCTGCACGCTGTCGTCGGCCGTGCGCCAGATCACGGATTCGGTCATCTCGAGTTCGAGACAGGTCGGGTCCAGCCCCGTCCGTGCGAGCGTGCGCTGCACGTTTCGCGCGAACTCGGTGGGGTGCGTGAACTGCCGGGCCGAGACGTTCACGGCGACCCGCACGGCGGGATAGCCCCTGTCCTGCCAGGCCTTGCACTGCTCGCAGGCGTTGCGCAGGACCCAGAGCCCGATCGCTTCGATGAGGCCGGTTTCCTCCGCCACCTCGATGAACGTCGAGGGCAGCACGATGCCCTTCTTCGGGTGTCGCCAGCGCAGCAGCGCCTCCACCCCCGCGAGGCGTCCCGACGCGATGTCGACCTGGGGCTGGTAGTAGAGCACGAACTCGTCGCGGTCCAGCGCGAGTCGCAGGGCGGTCTCGAGATCGTGCCGTTCCACCGCGCGGATGTTCATCTCGCGCGAGAAGAACTGGTAGTTGCGACGGCCCTTTTCCTTCGCGTGGTACATCGCGGTGTCCGCGTTCTTCATGAGCGTGGGCACGTCGTCGGCGTCGGACGGATAGATGCTGATGCCGATCGAGCAGGACGTCGTGAGCGTGTGGCCCGCGATTTCCATCGGCCGCGCGAGGGCCGTGAGAATCTTGCGCGCGACCTGCGCGGCGTCCTCGGCGTGCTGCAGGCCTTCCACCGTGACGACGAACTCGTCGCCGCCCAGCCGGGAGAGCGTGTCGCCCTTGCGCAGGCAGCCCTGCATGCGGGAGGCGACCTCCTTCAGGAGCAGGTCGCCGACGTCGTGACCCAGAGAGTCGTTGATGTTCTTGAAGCGGTCGAGATCCAGGAACATCAGTGCGAGCGCCTGCCGGCTTCGGCGCGCATTGAGCAGACCCTGATCGAGGCGGTCGTGCAGCAGCAGGCGGTTCGGCAGGCCCGTGAGCGGATCACGCGTCGCGAGCTGGCTGATGCGTTCCTCGGCCTGCTTGCGGTCCGTCACGTCGCGCACCGTTCCGCGGTGTCCGACGACGGCCCCGTCGTCGTCGTGGATCGCGACCGCGTTCACGGTGACCCAGACGGTGGTCCCGGCCCGGGTGAGCCAGCGGTGTTCGAATTCCCGGTAGCTGCCGTCCTCGCGCGTGTTGTCCTCGAGCCACCGCAGCGCGCGCTCGGCCTCTCCGGGCGGCATGAGATCCTGCGGGGTGCGTCCGACGAGTTCGTCGCTCGTGTATCCGAGCACGTCGCGAACCTTGGACGACAGGAACGTGTAGCGGCCCTGCGCGTCGCTCTCCCAGACGAACTCGCTCGCGGCCTCCGCGAAGTCCCGGAAGCGCGCCTCGCTCTCCCGCAGCTGGCGCTCCACCTGCTTGAGCTTGGTGATGTCCCGACCCACGCCGCGATAGCCCAGGAAGCGTCCGTCCGCCCCGAACACGGGTTCCCCGCTCGTGAGGCCCCAGTGGCCCGAACTGCGGGCGCGCAGCACGAGATCCCGGAACGGCTCGCGATTCTCGAGCGTGCGCCGGTGGGCTGCCTTCACGGCATCGGATTCCCACTCGAAGTCGGCATCGAAGCGCGTCCTGCCGATCACCTCGTCGAGACCGACGATGATGTTCCCTACGGCGGTCGGCGAGACGTAGGTGAAACGGAATTCGGCGTCCTGTTCCCAGTACCAGTCAGCGGAAAGTTCCGTGAGGCTGCGGAAGCGCTGTTCGCTCGCCTTGAGCCGTTCCTCCGCGTCGCGACGCGCGGTGACGTCGTTCAGCAGCAGGACGAGCACACGCGTGCCGTCGGGAGCGGTGAGTCCGCGCTTCTGCACGGCCATCCACGTGGTGCGGCCGTTGATGAGATAGGGCTGTTCGTAGGTGACGTCGAGGTCGCCGGCGAGTGCGCGGTCGTCGGTCTCGACGAAGTACGCGGCCTGCTCGGGCGAGAAGAAGTCGTGGTCGTCGCGCCCCAGGATCTCCGCGGGCGGTCGCTGGAAGAACGCCTCGAACGCGCGGTTCGCGGCGAGATAGCGGTGATGGGAGTCCTTGACGAGCACCGGGCTCGGTATCGCGTTGATCAGGGCACCGAGAAAGCGCTGCGACTGGGCGATCTCCTGTTCGGCGCGGCGCTGGAGCGTGATGTCGCGCGCGGTGCCGCGATAGCCGGTGAACGAGCCGTCGTCCGCGAACATCGGCTCGCCGCTGATCGAGACGTGCAGCTGCCCGCCCGCGCGTGCGCGGCGCGCGAGGCGGACGTCGCGAAACGACTCGCGGTGCGCCACGGCCCGTTCGTGCCGGGCGCGGTCCTCGGGGATGATCTCGGCAGAGAGCTCGGCGCGTGTCCGGGGAAGCATGGCGTCCAGATTCGGCGAGCCCTGCAGTTCGGTCCCGTATTCCGCCACGAGACGCAGCGTGCCGTCCGAGTCCTCTTCCCAGAACGCGTCGGCCGACAGGGACGTCAGTGCGACGAAGCGCTCGAGACTCCTGCGAAGCTTGAGGCCGCTGATCCGTCGTTCCGTCGCGAGGGCGCTCACCATCAGGGAGGTCACGAGTGCGACGGACAGGAAGGTGAACATCAGCACGTGGCTGCCGAACGACTGCGGATGCATGAGGGGGCCGGTGCCGTGACTCAGCGCGAGCGTGCCCATGGTCACGAGAATGAGGCCGCTCGCGGTGACCGCCCGAAGTCCGCACGAAAGCGCGATCCAGACCATCACGGGCAGAACGAGGTACGCGACCGTGGCCTGGCCGACCCAGTCGATCAGAACGCCGCTGAACACGAGTGCCGACAGTGTCGTGTGCACGAGCAGCAGCATCGACGTCCGCAGCGCGTCGCGCTTGCGCGGGCGGGACCGTGCGGGGACGACCCGCCAGGCGAGAATCGCGGGAACGAGCGCGAGAATCCCGAGCGTGTGGGCCATCCACGAGATCGAGACTGCCGCAAGCAGGACGCCCGGCGAGAACGCCGTCGAGTGCAGCAGGGTCACGGGGCCGAGCACGGCAGCGGGCAGTGGCGCGAGCAGTGCGCAGCCGAACGCGAATCCGAGTGCATCACGCGTGCGGGCCATCCTCGATCGCACGCGCAGGCGCCTCAGGATCCAGCACGCGAGGGCGGCTTCGGCCACTGCGCCGGCGGCGCTCACGATCGCGACGCCCGGGCCGATGCCGGCATACAGCGCGAACGCCCATGCGCCGATGAAGATGCCGGGGAGGGCCTGGCGCCTGAGGATCAGCATCGCACCGACCGCGATCCCCGATGCCGGCCACACGGCGGCCATGGCCGGAAACGTCGGCGCGAACCTGTATGCCGCGAGCGCCGTGGCGAACCAGGCAACCGCGACGAGGCCGCTGCCTATCCATGCGCGCGGGCTTCTGCGTGTCCGGGACATGGTGCCGGGCTCGTTCACGTGCGGGTCCGCTCCCGGTTCTTCTCGCGCGGTCGCGTGTCCGACGAGACCGGCGGGGCGGCCTTGAGCACCTCGTCCACCGTCGTGACGCCCTGCGCGACCTTCATGGCGCCACTGATCCGCAGCGGCTTCATGCCGTCCCGGTAGGCCTGCTCCCGGATCTCGGCGAGGTCGGCCATCGGCACGATGAGCTTTCGCTGGCCGGCGGAGAGCAGCATGATCTCGTAGATCCCGACCCGGCCCATGTAGCCCGTCATGCGGCACTCGAGGCAGCCGCGTGCGTAGTAGACCTGCTGCGGCTTGTCCGCCTTCCAGGGCGAGATGAGGGCCTTCCAGGCTTCGTCGTCGATGGTGCCGGCCTCGCGACAGTGGGGGCAGAGCGTGCGCACGAGCCGCTGGGCCATCACGCCGAGGATCGTCGAGTGCAGCAGGTAGGGAGGCACGCCGATGTCCAGCAGGCGCGTGATGGCGGCGGGCGCGTCGTTCGTGTGCAGCGTGGTGAGGACCAGATGGCCCGTCAGCGCGGCCTGGATGGCCATCTCGGCCGTCTCGAGATCGCGCACCTCGCCGATCATGATGATGTCGGGATCCTGGCGCAGCATCGTGCGCACGCCGGAGGCGAAGTCGAGCCCGATGGAGTGGTGCACCTGCATCTGGTTGAACGCGGGCTCGACCATCTCGATCGGATCCTCGATCGTGCACACGTTCACGTCCGCCGTGGCGAGCAGCTTCAGCGTGGAATAGAGCGTGGTCGTCTTGCCGGAGCCGGTCGGGCCCGTGACCAGCACGATGCCGTGAGGCTGGGTGGTCATCTGCGACCAGCGGGCCCGGTCCTCCTCGGAGAAGCCGAGCGCCCGATAGTCCTTCACGATGACGTCGGGGTTGAAGATGCGCATCACGAGCTTCTCGCCGAACGCGGTCGGCATGGTCGAGAGTCTCAGTTCGACTTCGGAGCCGTCCGGCGTGACCGTCTTGATGCGACCGTCCTGCGGGCGCCGCTTCTCCACGACGTCCATCCGCCCGAGTATCTTGATGCGGCTCGTCATCGCGGCCATCACGGGCGTGGGGATCTGGTAGACCTGGTGCAGCACGCCGTCGATGCGGAACCGCACGTTGCCCACGTCCCGGCGGGGTTCCATGTGGATGTCGCTCGCGCGCTGCTCGAACGCGTACTGGAAGATCCAGTCGACGATGTGGACGATGTGGCGGTCGTTCGCGTCGACGTTGCCGCGACTGCCGAGCTGGACCAGCTGCTCGAAGTTCGTGATGTCGTTGAACTCGGCACGCTTCTGGTTCTGCGCGCCCTGCACGGAGCGCGCGAGATTGTAGAACTCGACCTGGTAGGTCTCGATGTCGCGCGGGTTCGCGAGGACGCGACGGATCTCCAGACGCAGGACCCGCGCGAGCTCGCGTTCCCACTCCCGCAGGAACGGCTCGCTCGTCGCGATCACGCACTCCCGCGTGTCGACCTGTACCGGCAGGATCCGGAAACGCGTCGCGTACGCGTTCGACATGACCTTCGTGACCGCGGCGAAATCGATCTTGAACGGGTCGATGTGGAGGTAGGGCAGCCCGACGCGTCCGGCCAGCCACTCGGTCAGGGCCTCGAGGTGCAGGAGCTTCTTCGGCGTGCGGGGATCGGGCCACTTCTGGTCGGCGACCAGCACGAGCGGATGCACGGAAGCGCGCTTCGACGCGGGGTTCGCGCGGAGTTCGCGTGCCTGCTCGGCGGACGCGAGGCCGTCGCTCACGAGGTCCGTGAGGACGGACTCGAGGTCGAGCTTGCGATCGACGGGGTCGGCCCTCGCGGGCGCGGGCATGGTCATGGAATGCTGCGCTGCTTCCTTGGCGGCGATTATCCCACCGTGTTTGCGGCCGGTCATCCCTCCGACGCGAGGGATTCGGGGCGTGGCCGGAGTGTCCCGCCGCACCCGAACGGGGCGCCGCGGCCGGCGTGATGCCCATTCGTGGCGCACTCCCGCCCATTCCTGCACCCCGATGAGGCATCATACGCGCCGCCCTCGCGGCTCAGCCAGACCAAGAAACGATCGAATTGGAGGTTCTTTCCGTGGAAACCGCCCGTCACGGCGACGTGTTGTTCGTACTTCTCGGCGCGATCATGGTGCTTGCCATGCACGCCGGCTTCGCCTTCCTCGAACTCGGAACGGTTCGTGGCAAGAACCAGGTCAACGCCCTGGTCAAGATCCTGACCGACTTCGGCGTGTCGACCCTCGCGTACTTCTTCGTGGGCTACTCGGTGGCCTACGGGACCAGCTTCATGG
The DNA here is from genome assembly GCA_016125475.1 of Betaproteobacteria bacterium. Lineage (GTDB taxonomy): Bacteria > Pseudomonadota > Gammaproteobacteria > Burkholderiales. The sequence continues at coordinate 284,107 of WGLR01000003.1, forward strand.
TGGGTGCCGACCACCTCGTCGCGGCGAACGGCTACGAACTCACCAAGTTCTTCTTTCTGCTGACCTTTGCGGCGGCGATTCCCGCGATCGTGTCGGGCGGAATCGCCGAACGCGCACGTTTCTATCCACAGCTCCTCGCGACCGCGCTCCTCGTGGGCATCGTCTATCCGTTCTTCGAGGGCATCGCGTGGAACGGTCACTACGGTGTCCAGGACTGGCTCGCCGGGCATTTCGGGGCCGCGTTCCACGATTTCGCCGGTTCGGTCGTGGTGCATGCCGTCGGGGGATGGATCGGGCTGGCCGCCGTCGTGCTGCTCGGGGCGCGCCGCGGGCGTTACCACAAGGACGGTGGCATCGCCTCGCATCCGCCGTCCAGCATCCCGTTTCTCGCGCTCGGTGCGTGGATACTCACCGTCGGGTGGTTCGGGTTCAACGTCATGTCGGCGCAGACCCTCGACCACATCAGCGGACTCGTCGCGGTGAACTCGCTCATGGCCATGGTCGGAGGGACCCTGGTCGCGCTCGTGCTGGGCAGGAACGACCCGGGCTTCGTGCACAACGGCCCGCTCGCGGGTCTGGTCGCCGTGTGCGCGGGCTCCGATCTCATGCACCCGGTGGGGGCGCTCGCGACCGGGGCCGTCGCGGGGGCGCTGTTCGTGTACCTCTTTCCGATCGTGCAGAACCGGTGGCGCATCGACGACGTCCTCGGCGTCTGGCCCTTGCACGGTTTGTGCGGGGCGTGGGGCGGCATCGCTGCCGGAATCTTCGGCCTGAAGGCGCTCGGAGGGCTCGGTGGCGTGACGTTCCTGTCGCAGCTGTCCGGGACGCTGCTGGGCGTGGTGGTCGCACTTGTCGGCGGGTTCGCGGTCTATGGAGCCATCAAGGCGCTGGTCGGCATCCGTCTCGACCAGGAGGCGGAGTTCAACGGCGCCGACCTGAGCATCCACAAGATCTCGGCCACGCCCGAGCGCGATCCGGTGCTGTAGAGCCGGTGCCGCGTCGAATCACTCGCGGGGCGCACGGTCGGTGCCTCCCGCGAGCGACGCGCCTGCCCGCGGGGTGTCCCCCGGGGGCCATGACGACAACACGCATTCCGGAGACCCTGCTTGGCGGAAACCGATCTCTCCCGACTGAAGCTCGCGCGTGGCGAGGACGGCATGCTCGCGAGGACCCGCGGGTCCCGCTGGCGTCGCACCGTGACGGTGGTCCTGGCGGGCGGCCTGCTTCTCGTCGGAGGCGGCTGGGCGCTCGAGCGGCTGCGCAATGCGCCGGTGGACGTCGAGCAGGCGACCGTCACGACCGCGTTTCCGTACCAGAGCTTCGCGGTGCTCACGGCGACGGGCTACGTCGTCGCGCAGCGCAAGGCATCGGTCGCCTCGAAGGCGACCGGCAGGCTCGAGTGGCTCGGGGTCGCGGAGGGCACTCGTGTGCGGGCGGGCGAGGTGATCGCGCGACTGGAGAGCGAGGACGTTCGGGCCGCGCGTGATCAGGCCGCGGCAGGCCTCAAGGTGGCCCGTGCGAATCTCGAGCAGGCGCGCGTGGAACTCGCGGACGCGCGCCGGAACCTGAATCGGTCGACCGAGCTTCTCGCGCAGAACTTCGTCTCGCAGTCCGTCCACGACGAGGCCGTCGCGCGGGTCGACAAGGCCGCCGCGGCCGCGCGCTCGCTCGAGGCGTCGGTCGGCGTGGCGCGCGCCAGCCTGCGATCGGCGGAGATCAGCGTCGAGCAGACACTCATCCGCGCGCCGTTCGACGGTGTCGTGCTCACGAAGAGCGCGAACGTGGGGGATGTCGTGACGCCGTTCTCCTCGGCACTCGACACGAAGGGCGCGGTGGTCACGATGGCGGACATGTCGACGCTCGAGGTCGAGGCGGACGTCTCGGAGTCCAATCTCTCCAGGGTCCACACCGACCAGCCCGTCGAGATTCAGCTCGACGCGCTTCCCGACCGGCGTTTCCAGGGCGTGGTGTCGCGAATGGTGCCGACCGTGGACCGCGCGAAGGCGACCGTCACCACGAAGGTGCGGTTCCTGAAGATCGATCCGGCCGTCCTGCCCGAGATGAGCGCCAAGGTGACGTTCCTGTCCCGCGACGTGACGCCGGAGCAGCGCGAGGCCCGGACCGCGGTCGCCGCGAGCGCGGTCCTGCAGCGCGACGGCGCCACCGTCGTCTACGTGATCGAGAACGGTGTCGCGCGCGCGACGCCGGTGCGTGCCGGCGCGAGGATCGGCGACCTCGTCGAGATCGCCTCCGGCCTCGCGACCGGGCAGAAGGTCGTGCTGAAACCGGCCGGCGAGATCCGGGACGGCACCCGGGTGAAGGCGATCGTGCGTTGAGCGGGCCGTGAACGATCCGGTCGTCGAGATCCGCGGGCTCGCGAAGTCCTACCGTCGCGGGGGGCAGATCGTGCCCGTGCTCGAGGCGCTCGACCTCGACATCGGCGCAGGGGACTTCATCGCGCTCATGGGGCCCTCCGGATCGGGCAAGAGCACCCTGCTCAACATCATCGCGGGCATCGACAAGCCCGACCGCGGGACCCTGCGCGTGAACGGCACGGAGATCGTGCGGCTGCGCGAGGCCGAACTCGCGCGGTGGCGCGCGCAGCACATCGGATTCATCTTCCAGTTCTACAACCTGATGCCCGTGCTGACGGCCGCGGAGAACGTCGAGCTGCCGCTCCTGCTCACACCCCTCGGGCGAGGGGATCGCCGCCGGCGGGCGGAACTCGCGCTGTCGATGGTCGGGCTCGCGGACCGCATGACGCACTATCCCTCCGAGCTCTCCGGCGGCCAGCAGCAGCGCGTCGCGATCGCGCGGGCGATCATCACGGATCCGACACTCATCGTCGCGGACGAGCCCACGGGCGACCTGGACCGCGTCGCGGCGGGCGAGATTCTGGACCTCATGGTGCGGCTCAACGCGGAGGCCGGAAAGACGATCATCATGGTCACGCACGATCAGCGTGCGGCCGAACGTGCCCGGTCCGTCGTTCACCTCGAGAAGGGGATGATCCGGACCGAGACGGACGCGCCGTAGGCACGCCCGGCATCGCGGAGGTCCTGCACCGTGCTCCTGCGCCTCGTGATCCGCAACGCCCTGCGCCACAAGCTGCGGACCGTGCTCACGATCGTCGGACTCGTGGTCGCGGTACTGGCGTTCGGGCTGCTGGGCACCGTGGTCGACGCCTGGTACGCGGGCGCGGAAGGTGCCTCGTCCACCCGCCTGGTGACGCGCAACGCGGTCTCGCTCTCGTTCCCGCTTCCCATCACCTATCGGGAGAAGATCCGGCGCGTGGACGGCGTGACCGCCGTGTCGACCGCGAACTGGTTCGGCGGCGTGTACGTATCGGAGCGGAACTTCTTTCCGCAGTTCGCGGTGGCGGGGGAAACGTACTTCCGGCTCTATCCCGAATACGTCGTTCGCGAGGACGACATGAAGGCCTTCCTGCGAGACCGGAAGGGCGCGATCGTGGGGCGCAAGCTCGCGGACACGTACGGGTGGAAGGTGGGCGACATCGTGCCGCTCCGGGGCACGATCTACGCGGGCAACTGGACGTTCGTGGTGCGCGGCATCTACGACGGAAAGGACCGGAAGACCGACACCTCGCAGTTCTTCTTCCACTGGGAGTACCTCAACGAGCGCGTGCGGCAGCTGTTCCCGCGTCGCGCGGACACAGTCGGGGTGTACGTGGTCGGCATAGACGATCCCGACCGGGCAGCCGAGATCTCGCGGACGATCGACGAGCAGTTCCGCAATTCGCTCGCCGAGACGCTCACCGAGACCGAGAAGGCCTTCCAGCTCGGCTTCGTTTCGATGACGGAGGCCATCGTCGTCGCGATCCGCATCGTCTCCTACCTCGTGATCTTCATCATCATGGCCGTCATGGCGAACACCATGGCCATGAGTTCGCGCGAGCGTTCGGCCGAATACGCGACGCTGAAGGCGCTGGGTTTCGGCCCGGGTCGCGTGGGCGCGCTCGTGTTCGGCGAGTCGCTCGCGATCGCACTGATCGGCGGCGCGATCGGGATCGCCGCGACCTTTCCCGTCGCGGCGCGATTCGGCAAGGCGATGGGATCGCTGTTTCCGGTGTTCAACGTCTCCGAGGGCACCGTGCTGCTGCAGGCCGCCTGCGCGGTGACCGTGGGGGTCGTCGCCGCGATCGCTCCGGCGATCCGTGCGGCGCGCGTGGGGATCGCGGAGGGGCTGCGGGCGGTGGGATGATGGGTCAAAGGCGATAGGCGATAGGCGAGGGGCGATAGGTGCGCCTCCCCCCGCTTGCGGGGGAAGGCGGGTAGGGGGGTACGTGAATGCCCCCACCCCAGCCCTCCCCCGCGTCGCGGGGGAGGGGGCGTCGTGCGCTGACGCGGGGGCAGTGTGCCCCGAACCCCGAACCCCGAACCCCGAACCCCGAACCCCGAACCCCGAACCCCATGCCCCTCCCGCTCTCCTACAACGTCCGCAATCTCTGGGCACGCAAGCTCACGACCGCGCTCACGGCGGGCGGGATGGCGCTCGTCGTGTTCGTGTTCGCGACCGTGCTCATGCTGGAGCAGGGCCTGCGCGACACGCTGGTCGGCACGGGCAGCTACGACAACGCGCTCGTCATCCGCCGGGCAGCCGGCACCGAAGTCCAGAGCACCGTGGACCGTGCCCAGGCCAACGTCGTGGAGAGCCGGCCCGAGGTCGCGCTCGGGCCGGACGGTGCGCCACTCGTCTCGAAGGAGGTCGTCGTCCTGATCTCGCTCGACAAGCGCGGCTCGGGCGGGCCGTCGAACGTCGTGATCCGCGGTGTCGGGCCCGCTGCCCTCACGCTGCGTCCCCAGGTGCGCATCGTCGAAGGACGGACGTTCCGGCCCGGCAGCTCGGAGATCATCGTGGGGCGGGGCATCGCGGAAAGGTTCCAGGGCACCTCCCTCGGCCAGCGCATGAAGTTCGGCATGCGCGAGTGGACGGTGGTCGGCCTCTTCGATGCAGGTGGAAGCGGCTTCGATTCCGAGATCTGGGGCGACTCCGACCAGATGATGCAGGCGTTCCGGCGCACGATGTTCTCTTCCGTGGTCCTCCGCCTGAACGACACCACGGCATTTCCCCGCCTCGAGGACGCTCTCGAATCCGACCCGAGGCTCACGGTCGAGGCGAAGCGCGAGGCGGTGTTCTACGCGGAACAGTCCGAGACGCTCGCTCGTTTCATCCGGATCCTCGGGCTCACGCTCTCGGTCATCTTCTCGATCGGCGCGGTGATCGGCGCGATGATCACGATGTACGCGTCGGTCGCGAACCGCACGGCGGAGATCGGGACGCTGCGTGCCCTCGGGTTCCAGCGCGGGAGCATCCTCACCGCGTTCCTCGTGGAGGCGGTCGCACTCGGGCTCGCCGGCGGCGTCGTCGGGGTGGCGGCGGCCTCGGCGATGCAGCTGGTCACGATCTCCACGATGAACTGGCAGTCGTTTTCCGAGATCGCGTTCAGCTTCCGTCTGACACCGGGCATCACGGTGGCGTCGCTCGGGTTCGCGGCGACCATGGGGCTGGTCGGGGGTGTCCTGCCCGCCGCCCGGGCGGCGCGCCTCGCGATCGTCGATGCCCTGCGTGCCGCGTGACCCGTGCGCCACGCCTCACGGCGTGGTCCGCCCGCACGGCGGGAGCTTCTGAGGGATACTCGCACCGGCACCATCGCCTGCCGTCGCGCACAACCACCAAGAATCTCATGCCATGAAAATCGTCGACATCAATGTACATCCGCTGCGGACGCCGCTCGAGACGCCCTTCGCGTTCTCCCAGGGGTGGGTCCGTTCACGCTCGGCCACGCTCGTCGAGGTCGTCACGGACGAGGGCATCACGGGCTGGGGCGAAGCGTTCGCCCAGGGACTGGAGCCGCCCCAGATCGCTGCGGCCGTGATCGAGTCCGCCCTCAAGCCGCTTCTCATGAACGAGGATCCGCTCGCCACCGAGGTGCTCTGGCACCGCATGTACCACGCGACCCGCGACTACGGCAGGAAGGGATCCGTCACCGCGGGCATCAGCGCGATCGACATCGCGTTGTGGGACATTGCCGGACAGGCCTATGGCGTGCCCGTGCACAGACTCCTCGGCGGTGCGTTCCGCACGCGCGTGCAGGCGTATGCAACCGGCTTCTACCGCATTACGGGACAGGGCGAGGCGTCCCGTCTCGGCGAGGAGGCGATCGCGCATTTCGAGGCGGGCTTCCGCGCCATGAAGGTCAAGCTGGGGTACGGCCTCGCGGACGACCTCCAGGTCATGAAGGAGGTGGGGCGCAGCCTCGCGGGTCGCGGCGTGACGCTCATGGTGGACACCAACCACGCGTACGGCGTCGCGGACGCCATCCGTCTCGGGTACGGCCTCGCGGATTACGACCTGCGCTGGTACGAGGAGCCCGTCGCACCGGAACACATCGGCGGCTACCGAGAGGTGCGCGACCGGCTTCCCATGCCGATCGCGGGTGGCGAGAACGAGCACACGCTTTACGGCTTCCGCGACTTCCTCGGCGCGGGCGCGGTCGACATCGCGCAGCCCGACCTGGGCTCCGTCGGCGGATTCAGTGCGTGCCGTCACGTGATCGCGCTCGCACAGGCGCACGGCGTCCAGATCAATCCGCACGTGTGGGGCTCGGCCATCGCGCAGGCCGCCTCGCTGCAGCTCATCGCCGCCGTGCCCGTCGCCCACCACAACGTGTTCGCGGAAGAGCCCATCTTCGAGTATGACCGCTCGTCCCATCCGTTCCGGCAGCTGCTCGTCCGGGAACCGGTCACGCAGCAGGGCGGCTGGATCGACATCCCGCAGCGTCCCGGTCTGGGCGTCGAGGTCGACCGGGACGTGATCGAGAAGTACCGCATTCGGTGAGCTGCGCGGGGTCCGTTTTGGTGCGCCTGCGGTCGTGACGCACCTGCGTGGAGCCGTGGCGTCCGGGTGAATGATCGCAACACCATGAATATGCGCAAGATGATTCCGGGCACGCCCCTTGCGAATGACATGATCGGTGACGACCGGAGTCCGGATCTCCGGAGTCCGGTCGCCCACCGAGATCCTCCGTGACTTCAAGCCTGCCCGCGTGGCAGGCTTTTTTTTCGTGATCCGTTTCCTGCGCGGCGTTCCCGCGCACGCCGGCCTGCCGTTTCCGCGATAATCGCGCGTCTGGCCGCAGGGGCCGGGAGTCACGGGATGATCGAACGCATCTTCGAGCGCACGCTCTGGAACAGCCGGTTCGTGGTGGTGGTCGCGGTCGTCGCGAGCATGGTCGCTGCCATCGGCGTGTTCTACATCACGACGGTCGACGTCTGGTACGCGATCGCGCACATCGTCGACTACGCGAATCCGCTCATGAGCGCGGCCGAGCGCAAGGCGCTGCACGACGACACGGTCACGCACATCGTGGAGGTCGTGGACGGTTACCTTCTCGCGACCGTGATGCTGATCTTCGCGCTCGGGCTGTACGAACTGTTCGTGAGCGACATCGACGAGGCCCGCGGCTCGCGCGCGTCGAGCAAGATCCTCGTGATCGAGACGCTGGACGACCTCAAGACCCGGCTCGCGAAGGTCATCCTGATGATCCTCGTCGTGAAGCTCTTCGAACACGCGGTGAAGATGCAGCTCACCGGCGTGCTCGACCTGCTGTACCTCGGTGCGAGCATCGCGCTCGTGGGCCTTGCGCTCTATCTGACGCACGCATCGGAGGGACACGCGGAGCCGCGGACGCGTGCGGGAGACGAACGGCCGGGCACGCCGCACTGAGGTTTCATCGCGCCGGAGTCGGCGGAGGCGTCCCGTCCTTGCGTGCGCGTTCGTCCGTGTCGGGAGGCGAGGCAGGCCGCACCCCGTGCTCGCGACGGTAGTACTCGAGCCACTGGGAGACGTTGCCTTCCTGGACCTTCTGTGCGGCGTCCGGGCTGCCGGATTTCCCGTGCGGCGGCGGCACGTCGGCGGCCGCGCAGAAGAGCGGGATGCAGGCGAGAAGAAGTGAGAGCGGGCGGTGTGCGGGCATGCGCGGAATTGTATGCGCTCGGGTGTCCCGACGGACCGTCCGGATTGGTGAAATGCATGCCCGGGACCGGGCCAGGAAATGCAAGGAAGGAGCAATGTTCGATCTCATCATCAGGAACGCGCGCATCGTCGACGGAACGGGGCGCCCCGCCTGCGCCGGTGACGTCGCGGTCGAGGGCGGTTTCATACGGGCGGTGGGCGACGTCTCCGGGCCCGCACGGGAAACGATCGACGCGCAGGGCCTGATCCTCGCCCCGGGTATCGTCGACACGCACACGCACTACGATGCCCAGGTCACCTGGGATCCGTTCGTGTCACCGTCGCCGTCGCTGGGCGTCACGACCGTGATCATGGGCAACTGCGGCTTCACGCTCGCACCGTGCCGACCCGCCGACCGGGACATCACGATGCGCAATCTCACCCACGTCGAGGGCATGTCGCTCGCGGCGCTCACGTCGGGCGTGCGGTGGGAGTTCGAGACGTTCCCGGAATATCTCTCGTTTCTCGAGCGTCGCGGTGTCGGCGTGAACGTGGCCGTGTTCGTGGGCCACTCGTCCGTGCGGACCTGGGCACTTCGCGACCAGGCATCGAAGCGGGCGGCCACGCCGGACGAGATCGCCGCGATGCGCGAGGTCGTGCTGGAGGCCCTGCGTGCCGGGGCGGTCGGCTTCTCCACGACGACGTCGTCGCAGCACAACGGGGAGGGCGGGATTCCGATGCCGTCGCGTCTCGCGGACGAGGACGAGATGCTCGCGCTCACGGGCGCGCTCGGCGAGGCCGGCCGCGGCGTGTTCATGATGACGAAGGACGCGAACGAACGCGTGCCGCGGTTCGAGGCATGGGCCGCGGCGGCGCGCAGGCCCTTCGTGATCGCGGCGCTGCTGCACAGCAACGTGACGCCCGAGGCCGTCTTCGAGGATCTGGAAAGCATGGGGGACGCGCGTGCCCGCGATCACGTCATTCGCGGCGCGGTGTCGGCGTGCCCGCTCACCATGGAATTCACGCTCAAGGCGCCCTACGTCTTCGAGGGCCTGCGCGCGTGGCGTCCCGCGATGGAGGCCGCCGACGACCGTGCGTATCGGGCGCTGCTCGCGAGTGCGGACTTCCGTGCGAACCTGCGGGACGAACTGGCCCGGCCGCAACGGCGCCTCTTCAACGGGGAGTGGGACCGTGTCGCGGTCCTCAAGGTCCGCGACGCCGCGCACGCCGCGTTCGAGGGCCGGTCCGTGGCCGAGCTCGCCGCGGAGGCGGGCAGGCAGCCGTTCGACTGGCTGCTCGATCTCGCGCTCGCCGAGGACCTCGAGACCTATTTCGCCGCGACACTGCTCAATTCCGACGAGCACGCGGTCGGACGGCTGCTCACCGATCCGAATGCACTGATCTCGCTGTCCGACGCCGGGGCGCACCTCGAATTCCTCTGCGACGCGGGCTTCGCAGTGCACGTCCTCGGACACTGGGTCAGGGAGGCCGGAATCATGTCGCTCGAGGCGGCGATACACCGGATGACCGGCGAGCCCGCCGCGCTCTTCGGCCTGCGCGGGCGCGGCGTGGTGGCGCCGGGTGCGCACGCGGACCTCTTCCTCTTCGATCCCGCGACGGTCGGTCGCGGACGCACCCGCCGCGTGAACGACCTGCCTGCCGGGGCTTCGCGTCTCGTCACCCCGGCGGTGGGCGTGCACGGGGTGTGGGTGAACGGCACGCGTCTCGTGGACGAGAACGGGCCGGTCGCGAACACGCCGCTGGCGGGCGCCGTCCTGCGGGAATTCGACGCGTGACGACGGGCACGCCGGACGCGAAACGGCCGCTCGCGGGCGTGCGCGTCCTCGAACTCGGGACGCTGATCGCGGGTCCGTTCTGTTCGCGTCTGCTCGCGGAGTTCGGCGCGGACGTGATCAAGATCGAGTCGCCGCGGGGCGGGGACCCCCTGCGCACGTGGCGCAAGCTGCACGAGGGCACGTCGCTCTGGTGGCTCGCGCAGGCGCGCAACAAGAAGTCCGTCGCGGTGGATCTCAAGACGGCAGAGGGGCAGGAGATCGTGCGGCGCCTCGCGGGCGAGGCGGACATCGTCGTCGAGAACTTCCGTCCGCGCACGCTGGAGTCGTGGGGGCTCGGCTGGGAAGCGCTCTCGCAGGCGAATCCGGGGCTCGTGATGGTGAGGCTGTCCGGCTACGGGCAGACGGGACCCTACAGCGATCGCCCCGGGTTCGGGGCGATCGGCGAGGCCATGGGCGGGCTGCGTCACCTCTCGGGGTATCCGGACCGTCCGCCGGTGCGCGTCGGCGTGTCGATCGGAGACTCGATCGCCGCGCTGTACGGCGCATTCGGCGCGCTCATGGCGCTGCGCCATCGCGAGGTGAACGGCGGACGCGGCCAGGTCGTCGACGTCGCGCTCTACGAGGCCGTCTTCGGACTCATGGAGAGCCTGCTGCCCGAGTACGACGTGTTCGGATTCGTGCGCAGCCGCACGGGGGCGTCGCTGCCCGGCATCGTGCCCTCGAACACCTACGAGACGCGCGACGGCAAGTACCTCGTGATCGGTGCGAACAACGACAGCATCTTCAAGCGGTTCATGCGTGCCATCGGCCGGGCGGATCTCGCGGACGATCCGCAGCTCGCGACCAATGCGGGCCGGACGGCGCGCACGGACGAGATCGACGGCGTGATCGGCGGCTGGACGCGTTCCGTCGATCTCGACGAGGCCCTGCGCGTGCTGAACGAGGCCGAGGTACCGGCGGGCAAGATCTACGACATCGCCGACATCGTGCGCGACCCGCAATACCTCGCCCGCCAGATGATCCAGACGTTCGCGCTGCCGGGCGGCGGTCAGGTCAGACTGCCGGGCATCGTGCCGAAGCTCGATGCGACGCCCGGCGACACGCAGTGGCTGGGGCCGACACTCGGTGCCCACACGCGGGAAGTGCTCGAGGCGCTCGGCTATGCGGCGCACGACATCGACGGGCTCGCGCAGCGTGGCGTGATCGGCTGCGCATGACCCGGGAACCGGTGCATCTCAATCCGGGCGTGCGGCCCGTCGAGGTGTGGGCCTGGGCCTGCTACGACTTCGCGAATTCCGGCTACACGACCGTCGTGATCACGGCGATCTTCAACGCGTATTTCGTCGCGGCCGTGGCCGGCAAGGCGCCCTGGGCCACGTTCGCCTGGACGGCGGCGCTCTCCGTTTCCTACGCGCTCATCGTCGTGACGGCCCCGATCGTCGGGGCGTGGGCGGACGCGCACGCCGCCAAGAAGCGTGTGCTGTTCGTCTCGACCGCCGGCTGCGTGCTCGGGACCGCTGCGCTCGCCTTCGCGGGGCCCGGCGACCTCTGGACGGCGGTCATCGCGCTCGTGGTCTCCAACTTCTTCTACGGCACGGGCGAGAACATCACGGCGGCATTCCTGCCGGAACTGGCCCGCAGCGAGTCGCTCGGAAAGATTTCGGGCTGGGCCTGGGCCTTCGGTTATGTCGGTGGTCTGCTGAGTCTCGGCGTCTGTCTCGCTTACGTGGCCTGGGCGCAGTCGCACGGCGAGGACGCCGGCCGCTTCGTGCCGGTCACGATGCTCATCACCGCGGGCCTGTTCGCGGTCGCGAGCGTGCCGACGTTCCTGCTGATGAAGGAGCGGGCCTCCCCCCAGAAGACTGCGGCAGGCGCTTATGCCGGTGCGTTTGCGCGCCTCTACCAGTCCTGGGAGCACGCGCGACGGTTCAAGGACCTCGTCCGCTTCCTCGCCTGCATCCTGTTCTACCAGGCGGGGGTGCAGACGGTGATAGCGATCGCCGCGATCTACGCGCAGGAGGCCATGGGCTTCGGCACGCAGGAGACGCTCGTGATGGTGCTCCTCGTGAACGTCACCGCCGCGATCGGCGCGTTCGGTTTCGGCTACGTGCAGGACCGGATCGGACACGTGCGCAGCGTGGCATTGACGCTGGTGGGGTGGTGTGTGACGACGATTGTCGCCTGGCAGGCCGTGAGTCCGGGCTGGTTCTGGGTGGCGGCCAACCTGGCGGGACTCTGCATGGGTGCGAGCCAGTCCGCGGGCCGCGCGCTCGTGGGCTACTTCAGTCCGGACGATCGCCGGGCCGAGTTCTTCGGGCTGTGGGGGCTCGCGGTCAAGCTTTCCTCGATCCTCGGACCCATCACCTACGGGCTCATGAACTGGAGTACGGGTGGCGATCACCGGCTCGCGATGCTCTGCACGGGCGTATTCTTCGTCGTGGGGCTCGTGCTGCTGGCGGGCATCGACGTACGGCGAGGGCGTCAGGCCGCGCTCGCAGGGGAGTGAGTGCCCGTCGGGGGCGAGGGGGTGCGCAAATTGCTAGAGAGCTTCTGCTCCCGGGACTGCTTGGACCCATTCGGACGACTCCGCACATGCTGACCTGGCTCAAACCCGCTTCCGACGCTGCCCACCCGATGGCGGACCCGAGGTCCGCGCGGCAGGTGCTGGTTTCCCTGCCGCACGGCAGTCCGGCCACGGCGCTGGAGATCCTTTCCCGGCACCTGGATTCGGTTCGGGAGGCCGAGGGGCTCACGGCCGCCCGGGCCTTCGAGATCATCGACGAGATCGATCGCGCCGCGAAAGTCTTCCAGAAGCCGCTCACGCGCGAATTCCTGGACGCGCCGCCACAGAATCCCGCGGCGGCGACACGCATCGCGCACATCACGGGAACCTACTGGCACTGCCTCGCGCGCGCCTACCGGATGATGCTCGAGATGTACGAGACGGGGGATCCCACGGCCCAGGCGCTCAAGCCCCGGCTGGCGCTCATCGCCGCCCGCGCGCTGCGTGCGTTCAACCTTCAGCTCAAGTGGCAGCTCCTGCGCTACGCCCCGCTCGAGCCCGCGCTCTGGGGAAGTCTGGCCCGTGTCTACGAGGTCGCCGAACGCAACGGCGTCGCCGGGGCCGATGTCGAGATCTACGCCGGCCCCTGGGGGGTGTCCACCGTGCGTCGCGAGATGCTGAAGGCGATGATGCTCGCGGTCTCGTCCACGGATGCGCTCAAGAAGCCGCAGATCGAGGTCGTGGAGCGTCTCTGCGCCCAGTATTCGGAATTCTTCGAACTGCGGGCGGAGCCCGCACCGGGTGTGCATTTCCGGTTCGATCTCGACGCCGACCAGGCGCCCGCGCGCGCCTCGACACGCGGCGGCACGGGCCGCACCGTTCGCTACTTCGGGCCCAGCGGAGCGGCGTCCCATCTCAGGGAACTCGCGCAGGAGATCCGGAAGTCCGGGGTCGTCCCCATCGAGGTCAATCTCGGCGGGGTGTACCCCGCACGGGACGTCGTGTTCGTCCTGGAGCACCTCGCCCACTACTGGTCGCCGATCCCGCCGGCCCGGCGAGAGAAGCGGCGGGGCACCGAGGAGCGCGTCGAGGTCGTGCACGGTTTCGACAACCTGATTGCCGCGATCGACGCGGACGAGTTCGGCTGGGATTTCGACGTGAGCCGGCTCGAGGACTGGCACCTCGAGGACGAGAGCCCGGCCGGCTTCGGTGCCCTCGTGCCTGCGGGCCGCAGCGACTGGATCTCCCCGGGCGAGCTCGTCGGCCTGCGCTACCTCGACGAGGGGGTCGCGTGGGCGGTCGGTGTCGTGCGGCGCGTCAACCTCCTGGACCGGACCCGGCGACGCGTGGGGCTCGAGCTTCTGTCGCGCGGCGGCAATCGTGTCGTGCTGAACGAACTCCTGTCCGACGGCAGCCCGGATCCGTCGCCGACCGCCTCGGTCGACGCGCTGCTGCTGCACTCGCCCGCCGACAACACGATCGGCCGGCTCACCGTACAGATCGCGCTGAAGCCCTCACGCTTCGACCTCCGCGACAGCTACGGGCTCATGCTCTACGGCATGGACTACCTGCTCGTGCCCAAGGGCATCGTCGAATCCGGCGAGGACTACGTGATCGCCGAATACCGCGTGCTCGTGCGGTCGTCCGACTAGGTTCGGCCTCTCCCTGCTCGTCGGTCGTGCCGTGTCACGGCCTGCCCGGACGCGGCGCGGGATCGAGCACGGTTCGCAGGAAACCGCCGATCGCGCGGATCTCCTCCATGCAGACTTCGTGATCCATCGGGTATTCGTGCCACGCGACGTCGAGCCCGAGTGTGCGGACGCCCTCCGCGGCACGCCGGCCGAGTGCCACCGGGACGATGGCATCGTGGGTGCCGTGTGCCATGAAGAGCGGCATCGTCCGCAGGGCAGGTGACCCGAGGGCGGTCAGCGTGTCCGGCAGCGGGGCGTACGTGGACAGCGCCACGACGCCTGCGAGCGGTACCGCACGAGCGAGTGCGGCGTGCAGCGCGATCGCGCCGCCCTGCGAGAACCCGGCGAGCACGATGCGCGCAGGCGGAATCCCGTGCCCGGACTCGCGCGCAATGAGGGCTTCGACCTGTGCGCAGGAGCGCCGCACGCCGTCGGCGTCGACGCGCCGGTCGAGATTCGCCTCCAGGATGTCGTACCACGCACGCATCTCGTGACCGCCGTTGATCGTGACGGGGATGACCGGCGCGTGAGGAAACAGGAAACGCACGGGCAGGTCCGCGACACCGAGTTCTCCCACGACGGGCACGAAGTCCCCGCCATCGGCGCCGAGGCCGTGCAGCCAGATCACGGTCGCTTCGGGGTGGGGGTCGGTTTCGAGTTCGATGGCGTCGAGCATGGTGTTACGGGCGATGGGCTATAGGCTATGGGCGATGGGTGAGAGGCGATGGGTGAGAGGCGATGGGTGAGAGGCGATGGGCTATAGGCGCGGGGCGGAGAGGGGGCATTGTGCGCTGACGCGGGGGTAGTGTGCCCCGAACCCCGCACCCCGCACCCGCCTTCATCCCTTCTTCCGGATCGCCGATTTCGGCCGGAACGCCTTGCACACGTCCTCGTCGGTCTCGATGTAGGGGCCGCCGATCAGGTCGATGCAGTACGGGACGGCCGCGAAGATGCCGGGCACGACCTGTTCACCGCCCGCGCCCTTCAGGCCCTCGAGCGTTTCGCGGATCGACTTGGGCTGTCCGGGCAGGTTGACGATGAGGGCGCCGCCCCGGATCACGGCCACCTGTCGGGACAGGATCGCGGTGGGCACGAACCGCAGGCTGATCTGCCGCATCTGCTCGCCGAAGCCGGGCATGACCTTGTCCGCGACGGCGAGCGTCGCCTCCGGGGTCACGTCGCGCAGGGCGGGTCCGGTGCCGCCGGTCGTGAGGATCAGGTGGCAGCGAGACTCGTCCGCGAGCGCGCGCAGCGTGGCCTCGATTTCCGCCTGTTCGTCGGGAATCAGGCGCTCCTCGAATTCGACGGGGTTCCGGACCGCGCGGCCCAGCCATTCCCGCAGGGCGGGCACGCCCTCGTCCTGGTACACCCCTCTGGAAGCGCGGTCGCTGATCGAGACCAGGCCGACGCGGACGTGTTCTTCGTCATTCATGGGCATTGCCTTCATTCTGGGTCGGGGCGCCCGTCCCGGGTTCGGGAGTCAGCGCCTTCAGGAACTGGAAGATCTCGCGGTACGCCCGTGGAGGCTTTCCGAGGTCGTGTTCGCGGCGGGCGTTGCGCAGCAGCGTGCGCAGGTGCTGGACGTCGGCCGACGGAAAGTCGCGGACGAGTTCGCCGACCGACGCGTCGTCCGCGAGGAGACGTTCGCGCCAGCGCTCGAGCCGGTGCAGCCAGGCCGCGTGCGCATGGGAATGACCCTCGATCGCGTCGAGCTGGGCGCGGACCGCATCGGCGTCCACGCGCCGCATGAGCTTGCCCACGTACTGGAGCTGCCGGCGCAGCGCGCCGAACTTGTTCATGCCCTTGGCCTCCAACACGGCGTCACGCAACGCGTCGGGCAGGTCCATGGCCGTGATGCGGTCCTCCGGGAGCGCGACCAGCGCCTCGCCGAGATCCTGCAGGGCCGTCATCTCCCGCTTGCGCCGGGACTTGCTCGGTCCGGCTTCGGTGTCGTCTTGCGTGTCGGTCATGGGTGAGTTGATATCATAAATGCCCGGTTCGGACATCTCCTCCCCGGGCCGTCGCGTGACGCGCCCGCGTCGGTGTGAGACATTCTGCCCCGAACCACCCGTGCATCAGAACAGAACATCCGAGAACGTTCCTCAGTGAAAACCTCCGATCGCTTTTCCTACGAACTCGACCAGCTGAAGTCCCTCGCCCACGACGTCCTGGGCATGGCCGCCCGGCTCGGCGCCACCAGCGCCGAACTCGACGTGAGCGAGAGCCGCGGCCAGACCGTGACCGTGCGTCGCGGCGAGGTCGAGACCATCGAGTACAACCGCGACAAGGGCCTGTCCGTCACGGTCTACGTCGGTCACCGGCGCGGGCACGCGTCAAGCGCGGACCTCTCGCCGAAGGCGCTCGAGGACACGGTGCGTGCGGCCGTCTCGATCGCGAGCCACACCGCCGAGGACGACTGCGCGGGGCTCGCCGACGAGGATCTCCTCGCACGAGACCCGGAAGACCTCGAACTCCATCACCCGTGGGACCTGCCGGTCGAGCGCGCCATCGAGATCGCGCGCGAGTGCGAGGCGGCCGCCCTCGCGGTCGATCCGCGCATCTCGAACTCCGAAGGCGGCAGTGTCGCGACCCACGCGTCGCAGTTCGTCTACGCGAACTCCCTCGGGTTCGTCGGCGGTTTTCCGGCGTCGCGCCACAGCATCTCCTGTTCAGTCGTCGCGGGCAAGGGCGACGACATGCAGCGCGACGACTGGTACAGCGTCTCGCGCGCCCCCGACGGCCTCGAGTCCGCCGTGGAGGTCGGTCGCCGCGCGGGCATGCGGAGCGTCGCGCGCCTCGGCTCGCGCAAGCTCGCCACGCGGCACTGTCCCGTGCTGTTCGAGGCCCCTGTCGCCGCGTCGCTGCTCGGACATTTCGCTGCGGCCGTCAGTGGCGGCAGCCTCTACCGCAAGTCCACGTTCCTGCTCGACGCGATGGGCAAGGCGGTCTTCTCGCCGATCGTGCAGATCCGTGACCTCGCGCACGTCCCCGGCGGCATCGCGAGCAGCGCGTTCGACGACGAAGGCGTCGCGACGCACGATCGCGACATCGTGCAGAACGGCGTGCTGCAAGGCTATTTCCTGGGAAGCTACTCCGCGCGAAAGCTCGGCATGCGGTCCACCGGGAACGCCGGCGGTACGCACAATCTCGTGCTGGCGCCCACGGGCGAGTCCTTCGACGCGCTGCTCGCGAGACTCGGTACCGGGCTGCTCGTGACCGAGATGCTCGGTCACGGCATCAATCTCGTGACGGGCGACTATTCCCGCGGCGCGGCCGGCTTCTGGGTCGAGAACGGGGAGATCGCCTATCCCGTGCACGAGATCACCGTCGCAGGCAATCTCTCCGCGATGTTCCGCGGAATCGTCGCGGCGGGGACCGACGTGCTCGTGCGCGGCGCCCGTCAGTGCGGTTCCTTGCTGATCGACGACATGACGGTCGCGGGCGACTGACGCGGGAGACCGGCACGCGTGGCCACGCGCCAGACGTCCCATTCGTACGCCCAGTCCGGCGGCCGCCCGTCCGAACAGGCGGCACGTCAGGAACGCGATGACGGCCGCGGCCGCAAT
This sequence comes from Betaproteobacteria bacterium, assembly GCA_016125475.1. Classification (GTDB taxonomy): domain Bacteria; phylum Pseudomonadota; class Gammaproteobacteria; order Burkholderiales. The sequence continues at coordinate 301,637 of WGLR01000003.1, forward strand.
GTCGGCGCCCGCATCGTCGACTGGTTCGGCATGGGTGGGGTCGCGCCCGACGACCCCGAGCGGGCGTGGCAGTGGGAGCGGCGGCTGCACTGGGTCATGATCGGGGTCGCGCTGCTGTCGATCCCCGCGTTCTACCTCGAGGAATTCGCGACGGCCCGTCCGCTGCGCACGCTCGGATCGCTCATCGAGGGCTTCATCCTGGCCGCGTTCGCGGCCGAGATGGCGTGGATGCTCCACGTCGTGCGTTTCAGGCGGAAGTACCTGCTGCGCAACTGGCTGGACGTGATGATCATCGCGTTCTGCGCGGCGAGCCTCGTGGGATTCGAGTCCGAGTGGATCGCGCTCGTGAGGCTGCTTCGCCTCGCGCTGGTGGGGATGCTGCTCGCACGCGCCGCCGGGGCGAGTCGCAGGCTGTTCCGGCCGGGCGGACTCCCGTATCTCCTCGCCTTCGGCCTGCTCGCGCTGCTCGCGGCCGGCCTGGGGTTCTACTGGCTCGAGCCGACCGTACACAGCGTGTCCGAGGGGCTCTGGCTAGCGTTCGTGACGGGGGCCACCGTCGGCTACGGCGACTTCGTGCCGACCACGCCGGGCGCGCGCCTGTTCGCCGTGTTCATCGTGATCATCGGTGTCGCGACGATCTCGCTCGTGACCGCGAACGTCGCCGCGCTGGTCATCGGCGAGGACGAGACACGGCTTCGGCATGAGATGCACGAGGACATCCGCAGGATGCGCCGCGAACTCGCGCAGATCCTCACGGAGGAAGAACGCACGCTCGTGCGCGAACTGCACCGGGACGTGCGCGAACTCCGGGCGGAGATGGCGAGACTGCGCGAGGAAGTGCGCGCATATCGTCACGAACGCTGACGCCCGGGGAATCGGCGGTCGCCCCCCGGACCTGGAAACATCCATCGACAACCTGCAGAAGAGAGCGAACGATCACATGGCCACCATCAGCTACCTCACCACCACCCAGTTCGACTTCGGCGCGATCGGACTCCTCGCGGGCGAGTGCACGCGTCTCGGCATCGCCCGGCCCCTGATCGTCACCGACGCCGGGATCGTCGCGTCCGGCCTGCTCGACCGCCTGCGCGATGCCCTGCCGGCGGGCATGTCCGCCCGGGTGTTCGACGGCACGCCGCCGAACCCGACCGAACGCGCGGTCCTGGCGGCACTCGAGCGCTATCGCGAAGCCGGCGCGGACGGTGTCATCGCGATCGGTGGCGGTTCGTCGATCGACCTGGGCAAGGCCGTCGCGCTGATGGCCACGCACCCGGGGCCGCTCGTGCAGTACGCGGCCGTGGAAGGCGGTGCCGGACGCATCACCGCCGCGGTGGCACCGCTCGTCGCGATTCCGACGACGGCCGGCACGGGAAGCGAAGTGGGACGCGGATCCGTGATCGTGCTCGAGGACGGCCGGAAGCTCGGCTTCCTGTCGCCGCACCTGCTGCCGAAGGTCGCGATCTGCGACCCGGAACTCACGATCGGGCTGCCGCCCATCCTCACGGCGGCCACCGGCATGGACGCGGTCGCGCACTGCATCGAGACCTTCCTGTCGCCGCTCGTGAATCCTCCCGCGGAGGCCATCGCGCTGGACGGTCTCGCGAAGGCGGCCACGCACATCGAACGCGCGACGAAGGACGGCTCCGACCGCGAGGCGCGCTGGAACATGATGATGGCCGCGATGGAAGGCGCGCTCGCATTCCAGAAGGGCCTCGGGGCGGTGCACGCGCTGTCGCATCCGCTCGGCGCACTGCACGACCTGAAACTCCACCACGGGACGCTCAACGCGGTGCTGCTCCCCGGCGTGATCCGCTTCAACGCGCCGGCCGTGGGCGACAAGGTGGCGCGGCTCGGGGCGACCATGGGACTGCCCGCGGGTGTCGACGTCGCGCAGGCGATCGCGGATCTCAACGCGCGGCTCGGCCTGCCGCCGGGCCTCAGGTCGATGGGCGTGCCGCGCGAGGCGCTCGCGGGAATCGCCCGGGCGGCCCCGCGGGACCACTGCCACGCCACCAATCCGCGCAAGGCGACGGAGGCGCAATACCTGGCGCTGCTCGAGGAAGCCTGGATCTGATCGAAGCGCCTCGCGCGCGGCGGCGCGACGCGCGCGAGCGGTCCCCGGTACTCAGCGGCCGGGGATGACCTTCTCCGTCATCACGAGGAATGCGCTGTCCTCGTAGGCCTCGAGGTCGTGACGTTCGGCCTTGCCCGTGTGGTGGTAGTCGCCCGCACGGAGATCGGCGTCACCGATGCGCAGGTGACCGCTCACGACGTAGACCTCCTCGCGGCCGAGGTGGCCGTGCATCTCGATCGTCGCTCCCCTGGCAATGCGGATGAGCGAGGTCCGTCCGCCATCCGGCTGCTCCCAGAGCACCGCACGCTCGACGCCGGGCTGCTTGCCCGCCACCCACTTCTGCTCTGCCACGCTGACTGCGAACATTTCTCTGACCCTCGACCGGTTGCGTCAGACGGATTGTAGTCGTGCGGGCGGGCCGGTGCGCGGCCCCCCCCGAATCATCCCGTCAGACGTCGAGCGGCCGTGACGGTCGGGTCGATCCCGGCACCGTGTCGGGGACAGGGGTGGGTCGGAATCGTGAGCACGAACGTCGTGCCGCCGCCTCCGGCGTGTTCGGCGTGGATCTCGCCGCAGTGGGCGCGCGCGATCTCGCGGCATATGGGCAGCCCGAGTCCCGTGCCGCCTGCCCCGCTGCGTGTCGTACTGCTCTGGATGAACTTGTCGAAGACCAGTTCGAGTTCGCCGTCGGGGATGCCGATCCCTTCGTCGGTCACCCGGATGGTGACCGCTGGCACGTCGTGCTCGTCGTCGCAGCACGAGCGCGTCGGCATCGTCGCGAGCTGCGTGTCCAGCGAGACCTGCCGTCCCGCGGGCGTGAACTTGAGGGCGTTCGAGAGCAGGTTCCGGATCACCTGCTCGATCCTGTGACGATCGAACCAGGCCATGCAGCGGGTCGTCGGGGGATGCAGGACGAGCCGGATGCTGCGGTCTCGCGCAATCTGTTCCATCTCCGCCATCACGCCGGCAGCGACGGCGCAGAGATCCTGCTCCGCGAAATCGTACTGCATGCGGCCGGCCTCGAGTTTCGAGAGGTCCAGGAGGTCGTCGAGCAGCCTGAGCAGGCGCCGCCCGCTCTGATCGATGCGCGCGAAGTATCCGTTCAGTCGCTCGGGGGGCGTGTCCGGCGACTGGGACCTGGAGGCTCCGAGGCTCGCGAAGGACAGGATGGCGTGCATCGGCGTCCGGAGTTCGTGCGACATGTTCGCGAGGAACTCCGAGTTCGCGCGGTTTGCGGTTTCCGCTGTCTCGAGCGCCGCTTCGAGTTCGCGTGTCCTCGCCGAGACGAGCTCCCGGAGGTGATCCCGGTGATCGCGCAGCTCCGCCTCGATGTTGCGCGACTCGGTCACGTCCTGGATCGCGCCGTAGGCCCTGACGGCGCGGCCGTCCTCGACGTGGACCTTGCCGACGACGTGGACCCATATGGTCCGGCCCGCCGCGGTCACGAGCTGCAGCACGAAGTCCCAGGGGCGTCCGGAACGCATGCCGGCCTCGACCGCGTCGCGCACCACGGGCCGGTGCTCGGGCACGAAGAACGCGATCGCCGTCTCCACGTTCGGAACGTAGGTCTCGGGCGTGACGTCGTGGATGCGGTAGGTCTGCTCGGTCCAGTAGATGTGCTGGGTAGTGAAGTCCAGTTCCCAGCCTCCGACGCGCGCGAGTTCGCCGATCTGGTAGGTGAGGTTCTGCTGGCGCTGCAGTTCGCTCAGGTCCCGCACCAGCCCCGTGAACATGCGGCGGTCCCCGAGGCTGAAGGCACTCACGGTCAGCTCGATCGGGAAGTAGCTGCCGTCGCGCCGGCGTGCGCTCAGTTCGCGCCGTGCGCCGATCACGTGCGTCCGCCCCGTGCGCAGATAGTCCGCGATGTACTGGTCGTGGCGGTCCCCGTGGACGGCCGGCATGAGACAGCGCACGTTCTGGCCGACGAGGGCGTCCACCTCGTAGCCGAACATCGCGCAGCCGGCGCGGTTGATCGACTGGATCGTGCCGGTACTGTCGATCACGATGATCGCGTCGCTCGCCGACTCGACCACGGACGACCAGCGCTGCTCGTTCTCGCGCGAGGCGGCCTCGGCCTGCCTGCGTTCCGTGACGTCCACCAGCGAGGTGAGAACGCCCACCCCGCCGTCCGGCAGCCGGGACAGCCGCTTCTGCCTGAGCACCCACTTCTCGGTGCCGTCGGCGCTCACGAAGCGTTCTTCGGTCGCCGGACTCTCGCCGGTCTCGATCACGGCCAGATCCTGTGCGCGAATGCGTTCGGCCTGGTCAGCCGGGTAGAGGTCGAAGTCCGTCTTGCCGAGGAAATAGGAGGCCGGCTTGCCGTGGAACCGCTCGGCCTCGGAATTGATCGCGACGATGCGGTGGCTGTCATCCTTGAGGGACACGACCACGGGGACTGTCTGGAACACGGCGTTCAGCAGTCCCTGGTGGGCCTCGCGTTCGGCCGTCTTCTCCCGCGCCAGGAGTTCGGCGCGGCGCCGGGTCTGCGTCGAGAGCAGCACGAGCAGGGCGAGCAGCACGCTCGCGCCGATCCCGAGTCCGAGAACGATCCAGTCGGCCTCCTCGGTCACGAGCGCGTTGCGCCCCGGGAAGACCTGGATCGTGAGCGTCCTCCCGCCCACCCCGACCGATCTGGTCGTCATGAGCGGCACGGGTGCGCTGGCCTGGACGCCCGGGCCCGGCGAAGACGCGAACAGCAGGTGCTCGTCGTTCCGCGTGTGGCCATCGTAGATCCTGAGGCCGACACCCGCGAGATCCGGGCCGACGAGCGCCGCGAAGAAATCGGTCGCGTAGTAGGCCATGTACACGTAGCCCTGCAGGAGCCGTCGGCGCTCGTCCCGTCCTGCGGGGATCCGGCCGCCCTCGTAGACCGGCACGTACAGCAGGAAGCCAGGTGTGCGTCGCGTCGTTCCGTCATCGAGGGTCTGCTGCAGCAGGTCGACACGTCTGGAAAGGGCCGCGTCCGCCTCGTCGCGCGCGCGCTCCATTGCCTCGCGGCGGGCAGGCTCCGAGTACATGTCGTAGCCGAGCACGCGCCGGTTCATTTCCGTGAGTGGCTCGATGTACTCGATGGCGGTGTAGTCCTCGCGAACGCCCTCTGGCCAGTGCCGATAGTCCCGCACGCCTTCCCGGCGCACGCGCATCTCGTGCCGGCCGATTTCTCCGGACCGGAGACGGATCGCGTAGCCCATCGCGAGAATGCCCGGATAGCGCTGATCGATGCCGAGCTGTTCGGTGTAGTGCTGCCAGTCCTCGCGCGATACGTCCTGCGAGGCCGCGAAGAGCCCGGCCGCCCCCCAGAGCACCTCCTGGTAGGCGAGCATGCGTTCGGACACCTTCAGCGTGAAGTCCCCGGCCTTGCGGTCCAGGCGCTCCCGCTCGACCGCGTCGTGATAGTTCTCGAGTTCGTGCCAGCCGAGCAGTACCGCCCCGAGTGCGAACAGGAGAACGAACAGCGGGAGCACGACCGTGGCGAGCGGGCGGGGGCGGACCTGAGAGGGGGGATCCATCGGGGACATACTGAAAACCGTCGCCGGATGAACGGCGATGAGGGAAATCCGATTACGTCATCATCGGCAATTCCCGCACGGGCTTGAAGTCTTTTTGGGGGTGCACGCCCCGTCGCTCCCGTCGATCCGGCGCATTGCCCGTGCACACGGCACGGGCATGCGCACGGCCGGATGACACATGCCGGTGCGCGAACGCTGCTCCCGCAAGCACCGCCCATTCGCCGAACGGCCATGAATCATGGGGTTGGGGCGCGCCTGGATGGTGCATGCCCATGGCATCCGGCTTGCGGTTCGTCGTGCGTCATTCCGGCACGACGAACCAGAAAGGGAGCCACGACGGTGCGAGACCACTACGACGATCAGGACCACCATGAGTGCGGACGGGGGTGTGCAGGCCACGTCCGTGGCGGGGAGACGGCCGCGGCTTCCGTACCGGAGGCCGCCAGGGATCCCGCGCGACGCGGCTTCCTGCGTGGCGGCATGCTCGCGGGCGCGTCCGCGGCGCTCGGCGGACTCGGCGCGCCGTCCCTCTCGCACGCGGCGACGACCATGAAACGGAGCACCCTCAGCCACTATCACGTGCCGGCCACCGACCGCACCGTGCACTGGGGCTATTTCAGCAAGCGGCTCCAGCCCGTGGTCGAAGTGGAATCGGGCGATTTCGTGACGATCGAGACACTCACGCACCACGCGAACGACGACGCCGAGCGCATGATCCGCGGCGATCCCGGGGCGGAGAGCGTCTACTACTGGGACCGGCACAGGAAGGGCGTCGACCGCCGCGGCGCGGGGCCCATGGACGCGTCGCTGTTCGGGCGGGGCGCCGGCGAGGGGCTCGGCGTGCACATCTGCACGGGCCCCGTCGCGGTGAAGGATGCCGAACCCGGAGACGTCCTCGAGGTGCGCATCCTCGACGTGAAGCCCCGTCCGTGCGCGAACCCGGAGTTCGCGGGCCGCGCGTTCGGCAGCAACGCGGCCGCGTGGTGGGGCTTCCACTACAAGGACCAGATCGAGGAGCCGAAGGGTCGCGAAGTGATCACGATCTACGAGGTCGACGCGGCGGGCGAACGCAACTGGGCGCGTGCGCTGTACAACTTCCGGTGGACGCCGCAGACCGATCCGTACGGCGTCACGCACAAGATCATCGACTATCCGGGCGTCCCGGTCGATCACGGCACCATCCAGGAGAACTGGGGCGTGCTCAGGAACATCCGCGTGCCCATCCGCCCTCACTTCGGCGTGATGGGCCTCGCTCCGGCCGAAGCGGACATCGTGGATTCGATTCCGCCCAGCTACACGGGCGGCAACATGGACGACTGGCGCATCGGCAAGGGCGCCACCATGTACTACCCCGTCGCGGTGAAGGGCGCCCTGCTGTCCGTGGGCGACCCGCACGCATCGCAGGGCGATTCCGAACTGTGCGGCACCGCGATCGAGTGCTCGCTCACCGGGACCTTCCAGGTGATCCTGCACAGGAAGGAGAGCCTCGGGGGCACGCCCCTCGAGAATCTCGCGTATCCGCTGCTCGAGACACAGGACGAGTTCGTGGTGCACGGCTTCAGCTTTCCGAACTACCTGGCCGATCTGGGGCCGAAGGCGCAGTCGGAGATCTATTCGAAGTCCTCGACGGATCTCGCCCTGCGCGACGCCTTCCGGAAGATGCGCCACTTCCTCATGACCACGCAGGGGCTGACCGAGGACGAGGCCGTGTCGCTCATGTCCGTGGCCGTGGATTTCGGCGTGACGCAGGTCGTCGACGGCAACTGGGGCATGCACGCCATCGTGAAGAAGAGCATCTTCGGCGCGGACGACTGACTCGTCCGGAGAGGCGTATGCGCGCGCGCCGCCTCGCTCACACCGCGAGGTGCGCGTCGCGTGTCGCGGGGTCCGCGAGCAGCGCCTGCATCGTGTCCGCGTAGCAGATCCGGCCCTTCTCGAGGATGTAGACGCGGTCCGTGATCGCGGCCGCGAAGCGGGGGTTCTGCTCGGAGACGAGCAGCGTGAGCCCTTCGCTCCGCAGCGCGCCGATCACGTCGCGCATCTGCGCGACGATCACGGGCGCGAGGCCCTCGGAGGGCTCGTCGAGCAGCAGCGCGAGCGGATTGCCCATGAGCGTCCGGGCGATCGTGAGCATCTGCTGTTCGCCACCGGACATCCGGCCGGCCGCACGCCCGCGCAGGCGGCCGAGGCTCGGGAACAGTTCGAAGGCGCGTTCCGGTGTCCAGGCGCGGAGCCCCGTGCGCGCGGGCCGGCGCGCGACCTCGAGGTTCTGTTCGACCGTCAGGTCCGGGAAGATGCGCCGGTCCTCGGGGACGTAGCCCAGTCCGGCCCGGCAGATCTCGAAGGGCGCGCGTCCGGCAATGCGGCTTCCCGCGAACTCGACCGTTCCGGCACGGGCGGGCAGCAGTCCCATGACGGTCTTCAGCGTCGTGGACTTGCCCGCCCCGTTGCGGCCGAGGAGCGCCACCACCTCGCCCCGCCGGACTTCCAGCGAGACCGCGAAGAGCACCTGCGCACGCCCGTAGAACGCATCGACCTCACGCAGCTCGATCACGGCTGACTCTCCCCGAGGTACAGACGGCGGACTTCCGCATTCGCGCGCACGGAGCCAGGATCGCCGGCCGCGACGATCCGGCCGTGGTCGAGCACGAGCACGCGGTCCGCGTGTCCGAACACGATGTCCATGTCGTGCTCGGTGAACAGGACGGCGAGCGCCCGGTCCTGCACGAGCCCGCTGACGAGTTCCATGAGCGCGTGGCGGTCGGGCGGGGCCATGCCGGCCGTGGGTTCGTCCATGAGGAGCAGTCGTGGCGCGTTCGCGAGGGCCATCGCGAGTTCGACGCGCTTCAGGTCTCCGTACGCGAGTTCGGCGCAGGGCCGTTCAGCCTGTTCGCCGAGACCGACGCGGTCGAGGAGATCGTGCGCCTGCGTGCGAGAGAGGCGCGTCGCGCGGCCGAAGGGCCGCAGGCTGTGCCGGCCGTGGGACGTCAGCGCCGTCTGCACGTTCTCCGCGACCGTCATCGACGCGAAGGTCGCAGTGACCTGGAAGGTGCGGCCCAGGCCGCGCCGGAACAGGCTGGCAGGGTCCATGCCCGTCACGCGCTCGCCTGCGAGTGTGACGGTACCCGCGTCGGGGCGCATCTGGCCGCCGACGATGCCGAAGCACGTGCTCTTGCCGGCGCCGTTCGGGCCGATCAGGGCGACCCGCTCGCGCGCGGCCACGTCGAAACTCACGTCGTCGACGGCCCGCACGCTGCCGTAGCACCGGGAAACGTTCCGCACTTCGAGCAGGTTCACGCGAGGCGCTCCCGGAGACGCGCGAGGCCTCCCGCGACGCCGTTCGGAAACGCGAGCACGGCGAGCAGGATCACGGCACCGAGCACGAGTCGCCAGTACTCGGTGTGTCGCAGCGTGAAGTCCTGGAGCCACGTGAACAGCGCGGCGCCCACGACCGGGCCGACGAGCGTTCCGACACCGCCCAGCAGCACCATGACGAGCCCGTCCACCGAGCGCGGAATGGCCATGACCTCCGGCGACAGCCCGCCCTTCGCGAAGACGTACAGCGCGCCGGCGAGACCGGCTGCGGCCGCAGCGAGCCCGAACGCGAGCCAGCGGACCCGGCGCACCCGTATGCCGACGGCTTCCGCACGCGTGGACGCATCCCGGGCGGCGCGCAGTGCGAAGCCGAACGGCGCGTTCACGACGGTCCAGAGTGCGACGACGCCGGCGGCGCACAGCGCGAGCGCGAGCAGGTAGAACGTCGCACGATCCGATGCCCAGCCGGGTGGCCAGATGCCGAACAGCCCGTTGCTGCCACCGGTCACGTCGTCCCACTGGAACACGACGGACCACGCAATCTGCGCGAAGGCGAGCGTGAGCATCGCGAGGTAGACGCCCGACAGGCGCACGCAGAACCATCCGACGACGAGGCCGGCCAGTGCCGCCGTGCCGGGCGCGAGCGCGAGCGCCACGAGCATCGGCACGCCCGCCGATCGCACGGCCAGCGCGGCCGTGTAAGCGCCGATGCCGAAGAAGGCGGCGTGACCGAACGAGGCCATGCCACCCGGGCCCATCAGGAAGTGCAGGCTCGTCGCGAACAGCGTGAACACGAGCACGTCCGTCGCGAGCACGAGCGTGTATTCGTCGGTCACGAGCGGCGCGAGGGCGCACAGCACGAGGAGCGCGACGATCCCGAGCCAGAACCGGATGCCCGGCGTCTTCGCGAGTTCGACCGTTGCGCGCCGCTCCTCGAGCGGGAAGGGGCGTCCGCCGAGTCCCCACGGCCGCGCGGCGAGCGTGACGGCCATGAGCGCGAACTCGATCACGAGCGTGAGCTTCGAGACGTTGAAGGACCAGCCCGCGACCTCCACCGTGCCCAGTGCCACGCAGAGCGCCTTCAGGACGCCGATCAGCACCGCCGCGAGAAACGCGCCGCGAAGACTCCCGAGGCCGCCCACGACGACGACCACGAATGCATCCGTGATCGCGGTGAGGTCGAGGGAGAGGCTCGCGGGTTCGCGCGGCATCTGCAGTGCCCCCGCGAGGCCCGCGAGCGCGCTGCCGAGCACGAACACGCCCGTGAACAGCCAGCGCTGATTCACGCCGAGCGCGCCGAGCATCTCGCGATCCTGCGTGGCCGCGCGGACGAGCAGGCCCCAGCGCGTGCGCCGGAAGACGAGGTCGAGCGCGGCGAGCACGAGGGGGCCGACGATGACCAGAAAGAGGTCGTACTTCGCGAGCGTCGCGTCGCCGACGCGCACGGCGTCCTCGAGGCCTGGGGCACGCGGACCCAGCACGTCCTCCGGCCCCCAGACGATCAGCGTCGCGTCCTTGAGGATCAGCACGAGCGCGAAAGTCGCGAGCAGCTGGAAGAGTTCGGGCGCCCGGTAGACGCGCCGCAGCACGGTCGTCTCGACGGCGAACCCCAGCGCGCCCGCGATGGCCGCCGCGACGGGCAGTGCGAGCCAGAATCCGGTGGCGCCTCCCACGTGCTCCGCCACGGCGATGCCGACGTAGGTGCCGATCATGTATAGCGAACCGTGCGCGAAGTTCACGACGCGCGTGACGCCGAAGATCAGCGAGAGACCCGACGCGAGCAGGAAGAGCGTGGACGCGCCCGCCAGCCCGTTCACGAGCTGCGAGAGCGTGTCGGCAACGGTCATCGCGGCGTCGGGCGGGGGCGGTTCACGGACGCGGGGTCGAACGCTGGCGCGAGGGGGGCGTCAGTGCGCGGGACGCAGTGTCCTCACCACGTCGTCCGGGGGCAGATACGCGGCACCGTCCCGGTAGACCCAGTCCACCATGACGCCGCGGCCGTCCTTCTGCGCGAGCCGGCCCACGAACGCACCCATCGTCGACTGATGGTCGATCGCACGGAACCGGATCGGGCCGAAGGGCGTGTCGAGGTCGAGGCCCTCCATCGCGTCGACGAGCTTCTCCGTCTGCGTGTCGCCCGCGCGCGAGATCGCCGCGGCCACGGCGTGCATCGCGACGTAGCCGACGACCGAGCCCAGACGGGGATAGTCGTGCCAGCGCGCGCGGTACGCATCGAGAAAGCGCGTGTGCGCGGGTGTCGAGATGCTGCGCCACGGATATCCCGTCACGTACCAGCCGGCCGGTGTCTCCGCGCGAAGCGGATCGAGATACTCCGGTTCGCCGCCCAGGAGGTTGAAGACCTCGCGGCCGCGGAACAGCCCGCGCGTGTTGCCGGCCCGCACGAACTTCGCGAGGTCAGTCGCGAAGAGCGCGCTGAAGATCGCATCGGGTTTCGCGCTCGCGAGCGCCTGGACCGTCGCGCCCGCATCGATTTTGCCGAGCGGGGGGGCCTGCTCCGCGACGAACTCGACGTCGGGCTGGCGCGCCTTCAGGAGCGCCTTGAACGCCTCCGCCGCGGCCTGTCCGTACTCGTAGTTGGGATACACGAGTGCCCAGCGCCTGCGATGCAGGCGCACGGCTTCGGGCACGAGCATCGCCGTCTGCATGTAGGTCGACGCACGGAGCCGGAACGTGTAACGGTTGCCGTTCTGCCAGACGAGCTTGTCGGAGAGCGGTTCCGCGGCGAGGAAGAGGATCCTGCGCTGTCGCGCGAAATCGCTGACCGCGAGGCCCACGTGCGACGCAAAGCCGCCGAACAGTGCGACGACGTGCTCGCGGCTCGCGAGTTCCTCGGCGACGCGCACGGCATCACCCGGATTGCCGTTGTCGTCGCGGGACACGACCTCGAGGCGCCGTCCCGCGACGCCGCCGGCGGCGTTGATCTCCTCGAGCGCGAGCTGCCAGCCCTTGCGATACGGCTCGAGAAACGCGGGAAACGTCTTGTAGGCGTTGAGTTCGCCGATCCGGATCACGTCCCCGGCGGCTGCGAAACGCGAGGTTCCCGCACATCCGAGGACACACGCGACCGCCACGAGGGCGCGCAGCCAGGGCCGCCGGCGCGGTGTCGTGAGGGACGGAGACGTTTCGGGATTCGCTGTGGTCATTCTGGTTCTTTCCGTTGCAGTGGAGTGAATGGAAAAGGGTGTACTTCTCTTCGGCGCGCGTCGGGTCGGCCCGCCTGCCACGCGCCGGCGCAGACGTGTCCGGAGGTGCGGAATGATAACGGGTCGCACCCGTCGGCCGGACCCGGTCCGCACACTGGTGTCGAAGACGGATGAATCCGTGCCGCCCGGCCGCGCGTACATGGCATGACACGGACGCCAGTCGTCCGTGAGCGGGTCGTACGCACCACCGCGTCGCCGACCGGCCCGTCCGACACCACGACGAGAAGGAGCACGAGCATGAACAAGCAGAATTTTCCGGGTCTCACGATCGCTGCCGCCGCCGCTTCGCTGTTCGCGGCGGGATGCACGAGCTACAACGCGACGACGGGCGAGATGACGCACACGACGACCGGCACGCCGGTACACGTCGCGGGCGGTGCGGACAGCCTCACGGTCAAGTGCTACGCCGCGAACGCGTGCAAGGGGCAGAGCGCGTGCAAGACCGTCAACAACGCGTGCAAGGGGCAGAACGAGTGCAAGGGGCAGGGTTTCGTGATGATGGACGAACTTGCCTGCATCGACTACTTCGGCCGGTCCTGAAGCGGTCGCGCGGCGGGCCCCGGTGCCCGCCGCCGCCTCACGACGGACCGTCCGGCGAGAACGTCGCGATGAGTCCGTCCTCGACCCACCTGCGCAGCCACGAGGCGACCGCGACGGCGACCCCGGATTCCGGCACCTCGTCGAGAAGCTGCTCGCAGAGCATCGCGAACGGCACGCCTTCCCGCAACGAATCGAGTGTCCGCGCCTCCTGCACGTCGAGGGACCGGAACCGGACGTCACGCTCGGCGCGCCAGATCGCCCATTCCGCGGGCGTGTCGGCGGTCCGCGGTTCCGGAAGCGGCGTCGAGGCGTCGCGGGCCTTGCGCAGGGCCGGCGCGTTCGTGACGAGACGCAGGCGTTGCAGGGAGGCGTGGCAGGTGAACCGGAGCCCGGCCCAGGATTCGGGCGCCACGGCCGCGAGTGCGTCGACGCGCACGACGGCGTCGTCGGCGGCGTCGAACGCGAGGGTGAGTGCCCATTCGAAGCGCGCGAGCTCGGCGATCCAGACCGAATCACGCGTCGCGGGCGATCGGGCGAGGTGATCCGCGAACGCGTCCCCGAACCACCGCACGTTGCGGAACGTCGAGGGGCGGTTCTCCACGTAGCTGCGTGCCACGGCCGCGAACGTGTCGTGTCCGAGCGCTTCGCGCACCGTCTCGAACGTTTCCGAGAGCACGTCGACGAGGCGCGAGCGGTAGGCGTTGCGGTAGATGTCCACGCCCCGTGCGGTGAGCGCGATGTGCCCGGCGATCGCGCCCGGGACGGCGTCCTGCCCCGACAGGATGCTGGCCTGGAAGGCTTCCTGGATGGCTGCGAGACTCGTCATGCCGCGATGCCCTCCAGCGCGCGTGACGCGACGGACCGTGCGATGTCGAGTTCGGCCACCAGCTCCGCGAGTGGCGGAATGTGGTCGTCGCGCTCGATCATCGTGGACACCGGGCCCAGGCGGCGGATCGCGTGTTCGTAGAGAGACCAGACGGGGTCGGCCACGGGGGCGTCGTGCGTGTCGATGATGCAGTCGCCGCGGTGATCGTGACCGGCGAGGTGGATCTGCCGGACGCGGTCGCGCGGCATCGCGTCGACGTACGTGACCGGGTCGAAGCCGTGATTGAACGCAGAGACGTGGACGTTGTTGACGTCGAGCAGGATCAGGCAGTCCGCGCGCCGCGCGACCTCGGCGAGGAACGTCCACTCGTCGAGGGCGGCGTTCGCGAAGCGCACGTAGCTCGACACGTTCTCCAGAAGGATGCGGCGACCGAGCGTGTCCTGCACCTTCCGCACGCGCGAGACGACGTGATCGAGCGCTTCCTCGGTGAACGGCAGCGGCAGCAGGTCGTGCAGGTTCCTGCCGTGCACGCCGGTCCAGCACAGATGGTCCGAGATCCACGCCGGCTCGACGCGATCCGCGAGCGCGCGAAGCTCGCGCAGATACTGCGAGTCCAGGGGATCCGTGCTGCCGATGGACAGCGACACGCCGTGCATGACCATCGGATAGTCCCTGCGGATGCGGTCGAGCCACCAGAGCGGCCGGCCGCCGGGGACCATGTAGTTCTCCGAGACGATTTCCAGCCAGTCCACGTCGACGTCGTCCCGTGCGAAGGCCTCGTAGTGGCACGACCGCAGACCGAGGCCGAAGCCGAGTGCGCGACGGGCCTGTTGCGTTTCCATGTTCGTCCGGCTCCTGTGGTTGCTGCACGACTGGTGCGGCGCGCCCCGTGGCGGTCGAGATCGTTCCGTGTGCCTCACGGGCGCGTCACCTGGACGGTTGTACGGGCCGCGGGCCGGAACGGATGCACGTGACACTGCGTTGAAACCGATTGCGCGTCCTTCGCGTACATGGCCTCGTGAGTCGCGCGTCGTCGAGGCAGTCTTGCCGTCGTGCGTCTCATCCGTGCGTCCGTGCGGGGCGGCACATGCCGCTCGGGACGGATGCGCGACATTCGAAACCACCACGAAGCAGGAGGCAGGACATGAATGCAACACGCAGATCGTTCGGACTGGCCATCGCAGGTGCGGCAGCGGCCGCTTTCGTCGCGGCTGCACCGGCCCTCGCGGGCGACAGCTCCGGAACCGTGAAGGTGAAGTGCTACGGCGCCAATGCCTGCAAGGGGCAGGCGGACTGCAAGACGGCCGCGAACGCATGCAAGGGTCACAACGCGTGCAAGGGCAAAGGGTTCGTGATGATGGACGAGAAGGCCTGCATCGATCGCATGGGTCGGAGCTAGTCCTCTCACACCACCCGGGCCGCCGGGGGGACGCATGCCTCTCCCCCCGACGGACCCGCATCACGCATGGTGTCGGCGCCGGCCCGGGTGTCGGCGTCGTCACCATGGCGTGATCCTTTCCCTCCGTCCGCCCCGGGGTCCCGCAACGGGGACACGGGCGGGGACGACACCCGCGTGGCGCGGCCCGGGCGGGAACCCACGCGTTGCGACAGTGTCGGACGAGGGCATTGGCGCGGTGACGAAACCCGGCGCCAAATCAACGTGATATCCGGGTGCCCTGCGCATTCGATGGGATATCATCGTCGCGAGTCCAATCTTTCAGGAGTACCCGCGGATGCTCGAGAGAATCGACGTGATCTCGGACGTCGTCTGTCCCTGGTGCATGATCGGCAAGCGGCGCCTCGAGCGCGCGCTCGACGTCTGGCGTGAACGGCACCCCGGCCATTCCCCCATCGTCGCGTGGCACGCGTTCGAACTCAACCCGGACATGCCCCGCACGGGCATGGACCGCCGGACATACACCGCGCAGAAGTTCGGTGGCCCGGAGCGTGCGCGCGAGGTGTACGCACGAGTGGCCGCTGCCGGGCGCGAGGAGGGCATCGCGTTCGACTTCGACCGGATCAGCGTGCAGCCGAATACCGTGCAGGCGCACCGGCTCATCTCGTGGGCGGGTGGTCAGGGTCTGCAGACGGACGTGGTCGAGCGTCTCTTCTCCGCGTATTTCCTCGAGGCACAGGATCTCTCGCGTGACGACGTGCTCGCGAGGCTCGCGAGCGAGTCGGGCCTCGACGGCGACGCCGCGGCCGCGTTTCTCGCGGGCGACGAGCTTGCCGGCGACGTCGCGGAGGACGAAAGGATGGCGCACGCGATCGGTGTCCAGGGCGTGCCTTTCTTCATCTTCGATCAGCGCCTCGCGCTGTCCGGGGCACACCCCGCGGACGTCATCGTGGAGGCCATGGAGGAGGCGGCCGCGCAGGCGCCCGCATGAGGGACTGCACGTGCCTCCGGCCGATCGCGTCGCGCCATGCGTGACGCGATCGTCGCGGCGGCGCACAGGATCGCCCCTCACGTCCGGCGTACGCCGGTTCTGCCGCTCGCCCCGGGCGACGCGGGACTGACCGGTCCGACCTTCCTCAAGCTCGAAAGCCTTCAGCACGCGGGATCCTTCAAGCCGCGCGGGGCGTTCAACCGGATGCTCGCTGCGCGCGTACCCGCGTCCGGTGTGATCGCGGCATCGGGCGGCAATCACGGTCTCGCCGTGGCGTATGCGGCGGGCGTGCTCGGTCACCACGCGGAGGTCTTTGTCCCCGAGATCTCGTCCCCGGTCAAGGTGCGCAGGCTGCGCGAACTCGGAGCGACGGTGCACGTGACCGGCCGCGACTACGCCGACGCGCGCGCGGCCATGCGCGACAGGCAGGCCGTCACGGGCGCGCTCGACGTCCATGCCTACGACCAGGCCGAAATCCTCGCCGGCCAGGGCACGACCGCACGCGAGTTCGAATCGCAGGTCGACGCGCTGGACACGGTGCTCGTCGCGGTCGGCGGAGGTGGCCTGATCGGGGGAATCAGCGCGTGGTTCGAGGGGCGGGTGCGCGTCGTCGGCGTCGAGCCCGTCTCGGCGTGCGCGCTCAGTGCGGCACTCGCGGCGGGCGAGCCTGTCGACGTCGACGTTGCCGGTGTCGCCGCGGACTCGCTCGGCGCGCGGCGCGTGGGCGGCGAGATGTTTCCACTCGCGCGCCGGTACGTGGAGCGGGTTGTGCTTGTCGATGACGAGGCCATTCTCGCTGCCCAGCGGCGGCTCTGGCGGGATTTCCGGATCGTCGCGGAGCCGGGCGGGTCGGCTGCCTTCGCGGCCCTGCTGTCCGGCGGTTACCGGCCCGGGGCCCGGGAGCGTGTCGGCGTCCTGGTGTGCGGCGGCAACTGCGATCCCGCCATGATCGTCTAGAGTCGAGAAGTGACGAATCCTGTTTCGAAGACCGCGTTCTACTGCGCGGGCGTGCGCATGATGGACGCACGCTCGGTGAAGCCCGTCGTCAACGACACCTTCGCGGAGTCGATGCTCGGCGAGGAAGGCTTGCGTGTCTTCGAGGCGTTCCGCAGCCTGCGCTATCCGAACGGCGCGAGCGTCGCGCGACACCGCATCATCGACGAACTGCTCCAGGAGCGTTTCCGCGCGCGACCGCGCAGGCTCACGGTCCTGATCGGCGCGGGCTACGATTCCCGGCCGTTCCGGATGCGCACCGGTGAGTGGGTCGAGTTCGACGCGCCGGAGATCATCGCGCGCAAGGAACTGCTGCTGCCGAGCCGGGATTGCCCCGTCGCGCTGCAGCGCTTCGGGATCGATTTCGCGTCGGACGCCCTGGCGGAGAGGCTCGCGCCGTTCGCGACCGACAGGAAGGTCTCCGTGGTCGTCGAAGGGGTACTGCCCTACCTGGAGCCCGCGGCCGTGGAGCGCCTCGTGAAGGTGCTGCAGGAGCTGTTCCCCCACCACACCCTGATCTGCGATCTCGTGACGCGCCGGTTCCTCGAACGCTACGGGGCAGAATTCCGGGCGGCCTGCGAGGGTCTCGGTGCGACAATCCGCTGGGCGGTCGACGATCCGGTCGCGCTGTTCGAAGGGCTCGGGTACAGCCGCTTCTGGGCGACCTCGATCGTGCTCAGGGCAGCGGAATCCGGCTGCATTCCGGCGCCCGCGTGGCCGATCCGCTGGTTCCTGCGGTGTCTGCGAGACGGTTATGCCGTGCACGTCCTCAAGCACTCGCCGACCGGTGCGCACTGACCGGGCGGAACCTTCCCCGGGTGCGACGGTCCGAGGGGCGGCGCGTATCGTGGCGCTCCGATCCGTTCGGGAGCGGGGGGCCTCAAGTGGGGGCGGATGGGGGCCGAAATGGGGACGTCGGACCGACCGGACCACGAAACGCGCGATCCCGCGTGCGGAGCGATCGTCTCCGCGGGTCTGCCTGCAATGGCGCGGCGCGGACCGTTGAACAGCCTTTTTCTGGAAACTGCATGACCCTGGCCAGGACATTCTCGTCGATCGTTGCAGCCGTCTCGGTGATGGCGGTCGCTGCGGGCTGCACCAAGAACGAGACGGTGCCGCCGGCTCCGGCCGTCAAGGCCGCCGATCCCACGCTCGTCAAGCCCAACGAGACCGTCCTGTCGCAGATCACCGTGGCCGCCGTGTCCAGCGCGCCGGTGCGGCACAGCCTGCGCATACCCGGCAGCATCGAGATGAACGAAAGCCGGGTCGCACAGCTCGGCGCGAACGCGACGGGACGCGTGATCGACGTCCGGGCCCTGCGCGGGCAGGTCGTGCGCGCGGGCGACATCCTGGCCGAGGTGCACAGCAACGAGCTCGGTTCCGCGCAGTTCTCCCTGCTCAAGGCCAAGGCTGAATCCGACTTCATGCAGCGGGCCGTCGCGCGGGCGCGGCAGCTCTACGATGCCGACGTGATCAGTCTGGCGGAACTGCAGCGTCGCGAGAACGACCTGCGCATCGCGATGGCGCAGCTGCGTGCCGCGGAAAGCCAGGTGCGGGTGCTCGGCATGAGCCGGGCCGAGATCCTGAAGGTCGAGGACTCGGGCGAGGTCCACCCGAGTTTCTTCGTGAAATCCACGATTTCCGGCGTGGTCGTCGAGCGGAGCGTCGCGCGCGGACAGGTCGTGCAGCCGTCGGACAACCTGTTCACGATCGCGGACCTGTCGACGGTCTGGGTCGTCGCGGACGTGCCCGAGCAGGACAGCAGCAGCATGGACGAAGGGCAGGAGGTCGTGATCGAGATTCCCGCGCTTCCCGGCCGCAAGATCACGGCGAAGCTCGACTACGTCGCGGACACCGTCGACCCCGAGACCAGGACCGTGCGCGTGCGCACCGAGGTACCGAATCCGGACGGTCACCTGAAGCCCGAGATGCTCGCCACGCTCGTGATCGAGGGCAGGGCCATGGACGCGCTCGTCGTCCCGGGAGAAGCGGTCGTTCACGACGCCGGCAACGACTACGTGTTCGTCGATGCCGGCAATGGCGGTTTTCGCATCACGCCCGTGGAACTCAGTGACGAGATTGCCGGCATGCGCACGATCAAGTCCGGCCTCACCGCCGGCGAGCGCATCGTGACCAGGGGTGCCTTTCACCTGAACGGTGAACGAAAGAAAGAAGAACTAGGGGGCTAGCGCGGCGCCGGTCCGACCGGCGCTCCTTCCGCGACCGCCCCGTTCGCGCAACGTCGTTCGTACGCGTGGAGACCATGCATGTGCACGTTCGTGTCCGGCGCCGGACGGTCCGCTGACGTAACGTCGGCGACGGCCGGTACGCTCATCGATCTACCGGCCGCCGGACTCGTGGCGGCACGCGTCCTTTCCCCGCATCGCGCGGCGCTTCCATGAACACGCTCATCCGGATGGCGCTTCGCCAGCGCCTCGTCGTGGTCGTGGCCGCGGCCTGTCTGCTCGTGTTCGGCGTCGTGGCGCTCCGCAGCCTCTCCGTGGACGCGTTTCCGGACGTCACGAACGTGCAGGTGCTCGTGGCGACGGAAGCTCCGGGCCGCTCTCCCGAGGAGGTCGAGCGGTTCGTGACCGTGCCGATCGAGATCGGAATGACGGGGCTGCCCGGCATGACGGACATGCGTACGCTCGTCAAGCCGGGACTCTCGCTCGTGACGCTCGTGTTCTCGGACGACACGGACGTCTACTTCGCACGGCAGCTCGTGATGGAACGGCTGCTGGAGATCGCCCCCAGGCTCCCGGACGGCATCACGCCCGTGCTGGGCCCGGTGTCGACGGGACTCGGGGAGATCTACCAGTACACCCTCGAGCGCGAGGATGACGGTGACCGGGCCCTCACACAGGAAGAACTCATGAAGCGTCGTACCGTCCAGGACTGGGTGGTGCGGCCGCTGCTTCGTTCCATCCCGGGCGTCGCGGAGATCAACTCCCAGGGGGGCTACGTCAGGCAGTACCAGGTGCTCCTGCACCCGGACCGCATGCACCACCACGAGGTGACGGTGCCGAGGGTGTTCGAGGCGCTCCAGCGCAACAACGCGAATTCCGGGGGCGGTGTCGTGCCGCACTACGCCGAACAGCACCTCGTGCGCGGCCTCGGTCTCGTGAACTCGATCGACGACATCGGCGGCATCGTGCTCAAGCAGGCCGGCGGCACGCCCGTCTACGTGCGCAACGTCGCCGACGTGCAGATCGGGTATCAGCCACGCGTCGGTGCGCTGCTCAAGGACGGACGGACCGAGGCGGTGGGTGCGGTCGTGATGATGGTCCGTGGCGGGAACGCCAAGGACGTGGTGAGCCGCATCAAGGAACGGGTGGCAGAGATCAACGCGCGGGGCATGCTTCCCGACGGTCTCAGGGTCGTGCCGTTCTACGACCGCAGCGAGCTCGTCGACGCGGCGCTCCTGACGGTCACGAAGGTACTGATCGAGGGCGTGATCCTGGTCGTCATCGTGCTCTTCCTGTTCCTGGGCGACCTGCGCTCGAGTCTCATCGTGGTGGGCACGCTCGTGATCACGCCGCTCGTGACCTTCCTCGTCATGAACCGGCTCGGCCTGTCGGCCAATCTCATGTCGCTGGGCGGGCTCGCCATCGCGATCGGTCTCGTGGTGGACGGCTCGGTCGTGGTCGTCGAGAACACGTTCGCGCGCCTCGGACACGCGGCGGGCCGCGGCCGCGACAAGGTCGAGACGGTGTTCGGCGCGGTGTCCGAGGTGGCCGTGCCCGTCGTGTTCGGCGTCGGCATCATCGTGCTCGTGTTCCTTCCGCTCATGACCCTGGAGGGCATGGAAGGCAGGATGTTCTCGCCGCTCGCGTTCACGATCGCGATCGCGCTCACGATATCGCTCGTGCTCTCGCTCGTGCTGTCCCCTGCGCTGTGCGTCTACGTGCTGCGGGGCGGCCGCGAGCACGACACGCGGCTCATCGCGGCGCTCAGGCGCCGTTACCTTCCGCTGCTCGGGGTCGCGATGCGCCACCCGCGCCGGACCGTGGCGCTGGGCATCGCCGCATTCGCGGGCGCGGTCGCACTGGTGCCGTTCCTCGGCACCGCTTACGTGCCCGAGATGAAGGAAGGCGCGCTCGTGCCCAACATCATCCGCGCACCGAACATCTCCCTCGAGGAGTCGCTGCGGCTCGAGTCTCAGGCGATGGCACTCGTGAAGACGGTGCCCGGGGTGCGGCACGCGGTGTCCGCGCTCGGTCGCGGCGAGAGTCCCGCGGACCCGCAGGCCCAGAACGAGTCGTCACCGATCGTGAGTCTCGCGCCCCGCAGCGAGTGGCCGGACGGCTGGGACCAGGACACGATCGCGGACGCGATCCGCGAGAAACTGCGTGCGATTCCCGGTGCACAGGTCGTCATGGCGCAGCCGATCTCGGATCGCGTCGACGAGCTCGTGACGGGCGTTCGTGCGGACGTGGCCGCGAAGATCTTCGGCGACGACCTGCGGGAGCTCGCGCGGATCGGCAACGAGATCGTGCGCGTGGCGGGCAGGATACGAGGTGTCGCCGACATGCGCGTGGAGCGTGCGACCGGCCAGCGCTACCTCACGATCGACATCGACCGGGCCGCGATCTCGCGTTACGGCATCAACGTCGCCGACATCCACGACATCGTGGAGATCGCGATCGGGGGCAAGGTCGCGACCGGCATCTTCGAGGGCGAGCGGCGGTTCGATGCGGCGGTGCGCCTGCAGGCGCCGTTCCGTGATTCCGCCGCCGCCATCCGCGGACTCCTCCTGCCGACGCCGAGCGGTGCACGCGTGTCCCTGGACGCGCTCGCCGACGTGACGCTCGTCGAGGGGCCGGCGCAGATCAGCCGCGAGATGGGCAAGCGCCGGCTCGTGGTCGGCATCAACGTGCGGGACCGCGATCTGGGCGGGTTCGTCGCGGACCTGCAGGCTGCCGTCGCGCGTGAGATAAGCCTGCCGGCAGGCTATTCGATCGAGTGGGGCGGCCAGTTCCAGAACATGGCCCGCGCGATGGCTCATCTCGGCGTGATCGTTCCCGTCACCGTGGGCGCGATCTTCTTCCTGCTTTTCCTGCTGTTCGGGACGCTGTGGCTCGCGTCGCTGATCATTCTCGTGCTGCCGTTCGCGTCGATCGGCGGCATCGTGGCGCTGTTCGTGACGGGGGAGTACCTGTCGGTCCCCGCGTCCGTCGGTTTCATCGCGCTGTGGGGCATCGCGGTCCTGAACGGCGTCGTGCTCGTGAGCTGCATCCGCGGGCTGCGCGTCGCGGGCAAGACCGTCACGGAGGCCGTCCTGGAAGGTGCCGCCGCGCGGTTCCGTCCGGTCATGATGACCGCGACGGTGGCGATGCTGGGGCTCGTCCCGTTCCTCTTCGCGACCGGTCCCGGGGCGGAGGTCCAGCGGCCGCTCGCGGTCGTCGTGATCGGGGGCCTCATCAGCTGCACGCTGCTCACGCTCGTGATGCTGCCGGCGCTGTACCCCTGGTTCGACCGCGAGACGCACTCGCACGACGCTGTGCCGCACCCGACGGCCGTGGCCCGGACGCCCGGCTAGCGGGCGCGTCCCGGTGCGGTCCGCCGCACCGGGACGTGGCGGAGAAGGTTCAGACCAGACGTTCCTTGTTGAAGAAGGCCTTGCGCCAGCGCGTGACCGTGACCTTCTCGAACAGTCCGGCCTTCGTGAAGGGATCCTCGGCGATGAAGCGCTCCGCCTCGGCCCGGTCGTCCGTGTCGACGATCAGCACGCCGCCGTGGCCACCCGTGCCGTCGTCGTCCACGACGGCACCCGCGGCGAGCAGCAGGTCCTTCTTCTGCGTGAGGTATTCGAGGTGCGCGGCGCGGGCCTTCGCGCGGACCTCCGCCGAACCGGGCTTGTCGATGGTCTGGATCACGTACGGCATGATGCTGTCTCCTGTCTGGGGTGAATGGGGAAGGTCGCCGAGTGTAGGCGCAGTTCCGGCCGGCCGCGAGCCCTCCCGGCGCCACGGTCGCGGGCAGCCCGAAAGGTGCTCCGCCCCGCGCGGCGGACGTCGTCGTCGCCGTCGACGACCGCATTCGTGGTGCCTTCTGGCACGAAGCATGATTGACCGGACGGATCTGGTGAACTTTTCCCTGGCGAACGCGGTGTCCGCGCTCGCGGAGACTGCATGCTGAAGAAGATTCTGGGCCCCTTCCGGGAGTTCGGGCCGGGCGCCGGCCTGCTCTACGCGCTCGACCGCGTGCTCTCGGCCCTGTCGCCGAACCTGCGGGTGTACGTGTACGAATTCGGGGTGCAGCCGATCACGGACCGCCCGCTGCTGCCCGAACGTCGCACGCGCAATTTCGAGGTGCGGGAGATCGGCGCCGGTGATCTCGAACTCGCCTCGATGCCGGTGCCGCAGGCCGTCATCCGGACCCGGTTCGCGCAGGGAGCACGGTGCCTGGGCGCGTTCCAGAAGGGGACGTTCATCGGCTACATGTGGTTCTGCCGCAATTTCTACGAGGAAGACGAAGCGCGCTGCACGTACGTGCTCGGCGCGCCCGCCGAGTCGGTGTTCGACTTCGACTACTACCTGTATCCCGAGTACCGGATGGGGCTCGGGTTTGTCGCGCTCTGGAACGGCGCGAACGCGCTGCTCCACCGGGAAGGCATCCGGCACACGTTCAGTCGTCTCACACGGTTCAATCTCGCGACGCGCCGTGCGCACGCCCATCTCGGCTGCCGGGTCATCGGCAAGGCCGCGTTCCTCCGGATGGGGCGCGCCCAGCTCATGGTCTCGACCCTCGCGCCCTACGTGAGGCTCACGCCCGCGGGCTCGGCGCCCGCACGTCTGGTGCTGCGGCCCGGCCGCGAGGGATCGCCCGGTCCCGAGCCTTCGACGCAGCAGTCGTAGCACGCCGCGTCCGGCCTCGTCGCGCCCGGCGTCAGTCCCCGGGGGCGTCGCCGCGCCACGCCACGCGTGAGGGCGCGTCGATGCCTGCCAGCAGCGGAGCCTCGTCCTTGAGGGACACGCCGGAGAGCCCGCGGCGCATGGCCTCGTTCGCGAGATGACGCAGCCTGTGGGCGGCGACTTCGTAGGACAGACCCTCCGGCGGGCGCACGTTCGAGATGCAGTTCCGCTCCGCGTTCGACCGGCCGGGGCGCGGGGCGTAGGTGAGGTAGATGCCCAGGCTGTCCGGCGAGGACAGTCCGGGGCGTTCGCCGAGCACGATCGCGGCGATGCGTGCGCCGAGACGCTGGCCGATCTCGTCGGACAGCGCCACGCGCCCCTGGCCGGCGACGACGATCGGTGCGAGCGTGCAGGGAAGCGCGCCCAGCTGCCCTACCACGTGCCGGAGAAGCTCCGGAGCACGGGACTCCACCGCGGTCGCCGACAGTCCGTCGGCCACGATCAGGGCCACGTCACGCGCGCCGTTCTGTTCGCGCCATGCGTCCAGGCGTGCCGCGGACGCCTCGTCGAGCACCCGTCCGAGATCGGGGCGGGCGATGAACGTGTCACGATCCGCCGCGGCGCTGTGCACGGTGAGGCACGACAGGCCCTCTGCCGCGAGGCGGGCCGCGAAGTCATCGACGTCCAGAACGCGGTGTACGGCGTCCCGCGCGCGTGCGTGGGCGAGCTGGAACTCGAGCAGGGCCCGTGTGGGCAGGCTGCTGCCCGCGCGGCCGAGGGCGATGCGCGCGGACGTGAATTCGCGCAGGTGTGCCCACGGGTCGCTCGCGGTCGGCGCGCGCCTGCCGACGCGCTTCACGAGCCGGTCACCGGCGGGACGGGTCGCACGTTCACGGGCGAGCGAGCCCCAGCAGCGGGTGTTCGGCACTGGCCGGCAGCAGACGTGCGTCGGCATCCATGACCCTGTGCGCCTGCAGCCAGGCCTCGAACTCGGGCGCTGGGCGAAGACCGAGGACCTCGCGCAGGTAAAGCGTGTCGTGGAAGGACGTGCTCTGGTAGCTCAGCATGATGTCGTCCGCGCCCGGCACCCCCATCACGTAGTTGACCCCCGCGCATCCGAGCAGCGTGAGCAGGGTGTCCACGTCGTCCTGGTCCGCGTCCGCGTGATTCGTGTAGCAGACGTCCACCCCCATCGGCAGGCCCAGCAGCTTGCCGCAGAAATGGTCTTCCGCGCCCGCGCGCAGGATCTCCCGGCCGTTCAGGTACTCGGGGCCGATGAACCCCACGACGCTGTTCACCAGCAGCGGATCGAACGCGCGGGCGACCGCGTACGCGCGGGTCTCGATCGTCTGCTGGTCGACGCCGTGGTGCGCGTCCGCCGAGAGGGCGCTGCCCTGGCCGGTATCGAAGTACATGACGCTGGATCCTACCGTGCCGCGCCCGAGCGCACGGGCCATGTCCCGTGCCTCGCCGAGCATCGCGAGCGTGACGCCGAACGACTCGTTCGCGGCCTGTGTGCCGCCGATGGACTGGAACACGAGGTCCACGGGTGCGCCGCGGCGGATGGCCTCCATCGTCGTCGTCACGTGGGTGAGCACGCAGGACTGCGTGGGGATCTCGTGGGTCGAGATGATCTCGTCGAGCATCCCGAGGAGTCGCACGACCTGTCCGACGTTGTCCGTCGCGGGATTGATCCCGATCACGGCGTCGCCGCACCCGTAGAGCAGCCCGTCGAGCACGCTCGCGGCGATGCCCCGCGCGTCGTCGGTCGGGTGATTGGGCTGCAGGCGCGCCGACAGGCGTCCCGGCAGACCCAGCGTGTTGCGGAAGCGCGTGACGACCCGGACCTTCCGGGCGACGAGCACCATGTCCTGGATGCGCATGATCTTCGAGACGGCCGCCACCATTTCGGGCGTCAGACCCCGCGCGAGCGATGCGATCGTCGCTCCGTCGGTCCCGTGGTCCAGCAGCCAGTCACGGAAGTCGCCAACGGTCAGGTGGGAAACGGGCGCGAAGGCCGCGCGATCGAAGCCGTCGAGGATCAGCCGCGTGACGTCATCGGTTTCGTAGGGGACGACGGGTTCGTCGAGGAAGTGCGCGAGCGGGAGTTCCGCGAGGCACATCTGGGCCGCGACGCGTTCCTCCGCCGAGCGGGCGGCGAGACCGGCGAGCTGGTCACCCGCTCGCGCCGGGCTCGCCCGCGCGAGAAGCGTCCGGCCGTCGCCGAAGCGGTAGCCGGACATGCCGGTGCGGAAGACGTGTGCGCTCATGTGGCAGAGCTTACGCCGCCTTCGTGTCCGGCGTGTGTCGCCAGCCGCGCGTGCGCGACACGGCATCCTCGAACCGTCGCAGCAGCGAGTCGTCCAGGGGTTCGACGGGGTCCACGACGCGCTCGGGCGGGCCGACGGGAGGCAACGCGTCGGGGCGCGCGCCGAGGCCCGCACCGATGTATGCGAGCTGGGCGCACCCCAGTCCCGTCAGGTCCGCGCCGGACGGCACGACCACCGTCCTGCGGGACGCCCGCGCGAGGAACTCGCAGAAATAGCGGCTGCGCGCGAGCGCACCGTCGATGCTCAGGGTGTCCGCGAGCGGCTGCCCTGCGCCGATCACGCGGACGACCTCCGCGCTGCGCAGCGCCACGCCCTCGAGGGCGGAACGCACGAGGTCGCGACGATCGGTGTCGAGCCCGAGGCCGAGCCAGAGGCCTGCCGCGCTGCGTTCCCAGTAGGGGCACGCGAGTCCGGACAGTGCGGGCACGAACACCACACCGCGTTCCAGCGCGCTCGGCCCGTCGAACCGGTCGAGCTCCGTCTGGTTCGTGTAGAGGCCGAGGCTGCGCACCCAGTTCAGTGCGGAGCCCGCGTTGAACACGCCGCCGTCGGTCTCGTAGGTCGTCGCGTCACCGAGCTTCCACGCGATGGCCGGCAGGACGCCCGGCCAGGCCGGCACGGGTGGTTCGGCCCCGGCGACCGCGGCCACGAAAGCGCCTGAATCGAACGAGATCTTCACCTGCCCCGGTTCCCGGCAACCGTGGCCGAAGAGCGCCGCCTGCTGGCCGGCCATGCTGGCGGAAAGGGGGATTTCGCGGTTCCGGATCGTTCCGAACGGCCCGGCCGTCGCGCGAATCTCCGGCAGGAGGTCGAGGGGCACGCCGAACGCGCGGCACAGCTCCGGGTCCCACTGTCCCGTCACGATGTTCATGAGGCCGGTTCTGGACGCAGTCGTCACGTCCGTGGCGTAGACGCCACAGAGCCGGTCGAGAAAGAAGCTGTCGCTCGTGCCGAGACGCAGCCTGCCGGCACGTGCGAGCGCGCGTGCGCCCGGCGCGTGATCGAGCAGCCAGCGCAGCTTCGTGGCCGGAAAGAGCGCGTCGAGGGGGACGCCCGCGCGTTCGACCGCAACCGATTCCAGTCCGTCGGCCCGCAGACGTTCGACCGCCTGGGCGGTGCGCGTGTCCTGCCAGACCAGTGCGTTGTAGAGCGGTTCGCCCGTCTCGGCATTCCAGGCGAGCACGGTTTCTCCCTGGTTCGCGAGGCCTGCGGCAACGGCTCCGCCGGCATGGCTCAGGCACGCCTCGATGCCGTGCAGGAGTTCGAGCGGGTCGTGCTCGACCCATCCGGCCTGGGGGTAGAACTGACGATGCTCAAACGCGCACGCGGCCGACAGGGCGCCGTCGGCCGCCAGCCGGAATGCGCGGGTGTTGGTCGTTCCCTGATCGATTCCCAGGACAAATGAATGCTTGTTCGTCATGCGTCGGTGCCCGGTTTGCGCGAACGCAGGATCGTGGGGCACGAAAGACCGGGCCCGGGTCCCTGCGAATGTGGGCGATCTTAAGGACCGGCTCCGACTCGAGTTTGGTGTTAGATCAAACATTGGTGGATTGGGGGAGGGAGGGGCCGGCGTCCGGTGACGGGCCGATGTCGTCGACCGGCGACTCCGCGGTTCGGGCGGGTCCCGGCTGCACCGGGGTCGTGCGGGAATTCGGCCCATTTCTCCTCCGGACCGTCGCGATCGTCGGGGCCGGTGACCGTCGTGCGCGCCGGCGGGCGCCTGTTTTTCCGGGGGTTTGTGCACGCCCCGGCGCGGCTGCGCCGGTCCGTGCTGCGCTGCGGGCCGGAGGATGTGCGGCCCGCCTCCGGAGCCGAACGCGCCGTCCGGAGGCGGCGCGAGTGCGCCTCCCGCGGAAGAGAGGCGTTGCCGATGAGTGACGGACTCGCCTTCGGTCGGCGGGGCCTCGCCCCGGCAAGCGCGCGCAGTCAACGACTTGCGCGAGGAGGTCGGGAAGTTGCTGTGCGTCCGTGCACAGGCACGGCGGAGGGCGCCGGCCGACTCGCATCACGGGGGAACCGCATGGCATGGACGGAGGCAGACGCAGCACACCTCCTGCGACGCGCCGGCTTCGGCGGCTCGCTCGAGGACGTGTCGCGCCTGCACGCGCTCGGACGTCGCGGGGCGGTCGAAGCGCTCGTCGACTACGCGTCCACGCCCGACACGGTCTGGGACGACGAGAACCCGTACGGATTCCCGGACGTGATCGGCGAATGGAACGGCGTGCGGCTGAGCCTGCTCTACCAGATGTTCACGTCGAGGCGTCCGCTCGAGGCGAGGCTTCTCTGGTTCTGGCACTCGCATTTCACGACGGCGCACTCCGTGGTCGGCAACGTGCTGCTGCGGCGCCAGATGGACACGTGGCGCGCGCACGCGACCGGACGCTTCGAGACATTCCTGGACGCGATGTACCGTGACGGTGCCATGCTCGTGTACCTGAACGGCTCCTACAGCAGCCGGGTGCAACCGAACGAGAACTTCGCGCGCGAGGTCCAGGAGCTCTACACGACCGGCACCGGTTCCTATGACGAATCCGACGTGCGATCCGCCGCCCGCGCCTTTACGGGGTGGGTGGTCTCGTGGCCCGCACGGGACGTCTCCTTCGATGCGTCCCGCTTCGACGACACGCCCAAGACGTTTCGCGGACAGACGGGAAACCTGGATGGCAGCGACATCATGCGCATCCTCGCGCGGCAGCCGGAAACCGCGCGTCACGTCTGCGCGAAGCTCTATCGGGCCTTCGTGAGCGAGCGGGTCAACCTGATCGACGTCACGCGCCTCGCGCGGCGGTGGCACGAGACCGACGGAAACATCCGTGCCGTGCTGCTCGCACTGTTCGATCTGCCGAGCTTCTGGGATCCGCGCGTGCGCGGATTCGTGTTCAAGACGCCCCTCGAATTCTGCTTCGGGCTCGCCCAGCGTCTCGGGATCGCGCTCGATCGCGACAGGATGTCCAGCATCCTGTGGATGAGCGCGCAGATGGGGCAGGCCCCGTTCGACCCGCCGAACCCCGCCGGCTACCCGGGCGGCCTCGCGCTGACCGGGGCCGGCATGCTGCTCGCGCGCACGCGTGCGGCGCACGTGCTCGTGAACGGCTGGGCGAACGAGGATGGCATCGCGCGTCTCGTGGAAGGTGTTCCGACCCCCGCGAGCCCGGCGACGCTCATGAGCACCGTCGCGACGAGGCTGGGGATCGACGGGCTCGAGGCGACGACGCGCGACGCGATCGCGAAGTACCTCGGCGCCTCGCCGGTCACGAGCGCGAGGCTCCTGCACGCGGCACGGGGCACCGCCTTCCTTCTCGCGTGCAGTCCGGACTATCAGGTGATGTGAGGAACCCGGGTGATGACGACGAACCGCATACGCCGACGCATCCTGCGCGCTGCCGCGGGCTCGATGGGGCTGGGCGCATTGCCCGGTCTCCAGGCCCTGCGGACGGCACGGGCGGGATCGGCGGCACCGGGGAACGTGCTCGTGTGCGTGCATCTGCGCGGCGGCAACGACACGCTCAACACGGTCGTGCCTCACGCGGACCCCGCCTATCGGGCCGTGCGGGGCGCACTCGCGCTGCCCAGGGAACGGCTGCACGTGCTCGACGAGCACAACGCACTCCATCCCGCGCTGTCCCGGCTCAAGACACTGTGGGACCGACGGGCCCTCGCCATCGTGCACGGCGTCGGCTATCCCGACTTCGACTACTCGCACTTCCAGGCCACGAGCATCTACGAGAGCGGAGATCCCAGACGCAGTGCCCGCAGCGGATGGCTGGGGCGGGCGCTGGACGTCGTGACGGCCGGCGAGAGTGCGGACGACGTGCTCACGGGGTGGTCGTCGAGCAATTCGCCACTGGCTTCGCTGAGCGGACAGAGTTTCGCCGCACCGCAACTGCCGTCGTCGGCCGAGCGTTTCGTGCTGCCCTCCTGGGGTGCCCAGCAGCAGGCGCTTCGTGAACTGCTCGCGCCGGGCATGTCGGGCCGAAACCTCTTCCACGACGCGTTCGCACGTCACTGCGAGAGCGCTCTCGGCGCGCTGGATCTGGTCCGGGAGGCGGGCCTGCTCGCGACGGTATCGCAGTATCCGGACGGTGTCTTCGCGGACCGTCTCCGGTTCGCGGTCCAGCTTCTGCGGCGGGACGAGAACGTGCGCGTGATCGCGCTCGAGCAGGGTGCCTACGACACCCACAAGAACCAGCTCATCACGCACCAGGAGAGTCTGGCGGAACTCGACGCCGGGATCGGCGCGTTCGTCGACGACCTCGTCGCGAACGGCCTGCAGGACCGGGTGCTCGTCCTGCTCTGGAGCGAATTCGCGCGACGCGTGGCCCCGAATGCGTCGGCGGGGACGGATCACGGGTCGGCGCAGGCCATGCTGCTGGTCGGCTCCGGCGTGCGCGGGGGCATCGTCGGCAAGAGCCCCCGGCCCGCACCCGAGTTTCTCGTGGACGGCGGCAACCTGCCGATGCAGGCGGATTTCCGCCGGCTCTACGCGACCCTGCTCGACGGCTGGCTGGGTGTCGACTCGCGCGTGGTGCTGGACGGCAGATTCGCGCATCTGGGCGTCCTGGCCTGAACATGGCGGCGCGCGACGGGAGGAGGATATCGGTGGAGAACGGTGTTCGAATGGTGTGGGCCGGGCTTTTCCTGGCGTTCGCGTCCGCCTGCGCACGTGCGACCGTCATCGACTTCGAGACGCTTGCTCACGACGACGACTCCGTGGTGTCGATACGGTCGTTCGAGCACGACGGCTACCGCTTCACGAGCGACATCGACCCCGTGCTCGCGGACACGGCATTCGGCAGCTGGGGCACGCTGGCGCCGGATTTCAACGGCTCCACGGCGCTGTTCAATTCGTTCGCGGGCGCGGCGACCACGCTGTCCCGCGTCGACGACCGTCCGTTCAGGCTCGCGGCCATGTCCGTCGGTCCGCTCGTGGCGGGCATCGGCGGGTCGGTCACCTTCGTGGGAGACCTCGCGACCGGAGGGCAGGTCTCCCGGACCGTCGATTTCGGCCCGGATCTCGCGCCGGTGCAGGTGGCCTTCGATGCGGCCTTCTCGGGCCTGTCCGAGGTCTCGTGGGTTCAGGAAAGTGCCGTGCAGGCTCACCAGTTCGACGACGTCGTGGTCTACGACGTCCCGGCCGTCCCCGAGGTCGCGACCGCCTCCCTGCTCTTCGGCGGACTGTGCACGCTCGCGTTGCTGGGCTCGCGCCGGGGGCGACGGCGCGTGTCCGTTTCGAGTCACGTCCTCCCGTGAGGGCCGTGCCCGCCCGCGACGAGTCCGGCTGTCGTCGCGGGCGGGAAGTCGGTCCCGCCACGACCGACGGCGCACGGGGTCAGGTCTGCGTGCGCGGCTGTGGTCTTGACGTGTCCGTGGGCGAGCGCTCCAGCAGGATGTCCTGCATCCTCGTTTCGATCGCGCCCTTGATCTTCGGGTGGGTGATGACGTAGAAGCGCTCGTCGCGGATCGCGTCGAACACCATGTCCGCGACCTGTTCCGCGGTGATCCGCCCCGAATGGACCGCGTGCCGCAGGGCCTCCTCGCGGGCGACCTCGTCGGCCGACTTCTCGCGGGCCGGATTGGACAGCGCATCCGGGCGGTTCCGTTCCGAGTCGGCGATGCCGGTCGGCACGTACGCGGGGCACAGCACGGATGCGCGGACCTTGTCGGTCTTCGCGGCCAGATCGTGGTGCAGGCACTCGGTCATGGTCACCACGGCGTGCTTGGACACGCAGTAGATGCCCATGCCGGGCGGCGAGAGCAGACCCGCCACCGACGCCGTGTTCACGATGTGGGCGGGCTCCGCCTGCTGCAGCAGGAAGGGCACGAAGCTGCGCAGGCCGTGAATGACGCCGTAGACGTTGACGCCGAGACACCACTGCCAGTCCTCGAGCGTGTTCTCCCAGACGAGTCCGCCCGGCGCGACGCCCGCGTTGTTGCAGAGGACGTGCACGGCGCCGAATCGCGCGACCGCGGCGTCGCGCAGCGCATCGACGTCCGGCTGGCGCGACACGTCGCAGGCAACGCCGAGCACGGGAACCCCCGCTTCCTCGAACGAGGCCACCGCGCCGTCGAGTGCGTCGCGCTGGACGTCGCCGAGCACGATGCGCATGCCTTCCCGCGCGAAACGCCTGGCCATGGCGAGCCCGAGCCCGCTCGCGCCCCCGGTGATCACTGCCACACGACCCTCGAAATCCTGCATCCCGATGCTCCCGAAACGTGAGCGGGGCAGTCTACCAGCCGGCCCGGGGCCACGTTGGCGGACGCATTGGACGGGGTGTATCCTCGACCTCCCCGTCGCAGGTCTCGATCATGAACGAAGAATTCACCGGCACGATGCCGGTCCAGGAGAAACACAGCTTCGACGTCGGCGCGCTCGCTGCCTACATGCGGGAGCACGTCGAGGGCTTCTCGGGAGAGCTGACCGTCGAGCAGTTCAAGGGTGGTCAGTCGAACCCCACCTTCATGCTGTCCGCCGGCGGAAGGCGTTACGTGCTGCGGCGCAAGCCCCCCGGCAAGCTGCTGCCTTCGGCGCACGCCGTCGACCGGGAATACCGGGTGTTGCGTGCGCTCCACGGCACCGACGTGCCGGTCGCGAAACCGCACGTGCTCTGCGACGACGAGTCCGTGATCGGCACCATGTTCTACATCATGGATTTCGTCGACGGGCGCGTGCTCTGGGATCCCTCCCTGCCCGGCATGTCCGCGCCCGGGCGGCGCGCCATCTTCGACGAGCTGAACCGCGTGATGGCCGCGCTGCACTGCATCGACCATCAGGCCGTCGGGCTCGGCGACTACGGCAGGCCCGGGAGCTACCTGGAGCGCCAGATCGGCCGGTGGACGAAGCAGTACCGCGCCTCCGAGACGGAGAAGATCGAGGCGATGGAGAACCTGATCGAGTGGCTGCCGCGCAACATCCCGCCTGCCGAGGAAACCACGCTCGTGCACGGAGACTACCGCCTCGACAACGTGATCTTCCATCCGACGGAGCCGAGAATCCTCGCCGTGCTGGACTGGGAGCTCTCGACGCTCGGGCATCCGGTCGCGGACTTCGCGTATCACTGCATGACGTGGCGGCTCACCGGTGCGGAGTTCCGCGGCATGAAGGGCTTCGATTTCGCGGCGCTCGGCATTCCGGAGGAAGACGAATACGTGGCGATGTACTGCCGGCGGACGGGGCGCACCGGGATCCCCGACTGGGACTTCTACATCGCATACAACATGTTCCGGCTCGCGGGCATCCTGCAGGGCATCATGGGTCGTGTCGTGGCCGGCACCGCGTCCAGCCAGCACGCGATCGAATCCGGCAAGCGCGCACGCCCGATGGCCGAGGCCGGCTGGCGAGAGGTCGAGAACCTGCTCGCGAAGAAGTGAATCGAGCGGGCGGCGCGCCGCGACCGCCCCGATCCCCGAAACGATGGAGTACCGATGAAAGCAGTGCTGTGCAAGAAGCTCGGGCCGCCCGATGCGCTGGTGGTCGAGGACGTGCCGTCCCTGTCGCCGCGCGCGGGTCAGGTGGTGGTCGCCGTGAAGGCGGCCGGCGTGAATTTTCCGGACACCCTGATCATCCAGGGCCGCTACCAGTTCAAGCCCGAGCCGCCCTTCTCGCCGGGTGGCGAGGTGGCCGGCGTCGTGAAGGCGATCGGCGAGGGCGTCACGACCGTGAAGCCCGGCGATCGGGTGATCGCGGCCGCGACGTGGGGCGGATTCGCCGAGGAGATGGTGGCGGACGCCGAGCGTCTGGTGCCGATGCCCGACGACATGGACTTCGTTCCCGCGTCCGCGTTCATCCTGACCTACGGCACCTCGTATCACGCCCTGCGCGACCGCGGGAACCTGCAGCCCGGCGAGACGCTCCTCGTGCTCGGTGCCTCCGGCGGCGTCGGTCTCGCGGCGGTGCAGATCGGGAAGGCCATGGGCGCGAAGGTGATCGCCGCGGCGTCGAGCGAGGCGAAGCTCGACGTGTGCCGCCGCAACGGCGCGGACGAGGTGATCAACTACGGCGAAGAGGACCTGCGGAGCCGCATCAAGCAAATCACGGGCGGGAAAGGCGTGGACGTCGTCTACGATCCCGTCGGCGGTCCCTACTCGGAGCCGGCACTGCGCGACATGGCCTGGAACGGTCGTTTCCTGGTGGTGGGGTTCGCGGCCGGTGACATCCCGAAGATTCCGCTCAACCTGGCACTCCTGAAAGGGTGTTCGATCGTCGGCGTGTTCTGGGGCGCCTTCACGCGCACCGAGCCTGAGCACAACCGGCGCAACAACGCCGAACTGATGGGGATGTACTCGAAGGGGCTCGTTCGGCCGCACATCCACGCGACGTACCCGCTCGAGCGCGCCGCGGAGGCGCTCACCGAGGTGATGAACAAGCGCGTGAGCGGCAAGATCGTGCTCGTGACCGGCGACTGACAGCCACTGCCACGTTTCGGGACTCCAGGGGGAATTCGCATGATCACGCTCTACCAGCATCCCATGTCGGCCTACGTGATGAAGGTCCGGATCGCGCTCGCGGAGAAGGGTCTCGCCTACGAGGCCGTCCTGCCGTCGGGGCTCGCGGACGGGACGACCGCGGGGGAGTTCGTCGAGGCGAGTCCGCGCGCGGAGATTCCGGCGCTCGTGGACGACGACGGCACGGAGGTGTTCGACTCCACGATCATTCTCGAATACATCGAGGACAAGTGGCCGGAGCCGCCCCTGCTGCCGCGTGCGCCGGCCGCACGGGCGCGCTGCCGCATGATCGAGGACGTCATGGACACCCACTACGAGCCCAACAACTGGGGCACGATGGAAGTGGTGAAGGCCCGCCGCGCCACGGGTGAGCTCGCCGATCGTCTGGTCGAGTTCGGGCGCCGAAACATCGCGCAGCTCCAGGAATGGCTCGACGCTCAGCTCGGAGAGCACGACTGGTTCACGGGGGAGCAGTTCGGCTGGGCCGATCTCTCCGTCGTGCCGTGCGTGGCGCGCTCGACCGTCGCCTATGGCTACGGGATCGAGCGGCCGGGACTGCGCACGTGGTTCGATCGCGTCATGGCGCGTCCTTCCGTGCGCAAGGCGGTGGACGAGATGGCGCAGGCCTACGCGGCCCTGCCGGACCTCCCCCAGCTCATCGCGGAACGCAAGCTGAAGCGGCAGTACCGGGACCACCGGCTGGAGTGGATGATCGCGGGGGGTGGTCTGTCCGTCGTGGCGGACGGCGTCGCGGACGGTACGATCCGCTTCAGCAGGCTGCCGCGATAGCCGGCAAGGGCGGCACCAGGGCGGCCATCGCGACTGCAGCCGGGCCGGGCGGATCGGAAGAGCACAGTGAGGAGCGGGGAATGCAGTCCACGATGATGAACGTCAAGCTGTCGATGACGCACTTCCTGGAGCGTGCAGGGAAGCTGTTCGCGCCGGTCGAGATCGTCTCCCGCATGCCCGACAAGTCGCTGCACCGGACCACGTACGGGGACTTCCACCGGCGGTCGCGTCTGCTCGCGGAAGCCCTCCAGAAGGCCGGCATGCGCAAGGGCGATCGCGTCGCGACGCTCATGTGGAACCACTACGCCCACTTCGAGGCCTACTTCGGAATCATCTGCGGCGGGGGTGTGCTGCACACGCTGAACCTGCGACTCGCTCCGGAGGAGATCGGTTTCATCGCGAACCACGCCGAGGACCGCATCCTGATCGTCGACGACGTCCTGCTTCCCCTGTGGGAGCAGTTCCGTCACCTGACGCGGATCGAGAAGGTCGTCGTGGTTCCGCTCACGGGCGCGCCGGTGCCGGAAGGCTGCATCGACTACGAGGCGTTTCTCGGGACCGCCACCGGCGACTGGGACTATCCCGACATGGACGAGGACGACCCGATCGCGATGTGCTACACGTCGGGTACCACGGGCCGTCCGAAGGGCGTCGTGTATTCGCACCGCTCGCAGGTGCTGCACACGCTCGTGCTGTGCATGCCCGATGCCGTGAACGTGTCCGGGCGTGACGTCATCCTGCCCGTCGTGCCGATGTTCCACGCGAACGCCTGGGGGGTGCCCTACGCCGCCTGCATGCTCGGCACGAAGATGGTGTTCCCGGGCCCGCATCTGCACCCCGACGATCTCCTGCCGCTGTTCGAATCCGAGCAGGTCACGCTGTCGTGCGGTGTGCCGACGATCTGGCTCGGCATGATCCAGATCCTCGACCGCGCTCCGGGACGCTACCGGTTCGCGAAGGACCTGCGACTCACGGTGGGCGGCTCGGCCGTTCCCGAAGGACTCATTCGCGCGTTCGCGCGACACGGCATCGACGTGGTCCAGGGCTGGGGCATGACGGAGACTTCCCCGCTCGCGACGATCTCGCGGCCGAACCAGCTGCTCGGAGACCTCGGCGACGACGAGCGCTTCGCGACCAGCGCGATGCAGGGTTGCGTGCTACCGCTCGTCGATCTCCGCATCCGCGACGACGAGGGGGTCGACCAGCCCTGGGACGGGCAGGCCGTCGGCGAGATCCAGGTGCACGGTCCGTGGATCACCGGTCGGTATCACGAACTGCCCGTCTCGCCGGACAGCTACACGGCCGACGGCTGGCTGCGCACGGGTGACGTTGCGTGCGTCTCGCCAGAGGGCTACGTCAGGATCACCGACCGCACGAAGGATCTCATCAAGTCGGGCGGCGAGTGGATCAGTTCGGTCGATCTGGAGAACGCCATCATGGGGCATCCCGCCGTGGCCGAGGCCGCCGTGATCGCCGTGCCCCACCCGAAGTGGGCCGAACGCCCGCTCGCCGTGGTGGTGGCGCGTGCGGGCAGCGCCGTGACGGCGGAGGATCTGCGCGCCCACCTGTCGGGCAGCTTCGCGAAGTGGGCCGTGCCGGATGCGTACGTGTTCGTGGACGCCATTCCGCGAACGTCCACGGGCAAGTTCCTGAAGACCAGGCTGCGCGAGCTCTACCGCGACTGGGACTGGACGGCCCGGTCCGCGTGAGGGTGGGCGCCGGCGTCCCGTCCGGCCGGCGCCTCGAGTCATCCGTGTCACCCGCGCATCCGCCGATAGTCCCTGCCCGAGACCATCGCGTACCCGGGCCGCGCCTCACGAACACGCGGAGTTCCCTTGTTTCGCAAGCTGCGCATCCTGATCCTGCTGATCGTGCTCGTGAACGTCGGTGTCGGCGCCTGGCTCACGCGCGTGCGCACGACGTCCTGGACGTCCCCGGTGCGTGTCGCCGTTTTTCCGATCCCTGCCGACGACAGCCCGGCCACGCGCGACTACCTCGACACGCTCACGCGCGAGACCTTCGCGCCGATCGAGACGTTCTTTCGCGAGGACGCGAAGCACTACGGGATCGCACTCACGTCGCCCGTGGACGTGGCGCTCGCGCGCCGGCTCGATGTGCGTCCACCCGTTCCGCCGTTCGGTGGATCACGCATGGAGATCGTGCTCTGGAGTCTCGACATGCGCGCGTGGGTGTGGCGACACGGTGACGTCGACGGACCACGGCCGCACGTGCGGATCTTCGTGCTCTTTCACGACCCGCGCCTGCGTGTGTCGGTGCCCCATTCCGTCGGACTGCCGCAGGGTCTGATCGGCGTCGTGCACGCATTCGCCACGCGGCACCAGGCTGCCCAGAACAACGTCGTGATCGCGCACGAACTGCTGCACACGCTGGGCGCGAAGGACAAGTACGACCCGGAGACGAATCAGCCCATCTTCCCGGACGGCTTCGCGGACCCCGGGCGCTCGCCGCGCTATCCCCAGGAATACGCCGAGATCATGGCCGGGCGGCGGCCCGTGTCACCGTCGCACGCCGAGATGCCCGTCTCGCTGGACGAGGCACTGATCGGGCCGAAGACCGCGCAGGAGATCGGCTGGACGCCTTAGGACTCGCGAGCGAGCCGCGTCGATCGACGACGGCCCCGGCGTTCGCGTGCCGCGGTCGCCGCCGCCCGGACGCCTCACTTCTCGCCCGGCACGAGCGAGACCGTTCCGCTCACGATCACGTTGATCCGGCTGGTGCCCGCATCCATCTGGGCGGGTGCGACGTCGGAGAGGGCCGGTGCGGCGCGTGACGCCGTCATCGGGCGGGGTTCCGGCGCGACGACGTTGTCGGGATTGACCACGAGTTCGACGATCCGGTAATCCTTCGCGTCGAGCGCCTTCGTCACGACTTCCGCGCGTCGCTTGAAGTCGACGATCGCGGCGATCATGAGGTCGTTCTCGGCCTTGCGACGCGACTCGTCCGAGGCGAAGAACTCGATGCCCGTGAGCCCCATCGCGCCCTGCAGTTTCGCGAGCAGTGTGGCGAGCGCCTTGAAGTCCCTGCTCTCCAGCGAGAGG
This sequence comes from Betaproteobacteria bacterium, assembly GCA_016125475.1. Classification (GTDB taxonomy): domain Bacteria; phylum Pseudomonadota; class Gammaproteobacteria; order Burkholderiales. Next base: position 339,979 of record WGLR01000003.1, read on the forward strand.
TCGGCGCGCACGCGCCAGCGCGCGATGTGGCTGCGATTGTCGTAGACGGGATAGGTCTGGTAGTTGCCCGTCTTCACCTTCACGCCCGGCTGCGCGTGAGCCGTCTTGCTCGCTTCCGTGAGCGTCTTGTTCACGAGATCCGCGAGCTTCGCGGCGTTGGCGTCCTCCGCCTCCGTGAACATGAGCGCACGCATCGTGTCGTTCGGGATTTCGGTCACGGCGGCTGCCTGAAGGCTCACGCGGCTCGCCGGCACCGTTGCGTCCTCGGCGCGCGCGACGGCCCCGCACAGCAACAGCAGGACCAGGGCGACCGCATGCAGACGATGCTTGAACATGTATCCTCCGATAATCACAATTTCGAGACCGTTTCGCGCGACGGGGGTTCGACCGGATTGCGGTCGGGCCCGACAGATCGACGGAGCATCCGATCTGCCGCGGGCGGGCGAAGTCGGCCGCCGGGCTGGCGTCGACGGTACCGACCGTGCAACTTTATCCGATTCGCCGGACCCCGGGATGACACATGGCTGATGAACCACGCGGCTATCGCCGCAACCTCACGAACTACGGCGACCGCGCCTTCGCGCTCTATCTCCGGCGGTCGTTCGCCCAGTCGATGGGACTGTCCCGCGCGCTGATGGACAGGCCCGTGGTCGGCATCGCACAGACCGCGAGCGGCTTCAACAACTGCCACCGGAACGTCCCCGAACTCGTGGAAGCGGTCAAGCGTGGCGTGCTCGCGGCCGGCGGGCTGCCGCTGGAGTTTCCGACCATCTCGCTCGGGGAAGCGTTCCTGAGCCCGACGAGCCTGATGTTCCGCAACCTCATGTCCGTCGATACCGAAGAGATGGTGCGGGCACAGCCGATGGATGCGGTGGTGCTGGTCGGGGGATGCGACAAGACCGTCCCGGCGCAGATCATGGGCGCGGCGTCTGCCGACGTTCCCGCGATCCAGCTCGTGACCGGGCCGATGCTGCCGATGCCCTATCGCGGCGAGCGGCTCGGCGCGTGCACCGACTGCCGCCGGTTCTGGGCGAAGTACCGGGCGGGGGAGATCTCGGACGCGCAGATCGAAGACATCGAGGCGAATCTCGCGACCACGGCCGGCACGTGCGCGGTCATGGGCACGGCGAGCACGATGGCCGCCGTGGTCGAGGCGCTCGGCATGATGCTGCCCGGTACCGCGGCGATCCCGGCGGTGCACGCCGACCGGATCCGTGCGGCCGAGGCCACGGGCGCACGCGCGGTCGCGATGATCGGGACCGGCCCGACCCCTTCGCAGATCATCACGCCCGAATCCGTGGAGAACGCGCTGCGCGTGCTGCTCGCGGTCGGCGGCTCCACGAACGCGATCCTGCACCTGATCGCGATCGCGGGGCGCCGCGGCATCACGATCGATCTTCACCGCCTGAACCGGCTGTCCGACGAAACGCCCGTCCTGGTCGACCTGAAACCGACGGGCGCCCACTACTTCGCGGACTTCCACGCGGCAGGCGGCATGTCGGCGCTGCTCTGGGAACTCAGGGACCTGCTGCATCCCGGCTGCCTGACCGTGACCGGGGAGACGCTCGGCACCCGCCTGACGGGGGAGGCGCCCTGGGTCGACCGGGCCGTGATCCGCTCCCGGGCGGATCCCGTGGATCCCGTCGGCGGGCTCGTCGCCCTGTTCGGGTCGCTCGCGCCGAGAGGCGCGATCCTCAAGCGTTCCGCGGCCGACCGGAACCTGTTCGAGCGCGAGGGCAGGGCAGTGGTGTTCGAGTCGCTCGAGGACCTCGCCGCGAGGATCGACGATCCCGACCTCGACGTCACGGCGGACGATTTCCTCGTGCTCAAGAACGCCGGCCCGGCGAGCACGAGCGGCATGCCCGAAGCAGGCTACCTGCCGATCCCGAAGAAGCTCGCGCGCGCGGGCGTCAAGGACATGGTGAGGATCTCCGACGCGCGCATGAGCGGCACCGCATACGGAACGATCGTCCTGCACATCGCGCCGGACGCGGCGAGCGGCGGCCCGCTCGCGTTCGTGCGGAACGGCGATCGCATGCGCCTGAGCGTGCGCGACCGCCGCATCGATCTGCTCGTGGACGACGCCGAACTCGGCCGGCGGCGCGAGGGCTGGCGACCCCCGGAGTTCCCGTCGCGCGGGTACCGGCGCCTCTACGCGGACCAGATCCTGCAGGCGGACGAGGGCGCGGACTTCCGGTTCCTGCGCGGCGTCTGACCGGTGGCCGAAGACACGCGTCCGCTGCGTCCGCACGGGCGGATCCGGGGCCGCAGCCTGCGGGACATGCACCGCCGCGACGTCCTGCTCGTCACCATTCCGGCGTTCCTGATCCTGGTTGCCGGCCTCTGGTTCGCGGCACGTTTCATCAAGCCTGCACCGCCGACGCGCGTCGTGATGGCCACGGGCGTGGCCGGAGGCGGCTACAGCGAGTTCGGCGCGAAGTACGCCGCGGTCCTCGCACGCTACGGCGTCACGCTCGAACTCCGGCCGACCGAGGGTGCCGTCGAGAACGCGAAGCTGCTCGCGGACCCGGATTCCGGCGTGGACATCGCCTTCGTGCAGAGCGGGGTGATGTCGCCGGACGAGGCGCCCCACCTCCAGTCGCTCGGGGCCGTGGCCTACGAGCCGCTCTGGATCTTCTGCAGGGGACACGAACAGCTCGACGACATCTCGCAGCTGCGGGGCCGGCGCATCGCGATCGGGCCTCCGGGCAGCGGCACGCACGAGCTCGCGCTGAGCATCCTGAAGGCCAACGGTCTCGACCAGGAGTCGGTGCAGGCCGTGCACGCGACCGGCATCGACGGCGCGGAGATCCTGCTGCTCGGCGTGGTCCAGTGCATGTTCAGCATCGCGCCGCCGGAAGCGGGGCTCGTGAAGGCACTCGTCTATTCGCCGAAGCTGAGCCTCATGAATTTCGCGCGCTCTGAAGCCTACGCGCGCCGGCTGCAGTTCCTCACGCCCGTGACCGTTCCCGAGGGCGTGTTCGATCTCGAGAACGACCTGCCCCCGCGCGACATCCACATGCTCGCGGCCACGGCCGAGCTCGTCGTCCGCGACACGCTGCACCCGGCCATCCAGATGCTGCTTCTGCAGGCCGCGACGGAGATTCACGGCGGCGGTGGCCTGTTCCACCGCCAGGGCACGTTCCCCGCGAACCAGCGGTTCGACTTCCCGATCTCGCCCGACGCGGAGCGCTACTACAAGTCGGGGCGCCCGCTGCTGCAGCGCTACCTGCCGTTCTGGCTCGCGAATCTGATCGACCGGATGATCGTGTTCCTGATCCCGCTCGTGGCCGTGCTGTTCCCGCTGAGCCGGCTGCTGCCGCCGCTCTACCGCTGGCGCGTGCGCTCGCGCATCTATCGCTGGTACGGCGAGCTCATGTTCATCGAGAACGAGACGCGCCGCAGCATCACGGCAGGCGAACACCGGGATTTCACGGATCGCCTCGACGCGATCGAGCGCACGGTGAACGACCTGCACCCGCCGCTCGCATACGCCGACCAGCTCTATCTGCTCCGCCAGCACATCGATTTCGTGCGTGCGAAGCTGGCCGGTGCCACGGTGGGCCTCGACTGACCGGAGGCATTGCCGGGCGGTGCGGCGGACGGCGTTCGTGGCCGGCGGGAGGCCCGGGTGACCGGAGGCCGCGGACTCAGAAGGACGAGCCCGGCTGCTGCAGGAAGGCCGTTTCCTCGGGTGACGAGGTGCGGCCGAGGATGTCGTTCCGGTGCGGGAAGCGTCCGAAACGGCGCACGATGTCCCGGTGCCGGACCGCGAAGTCGAGGAAGCCCTCGGCGGCCTTGCGGAACGACGGCACGGCGTCGTCGCGGAGGGATTCGACGAGCGTCACGCAGCGCTCCTGGTCGGCGAGCAGCTCCGAGTGTTCGAGGGGAAGATAGAAGAACACGCGGTCGATCGCGCGCAACTGTCGGTCGATACCGGCGTCCAGACCCTCCCGGCACCAGCGACGTGCGTGCTCGTCGAATGCGAAGGCCCGGGGCGACCCGCGGAAGACGTTCCGCGGAAACTGGTCGGTCAGCAGGATCAGCGCCAGCCGTCCCTCGGGCGTGAGTGTCCAGTCGTCCAGGGCGCCCGCGGCGGCCTGCTCGATGCAGCCCGTGAACCTGCGGGCGATCGTCGCATCGGTCTCGGCGTTCTTTGCCCACCACAGCGGGGCCTGGCGGTCGGCCACGACGTCGTCGGGGGCGTCCGGTCCGAACCAGAATTCCCGGATCGATCGGGGCGTCTCGTGCGTCTCGTTCATGAAAACCCTCCCGGAACCCGACCGCCCCGGCAGTGCGCGCGACACCCACGGCCCGGGTATGCCGGCATCGGCGACGCCGTCAGCGTGGCGTTCACGCCTGCTGGGGCCTGAATTCCCGCTGGTAGCGGTAGACCTTCTGCACGTAGGACTCCGCGCTCCAGAGCAGGAACTCGACCTCTTCGTCCGTGATCTGGCGCACGATCTTGCCCGGCGAACCCACGACGAGGGAGCGGTCGGGAATCTCCTTGCCCTCCGTGATGAGCGTGTTGGCACCAATAATGCAATGCCTGCCGACTCGGGCACCGTTCATCACGACGCTCTTGATGCCGATCAGCGAGCCGTCGCCGATGGTGCAGCCGTGGAGCATCACCATGTGACCCACCGTGACATCGCGGCCCACGGAGAGCTGATAGCCCTCGTCGGTATGCAGGACGCAGCCCTCCTGGATGTTGGACCGCGTGCCCACGGTGATGAGGTCGTTGTCGCCGCGGATGACGGCGTTGAACCAGACGCCGACATCGTGTTCGAGCACGACCCGGCCGATCACCGTCGAATTCGGGGCGAGGAAGACATTGCCGCGGCACTCGACACGGTGGTCTCCGAGACTGTATTTCATGGGGATTTCCGTTCGCTGGGTTCGGACGTCGATTATAGCCACGCCCGTCCGTTCCGAGATTGTCCCCACGTTGCGGGAACCGGATAATACGGGCCATTTTCAAGCGTTCTTCGAGATCAGGAGGATCCGAGCATGACAGACATCGCCGGGCTGCTGGGCGCCAACGCCGACAGTCTTCTCAACCACGTGTGCAAGACCATCCCGAAGGACGTCCTCCACCTGCCGGGGCCGGACTTCGTCGATCGCGTGGTGGCGGCCACCGACCGCACGCCGAGCGTCATGCGCAGCATGCAGCAGATGTTCGACAACGGCCGCCTCGGGGGTACCGGCTACCTCTCGATCCTTCCCGTCGACCAGGGCATCGAACACAGCGGGGGCGCGTCCTTCGCGAAGAATCCCATGTACTTCGATCCCGAGAACATCGTGAAACTCGCGATCGAGGGGGGGTGCAACGCGGTGGCAACCACGCTCGGTGTACTTGGGGCCGTGTCGCGCAGGTACGCGCACAAGATTCCGTTCATGCTCAAGGTCAATCACAACGAGTTCCTGACCTATCCCAACAAGTTCGATCAGATCTTCTTCGCGCGCGTCAAGCAGGCGAAGGACATGGGGGCGGTCGCGGTCGGCGCGACGATCTACTTCGGCTCGGCGGAATCCTCGCGCCAGATCGTCGAGGTGAGCGAGGCATTCCAGATCGCGCACGAGATGGGGCTCGCGACCGTGCTCTGGTGCTACCTGCGCAACCCCGCCTTCAAGAAGGACAAGGACTACCACCTGTCCGCCGACCTCACGGGTCAGGCGAACCACCTGGGTGTCACGATCGAGGCGGACATCATCAAGCAGAAGCTGCCGGAGAACAACGGCGGCTATCCCGCCATGAGCACCAAGGAAGCGCCGTTCGGCAAGTCCGACAAGCGCATGTACTCGGAACTCGCGACGGACCATCCGATCGATCTCACGCGCTATCAGATCGCCAACTGCTACATGGGCCGGGCCGGTCTGATCAACTCGGGCGGTGCGTCCGGCGAGAACGACCTCGTCGAGGCGGTCACCACCGCTGTCGTCAACAAGCGTGCCGGAGGCATGGGACTCATTTCGGGGCGCAAGGCGTTCCAGAAACCCATGAAGGACGGCGTCGCTCTCCTCAATGCGATCCAGGATGTCTACCTTTCGAAAGAGATCACGGTTGCGTGACGTGGCGGTCGTGGCGGGTGCGGCGCTTGCCGTCGCGCTCGCCGCGGTGCCCGTCGCACGGGCTTCGGACGACGCGGAGGATCTCGCGCGACTGAAGCAGGAGATCCACGGGATAATCGGCGACGAAGTCGATTGCTACAACATCGTCCACTGCCTGGTGATGTCCATGGGGGACGACGGCTGCGGCAATCCGACGTACTTCGTGGGCTACAGCAATCGCAACAGCATCAAGGCAGCCCTCGAGGCCAAGGCTGCGGAGTACACTTTCATCGAAGGCGAGATGCGTCGCGCCCAGCCGAAACCTGCCTCGTGCAAGCCCGTGGTGGTGCCGCAGCCGATCTGCCACCGGAACCACTGCTCGGTCGGCGAACCGATCGAGTGAGGCGCGCGGCGCGCGTGCCGGGCAGGCGTGTGCGCCGTGTCACGGTGTCGAGATGCCCGGCCGGCTCGCGACCGCACGCGCCGCGTTCTTCCCGCGGTGCCCGCGACGGGCGGGCACGGGGTCCTTCCGTGCGCCTCTCCGGGTGTCGCGGCAACGGCCGTGATCCGGCCAGACAGAAAAAGGTGGTGATCGAGTTCCCATGCAAAGATCCCATTCCAAGCCCCGAGTGAAGAAACTCGTGCCGAGCCTGGGCGTGTCGGACATTCAGCGTTCCATGGCGTTCTACAGCGACTTCTTCGGTTTCGAGGTCGTCGATTCCTACGAGAACGACGACGGCGAGACCGTCTGGTGCTGGCTGCGTGCGGGCGTGGGCGAACTCATGCTGCAGCAACTCGACGAAGAGCAGCAGATCACGCTCCACCCCGCGATCGGACAGAGCTGGGCGCTCTATCTGCGCCCGGACGACCTCGGGGACACCCACATGCGGCTGCGTTCGTCGGGTGCCGACGTGAGCGATCTCGAGATGACCGGGTACGGCGCGCGCGAGTGTTTCGTGACGGATCCGGACGGCTACGAACTCTGGTTGTCGGAGCCGGAAGCGGGACTCGGGCCGGACGATGAAGACGACGACCCGGAAGACGACGACGTCGAGCCCGCGTCGATCCACTAGCGCGCGGAAGACGACGCGCCCGGCTGCCGGCGCGCGTCCGACGGTCCGCACGCGCACGGCCCAGCCGGATCGTCGGGGTGCGTTGCTGGACGCCGCGTTCGATCTCTTTGCCGAGCGCAATTTTGCGTCCGTGTCGATCAAGGACATCGGCGCGGCCGTCGGCGCCAACACTGCCCTCATCTACTACTACTTCGGCAGCAAGGAGGAACTCTTCCGGGCGGCGATCGAGAATGCCGTCGATCGCGCGTTCGACCGGTTCCGGTCGTTGCACGAAGAGCATTCCAGTCCACCCGAGATCATCGCAGGCTGGCTCGACAACCACGTCGTGCTGCAGGATGTCATCCGGCGGCTCGTGAAGATCAGTCTCGACTACGCGGGGACGGGCACGCGAATCGCCGCGGTGGACCGGATCATCCGCCGGTTCTACGACGAGGAAGCCGCCGTCATGACCGAGGCCATACGCGAGGGCGTGCGGGCCGGCCTGTTCCGCAAGGTCGCGGCCGACCGCCTCGTCGCGTTCATGTCGACGCACCTCGATGGCGTCATGGTGCGCTCCGCGATCTTCGACGACGTGAACGTGCGTCTGGCCGTCGCGGAACTGCGATCGGTCGTGTTCGAACGTCTGGGCTATCCGGGCTGACGCGTGCCGCTGCCGGTCGGGCTCAGCGCGCGAGCACGTCGCGCAGCGCCTCGTCCACGAACTGCGTCTCGTCCGGGAAGCGGCCCGGGGCACCCGCGCAGTGACCATAGGCGGATCTCAGCGGGCGCAACTCGGCGTCGCGGATCAGGCTCGCCTCGTGAAGGCACTCCGGCAGCGTGAAGTAGGCATCCTGATCGCAGGGCATGACGATCGTGCGTGCGCGGATGCTGGAGAGTGCGCGCGGAAAATTTCCGCGGTACATGTCGTTCGCGCTCGCATCGGCGTTCTGCCAGGTCCGGAGCATGGCGAGGAGATCGTTGGCATCGTACGCGAGATGGTCGTCCTCCCACGCGAGCAGCAGTTCCTCCACGGTACGGTGTCCGAGCACCTCGTGCAGTTTCTGCCGGAAGAATGCCGCCGAATACGCCCAGCCGGCGTAGGTGCGGCCGAACGCGCGCAGGCCGGCTTCCGGGGGGCGTGTGTAGAAACCGTCCTGGAACGTCGTGTCGGCGCGCAGTGCCGCCTGCACGCCTTCGAGGAAGACGTGATTCTGCGGCCAGCACCTCGCCGTCGCGCAGACCGGTAGCAGTCGTTCCACGAGATCCGGAAACAGCACGGCCCACTGGTACGCCTGCATGCCGCCCATGGACCAGCCGGTCGCGAGCGCGATCCGGCGCACGCCGAGATGCTGGACGATCAGCCGGTACTGGCAGACCACGTTGTCCAGGAGGGAGACGTGCGGAAACCTCCCGCCGCCGCGGTGGCCCGTCGTGTTGCTCGGTGAGGACGACACGCCGTTGCCGAACATGTTCGGCACGACTATGAACCAGTCGGCAGGATCGAGCGCATGGCCGGCCCCGATGATGCGCGCGTTCGCGGCGTGATCGCCCGTGTAGTAGGTCGGGAACACGATGCAGTTGTCCCGGCGGCCGTTCAGCTGCCCCCACGTGCGGAACGCAAGCCGTGCCGAGGGCAGGGTTCCGCCGTGCTGCAGGCGCAGGTCGCCCAGTTCGAAGACCTCGTGGTCGGAGTCGCTTGCCATCTCGGCCGGATAGGGGGAGTGATCTGTTGCTCTGCAGCAAGAAATCCGCCAGCAGCCCTGCACCCTGTACACCGTGTCGTGGACGACCGGTCCCGGGCGCTCTAGAAGAACTTCAGGTAACGCTGCTTCTCCCAGTCCGAGACGTGGTTCAGGTAGCGCGCCCACTCGTCGGACTTGTAGTCGATCCAGGCCCGGAACATGTCGGGTCCGAACACCGCCTCGGCCAGCGGGTCCGCGGCGAATGCGTCGGTCGCTTCCGCGAGCGTGCGCGGGAGCGTTCGGACACCCAGGCGGTCCAGTTCCTCGGGGCTCTTGCGGTACATGTTCTCGGTTCTGGGGTCTCCGGGATCCAGCTCCTGCTCGATGCCTTCCAGGCCGGCGGCAAGCACCATCGCCGCGCCCAGGTAGGGATTGCAGCTGCTGTCGGCGGCGCGCAGTTCCATGCGGCCCCCGGCGAGCGGTATGCGGATTGTGTTGGTGCGATTGTTGTTGCCGTAGCAGCAGAAGACGGGCGCCCACGTGAAACCCGACATGCTGCCCTGCTTGACGAGGCGCTTGTAGCTGTTGACGGTCGGCGCGACCACGGCGCAGATCGCCGGGAGATGGCGGAGGACGCCGGCCACGAACCGGTACCCGAGCGTCGAAAGCCTGCAGCCGCGTGGGTCGGCATCGTCGGTGAACAGGTTGCGGCCCGTCTCGGCGTCGGCGAGCGACACGTTGAAGTGCGCGCCGCTGCCCGCGCGGTCCGCGAAGGGTTTCGGCATGAACGTCGCGAACGCACCGTGCCGCCGCGCGATCTCGCCGGCCATCATCCGGAAGAACACGAAATTGTCGGCCATCGTGAGTGCGTCGAAATAGCGGAAGTCGATCTCGAACTGGCCGATGCCGTCCTCGTGATCGAAGGAGTACACGCCCCAGCCCAGCTCGTTCATCGCGCCGACGAGTTCCGCGATCCAGGGCTTGTTGTCGAGCAGGCGAACGGCGTCATAGGCCGGCTTGTCGAGGTCGGGGCGACCGGACACGGGCGCGTAGCCGCCGTCCGCCGTGTCGCGCAGCACGAAGAACTCGGCCTCCATGCCGAGGTTCATCGAAAGGCCGTGGTCCGCGAGCCGCGCGAGCTGGCGTTTCAGGATGTTGCGCGAGCCGGCCTCGAACGGCCGGCCGCGGCACCAGAGATCGGATGCGAACCACGCGACGTCCGGTTCCCATGGCAGAATCGTGCAGGATGCGAGGTCCGGTCGTGCGGACACCTCTTCCTCGCTCACGTCCTGAGGCACCCCGTCGAGCGCGGCACCCGTGAACAGCTCCGACCCCGCTGCCATCTGCGCGAAGTGATCGATCGGAACCATCTTGCACTTCGACACGCCGTGCAGGTCGACGTAGGACGCCATCAGGAACCGGACGCCCCGGGCGCGCAGGGAATCCTCGTTCGCGGGTAGCGCCGTGCCGGGGAGTGATGAAGCGTTCATGAGCGGATCTCCCCGGTCAGTGCGACTTCGAGATTTCGTGCACGAAGCGGACGTCGAAGGTGTCCTCGATCTTCGGCAGTGCGTCGATCTGTGCCCGCCTGACGAGAATGTTGCCGATGCCCGCGCCGACCTTGTAGAGACTCTTCGAGTCATCGCGCTTCACGAAGTAACCCGCCATGTCCGACACGGGAATGTTCGCGACGCCTGCCTGCTGCATCCGGACTTCGTCGGGCGTGACGCTCATCGCGCGAGCCACGATGCGTCGCGACTCGTCCGGCTGCGCCTTCAGGTAGGCGAGCCCGTCGAGATAACCCTGCATCACGCCGCGCACGGCGTCGGGATGCTTCGCGATGAACGTGCGGTCGAAGAAGAGGACGTCCGTGATGAGCCCGGGCGCGGCGCTCGAATCGAGCAGCACCTTGTACTTCTTGCCGCCCCCGAGCTTGAGGATCTGGGTGATGTTGGGTTCGTACGTGGCCCCCGCGGCCGCCCCGGCCGTGAGCGCGGCGGCGACGTTCTCGGGCGTCGTGTCGATGCCCTCCACGTCGCTCTCGCGCAGGCCCGCCTGCTCGAGGGCGTAGACGACGAGCAGGTTGTCGCACGTCGAGAACGGATACGCGACCTTCTTGCCCTTCAGGTCCGCGACGCTGCGTACCGACTGATCGGCGACGATGGCGTCGGCGCCATTGGAATAGTCGATGGGCATCACCACACGCAGCGACTGTCCCTTCGCGACCGCCGTGATGACGAGGTCGTAGGTGTACATGGCGCCCTGGATGCCGCCGCTCACGACGGCCGAGGGAATGAGCGCCGGATCGGGGAAGTCCTGCAGTTGGACGTCGACGCCGTGCTTGCGGAAGAATCCCTTCTCGACGGCGACGTAGAACGGCGCGTAGCCGATCCAGGCGACGGTGCCGAGCCGGATCTTCTGGACGGCGTGTGCGAGGGTCGTGACGGTGAGCAGTGCGGCCATGAGCACGATCGAGAGACCGTGTCGGAACTTGGTCAGGGTCATTCGGGACTCCATCTGACGGGTTGCTGGGGGACGCGCGGCAGCGTCGTGTGGTGCCGGGTCGATGACCCATTCAGCAGTGCGCGTGCCAGAAGGAGAAATAAATTAACTGATTGATTAAGTGCGGTGGCCGCGCTGAGCCCCGTCGCCAGCCGCACCGGCGGGGTGCGGTCGACTGCAATCTGCGTGGCCTTTTGGTGCACTGCGGGGTGCGTCTGTTCACTTGCACCGGCCCTGGCAGATCCCGACGACCGGGAAGGGTCGGCACGGCCCGCCCGGACCGCACGGAGGCTGTCGACCGGATGTCCGACACGCGCCGGGGGACACGTGGTGCCCGGGCGTCAGGGCTCGGAAGACCGCTGAGGGGACCGGTCCGCGGCACCTGACGTGGGCGCGCGCAGCGGAGCAATGCGACGTATCCGGAACGCAGTCCCCGCGACGCGACGACGACCGCGCGGACGTTCGCGATGATCGACCCGAGGTGCAGGGCGGCGGAAGGGAGAGGCCTCCCGCGATGTCGCGCGGGCCGGGCCCCTGCGGCGCATCCGGGACGGACAGGGAAAATGTCAGCCCTTCATGAGGTTAACGCGTTTCCCCCAAATTGTTCTCAAGCATGGCGGGCGGCTGCTCGTCACTGGGAGCGGGCGCGGGCCCGGCGCCGCGCGGCACCGCGTCGCGCGCCCGTGCGGCCGTGGTGGAGGGGCGGGCGCGCTGGCGCAAGTCTTGCCGTTTCTCTTCCGTGCGTATCGGTACCAGGTTCCCGGAAGGGGCGATGACGTGCGACAGAGAGGAGAGGGGTCGCTAAAAATGCGTTGCAGCGTCATGGCCAGGACATACAATCAATCGTTTAACGCATGGTCCAGCGCTCTTACATGAGCTCTCTGCAAAAAGCCCTGCGACTGCTGCCGGGGAGTCGACGCCTGCTGCTGATCATCTGGCCGTTCCTGGTCATCGTGATCATCCTGGTGTGGCTCGCCAGCGAGAGCATGGGGATACTCGCCGCCACCCGCGCGTACTCCGAAGGCGAGAGTCTCTGGTCGAAGGCGCAGAAGCAGGGCGTGTTTCAGCTGATCCGGTACGCGGAGACACACGATCCGGAGCACTACGAGAAATTCCGGCACCTGATCTCGGTCCCACTCGGCGACCGCAAGGCGCGGGAGGAGATGCAGCGTCCCGTCTTCGACCCCGCGGTCGCCTGGCAGGGCCTCACCGAAGGGCGCACCCATCCCGACGACATCGATCAGGTCATTCGTCTGTTCCGTCGTTTCCAGCACGTGCCGCCGATCACGGAGGTGATCGCCACGTGGACGGAAGGGGACGAATACATCCGCGAACTCATCGAGGCTGCCGAGGCCCTGCACGGAAAGATCCAGGCCGGTGATGCCTCGCGCGCGAGCCTGCGTCCTCTCGTGGACCGGATTCTCAAGATCGACGCGAAGCTCACCCCTCTCGAGGACCGCTTCACCCAGACCATCGGTCGGGCCGCACGTCGTGCGCAGGCGGTGCTGCTCGTGCTCAACTTCGTGGCGGCGGCGATTCTCGTGCCGATCGGCATCTTTCTCTCCCGCCGGATGCTGCGTCACAGCGAACGCTTCGAGCACGCGCTCGCGCTCAGCGAGGAGCGCTTCGAGCTCGCGGTTCGTGGCAGCAACGACGGGCTGTGGGACTGGAACATCCTCACGGGCGAGTGGTACTACTCCCCGAGGTTCAAGCAGCTCCTCGGGTACTCGGAGAGCGAGATGGAGTCGACGGCCGACGCGCTGCTCTCGCGACTGCCTCCGGAGGAACGCGAAGGTTTCTGGTCCGCGCTGCAGGACCACCTCCGCCAGGCCACGCCTTTCGACGTCGAGACGCGGATGCAGACCAAGTCCGGCGAATACCGGTGGTTCCGCACGCGGGGCCAGTCCGTGCGTGGCCGCACCGGCGAAGCCGTGCGGATGGCGGGTGCGCTCACGGACATCACGGACAAGCAGATCGCGGCGGCGGAGCTGTTCGCGGAGAAGGAGCGCGCGCAGGTCACGCTCGCGTCGATCGCGGACGGCGTCGTCACGACGGACATCGACGGCTGGGTGGAGTACCTCAACCCGGTCGCGGAGGAACTCACGGGCTGGCGTTCGGAGCGCGCATGGGGACTGCCGATCCAGGCCCTGTTCCGCGTCGTGGACGAGGGCACACGGCGCGCGGCTCCCAACGTGATCGAGATGGTGCTGAAGGAGGAGCGCACGATCGACGGCGGTGCGAACATGCTGCTGCAGCGCAACGACGGGGTCGAGGTGCCGATCGTGCATTCCGCCGCGCCGATCCGGGACCGGATGGGGAAGGTGACGGGTGTGGTGCTCGTGCTGCGGGACGTGAGTCGTGAGCGTCAGTACGCCGCGCGCCTGTCCTACCAGGCGAGCCACGACGCGCTCACGGGCCTCATCAACCGCACCGAGTTCGAACGCCGGCTGGATCTCGCGCTGCAGACGGCGGCCCAGATCGGGCGCCATCACGCGGTCATGTACCTGGATCTCGACCAGTTCAAGGTCGTGAACGACACCTGCGGCCACGCTGCGGGCGACCAGCTCATGCGCCAGGTCGCCACGCTCCTGCAACAGTGCCTGCGCGAGGGAGACACGCTCGCGCGTCTCGGCGGTGACGAGTTCGGTGTGCTGCTCGAGAACTGCCCGCCGGACGCTGCCGACCGCATCGCGGAGAAACTGCAGCAGACCGTGACCGACTTCCACTTCGCGTGGGGACACTTGAGTTTCAACATCGGCGTCAGCATCGGTCTCGTGAACGTGGAGGATGGCCTCTTCACGCTCGCGGAGGTCCTGCGTGCGGCGGACACCGCCTGCTACATGGCCAAGGAGAAGGGCCGCAACCGGGTACAGGTGTACCGCGCGGAGGACAGCGAACTCACGATGCGGCAGGGCGAGATGGAGTGGATCGGGCGGCTCCAGAAGGCCCTCGACGAGAATCGCTTCGTCCTCTACGCCCAGGACATCGCGCGCGTGCGGAAGGGCGGCGGAGACGGTCGTCACTGCGAGCTCCTGGTCAGGATGGTGGACGAGCAGGGTAATCTGGTTCCGCCGATGGCGTTCATCCCCGCGGCGGAGCGCTACAACCTCATGCCATCCATCGACCGGTGGACCCTGCGCACCGCCCTCGCGACGCTGTCGCGTCTCCGGGCGGATTCGACGACGCCCGAGATTCAACTCTGTGCCATCAATCTGTCGGGCGCGTCGATCACCGACGAGAGATTTCTCGACTTCGTGCGCGACCAGCTCGACCGCTTCGACGTACCCCACGAGACGATCTGTTTCGAGCTCACCGAGACCGCCGCGATCGCCAACCTCGACAAGGCCCAGAAGTTCATGAGCGAGCTCAAGGCGCTGGGCTGCAAGTTCTCGCTCGACGACTTCGGCGCGGGCATGTCGTCCTTTGCATACCTCAAGCATCTTCCGGTTGATTTCCTGAAGATCGACGGTGCTTTCGTGAAGGACATGGCGGACGACCCGATCGATCGTGCCATGGTGGAGGCCATCAACAATGTCGGGCACGTGATGGGCAAGGAAACGATCGCGGAATTCGTCGACGACGACCGGGTGCTCGAGGCACTCGGCGAGATCGGCGTCGACTATGCCCAGGGCTATGGCGTCGCACGGCCGCAGCCGTTCGCGTCGCGCCTCGAGCTTGCCGCCCGCGTGGCCTGATCGGACACCGTCCCAAACGTCATACGTTGTAGATTTTTGTCGAAACATTTGGGGCATTCTGCGCCCGAGATTCGACGTGACGTGCCGTCTTTCCTGATTCAATACAATTGCCTGCAAGCTCCCGTCGCATGACAAGCAGCTATCGCGCCAATTCTTCCCGGGTGTGAGAAACTTGCTACTGTCATGTGCTGGCACTACACTTTTCCCCGGTAGTGGCTCCCCTGTGGCGGGATTGTGTCGGGCTGGCCGTAAATGCAGAAAAAAGGAATTGTGCCGGTGCGCCGAGTTGGTATTTCCGAGATCGGGTATTCCCACAGGTTTTACGGCGTCGGGGTGTGGAGAGCCATTTCCTGAACGAATACGAGACAAGACGACGACATCGTCGGACAAAACTGGCACGAGACACTTTGGAGATTAGCGATGGGAATGGGATATGAGTTGTCGCCACATCCGCAGTGGGTGGAATCCCTGCAGGAGTTCATCAAGCCGTACTGGGACGAGTTGCTGAACAGCGAGTGGGCCGAGGCCGTCTCCAGCGGCCGGATGACGGTGCCCGAAATGCGCGGATGGATCCTCCAGCTCTATCCGTTCATCCACGCGTTTCCCAAGTTTCTCGCCGAAGCGCTCATCAAGGTCGAGGACGAGTACGCGCGTTCCTATTTCATCGACAACATCCGGGTCGAGAAGGCGCACGCGGAGCACTGGATCTGGATGGGGCAGGGCTTCGGGCTCGACAAGCAGGAGATGCTCGACGTCGCCGAGGGCAACAAGCAGGTGCTTCGCGACGTGCAGTCCCTCACCGACTGGCTCTGGTACATCAACACGAAGGGCAGTCTCGCGGAAGCCGTCGCGGCAACGAGCTTTGCGATCGAGGGGGTGACCGGCGACCTCTCGCGCAGGATTCTCCCGGGTTTCGAATCCTATCGTGACCGCGAAGGTGTCGACATGGGGCCCAAGACGTACAAGTGGATGCGCGAACATGCGAAGTACGACGACGAGCATCCGAAGATCGCCCTGGAGGTCGTCAAGCGTTACGCGGGTGCCGAGCGCATGCAGGCGAGAGTGATGATGGCTGCGAAGCGCAGCCTCCAGTTGCTCAACCTGGCGCTCCACACGTCGTACAAGGCCTACGCGGCCACGCAGGACGACGGACAGGTGGAAGGGGATCGCCGCAGCAGCGCCGACCGTCGCCAGCAGCAGCTCGCACTCGCTTTCCCGGATCGTCGCTTCGGCGATCGCCGCGGTCGCGCGCTCCAGGCCGTGGCCTGATCCACGCGTCAGGACCTGGAAGCAAAAAGCCCCGTGCGAATGCACGGGGCTTTTTTTTCACCCTGAACCGGGGGCCCGGTCGGGCCCCGCCGGTTTCTCAGTTCACGATCGTCACTTCCACGCGACGTGCTTCGCGCCCGTCATCCGTTCCTGCAACGACTTCCGGTGTGCCGAGCGTGATCCGCTCTGCCGCCACCCCTGCCGTGAGGAGCTGATCCCGCACGGCCCGGGCACGTTCCACCGCCAGCCGGGCGTTCTGCTCCGTATCACCGGAGGGCGCGGTGTACCCCGATATCAGGACGGATGCCGTGTCGCTGGCAGCAAGCCGCTCCACCAGACCCGACAGCGCGGACTGGCCGTCGGAATCGATGTCGGACTTGCCGGTCTCGAAGTAGATCGCGACGGGCGCAGCCGGAGCGGCGGCAGGTGTTCCCGACGTCGTCATCGCCGCAGGGGCCACGTCGGCGTGGGCGGACGGAGCATTCGCCTGGCCGGACGGGGCGGGCAGCAGCGGGACGATCAGCAGCGCCACGATGTTGATGATCTTGATGAGCGGGTTCACCGCCGGGCCCGCCGTGTCCTTGTACGGATCGCCGACGGTATCCCCCGTGACGGCGGCCTTGTGTGCATCGGAGCCCTTGCCGCCGTAGTGACCGTCCTCGATGTACTTCTTGGCGTTGTCCCAGGCACCGCCACCCGTACACATCGAGATCGCGACGAAGAGGCCGGTGACGATCGTCCCCATGAGGAGACCGCCCAGCGCCTTCGGGCCGAGGATGAGACCCACGAGGATCGGCACGACCACCGGCAGGAGCGACGGAATGATCATCTCCTTGATCGCAGCCGCGGTGAGCATGTCCACCGCCTTGCCGTACTCGGGCTTGCCGGTGCCTTCCATGATGCCCTTGATCTCGCGGAACTGGCGACGGACTTCCTCCACCACTGCACCCGCGCAGCGCCCGACGGCTTCCATCGCCATCGCGCCGAACAGGAACGGGATCAGGCCGCCGATGAACAGGCCGATGATCACCATGTGATCGGACAGGTCGAATGCCACCGACTTGCCGACGCTCGCGAGACCGTGTGTGTAATCGGCGAACAGCACGAGCGCCGCGAGGCCTGCGGAACCGATCGCGTAACCCTTCGTCACGGCCTTGGTCGTGTTGCCGACGGCATCCAGCGGGTCGGTCACGTTGCGGACTTCCTTGGGCAGTTCCGCCATTTCGGCAATGCCCCCGGCGTTGTCCGTGATCGGGCCGTATGCGTCGAGCGCCACGATGATGCCCGCCATGGAGAGCATGGAGGTCGCGGCGATCGCGATGCCGTACAGGCCGGCGAGCCAGTAGGCGGCCATGATCGCGATGCAGACCGAGATCACGGGCCAGGCGGTCGACTTCATCGAGACCGCGATGCCCGCGATGATGTTGGTCGCGTGGCCCTTCGTGCACGCCTCGGCGACGTAACGGACGGGGTGGTATTCGGTCGCGGTGTAGTACTCGGTGATGATCACCATCGCAGCGGTGAGCAGGATGCCGACGAGTGCCGATCCCCACAGCCTGGCCACTGACAGCCCCGGGTAGGCCGTCCCGACGTCACCCATGATCCACGACGTGACCGGCCAGAACGCGACGATCGAGATCACGGCGGCGACGATGAGGCCCTTGTAGAGCGCAGTCATGATCTTGCCGCTGCCCGAGTAGCTCACGAAGAAGCACCCGATGATCGACGCGATGATGGACACGCCGCCGAGAACCAGGGGATAGACCGCTGCGGCGCTTGCGACGTCCTTCAGCATGAGCACGCCGAGCAGCATCGTCGCGATGACCGTGACCGCGTAGGTCTCGAAGAGGTCCGCCGCCATGCCGGCGCAGTCACCGACGTTGTCGCCCACGTTGTCCGCGATCACGGCCGGGTTGCGGGGATCATCCTCGGGAATGCCCGCCTCCACCTTGCCCACGAGGTCGGCGCCGACGTCCGCACCTTTCGTGAAGATGCCGCCGCCGAGACGCGCGAAGATGGAGATCAGGGAGGATCCGAACGCGAGACCGATGAGCGGTTCGAGCGCGTGGTGGTCGGCAGAGGCGCCGCCGAGCGCGAGGTAGAAGCCCGACACGCCGAGCAGACCGAGACCCACGACGAACAGGCCCGTGATCGCACCGCCACGGAACGCGACACCCAGTGCCTCGTTGATTCCCTTGCGGGCCGCCTCGGCCGTGCGCACGTTCGCGCGAACGTTGATGTTCATGCCGATGAAGCCTGCCGCGCCCGAGAGCACTGCGCCGATCACGAAGCCGACCGCGGTCTTGAGACCGAGCGCGACGGCGATGATGATGGCGAGCACCACGCCGATCATCGCGATGGTCTTGTACTGCCGCGCGAGATAGGCGCTCGCGCCCTGCTGCACGGCGGTCGCGATTTCCTGCATGCGGGCGTTGCCCGCCGGCAGCGAGAGGATCCACTGCCGCGAGATCAGACCGTAGACGACTGCGGCTGCCCCGCACAGCAGCGCAAGGATGAGACCTGAAGACATGAGTCCCCCAAAAAGAGAAAAGTGACCTGAATGGCTGAGAGTCGTTGCTTTTGCGCAGGCCGGGCAAGCCGGCAGGTGCCGCGAGGCAACCCCCCGGTGACCGCGCGATCCGGATCGTCTTCGGAACGCGTGCCGCATCCGCTGCCGCAAGTCACTGGACCTGCCGCCGGCCCCTCGCCGCCGGCAACCAGCCACGCACGCCCCTCGTGAAGGCGCCCGTGTGGTGGCAACAGATTAACTGGCGATTTTAACTATGTTTTTTTACTGAGGGCAACCTGTTGTCGTTCGCCGTGCGGATCCCACGGCGGCAGCTTCTTCCGCGCCGTGACGGCGCGGAGTCGCGCGTGCACGGGCAGTCCGTCCCGAAACGGGACGTCCGTCTCGCCCTGGATGAGCGGCAGCAGGTACGCGCGGGCACGGGCGCTGATGTGATACCCGGAATCCGTGATGAAATCCCGCGGCAGGCATTTCTCCCGGGTGGCGATGCCCGCCAGGTCCGCGACGCCGAGCTGCCAGCGGTAAGGGTGATCCGAAATGCGCTCGATCACGGGCATCACGGCGGTGCGACCGGCGAGTGCGAGTCGCACCGCCTCGCGCCCCACGGCCTCGGCGTGTGCGAGGTCCGTCGCGGACGCGATGTGCCGCGCGGAGCGCTGAAGGTAGTCCGCCGTGGCCCAGTGGCACTTGAGGCCCAGCCTCCCGTGAACGAGCCGTGCGAGCACGGGCGCAACGCCGCCGAGCTGTTCGTTGCGACCCGCGATGGTCGCCGGGATCTCGGCGATGAAACGGCCGTCGGGCGTGCGCAGGCCTTCCGAGACACCGATCACGCAGTACCCGTGTCGTGCCACGGTGTCGCTGACGCGCCGGAGGAATTCCTCTTCCTCGAATGGCCGCTCCGCGAACAGGAGCAGGTGAGGGGGATGGTTGTGGCTGTCTGCCGCGAGCCCCATCGCGGCCACCATCCAGCCGGCGTGCCGACCCATGGCCTCGAGCACGAACACGCGCGTGGAGGTGGCCGTCATGGACGCGACATCGGCCGCCGCCTCGCGCATGCTCACCGCGAGGTACTTGGCCGCGGAGCCGAAGCCGGGCGAGCAGTCCGTGTCCAGGATGTCGTTGTCGATCGTCTTCGGAACGTGGATGCAGGCCAGCGGGTGGCCGAACACCTCGGGAATTCGCGACAGCTGCAGCGTCGTGTCGGCCGAGCCGTTGCCGCCGTTGTAGAAGACGTAGCCGATGTCGTGGGCGCGGAAGACGTCGACCAGACGCTCGTAGACCGCGTGGTCTTCCAGGCCTGCCCGGCCGATCCGGAAGCGCGCCGAGCCGAAGGCGCCGCCGGGCGTATGGCGCAGCGCGCGGAGAGTTTCCTCCGACTCCAGGGAGGTGTCGATCAGTGCCTCGTCGAGGGCACCGAGAATGCCCGACCGCCCCGCGAAGACCTTGCCGATGCGGTCATCGTTTGCCCGGCATGTCTCGATCAGGGCGGCTGCGGTCGCGTTGAGGACGGCCGTGACACCACCCGCCTGTGCGTAGAAGGCGTTGCGGCGTTGCGGCGGCCGTCCGTTCATGGAGGGCGTCCGGCGGGACGAGGATCGCGAGGGGGCGGGTCGGTGGGTGACGGGTCTTCCGTGGCGGGTCAGGCGAGCGCGGCGAACACCTTGTCGCGGATCTGCTCGACCGTACCCACGCCGGGGATCCGGGCATACCTGGGCGCGCCGGGTGTGCCGCTGTTGGCCCAGTCCAGGTAGTAGTCGACGAGTGGCCGGGTCTGGCTGTGGTACACCTCGAGGCGCTTGCGCACGACTTCCTCGCGGTCGTCGTCCCGCTGGACGAGTTCCTCGCCGGTCGTGTCGTCCCGGCCTTCGACCCTGGGCGGATTGAACACGACGTGATAGGTGCGGCCGGAGGCGGGGTGCACCCGGCGCCCCGACATGCGCTTGATGATCTCGGCGTCTGCCACGTCGATCTCGATGACGTGGTCGATCGCCACGCCCGCTTCCTTCATGGCATCGGCCTGCGGGATCGTGCGCGGAAAGCCGTCGAACAGGAATCCGTTCGCGCAGTCGGGCTGACGGATGCGCTCCTGCACGAGCCCGATGATCACGTCGTCCGGAACGAGACCGCCCGCGTCCATGTGCTTCTTCGCTTCCGTGCCGAGCGGCGTGCCGGCCTTGACGGCCGCGCGCAGCATGTCCCCCGTCGAGATCTGCGGGATGCCGAATTTCTCGACGATGAACGCGGCCTGCGTTCCCTTGCCTGCGCCCGGGGCGCCCAACAGGATCAATCGCATGAATCTATTCCGTCTGTTGTGTGATCGGACGCGGTGACGCGGGCTCGGAGGCCGGCCCGGCACCACCACGCGCGGAGGCGGGATTATAACGGCGCCGTGAACGAGGCCCGGTTCGTTACGGGGACCGTGTTCAAGGGTCCGGTGGCGTGCCGTAGAGCGCGCGGACCCGCGCGAGGTCCTCGGGCGTGTCGACGCCCGCCTCGGGGGCGCGGGGTGTCACGGTCACCGCGATCCGGTATCCGTGCCAGAGCGCCCGGAGCTGCTCGAGGGCCTCGAAGCCCTCGATCGGTGACGGGGCGAGCGCGGCGTACGCGTGCAGGAACGCGCAGCGATACGCGTAGATTCCGATGTGCCGGAACGCGGGCATGCCCGGCGGAAGCGTCCGGTTCGAGCGGAACCAGTCCCTCGCATACGGGATGGTCGCGCGGCTGAAGTAGAGCGCGCGGCCATCGCGATCCATCACGACCTTCACGACGTTCGGGTCGAACAGATCCCGGTCGTCCGTGATTTCGTGGCACGCCGTCGCGATCGCGCTGTCCGGGTGTCCGGCCAGCGTGTCCGCGACGTCGCGGATGAGTTCGGGCGCGATCCGGGGTTCGTCGCCCTGCACGTTCACGACGATGGTGTCCTCGCTCCAGGCGCGCGCGGCCGCGACTTCCGCGATGCGGTCGGTGCCGCTCGCGTGGTCGGCCCGCGTCATCATCGCGAGGAAGCCGTGCGCGCGCGCGGCTTCCGCGACGCCCTCGTGATCCGTCGCGATCCAGACCTCGCGGGCCCCGCTCGCGGCGGCCCGTTCGGCGACGCGGACGATCATGGGTTTGCCCGCGATGTCGGCAAGGGGCTTGCCCGGCAGACGTGTCGACGCGAAGCGCGCAGGCAGAACGGCTACGAATTCCATGGGCGGTGTGGGAGGAGCGGCCAGGCTCACGGGGCTGCGGCCCGGACGCCGTGCGAAGGTCTCAGCGCTTCTTGCGCCACGCGTCGACTTCGTCGATCGTGAGCTTTCGCGCCTCGTCCTCGATCATGACGGGAATGTCGTCGCGGACCGGGTACGCGAGCGCGCTCTCCACCGAGATGAGTTCGTCGTGATCCCGATCGTAGATGAGCGGGGCCTTGGTCAGCGGGTCGACCAGGATGTCCAGCAGTTTTCCGTCCAGTGCCATGCGAATCTCCAGAGGCGCCGACGCGGGCGAAGGCGGGCAGTCGGCTCCTCGGCGGATTCTAGCCGGTAATCCGGCCGTGCTGCTGCGCCCGGCGACCCTCGCCGGGCGACGCGTCGAGGCGGTCCAGGACCAGCGCCAGCAGGCCATCGTCCACGACGGCTTCGACGGGGACGTACCACCAGTCCTCCTGTGCGAACGCGAAACACTTCACGGCGTCCTTCTCGGTCATGATCACGGGGATGTCGTCACCGAAGTCCAGGTCGGCCGGCGTGTAGGCGTGGTGGTCCGGGAACGCATGTTCGATGACATTGATTCCCGCGTCACGAAGCGCGCCGAAGAAGCGCTCGGGGTGCCCGATTCCGGCGACCGCGTGTATCGGGCGCCCCGACTTTCCCCGGAGTGGCTTGCTGCGGTGACGTTCCACCATGTTCACGATGGTGTTGCCGGCCAGGCGCATCGCATAACCCTCGGGCAGGCGGCGCCGCGCGGTACCGTTGATCACGATCGCGTCCACGTCGTCGAGACGGGTCACGGGCTCGCGCAGCGGCCCGGCGGGCAGGGGAAGTCCGTTGCCGAAGCCGCGCGCGCCGTCGATCACCGCGATCTCCAGTGACCGGGCGAGCCGGTAGTGCTGCATGCCGTCGTCGCTGATGACACAGTCGCAGTCCGGATGGGCCGCGAGCGCGGCGTGCACGACGGCGGGTCGGTCTGCCCCGCGCCACACGGGGCAACCCGTTCGCCGTGCGAGCAGGACAGCTTCGTCACCGAGGGATGCCGGATCGCTGTCGGGCTTCACCTCCGAGATCGCGTTGCACGTGCCGCCGTAGCCTCGCGTGATCACGAGCGGACGGAAGCCGCGTTCAGCGAGACGATGCGCGAGCCACGCAACCAGCGGCGTCTTGCCGGTGCCCCCCGCCGATATGTTGCCCACCACGATCACCGGACGCGCGACCGCGACCGGGCGCAGCACGCCGAGCCGATAAAGGGACCTGCGCGCTGCTGCGATCGTCGCGAACAGCGCGGAGAGGGGCAGCAGGAGTACGGTGAACCAGCTGAAACGGTCCCAGTGCGACGTGATCGGATTCAACGCGAGACAAGCCAGGTGAGGATGGCCCCATCATAAACGACACGCTGCGGCTCACGCTGTCGCGTGCCAGCCTGGCACGAGTGCTCACGGCATGAGCCACTGCTCGCCGGCGCCGGGGGGTGATTCGATCCAGGTGACGGGCCGCGTGCGCGAGCTGTCGTCGAGCACGTGGAACAGACGCTCGCGCGCAATCACGTCGTGGAGTTTCGGTCGCGTGAGCTTCGCGAGCTGCGGGAGTCCGGTCGTCATGTCGTCACTCCGGATCTGGAACGTCTGCCGGGATCGTGGGCTTCCCCCTCAGCGTGTCCGCTTCGAAGGGGCCTCGGGCGTCTCGGCGGAATCGGCAGCGAGCGCACTTGCATAAAGTCTCCTCAGACCGTCGGAGGTTCTGATGTCTCCGCCGGTGCTCCGGTGCTTCTCCAGATGTCGTTCGTGTACGTCGAGTGCGGCGTGGGGACGATGGTCCTCGAGATGCACGCGCATGAGCACTTCCGCGAGGTGTGTCGATCCGGGAAAGCGCCTGAACGCGCGTTCGGCAAGTTCGACGAAGCGCTCGCGCGGACACTCGTGTTCGAGAGGCAGCATCAGGTCGAGGACCTTGCGCTCGACATCGGCAGCCAGACGCGTGCGGGCCTGCGCGTAGGACACGAGATCGTCCTCGTCCTCGAGCAACTCGCCCTGGTAGAGATCGAGCGCGCGGTCGACTTCACGCTGTGCACCGGCAGCGTCGGCGGCTCCGGAGTCTGCGACGGCTGCGCGCAGGGCGTGCACGTCGACCCAGCACACGGCGGGATTCAGCGAAACATGACCGTCGTTCACGAGCACCGCATCCACGGACCCCAGGAGGCGTCTCAGGCGGTGCAGTGCGACCCGAAACGCGTCGAACGCTGCGTCGGCTTCCTCCGCGGACCAGAGCAGGTCGACGAGATTCGTGTCACGGATGCCGGGCCCGTGATCCGCTGCAAGCAGTTTCAGCAGCGCGAGCGGCTTGCGCGGGACCTTGCCCTGGAACGAGAGTGTCCTGCCGTCGACTTCGATCTCGAAATGTCCGAGCACGCGAACCCTTACGGGCCAGGGCCAGCGGGCGGATGCGCCGGGCGGCGGTGCAAGCGAATAGGTTCGTATGTATTCCAGTACACGCGGCACTTCGATGTCGCGGCTCAGCGCGGCGTCGGCCAGGCGGGACGCCCACGCGCGACACCAGGAGAGCATGTGACCGTACTGATCGAGAAGGCCGCGATCCCGCGCGAAGACGCGCGCAAGTGCGTAGCGGATCCCGGTCTCATCCCCTCCGCGCAGTGCCATGACCGCGTCGCCCGCGTCCAGAGCCCATTCGTAGAACCGCATGTTGCGTCGCGAAGAGTATTGCCGGTGCCTCGCTTTCCAGAGGTCCGCGTCCGGGCGGTCGAGCTCGACCGTGGCCCAGACCATGTCCGAAAGGCCGACGAGTATGTGGGGAATGGATCCGGCCGTCTCGTAGAGTTCCGCAGCCTGGGGGCCGAACCGGAGTGTCCGCTCGGGGTCACCGGTGAACATTCCCTCGTACGCCTTCATGTTCACGATCGATGCGGCTTCGTAGGGTTGCTCGCGCAGGAAGATGTCGTCGAAGCGCGCGATGCGGTTTCGCCCCGACACGAGGTCGCCATGGTCCATGTCGTAGAAGAACCCGATGATGCACGCGAAGCGCTCCGCGAGATGGAAACCTTCGTCCCGTGCGATCCTGTGCATTTCCCGGACAGCCTCGTCGCCGACCGAGGAGTCGCTCGAACACGCTGCGTACCAGCACAGTACGGCCCATGCGAATACACGGCGGAAGATGGTCATGGAGGGTTCGAGCAGCAATGGCACGAGGCGCCTTGCAGCACGACACGAGAGTTCGAGCTGACCCGTGAACGCTCCGTGCAGCGTGAGATGCGTGGCCGCACTGACGCGCAGGTTGAGGTCGGCTCCGGTGTCCAGAAGTTCCATGGCGCGTCGGGCACACCGCTCGATGCCCGGATGGTCGGGCATGCGGTACGTGGTAGCGATCAGCAGTGCGGACTGGGCCCGTAGCTCTTCGTCGAGACTCCTGAACGTGAAGCCCGGGTCGAGGATTCGTTCGAGTACGGGTATCCACGGATCGATCGGCATGAAGTCCGCATACTCGAGGAACAGTGTCTCGACGATGCCCGCGCCGGCCTGGATCTGGCAGGCGAGATCCCCGAGCGCGAGCGCCCGACGATGGGCACGCGCGAGTACGTCTCGAGCGTGAGCGGGATCGACGCCGGCCTGGGCGGTCCCGAGCCAGTACAGTAGCCAGGGGTTCGCGTGCACGTGTGAGGCAGGCAGCCCGTGGATCCAGTCGACCACGACCTTCCAGCGGCCCTGCGCGAGCAGGGCCGAGGCTTCGGCGAGGACCAGCGCCTCCGCGCCGGCCTCGTCTCCGCCTGCCAGGAACAACGGCATCGCTGCGTCAGCCTGCCCGCGTCGGGCGAGCAGGCGTGCCACCTGGCGGGCCATCGAACCGAAGTGCTGGGGCGAGAGATCGCGCCGCGCACGCTCCTGCAGGAATGCGCGGAACAGCGCGTGGAACTGGTAGGCGGCTTCCTCGCGTCCCCGGCGCCGATCGGTGAACAGGTGGCGCTTGTAGAGATATTCGAGCAGACGGACCGCGTCCTCGGTGCCGGTGATCTCGCGCGCGAGCGCTTCGCTCACGCTCTGCGGGAAGCTCAGCTGCATGAGCAGGCGGCGGTCGGTCTCGGAGGCGCGGTCGAACATCTGTCCGGCGAAGTACGCGAAGACGTGCTGCAGCGATTCGGGATCGTCGCCACCGGCCAGGCTGCCGCCGCGACGCAGCTGCTCGGCCAGCAGCACCAGCCCCACGGCCCAGCCCCCGGCCTGCTCGCGGAGCGCCTCGATCGCGGCAGGCTCGACTTCCAGACGTGCGGCGTCGATCAGCTCGGTGGTTTCCTCGGGCGTGAACCTGAGCGCTTCCCAGTCGATGACGGTCACCGCGCGGTTGGCGTTGAGCCGCGCGTAGTGCGGAGGCGTGCCGGCGCGGCTGACGACCATGAGATGAATGCCATCGGGCACTTCGTCGATGCCTGCGACGAGGGCCTCGTGCATCGCGGCGTTGTCGGCGGCTTCCTGGAAGTTGTCGAAGACGACGACGCTGCCGGCGGGAAGGCGGGAGAACAGTTCGCGGAAGAATCGGCGGGAGAAGCCCGGGACGTCACCGAGCAGCTCGGGGGTGAGCAGGGGCAGGGGCGGAGGTCGTCGCTTGCGACGGGAGGGCAGG
>WGLR01000025.1 GCA_016125475.1 Betaproteobacteria bacterium
CACGGCGGTGTTCGAGCTGCAGGGGGCGAGTGACGTGACGCTGTCGCACCTGTCGGTGACGGGAGCGCAGACGGGGATCTGGGCGTCGAACACGGCGAACTCGGACCGGCTGACGGTCGAGGACAGTGCGATCTACGGGAATACCGGCGCGGGCGTGTCGATGGACACGTCGAACGATGCTGTCACGTTCCGCAACGACCTCGTGCACAACAACGGGAGCACCGGACTCTACCTGCGGGGTGCCGGGGACCTCGTGGACACGAGCCAGATCTACGGCAATGCGCAGTGGGGGATCGACGCGATCGTCGGTCTCGGTGGCACGGGTGCGCCGATCCAGATCATGGACAACAAGGTGCACGACAATGCCTCGGGCGGGATCACTGCATCCACGAACGTCCAGATCACCGGCAACGAGGTGTACGGACACACCGGCGGAAACCGCTCCGGCATCTCGATCACGAGCACGGCCGTCGCATCCGGCAACTTCGTTCACGACAACGACATCGGCATCAGCGTGACCTACGGCGGCCTCGCGACCGGCAACGAGGTCTACGCGAACAAGACGACGGGCATCTCCGCGTACTCGGCGACGGTGCGCGGCAACCGTGTTTACAGCAATCCGACCGGCATCGCCGACACGGGCTACACGCAGGTCGAGAACAACGTCGTCTACGCGAACAGGAACGTGGGCATCTCGGTGTCCGGCGGGCACAACGGCCAGATGATCCGCAACAACACGCTCTACCAGCCGGTGGGCGACGGGATCCTCGTGGCCGCGAGCCTGACGGACGTCACGCTCTACAACAACATCGTCTGGGTGGATGCCGGCTACGCGATGAACGTCGGCGCGAGCCAGACGCGGTTCGTGTCGGACTACGACCTGTTCAACACGCCGGGGCCGGGCGCAAGAGTCGCGCTCTGGAGTGGCACTCAGGAAACCGCGCTCGCCGACTGGCAGACCGCGGCGTCGCAGGATGCGAACAGCAAGGCGGGCGATCCGCTGTTCCTGGACATCGACGGCGCGGACAACGTGCTCGGCGAGCAGGGGGTGATCACGGGCAACGGCTTCGACGACAACTTCGGGCTGCGTGCGAACTCGCCCGCGATCGACGCGGCGAACATGTACGTCGCGCCCGCGACGGACATCCAGGGGCTCGCGCGTCGCGACGACCCGAGCACGGTGAACACGGGCACCGGCCTGCCGCTCTACGTGGCCACGCCGCAGGCGACGAGCGGCTTCGCGGTGTCCGCGAGCGACACGAAGCTCAACTACCGCACCGGGGACAGCGCGCGTCAGTACACGCTGCCGTTCGCGTTCACCTTCTACGGCAAGTCCTACACGTCGGTCTACATCGACACGAACGGCTTCCTGCAGTTCAACGGCGGCCCGGGCACGAGCGACAGCAACACGCTCGACGGCCTCGTGAACAACGTGCGCATCGCGCCGCTCTGGGACAACCTGAACACGTACAGCTCGCTCGATGCGACGCGGGATCTCTACGTGAACACCTCGGTCGCCGGGCAGTTCACGGTCCGCTGGGCGACGGTCCAGGAAGGCACGAACGATCCGGTCAACTTCTCGGTCACGCTGTTCCAGGACGGGAGCTTCCGCTTCGACTACGGTCCGAGCGCGACGGGACTCACGCCGACGGTGGGCGTGTCCGCGGGCAACGGCCAGACCTACGTCCTGGCCACTTACGACGGCCAGAGCGACCTGTCGTCGGCCGCGTCCCTGCTCTGGCAGGCGACGCCGGGACTCACGTACTACGACATCGGCGCCTACGAGTTCCAGGGTGATTCGAACGATCACACGCCGCCGACCGTCACGAGCGTCACGCAACTGCCCGCCGACGGCGGCACCACCGCGGCCGCCTTCACGAGCTTCCAGGTGAACTTCAGCGAGGCGCTGGACGGCATCTCGGCACGCAGCCCCGCGAACTACGAACTCGTGTCCGCGGGTGCGGACAGGACCTTCGGCACGCCGGACGACTCGTACATCACGCTGAAGCCCGGCTACTCGTTCCCCGAGACGAACCTCACCCTGCAGCTGCCCGACGGCGTGCTGCCCGACGGGCTCTACCGGCTGAAGCTCTCGGGCACGCTCGGCATCTTCGACACGGCGGGCAACCTGCTCGACGGCAACGGCGACGGCACGCCCGGCGGCGACTACGTGCGGACGTTCACGATCGATCGCACGGGCAACCAGCCGCCCACGGCGACCGACGCAACGGCGACGACCCAGGAGGACACGGCGAAGCTCGTCACGCTCGCGGGCACGGATCCGAACGGGGATCCGCTCACGTTCAGCCTCGTGGGCCAGCCGCCGCACGGCACGCTCACGGCGTTCGATCCCGTCGCGCACACGGTGCTGTACACACCGGACGCGAACTTCAACGGCACGGACAGCTTCAGGTTCCGCGTGGACGACGGCAACCTCGGCACGGACGACGGCACGATCCTCGTGAACGTGCTGCCGGTCAACGACGTGCCGCAGGCACCCGGAACCACGGCGATCACGGACGAGGATACGGCCGTAGCGATCCTGCTGCCTGCATCCGACGTCGAGACCCCGCAGCAGCAGCTCACGTACGCGGTCGGCGCGGCGCCACAGCACGGCACGCTGACACCGGGTGCGAACGGCCTCTGGACCTACACGCCCGACGCGAACTACAACGGTTCGGACTTCTTCACGTACACCGTCACCGATCGCGGCGATCCGGACGGTGCGTTGACGAATGCCGCCACGTCGGCACCGGGCACGGTGTCCATCACCGTCCGATCCGTGAACGACGCGCCCGTGATCCAGACCATCGGCACGGTGGCCGTGAACGAGGGCTCGATGCTGAGCTACCAGATCCCGGCTTCCGACGTCGACAGTGCGAATCTCACCTACAGCCTCGTGAACAACACGGTCGTCGGCGCGAAAGTCGACGCAACCACGGGTCTGTTCACGTGGACACCGGCCGACGGCCCCCTCAAGCAGCCGTTCACCGTGCGTGTGAGCGACGGTTCACTCGCCACCGACCAGACCTTCGATGTCTCGGTCGCGAACGTGCCGCCCACGATCACGCTCACGGGAGTGAGTGCGATCGATCTGGGCCAGACGTACAGTCTCTCGTTCGGGGCCACGGATCCCGGAACGGACACCATCAGCGCATGGTCCGTGAACTGGGGCGACGGCGTGAAGACGAGTCTCGCAGGCACTGCGACGGGTGGCACGCACGCCTATGCGCAGGGTGGACAGTACGCGATCACGGTGCAGGCCACGGACGAGGACGGCACGTACACGTCGAACCCGCTTGCTCTCAAGGTGATCACGCCGAACCGGCCACCCGTCGTGCCCGCCGGTCAGTCGGCGACGACGAACGAGGATCAGGCGGTCGTGCTCACGCTCGCCTACGCCGATCCCGACAACGATCCGGTCACGGTCACCATCGACCAGGCCCCGCAGCACGGCGTGCTGAGCGGCTTCGATGCGGCCACGCACCGGATCACCTACACGCCCGCGGCGAACTACAACGGCACCGACGGCTTCACGTTCTCGGTGAACGACGGGATCTCGGGCAGCACGCCGGGGACATTCGGCCTCACGGTGTTGCCCGTGAACGATGCCCCGGTGGCCGATGGCCAGACGCTCGCGACGACGAACGACGTCGCGATCCAGGGCCAGCTCACCGGCAGCGACGTCGAGACACCGGCGAACGCACTCACGTTCCAGCTCGCGACCGCCGCGCAGCACGGTGTCGCGGTCGTCAACGCCGACGGCACGTTCACGTACACGCCGACGCTCGGCTACGTGGGGCAGGACGTGTTCGATTTCTCGGTCACGGATACGGGCGATCCGGCAGGGAGCGGCACGGGCGCCGGTGCCCCGGCGACGTCGGCCGCGGCGGCCGTCACGATCACGGTCACACAACCCAATCGTGCGCCGGTCGCGGTGGCGGATCAGTACGCGACACACCCCGGCGACACACTCGTGGTGGACGCCGCGCAGGGGGTCCTCTCGAACGACTCCGACCCGGACGGCAACCCGATCACGGTCGTCGCGAACTCGGCGGGCGACGCGGGCGGCACGCTCGCGCTGCTCTCGGACGGGAGCTTCACCTACACCTCGCGCAAGGACTTCGCGGGCACCGAGACGTTCACCTACACCGTCGAGGACAGCCTCGGCGCGGGCACGCAGACCCAGGTGCGCTTCGACGTCGTGAACCGCACGCCGCAGCTCGCCCCCGTGAACGATCTCTCGGTGAAGGCCGGCGCACCTGTCACGGTCGCGCTCGCGGGCAGCGATCCGGACGCGGCGCAGACGCTGACCTACCGGCTCGACACGTCGCCGGCCGGCGCGGTCATCGATGCGGCGACGGGCGTGATCCAGTTCGTCCCCGCCACGCCGGCGACCTACGACTTCACCGCGACGGTGCAGGACGACGCGGGCGCGTCCGCCTCGCAGAGCTTCAGGGTGATCGCGACACCTTCGACGCTGCAGGTCGTGTCGGTCACGCCGACGACCTCCGGCGTGGCAGTGCGCTTCAACCAGCCCCTGGACGCGTCGGTGCTGAATCTGTACGCCGGGTCGCCGACGGCGATGGGCGGGGCGGACCTCGTGCTCACGGGCCCGAACGGCAAGGCGGTGAGCGGCAGCCTGATCGTGGATGCCGACCGGGCCGGGTTCACGTTCCTGAAGACCGGCGGCGCGCTCGACGCAGGCAGCTACACGCTCGCGCTCGCCTCGCGGGCCGACGGGATCGTGACGCCGGCCGGCGGCCTGCTGGACGGCAACGGCGACGGGACGGCGGGCGACGGTTTCGTGACCTCGTTCACTGTGTCGCCGTCGACTGGGGCACTCGTGTCGGTGGGCGAGATCGCGCGGGGGCCGGGGCAGAGCCTGGCGATTCCGGCAGTCGGCTACGCTTTCCCGGTCACGCTGGACAACGCGGCGGGCGCGACGAGCGTGTCGTTCAGCCTGCACTACGACCCGGCACTGCTGACGGTCTCGGGATTCTCGGGCGGCACGCTGCCCGCCGGGGCACAGGTCAGCGTGGACACGTCGGTGGCCGGGGTGCTGCAGGTGAGCATCACGAGCCAGACGGCGTTCGGCGCAGGCCGTGTCGTGCTCGGTGACCTGGCGGCCACGGTACCGGCGGGTGCCACGTACGGCGCGAAGGACCTGCTGCACCTGACGGACGTGCAGCTGGACGGCGGTGCGAGCGCGGCACGCGGCGACGACGGGCTGCACGTCGTCGCATTCCTCGGAGACGCGAGCGGCGACGGTACCTACACGACGCTCGACTTCCAGGACGTGAACCGGATCCTGCTGAAGCAGGATACGGGCTTCGGCGCCTGGCCGCTCGTCGATCCCGCGATCGTGGCCGACGTCGACCGCAACGGCGTGCTGCAGTCGGTGGACGCGCTGCGGCTCGCGTACCAGATCGGGGGCGCGACACAGGCGAATATCCCGGCCATCCCGTCGGGGCTGCCGCCGCTCGTCTTCGCGGGCGCGGACCCGAGCGTGACGCTCGGGTCGGTAACGGCCGTGGCCGGGACGGCGGCCGTGGTGCCGCTCTCGATCGACACGGCCGCAGGGCTGCAGTCGGTCCAGGCGACGGTGCGCTACGACATGAACGCCCTCGCGCTGACCGGGGTGGCGCGCACGGCCCTGAGTGCCGGATTCGCTTACACCGTGGTGCATTCGGTTCCCGGCGAGGTCACGATCGACGCGACGAGTCAGACTCCGCTCGATTCCGGCACGGGCGAACTGTTCGGTCTCGTGTTCGACGTGAAGCCTGCGGCCGCGGGCGTGCAGGCCATCGATCTCGTGAACGTGAGGCTGAACGACACGTGGCTCACCGTGAATCCGGCGCCCGTTGCCGGAGCAGATTCGACCGACGGTGCGATCACGGTGACGCCGGTGGCACCTCCGCCTGCGGGTCCTTCGTTCGAACTGCAGCAGACGGCCCTGCTGGGCACGCTGCGTGCATTGGATCAGATCGGGGGCGTGGCGCCGGCCGCGGCAGGTCCCGCCACGCCGGTTGTCGCGGGTGTGGCGACCCGACCCCTCGTCGACCTGCAGAGCCCGGTGCGCGGCTTTGCGCTGGATGACACGACGAATGGCCAGTGGCTCGACCACTGGCTGAAACGGCCGGGCAAGACCGGCCCCGTAAATGGCTGGACCGTTCTGGCGCCCAGGTCCGGGCCGCGGAACTGAAGACAGGGTCACTCCACGGGAGTGGCACAGCAGGAAACGTTGATCGCAAGTATCGGGAGAGACCTGAAATGAAGACCGAATCGCTGTTCCCCGCAACCCGTGCCGTCGTGCTCGCGACCTTCGCGCTGATGTGGGCCGCGCCGCAGGCGCAGGCCGTCGCGGTCGTCACGCCGTCGATTTCCGGCGCCGACGTGACCGCCACGCCCGGATCCTCGTTCGAGGTGAACGTCGACGTCGATTTCGGCGCGAACACGTCGGTGTCGTCGTTCACGTACGACCTCACGTGGGACAGTCCCCAGCTCGTGCTGACCGGGGTCTCGCACCTCACGTATCAGGGGGTATCGGTCGACCCGAACATCGCCGCTGCGGGCTTCGCCGCCGCAGGGACGTTCTCCCAGACCCAGGATCCGCTCGGGGCGCACACGACCTGGTTCAACATCGATTCCAGCTTCCAGCCCACGCCGGCGCTCAACTTCTCCGGGCCGATGACCATCACCTACACCTTCCAGCTCGGCGCGGGCGTGGCACCGGGTGCGACATTCCACGTGATGCCGACGGTGACCGACTACTCCGACGCGGACCTCAACACGTTCGGCCCGATCGGCACGACGATCACGGTCGCCGCGGTTCCCGAACCGGCCACCTGGGCCCTGAGCCTCGCCGGGCTGGTGCTCGTCGCGGGGATCGCCCGTCGCGGAGCGGCGCGCCGCGCATGACGTCTTCCCTCGGAAGCGGCCCCGCTGCCGTCGTCGGTGCGGTCGCTTCCGAGCCGCGTGTCGGCGCCGCGTTCGCGACGTCCGGCGGCGCGGCGAGCCAGGCGGATTTCTGGTCGCTGCTCGTCAGCGCGCGCACGTCCGACCAGCTCTGCGAGGCCTGGCTCGGCATTCTCTGCCAGTGGACACCCGGCACCCAGGCCGGGCTGCTGCTGTTGCAGGATGCCGGCGACCGCTACGCCCCGGCGGCAGTCTGGCCGGATCCGGACCGCGACATGTCCTTTCTCGCCGACATCGCGCAGCAGGCCCTCGTCGAGCGCCGCGGGGTCGTGCGCGAGGAGTCCAGCGGGCTCGCGCAGTGCGCCTACCCGCTGCTCGGTGCCGACTTCGCGTACGGCGTGGTGGTGATGCATCTCGCTGCGCGCGGCGAAAACGGGCTCCGCGACGCGTTGCGCCTCCTGCACTGGGGAGCGGGCTGGCTCGTGGGCCTCTTCGACAAGCGCGAGCTTCAGGAAAGCAGTCTCCGGCTGCAACGCTCCGCGCTGCTGCAGGAACTCCTGGTCGGGGCGCTCGAGACGCGGGCGGACGACGAGACCGCCCGCTGGATCGTGAACCGACTCGCCGAGGCGCTGCCCTGCCGGCTCGCGATGATGGGGCGTGCGGGCACGCCTGACGGACGCGGACTGAAGATCTCGAGCGTGTCGGGCAGCGCAGGCTTCGAGCCGCGCGCCAACCTGCTTGCGGTCGCTCGGGAGGCCATGATCGAGGCCGTCGCGGCGGGGCGGCTCCAGGCATGTCCGCCTCTGGCCGACGACGACTCGGGAGGGGTGATCGAGCCGGGCGCGCTCGCGGACTACGCCGGCGAGGCGGGCGCCGGCGGCGCGATCGCCGTGCCGCTCGTGCACGACGGCCGCACACTCGGTGCACTGCTGCTGGATTTCGAACGCCCGCCAGACGCGGAGACGCATGCGTTCGTGGAAACGCTCGCGCTCGCGCTCGCGCCGGGCGTGGACCTGCGGCGTCTCGCGGGGCGCGGTCTCGTCGAGCACGCGGGAACGCGCGCGCACGCGGCGATGCGCCTCCTGGCCGGCCCGCGTCACCCCGGCGTCAAGCTCGCCACCGTGACCGCCGCGGTCCTGCTCGTGATCGCGGCCTTCGTGCAGGTCGACTTCCGCGTACGCTCCCCCGCGACGATAGAGGGTCGCATCCAGCGCGCGGCGACTGCGCCGTTCGACGGGTTCGTGGCGCAGGCCAGTGCGCGGGCCGGCGACGTCGTCCACAAGGGCGACGTGCTCGCGCGGCTGGACGACCGGGATCTCGATCTCCAGGAAGCCCGCAGTGCCGCCGACGCGGAACTCGCGGATCGCAAGCTCCGGGAGGCGCTCGCGAAGGGCGACGCGGTCCAGGTGCGTCTCGCCCAGGCCGAGGCGGAGCAGGCGCGCGCCGAACTCGCGCTCGTGCGGGGCAAGCTCGCGCGCGTCACGATCACCGCACCGTTCGACGGACGGATCGTGAAGGGTGATCTCTCGCAGCAGCTCGGCGCACCCGTCGACGAAGGGCGCATCCTGTTCGAGGTCGCGCCTCTGGACGCCTGGCGTGTCGTGCTCAAGGTGGACGAGCGCGACATCGCCCATCTGCGGGTCGGCGAGCCGGGCGAACTCGTGCTCGCGGGCCTGCCCGGCATGCGCTTCGACGTGCTCGTGAGCCGCATCTCGCCCGTCGCGGTCGCGGAGGACGGGAGGAATGCGTTTCGCGTGGAGGCGAAGGTGATCGGCGGCAGCGACCGCATACAGCCCGGCATGGAGGGCGTCGGCAAGATCGTCGCCGGAGAGCGCAGCCTGCTGTGGGTCGTCTTCCACCGCCTGGTCGACTGGGCTCGCTACGGGGCATGGACGCTCGGGCTGTAGCGCCACCGCCCGGGGCCGGGGGGCTTCAGGCCCAGCTCTCGGCCGGCCACTGGTACCGCGTCGGGGCGGTGGCCCCGCGCCTGCGCGATCATCTCCGGGTGCACGCCCACCGGTACCGCGGCCGTCTCTGGTACGTCGTCGAGGACCGCCTGAACGGTCGCTATCACCGCTTCGACCGGCGTGCGTGGCGCATCCTGCGCCGGCTCGACGGGCGCACGACGCTGGACGAACTCTGGCACGCGCTGATCGGGCAGGGCGACGAGGACGCGCCGAGCCAGGACGAGATCCTCACGCTGCTCGGTCAGCTGCACGGCCTCGATCTGCTCGATTCGGGTACGCTGCCGGACCTCGCGGAACTCGCGCGCCGGGATCGCCGGCAGAGCCGGCAGCAGCGCCTCCAGCGCTACCTGAATCCGCTCGCGCTGCGATTCCGCCTGCTCGACCCTGACCGGTTCCTGAAGCGGGCCGTCGAGGTGCTCGCGCCCGTCCTGAACCGCACGGGCGCGCTGCTCTGGCTCGCGTGGGTGGCGCCCGCGATCCTGCTCGCGGGGACGCACTGGTCCGAACTGTCGGGCAACTTCGCGGAGCGCGTGCTCGCCTTCGACAACCTGGTGCTGCTCTGGCTCGTCTTCCCGGTCGTCAAGGCGATCCACGAGATCGGCCACGGCATCGCCGTACGGCTGCGGGGCGGGGAGGTGCACGACATGGGCATCATGCTGCTCATCTTCCTGCCCGTTCCCTATGTCGATGCGTCGAGCGCATGGGCGTTCGCGGACCGGCGCGACCGAATGCTCGTGGGCGCGGCCGGCATGCTCTCCGAACTGGTCGTGGCGGCGGGCGCCTTCTACCTGTGGCTCTGGATGTCGCCGGGGACCGCGCGGGCGATCGCCTACGACGTCGCCGTGCTCGCGAGCGTGACCACCGTGTTCTTCAACGCGAACCCGCTGCTGCGCTACGACGGCTACTACGTCGCGGCCGACGCGCTCGAGATCCCGAACCTCGCGCAGCGCGCGGTCCGTTACTGGGTGTACCTCCTCGAGCACGTCTGCCTGCGTCGCCGGAACGCGGTCTCGCCCGTGTCTGCGCCGGGCGAGGCGCCCTGGTTCGCGCTCTACGCACCCCTGTCCTTCGCCTACCGGCTCTTCGTGATGTTCTCGATAGCGGTCTTCGTCGCGACGAAGTATTTCGCGATCGGGCTCGTCATCGCGATCTGGAGCGTCGGTGCGGGACTCGGTCTGCCCCTGTACCGGGCGCTCGGCTGGTTGCGCAGCAACGTCGCGGGCAGCACGGCCGACCTGCGTGCGCGCCGCGTGCTCGCGGCCGCCGCCGGCGCGCTGGGGGTGCTGCTCTTCGTCCTGCCGATGCCGTATCACACGCAGGTCGACGGCGTGCTCTGGCTGCCCGACAGCGGGGTGCTGCGTGCCGGACAGTCCGGGTTCGTGGATCGCGTGGCGGCTGCGTCCGGCAACCGCGTCGGACCGGACGCGGAGATCGTGCATCTCGTCGATCCGGCGCTTGCCGAGAACGTGATCGTCGGGCACGCGCGACTCGACGCCGCGCAGGTGCGCTACGACGCTGCCCGACTCGAGGACGCAGCCCGCGGACAGCAGCTGGAGAGCGAGGTCACGCGCGAGCGTGCGGAAGTCCGTGCGCTCGAAGAGCGCGCGCGGCGGCTGGACGTGCGCAGCCGGAGTGCCGGGCGGCTCTGGCTCCAGGACGCGGAGGATCTTCAGGGCCGCTTCGTGAAGGAGGGGCAGATCCTGGGCTACGTGATCCCGGACGCACCGCCACGCGTGCGGGTGATCGTCTCGCAGGACGACGCGGGCCGCATTCGCACGGGTACCTCGGCCGTCGAGGTGAAGCTGCCTTTCGCACCCGACCGCGAGTGGCCGGCGCGCGTGCTGCGGACGGTACCCGCGGCATCCGACCAGCTGCCGAGCGCGGCCTTCGGGCGCGAGGGGGGCGGGAGTGTCGCCACCGATCCGCGCGACACGACGGGGCGCAAGGCGCTCGTATCGCATTTCGAAGTGGAACTCGGGCTGCCCGACGGCTTTCCGTACCGCCTGATCGGCAGCCGCGTGAGCGTGCGCTTCGAACACCCGGCGGAGCCCCTGGGCTATCGTGTCGGGCGTGCACTGCGCTCGTTGTTCCTCGGGTATTTCCATGCCTGAAACGTCGTCGGCGGGAATGTCCGTGGCAGTCGATGCGCGCGGGCCCGACGCGCGTGGACTCGAGTGGCCACCGCGCGACGTGCGCCGTGCGGCGCGCGCGTTTCCCGAGCGCGAGCCGGACGCCGACAATGCCCTGGACCGCCGTGCCGCGCGCCTCCTGTTCGGCGCGCCGCTGCCGCATCGCCGACGGGTTCGCGACCCGATCGTGGCGGGCGTGCTCGCACTGTCCCGTGAGATCGGCGAGCTCGACGACGCGTCGATCCGGGAGGAGGCGCGCAGGCTCGCGCCGGCCGCATTCGTGCGGCGCGACCGGCACGTCGCGGAACGGGTGCTCGCGCTCGTGCGCGAGGCGGCGGCACGCACGCTCGGTCTCGCGGCGCACCCGCCGCAGATCGAGGCCGCGTGGAAGCTGATCCGCGGGCAGTTCGTGGAGCTCGACACGGGCGAGGGCAAGACCCTCACGGCCGCCATCGCCTCGTGCGTCGCGGCGCTCGCGGGCGTGCCGACACACGTCGTGACCGTGAACGACTACCTCGCGCGCCGGGATGCAGAACGGGTCGGACCGCTGGCCGGGTTCTTCGCCCTGCGCGTGGGCGTCGTCCATGGCGGTGTGCCGCAGGAGATGCGCGCGCACGAATACGACCGGGATCTCACCTACTGCACGAACAAGGATCTCGTGTTCGACTACCTGCGGGATCGCGTGACCGCTGCCGGCGCGCGCAGCGCCGCGCAGCTCGCTCTGCGGCGACTGCACGCGCGCGGCGGAAAGAACGAGCCGCTTCGGCTGCGCGGCCTGCATTTCGCGATCGTGGACGAGGCCGACAGCATCCTCATCGACGAGGCGCGCACGCCGCTCATCCTGTCCTCCGCCCGACAGGCGGGAAAGGAGGCACGGGAGTACCTCGCCCTGCTCGACTTCGCCGCGAGCCTGGTCGCGGACGAGGACTTCCGGATGCAGCCCCCCCTGCGGATTCCGGAACTCACCGCCTCCGGCCGGACGCGTCTCGAGGACCACGCCACGGAAGTCCTCGCGCGCGAGGAACCGGGCGCGACGAATGCCTCGGTCTGGCGGGTCGCGTGGGCGCGCGAGCACTACGTCGTGCAGGCCCTGCGCGCGATCCACGTGATGCAGCGTGACCACCAGTACGTCGTGCGCGACGGCAAGGTCGTGATCGTGGACGAGTTCACGGGGCGTCTCCTGCCGGACCGCAGCTGGGAACAGGGGCTGCACCAGCTCGTGGAGGCGAAGGAAGGGTGCGCGCTCACGGGCGTGAACCACACGCTCGCGCGGCTCACGTACCAGGGTTTCTTCTCGCGCTACCTGCGTCTGGCAGGCATGAGCGGGACGCTCCGGGAGGTGGCGGGCGAGACGGCGGAGGTCTACCGCGTCCGCACCGTGCGCGTCGAGCCGAACCGGCCGTCAGGGCGCGATGAGCGCCCCACGCTGCTCGTCGCGACACAGGCCGCGAAGCACGATGCGATCGTGCGCGAGGTGCGGGGCTGTCTCGACGCCGGACGACCGGTGCTCGTCGGCACGCGCTCGGTGCATGCGTCGGCCGCGATCGCCGGTGCACTGGTGGCGGCGGGGATCGCGCATCGCGTGCTGAACGCACTGCAGGATGCGCAGGAGGCGGAGCTGATCGCGCACGCGGGCGAAGCGGGTGCGGTCACCGTCGCGACGAACATGGCAGGCCGGGGCACGGACATTCCGCTCGCGCCCGACGTCGTGAACAACGGTGGTCTGCACGTGATCCTTACCGAGTGGCACGAGTCGCCGAGGATCGACCGGCAGCTCTACGGACGTTGCGCCCGTCAGGGCGACCCCGGGTCGTGCCGGGCGATCGTGTCGGTGGAGGACGAGATCATCACGCGCTACGGTTCCGGAACGGCCGCGTGGCTCATGCGCCGCTGGCCGAGCGGACCACCGGCCTGGGCCGTCCGGCTGCTTCGAGGGCGTGTCCAGCGGTTCGCGGAGGCAGTGAACGCCGCACAGCGACGCGAGACGCTGCTGCGCGATCGACAGATGCAGACGCAGCTTGCGTTTTCGGGGAGTTCGGAATGAAAGGGAGGAATCGGGTGGCGTGCCCGCAGATCATGCGCGTGTCGCGTGGCGCATCGGGGAAGGCACTGGCCGTCGCAGCCGCACTCCTCCTTGCAGGTCACGCGTGTGCAGCGGGTACGCAGCCCCGGGCGGAGGCCGGCCCGGGAACGGAGTACGACTGTCTGATCGAACCGTGGAGGACGGTCGAGGTGCGCAGTCCGGTCACCGGGGTGATCGATCGCATCTATGTCGATCGCGGCAGCGTCGTGCACCGCGGCGACCCGCTGCTGAGCCTTGACACGACCGTCGAGAAGGCGGCCGCGGATCTCGCGGACTACAAGAGCCGCATGAACGGGCTCGTCGCGTCGGCCGAAAGTCGTCTCGCGCACGCGGAGGCCAAGCTGAAGCGCAAGGCCGATCTCGCGGCGCGCCATTTCACGAGCGTCCAGGAACGCGACGACGCCGAGGCCGAGGAGGCCATCGCGAAGGCGGATCTGCTCGCGGCGCGCGAGAACAGGCAGATGGCCCAGCTCGAGAAGCGCTACGCCGACGCGCAGCTCGCGCTGCGCACGATCCGCAGCCCGATAGACGGCATCGTGATGGACAGGGGGATGAACGAGGGCGAACTCGCGGAAGCCGCGGAGAACAACCCCTACATCCTCAAGCTCGCCGAGACAGGCACGCTGCGCGTGAAGGCGATCCTCCCGCTCGCGGTCTACCTGAAGGTGAAGACCGGCCAGCGCGTCGAGGTGACGCCCGAGAAGCCCCTGAACGGGCGCTACGGCGCAACCATCAGCGTCGTCGACAAGGTGATCGATGCGGCGAGCGGCACGTTCCAGGTGCGGATGACGCTGCCGAACCCGAAGGGCAGCCTGCCCGGCGGGATCAAGTGCCGCGTGCGGCTGCCCGTGCAGTGAGGCCGTCGCGTCAGGGTGCCGCCACTTCCGTCTGCCGTTGCGGGCGTCCCGCGTTTTCCCGTGCGGTCGTCATTCGAAAGATCTGCTGCGCGTTCCCGCTGTCGAAAGTCAGGTCCAGTCGCGATGCGCCACTCGCGTCCGCAATGAGGTCGCGCGAGATGATCTCGTGGAACGAGCCCGGCACGGATCGACGGCAGGTCCGTCCATCCTCCGTCGCGAAACTGCGCTCGACGAGCGTCGCGCGAAACGCCGTCTGCCGCACGCGTCCCGATGCAGAAATCTCGACTTCGTCCTTGATCGGACGGCCGCGACGTCGCTGTTCCGCCGCGACTCGTGTGATGTCCTCGACGCGGTCCGTGGCGTGGTTGAACGCGTGTCCCTCCGTCGCGATCCACGCCATCTCGGCCGACTCCCGCAGCAGGATCTCGTAGTCGCGCAGACGTGGCACCGCGTGATGGCGGTCGAAGGCCCGGGCGAGAGCCGGCAGCAGACGGACGGCCTCGTCGAACGCGAGACTGCCGGCCGTGCCGAGGCGCGCGAGCGCGTCGGTCGTCCAGGAATCGAGAGGGTCGGTCGAGCCGTCTATCGTGTGCGTGACGGCATCCTGGAACGTCGGGGAGAATCGTTCCGGATGAAGTTCGCTCACGAAGAACTGCGGCAGGGTTTCGGGAAGATCGGCGTGGCACCATGCGAATCCCGTCATGCCGAGGCGGTCCAGCGGATACGTGCCGCCCAGGCGGTATCCGAGCGGTTCGAGGATGCGCGCGAACGCCTCGCGACCGCGTGGCAGGGCTCCGGTGTGCGGCCAGGCGACCGTGCGCAGGGCGCCGTGATCGAAGACGAACTTTCGACCGGCTGCCCGACAGTCGTCCACGTACGCGTGGGCGTCGGGGACGCGCCGCATCAGGTCGTCGAGCAGGATCAGGCAGAGCGCCATCGCGATTTCCGCGCGGGAGGCGGATTCGTGGCGGGGTATCAGAAGCGCAGCGTCCACGGCGACGGTCTCGATGAGACCGGACACCGAAGCGGGCGACAGGGCAGAGCCGATCAGGGCGTGCAACGTAGTGTTCGTGGCGGGCATGTTCGTTCCTCGGTGAGTTCGTCGGTTCCGGCCAAGGCCTGGTCGCTGCGCGCGACGGCGACGTTCGACCGGTGTGTGTGTGGCTAGAATGTCCGAGGCGTATCGATCGCGCGAACGGAATTTCCGCGGGCACGCATGACTTTTCGGAATGCACATGACCAGACGCGCGATTCCCTCCCTTTCCGCACTCCAGGCGTTCGACGCGGCGGCACGCCTGCTCAGCTTCACGAGAGCCGGCGAAGAACTGTCACTCACGCAGAGTGCGGTGAGCCGGCAGATCCAGTCGCTCGAGGACGCGATCGGCACGCCTCTGTTCGACCGCACGGGCAACCGGCTCACGCTCACCGAGGCAGGGCACGGCTATCACGCGGAGATAGCACCGCTTCTCGAGAGCCTGCGCAACGCGACCCTGCGCCTCATGGCGTTCAAGGGGAGCGGTGGTGTTCTGCGCCTCGCGGTCCTGCCCACGTTTGGGATGAAGTGGCTCGTGCCGAGGCTGGCAGGATTCGTTCGTGCGCACCCCGAGGTGCAGATCGAACTCAACACCCGGACGACCCCCGTCGACTGGCGCACCGAAAGCTTCGACGCAGCCATCCAGCACGGTCGCCCGCTGGTGTCCGGCGTGATCGCACACAGGCTGATCGGCGAGCAGCTCGTGGCGGTGGCGGCGCCGTCGCTCGTGGACAGCACCGTGGACATCGCGGATCTGGCTGCCGTGCCTCTCCTCCAGCAGAT
Organism: Betaproteobacteria bacterium; assembly: GCA_016125475.1. Lineage (GTDB taxonomy): Bacteria > Pseudomonadota > Gammaproteobacteria > Burkholderiales. The sequence goes on from WGLR01000025.1 coordinate 15,771, forward strand.
CACGCGTCCCGAGGGCTGGGCACGCTGGTTCGCCGCTGCCGGGTCCCGGCATGTCGACGCCTAGTCGGGGCCCCGGTTCGAACAGTTCTCGCACGTGATCCAGGCGGCCATCGCAGGGCTCGGTCTCGCGCTGGTCCCGCGTTTCCTGGTCGAGGACGAAACGAGTTCGGGACGGCTCGTGCTCGTCGGACACGGCCGGGCGGTGGACGGCGAGGCCTATTACCTCGCTCACCCCGAGCGTAAGCGGCACGACCCCGCCCTCGAGGTCTTTCGTGCGTGGCTGCAGGGCGAGTCGGCTGCGTTCGAGGAATCCTCGGGGGAGGGCCGTGCGGAGGTGATGGCCAGTCCTGACACCCCGCCTGCCGCGTGAGCGCCAGGCGCACCGGGCGGTGCCCCATCCTTTGCGGAGGGTCTGGTGGGGAACGACGCGTTGTGTTGTCCGCGTGGGCCGTGTTCACCCTACGGGCCTGCCCCCATCCCGACCTTCCCACGCAAGTGCGTAGGGTGCGCACGGCGCACCGGGCGACGCCCATCCCTCACGAATGGTTTGGTGGGTAACGACGCGTTGTGTTGTCCGCGTGGGCCGTGTTCACCCTACGGGCCTGCCCCCACCCCGACCCGCCCACGCAAGTGCGTAGGGTGCGCACGGCGCACCGGGCGACGCTACGGCACCCGCTTCGCGATCCCCGGCTTGCCGCCCTTGATCGTCGCCCGGCGAAACCGTGCCGGTTCCGACTCGATGAGTGCCTGGAACACGTCGTCCGTGAGATGGCTGCCGAGCTTCTGCCGCAGGCGCTCGAAGCTCGCCATCGTGAAACCGCGCGTGTTCAGATAGTCGAGTATCTCGTTCGCGGCGACATCGAGCGTCGTCGTGTCACTTCGGGTCCTGCCCTTCGCGGGACCTGAATCCGTATCCGCGTCGACCTCCACGTCCACCTGGTTCAGACGATCGATCAGGGCCTCCCACGGCAGGGCCCTCGGATACGAGAAGTCGATGTACTGCGTGGGTTCGAGCTTCGGATGCACCCTGCATTCGGAGAGCTTCACGGGGACGACGGGCTTGCCCATGCCGGTGGCGTAGGCCCATTCGTACGTGACGTACGCGGACTCTGCCGAGTTAGTGCTCAGCGCGACGATGACCGCGAGGGAGTCCCGGATGCCTTCCTCGATGGTCTGCCGCCAGTCGTCCCCGGCACGGATGGCGCCCTGGTCACGCCAGAGCTGGAAGCCTGCTTCCCCGAGCTTCAGGGCAAGCATCTCGGCGAAGAAATAGTCGTGGCTGGAATAACTCAGGAAGACGGTCTTCATGTCGGTCTCACTTTCTCGTCAGACGTCGGCGACGGACGGCGCCGAGCATCGGAGGCCCGGTACCGGAGCCCGCCCTTGCCGGAGGGCTCCGGACGCTTCGCCTGCGGGAGGCTCAGGCTGCCCTGGACCTTTGCGACACCCTGCGAATCCTCGTCGCACCGCCAAGGAGCCCGAGGCCCCCGACCATCATCGCCCAGGTCTCCGGTTCCGGCACGGGTGCCGAGACGGCGCCTGCTGCGACGGGCACGTGGCCAGCGAGGTTCCCGGCGCCGAAGTTGTTTGCGCTGCCCGAATCGAGCCGGTCGATGCTCGTCTGGGTGTTCAGATCGTAGGCGAAGACAGTCGAATCGCCGCGCGTGCCGTCCTCGTTGAAAGACCAGACCGTCTGGGAAAAACGGGAGAAGGCCATCGAGCCGGTCACGGTCGGGGAATCACTGCCACTCGCCGAGAGGGACAGATCGGAGAAGATGACACCATTACCATTCACACCATCATCCAGCACGAACTGCATGTAGGTCACTGGACCGGCCCCCTCGTCCTTCACGAAATCGATCGTTGCGGACATGCCGATGTTGCCGCCGAAGAGGTTGCCGAGAACCAGCGGGACGCTGCCGTCGAACGGCTGAGTCCATTCGAACTCCGAGATCGCGGGCTGGGAGGCCTGCCCGCCACCGCCGCTCGTCGCGGAGGTAACGCTGACGCTCCCGCCCATGTGCGCCGAGTCCAGTGCGATCCAGTTCTCGTAGCCTTTCGCCCGACTGTCACCGGCGATCACGTTCTCTGCCGTGCCGAGGCGCATGTAAATGCTGGTGCTGCCGTCATTGGAGGCCGCAGGTGTCTGACCCTCGAATGCGCGTGCCGCTCGTGTTTTAACGGGATTTGGCACGTAGCCGGACGAGAGGTCGTAAACCACCCTGAACGGGATGGGCCCTGACTTTCCATGCTCGACGTAGTCGTAGGTCATGCTGAACTTATTGTACGCCGCGGATGCGCTGACCACGTCGTTGGAGACGTCGAGGCCGGTGACCTGCGGACGGTGGAGAACGAGCGCCAGCGTGGGGTCGCCCGCCCCGGGCAGTGCGAAATCCACGCGGGCATCCTGTGCCGTGCCATTTCCGCCTGCCATGGCCTTCCAGAGCAGGGGCACGGTCGCGTCCACGTTCTGCGTCCACATGACGTCGCTCAGCGAAGGAGCGCTCACCTGGCGGCCGACGACGGAGCCGGCGCTGTTCGAGACGGTGCGGCTGACGCGCCACGCGACGGAGCTGGCGTCGATGATCCTGTCCGGTCCCAGGTTCATGTCGACGGAGATGCTGGGGTCGACGGCGTGGACGGTTCCTGCGGATGCCAGCGTCGCGACAGCGAAGAGCAGGTGGCGGCAGCGTATGAATCGATTCATGAAGAGGTCCCCTTCGTGGAGTGTCGTGGCGGCACGGTGCGGCGTGTTCCCGTCGGCGCTCGCACGACGTTGATTGTGGGTCGGCCAAACGCTGGTCTCGCTTCGAATCCGCCGTAGGCGATCCGCGGAGGGCCATCGTCGCGACCGGGCCAGCCCGGAAGATCCTGGCGAACCAGCACGAGCCGAGCGCCGCTAGTTTGAATCCACAGAAAGATGTGTGCAAATTGAGTGGCCGTGCCAGAGACCTGGAACGCTCCGCAGTCGATTGCATGACGATCCGCGCAGGCCGATGTTGCTGTCGAGGAGATGCCTGTTGACGCAATCGGGTCGTCTGTCGGTGCGCAGGCCCGTTGGGCAGCCTTCTGGAACTGTTGAAAACATGCGATCAGACTGCTTCGCACATTGAGAACAATTCAGAGGAGACGGTCGTGAACTGGCACATTCATCTGGGCCGCCTCATTGCGACGGTCGCTACCATGGCCTGCAGTGGCCACGCATTCGCCGACGCGGCCGTGACCACGAGCGCGTATGCGGTCGTCGACGACAAGGACCCGGCCACACCGAAACTGGTCTACGACCAGACCCACCCGGTGTCGGATCCCGACTTCGCGCGCTTCACCGGAACGCTGACGAGGACTGCCTATGGAAACGAGGCCACCTGGACGGCAGGCGGCGTCGCGCACGACGGCACGATGGGTGCCGATGCGAGCGGCCTCGCCTCGTGGTCGGAGAGTTTTGTCTATCCAGAATCGGCGGGGGTCGGCGTGCTGGCCGTCCGGGGGCGCTGCAGGCGCGCGTGACGGCGTAATCCGGAGGCGGAAAACCCTCCCGCGATTCCCACCGCCAGACGCGCCTCCCGTCCCGGTCCGCATGGCAGGGAGTTGGGGTATTCTCCGGCTCCTGGCGCCGGTACCTCGTGAAGCACGCGATCCGCCGGAGCAGCCGGCCGGACAGGGGGAAACGCCCCCGCCGCACATGCTGTCTCGCGTGGTGCATGGCCCGACCAGACTGCCTGACGTCGCGCGAACGCTCCGGGGTGCCGAAGACGCGAGTTTTCCACCGAATTCCAGTTCATCCATCGCGGAGGTTCCATCGTGAGTACCAGAAGAGTCGTCCTGTTCGACAACAACCCCGGCCGCAATGCGCAGACAGTGGGCATCGCGCGCGAGCTCGGCACGGACATCGAACTGATCCACGAGCCCTCGGTCGGCGTGGTCGGCAACAAGGGCGATTCCCAGTGCTACCTCGGCGTGCAGCGCAAGGTCGAGGCGATCCACGAGTGCCTGCTGGGTCAGATCGGGCGCGACAAGGGCCAGATGCCCGTGCGTCTCGTGCAGCCCGAATTCACGATTGCGACATCGGACGGCATGCGCAACGGCACGCGCGAGATGCGCTATTCGCTGATCGGCCGTGAAGTCACGCACGATGCGCTGTCCGAACACCTGAGCGCGAGCGGGCTCGAGGGCACGATCGCGGTCGTCGCGTGCGACAAGCCGCCGGTCGGCACCGTCGCGGCGCTCCTCGAGCACGATCGTCCCGCCATCATCATGTCCGACGGCCCCATCCATCCCGGCGTGGATTCCGTCACGCACGAACCCATCGACATCATCACCGGGTTCCAGGTCGCGGGCAGTCACGACGAGAAGCTCAAGAAGCGCGTGTCCTGCGAGGCCTGTCCGGGATATGGCAGCTGCGGCGGGATGTTCACGTACAACACGATGCAGACGTTCATCGCCGTGATCGGTCTCGAGCCGCTGCACATGGTGTCCCCGCCGTCCGACGATCCGCGCCGGATGAAGGAGTTTCCGCAGCAGCTGGTCGGTTACCTGAAGACGCTCATGGCGAAGGACCTGTCGCCCCGCAAGATCGTGAGCCGCGACTCGATCCGCAACGCGATGATCGTCGCGATGTCCGTCGGTGGCTCCACCAACGTCGTGCTGCACGGCCCCGAAATCGCGCGCGCCGCGGGCTTCGAGAACTTCTGGCGCGACGTCATGACGCCGCAGGAGTTCAACCACCTCTCGAAGAACGTCATTCCCGTGCTCGTGGATGCGCGTCCGTTCGGCAAGTACTCGATGGTCGACATCGACGCGAAGGGCGGCATGCAGGTGATCGTGAAGGAACTGCTCGACGCAGGGCTCCTGAACGGCAACACGATGACCTGCACGGGCGAGACGCTCGCCGAGCAGATCGCACGTCTGAACCCGCCCGCCCCGGACGGGGAAGTCATCTACAGCGTCGCGAAGCCGTACAAGCCCACGGGCGGTCTGCGCGTGCTCGGTGGCAACCTGTCCCCGGACTTCAGCGCGGTGCTCAAGCTCGCGGGTGTCGAGGGTGGCCTCGAGAACAACACCTTTGTCGGCAAGGCGCGCGTGTTCGACGGGGAAGCCGGCCTGCTGGAGACACTGGACAAGCGCCCCGAGGTGTTCCAGAACCACGACATGGTGATCGTTCGGTACGAGGGCCCGAGCGGTGCGCCCGGCATGCCCGAGATGCTCGACTCGACGTCGCGCATCACGACGCTCTGCCGCGAGAAGGGAATCGTCGTCGGCCTCATGACCGACGCGCGCTTCTCGGGCGGTTCGGTCGGCCTCGTGATCGGCCACGTCGGACCGGAAGCCGCGCTGGGCGGACCGATCGCGTTCATCGAGGACGGTGACGAGATCGTCGTCGACCTCAACACGAACGAACTCAACTGCACCGCGCTGAACGACCCCGCGACGCTGAAGGCACGCAAGGCCGCGTGGCAGAAGGTGGTCGACGGAAACGGCGGCATGCACCCGTCGGTGGGCGTGGCGGACACGCGCCTGCTGAACCGCATGCGCCGCTCGGCGGTCTCCGCCGTGTTCGGCGCCGGCATGCACCCCGACCGTGAACTGTGGGTCCGGGAACCGCGCGAGGCGCAGAAGAGCGGCTTCGTGCCTTCCAACAGGCACCGCCCCGGCACGAGCAAGGAGTTCTGACGGGCGCGGTCGTCCACGGACACCACCTGCATTCGCCTGACGGCGCGCTGCGCGCCGTCAGGCGACGTCTTGCTGCACTTTCGAACGCCGTCAGCGCATCACCGACTTCGGCGTGGCTTCCAGCCGCGTCACCACGATCTTCGGACGGTCGAGCATTTCGTCGATGATCGGCTTGAATTCACCGACCCACACCGGATCCTCGTAAACGGCCTTGTAGAGGGCCTGACGCTCCTCCTCGCTCTCGAAGCGCCTCATCCAGATGTAGTGGTCGGGCTGCTCCGGGTCGCACCAGCTCCCAGTGACGACCATGCCGCGCGCCACCTGGAACGGAATGACGCGTTCCTCCATGAAGCGGACCCAGCGGTCGCGCTTGCCGTCCTTGATGCGGTACTGACGCAGTTCGAAGAATGCAGCCATCGGATGTCTCCTCAAGGTTGATCGGGATCGGCGAGGATACAGACGGGAAGCGTTGCAGCACAACGGCGCGCGCCGGAACCGGATGCGTGTCCGAGGCGCGGGCTGATGGCGCTTTCAGCGCGAGGCGGTCGTGGCCCGGGCGTCGTGTCGATGTCGGACATGGCGACGGGACGGGCCTGCCGAAAATTGCCGCCCTGAATGCGTCAGGGCTCGCCAGGCCTGTTGCCGGATCCGGCACGAGCCGCTTCGTTCCGTCGCGACCCACTGTGTTCGCAGAGCGGGTGCGGCTCGCGGGAAACGCGGGTTACAGGGCGACTCTCGGCAGCACGCCGAACGTATGGACAGAGAGACCCGGCGGTGCCGCGTAGCGATAGTAGAGTCCGGCATGGATTCCTTCCCGGAACATCTGGCGAACATCGACGTAAGCACCCGCACGCCAGGCGGTATCCCAGTGGTCGGTGACCGACACGGAGCCATTCGCCCGGTACCGGGACCGGAAGAGGTCGATCGAGAGTCCCGCGTCCGGAATGCGATTTTCGGAAAAGGGGAGCGAGACGGCGGGAATCAGGGACACCTGGTGGACCGTCTGCGTGGCGGGGTACGCAATGGCGATTTCCCCGAAACAGGTGTAGGCGAGCCCGAGCGAGAAGCGCTCCGTCGCCTGGTACCAGAGCGCGGGGCCCGCCGTTCCGAAATCCGAGCCATTGCCTTTCGTGTTCGCGGCCCTTCCTCCCGACACCTCGATGCTCATCGTCGGGGCGGCAGCGGCGAAGGCGGGTGCGGCAAGGGCCGCGGCGCGGGTGACAGTCCTTGCCGCGCGCGTCCAGCGGTCGGGAAGACGCCGGAGACGCGTGTGGCGGTTCGTCACTCATCGTGGTGGTCTTGATTATCGACGCCTCATTTCGTCCAGGGCCGTAGGGTGCGCACGGCGCACCGGGCGATATTGCAAAGGTGCGTGGTACGCACCCTACATCGTGACCCCGTCCGCAGCGGCCGTAGGGTGCGCAGGGCGCACGCGGCGACATTGCAAAGGTGCGTGGTACGCACCCTACATCGTGATCCTGGCCGCAGGGACCGTAGGGTGCGCAGGGCGCACGCGGCGACATTGCAGAGGTGCGTGGTACGCACCCTGCACCCGTGATCCCGTCCGCAGGGGTCGTAGGGTGCGCACGGCGCACGCGGCGACATTGCAGAGGTGCGTGATACGCACCTCGCTCGTGACCCCGTCCGCAGCGGACGGCAGGGACAGTGATCACCCGATCGATCGGATCACCGGGATCCCGCTCCGGGCGTATCCTCGCCCAGGGCCGTAGGGTGCGCACGGCGCACGCGGCGATATTGCAAAGGTGCGTGCTACGCACCCTGCATCGAGATCCCGTCCACGTCATTCGGAGCTTTCATGGATTCTTCCGCACTCCGCCCGATCGCCGCCGCCCTCGGTCTGCTGATCACCGGCGTCCCGGTGTCGGCACACGCCGACCAGGTGAAGACCGTCTTCGTCATCTCCATGGAGAACACGAACTGGACCCAGCCACCCGGCGGCTGGACGCCGCAGATCTACCGCAACCCGGCGGCTCCTTTCCTGAACGGCCTCGTGAGCGGAACACTGCCGGTCCGTGTCGACGGCCGGACCATCACGAGTCAGACCGCCTACGCGGTGGCTTATCACAACGTCCTCTCCACGCCGAGCGGCGACAACCCGCACATCCACCCGTCCGAGCCGAACTACATCTGGAGCGAGGCGGGTTCGAATCTCGGCGTCCGCAGCGACGACGAACCCTATGGACCATCCGGAACGAATCGCGATACGTCCGACCACCTGAGTGCCTACCTTCTCGCGGCGGGCAGGACGTTCCGCTCCTATCAGGAAGACATCGACCTCGTGCGGAACACGCGTGGCGAACCGACCAACACGGTGCTGCCGCGCAGCCAGTGGAAGGTGCCGCTGCGCGATTTCTCGGGGACGAGCGACGCATACCGGAATCGGTACAACGGTACGCATCAGTACAACTACGCCGCCAAGCACAATCCAATGGTGTTCTTCTCCGACACCAACGGCGGTGACGACCCGACCCCGGCGAATCCGGCAGTGCGGCACTACGCCCCGCTGGAGCAGCTGCAGCAGGACCTGGACGCCGGTGCCGTGGCCGACTACAACTGGATCACGCCCGACCAGTACAACGACATGCACACCTCGCTGGACGGCGGTTTCGTCTACCACGGTGTCCACTACACCGGGGCCGACGCCAAGATTGCACAGGGCGACAACTTCCTGTCGCGCATCGTTCCGACGATCATGGCCTCGAAGGCCTACCGCGAGGGTGGCGCGATCATCCTGTGGTGGGACGAGTCCGTGGGCGCGCAGCGGGACTCCTACGCGACGACCATCCCGGAGATCGTCATCTCCCCCCTCGCGCATCCGAACGTCCGCGGGGTGCCCTACGCGAGCCGCGAGAATCTGACGCACTCGGACGATCTGCGCACGATGCAGGACATCTTCGGCGTGGGCCCAGCGGGCGGGTTCTCATACCTCGGCGATGCCGCGAACGCCCGGGGTCTCGGCGATCTGTTCGCACCCGGAGCCGTTGCACCGGCAGCGGCACCACGCCGCATGCGCTGACCAGGCTGCCCGCCCCTTCGCCGACTGCGACCGCGGCGGTATTGCCGTGGTGCGGGAACGACGGACGCGCACGACCCTGTACGTCGATCGCTGCAGTCCCGCGCCCGGCGTAGTCCTTTCAGGCCAGTCATTGCCTTTCCCCCGGGACGCGGGCTTGTCACGGCACGCCCGGAAGATGCGGACATTCATCACGCGGGCAACGACCGGTCGTGCCATCCGGTCGACAGCCCAATCGGAAAAGGAGCCGGGACTTCATGCGCGCCAGACGCGACGCCGTTGCAGGGCTGCTCGTGCTTGCCGTGCTCGCGGGCGTTGCCGGATCCGCCTCTGCGGCGGGGCGCGTCGCGGTGGCGTCCGCGAGCGCCGCCTCGGGCATGCCGGCGCGATTGCCGGCGAAGTTCGACGGTGAACACGGCGGTGCCGGAAGCGATGGCGCCCGGACGACGGTGATCGAGTACGGCATGGATTCGTCGTTCCTGTCCGTGGCCGGGTGGAGTGGGCCGGGCGTAGCGTTCGCCGGAACCTTGCCCGTGACGGCGGGCGTTTCCGGCGCCGACCGGAACACGGTGGCAGTCGTCCGGGGTCGAGGCGCAGCGGCTGCAGACGGACCGGCTTCAGGCGCTGCGCACTGGCAGGGCGCTGTCGGGAACAGCGGTGCCGGGCGTGATCACGTCCTTGCGATCGACCGGTTCCGGCGCGGCGTCACGGCCGTTCCCGAACCCGGCGCCTGGGCCACTGTCTTCGCAGGCCTGGGGCTCGTCACGCTCGCATCGCGTCGCCGTCGGTAAGACATCCGTGCCCGGTGTCGTCCGGGGCTGCCCGCGGCGCGTGCGAGACGCGACAACGCACACACGAGCCGCCCGTCCCTCCGGAGCACCCGACGGTTCAGGAGGGCGCGACGGTCAGCCAGTGCGGGTGCGCACGTCCGGAAACGTGGTCGACGGCGGAAGTGTCCGGCCGGAACCGGCCCGTCCGGTCGTCTGCCAGATGCTGCGGACGTTGCCGGCATCCAGGTCCCGTCGTGCGGCTGCCTCGGCGGCGGCCCGCGTCGGAAACGGACCGACGAACCGGGCAAGATCGTCGAAGCGACGGGTCGTGACCTCCGACGGCCAGTTCACGACGTAGAAGCCCAGCGGCAGGACCCTGCCGCCCGGAATCCGATAGCGGCGTTCGTAGGATTCGGCGTCGAGCAGGCGATCCGGTCGATGCACGCGCACCACTTCCTGTTCGCGATAGTCCGCTTCCATGATGCGTCCTCCTCCTTCACTGCGCACGGGCAATGTAGGTCGTGCGGGGACGCAGCTCATTGATCGTTGTCAACGGGTCCGGTCGGAAGCACGGGAGATCCGGGAGGATTGCGGGTTAGTCTCCGGTCATGGACTCCCTGATTACTGCTGCGGCGCGAGCCCTGGCGACCGGCGATGTGCTCGGCGCGCTGAATCGGGTCGCGCTTCGCGACGATCCACCCGCGATCGCACTGCGGGGAATTGCCATGGCGCGCTTGGGCGACTACGAACTCGCGCGCAGACTGCTCCGACGCGCAGCGCGGGCGTTCGGACCGCAGGACGAGCGCGCTCGGGCGCGGTGCGTGATCGCGGAGGCGGAAGTGGCACTGGCCGTGAGGGAACTCGGTGGAGGAGGGCGCGCGCTCGCAGCCGCCATCGAGACGCTCGAGCGCCATGCGGATCATCTGAATGCCGCCCAGGCGTGGTTGATCGAAGCCCGCCGCTGCCTTCTGCTCGGTCGCCTCGGTGATGCTGGTCGGGCACTGTCCAGATCGCGGATTCGCGGCCTGCCGCCGACCCACACAGCGGTGGCCGAACTGATCGCCGCGGAACTCGCCCAGCGGGCGCTGCGCGTCCACGAAGCGAGCGTCGCGATCGATCGGGCGCGCGAGGCGGCGGGTCGCGCCGGCATTCCGGCACTCCTTGCCGAAGCGGCGAAGGCTCGCGAGGTACTGAATCAGCCCGCGGCCCGGTGTCTCACGGCCGACGGCGAGGCGAGCCTTCTTCTCGCGGACGTGGTCTCCCTCATGGATTCGGATACGCTGATCGTCGACGCCTGTCGTCGGGGCGTGCGCGCGGCATCGATCTGGCGACCGCTCACGCGGCGTCCCGTCCTGTTCGCCCTCTCACGTTCACTCGCAACGGCGTGGCCGGGCGATGTCGACCGGCAGACGCTGATCCAGTCGGCGTTCGGCGTGAGCACCTCCGACGAGTCGTATCGGGCACGTCTCAGAGTCGAGATCGGCCGCCTGCGGCGAGTCATGGCGGATCTGGCGGAGATCGAAGCAACCGAAGCCGGCTTCGCGCTGAGGCCCGGCCACGGACGCCCGGTAGTGGTGCTTGCGCCGCCGATAGAGGGCTCGCACGCATCCCTTCGGGCCCTGCTTGCGGACGGGCTCCCCTGGTCCACGTCGGCTCTCGCGCTGGCCGTCCGCGGCAGTCAGCGAGCCGTGCAACGCGCACTCGGCGAGCTCCAGGTGGCCGGACTCGTGCGTTCGACAGGCCGCACGCGTGCCCGGCGATGGCTTGCGCCGAGCGTCTCCGGATTCGCGACGATATTGTTACTCCCGGCCGTTCTGCCCGGCGAGTAGATTGGGCCTGCCGCGTCCTTCCAGGGCGCTACTCGAGGAGCATCACGATGAATGCGGAAACACTGGCAGGCAAACCGGACGTCACGGCACGTCGGGCCGATATCGTTCGGGAGTACGGACCTTTCGACGGTGCGACACGGATCCACGGCGTGACCCACGACGGCCACCTCGTCTGGGCCGCCACCGGTGCGACGCTCATCGCTTTCGATCCCGCGACGGGACAGGTCACCCGGACTCTCGCCGCCGATAGCGATGCGGGCACGGCCTTCGACGGCACCTGCCTCTACCAGATCGCGGGGACGCGCATCCACAAGATCGACCCCGCCACCGGAGAGGTGCTCGGATCGATACCCGCACCGGGGAACGGCGGGGATTCCGGGCTCGCATGGGCGGAGGGAAGCCTCTGGGTCGGGGAATATCGCGACCGCAGGATCCACCGGGTCGATCCGGAAACGGGGAGGGTGATCCACACGATCGAGTCCAGCCGCTTCGTGACGGGTGTGACCTGGGTCGACGGCGAGTTGTGGCACGGCACCTGGGAGGGCGACGAGAGCGACCTGCGCCGGATCGATCCGGACAGTGGCACCGTGCTCGAACGTCTCGAAATGCCGGGCGGCACGGGTGTCAGCGGGCTCGAGGCGGACGGTGCGGACCTCTTCTTCTGCGGAGGCGGGGCGAGCGGAACGGTCCGCGCCGTAAAGAGGCCGGGCCGCCGCGAGGCGTGACCCGGCGGCGTGCGGCTGCCTGAAAGTGCCGAGCGTGGACTCGCTGCGCGAGGGGCGCGACTTTCCTCGCGCAGCGGTTCACGGAAGGTCAGCCTGCGCCCTTGTCCGCCTTGTATGCGTGCTCCAGGAACGCATCGATCAGGCCCTCCGGCGCTTCGATGATGTGTTCCGGCCCCGGGAAGCCACCGGCGCGCACGTCGGCGATGAAGTCCCTGAATCCGCCGACACGCTCGGCCTGCATCTGCTGCAGGAGCGTGTGGAAATCGCGGTACTGCTTCGAGTGGCGTGGATAGGGAGGTGCGTTCTTGCCGAGGATGTCTTCCGCGAACAGGAACTGGATGTCGCCGCCGCTGCCCGCCCCGATCGACGAGGTGAGCAGCGTGGTGCGCTTGGTGATCTCGGCGAGCAGCGGTGCCGGGATGACCTCCACTTCCACGGCCCAGGCGCCGGCTTCCTCGATGCGCTTGATCTCGCGGTAGATCCACATCGCCTCGTCGAGGGTCTTGCCCACTGCGCGCAGACCGCCCGTCCACGTGCTCTTGCGCGGCACGAGACCGGCGTGACCCTGGACCGGCACACCGGCTTCCGTGGCCGCGGCGATGAAGCGCGGAGACCACTGGCACATGATCGCGTCCGCGCCCAGTTCCATTGCCGTGTAGGCGAGTCGCACGGCTTCGGTTTCGCTCGCTGCCGCCACGAGCGGCACGGAGAAGGACATGAACGTGTGGGGCGCCGCCTTGCGGATCTCGGCCGCGAGCTCCGGGCGCTTCGGATCGAAGCGCACCTTCATCGTGTCGATGCCGGCTTCCTCGGCTGCCGCGGCTTCCTCCGGCGAGAAGGGCAGGGTTTCGCAGAGCACGCGCTTGCCCTTCGCGTCCCGCAGGTCCTTGATCGTGTAGTTGCGGGTACCGTAGGCGCCGCCCACGCCCATGATGCGCTTGAGGCCGCGTTTCGGGGCGTCCCGTGGCGGAATGCCGCCGTCTCCGGTTGCGTGGCTGGCCATGGTGCGATGCTCCTCCTGTTCGATTCGACGGGTATCCGGCGAGTGTAGCGCGATCGCGACCGGGGCCCGGAGCGCCAGGTGGCGCGTGATGGTCGCTGTGCGCTCGCGAGTCGCGCGTGCATTCGCGCGCGTGTTGCAACGGTCACGGAAGGGTGTGATCGAATGATCCTTCGCGATACTCTCGGGCCATCCCCACCGCTCGGACTCGACCCGCACCGGAGCGCACACCATGGCGTCCTCGCTCACCATCACATCCGAACAGATGTTTGCCTGCATTCTGGATGGGCAGGGCGGGGCCGCCGCGCTCACCCGGGAAGCACTCGATGCCTGGACCTCCAGCCTCGGCACCCTCTGGGTCCACCTGAACTACACGAATCACGAGCATCAGGACTGGCTGCGACGCCACTCCGGGCTCGACGAACTCGTCGTCGACGCCCTGCTCGTGGAGGACACGCGTCCACGGGCTTCCGCCCTCGACGGCGGCCTGCTGCTCGCGTTGCGGGGCGTGAACCTCTCGCCGGGCGCGGACCCCGAAGACATGGTCTCGATACGCCTGTGGATCGAGCAGGGCCGGATCATCTCGGCGCGCAAGCGGAAGCTGCTTTCCGTCTCGGACATCACGGAACGACTGGAACGCGGGGCCGGACCTGCCAGTTCCGGGGATTTCATCGAGACGCTTGTGGACAGGCTGACCTGGCACATGAGCGATACCGTCGATCAGTTCGAGGACAGGCTCGCGGAGATCGAGGAGTGCGTGGTGGGTACGGCCAGACCGGACCTGCGGCTCGAACTGGCGGCCATCCGGCGACAGGTGATCACGCTGCGGCGGTATCTGGCGCCGCAGCGCGAGGCGGTGTCACGCATCATCAGCGAACCCGCACCGTGGCTCGACACCGAAAACCGGCAGCGGCTGCGCGAGGACAACGACCGGCTGACCCGGCACATCGAAGACCTCGATGCGGTCCGGGAAAGGGCGGCGATCACGCAGGAGGAGATGCTGAGCCGGCTCTCGGAGCAGCTGAACACGCGCATGTACGTGCTGTCGATCCTCTCGGCGATCTTCCTGCCCCTCGGATTCCTGACCGGCCTGTTCGGCATTAACGTGGGCGGCATACCCGGGTCGGGAGATTCCCACGCGTTCTGGCTGTTCATCGTCGCGCTGGGCATGGTCATGTCCTTCCAGCTCGTGCTGCTGAAATGGAAGCGGTGGTTCTAGACCCGGCCAGGACAGCGGGATCGCGCCGGTGCAGGGTGCGTCTGCATGCGCCGCACGCTCAGTGGCGCGGCGGCTGACTGCGAACCTCCACACCGAACTCATTCTCGGCATTCGCGAGCTGGGGGGCGATGTGCGCCCCCACCTCGTCCCACGAACGGCAGTCCACGATCCCCGCCCGGTTCGTCTCGACGACCGTCCAGTTCTCCGGTGCCTCGTTCGCGGGACGGTGGTAGTGCACGGCCATCTCGTGACCTTCGTGATAGACGATCACGTGGAAGTGACCGTGCGCGGAGCCGATCACGTCCTTCGTCTCGTCCAGGACGGCCCGCCACCGATCTGTCGGCTCGTTACCGTCCACCTCCCACACCCTGTCCGCCCGCATGGAGACGGAGTCGTGCGCAGACGGCGTGCCTCTGGCCGACGCGACGACCGACACCGGGGACTCGGGATACTTCGGGGGCTCGCCGGATTCGTTCATCGCGTCCCAGGCCTCGCGCGCGAGCAGAACCGCTTCCCGCATGTTCTCGCCCTGCCGGCCATCGCCGAAACGCATCACCGATTCGATGTGCCCGTTCAGATGTTCCAGGATCCCGTCGACCGAGCCTGCGGGAGGTTGCCACGTGGACAGTGTCTGCCACATCGCCCTCGTCCAGCGGGGATGCTGCTCGAACACCTTCACGAAGCCCAGGCAGAGTCCGTTCAGGATGAAATCCCCGTACCACGCGTCACGCTCGCGTCGCCCCACGCCGACCTTGTCCTGAGTGTCCCGTGCCATGACGGCGCGCACGAGCTCGGCGATCTCGACGAGCCTGCGCTGGACGGCCTGCTGCACTTCGGATGCGGAATCGTCGAGATGGCTCATCGCGTCCGAAAGGGCCTTCGCGAGCGAACGCGCGCCTTCGGGTGAATCGGCAAAGGTGCCGTCCACCGACTGGGAGGCCTGTGCGTAGGAGTAGTACCAGTGAAACCCGTACCGGCGCAGGAAGGCCTCGATCTCGTCTTCCCTGGCGTCCGCGTGGATCCCGGTGATTGCGACCTTGCGTTGAACCGCAGCCTCGCTACCGAAGATCGCCTGGAGCCGCGTGCGCTGCGCGGTGACGCGGGGGCTCGAGGAGAATCCGGACGAGGCATTCCCGGAGTCCGCCGGGCGGCGGGCAGCGGGCGCGCCCGGCAGGCGAAGAGCGGCACGCATCGCTACTGCCGGTACTCCGGCACGTCGTTGAGCCAGATGTGGCCCTGTTGCTTCGCGAAGCCCTCGTAGGCCTTGCCGCCGTTGTTCGCACCCGCGGCGATCAGTTTCGCCTCCCATCCCACGTGCGGTTCCTGCCAGCTCTCGGCGAGCGGCTTGTCCATGTCGATCGTGAACTGCCACTCACGGTCGTTGATCTCGTTCCACCGCATCTGCCACTCGCCCGTCCTGGTCTGCGCGAACTGCGCGAGGACGACTTCCTGCTTGAGTTTCGTCTTCCCCGTCTTGTTCACCATGCTTCCCTCCACTGCCGCGATGATCTTGTCGCGCGCGGCGGATTTCGCGCGGTCGTAGACCTCCGTCTTCTTCGCGCCCGAGAGCGATGCCCACTCCTCGTTCTTCATGCGCATGTCGGTGTCCTTCGGATCCGCCTGGTAGACGAGCCAGACGTTGTCGTCGGTCCACGCGATGTCGGTGCGCACCTTTTTCTTCCCGTCGAGCACCTTCATCCACCCGTCGTCGTGCACGTCCTGGACGACGAACGGATCGCCGTCCTTCGGTCCGGTGGCAGGAAAGCGAATGGTGTCGCCCTTGCGGGGCTTGTGGCCGGTGAACTGCGCAATGGCGTCAGCGCCGAAGCTCGCGGCGATCCGCGCCCGCTGGGCGAGCTGCCGCGGACTGCTGTCGACCCACCGCGCCGCATGTGTCGGGAACAGCGCGGCTGGCTGCCGCGCGGTGGTCGGGTGGACCTGGGCATGGCCGATCTTCATGGTGAATCGCTCCTCCGAGTGCCGTGCAATTCTGGCACCGGCTTGTCGGCAAGTCAGAGCTTTCCCGCGACGCGGTCCCAGAATTCCCCGCGGTCGTTGGTTCTCGGGAACGGCGTCGACGGCACGGGCATGCCGAGGAATTCGCACAGGGGCCCCCAGCCGTCCTTCACCTCGAACACGAGCAGTCGGTCCGCGGGGATGGTCCGTCGCACGGCTTCGTTGTGAGCGGTGAAGGCCTTCATCAGGCCATCCCGGTCGAGGCCGTCGGGAAATCCGGTCCGGGCGATGACCGCGGAAGCCATTGCGAGCCAGTCCGCCATCTCGGGCGGGGCTTCGGCCCGCCCCGCAATCAGCTTGTAGATGGTGGCCCCGAAGCTGTCCGCCCAGCTTTCCGCGCTGCGATGGGTCAGCACGAACCTCGCGTCCGGATAAGTCGCGTGCAGCTCGCGGAAGAAGCACGCGGTCGGCCAGTCGACGGCACTCGCGTAACCCTGGTAGATGCCCTCCCAGTCGGGGTGGCCGTCGGCGGCCGACTTCCACAGAGGCACCTGCACCGGCATGTGGTGCAGCACTTCCTCCATGTGGTGACAGGGGCCGAGGCCGAGCTGATTGATCGCGAGCTTCAGGGAATACGTGCCGGTGCGGCCGACTCCGGCTCCGATGATGCGGACTGCCATGCCTATTCTCCTTCTTCGGTGTCGTTGCGGGTGTACGTCCAGGGATTCATTGGCGAGCGGATTGTTCTGGCACGCAGCTCTCCCCGCCGGCCGGGCGCGACCGAAATGCGGGGGACTGCGCCGACCCCGTTCACGATCAGGCGCTACGCTCGGCGAATCTGTGTGGCGGCCGCGATTCCGGCGCTCGTCAGTCGGAACGCCGGTGCCTTCGACGGCTTCTCCGTCAGCCGGTCCATGGTCTCGACTTCCACGGCCTCGAGGTATCCCTTCTGCACCAGGCTGTTCAGGGCGAGGGTGGCTTCCGCGCTCGTGAGACCGCGGCGCGTGATGTTCTGATGAACCGGATAGGTCCACGCGCCGCGATCGCCGGCGCGGGGGTCGCTAAGGATCTCCTCGAGTGCGATCTCTTCCTCGGGCGTGAGCGCTGCGTTCGACCGGGGCGCGGCAGGAGGTGTGGCGCTTCCGATCGACTGCAGCCACCGGTGGAGCTGGGCACGCGCGAACGCCTGCCGTTCCGGGGACAGGTCGAGATGAACGAGTCCCGCGAGGTCTGCGGGGTTCTTGGGCGAGCCTTCGCGACCGACGATGACGCGGCTCGGGCCGGTCACGCCTGCGAAGAGGCCGTATTCGAGCAGCACGTTGTCACGCGGCTGCGTGACCTGGGCATTGCGGTACCAGACCTGGTCGTCTTCCGAGAAGATCAGCACGGCCGCGTCGACCTCGCGGGCGATCTCGATCAGGCGCGCGAAGATGTCCTGTCCGGGGAGGAACACGCCGGGGTCGTCCCACCTGACCGGCGTGTGACCCAGGCTCTCGAGCCAGTAGGCGAGGTTCGTGATGGCGTCCCGCTTCGCGGCTTCGCTCGAGCTGCCGATGAAGATCTTCATGGTGGTCCTCCGACGATGGACGGGGTGTGCGTTGCCCGGACCGTAGAGAGGAATGCTGCACCACATCGCGGCTGAACGCTAGCCGCGTCCCCGGAACGGCGAGTGTCGACGGGAAGGCAGGTGTGCGGTTTCCTCGGACAACATGCCAGGCGGTCGTTTCGACCCGAGGAAGTTTCGATGTGGGACAGGCCTGGAGCCAGGTGTGCGCCAAGGACGGGTCGAGAGTCGACGGCGGTCGCCGTCACCCCTGGAATCGCAAGGCACCGCCACGGAAAGCGTCTGGCGGCCGAATGCGCGTCGGTGGCGATTTCCCTGCTGTCATGCACGTTTGCCGTGGGCAGAAAGGGCGACGAGCCTGAGGGGAAAGTCACGGACCAGTCGTTCAAGTGCATTGCCGGAATGACCAAGCTTCGCCACTTCTACGTGGACAATCTCCTTGGCAATCGTGCCGCGACGGTGGCTGTGGCAACGGCCGGTACGGGCGACTACCCGGAAGGTTCGGTTGTCCAGCTCATGCCGAACGAGGTCATGATCAAGCAGCAGACGGGCTACAGCCCCGCCACGCGCGACCGGGAGTTCTTCTGGATCGATGTGGACAAGAACGGCTCGAAGATCTTCACACGCGGTTTCGCCGAGGTGAACAATCGTTTCGGGCTGAACTGCTTCACCTGTCACGTCAAAGCCAGACCGGAATTCGATTTCATCTGCGAGGAGGAGCACGGCTGCGACCCGATTCCTGTCACCAGAGCGATGTTCGGCGCTCTGCAAAGAACCGACCCCCGGTGCAAGGGTGCCGATCAGGTGAGTGCCGAGGACGCGGAATCGCTTCGACAAATGGGTGAACTGGTCAAGGCGCTCAAGGAGAAGAAACAGTAACGGTGGCGCGGGTGATCGCGCGCGGCCGGTGCGTCGTGACGGTCAGAGCATCACCTGAATTCCGAGCTCGACGACCCGGTTGGGAGGAAGCCGGAAGAACTGCGTGGCGCTGCCGGCATTACGGAACATGGCGACGAAGAGCAGTGCCCGCCAGTAGGCCAGGTCCGATCGTCTTTTGGGGATCAGCGTTGCCCTGCCGAGGAAGAAAGTGGTCTCCATCATGTCGAGCTGTAATCCGTGCTCGCCACAGGATGCCAGCGCCTCAGGGATGTCCGGTTCGTCCGTGAAACCGTATGTCACGGTGACCTGACTGATGCGCCCGTCCAGGCGGCGTACACGGACCCTTTCCGAATCCGGGACGCGCGGAACATCACTCACCTCGACGCTCAGGATGATGATCTGATCGTGGAGCGCCCTGTAGTGCTTCAGGCTGTGCAGCAGTGCGCTCGGAACGCTGGAAGGGCTGGCAGTCATGAACACGGCCGAGCCGGGGATGCGCTCGATGCGCTCGGTGGCGAGCCAGGGCACGAACTCGGCCAGTGGGACGGCACCTTTCGCGAGGCGCTGTGTCAGCAGCTCACGACCGCGCTTCCACGTCGTGAGCAGGATGAATATGGCGCCGCCGAATGCGATCGGAAACCACCCGCCGTCCGGAATCTTGACCGCGTTCGCCAGAAAGAAGCCGGCGTCGATGCAGACGAACGGCAATGCGGCCACGCAGGCGTACACCGGCCTCCATTTCCAGATCCGGATGGCTACCGCCGTGGCCAGAACGTTCGTGATGAGCATCGTTCCCGTCACCGCGATGCCATAGGCAGACGCCAGTCTGGTGGACGAGCCGAATCCGATCACCAGCACGACTACCGCGACCAGCAGACCCCAGTTGACCGCCGGCAGATAGATCTGACCCGCTTCGTGCTCGGACGTGTGACGGATGTCGAGGCGTGGCGCATAACCGAGCTGGATCGCCTGTTGTGTGATCGAGAAGGCTCCGGAGATGACCGCTTGCGACGCGATGACGGTGGCGATGGTCGCGAGAACGACGAGCGGGTATCGGGCCCAGATCGGCGCGAGCATGTAGAAGGGGTTGTCGGCGGCACCCGGCGTCGACAGCAGCAGCGCACCCTGGCCGAAATAGTTGATGACCAGGGCCGGCATCACGCAGCCGAGCCAGCCGTACCGAATCGGTCGGGAACCGAAATGACCGAGATCCGCATACAACGCTTCGGCGCCGGTCACGCACAGGACAACGGCGCCGAGCGCGAAGAATCCCAGCGTCGAATGTCCGATGAGGAAACGATACGCATGCCAGGGACCGATTGCCGCCAGTACGGCAGGGTGCCGGGCGATGGACATCGCCCCGAACACCGCGAGAGTGGCGAACCAGATCACCATGATGGGTCCGAACAGCGCACCGACTCTGGCTGTGCCCATGCGCTGGAACAGAAACAGCGAAACGAGAATCGTCAGCGAAATCGGCACGATGTACGGATCGAAGAACGGGGTGACCGTCTCCAGTCCCTCCACCGCCGAGAGGACGGAGATCGCCGGGGTGATCACGCCGTCTCCATAGAAGAGCGACGCTCCGGCCAGTCCCAGGAGCACGAGAGCCGTTCCGGACCGACTGCTTCGCCTGCCCTTCCGGAGCGCAAGCGTCATCAGCGCGATGACGCCGCCCTCGCCCCTGTTGCTCACGCGGGTGAGGAACGATACGTACTTGATCGTGACGACGAGGAAAAGCGACCAGAAGAACAGTGAGAGGATGCCCAGCACATTCTCCGTGCCGATGGGTACCGCGTGCTGTGCGCCGGCGAACACCTCCTTGACGGCATACAGCGGACTCGTGCCGATGTCTCCGTAGACGATGCCGAGTGCGGCCAGTGTCAGCTTTGCGGTACGTCCGCGTTCCCGTGGTTCCGGCACGATCGCCTCTCAGGGCTGGAAGCGGTATCCGACGCCCGTTTCCGTCAGCAAGTGTCTGGGTTGTGCCGGATCATCCTCGAGCTTCTGCCGAAGATGTCCGACATACACCCGCAGGTAGTGCGTACTCTCGACACGGGCAGGACCCCAGACTTCCCGAAGCAGGTTGCGCTGCGTCAGAACCTTTCCCGGATGCGTGAGGAGGATCGACAGCAGACGGTATTCGATCGGGGTCACGTGCACGGCCTCGCCATCGCGTGTGACCAGGCGGCGCGTGAGATCCACGACGACACGTCCGAACTCGACGACGGGAGACGGCCCCCCTTCGCGACCGACGTGACGACGAAGCAGCGCCCGGACGCGAGCGCGGAGTTCGCCGACGCCGAAGGGCTTCGTGAGATAGTCGTCGGCGCCGGCGTCGAGCGCCTCGATCTTGTCGTCCTCCTGGGAGCGTGCCGAAAGGATGAGTACCGGCACGTCGGACCAGGCGCGCAGGTCGCGTATCAGGTCGACGCCGTCTCCGTCGGGCAGGCCGAGGTCCAGGATCACGAGATCCGGCCGGGACGCACTCGCTTCCAGGAGCGCCGCTTCCACGCAAGCGGCTTCCGCTACGTCGCAATCTTCCTCCTCCACGGCGACGCGGACGAAGCGGCGAATCTGCCGTTCGTCCTCGACGACGAGTACGCGCGCGCGTGTGGTCACGCCGATTCATCCTCGACGATCGGCGGATTGCCGACCGGCAGCGTGAACCGCACGACGCCACCGCCTTCCGGTCGATTGTCCGCTTCGATCGTCCCGCCATGAGCTTCGACGATCGCCTTGCAGATCGCGAGTCCGAGACCCGTGCCGGGACTTGCCGTTTCGTGCACGCCTCTCACGAACATGTCGAACAGCGACTCGCGTCCCGTCGCGGCGAATCCCGGACCGTGATCCATCACGGACACTGCGACGACATCGCCTTCCCGCTTCCCGTGGAGCTCGATCGCGGAGTGCGCCGGCGCGTACTTGGCCGCGTTCTCGAGGAGATTGCAGAGAACCCTCTCCATGAGCACCGCGTCGAATGCGACCAGTGGCAATGACCTGTCGAGATGCACCTTGACGGGATGATCGGCCAGCGCCTCTCCGAGCATCTTGATGCTCGCGCCGACGACTTCCTCGAGCGGCTGCCATTCGCGACGCAGCGTCACGTTCCCGGCATTGAGCCTCGCCATGTCGAGGAGATTTCCCACGAGGCCGGTCAGGCGGACTGCCTGCTGATGGAGTGCCTGTGAAACGTCGAGCGCCGCGGGCGGGAGCGGGGGCTTGATCAGAGTCAGAGAGTCTGCAAGGCCCACCATGGCGGTGAGCGGTGTGCGCAGGTCATGGGACAGGGCAGAAAGGATGGAGCTGCGGAGCCGTTCGGTGAGCATCCGCATCTCGACGGACCGGGCGACGTCGGCGTAATGCAGGCGCTCGAGCGCGACGGCGACGAGGGACGCGAGGGCGTCGAGCAGGGACAGCGATGCCGCCGAAGGCTCCCCGTCACCCTCCGCGAACGCCACGGCAAGCACGCCGCGGTTCCGGGTCGATCCTCTGAGGGGGAAATACGTCGTGTGTCTGCCCGGACCCCCCACGTCCGATCCGCGCACGAAGGCGGTTCCTTCGAACGCGACCTGGGCGACGTGGATCTCGACCTGCACCTCGTCCGCAGGCGTGGACGCGATGACGGTGTCTCCGTGCTTGTCCGGAAGGAGGAGCACCGGGGCTGCAGCGAGCTGGGACTGGAGGAACTCCCGTGTCGCCGCGAGGACGTGATCGACGGAGATGGCACCGGCAAGCCGTTTGGCCAGGTCGTAGAGCGCCTGCGTCCTGCGTTCCCGTCGACCGGCTTCCTCGGCTCGCTGCCGGAGCACTGCGGTGAAATGGGTGGTCGTGAGCGCGGTGACAAGCATGACGGCGAAGGTCACGACATACTGGACGTTGCTCACCACCAGCGAGAGGCGAGGCGGGACGAAGAAGACGTCGAAGCAGAGGACGCTCACGACCGACGCGAGGATCGCGGCGTTCCGGCCGAGCTTCACGGCGACGAACAGGACCGTGAGCAGGAACAGCATGACGATGTTCGCGAGGTCGAGGTGGTCGCGCAGTGGCGTCGCGAGCGCTGTCGTGGCCGCGCACGCCGTCAGGGTCAGGGCGGTACGTGCGTGGGCGCCGTACCGTGGCTCGCCTGCAAGTTCTTCGAATGTCATTTCACGAATCCGGAGTCGGTTGGGCGGAATCGCGTTTTCAGGCCGCGAG
The DNA here is from genome assembly GCA_016125475.1 of Betaproteobacteria bacterium. GTDB lineage: Bacteria > Pseudomonadota > Gammaproteobacteria > Burkholderiales. The sequence goes on from WGLR01000025.1 coordinate 38,614, forward strand.
GAGACCGGACACCATTCTGGGTGATCCGTCGTAAAAATGTCGTAAAGATTGCCGGCATCGCGATGACCCGAACTGCTCGACTCCCCGGTCTGGTCTGCACTGCGTGCCGAGGGTGTTCGCCACACGCATGGCCGGGTCGAATCCGGGCGAGGTGGCCGTCAGAGGGGACGTGTGACAGCGCGAGGCAGGGCGAGGCGACGCAAGCGGCGTCCTGGGTCGATTCCGTGCACGCGCGAATCCGGGTGTGCAGGCAGTGGCCAGGCTCTCAGATGTCCGGGTGGTTGCGCGTTCCGTGTCGGACGAAGAGGTCTGTGCGCCCGGTCAGGACCCGGAAGCAAAGTTCGATCAGGAACGAGCCGCCGATCATGGCGGCCAGAAACCAGAGCTTCTGGGGCGAGGACGTCGCGGTCTGCCAGACGAGGGCTCCGAGCGCGCCGACGCAGAGCCCGACTCCGAGCAGGGAGAGCGCGCGGCTGCTTCCGGTGTCGCCGGCCAGTCTCACGTTCGCGCCGTTCACGGCTGCGAAGATCAGGAGGAATCCGGTGCTGCCCATCACGGACATGCTGGATATGTCGGTGAGGTTTGCGACCAGAAGCGTGACACCGGAAGTGATCAGCAGGCCCTCGACCGGGCGTCCCCACGCCTTCTTCTCCAGGTTTGCGGGGAGTTCGCCGTCCTTCGCGATCACGTAGCTCAGGCGTGCCGCCCCGTACACCGTGGCGTTGATCGCCGATGCGGTCGAGAGCATGGCGGCGATCGTGATCAGCAGGAAGCCCGTCTGGCCCAGCGAGGGGCGGGCGGCCTCCGCGAGCGCGTAGTCCTTCGCGTCCAGTATCTTGCCGACAGGCAGGCTGCCCACGGTGACGACGGCGACCAGCACGTAGAGCAGGATCACGAATCCGACGCTCGCGTAGAAGGCGCGGGGCAGCGTGCGCGGCGCGTCGCGCACGTCCTGCGCGGTGTTGGCGATCAGTTCGAAGCCTTCGTAGGCGACGAAGATGATCATGCCGCCCGCGACGAGGTGAAACGGCGAGGACCACGCGGAGGGTGCGAGTCGGGCCTGGTCCACGCCCCAGAGGCCGAAGCCGATGAACAGGCCGAGGATCAGCAGCTTGAGCAGCACGATCCAGTCCTCCGCCTCGCCGATGAGTTTCGCGTTCAGAAGATTGAGCCCGGTGATGCCGACGACGCTGACGGTGATGAGCACGTGCTTCCAGAGGGCCTGCGAACCGGACGGAAAGAACGAGGCGCCGTAGCTTCCGAACGCATACGCATACAGGGACAGCATGACCATGTAGCTGACCCAGAGCAGGATGTTCGCGGCCCCCGTCAGCAGGCCCGATCCGAATGCCCTGTCCAGGAATGCGACTGTCCCGCCCTGGCTCGGCAGGGCGACGGACAGACGGGCGTAGGAATAGGACGTGACGAGCGCCACCAGGCCCGCGATCAGGAACGCCACGGGTGCCCCGCCGTTCGCGAGCTTCACGGACAGGCCGAGCACGGCGAAGATGCCGCCGCCCACCATGCCGCCGACGCCGATCGCCGTGACTTCCCAGAAACCGATCTTCCCTTCTCCGGAGTCGCTCATTCGTACCGTGCGAACGTGTCTCGTCGAGTGTTCATTCCTTCCCAACGGGCGAGACGCGGGATCGTTAACATACTCGCCCCCAACCTGATGTCCGAGAACACGATGATCCGCGTATATGGCATCCCGAACTGCGACACCGTGAAGAAGGCCCGCGCGTGGCTGGACGGCCACGGCGTCGGCCACGAATTCGTCGACTTCAGGAAACAGCCGCCGCCGGTGTCACTCGTCGCGAGCTGGATCGCGTCACTCGGCCGCGATCGTGTCGTGAACCGACGGGGCACCACGTGGCGGCGCCTCGACCAGGTGGCACAGGCGTCTGCCGACACGGACGCGGGTGCGGCGGCGCTTCTCGCCGCGAATCCCTCGGCCATCAGGCGCCCCGTGGTCGAGATCGACGGCGGCTGGCTGATCGGCTTCGACACGGCCGAGTACGAACGCACGTTCGGCTGACACGGCGCTTGCCGCCACCTTGCCTCCCCCGCTTGCGGGGGGCACGCCTGCAGGGAGGGCACGGCCCACGCGGACAACGCATCGCGTTGTTCCCGACCAGGCGCTCCGCGAGGGATGGGGTGTCACCCGTTGCGCCTTGCGCACCCTGCGCACTCACCGTTTCTTCGGCCGCATCGCGCAGGGAGGAGTGCCGAGCCGTCGATTCCCTCCCCCGCGCGCGGGGAGGGTCAGGGAGGGGGCGTGCGGGCGGGCGAGAAAATCTTTCCTGCTCCGACCCGGCCTGTCCCTGCCTTGCGGAGGAAGAGGCGCGCGCAGGGTGCGCACGGCGCACCGAACCTTCGTCTCACGCCTCTCCCTCCTCCCACTGCCTGACGTAACGCAGCGTCGCCAGCGCCGCGAGCCCGCTCGGGACCGCGAAGCAGATCACGTACACCGGCACGACGAGCTCGCCGGGAAGCGGAAAGAAGTACACCGCGATGGCAAGAAGACACCCGATCGCACTCGCGACGATGAGTGCCTTGCCAAAGTACGCGTTCGCCGCGAACCAGATCTCGTCGCCCCGCACCGTCGCGCGTGTGCGGAACCCGTAGACGGCATTGCGGGGAACCAGCTGCAAGGCAAGAGGGATCGCGATCGCCGACAGGATGAGCGAGACACCCAGAATCGTGAGGAGGCTCTTTTCTTGAACGTTCATGGCTGGCGATCTCTCCATGGGGCATCGCGGTCGCATGTGTCACGTGACGCGCAAACCGGTGCGCATGCCTTTCGACTCGCGACCGAATGCGCCATGTTGCTTTCTGCTTGCTGACACGGGGCGCAATGTGTCGCGCCGTTGCAAATGCCGAGCGCATTCGCGACAACGGTTCTACGTTTTCGCTTGCGCATTCTCCCGAAGCGAGGATGATCCCGGGTTGTCGCCGGGTCGTCCCGGTGCCGGGACTTGCCTTTCGAGGTCGTGTCGTAACAGGAGTGTTGCGGGCGCGTCTTCGCTGTGCTCGTGCCCGTCGCGACGAACCCGCGGCACTGGTCTGCGGCCTGGCCTCCGGAAATGCGGCTGGTCCGTATCGGGGATGTACATCGAACGACGACGGGGGGCGAACGATCATGGCGAGCAGGAAGAATCTGGTCTGGGCAGCGCTGGCATTCACCGCGCTGCTCCCGTGGCAGGCGCATGCCGACACCTACGACTTCAGCTTCGCGGGGTCGGGCATCAGCGGGTCGCTCACCCTGACATACGGCTCCGCCACGGACGCCAAGAATCCGCAGGCATTCGAGGTCACGGGCATCAGCGGCACGTTCTCGGACTCGAACAACGGGCTCAGCATCGTCAATGCGCCGGTAGGACCGCTCGTTCCGATCACGCGTGACACGCCCGAAGCCACCAACCTGCTGGCGCCGAACGACTTCAGCCGGTTCGCGGTCGCGACGGGGCTCGATCCGGTCAACAACGGGTTTCTCACCTACGACAATCTCTTCTATCCCAACGGCTCTCCGCCCACCGCTTCGGACTACCCACTGCACGGAGGCGTGCTCGACATCTACGGCCTCATGTTCAGCATCGGCGACGGCAAGTACGTCGATCTCTGGAGCAACGGCGACATCACCGGGTCGGGTACCGGAGCGATCTACGGCGCCGCGGTCGCCAATCACGACCAGGCATTCGACTACGTCGGGGGCGTCGCGGCCGTGCCCGAACCCGACACGTTCGTGATGCTGGGCGGCGGGCTGATGGTCGTGGGGCTGTACGCGGGTCGCAGACGCCGCGCGAAGTAGGGCTGCGTTCGATCCTGCCCGTGCGGCATCGAAGCGTTCCTGCGGATCGACCCGTTCAGGCCGACCCGCGGGGAACGCCCGGTCAGGGCACCACATTCTCGGCAGGAAAGCGCACGATCTCGCCGCGATAGATCCGCTCGCCGAGAGTCCTCGCGAACCACGCGTAGTTGTCGTTGGTGAGGATCGCCCGATTGAAATTCCAGTCGTAACAGCCGCCGTTCACGCCGATGTAGGCAGCGTCGTCCTGGTAGATCGTCTGCGCTGCGCGGTATCGGCAGCCGTTGCGCCAGAAGTCGTGGCTGTCCGATACCCAGAAGCCGGACTTCGGGATCTTCAGCCAGTGAAACATCTCGTGGATGATGAAGCGGGCATTGCTGAACTCGCTGTTGTCGAAGAACGCCGGACAGATGTCGAGCGTGCCGACGCCGGTGTGCGCGCCGCGGCGTGCACCCGTACAAGGCTCGACGCCGCTGTCCGCGCGACACCAGATCCGGATCCGGGTCGAACCGATCCTGCCACCGAGGAAACGCTCGCTCCACACCTTGTCCAGCGCACGACGCGAGAGACGGAAACGCCGGGAGTCATAGCGACCGAACCATCCGCGTGGTGACCAGTTCGCGAAGTTTCCGTTGGCATCCGTGACGCGGTCGACGAAGCCGTGATTCCACAGCGTACGACGCTGGCTGCTCGCGTTGATGTGCTGCATCACCTGCTGGGCGCGCCACATGTGATGGTGCGCAAGCGCCCACGCCGCCTTGAAGCTGTCTATCTCGTCGGGGCTGCAGCCGCGGTAGAGGGGTGGGAAGTTGGGCGCCGGCATGTCGCGCGGAAAGGCGTGGCCGCGAATCTCGCGATTCGGATCCAGCCCGCTGAAATCAAGTATCGGCGGTTCGTAGCCGGGGCCGAGCGGCTTGGCGATGTGGGAGGCGTTCCGAACGCCCGAGGAGCAGCACTGCGACGAGGCGCCGTGTTCGGGCACGCGCGACTTGAGATAGCAGACCGCCTTGCTCCCCTGAATCCCCGGCTTCACGTACGTATATGCCAGGCATGAACCGTCCGCGCCGCACGCCGAACGACACACGGTCGTGCGGTGAGTGTCGTCCGGGCCGCGTGGTTCGAAGTGGTGGTAATCGGACCCGGGCAGGTCGAAGTCCCCCTTGCCGATGTTAAGGGCCTTCTCGCCGGGCAGCTTCACGCCCGAGTCGCAGCACTGCGCCGCACGTCCTCGCGGCCGGGCGTCCTTCAGCCAGCACTGCCCGCCGTCCGACACGTTGACGGATTTCACGTAGGTATAGGCCCGGCATCGGGTGTCCCCCGCACACGCCTGCTGACAGGACTGCCAGCCACCGGTCGGGACGTCGAAGTTGTCGTAGTCGGATCCCGGCATGTCGGTGTTGCGATGACGTTCGTAGATGACGAGCGAGCTTCTCTTCACGCCGGAGGTGCAGCACTCCGCATCCATGACACGCGCGGGCACGCCGTCCTTCAGGTAGCACATCGCGTCGCTACCCTGGTGGCCAGGCGCCACGTATGTAAATGCGCGGCAGCGGTCGTCGTTCGCGCAGGCGGCTGCGCAGAGATCGGGGTCGGCGCTCGCGAGGCGCGAGGATGCGTAGTCACGACCAGGGAGATCGACGCGCGACTCGAACGTTCCCGAGAAGGGTGCATCGCTGATGCGCTTGCCGCTCACACAGCACTGCGAGGCGTGCGATGAAGGCACGGCGCTTTTAAGCCAGCAGACGGGCTTCGGTCCCTGAACGTTTCGGCGGACCCATGTATAGGCACGACACAGCGGATTGTTCCTGCAGGCCTCGGCGCATAGATCCTTCTGCCCGGCCTCCATCACGATCCGTTCCATGTCGTTGCCGGGCAGGTTGGTGTTGTCCGATTCGCTCCATGGGCTGGCTCTCGTCTGGGAGAACGCGGTCGTCGAGACGATCAGGGAGAAGAGGAGCACTGCGAGTCGCGGTAGGACGTGGATGGAAGTCATGGGACCCTCCATGGGTGACCGACTCGTTGCACGGGGCTGAGGTCTCGCGCGGTGAGGACGGAAAAGTGTGGACAAATGCACACGGGCAAACGTGTCCTGCATCTTCTTTTCCATTGTTACTGCAGGCTAGGAGCGACTGACGGCGTGGTCAACCTGACGATCGTCATAGGCGGGCGGAAGGCGTGACCGGCGGGCGGCTCCTCGCCGCCGGTTTCCGGCGCCGCCCGGACTGGGTCACACGGCGTCGATGCCGCAGGCGTTCCCGGGGCCGGCAGGGGTGTCCACGCGTACCCGGGGGCCGATGATAGGATCCCTGCACCGCGTATCGCGACGCATCACCAAGACCCGAAGGAGACGGCTCGTGCAGAAGGTGGGAACGATCAGGGAGATCTGGCGGTATCCGGTGAAGGGGATGGCGGGCGAGCAGCTCGAGGCATCGCCGATCGGCCCGAACGGGGTCCAGGGGGACCGCACGTGGGCGCTGCGTGACACGCGACGCGCCGAGATTCAGAGCTGCAAGTTCCGGCCGCAGCTGCTCCGGTGCAGTGCACGCGCGAACGACGACGGTCGGACCGTCTCGGTGACCTTTCCCGACGGCGCCACGCTGCGCAGCGACGACGACGCCATCCACGCCAGACTCTCGGCACTCACCGGCCACGAGTCCACGCTCGAGCCGCTGCGACCGGAGAGTGACACCGCGTTCTACCGGCGGCACAAGCCCGAACGGGGTTCCTGGCTCGATGAACTCGCCACCACGTTCGATCGGGAGCCGGGCGAACCGCTTCCGGATTTCACGCACATCCCGCCGGTGCTCGTCGATCACGTGACGGTGCCCGGGACGTTCTTCCTCGTGGTGCCGATGCACGTCGTCACGACCGCGACACTGCGACACCTTCAATCCCTGAACGGCGGGGGAAGCTGGGACCGGCGCCGGTTCCGTCCGAATCTGGTGATCGAGACGGATCCCGCAATCTCCGGCCTGGCCGAGCAGGAATGGGTCGGAAGGAAGATGGTGATCGGCGATATCTTGATCGAGTGCGTGGGTGGCACACCGCGATGCGGCGCCGTCACGCGGGCACAGCCCGGGTTCGGGCCGGACACGTCGATCCTGCGCACGATCGTGCGCGAGGCCGACCAGAACGTCGGGGCGTATGGCCTCGTCGTGCAGCCTGGTTCGGTGCGCACGGGAGACGCCGTCTATCTCGACTGAGATCCGGGGGTGTCGAATGCCTCCAGGGTCTTTGCGGTGCGCCGTGCGCACCCTACGGAGATGGGTGGTGGCAGGGTGCGCGCCGCGCGCGCGGTCGATGGCAATCGTGCACGGTATTGCGGGGCGTCATACATACCCCACGGAATTCGACGGGTGTAAGGTGCGCACCGCGCACGCGGTCGATGGCGTTCGCGTGTGGTGTCCCGGTGCGTGATACGCACCCTACGCAATTCGGTGAGGGTGGGATGCGCACGGCGCGTGCGATCGATGGAAATCGTGCACGGTGTTACGGCGCGTCATACACACCCCACGGAATTCGACGCGGGTAGGGTGCGCACCGCGCACGTGGTCAATGGAAATCGTGCACGGTATTGCGGTGCGTGACACCGACCCCACGGAATTCGATGGGGGTAGGGTGCGCACCGCGCACGCGATCGATGGCGTTCGCGTGTGGTGTCCCGGTGCGTGATACGCACCCTACGCAATTCGGTGAGGGTGGGATGCGAACGGCGCATGCGGTCGATGGCGTTCCCGCGGTGTTCCCGGGGCGTGATACGCACCCCACCCAATGCGGTGAGGTAGGGTGCGCACCGCGCACCGCCCTACGTCGGATCCATTCCTTCCGCGAAGAACCGCGGGATCAGCAGGTCTCGAAAAGCTCGCGAATCGCGGCTACGTCCCGGGTGCGGTTGAGCGCGAGCGACAGGAAAATGCGTGCCTTCTGCGGGTTGAGGTTGTCCGCGCCGATCATGCCTGCTTCGGCGATGCGCTCCGTCGTCGGTACCCGTCCGCTCCCGCCGCGCGACGACTGCACCACGACGAGGCCGGCTGCGACCGCCTCTCTGAGCGCATCGAGCTCCGCGGGGCTGACCATGCCGGGTGCGAAACCGGCACTCACGATGCCCCGGGCACCCGCTGCGACGAAGGCCCGCACGGCGGTGCCGTCGACGCCGGCGTAGCAATAGGAGATGTCGACGCGGGCAGGTGACCGCAGGTCGTCGATCGAGAAGGGGCCATTCGGTGCGTGCCGCCGTGCGGGCCGGCGGTAGATCGCGATCCGGTCCGCGTCGGCGTGGCCGAGCGCACCGAAGTCGGGGGTACGGAATGTCTGGAGCCGCCAGGTCGCGGTCTTGGTGACTTCCCGCGCCGCGTGGATCTCGTCGTTGAGGACGACCAGCACGCCGAGCCCTCGCGCCTCGGTCGACGCCGCCACGCGTACGGCATTGGCGAGGTTCATCGCCGCATCGGTCGAGAGGCCCGTCGAGGGACGCTGGGCCCCGGTGAACACGACCGGCACGTCCGTCCTGAGCGTCAGGTCGAGTGCGTACGCGGATTCCTCCATGCTCGCCGTGCCATGAAGGATGACGATCCCGGACAGGTCGGTGTGAGCCGCGACCAGACCGTCGATGATCTCGTGAAGTCGCACCCATGACGAGAACGTCATGTTCGTGCTGGGGACGGGCGGAAACGGAACGGGAACGAGGTCCGCGAACTCTGCGGCCTGCGGAAACGCCTCGATCATTCCGCGCGCGTCGAGCATCCTGCCGAGCGTAAGGTAGTTCTGGAGGTCGAACGGTCCACGGCCCACCGACGAAATCGTGCCGCCCGTGCCGATGACTGCGACCTTGGCCCGCCTGCTCATGTCTCCCCCCCGGATCGGAAAATCGATGTCGGGAGGATACCGACAGCGTTCAGGATGCGCTGGAGGTCAGTGCGAAATCAGCAGAGATCTCTTCCCTCCGCGTGCGCGGGGGAGCAAGTGTGTTCACGCCGCCCCTCCCCAGCCCTCCCTCCACGAGAGTGGGGGGCGGTCGGGAGCGGGGCGAAGCGGCCAATCCCCGCGTGATCAGGAAGCCCTGGAGGACCGGCGCGATGCGACCACGCCGAGGATCCCGAGTCCGGCCAGCATCATCGCCCACGTCTCCGCTTCCGGGACGGCTGCGATTTCGGCACTGGCGCCCAGTTCTGCGCCGAAGGTCATGCTGACGTAGTTTCCTGCTCCCAGCACGAACGTGAGCTGCCCCGAGCCGTTGTCGCTGTAAGGGAAGGTGGATGCCGTGCTGTTGCCGATGTTGAAGCCGCCGTTGCCGTCGATGAAGAGTTCGGAGGTAGTGCCTGCGTCGCCGTCCGTCCGAAAGAAACCGTCGAGGAACGAAACGGCGTGGTTGCCGTCGACGTCGTTCGTGAGCGTCATGTTCCGCATCCAGTCATAGTTGAAGGTGATCAGGAGGTCGGAATCGGAGTAGCTCTGGAAGTAGACGGTGGACTGGCCGGTGGACGCGATCCAGTGATCGGCCCCCGCGCCCATGGCGGTGGACTCGGCACCGATCTGGATCGAGATCGTGTCGGTGGGGGAGAAAGCGAAGGAGTTGTCCGGCTCGGGCGGTACGCCGCCGGACGTCATGGACGCGGTGGCGCTGGTGCTCCCTGCGCCAGTGTTCGTCAGGACACTGCTGAACGATTCCCAGTATCCGTACGGGTCGTACTCGTAGTCGGAGAATGCGTCGGCCAGCGTGCCGGTGTTGGGGCCAGAGGCGAAGGCGACCGAATCGAGCGTGAAATTGAGCGTGATGTCGGTGCTGGCCGTCGAGGTGCCGGGCAGTGCGACGACAGCCAGGGCGCTGCCCGAGAGGGGCGCGAGAGTCAATGCGGCGAGCAGACCGGCGAAGAGCGAATTGCGTGGCGACACTGATAAATCTCCCTTTCTTGGTGGGGGCGGATCGATGTCGCGCGCAGCGCTCGCTGTCGACGCCTGCACGCGGACTCGGCTTTCGCCGCTCTCTGCAATCACCATGCCGGAATTGCGGCCGGCGGCGACGCGTTCGACCGGACGGAATGGCGCCGATCCGGAAGTTTCCCGAGTGCATTGAGACAAACAAAAATCCCGTCCCTCCCTCGCAGGTGAGAGGAGGGCGCCCGGTTCGTGCGGGCGGAATGCCTTGGAGCCGAGGATCAGGCAAGAACCGTAAAGTCTTTCGACACTCTTTCGGGGGGGCGGGCGGCGGGTGGGCACGCGGCTCCCGGCTTGGCGGTAGGGTGCGCACCGCGCACGGCGTTAGGGTGCGTACGGCGCACGATGGCTGGCCGACCGGACCCTGGATAGCCCCCCGAAACCCCGTGTCTCCCCGTCTAACGAGAGGTCCTGTCCCCGGCCGGAATGAGCGCGAGCAGGTCCGTGACCCCGACGTCGACACCCGCCTGGAAGAGCAGGGTGGATGCCTGGCCACGATGATGCGTCTGGTGATTGAAGAAGTGCTGGAGCACCGACCCGAAGTGCCGCGTGGACACGACACCGGCGGTGTTGGCATAGGAGAATTCGGACGCCAGGTGGTCGGCCGTCAGTTCGGCGGCCCACCGCACCAGGATGTCGTCCAGCCGGTGCCGGTATGCGCGAAGCGCGGCCAGGTCGGACGCGACGGCGACACGGAGCGAGGACGGTCGCGGAAAGTCGAGCAGCGGACGGAGTTCGGTGAACGAGGCAGGGTGCTCGGCGAAGCGCTGCAACCAGATCGTGTCCGCGACGGCCAGGTGGTTCAGTGTGCCCAGTATGGAGCCGAAGAAGGCCCCGCGGTCCGCCGAGAGCGCTGCGTCGTCGAGTGTTCCGGCCGAGTCGTACATCCGGTCGTTCATCCAGCGGTTGTAGTCCGCCATCAGCACCGCCATCGGCGGGGTCATCGCGATCCTCCGTGGCCGGGATAGCGTAGCGCAGGCGGGGTGGGTGCCTGTACCTCGGTGTGACGCATCGACCGGCGGTGTCCGTCAGACGCTGCCCTGTTTCTCGACGACCAGGACACGCGCCTCGCCGACCGGGTGTGCCACGTGTTCGCACCCGACGTCAGCGTAGAAGATGTCCCCCGGCTCGAGGCGGACGACGTGTTCCTGACCTGCTTCGCGATAGTGCATGTCCACGACACCCGTGAGAACGGCAAAGACTTCCTCGCCGTCGTTCACGTGCCATCGGTATGGCTGGTCCGTCCAGTGGACACGGGTCGTGATGCCGTTCATGCAGGCGACGTCGAGGGCCTGCCACGCGGTGGCAGGGGTGAATTCCCGGGCGCGGATCACTTTCATGGGGTGTTTACGAGTCGACTTTCGGGTTGCGTGTTCGGGGTCCGGAGACAGGTAGGGTGCGCACGGCGCACGCAGTCGATCGACTCAATGGGATGGTTCCATGCCCATTGTTGACACTTCAACGGGAGACACCTGCCGGCGCAGCGCCCCGCTCGTGGTCGGGTATGGGCATCTGTCGAGCCAAGGCATCGTTGTAGAGCCGAAGCTCCCACTCCGCCAAAGGGAGCGTGTCATCGGTAATCCAATAATCCCCAGTTTCGGTAATCGAATTCTCCCCACCCATCGATGCCAAGGAGGCACAGATGGAAGTGGAAGGACGTATTGAAGAGGGGGTGTCCCCGGGGCGGTCCGCCCCTGCCGATAGCAGTCGCGTTACCGTGTCCGCAGGCAGTACGGACCGGGAGAACGCGGTGTTGGGGACTCATCAATGGGAAGCGATTCGTGAGCGCCGCGCCAACGGCGAGAGCGTGTCTTCGATCGCCCGGGAGTTCGGGATCGATCGCAAGACGGTGCGCCGGTGTTTGCGGCAGGAGCAGTGGCAACCGTACCGTCGGGAGTCGTCGGTGTCGACGATGCTCGAGGCGCATCGGGACTGGCTGACGGAGCGCGCCCCGCAGGTGCACTACTCGGCGCGGATCCTGTGGCAGGAGTTGCGCCGGACGCGTGGCTTTGAAGGCAGCTACGAGACGGTGAAGCTGGCGGTACGCCCGCTGCGAGCAGCGGCCAGCGTGGCGGGATTGACGCAGCGGCGCTTCGAGACGGGTCCCGGCGAGCAGGCCCAGGTCGACTGGGGGCAGGCTCGAGTGAGCTTCGGAGGCACCGGGACGACGGTGCACGTGTTCGTGATGACGCTCGGGTACAGCCGCCGGGCCTACGCCGAGGGTTTCGCCGACGAGCGTCTTGGGGCGCTGCTGGCGGCTCACGAGCACGCGTTCGCGCATTTCGGTGGCTGCTGCGAGACGCTGCTCTATGACCGCATGCGCACCGTCGCCCTGGGCGAAGAGCCCGATGCCAATGGTCGCAACCGGGTGCGGTTCAACACGACCTTTGCGGCGTTCGCCGCGCACTGGGGATTCACCCCGAGGGTGTGCCGCCCGTACCGGGCCAGAACCAAGGGCAAGGTCGAATCGGGCGTGAAGTACGTCAAGCGCAACTTCCTGCCCGGTCGGCATTTCCGCGACCTCGCGGATTTCAATGCCCAGTTGAGCGCCTGGCAGGCCGAGGTCGCCGACGTGCGCGACCATGGCACGACCCACCAGCGCCCGATCGAGCGCTTCGCCGAGGAAGCCCGTGCGCTGATTCTGATCGCCGGACACGCCAGTTTCCTGCAGGCGATGGTACGGTCCCGGGTGGTGGCCGACGACTGGCTCGTGTCGGTCGACACCAACCGCTACTCCGTACCCTTCGGCCTGATCGGCCAGAGCGTGGAAGTCGTGCGCGAGGGCGGCGTGCTCGTCATCCGCCACCGCGGCCAGATCGTCGCGACGCATCCGGTCCTGGCCGGCCGGGCGCAACTGAGCGTGTGCCCCGAGCACGGTCCCGGGGCGGTGCTGCGCAATGCCCGCACCCGCTACAGCAGCGCCGTCCCCGGCCCAGCGCTGCAGCACGACGATCCCGCGTGCGAGGTCGAGATCCGCGATCTGGCGGTCTACGAGCATCTGCTCCCCCACCCGATGCAGGAGCACGCATGATGGCCAGGACCGCGACCCGATCGGCCGCCCCCGCGGCCATGACCACCCCGGCCCAGCTCGAACGTCTCGGTGAGCACCTGCGCAAGCTGCGTCTGCTCAAGAGCGGCGAACGCCTCGAGGCGCTGCTGCAGCACGCCGCCAGTCACGAACTGCCCTATGCCGATTTCCTCGAACAGGTCCTCGGCGAGGAGGTCGCCGCCAAGACTTCCAAGAACATCGCCATGCGTACCGCCATGGCTCGGTTCCCCTTCGTCAAACCCCTGGAGACCTTCGAGTTCGCCTACCAGCCCTCCCTGGACCGCAAGCAGGTCCTGGAACTGGCCAGCTGTCACTTCATCGAGCACGGCGACAACGTCATCGTCCTCGGCCCGCCGGGCGTGGGCAAGACCCACCTCGCCGTGTCTCTCGGACTGAAGGCAATCGAGGCCGGCTACCGCGTACTGTTCACCAGCGCCGCCCATCTCATCGCTACCCTCACCAAGGCGCTGACCGAGGGCCGACTGGAGGAGAAGCTCAAGCTGTTCACCACGCCCCGACTGCTCATCGTCGACGAGATCGGCTATCTGCCCATCGACCGTCAGGGCGCGAACCTGTTCTTCCAGCTCATCAGCAGGCGTTACGAGCGTGGTCCAATGATTCTCACCAGCAACCAGAGCTTCGGGGCCTGGGGCGAGGTCTTCGGCGACCGTGTCATCGCCACCGCCATCCTCGACCGGCTCCTGCATCACGCCGTGACCCTGAACATCCGTGGCAACTCCTATCGACTGAAGGAGAAACTCAAGGCTGGGCTGATCCGTTCTCACGATTCCGAATCTCAACCGGGTGGGGAGATTTGAGTTACCACACTGGGGAATTCTGGGTTACCGTTGACA
>WGLR01000011.1 GCA_016125475.1 Betaproteobacteria bacterium
CACGGTATCCGCGGCCAAAGCGGGCCTGGCCAGGTACGTCGCCTTCTACAACGAGCGCCGACCGCACCGGCATCTTGACGGCCGCACGCCTGATCACGTGTACTTCACCGACACGCCGCCCGCCAAGGCGGCTTAACCCGCAGGGACTTCACTTATAAATCCCAAAATCGGGTCCAAATGACCGGGACCACTTCTCTGAAGGCCCGCCTCGCCGACTCATCCTCGGGATTCGGGAAAGCCTACCTGAACCTTCTGGTCGACGAGATCCGCCTGGAAGGGAAAGAACTGAAGATCCGGGGGAGCTACGACCGGCTCGCCGACTCGATCGGAGCCCTGGAAAAGAAAAAGCTGGGCATGGTGCCCAGCTTCATAACGTCATGGCGCGCCCGGCAGGATTCGAACCCACGACCCCCTGGTTCGTAGCCAGGTACTCTATCCAACTGAGCTACGGGCGCTTATTGTTGCTTGCACTTCAAACTGCTTGTACCGATGCCGCGAGAGCGCTCGTAACACCCTTCCCGCCATCGCCACATTCGTCAAGGCCGTCTGACGACGTCATCACCGTCACGAATCTGGCGGAGACGGTGGGATTCGAACCCACGATGCAGGTTTTGCCCGCATACTCCCTTAGCAGGGGAGCACCTTCGGCCTCTCGGTCACGTCTCCGAAGGCGCGAGAGAATACCGCCTAGTACCCTCCCGGGTCAAACGAAACCGGCGGTTCCGCGACCGCCGGGCGCGCCTCAGGCCGATTCCTGGTCCAGATCGAAAGCCTTGTGCAGAACGCGCACGGCGAGTTCGAGATACTTCTCGTCGACGACGACGGAAATCTTGATCTCGGACGTGGAGATCATCTGGATGTTGATGCCCTCCTCCGCGAGCGTCCGGAACATCTTGCTCGCGATTCCGACGTGGGAGCGCATGCCCACCCCGACCATCGAGACCTTGCAGATGCGGTTGTCCCCGACGATGGCCCTCGCGCTCATGTGCTCCTTGACCGTCTCGAGTATCGCCGTCGCCTTCGCGAAATCTCCGCGAGGCACGGTGAAGGAGAAGTCCGTATTGCCGTCGACGCTCGCGTTCTGGATGATCATGTCGACATCGATCTTGGCGTCGGCGATCGGGCCCAGAATGGCGTAGGCGATTCCGGGCCGGTCCGGCACACCCATGACCGTGAGCTTGGCCTCGTCCCGCGCGAACGCGATCCCGGAGATGATGGCCTGTTCCATGTTTTCGTCTTCCTCGAAGGTGATCAGTGTGCCCGAATTCGCCTCTTCCTCGATGGGCAGATCGGGGTCGGTCAGGCTCGAAATGACCCGGAGAGGCACCCTGTACTTGCCCGCGAACTCGACCGAGCGGATCTGCAGGACCTTCGAACCGAGAGACGCCATCTCGAGCATCTCCTCGACCGTGATGGTCTTCAGCCGACGTGCCTGAGGTTCGATGCGCGGGTCCGTCGTGTAGACACCATCGACGTCCGTGTAGATCTGACATTCGTCGGCATGTAGCGCCGCGGCGAGCGCGACCCCCGTCGTATCCGAACCACCCCGCCCGAGTGTCGTGATGCTTCCGTCGCGTTCGACGCCCTGGAATCCCGCCACGACGGGCACGATGCCGGCCTGCAGGTCGGCCCTGAGCCGCTCCTCGTCGATGGCGAGTATCCGGGCCTTCGTATGGGCGTCGTCCGTCAGCACGCGGACCTGCGCCCCCGTGTAGGACCGTGCCCTGACACCGAGTTCCAGCAGCGCCATGGATGCGAGACCGATGGTCACCTGCTCACCCGTGGACGCGATGACGTCGAGTTCCCGGGGATCCGGGTCAGCCTGAATGGATTTCGCGAGCGCGATGAGACGGTTCGTCTCGCCACTCATGGCCGAAACGACCACGACCACGTCGTGGCCATGACGGCGCCACTTGGCCACACGCCTCGCCACGGCCTGGATGCGCTCGACCGAACCGACGGACGTGCCGCCGTATTTTTGAACAATCAACGCCATGAAAACGCCACGGTTGATGCGGAAAAGCCCGCGATTCTACAGAAGGCCATGAAAGCAAGGAAGTTTTTCGAGCATGAACGGGCTCGCTCAGCGGCACGGGACGTGCTTCGTGGGGCCCTTGCGACGCGCCGGTGGTCTGACGACTCATTGGATCTGATCGGGCGGGTCCCCTTGGCCGTGAGCTGCGGCGCGTCGCGCCCCATTTTCCACCCCCGGCTCCGGAGACGAGACACATGAGCGTTCTGATGCTTGTCCTCATCGCTGCCGCCGTGATCGTGTTCGTCTACGGCGTCCTCCTGTACAACGGCCTGGTGCAGCTCAAGCACAACGTGGCCAAGGCCTGGTCGAACATCGACGTGCTCCTCAAGCAGCGTCACGACGAACTGCCGAAACTGGTCGAGACCTGCAGGCAGTACAAGGAATTCGAGCAAGCGACCCTGGAGAAGGTCATCGCCGCGCGCGCCCGGGTACACGAGGCGCGCGAGCGCCAGGACCTTCCCGCGCTCGGCCAGGCCGAATCCATGCTGCGCGCAGGGCTCGGGACCATCTTCGCGGTCGCGGAAGCGTACCCCGAGCTGAAGGCCAACGAGCAGTTCCAGCATCTGCTCACCCGCATCACGGGCCTCGAGAATGCAATCGCGGACCGGCGCGAGTTCTACAACGAGTCCACGAACCTCTACAACGTCCGGCGCGAGCAGGTGCCTGACAACATTCTCGTGGGCATGTTCGACTTCCCGCCCAGGCAGCTTCTCAAGTTCTCCTCGGAGGAGAAGGCCGACGTGAACCTGAAGCATCTGTTCGCGTGAGGCCAGATCAGGGCGAATGTGGCATCCCCTCCGTGGTTCCCGACTCGATGAAGCACTGATCGCCGTCTACCTCGGCGCCATCTTCGTGGGCGCACATCTCGGTTCGAGGGCGGGCTGGGCCTTCGCGGCCGGGGTCGCGGGCACGGCAGGCACGGTCGGGTGGATCAAGGCATACCGACGACTCCGGCACGTCAAGGACATCCCCACCGCCCGGGTCGCCTCGGCGCACCAGGGTTACGTGGAGCTCTTCGGCAAGGCGGACCGGCACGAGGGGCGTTACCTTGCTTCCAAGTTCACCGCTCGCCCGTGCGTGTGGTTCCGCTTCGTCGTGGAGGAGAAGACGCGCGACGGCTACAAGCGGATCAACAGCGGCGAGAGCGACGACACCTTCCTGCTGCGCGACGACAGCGGAACGTGCGTGATCGACCCGGACCATGCGACCGTCATTCCGACCCATCGCCGAACGTGGAAGTCCCAGCCGTACCGGTACACGGAGACATGGATCGCTCCGGGGGACCCGCTCTACGCGCTCGGCTGGTTCACCACGCTGCACGGCGGAGAATCGGGCGCGTTCGTGCACGAGGAGGTAAGCGGACTCCTCACGCAGTGGAAGCAGGATCGCCGCTCCCTTCTGGCGCGATTCGACTCTAACGAGGACGGCGAGATCGACATGCGGGAGTGGGAGGAAGCCCGGAAGGCCGCACGGGCCGAGGTGCTGGACTCACAGCGCCGGCGTGCCCAGCTTCCGGGCCTGAACGTGATGCGCCGTCCGGACGACGGGCGCGCCTATCTCCTGAGCGCCAAACCTCCCGACGAACTCACGACGCACCTCGCCCGCTGGACGGGCCTGCACTTCGCTGCAGCGGTCGCGGGATGCATCGGCGCCGCAGCGGTGCTCTTCGTCCGCTTCACGCAGTGAACGGCGGCCGGTCCGGCCGCCCCACTGATCGCGGCGCGAGGCTGTCTAGTGCGTCGCCGCCACGAGGATTTCCGCCACGTCCGAATGCCCCGACTCGCGCGCGATGTCCAGCGCAGTCTTGCCGCGATCGTCCTTCACCATCGGATCGGCGCCACGCGCCAGCAGCAGCCGCACCGCGTCCGCGCTCCCGGAACCCGCTGCCCACATCAGTGCAGTGAGGTCGTGTGCATACCGCATGTTGATGTCCACACCGCGATCGAGCAGCAGCGCGATCGCCTTCGCGTGGCCTTCTCCGGCGGCATACACCATGGCCGTCTTGTGAACCTGGTCGAGAACGGTCGTGTCGGCACCCGCGTCGAGCAGCGCCTGCGCAATGTCCACGTTGCCCGCGTACACGGCGGCCATGAGTGGCGTCGTCCTGTTGATCGCCGCCAGATTCGGATCCGCGTGCCGCGCCAGCAGCATCCGGACCATCTCGAGGTTGCCCTTTCGCGTGAACATCATCAGTGCGGTTTCGCCGTTCCGGTTGCGGGCATTCACGGCCACGCCCTCGTCGAGGAGTGACTTGACCCGTTCTGCATTGCCGTCCCGCGCGAGCGCGAGGAACCGCGCGTTCCGCGCGTAGGCGCTCGCGTCGAAGTCCGGATCACCCATGTTCTGCGCATGTGAGGACGAGGCGAGAATTGCAAGAACCAGCCCACCGAGCGCTTGTCGAAAGACCTTGTAACGAGGAGATATGTTCATGATTTCATAAGCGAGAATTTGTCCGTTGTGGTTGTATGCGGGATGGTTGTCATCTATATTCCCGCGCGCTGCGGAGAAATAGTCTCACACGGACAAAGAAAGGTTCCCTGTCCACCGCAACGAAGGATTCCCATGCGGAATCCCCTGCTCGCGAAGCGAGAGACAAACATCTGGAGGAACAATGAAGTTGCACAACCCGCTCAAGCAGATAGCACTTTCCCTGCTCCTCGCCGGTACCGCGACGATGGCCCTGGGTGACGAGATCCAGGGACAGCAGACGACGACGGCCATGCCGATGGCGAAGTCGCTGGCGCCCGTCTCCCAGGACATGCTGAACGCGTCGCCGACGGATCGCAGCAACTGGCTTCACCCGAATGGCAACTATGCCCAGACGCGCTACTACGCCGCGAACCAGATCAACACCGGCAACGTGCGCAAGCTCCGCCCCGCGTTCGTCTTCCAGACGGCCGTGCTGGAGTCGATGGAAACCGCCCCGCTCGTGATCGACGGCGTCATGTTCCTGACGACGTCGTACAACCACGTGTACGCGGTCGATGCGGTGACAGGTCAGGAGTACTGGCACTACAAGCACAAGATGGGTCCCATCACGACCTACTGCTGCGGCCCGAACAACCGCGGTGTGGCTGCCTACGGCGACATGCTCTACATGGGCACGCTGGACGCGAAGCTGGTCGCGCTGAACGCCAAGACCGGCGATGTCGTCTGGGAATCCGAGATCGCCGATCCGGAACTCGGCTACTCCGAGACGATGGCTCCGACGGTCGTCGACGGCAAGGTCCTCATCGGCACCAATGGTGGCGAGTACGGCATCCGCGGCTTCGTGAAAGCCTATGACGCCAAGACGGGCAAGCTCCTCTGGACGTTCCACACGATCCCCGAGCAGGGTCAGGAAGGCGTGTGGGCCGAGAAGGACGCGACCGGTCGCGACATGCACCGCGACATCGCGAAGGAGAAGCAGCTCCTCGCACAGAACGGCGGTGACTTCTACAAGACGCTCGGCGGTGGTGTCTGGATGACTCCGGCGGTCGATCTCTCGACCCGCACCGTGTACTTCGTGGTCGGCAACCCCTCGCCCGACCTGTACGGCGACATTCGCCCGGGTGACAACCTCTACACCGACTCCCTCGTCGCGGTGGATCTCGACACGGGTGAGTACAAGGCGCACTTCCAGTACATCGCGCACGATGTCTGGGATCTGGACGCCGTGTCGCCGCCCATCATCACGGACGCCAAGGGACCCGACGGCAAGGTGCGGAAGGTCGTCATCCACGGTGGCAAGACGGGCTACGTCTACGTGCACGATCCCAAGACCCTCGAACTCATCCGCTTCTCGGATGCGATGGTTCCCCAGGACGGCAGATGGACGCTTCCGACGCCGGACGGCGCCCGGATGCTGCCCGGCGCGAACGGTGGCGTGGAATGGAACCCCATGGCGGTCAATCCGAAGCTGCGCATGGCTTACGCGGCCAACCTGCATCAGCCGATGACCTACCACGTTCAGGAGTCGGCCTACCCCGGCGGCAAGCTCTGGCTCGGCGGTGCGTTCAAGGTCATTCCGGGCGAGAAGCAGTGGGGCCGTCTGGCAGCCGTCAACCTCGATTCCGGCAAGATGGTCTGGCATGCGGATACCGAACAGCCCCTGATGGGCGGCGTCCTCGCGACCGGTGGCAATCTCGTGTTCACGGGTGAAGGAAATGGCATGTTCAATGCGTACGACGCCCGCACCGGCAAGAAGCTCTGGACGTTCAACTGCGGCGCCGGCGTGAATGCGCCTCCCGTTTCGTACATGGTCAACGGCAAGCAGTACATCGCCGTGGCCGCGGGTGGCAACACGCAGCTCGACTTCAAGCGCGGCAACAGCGTCTTCGTGTTTGCACTGCCCTGAGAACCTCGACCGCTGGTCCGAGGTCACACGAAAGGCCGCCCTCGGGCGGCCTTTCTCTTGATAGCGAACGAGGTTATTACGAATATGGCGAAACCGATCCACAAACTTGCCCTGACCATGATCGTCGGTCTGTGTGTCGCTCCGACCGCGCATGCCGACGACGTCTCCGCCGGAAAAGCCAAGGCAGCGCCATGTGCAGCGTGTCACGGCGAGGACGGCAATTCGACCAACCCGGCCTATCCCATCCTGGCGGGACAGACCGCGCGATACATCTACACCGAACTCAGGGACTTCAAGTCCGGACGCCGCAAGGACCCGTTCATGACGCCCATGGCCAAGAACCTCTCCAAGCAGGACATGTGGGATCTTGGCAACTACTTCGCCGCGCAGAAACCCAAACCCACCGGATTCACGCCGGAGGCAGGCATGGTGGAGCGCGGCCGGAAGGTCGTCGAAGATGCGCTCTGCACGATGTGCCACCTGGGCGGCTTCTCGGGACAGAACGAGGTACCTCGCGTGGCCGGGCAGCACCAGCAGTACATCTACAAGCAGCTCATGGCCTTCAAGAACGGCGAGCGGACGAACTTCCCGGACATGACGTCCTACGTGAAATCCATACCCGAGAAGGACATCAAGGCCATCTCGGAATATATTGCGAACCTCAACTGATCGTCCGGCGACTGCCACGGAGAAGCGGGTCGATGCACGAAGCGCGTCTGAAATGCCTGGGCCCTCACGGGTTCCACTCGATCCGGTACTGCGAGTGGGGTGACGCGGCCGATCCGCACGTGGTCTTCTGCGTGCACGGCCTCACGCGAAACGCGCACGATTTCGACGTGCTCGCCGAGCGCCTGTCCACCCGATGTCGGGTGATCTGCCCGGACATCGCAGGCCGCGGCGGCAGCGACTGGCTGCCCGAGAAGTCCGACTACGGCTACCCGCTGTATCTCGCCGACATGGCGGCGCTCTTCGCGCGGTCCGGTGCCGAGCGCATCGACTGGGTCGGAACTTCCATGGGAGGGCTGATCGGGATGCTTCTGGCAGCCCTGCCGGATGCACCCGTCCGGCGCCTCGTGGTGAACGACGTCGGGCCCTTCATCCCCCGTAGCGCGCTCGAGCGCATCGCTGCGTACGTCGGCCGGGATCAGCGCTTCGTGAACATGGCCGAACTCGAGGCGTACCTGCGGCGCGTTCACGAGCCGTTCGGACCGCTCACCGACGCCCAGTGGACGCATCTCGCCACGCACTCTGCCCGCCCGGTCGATGGCGACAGGCTGGCGCTCGCCTACGATCCCGGCATTGCCGAAGCTTTCCGGGGTGCCATCCAGGATGTGGACCTCTGGTCCCTCTGGGATCAGCTTCGCTGCCAGGTACTGGTCACGCGAGGGAAAGACTCCGACCTGCTGCTGCCCGACACTGCCGCGGACATGGTGAGGCGAGGCCCCCCGGGAACGCGGGTCGTCGAATTTCCGGGTGTCGGCCACGCACCGACGTTCATGGCCGACGACCAGATCAGGGTCATCGAGGAATTTCTGTTCGACTCCTGATGGCCCTCCGCGCAGACGCCGTCCTTTTTCCCGCACTCGCCCCTCGTCGACACCGATCTGCGCGACGATGCTCGAGGGGGTCGATGACCTGCCTCGCGCTGCACACCCGACGAGCCTGCCTCCGCAACGCGCGCCGCGATCATGCTGGCGATTGACTGGGGCACCTCTTCCCTGCGCGCATACCGCGTGGCGCGCGGCGGCGCGATCGAGGAACGCCGGGAAGCGCCTCTCGGCATCCTGGCCGTAAAGGACGGGGCGTTCGAGGAAGCACTGTCTTCGCTGGTGGGTGACTGGATCGCCGACGGCGTTCGCCCCATCGTGATGAGCGGCATGATCGGGAGCCGTCAGGGCTGGCGCGAGGTCCCTTACGTCGCGACGCCCGCCGGCCCCCTGGAACTTGCGGACGGTCTCCTCGAGGTCGCGTGCGGTTCTTCGGCATCCGCCTTCATCGTTCCGGGACTGACGACCGTCGGCGAGGAAGGCGTTCACGACGTGATGCGCGGCGAGGAAACGCAGATCATCGGCGCACTCGCTCGCCTCGGCGACGGTCGACACGTGATCTGCCTGCCCGGCACGCACCGCCAGTGGGCGGTCGTCGAACACGGAAAGATCACGGGCTTCCGTACGCACATGACCGGCGAGATGTACGCGGTCCTGCGCACCCACAGCATCCTGGGCCGCACGATCACGCCCGGCCCGGGTTTCGACCGCACAGCCTTCGAATGCGGCGTGCGCCGATCCGCGGACGGCGGAGGCCTCCTCCATCAGCTTTTCGGTGTGCGGGCCGAGGCGCTGGCCGGCGTACTGGAGCCTCGCAGTTCGGCCGACTACCTTTCCGGTCTCCTCGTGGGCAGCGAACTGCGTGCGGAAGCCCCCTCCGGCACGGTACGTCTGCTCGGTGCCGCGGACCTCGTTGCGCGATATGCCGTGGCATGCGAGATTCTGAGCCTGTCGAGCCAGACGCTCGACACCGACAGCGTGGTTCCGGGTCTGTACCGTGTCGCCTCCGCCCGGGGGCTCGTCACTTGAAGGAGAACGCGATGTCTTTCCGGGAATGGCTGGGACGCTGCCCCCTCGTGGCCATCCTGCGCGGCGTCAAGCCATCGGAAGTGGTGCGGATCGTGACAGCCCTGTACGAATCCGGAATACGCATCGTGGAAGTGCCGATGAACTCTCCCGATCCGCTCGCAAGCATCGCGCTGCTTGCCGGCCGGTTCGGCGACGACATGCTCGTCGGCGCGGGAACCGTGCTCGAGGCCAGACAGGTCGAGCGCATCTCCGATGCGGGCGGCAAGCTGGTCGTCATGCCGCACGCCGACACGACCATCGTCGCGTCAGCCAGGGAACTGGGTCTGTTCGTCGTGCCCGGATTCAGCACCCCGACCGAGGCCTTCGCGTCTCTGGCTGCCGGCGCCGATGCACTGAAGCTGTTTCCTGCAGAAGCCAACCCGCCGGCGGTCCTGAAGGCCATGCGCGCCGTCCTTCCACCGGATGTCCCGGTACTCCCCGTCGGTTCGATATCTCCGACGAACATGGCCGAGTACTGGTCGGCAGGTGCGAGCGGTTTCGGCCTGGGTTCGTCGCTGTACCGACCCGGTGCGGACGTCGACACCGTCGCGGCCAACGCGACCACGTTCGTTTCCACGATCCGCCTGCTGGAACGCCGGACGGCCGCCTGACGCGCGTAGCGGCCCTGCGGCTGTCTCACACGCCCGGGCGAGTGCACCGATGGCACGCCGCCCGCGCGCGCTTCCTCAGATGCCGCCCAGACAGACGTACTTCATCTCGAGAAACTCGTCGATGCCGTACCGCGAGCCCTCGCGACCCAGCCCGGACTGCTTCACGCCCCCGAAAGGGCCGACCTCGTTCGAGATGATGCCCACGTTCACGCCGACGATGCCCGACTCGAGGCCCTCGGACACGCGCCACACGCGCGCGACGTCACGCGCGTAGAAGTAGGCGGCCAGCCCGAACTCCGTGTCGTTCGCCATCGCGATCGCTTCGTCGTCGGTCCTGAACTTGAAGACCGGTGCGACGGGACCGAAGGTCTCCTCGGACGAGACCTTCATGTCGCGGGTCACGTTCGCGATCACGGTCGGCTCGTAGAACAGTCCTCCGAGGGCATGGCGCTTGCCGCCGACCACGACTCGCCCGCCCTTCTCCAGCGCATCGCTCACGTGTTCCTCGACCTTCGCGACGGCCGCCTCGTCGATGAGGGGTCCCGTGGTGATGCCCGCCTCCGCACCGTTGCCGACGGTCAGGGAGGACTTCACCTTGTCCGCAAGCCTGCTCACGAATGCGTCGTAGACGCCCTCCTGCACGATGAGGCGATTCGCACAGACACACGTCTGTCCGGCGTTGCGGTACTTCGAGGCCATCGCACCCTCGATAGCCGCATCGAGGTCGGCGTCGTCGAACACGATGAACGGAGCGTTGCCGCCGAGTTCCAGCGAGAGTTTCTTGATCGTCGGCGCGCACTGCGCCATGAGTTTCCGTCCGACCTCGGTGGAACCGGTGAACGTGAGCTTGCGCACGATCGGGTTGCCGGTCATCTCCGCACCGATCTCCGACGAACTTCCCGTGACGACACTGAAGACGCCCTTAGGAATGCCCGCACGGTCCGCGAGTTCGGCCAGTGCGAGTGCGGAGAACGGTGTCTGTGTCGCGGGCTTGAGCACCATCACGCACCCGGCCGCGAGCGCGGGACCGGCCTTGCGCGTGATCATCGCGGCAGGGAAGTTCCAGGGTGTTATCGCGGCGCACACCCCGATGGGCTGCTTCATGACGACGATGCGCTTGTCCCCCTGTGGATGGGGCATGATGTCGCCGTAGATGCGCTTGCCTTCCTCGGCAAACCACTCGATGAACGAGGCCGCATAGGCGATTTCGCCCTTCGCTTCTGCGAGAGGCTTGCCCTGCTCCGCCGTCATGATGATTGCCAGATCGTCCTGATTGGCCATCATGAGTTCGAACCACTTGCGCAGGACCAGCGCGCGCTCCTTGCCGGTCTTCGTCCGCCATGCGCGCCAGGCCGTCTCCGCGGCCTCGATCGCGCGGCGCGTCTCGGCCGCCGCCATGCGCGGGATGGTGCCGAGCAGCGATCCGTTGGCGGGGTTCACGACGGGAATCGTCGCGCCGCCGTCGGCGTCACACCACTGACCGTCGACGTAGCACTGCTGGCGCAACAGCGAAGGGTCTTTCAACTCGAGCTTCTGGGTGGACAGGGGCGCATTCATTGGCCGGACTCCTTTGACCGAAAGTGATGTCGATCGCGGCGGGACCGCTCTGCGCGAGCGGCCCGCCGCACTGTCAGAACGTACCCGGGTAGGCACCACCGTCTATCAGAAAGTTCTGCCCGGTCACGTATGACGTATGTGCACTGCAGATGTACGCGCACATCGCGCCGAATTCGTCGGGGTCGCCGAACCGCCCGGCAGGCACGGTCTTCAGCCGGGCCGCCTTGGCGTCCTCGAACGACATCTTGCTGTTCCGGGCCGCGGCTTCCACCCGCGAGAACATCGTGTCGGTCGCAAACACCCCGGGCAGCAGATTGTTGATCGTGACGTTGTGCACGATGGTCTTCCGCGCGATGCCCGCCACGAAGCCGGTGAGGCCCGACCGCGCGCCGTTCGAGAGCCCCAGGATGTCGATCGGTGCCTTCACGGCGCTCGACGTGATGTTCACGATGCGGCCGAACCTGCGCGCGATCATGCCGTCGACGGTTGCCTTGATCATCTCGATGGGCGTGAGCATGTTCGCGTCGAGCGCCTTGATCCAGATGTCGCGATCCCACTCGCGAAAGTCACCGGGAGGCGGGCCGCCCGCGTTGTTGATCAGGATGTCCGGTTCGGGACACGCGGCGAGCGCGGCCTGGCGCCCGTCCGGCGTCGTGATGTCGGCTGCGATGGTCGTCACGCGGACCCCGGTTTCCGAACGGATGTCCTCGGCGGTCTTCTCGAGAGCCTCGCGGCCCCGCGCAATGATGGTGACCTCGACCCCTTCCCGTGCGAGCGCCAGTGCACAGCCCCGTCCGAGGCCCTTGCTGCCTGCGCAAACGATCGCTTTCCTGCCCTTGATTCCCAGATCCACGTTCGGTTCTCCTGATCGAATGCCGCGAAATTGTCACGACAGGGTAGTTAAATTACCTCGGCGAAGGGCCGTAATGCTGACTTAAGGATGACGGGTTTGCAAACGTCCCATGGTTATAATCCGGAGCTTCATGGCCCAGGTTTCTGAAATCGCCAGCCTCCCCCGCGTGCGCTCGATGCTCTCGGTGTGCGTGGGCGCACTGCTCTCGTTCGGTTGCGCCACCAATCGACCGCCGACACCGGGCGACCCGTTCGAGCCGGTCAACCGCGCCATCTACAAGTTCAACGACAAGGCCGACAAGTACGTCGCCAAGCCGGTCGCGAAGTTCTACGTTCACGTCGTCCCGCAGTTCGCGCGCACCGGAATCCACAATTTCTTCAACAACCTCGGCGACGTCGTCGTACTCGTCAACGACCTGCTCCAGCTCAAGTTCACGGAGGCGTCGCGCGACAGCGTGCGCGTCGTCGCGAACACGACCTTCGGTGGGCTCGGTTTCGTCGACGTGGCAGGCATGAGGGGGTTGCGCCGCCGCGACGAGGATTTCGGTCAGACTCTGGGCTACTGGGGCGTCGGACCGGGTCCCTACCTCATTCTCCCGTTCCTCGGGCCCAGCACGGTGCGCGACGGCATCGGCACGTACGTGGACAGTTATCCCGACCTCCTCTGGAAGCTTCCGAACGTGCCCGTGCGCAATTCTGCTGCCGGGCTGCGGCTCGTCGACACGCGCGCGAGTCTTCTGCCGACGGAGCGCGTGTTCCGCCAGGCCGCGGTGGACCCTTACTCGTTCCTGCGGGATGCCTACCTGCAGCGGCGGATCAATCAGATCTACGACGGCAATCCTCCGCGATCGAGCGAGGAACTCGACGATCTCGAGGATCCGGGCGAAGGTTCGGCGGACGACCCCGCGCCGTCGAAATAGCGAGGTCAGGCCGCCCGTCCCCTGGAAGCCGGGTGGCCCCTACCCGGCGCGCCTGATGCGCCAGCAGCGATGGATGCTCCGGTTCCGGAAATCCTCGGGGACCGTCCGATCGGTGATGTCCTCGACAGCGAGGCCGGGGAGGTCGGGCGAAAGCCGGAATCCGGTCAGATTGCACGAGAAGAACAGTTCTCCCCCGGGCGCGAGCAGGCTCGCAGCGGCACCGATGACACCCGGATGATCCCGCTGGACGTCGAACACGCCCACCATGCGCTTCGAACTCGAGTAGGCCGGAGGATCCAGGACGATGCAGTCGAACCGTCGACCTCCCGCCTGCGCCTCGGTCAACCATGTCCGGGCATCGGCACGAACGAGGCTGTGCCGATCGTCCAGCAGACCATTGGCCGCGAGATTGCGGCGCGCCCAGTCGAGGTAGGTTCTGGACAGGTCGACGCTCACGGTCGACGCTGCCCCGCCGGCCGCGGCGTGAACCGTGAAGCTGCCCGTGTAGCAGAAAAGGTTCAGGAAGTGTCCCCCGCGTACGCGCCCACCCACCAGCGCGCGAAGGGGCCGGTGATCGAGGAACAGCCCCGTGTCGAGGTACGTCTCGAGATTCACGAGAAAGCGCAGCCCGCCTTCCAGAACGCAGAATTCGCTCCCACCCGCTTCGCTGCGCTCGTGCTGCCCGGTCCTCCGGTCGACCTTTGCGCGTGTGCGCGCCACGACGTCCGACCGCGCGATGCCCACGGCATCCGCCGCGCACTGCGCAACCTCCTCCAGCCAGCCCGGCGCGACGTGCTCGCCGCGACGGACGTACTGCTGAAGCAGTGCCTTGGGACCGTAGACGTCCAGGGCAAATGCCATTTCCGGAATGTCGCGATCGTAGAGGCGGAAGCAGTCCGTCTGCGACTGACGTGCCCACCGGCGCAGGTGTCGATGGCGCTTCGCCACGCGATTCCCGAAAGCGGCGAGGAGATCCCCGGATGCGGCCATCAGACAGCCGCGCGCCCGCGCTGGCGGGTCGCGAGAACGATGCCCGTGAAGATCAGGGCCATCCCGGCGTAGTGAAACGACCTCGGTGGCTCCGCGAGGAACACCGTCGACAGCAGGATGCCGAACACCGGAACGAGGTGAACGAAGACGCCGGCCCGCGTGGGACCGATCGCGGCCACGCCGCGGTTGTAGCAGACGAAAGCCACGACCGACGGAAAGACGCCGAAATATGCAATGGCGCCGGCCGTCGCAGGCGTCAGCGAGAGCCTGGCTCCCCCGGCGACTTCCACCAGATACCACGCGAGCAGCAACGGCCAGCCGAACATCAGGATCGTTGCGAGAAAGGGCACCATGCCCAGCCCCGCCGGGCGGAAGCGCAGCAGGACCGTGTAGAGCGCCCAGAGGACCATCGCCGCCAGCAGCCAGACATCGCCCTGGTTGAACGAGAACGCCGCGATCCGGCGCAGATCGCCATGCGCCACGATCACGACCACACCGAACAGGGAGCAGACGATGCCCACCACCTGTGCCGGCGTCGTCCGCTCCCCGATGAGCACCCACGCGATCGGGAGAATGAAGACAGGCACGATGGAATTGAACAGCGTGGCGTTCGTGGCGGTCGTCATCGTCAGCCCGATGTAGCACATCGTGTTGAAGCACCCTATGCCGACGATGCCCATCGCGGCCAGCACGGGCCAGGCGCGCAGAATCTCCCGACGCTGCCGCCAGACCTGTTCCCACGCGAACGGCAGGATGAGTCCGAACGCGATCGTCCAGCGCCAAAAAGCCATCGCGACGGGAGGAATGTCGCCGCGCATGCCGCGCCCGATGACCATGTTCCCGGCCCAGAACAGGCTCGCCAGGCACAGGAGCGCGTAGGGCGACCGGGAGGCCGCCCGCGTATGGGCACGCATCAGTTCAGACGCGCGGCGGCCTTGCGCATCTCCAGGACGCGATCGCGAATGGGATCCGCATCGGAAGCGTCCGGCACGGCGCGAAGATAGGCCTCGAAGTCGCTCAGCGCGGCCCGGAAGCACTCGAGATCCTCGTAGACGAGCCCGCGGTCACGGAGCTCCTGCGGAACGTCGGGCACCAGGTGCACGAGCCACTCGATCACGTCGAGTGCTTCCACCGACTGTTTCGCCTTGAGATGGATCGCCTTCAGGTTGCGCAGCATGCGGGCCACGATCTCGCGAGAGGACGCCGCCTCGAGGAGTTCCACGAGGGAGTCGTTCGACACCTCCCCGGATTGCGAGCTGCGCAGGCGGTCGCCGAGTTCCTCGAGCGAGAGGGACACGCCGCGATGATAGGCGTCGATCACCACGACGCCCTGATCCACGTAGCACTTCAGCAGGAAGTGGCCTGGAAAGGAGACGCCCTCGACGTCCAGGTCGAGTCTGCGTCCGATCGCGATGTAGAGAATGGAGAGCGTGATCGGAATGCCGAGGCGACGGTCCATCACGTCGTTCAGGAAACTGTTGCGCGGATCGTAGTAGTTGTCTGCGTCGGGACCGAAGCCGAGCTCGCCGAAGAGGTAGTCGTTGATGCCCGCGAGCCGCTGCTGCTCGCTGCTTTCCTCCGGGATTCGATCGCGGATCGCCTCGGCCATCCTGTCGATCTCGGCGAGGTAACGGGCGATGTCGAGATCGGGATACCGGAGAGTCGCGACGAGCAGCGCGGCCTCCGCGAGATCCGTGGCCGCATTCTCTTCATCGACGAGCGCCAGTAGACGCTCCGGCATCGGCATCGGCATGTCGGCGGCAGAGGAGTGTCGGAGGGTGGTCAGCTTCTCGAGGGTGAACTGCTGTCGGGCCTGGGCTTCAGCAATGCGGGCACCGGCCGTGCGGCCTGACCACGCACCGTCGGTTGCGTGTTGTTCCGGCTGGCCGTCGTCGTCGATGACGCGCGCGGCGCAGGCTCGTACGGCTTGCCGAACAGGGGATCCTGCTTCCCCTGCTGCTCGGCGGACCGGCCCGACCGGGGCGGCGTACCGCCCGATCCGGTTTCCGCGTGCCGCCGCGAGGGGCGCGAGCTCTGGCCGCCGCGCGGCCCGCGGGAAGGCCGGTCGTCGCGGCGCGACTCCGCCTGCGGGTCGAAGCCCGCGAGCGTATGGACCTCGATGGGCGTCTTCAGCAGTTTCTCGATCCGCTCGAGAAGTTCGCCCTCGGCGCTGCACACGAGAGAGATCGCCTGCCCTGTCTGACCCGCGCGGCCGGTGCGACCGATACGGTGAACGTAGTCCTCCGGTGTGTGGGGCAGTTCGTAGTTGATGACGCAGGGCAGCTGCTCGATATCCAGGCCCCGCGCCGCAATGTCCGTCGCGACGAGCACATTCACCTTGCCGGCCTTGAAGTCCTGGAGGGCTTCGGTACGTTCGGCCTGCGTCCGGTTGCTGTGGATCGCTGTCGCGTTCAGACCGTCGCGGACGAGCTGATGAGCCAGGCGGTTCGCACCGAATCGTGTGCGCACGAACACCAGCACCTGTTTCATGTCCTGATCGACGATGAGCTTGTGCAGCAGGTCGCGCTTCGCGGGCTCGGGAACCTTGTAGACCGCGTGGGACACGGTTTCCGTGACGGCGTTGCGACGCGCGACCTCGACGAGGACCGGCTGGTTCAGCATTCCGTCGGCGAGCTTGCGAATCTCCTCGGAGAACGTCGCCGAGAAAAGGAGACTCTGTCTGGTCTTCGGCAACAGTGACAGGATCCGCCGGATGTCGGGCATGAATCCCATGTCGAGCATCCGGTCCGCCTCGTCGAGGACGAGGATCTCCACCAGGTTCAACTGCACCGTCTTCTGCTGCACGTGATCGAGGAGACGACCGGGCGTCGCGACGAGAATCTCGACACCGGCCCTGAGATCCCGGGTCTGGGGAGCGATGTCCACCCCGCCGTAGACGACGGTGTTGCGCAGGAGCAGGTACTTGGAATACGCCTGGACGCTTTCGTGGACCTGGGCGGCCAGTTCGCGTGTCGGCGTGAGGATCAGGGCACGTACGGGATGTCGCGCCGGCGACATGCTGGCGTTGCCATACCCCCGGAGCCGCTGGAGAAGGGGCAGCGTGAACCCGGCGGTCTTGCCCGTGCCTGTCTGCGCGGCACCCATGACGTCCTGGCCCAGCAGTACCGGCGGGATGGCCTTGGCTTGAATGGGGGTGGGCTCGGTATAGCCCTGGTCTGCGACGGCTCGCAACAACTCGTCCGCGAGCCCGAGGTCCTTAAACTGCATGCGTGGGAGGTCTCAACGTTCGGGGGGGCGCCACTTGACACCGGTCTGGTGCAGGGCGGGAAGGTCGATTCGATCGAATATCCATTCCAACAAGATGTTACAGGACCAGCGCAGCGCGACAAAGCCCTTTTTCCTGGGAAATGGCGGAACGCCGACCGCC
Source organism: Betaproteobacteria bacterium (assembly GCA_016125475.1). Classification (GTDB taxonomy): domain Bacteria; phylum Pseudomonadota; class Gammaproteobacteria; order Burkholderiales. Next base: position 17,305 of record WGLR01000011.1, read on the forward strand.
ATCGGCCCGTTGACAGAGGACACGACGCCCGTCAGGCGGCACCTTCGGACGATGACGGGCGCGACACGCACTCGCGATACGCATGCCACGAGGCGTGACCCACCACGGGTGCGGTCACGACGAGGCCGACGTACCACGTGAAGAATCCGACCCCGACGAGCAGGACGATCGTCACTGCCCAGAGCACCATCACGCCGAAGTTCGCGCGGAGTGCGTTGAAGCTCGTGATCATGGCGGTCAGCGTGTCCATGCCGTACCAGTCGCGGAGCATCGGAATCGACACGACGGTGGTCGCGAACACGAACAGCGCGAATCCCGCGCCGGCCGCCGCGTACGAGGCCATGAACACCCACCCTTCGGGTGTCGACGCGAGATGGGCCAGCAGACTCCCTTCGAAGGGCAGGTCGCCGGTGAAGAACAGTGCCACCACGACGACCGACACGCGGATCCACACCGCCAGCAGAAGCGCGAGGATCAGCGCGTAGAAACCCACCGACGGAGCATTGCTCTGCCAGGCGACGAGTGTGTGCGCGAAAACGACGGGCTGACCGAGCTGTCGCTGCCGGCTGATGTCGTACAGACCCATCGCGAGGAACGGGGCAACGAGCAGGAAGCCCGTCACGAGCGCCAGTTCGAGTGCGGCCTCCCGGACGAACTGATCGATCAGGGCGCCCATCACGGCGAAGACGGCGCCGTAGAAGAGGCTCGGTCCCGGCGCGGCACGCATGTCCGCCAGCCCCTGCGACAACCAGCGCCACGGGGCCCCTGGCGCCGCGACGTTCACCCTCGGCATCACGAACGGCCCGTCTTTGCGGGCATCGACCTGTTCGGTCATGTTGTTGTCCTCCTCCCACGGCAGGGGAGAAGAATACTCCAAGCCGCCGGGACCGCCGCGCGCTCCGCTAACCTGCGCCTGCCTTCTCCTCGAGGTCGGCCCACCGCTGATACGCCTGCGCAATCTCGGTCTCGAGCTGCCTGTAACGGTCACTGGAAGCCCGCACGCGTTCGGGGTCGGCGCGGTAGAGGTCACCGTCCGCGAGCAACTCGCCCAGCTCCCCCAGCTCGCGTTCGAGCGCCTCGATCCGGGCGGGCAATCCCTCGAGCTCCCGCTTCTCGTTGAACCCGAGACCCGCCTTCTGTGATCGAGGACGGGACGTACGCGATTCCTTCACGCGCTCCGCCTTGTCGACCGGGACGTCGGGGGGCGGACGCTGCCTGACCCAGTCGTCGTACCCTCCGGCATATTCCCTGAGCCTGCCCTCGCCCTCGAACGCGATCACCTGCGTCACCGTGTTGTCGAGAAAGACCCGGTCGTGACTCACGAGCATGACCGTACCCGCGTATTCCGCCACGAGCGCCTCGAGCAGTTCGAGCGTCTCGATGTCGAGGTCGTTCGTGGGTTCGTCCAGCACGAGCAGGTTCGCCGGCCTCGCGAACAGCCGCGCGAGCAGCAGCCGGTTGCGTTCGCCCCCGCTCAGGGTCCTGACGGGAGATCGCGCGCGCTGCGGTGCGAACAGGAACTCGCCGAGGTAGCTCATGACGTGCTTGCGGGCGCCGCCGATCTCGACCCAGTCCGAGCCCGGACTGATGACCTCGACGACGGGCAGTTCCGGATCGAGCTGCTCGCGAAACTGGTCGTAGTAGGCGGGCGCGAGTCGCGTACCCTGCCGGATGCGACCCGAATCCGGTTGCAGTTCTCCCAGCAGCAACTTGATGAAGGTGCTCTTCCCTGCCCCGTTGGGGCCCACTAGACCGATCCGGTCGCCACGCATGATGCGCGCGCTGAAGTCGCGGATCACGACCCGCTCCCCGAACGATTTGCTCACGTGCTCGAACTCGGCCACGAGCTGCCCCGAGCGCTCCCCCTGCTCGATCGCGAAGTTCACCTTGCCGAGACGCTCGCGACGCTGAGAGCGCGCCTCGCGCAACCCTTCGAGGCGTCGCACACGACCTTCGTTCCGCGTGCGACGCGCCTCGATCCCTCGCCGGATCCAGACCTCCTCCTGGGCAAGCAGCTTGTCGAACTTGGCATTCTCGACTGCTTCCTGCGCGAGCATGTCTTCCTTGCGCTGCCGATACTCCGCGTACCGGCAATCGAACACGCGCAGCTTCCCGCGATCGAGTTCGAGGATCTTCGTGGCCACCCTGTCCAGGAACCGCCGATCGTGGGTGACGACGACCACGGCACCGGTGAATTCGCCGATCACGGACTCGAGCCATTCGATGGACTGGATGTCCAGGTGATTCGTGGGCTCGTCGAGGAGCAGGAGCTCCGGATCCACCACCAGCGCCCGTGCGAGCGCCACGCGCTTGCGCTGCCCGCCGGACAGCGTCCCGGCCCTCGCGTCGGGATCGAGACCGAGCCGGGAGATCGTCGCCTCGACCCGTGCGTTCAGTCGCCAGCCGTCACCGGCCTCGAGTTCGGTCTGGAGCACCGACATCTGGCCGAGGAGCGCCTCGAGGCCGTCTGTTTCCACCGCGGTCCGATGCGCCAGATGGTGATAACGGGTGATCGCGTCACGCAGGCCACCGAGGCCTTCCGCCACGGCCTCGAACACGGTGGCGTCCGCCGCGAGTTCGGGTTCCTGAGGAACGAACGCGACGTGACCCGCGTCCGGCCGGCGCACCTCGCCGTCGTCCGGGACGAGTTCGCCCGCCATCACGCGCATCAGCGTGGATTTCCCCTCGCCGTTGCGACCGATGAGCCCGAAACGGTCTCCCTTCTCCACGACGAGATCCACGTGGTCGAGGAGCGGGACGTGGCCATAGGCATGGCTGACGGATGCGAAAGTCAGAACGGGCATGAGCAGGATGATCCGTAGTACAGACAGGAAAGATCGAACATTCGGCGGGAGCGACCGCGGCAACGACCCGGAGGATGCCAGAGAGTCAGGATCCAGGCAGCTTCAGTGCGACCACCTCGAACGCGACGGCGGCGTCCCCGGCCGCGAACCAGACGTGTCCTTCCTGGATCGTGCACTGCAGGCTCATCGTCCTGGCAGCCAGCGCCGCGAGCGACGACGTCGCATCGGGCGGCAGCTCGAACACCGCGAGATTCCCGAGACGCGCGAGTTCGCTGCCGTTCTGCGACCACCACACGCCGACGGAGCGCCCACCGTAAGCGTACAGACTCACGCGTGGGGAACGTCCGCAGGCCTTCCGGATTTCCCGCGGGTCCGGCAGTCCCACCTCGATCCAGTCCTCGACCGCTCCGGTCAGATCCTTCCGCCAGAGGGCCGGCTCGCCCTCCGAACTCAGTCCCTTCCCGAAAGAAAGCATCTCGCGAGCGTGGAGCGCGAAAGCGACGATGCGCACCATCATGCGCTCGTCCGTCTCCGACGGATGGCGCGCGATCGTGAGCGCATGCGTGCCGTAATGACCGCGGTCGAGGTCGGAGACCTGCAGTTCCGCCTTGAAGATCGTGGACTTGAGTGCCATGCAGCCGATACCTGGATGAACCCGCCCGGAGCGGGCGCGCCCGCACTTTGACGGGACGGACACCCGGACGCAAGGCCGAGAGGCACTCGGCTTGAGGGGACACCTCCGCTACAATCCGCGTCCGGAGCCCCGGTAGCTCAGTGGATAGAGCAACCCCCTCCTAAGGGGTAGGTCACACGTTCGATTCGTGTTCGGGGCGCCACTCGTACGTGTCCGTCAGGTCGTCCGACCCTCGAGGTTGCGCCAGCCCTCCGAGCGCCCACACTGCACCTACGTTGATCTCCTCTCACCCTTGCCCGCTCGATCAGTCACCGTGTCTCGGAACTGTGGTGGGGGGTGTCCGGCGCATTCATGCGGGTTTCCGCCGAAACGGATCCCGGGAGACGGAAAAGACGATGGCCGCGCCAGGCACGGCCATCTCCCTGGTTGAATGCGCTGCGCGTTACCGCCCGAACAGATCGTTCATCGTCGTGACGTTGCCGTCACAGGCGTGGTTCAGGCAATCGAGACCGAAGCCCGCTTCCAGCGTCTTCAGCAGCGAGAAGTGGTCGTATGGCCTGTCGCTCGAAACGCCCAGCTTGCCGTAGTTGATGTCGACGAGCGTCACGACGCGGTTCGGCGCGGTGCTGTAGTCGTTCTCGTCGAACACGATCACGATCGCGTTCTTCCCACGGCGCCACACCTTCGACTGCTTGATGGCGGTGACGAGTTCCCGCACCGCCGTGTCGCCCGCGGCGATCAGCGCCGGATTGTCCTTCGGCGGCGCATCATCGTAATTGCAGTAGGTGTCGGATCCGCCCTTCCCGTGCATGTCATGGCACTGGTTGGGGGCAATGAATGCCAGGTTGGGCACATGGCCCGTCGCGAGATCCGCATAGAGACCGTTCAGCCCGATGAAATCGGCGACGTTGCCGAAGCCGTTCTTCGGATCCGTGTTGGCCTGGACATTGGCGAAGTACACGAACGGATTGTGCTTGACCGCGTACTTGGCGACCGTCTTCTTCGGGTCCACCGGATTGGGATGCACTTCCGAGAAGCTGCCATCGGACCCGTTCACTCGGTCGACTCCATAAGGACCCAGGTCTTCCTGGTAGGACTTCCACGTCTTGTTGGCCTCGACGAGCTGGTCGGCGATCGTCTTGCCCGTGATCACGATGTCGGGCAGGAGCGCATCGTGGGAGCACGTCGTCGTGTCGTGCTTCTGCAGATAGACGGGGTCGAAGTTGTCCATCGGCGCGGACGCACTGCCTTCGTTGCTGTCGTCGCACACCGGGATGGGTGCCTCACGACCGACGTCGGCGATCGGGCACGTGTTCGACTGTGCGGACTCGTCGGCCGTCACGCCGCTCGCGAGATTCGGCTTGCAGGTATCGTTATGCCAGTCAGGCGAGTGGTCGTTGAGCACGCCGAAGTTCGACCCGCCCACGACCTCGAGATAGTTGGTCAGGCTGGGGTGACCGACACCGTAATAGTTGGTGGCGAGATTCGCGGTCCTGGCCATCCCGTTCATGAACGGCGCATTCGCGTTGCCGATGATCTGCCCGTATGCGTGGTTTTCCATCATGATCAGGAAAACGTGATCGAGATGGGGAATGCCGTTCACATGGTCGTCACGATCTGCGTGCTCGTGGGCCATGGCCACGCCGCAGGACAGGGTGGCGGCAATGGCGGCAGAAATCAGTTTTTTGGTCATTGGGATCCTCATTTCCTGAAGGACATCGTGAATGTATGGATCTCCCTTCGCCGCGCTGTGTAGACGTGGCCCGCCATCCTCGGAACGTCTTGTTCGCAACGGATGCGTTCTCGAAGCAGGACCTGCGCGTGTTACGCCGGCGCCATTCTTGGCGCGCTCCGTTGCACGGGGATGAACCGGAACTTACACCAGCCCAACAAACGACCTCCGCCGGCCGCAGACCCGCTCAGGAGCGCGTGGTGCCAGGTCGGGCGCCGGTCTGCGCCGATGGTTGCCGGATGTCACCCCCTGCGTGTCGCGCGGTCGCACCCGCGAAGCGAGCGACCGCGAAACGGCCCGCCGTCGCCCCCGGGTCAAGGCGTTCGTGGCACCGCCCGCCGACGCAGGTTCGTGAATGCCGCGAGTTCCCACTCCCTCATGGCCAGCAGCAGCCCGACCCCACGCCGTTTCGCAAGTGGTGCGTCGAGACTCTCCTCGTGAAGCTCCGTCAGTCGCTGCCGCAACCTGCGCAGTTCCGAGCGCATCTTCGCGATGGCCGCATCCGTGAGCATCCCGTGGGAGAACGCAAGAATGTCGTCGGCTCCGACGAACGCGTGTCCCAGGAAGTCGCCCATTCCCTGCCGGAGGAAGTACGCCCGTATCGGGCCGTTCGGCAGCCAGTCGAAGTCGTGGGCGACGTTGAGGCGGATGCGGTCGCCCGGCAGCAGGTCGATCAGTCGCAACCGGTCGAGTCTCGCGAGTCTGCCGACGACCTCGGTCTCGGTCAGATCGTAGGCGCGCGTGATCTCGGCGGTCGTCCAGCGATTCAGAACGCACACCGCGACGAGCAGCGTCTTCGTATCTGCGACGAGTTCGCGCTCCTGCCTCTCGTCGAGCGTCGTCAGTCGACCGGCATGAGCGGCCGACTCCTCCACCAGCTCGACAAGCGTCAATCCGAGCGCCCGCGCGATCTCGACGAGCCGGTCGACGGTGAAACGTCCCGACGCGAACATCCGCTTCACCGTGGGCTCGGAGATGCCCAGGCTGCCGGACAGGTCCTGGTACGTCATCCCGCGGGCTTTCAGCTGGCGCTTCAGGGTGGCGACGAGTCGTTCGATCTCGGACATGGGGAAGGATCGTTTTTCGATACGCGGCATTCTACGATCCGCGACTTCTCCGGCCCACGCTTCCGTTCCGGATGGCTTCGAAGCATGCTTGGCCTCGAACGCAGGGAGGAACGATGACGATGGTCACGACCATGCAGCGGGAAGCGGCAGGGGACATTCGGACGGGGTCGGACGATGGCCGGGAAGAGCCTGCCCCCCGGAGCACGACGGGTCCCACCGTGTCCGTCTGCGGTGGGCCGTTGCCCTCTACGAGGCCGAGCCCGCGCGCCGGGCGCGTCGATCACCGGGCAGACGAGCGATGAGCTCCCAGTACCAGCTCGTCGGAACACGGCGTTTCGGTCCGTTCTTCGGCACACAGTTCCTCGGCGCCTTCAACGACAACCTCTTCAAGAACGCCCTCGTCGTGCTGCTGACGTTCCATTCCGCCCAGTGGACGTCAGTCAGACCCGAACTGCTTTCCAACCTCGCAGCCGGCGTCTTCATCCTCCCGTACTTCCTCTTCTCAGCCACGGCGGGACAGCTTGCGGACAAGTTCGACAAGGCGCGACTCGCACGACTCCTGAAGCTTTTCGAGATCGGTATCGTCCTGATCGCAGGCCTCGGCTTCCACTTCCACCATCTCTGGCTGCTGATGACCTGCCTGTTCCTTCTCGGCATTCATTCGACGTTCTTCGGACCGGTCAAGTACGCGATCCTTCCGCAGCATCTGTCGGAGGAGGAACTCGTCGGCGGGAACGCTCTCGTCGAAGCCGGAACGTTCGTCGCCATCCTGCTCGGCACGCTCGCCGGCGGCCTGCTCGCGGGGGCGGGACACGGAAATTTCTGGGTTTCCGCGGCCTGTCTCGCCGTCGCCGCGGCCGGCTATCTCGCGAGCCGAGGCATTCCACCCGCTCCGGCTCCGGAACCGACGCTGCGCCTCAATCCGAATCCTTTCACGGAGACGTGGCACAACATAGGCTTCGCACGGGCGAACCGGACGGTGTTCCTGTCGATTCTCGGCATCTCGTGGTTCTGGCTCTATGGCGCCCTGTTCCTCGCGCAGTTCCCGGCGTACACGAAGTCCGTTCTGGGGGGCACGGAATCCAGCGTCACGCTGGTGCTGGCCACATTCACGCTCGGAATCGGCTTCGGTTCGATGCTGTGCGAGCGTCTGTCCGGCCGGCACGTCGAGATCGGGCTGGTGCCTTTCGGTTCGATCGGCCTCACGCTGTTCGGACTCGACCTCGCACTCGCCTCGCCGGCGATACCGTCCCCGGAACCCCTGGGCGCGCTCGCGCTGGTCGCGTCACCGGGCACATGGCGGGTGCTCGTCGACCTGTTCGGGATCGGCCTGTTCGGCGGATTCTTCATCGTTCCGCTCTACGCCCTGATCCAGCTTCGCTCGAACCGGGAGCATCGCGCACGCATCATTGCGGCAAACAACATCATGAATGCGCTGTTCATGGTCGGGGGAGCACTCGCGGCCGCAGGGCTTCTCTCTGCCGGCCTCACGATCCCCCAGATGTTCGGCGTCGCGGCGCTCTGCAATGCGGCGGTGGCGGTATACATCTACCGGCTCGTGCCGGAATTCCTGCTCCGGTTCATCGTCTGGCTGCTCGTCCACTCCGTCTACCGGCTCGAGAAGAACGGGATCGAGCACATCCCGCACGAAGGCGCCGCGCTCCTCGTCTGCAATCACGTGAGCTTCGTCGACGCGCTCGTGATCATGGCCGCGAGCCCGCGACCCATCCGCTTCGTGATGGACCACCGCATCTTCCGGTGGCCGGTCCTGTCCTTCGCGTTCCGGGCGAGCGGTGCCATTCCGATCGCTTCCGCCAGGGAAGACCATGCGGTGATGGAGAAAGCGCTGGGCGAAGCCGCGGCCGCTCTCGCGAACGGGGAACTCGTCGGCATCTTCCCTGAAGGCGCGATCACGACAGACGGCGAAATCGGCCCGTTTCGCCCCGGAACGACCCGCATTCTCGAGCGGTCACCAGTCCCGGTGATTCCCATCGGCCTGTCCGGCCTCTGGGGAAGCATCTTTTCGCGCAGCGGCGGCCGTGTCCTGTCCAGTCCCTGGCGTGCACGGCCGTTTCGTCGCGTGCGCCTGAATGCCGGCCGCCCCCTCCCCGCGCACGTTGCCGAACCGGAAGCACTCCGCCTCCAGGTGCTCGCATTGCGCGGACGGACGCCGTGATCGGGCGAGCCGCCGTCGACGTCACACTGCATTAAACCCATGGCGAAACCACACGAAGGAGCATGGAAGATGAGGAACACCATATCGGGAGCGCTCGTCGCGCTGACACTGCTGTTCGCCGGGTGCGTGTCGTGGTTCCCGCAGCAGGGCGCGAAGCAGACCGGCAGCGCCGTCGATTACCTGTATCCGGATGCGAAGCAGCCACCGAATCTGCAGCCGACCGTCACCTACATTCGCCCGCCGGTTCGCGTCGGGATCGCGTTCGTCCCGGGCGGCAACTGGGCCAAGGGCCTCACGGAAAAGGAGCGCATGGACCTTCTGGACCGTGTGAAGGAATCCTTCTCGGGATACGACTTCATCGGCGGCATCGAAGTCATTCCCGGTGAGTACATGCGCCCGCAGGGTGGATTCACCAACCTCGAACAGGTCGCACGCCTGCTCGACGTGGAAGTGGTCGCCCTGCTTTCCTTCGACCAGGTCCAGTTCAACGACTCGAACGCACTGTCCATGCTCTACTGGACGCTGGTCGGCGCCTACGTCATCCACGGTGACCGGTACGACATCCAGACGATGGTCGACGCCGCCGTCTTCGACGTGAAGAGCCACAAGCTCCTGTTCCGTGCGGCGGGGACCAGCCAGGTGAAGGGATCTGCTTCGCTGGCAGGCTTCAACGAGCAGTCGAGGGCCGCGCGCACGCAGGGCTACGACCAGGCCGTGAACGAGCTCATACCGCACCTGAAATCGGCGCTGGAAACGTTCAGGGAACGAATCAGGACGGACTCGAACTATCGCGTCGAGAACAAGCCGGGTTACTCGGGCGGTGGCGACTTCGGCGCATTCGGCATCGTGCTCGCGCTGATCCTCGCGGGCATCGCGATCACGGTCCGCCGGGAGTCCTGATCCCGTGCGTACGACGATCACGCTCCTCATCGCTTGCGGTGCCCTCGCGTTCGCACCCGACAGCGTCATCGAGTCGCTCTCCTGGGATCGACTAGCCCTCATGCACGGGGAAGTCTGGCGCCTCTGGACAGGCCACGTGATCCATTTCTCATCGACACATGCTGCGACGGACATCTTCGCCCTCGCGATCGTCGGCGCGATTGCCGAGCGTGAACTGGGCTCGCGTGCGATACGGATCCTGTTGCTCGCGGGGGCACCGCTCATCTCCCTGGCCCTCGTTGTCACGGCGCCCGGTCTCGCCGAGTATCGAGGTGCTTCGGCGATTGCGGCCCTTCTGGGTACCGCCGCCGGCCTGCAGCTTTGGCGGCGCGCTCCCGCCGCGCGAGTCCTCCTGGGATGCATCACCCTGCTCGCAATCGCCAAGACCGCCCTCGACTTCACCGGCCACCTCACACACGCGTCGAGTCTACCGGCCGGAATTCACGTCGCATGGCAGGCCCATCTGGCCGCCGTGATAGTGGCCGTGACCTTCGCGCAGAGAATGCAGTCGTCGCCATGGACAAGCCTTCCCGACGGATTCCCCATGCACCTGCAGCCCCCGACTACACTAACCAGCGACGACGGCCCCTCCCGTCGAGGAGACACTCATGCCCACTATCACCTCTCCTGACAGCATCCTGCACTTCGCGGTCCACGATCTCGTCGCGCCGTGGGTCTCGAGCCCGCAGACGATCCTCTTCCATCACGGCCTCGGGGCCACCAGCGAAACCTGGGCCGGCTGGTTCCCGGCGCTGGCGGACAGGTATCGCATCGTCACCTTCGACATGCGCGGCCACGGTCGGTCGGACCACCCCCCGGCTGACGCGCCCCTGACGCTCGAACTGCTCGCGCAAGACCTTTTCCGGGTGGCCGACGCCGCAGACGTCGGGCAGTTTCATCTGGTGGGAGAGTCGATCGGGGGCACCATCGCGCTGCTGGCCGCGCTCGATCGGCCCGACCGTGTCCGGTCTCTCACGGTGAGCAACGGCGCGCACCTCGGCGGATCGATCCAGAATCTGGACGACTGGAAGGAGACCATGGACCGGGGTGGCATGGCTGCCTGGTCCAGACACATGATGGGGCGACGCTTCTACGAAGACGCCATCGACCCCGCGATGTGGGCCTGGTACGAGCGGGAACAGGCAGGCGCCTCGCCCGAGTTCGTCCTGCGTGCCGTGAAGCTCCTGGTCGGTGCAGACCTCTCGTCCCGGCTACCCGCGCTGACGCAACGGGCGTTGCTGCTGCACGGCGATTCGAGCCCGTTCATCCCGGTGAAGATCATGGCCGATCTTCACGCGAAGCTCCCGAACGCACGCCTGCAGATCTTCCCGCATGCCAGACACGGGCTGCCGTTTTCACACGCCGCAGACTGTTCGCGGGCGCTCCGCCGTTTTCTGGATGAAGGGACGCTCTCCACGACCTGAGAAGCCGTGATGCCCGCATCCCGGACGAGCAACCGCGCGTCCGGGATGCGGGCCGAAGGGTCAGAGCGAGACGTCGCCCGAAGCGGGCGTGAGGTCTGCGCCGTGGTGGCCCTTCTCCGTGCTGACCTGGACCTTGAGTTCCTCGAAACCGGGCAGAGTCTCGAAGATCCTGACGGCGAGCTTGCCGGAAGCGGGGCCGTCGCAGTGGAAGCGGTACATCGCCTGGATGTTTCCGTCTCCCTTCGTCGGACGACCCTGCGCATTGACCGTGAACGCGGCGACATAGTCCGAGCTGCACTTCGCTGCTTCCGGGAATGCGAACATCTTGTCGGCCGCCTTGAGCCGGTCGACGACCTCGGTAGGCGGAATGTTCTGCTTGTCCGCGGTTTCGGCCGTGGCTCTCGTCATCGGCAGACGCAGCTGCATGCTCACGTCACCACCTGAGACGTCGATCGACAGGCTCCCCTTGAGGTACTGGGCAGCCGCGGTGCCGTCGGCGCTGGCCGGGAGGGAACAGGCGAGCGTCGCGAGCACGGCGAGGGCATTGCGAATGGACGGGTGAATCACTTTCAGGCTCCGGATCGATTTGAAACCCGCGGAGTTTATCGCAACCGGCACGGCATCCGGGGGTACGACGATCCGGTGTCCCCAGTGCCGCCCGAGCCTCGACGGACTCCCCGCCCGACACCGCGCTGGCCGACCCACCCCTCCTTCAGGCGGGGCCGGCCGCTCCCATCCGCGAGGACTCGATCTCTATCGGCGACCGGGTCATGGTGAGCATGATCGTCGCGCCCGTCACGAGCAGCAGGCCTGCAATCCCGAACGCCCAGTTGTAGCTGCCGGTCCACTCGATCACGTAACCCGTCACGATCGGGGCGAGGATCCCGAAGACATTGCCGCCGACGATCAGGATCGACATCGCCTTGCCACTGTCCTCCGCGCTGCGAAGCAGGTCGTTCACGAGCGAGAAGTTGAGCGAGATCGCCGTCGCGATGCCTGTGAGCGACAGCGTGAACAGTGCGAGGATGACGATCGTGCTGTCGACGAACGGCGTGAACAGTATCACGGCCGACGACAGCATCATCACCACGTCCATCGAACGTCGCCGCCCCTGCCCCACGGCGTCGTGCGTGAGGATCCTGTCACTCACACGGCCCAGCACGATGCCGAGCACGGCGGCCCCTGCGTACGGCACCGCCGTGAACAGGCCCGTCTTCACCACGTCCAGATGCCGGGTCTCCTGAAGGTAGCTCGGCAGCCACGTCAGGAAGAGATACTGCGTGTAGACCGCGCAGCCGTTCGCGAGCGCGAGGCCCCACATGGTCCGGGTACCGAGAAGGTCGAGCACGCGGCTCGAGCCGCTGCGTCGCGTGAGAGCCTCGGTGTCTGCGTCCCGCTCGCGCAGGATCTTGTCGCGCTCTTCGCGACCCAGCCAGCGAACGCGCTCGGGAACGTCGTACCAGACGAGCCACGCGACGAGCCAGACGAAGCCGACCGCCCCCACGACGAGAAACGAACCGCGCCAGCCCATCCGACTCACGATCCACGCGACGATCAGCGCACCGACGGCAGGCCCGGCCTGCGTGCCGGCCATGAAGATCGCGTTGGTGAGACCTCGTTCGCGCGCCGGAATCCACTCGCGGACCACGCGCCCGCCCGTCGGGAACGTCGTCGCCTCGCCGACGCCCATCGCGAGCCGCGTGGCGATGAGCGTTCCGAAACTCCACGCGGCACCCGTCAGCATCGTGGCAGCGGACCAGACCGCGATCCCGACGGCGTTCAGGGCCCTGGAACCGAAACGGTCGACGAGGATCCCCATCGGAAGCAGGCATAGCAGATACGTCCAGAGGAACGAGGAAAAGAGGTAGCCCATCGCGATCTTCGACAGACCGAACTCCTCGCTGATCGAATGGGACGCGACCGACAGCGCGACACGGTCGACGTAGTTGATCATGGCCAGCGTGAAAAGAAAGACACTGATCCACCCGCGTCGCCAGCTCATCGCGCTTCTCCTCCGTCGTCGTGCGGGGCGAGATCACGTGCCCCACGTTTCTCGATTCCTCCGCGAATGCGGGATACGGCTTTACGGCGATCCGTCCGCCGCCCGTCAGCGTGGCTGCCGGTGCGTCGGGACGCAATGTTCGGGAACGCGCACGACGATGTCACCGAGCAGCATGAACGACAGCGACTTCCCGTGACCGTCGAGGCCCAGGCTGTAGTTGACGCCGCCTTCCAGCGCGTTGTCGATCACGAAATTCATGGCCGGCAGCCGTGGCAGCACGTAGCGCGAGCAGGCCGTGGCGCCCTTGTGCGCGAATACCTCCAGTACCCTGGCCTCCGTCACCTGGGCGAGCAGGTACGGGAACGCCTCGGGCAGGTACGGGATGACGCTCACGTTGGACCGGTTGCCCTTGTCGCCCGCTCGTGCGTGCGCGACGGCGTGCAAGGGGACGTCCACTTCGTTCATGATGCGTCCACCACGGTGATGCCCGGCGTGACGTGCGCGCGATCCACCAGGATCGATGCCGTGCCGATCTGGGCCGTCACGTTCTGGCGCACGCCGGCGCCGGCGGCGGGACCGGAACAGTAGAGGCTCAGCACTTCGTCCGCGACCTGCTGGGCGATGTGGCGATGGGCGCTGCGTGCCGCAGCGCGCACGCGGTACTCGCCGTCCGCGGGGAACTCTACTGTCGGGCGTCGTTGCGGGGCATCGCCGTCGAAGACCGCCTGCGTTCCGAGCACGTCCACGCGGACCCTTTCGGTGATGCCGATCTCCGTGCACCGCGTGCGCACGACGGACGCGGCCAGACGGGCACGCGCGAGCGCGTTCGGCCCGGAATAGGTGATCTCGCCCTCGCCCAGCCATCCGGCATCGAAGCACACGGTGGCCTTGAGTGTCGCGGGGGGTTCCTTGCCGCGAGCGCCGCTCACCTGCACACGATTCAGGCCGACCTGGTCGACCGTGACTTCCCCCAGATCGAGCGTGACATCCGGCGTGAGATAGTTGCGCGGGTCGTGTACCTCGTAGAGCAGCTGCTCGATCACCGTTGCCCGGTCGACGAGACCGCCGGTATCCGCGGCCTTCGTGATCAGCAGTTCGCCGTGGGCATCCACCTCGGCAATCGGAAATCCCACGTGCGCGAGGTCGTCGACATCCTTGAACCCGGGATCGGCGAAATACGCACCCGTCACCTGCGCCCCGCATTCCAGCAGGTGTCCGCAAACGGTCCCCTGTGCGAGCAGGTCCAGGTCGTTCTCTCCCCAGCCGTGCACATGGACGAGGGGCCCGAGCGACAACGCCGCGTCGGTCGTGCGGCCGACCAGGACGACGTGGGCGCCCGTCGCAAGCGCCTCGGCGATCGGGCGTGCCCCCATGTAGGCGTTGGCCGCAACGAGCTTCCGTACTTCAGGGTCGAGACCTTCGATGCGCGGATGCGCGAGGATCTCCGCTTCGGACAGGGTGGCCAGCAGATCGTCACCCGTCACGGCGGCGACCCTGAGGCCGCGGACACCGAGTTCCGCCGCGAGCGCCTGCACGCGCTTCGCGGCCCCGAGCGGGTTCGCCGCGCCCATGTTGGTGACGATGCGAATCCCGTGCGCGTGACAGTCGGCCAGCACGCGAGAAAGGTAGGCGTCGAGAAACGGCGAATATCCCTTGTCGGGATCGTCGCGCCGGAGCTTCTGTGCAATCGCGAGCGTCCGCTCCGCCAGGACCTCGTAGATCAGGAACCGCTCCCCGTCCAGTCGCGAGAGTGTCCGGACGACGGGAACTGCCGCATCGATGCGGTCTCCCGAGAACCCCGCGCCGCAGCCTATGAACACCTTCCGGCTCATGCTCGTCGGTCTCAGGTGATGGTCACGCCACCGTCGGCAACGATGCCCTGGCCGGTGATGAAGGACCCTGCCTTCGAGGAGAGCAGCACCGCGATACCTGCAATCTCGTCGGGCTCGCCTATCCGCCGCAGGGGGGTCGTGCTCGTGTAGCGTGCGAGCGTCTCGGGGTTCTCCCAGAGTGCGCGCGCGAAGTCCGTCTTGATGAGCCCCGGCGCGATGCAGTTCACGCGGATGTTGTGCGGCCCGTACTCCACCGCGAGGTTGCGCGCGAGCTGGAAGTCGGCAGCCTTGGAGATGTTGTACGCCCCGATGACAGGCGAGCCCCGAAGGCCTCCGATGGACGAGACGATGATGATCGCGCCGTCCCTGCGCTCGATCATCTCGGGCGCCACCATCTGGATCAGCCAGTGATTCGCGATCACGTTGTTGTCGAGAATCTTCCGGAACTGGTCGTCCGAAATGCCCGCCAGCGGCCCGTAATAGGGATTCGAAGCCGCGTTGCACACCAGAACGTCGACACGTCCGAATGCATCGCGCGTCCTGGCGACGAGCGCCGCGAGATCGTCCTTCGAGGAGATGTTCGCCGGCACCGGAATGGCCGTTCCGTCGCCCCTGGCGCGGTTGATGGCGTCAGCGACCTCGCTGCAGGGGCCTGCCTTGCGCGACGAGATCACCACTTTCGCACCGTGCTCGGCGAGCCTCTCGGCGATCGCGCGGCCTATGCCGCGCGACGACCCCGTCACGATGGCGACCTTGCCCCCCAGATCGAACAGTGACATGCGAAACCTCCCTCCTGCGTGTCGTTTCAGAAGAATCCGGCCGTGAGCCACTCCGCGGAGATGGCCGGCCTGGATTCGTTCTCGATCTCGATCGTGACGTCGTAGGTCGCCTGCCATCGGGACGCGCCGACCTCGAACGCCTTGAGGACGAAACGGCCACGAACGCGAGCGCCCTCGCGAACCGGCGCAACGAAACGAAGCCGGTTGAAGCCGTAGTTCACGCTCGTGTGGGAGCCCTCCACGGCGGGACACACCTCGTACGCCATGTTGGACAGGAGGGACAACGTGAGGAAGCCGTGTGCGATCGTGTGCCCGAACCGGGTACCTTCGGCTCGCGCCGGGTCGACGTGGATGAAGTAGGTGTCGAAGGTGAGGTTCGCGAAGTTGTCGATCATCGCCTGATCGATCCTCACCCATTCCGATACGCCGAGTTCGGTGCCGACCCGCGCCTTCAGCGATTCGACCGTCGCGGTACTGACAGGACCTTCCATGCACTCCCCTCCCGTTCCGGTCTCGAACGGACCGTCCGGGACGATGATCGCACGGATCGCAGGTGTCGGGGGGAGCCCCGCGGAAGGGGGATTACGCGAACGTGTTCACGCGTGTGCCGAGCGTCCCGCTCGTAGCGAGAGCCGGCGCCTGGGGAATGAGACTCACGAGCCCCAGCGCAACCTGTGCCTGGGCATCCATGGCCTTGCGCAGGACCGCGGTCTCGAGACGAGCACCGAACTGGGCCTGGGAAAGAGCCGGGGAAACAGCGGCAATCGCGTCAGCAGCCATGATGGTCGGAGCCTCCGGAGTTCATGTCCGGAGTAACGGGCGATTCCCCGGGATCTTGAGCACGACTATTCCGCACGCTCGCCGGTGGCGGGTCCGGGACTGTCCGCGCCCGCGACGGATACCGCCCGTGCAGACCACTCGTCCAGCAGTCGATACGCGACCGCGAGCAGCGTGGGGCCGAGAAAGATCCCCACGAACCCGAACGCGATCACGCCGCCCAGCACGCCGGTGAAGACGAGTATGAACGGCAGCTTGGAACCCCGGCTGATCAGGAGAGGCTTCACCAGGTTGTCGACGCTGCTCACCACCGCGGCGCCCCAGATGAACAGAAAGATGGCCCAGCCCACCCTGTCCTGCTGATAGAGCCAGAAGGCGGCGGGCCCCCAGATCAGCGGCGGTCCGATCGGAACCACCGAGAGGAAGAAGGTCGCGACGCCCAGCACCAGCGCCCCGGGCACGCCCGCGACGGCGAGCCCGACGGCGGCAAGGGCACCCTGAGCCATCGCGGTGCCGAGAATTCCGTACACGGTGCCGCGGACGGTGTTTCGCACGATCTCGGCCAGCTGGAACGCACGCTCGCCGACCACGCGTTCCGCAATGCGGCTCACACGGCTCGCGAGTTCCTCGCCGTCCCGCCAGAGGAAGAAGACGATCATCGCACTGAGCAGAAGCGTGAAGACACTCTCCCCCAGGCTTCTACCTGCCGAGATGGCCCACTTCTTGGCCGGCTCGAGCAGGGGCTTCAGTTCGCGAATGGCGTTGCCACCGTCACTGGCGAGCCCCTGCCACTTCTCGTGTAGCCACTGCCCGGCGAGGGGGATGCCCGCCACCCAGTCCGGCGGCTGGGGCAGTCCGCGGTCGAGCCAGTGTTTCGCGCCCTCAAGCCAGGGTTCCGCGCTCTGCGCGAGTGCGATCCCTCCGAACGTGAGTGGTATGACGAGAACGAGGATGACGCCTATCGTCATCACGAACGCAGCGATCGACGCCCGCCCGCCGAGCGCCTGACGCAGCCGGCAGAACAGCGGCCAGGTGGTGAGCGCGAGGATCGCCGCCCAGAGGGTCGCCGACAGGAACGGCCTCAAGACGAGAAAACACGCGACGACGAGCAGTGCCAGCGCCGCGATCAGGACGGTTCGTTCGATTCGTTCCAAGGTTCCGCCTCCCGGAGTCTCGCGGGCCCGCAGGGGGACAGCGAAGCGCCCAAAAAAAACCCGCGGGAGGATTCTCCCACGGGTTTCGACCTGGTCGGGGCCGGGGGCCGAATCAGCCCGTCGTCGCCGCGGACCTCAGGGCGGCGATCCTCTGCTCCAGTGGTGGATGCGACATCATGAGAACCTTGAGTCCTCCCCCGAGGCCCCCGGCGATGCCGAATGCCTGCATGCCCTCGGGCAGCGTCGACGGCTCGTGGATCTGCTTCAGCCGCTCCAGGGCCGCGATCATCTTGTCACGGCCGGCCAGCCCCGCGCCCCCCGCATCCGCCCGGAACTCCCGTTGGCGGCTGAACCACATTACGATGATGCTCGCGAGCAGCCCGAGCACGACTTCCGACACCATCGTGGCCACGAAGAAACCGATTCCATAGCCACGCTCGTTCTTCAGGATGACGCGGTCGACGACGTAGCCCACGATCCTCGACAGGAAGATCACGAAGGTGTTGACGACCCCCTGAATGAGGGTCAGCGTGACCATGTCGCCGTTGGCGACGTGACTCACCTCGTGTCCGAGGACCGCCTCGGCCTCGTCCCGGCTCATGTTGCGAAGAAGCCCCGTGCTGACGGCGACGAGGGCTTCGTTGCGATTCATGCCGGTGGCAAACGCGTTGATTTCGGGAGCGTCGTAGATCGCGACTTCCGGCATGCCGATACCGGCCCGTTCGGCCTGACGGCGCACGGTCTCGACCAGCCACCGCTCGGCGGGATCGCGCGGATTCTCGATCACGACTGCCCCCGTCGAGCGCTTGGCCATCCACTTGGACATCGCGAGCGAGATGAACGCACCGCCGAAGCCGAACAGGGACGCGAACACGAGGAGACCGCCGAGGTTGAGCCCGTTGGCAGTCAGCCAACGGTTCACACCGAGCACCTGCGCCGTGATGGAAAGCAGGACGATGACTGCGAGGTTGGTCGACAGGAACAGGAACACACGCTTCACGAGAACACTCCCGACAAGGACGAAGTGAGATACCGCGCTTTAGAAGGGCCGGACGGTCGCGAGTTCCGGAACCGGCCTCGGCAAGGTCGGTCGGACGGTGGGCAACCGCCCCTCAGCCGGAGACGACGGCCTCGAGCTTCTCATGCAGCGCCAGCCATTCTTCCTCCAGCGCCTCGAGTTCGCGTCGGACGTCCGACTGCTCCAGCAGGCCGGCCTTGAGTTCGTCCTTCCGCTGCGCATCGTAGATATCGGGGGCCGCAAGGCGCGCTTCAAGTGCCCGGAGCCGTTCCTCGTGACGGCTCATCGCGCTTTCGACCTGCTTCAGTCGCTGCTCGATGGGCTTCCGTGCACTCGCCGCGCGTTGCCGGGCTTCTGCCTCGACACGCTTCTGCTCCTTCCGCGTCGTGCCATCCGGCGCGCGTCCGGCCGGGTCCCGCTCCGGGGCGGCGGCGGCTTCCAGCCAGGCGCGGTACTCGTCCAGGTCGCCGTCGAAGGGCCGCACCTTCCGATCCGCCACGAGCCAGAGATCGTCGACAGTCGTTCGCAGCAGCGCACGGTCGTGGGAAACGAGCACCATGGCTCCCGTGAACGACTGGAGAGCGAGCGCGAGCGCGTTTCGCATCTCCATGTCCAGATGGTTCGTGGGCTCGTCGAGCAACAGGAGGTGCGGCCTGGAGTAGGTGATCAGGGCGAGCGCGAGGCGAGCTCTTTCACCCCCGGACATCGTGTCGACGGCCGCGAGGACGGCGTCGCCACGGAAGTTGAAGCCTCCCAGGAAGTCCCGCAAGTCCTGCTCGCGCGCCCTGGGGTCGAGTCGTGCAAGGTGTCCGAGTGCGGAGTCGTCCGACCGCAGCTGTTCCACCTGATGCTGCGCGAAATACCCGATGCGCACGTCGCGCCCGAGAAGGCGCTGTCCACCGGTCGGGGTCAGGGTGCCCGCGATGAGCCGCACGAGGGTGGACTTCCCTGCGCCGTTTCTCCCCAGCAGCCCTATCCGCGCGCCCGGGCGGATCACGCAGTCGACCGCCTCGAGCACGACACTCTCGCCGTAGGCCGCCCCCACCTTCTCGAGCGACAGCAGCGGGTCCGCGAACCCGCCCGGATCCGCAAACTCGAATTCGAACGGTGTCGTCGCCTGGACCTGTGCGATGACGCTCATGCGGTCGAGCGCCTTCAGCCGGCTCTGCGCCTGACGGGCCTTCGTCGCCTTCGCACGGAAACGGCGCACGAACGCCTCCAGATGCTCGATCTGCCGCTGCTGCTTCTCGTAGAGTGCCTGCTGGTGCGAGAGCACTTCGGCGCGCGTGCGTTCGAATGCCGAGTACCCGCCCGCGTAGCTCCGCAGGGTCCCCTGATCGAAGTGACAGATGCCCTGGACGACGTTGTCGAGGAATTCACGATCGTGCGAGATCACGAGCAGCGTGCCCCGGTAGGCCCTGAGCCAGGACTCCAGCCAGAAGACCGCGTCGAGATCGAGGTGGTTGGTGGGTTCGTCGAGAAGCAACAGGTCCGAGCGGCACATGAGCGCGCGGGCGAGCTGCAGCCTGACACGCCATCCACCCGAGAACTCCCTGACGCTCCGGTCATGATCGTCGGGCGAGAACCCGAGACCAGCCATCAGGGATGCGGCTCTCGAACGGGCCGAGTGGCCCTCGATGTCCGCGATGCGCGCATGGAGTTCGCCGATGCGGTGACCGTCGGCGTCCTCCCGGGCGAGATCCGACTCCAGTTGCCGAAGTTCGGCATCCCCGTCGATCACGAAGTCCAGGGATCCGCGCTCGAGGTCCGGGACCTCCTGGGCGACGTGTGCCAGCACCCAGTCACGCGGAAGATCGATTTCGCCGGCGTCCGGCAGCAGTTCACCGCGCAACAGGGCGAACAGGCTGGACTTGCCGGAACCGTTGGGCCCCACGATGCCGATCTTCTGGCCCGGAAACACCGAGAGCGATGCGCTCTCCAGGAGCAGTTTCGTGCCTCTGCGGAGAGTCAGACCCTGGAGGCGAAGCATGACGCGCGGACGAAGGTGGGCAATGCGGGGCGAGGAGCGGAGGTCTGGGGTGGCGGATGGGACTCGAACCCACGACAACCGGAATCACAATCCGGGACTCTACCAACTGAGCTACCGCCACCATCGAAGGACACTGCTGCGAGCAGCCCCGTCGAGGGCGCGGAGTATGACCAAAACCCCGGTCGCTGTAAACCGATCCTGCAACGGAACGTCGGGAGCGGCTGGCGTGCCCGGAGGGGATCGAACCCCCAACCCCCGGCTTAGAAGGCCGGTGCTCTATCCGATTGAGCTACGGGCACCGTGCGCGCCCCTCGCACAGCGGGACGGCGATGGTCGGGGTGAGAGGATTCGAACCTCCGACATCCTGCTCCCAAAGCAGGCGCGCTACCGGGCTGCGCTACACCCCGACTAAACGAGCACTATAGCGCCCCCGGGGAAAACGGGTCAAACGGACCGCGACAGGCGACATCGCGACCCGGGGAAGCTCTCCGCGGGAGGGCCCGTGTCGGAAATTCATGCAGGCTGGCTAACCATTCAGGATATGCCGGCGGCTTCGCAAAAGCTTGACAGCCCAGCCATGGAATGCCAGTTGCAACCATCGCCCGTCAGGAAGTGAGGACACGTCGATGAAGGCCGTCTCGACCCCATCCGAACGTTTCCGGATGCCGTCGTACTTGCTCCGGGATGCTCGTCTCATCGATCTGTCGCAGCCTCCAGAGTCGTGCGCCATCTCGCCGGATCACCCGGCGCGGCGCACATCACCAGGCAAAACGTGCGACGACGTACCGCGTTCGAAGCGTATACAGGCAATGAGGTAAGCATGAAGAACCAAGGCAAGATCTCCAACCCGCGCGACATCCGTCACCGGCTGGGGCTGAATCAACAGCAGTTCTGGGGCATGATCGGTGTCACCCAGAGCGGCGGCTCGCGCTACGAGAGCGGCCGCAGCATGCCGAAGCCCGTGCAGCAGCTTCTGCGGCTCGTCCACGTCGATCGCATCGACATCGCGCGCCTCACGAAGGCCGACTACGAAGTCATTTCGTTCCTCAAGAACGCCAAGCCCGACCTTTACCGCCGGCTGCGTACGGAAGCGTCCGGAAGCGGCACCCGTTCCACACGGTCAACGGCCGCCACATCGCGTCGCACCGCAGTCGCTGCGCGGCACGTCTGACGCACGTGCGTATCGGGCCACTCGTCCGAACACGCAAATCTGAAAAACGGCTGCCTCGAGGCAGCCGTTTTTCTTTTCGCATCCGAAAATAAGTGCTGTCGGTCCGCCTTTCACACGGATCGCCCCGAACCTCCCGCCGCGAGGTAGGTGTATATCCCTACAGTCGTGTCGCGAACACGGTCACCGCGACCGCGCGCGGCGAGACATGCCGAATTTCCGAAGACCGGATTGGACGCTTTGCGGCAGGATCCGGCCTGTCTGCCGTGCACCCCGTCCTGTCCAAGGACCTGGCAGCGCCCGTTGACGCCATGCTTCGGAACCCTGCCTGGTGTCGGTCAGGATCACACATGCTCGGGAGGGCCTTGCGCCGACCGCTCGCGCCCTGCCGCCACTCCGGCAAGCGACACTGACACGAGTTCCCGTCAAGCCACACGCGACAGCCTCGATATCGCCCGCTCACGGCGCTCCCGCAACGCCCGGTCGATGCTGACGAGGGGCGCGCGGCAGCGCCCCCCTGAGACGCCGCCATCGGCGCCGCCGGTGCCCCCTCCACGATCAGGCTTCCCGTCTGCTCGACCCAGGCAGCAACCTGCACGCTCTGCGGTCGGAACCGGTCCGACGACTACGCGACCATCGTCACCCCCCAGCGAGCGAGTCGATCGGAACGATCGACAGAAACAATTGGATCGATTGTTTTCCAGCCGTTAGATTCGGATGCACCTGCAACGCCAATCGAGAGGAACCAGTCATGTCCAGCGAATCGAAGTGCCCCTTTGCAGCCATTCACGGCGCGCGCACCACGGACGGCGCCCGCTCGAACAGGGACTGGTGGCCGAACCGGCTGAACCTGAAGATCCTGAGCCAGCACTCGGCCAGGACGAATCCCATGGGCGAGCGATTCGACTATGCCGAGCAGTTCAGGCAACTGGACCTCGCCGCAGTGAAGAAGGACCTCCATGCCCTCATGACGGACTCACGGGACTGGTGGCCCGCCGACTGGGGGCACTACGGGCCTCTGTTCATCCGCATGGCGTGGCACAGTGCGGGCACCTACCGCATCTCCGACGGGCGAGGTGGTGCGAGCACAGGGAACCAGAGGTTCGCGCCGATCAACAGTTGGCCCGACAACGGCAACCTCGACAAGGCGCGCCGGCTCCTCTGGCCCATCAAGAAGAAGTACGGCCGGAAGATCTCCTGGGCGGATCTCATGATCCTCGCCGGCAACTGTGCCCTGGAATCCATGGGCTTCCGGACCTTCGGCTTCGGTGGCGGGCGCGAGGACATCTGGGAGCCCGAAGAAGACGTCTACTGGGGATCCGAGGCGGAATGGCTCGGTGACAAACGGTACTCGGGCGATCGCGAGCTCGAGAATCCTCTGGCGGCCGTCCAGATGGGTCTCATCTACGTAAACCCGGAAGGTCCCAACGGCAATCCGGATCCCGTCGCATCGGGACGGGACGTTCGCGAAACGTTCGCCCGAATGGCCATGAACGACGAGGAAACCGTGGCGCTCGTGGCGGGCGGTCACACATTCGGCAAGTGCCACGGCGCGGGCGATCCGTCACTCGTCGGTCCCGAGCCGGAAGCCGCGCCCCTGGAGCAGATGGGTCTGGGCTGGAAGAACGGGTTCGGCTCAGGCAAAGGTGTCCATGCCACGACGAGCGGCATCGAGGGCGCCTGGAAACCCAATCCGACGAAGTGGGACACGGGCTATTTCGACATGCTGTTCGGATACGAGTGGGAGCTCGTGAAGAGCCCTGCGGGTGCATGGCAGTGGCTCGCGAAGGATGTCCGCGACGAGCACATGATCCCGGATGCCCACGACCCCTCGACGAAGCACCGCCCGATGATGACGACGGCAGACCTGTCCCTGCGTTTCGATCCCGCCTACGAGCCGATCGCGCGCCGCTTCCACAAGGATCCCCGTGCGTTCGCCGATGCGTTTGCGCGCGCATGGTACAAGTTGACCCATCGCGACATGGGGCCCGTCACTCGCTACCTCGGCCCCGACGTCCCGAGGGAAGTACTGCTGTGGCAGGACCCGGTGCCTCCGGTCGACCACGCGATCGTCGATGCCCGGGACATCGCGACACTGAAGTCGTCGATCCTCGCCTCCGGCTTGTCCACGGCGCAGCTCGTGAAGACCGCGTGGGCATCGGCGTCCACGTACCGGGATTCCGACAAGCGCGGCGGCGCCAACGGCGCACGCATACGACTGGCGCCACAGAAGGACTGGGCGGTGAACGAACCCGCCGAACTCGAGAGCGTCTTCGGCAGGCTCGAGATCATCCGGCACGAGTTCAATCGCGGGCAAACCGGCGGGAAGAAGATCTCGCTCGCCGATCTGATCGTGCTGGGTGGCTGCGCGGCGATCGAAGACGCCGCGGCGAAGGCCGGGCATGCCGTCGAGGTCCCCTTCTCGCCGGGTCGTACCGACGCGTCGCAGGAGCAGA
The DNA here is from genome assembly GCA_016125475.1 of Betaproteobacteria bacterium. Taxonomy (GTDB): domain Bacteria; phylum Pseudomonadota; class Gammaproteobacteria; order Burkholderiales. Next base: position 41,257 of record WGLR01000011.1, read on the forward strand.
CCGACGTCGAATCGTTCGCGGTGCTCGAACCCGCGGCGGACGGTTTCCGCAACTACGCCTGCGACGGTCTCGAGGGCTCCGCCGAGGAACTACTGCTCGATCGCGCCCAGTTGCTGACCCTCTCCGCCCCGGAGATGACGGTGCTCATCGGAGGAATGCGCGCCTTGGGTGCCAACGCGGGTCAATCCAGGCACGGGATACTCACGACGAGGCCCGGAACCCTGACCAGCGACTTCTTCGTGAATCTGCTCGACATGGAGACGGAGTGGAAACCGTCGGCCGACACCGCGGGCGTATACGACGGTCGTGACCGTGCGACAGGTGCACCCAGGTGGACAGGTACCCGCGTCGACATCGTGTTCGGCTCGAACTCCGAGCTGCGGGCGCTGGCCGAGGTATACGGAAGCGACGACGCCGGCGACAAGTTCGTCACGGACTTCGTCGCTGCATGGAGCAAGGTCATGAACCTCGATCGCTTCGACCTGGCGTAGTCGTTCAATCTTGGGGTAGCTTCCCGTTCATGTACCGTCGCTACCCGGCGCCAGCCAAATAGGGCTCCGGGAAGCGGCGGCCCTGAGTTCATGCCGCCGTAGGGATGCCTCCCGGAGGCTTCCGGGTGACTGCGTCAGCTCCGGGACCGCTAACACATGGGGCCATGGGTTGCGGCGCCACCGGTACGCTGGGCATACGTCACTGCTGTAGGTGAGCAGCCCGCCCCGATGTCAAGTGCGTGAACAAGCACAAAACGGCAACTGCGACTTCTTGTAATTCCTTCGTTCGCGTGCCCGACTCTCCCACCTCATTTCTGTCACGAAGGCATCACGTCGGACACGCGTGAAGGCTGCGCAAGCGCTTCAGCCGTTCGCACCTGATCCAAAAGGATCAGGTGCGAACGGCTTCATAGACCGGGCATGCCGTCCTGCGACATGCCTCATTCCGGAACTGCCATCAAGGCGAACCCGATCTGCCAGAAAACACGGCGCGATTCATCATTCAAATTGGTGATGCCCGTGCCGTTCGCCGCACCTAATCTCACCAACGCGGCTTCCTGACATTCGCTGAACGGCGTCTGCGCAGCATCGCGAAAGTGGATTGCCTAGCTGAAGACAACATGTCCTGCCGCCCACCGTGGAAGCAGCCGCATGGAACAACCATCGACACCAGAGAAACGAGTCATGAACGCCGCATACGCTGATCTCTCGGAATTCACTTCCCCCTCCGTCGACGCGACTCCGGGTTTCATGGGCGCACTGGAGCAATTCCGGTCGCGAAGCGCCGAAGCCTCCTGGAAGGAGTTCGTGAGAACGTCGCCGCTCGTCAGACAGTGGCGCTTCTTTCTATCGCACGATCCATACACGCGCTGGGGTCTGGTCAAGCCACGAGGTTATCCCGGCGACGCGACGCTCATGGACTTCGCGTACCGGCACCCTTCGGTCGAACGCCATGTCGCGGACGCGAGCACGCTGGGCCGTTCGATATATGAAATCACCCAGGGTGCGCCGCAGTCCAGGTCCGCCCGTGATCGGGTCGACATGATGAGAAAGAGGCTGGTCGAAGCGGACTCCCGCGGGCCCGTGCACGTCGTCTCGCTCGCTTGCGGTCATGCGCGCGAACTCGAGAACCTTGATAACGAAGACATCGAGTTTGGCAGCATCACGTTCCTGGACAACGACCCTCTGTCCCTGTCGATCGCGTCGACTGCGCACGACGCCGCGGTGACTCGCCCCATCAGAATCAATGTCGTCAAGGAACCTCTGCCGCGCCTTCCCGAGGCACATATCGTATATGCCATGGGGCTCTTCGACTACCTGACGGACACCTACGCAACGGACGTCACGAGGAAGATGCTCGCCCTGCTGAAGCCCGGTGGATCCTGCATCATCGGCAATCTCGATCCCGGTGCCGCCAACCTCGGCTACTGCGAGGCCATGATGGACTGGTGGATGATCGTTCGCGACAGCCAGGCACTGCTCGATCTGGGCAAAACCGCGGCGAGCGCGGTGGCAGGAACGTTCAGTTGCACCGTCGAAAGATCAGGATGTTTCAATTACCTGACGATTGCACGCACGTGAATTGACCCGAGAAGCCTGATCTGGAACGCGCACGCGCCCCCTGTCCGCCCATGCTCCTCCCCCATCTCCTCGCGTCCCGCACAGCCGCGGTGAACCTGTGGCACGGACGGAACACACTCGAAACCTGGGATGCATCCCACCTGCGCGGCCGCGTCGCCCAATGGGCGACGGGACTCTACGACCTTGGCGTCCGACCTGGGTCGGTCGTGGCAACCGCCGCTCCGACGTCTCTCGAACTGATCGCCTCGCTGATTGCCGCCTGGTACTGCGGCGCTGCAGTCACCGTCCTCCCGGAGCCTGTCGGCGCCGGCACGGCCGGCGAGCATCGCTTCCTCGAGGGCTTGGAAGCTACCGAGCCGGAATTCCTGATCACATCAAAGGACTTCGGCGCCGTCGTCCCGGAATCGGTCACCGTCGCCGACCTTGCCCGGGTACCGTCCGTTGCCTCCGCACCGCACCAGACTGGCCCCCGGGGCCCATGTCTGCCGGTAATCACCGGCTCCAGGTCCGTCGCCCTCCTGCAACTGACTTCGGGTAGTACCGGGCGATCGAAAGTCGTTCCCGTCACCCACGAGATGCTCCTCGCGAACTGCCAGGCGTCCTCCCGTCGCGCCGCGATCAACAGCGCTGACCACATGGTGAGCTGGCTGCCGTTGACTCACGACATGGGATTCTCCGGCGCCTTCGTTCACGCTCTCGTGAACGACATCGAACTCACGCTCATCCCCACGGAGCAATTCGCCCGATTTCCACTCTGCCTTCTTCAGGCAATTTCACACACTCGAGCGACGCTTTCCCCAAACCCGCCCTCTGCCTACGGCATCCTTGCAAGATTTTCAGGAAGGGCGATCGCGGAGAACCTCGACCTCTCCACCTGGCGTTATGCATGGGTCGGCGCCGAGCCAGTCTTCGCCAACATTCTCGAGCGGTTCGAGACTTCGATGCGGCCCGTCGGCCTCCGCTCCAACACGCTCAAACCATCGTACGGCATGGCGGAAGCGGTCGTCGCGATCACGGCGCCGGCCTCCGGACCACCGTGGCAAGGATTGTCCATAAGAGCCGACGCGCTGCGTATGCAAGGCCTTGCGATCCCGTGTGACCGCGGGTCTCCCGACGCAATCGTGCTTGTCTCCAACGGCCCCCCCCTCGACGGAATCGACGTCAAGGTCTGCGACGACTCCGGCACGCCCCTACCAGATGGTCATCAGGGTGTGCTGTGGGCGCGGGGCGCGTCCGTCCTCACGAGGTATCTGAATGGCGAAGATGGCTCCCGATTCGTGAACGGCTGGTACGAAACCGGCGACATCGGCTTCCTGTGGCAAGGAGAGGTGTACGTGTCGGGGCGCGCCAAGGATCTGATCGCAAGAGGCGGCATCAAGATCGGGGCAAGAGAAATCGAATGTGTCGTGGAGGAGGTACTCGGCCTGCACTACGGTCGAGTGGCGGCCTTTTCCTATTGCGACCACGTCATCTCACGAGAACGCGTCATCGTCCTGATTTCACGAAACTCCGGGGGTAGTGACGCAGCCGGGAGCCGCGAGATCGCCGAGATCATCACTCGAACCTGCGGAATCCAGATCGATGAGGTGTCTTTTTGTGGTCCCGGACATTTTCCGAGAACCACCAGCGGGAAACTGCGCCGCAGCGAAATTCGCCAGCGGTGGGAATGTGGCGAGTTTCGTACGCGATCGTCAGCACACCAATATGACACACTCGCTCTTTGATCAACTCGTCGCCAGGATCCGAGAAGACGCAACACATGGCGCCTTGCCTGCATTTCTTCAGGTCGCATCCATTTCTCCGGACATGACGCTTGACGAACTGGGCATGGACTCCCTGGGACGCATGTATCTTCTGACGATGCTCCTGGAACTGAGCGACGCCCCCCTTTCGGAAGAAGCGTTCCTGCCGCAACGAACGCTCCGGGAGATCGTTGAATTCGTCGACACCGCGATGCACGTGCCCAGGTGAACACTTCCCCCGAGACGACCGTCCAGCATCCCCAGCGCAGCGCTCTCCGCGCCGCACTGGCCCAGTACGCGAGCCCGAGTACAACGCTTGCTCTCTTCTGGGTCGCCGTCGATTCGACGGCGTTCATTCTGGCGAGCGCAGCAGCGGTCTCTGCATCGAGTCTAGTCTGGAAATCATTGGCCTCTGTCGGCGTCGGCATCATGATCGCCCGCCTGTTCATCATCGGCCATGATGCGTGCCACCATGCCCTGACACGGCACCGGGCATTGAACAGACTCGTGGGGCGTTTGACCTTCCTCCCCTCGTTGACGCCATTCAGCCTCTGGGATCTCGGCCACAATCAGGCACATCACGGGTTCACGAACCTGAATCCCCGAGACGCCGTCTGGGCGCCACTCTCGGCCGATGACTTTGGAGCGCTCTCTCCCCGGAGAAGACGGATGGAATGCCTCTACAGGAGCGGATGGGCACCCGCCGTCTACTACGTCATGGAGATCTGGTGGAAGAAACTCATCTTCCCCCGGGTCGACCAAATCGGCAGCTACCGCAGCATTTACGGGAGAGACAGTCTCCTGGTTTCAGCCTTTGCCGTGGCTTGGGTGACACTGGTGGCCGTGTCGGCATACGGCTCGAATGGGTCGATCACCGAGGCGCTGTTCTTCGCCTGCTTCCTTCCGCTGCTGTTCTGGAGCTGGCTGATGGGTTTCATCATCTATATCCACCATACCGATCCATCCATTGCGTGGTTCAGGGACGTGACAGCCTGGGCAGCATCGCAGCCGTACCTTACCGCTACGCTATATGTGGAGTGCCCGATACTGGACAGTCTCCTTCACAACATCCTTCAGCATCCCGCGCACCATCTGAACATGACGATCCCATTTTACCGTCTGAAGGCCGCGCAGAAACGATTGCAGGACATCGTTCCAGAGTATATTCGAACCAGGCGGCTGACCTGGTCGTACTACTGGCGGGTCGCGGAGCAGTGCAAACTCTACGATTACGACAATCGTCGATGGCAGCCGTTTTCCGCAATAACGCGTGAGCATCACGAAAGCGCCTGATGTCCGACTGCCGATCCTCCGGGGCCCGGGCTCTCGCTCCGTCGAAACACCGCAATGCACGGGCGAGGTCTTGGCTCACGCGCCGACGTCAATGCAGGCACGCTCCCGCCTTGAGACGTGTTGCGTGAACACGGTCGACTCCGCTCTTTTGGATGGATGCCCCCGAAAGCTTGTAATGATTTCCCGAAAAATATTCAGTAACGCGCGCCGCCGCACCGAACCTGTCATTTCGCCGGCGGGCGGAGTCGGCCCGCCTTCGGTGGTCGGAGCCAAAGGGCTTTTCCGAGACGGCTCGCACGACGAATCCGGGACAGCCCAGACGGATCCAGATCGTTAGATCAGGTGATCCGAGACGCAGGAAGGCTCACCAACAGTCGTACGAGTTCCGACTGTCTGTTGGTAGAAGTCTTTTCAAGAACCTTACGCAATTGCGATCGAGCGGTGGCAACCGAAATGCCCGTTTCGCTCGCGCAGTCCTCGACGGTCTTCCCATGTGCAAGTCTCCGCGCGAGTCTCGCCTCGGCCGGCGACAAACCAAAGAGCTGGCGCAACTGGGATTCGGTCAACATGCGTTGATGGTTTCGTCGCCGCAAGAGAATGATGGCAGACGGGCGGCAAAGCAGGGACGGCAGAGTCGCGGACTCCTGGATGGGTGCAACTGTCAGGTACAGGTCTTCTCCACGACCACTGCGATCCAGGACGGGAATACTCGAGGAATGTCCCCGGCGTGCGGCACGCTGCAACGCTTCGCGCAAGGAATGCGCGATGTTCCCGTCGCTTGCCGTGAACACTCCCTGTTTGACGGCAACCTCGGCTGAAGACCGGACAATTGCCTCAGCTTGGCGGTTCGCATACAGCACGCGCCCCTGCCCGTCCAGTGCGAGCACCGCGATCTCCATCTGATCGAGGCCACTTTCACCGAGAACCGCTCGACGTCTGAGTTGCTCGGTCTGTACGAACAAGGCGTTCGCCCGGGTGAAATGCCCCCAGACACGACGCGCCCGCTCCAGTTCTTCCCTCGAATATCCGCCTCGGTCATGCGCCCGAAGCATTCCCAGAACCGTATGGACGCCTTCCTCGACGGGTGCGGTCCCGCCGATTGACCAGCAGACACCGTTTCGGATCAGAAAATCTTGGAAGAACTCGTTCTTCTCCACGAATGGGCGATCGAAATGTTCCTGTACGACGAAGAACTGCCCTGGCGCTACCGCAACGGCCTTCGGCCGGATCGGATCCACCTTGCTGTAATACGCCTCCCATTGCTGCATGGTATCGAGATAGTGATCGTTCGACACCAGTGACACTCTGGCGCGACCCTCGTTCTGATCCCACGCATAGAAGTGGAATTCTGACGAGCCTATCCATCGCCCGAAATCAAGCAGTGCCGGCCGCCATAGGTCAGGATTGATGGCCGCCTCATAGATCTGCCCCACGATGCGGTCCAGCTCGTCGTTTTCATTCATCGCCTGGTGGTCCTCATCGAGAGAATTGTCATCGACCTTAGGAGACGCACGCCTTGCGCAAGCCTGCTATTCCGTTGTCACTTTCCGAATCTGCGCACGAACGGTTCGTACGTTCGAGTTCTCGGAGTTCATCGCAGAGGTTTGTCATATTCCGTCATGTCACACTTAAGAACTCATGGCGTGACCAAGACCGCGCGCGAAACATGCAAAACATTCACGATGACCTTGTCTGTCACGCTTGATCCACCTTGCCCTCGGATTCAACCTGCACAAGAAATCTGTCCGAACGTCAGTTCAGTCGCACCTGCTCTCCTCTATATTCATTAAAACCAAAAACGGCTCTGTCCGCGTCATCCATTTTGATTAGATGAAATGTCCTCAGAGACACTCTGGCGATCATCTTTAAGCGCGATTCACCGTGGGTCACCTCCCTGTTACGACGAACACGAACTCGGACGACAGGAAAGTCCTTCCAAGCGTGTCATCCGCAATGTTGACGATTCGCAAAGTTTTCGTCCCGGATAATTTCCGGGACGTAGCCAACCTTTCTGCATGAACTGGCCCGATGACACCGATTCCTTCCAGAACGAAAGACATGTCATGAATCTTTCTGCAGCATGCGCCTGCGACCATCCTCCCGAAGCAGGTGAGACCACGCGAATCGAGGGTCTCATTCGCCCGATCTGGACAACGCAAAGGAATGGCCAGTTTCATCGCCCCAATTCGCTTCGCAGTCGGCCTCCGTTAACCGCGTCCGCCATGAGATCAGGCAGCTTTATCCTGAAGACGCGATCACATCCGTTGTCATCTTCGAGGCATGTCACTCCGCCTCCCCACTAATTTCCGGTGTAGCGCCCAGAAGATTCACCGAGCGAGAAGTCCAATGCAGGCCATAGATTCCCGTCTCTCTTCACTTTCCGAATACACAGATTCCGATGACCCTGATCTGTTCAGGAAGGCGGAGGTTCTTGCCAGCTTCCATGAGGACGCTTCGACACGCGTATTTCTCAAGTACCTGGTTTCAATCAGCCGCCACAACGGCGGTCGCGCCGTCGTTCGGGATCCGACCGACGAGCGGGAGGTACTCGTCTTCTGCCTCGCCGACTACCTGGACCTTGCCCGGGACCCACGAACCATAGAAGCAGCGTGCAAAGCGACGGTCGAGAAAGGTCTGGGCGTCTACTCGGTACCGTGCATCGCCGGTTCCACCGACTTCCATCGCGAACTCGAGCGCGAGATCGCCGCTTTCGTCGGCGCTGAGGACTGCATCGTCTTTCCAACGGGCCAGGCGGCAAATTCGGCATCGATCACGGCCCTGTGCGGTGCCCGGGACTACATAGTCATCGACAAGCAGGTTCACGCAAGCGTTCTGGAAGGCGCGAGGCTCTCGGGTGCGAAGTTGCGGACGTTTCGCCACTCCGATCCTGACCATCTCGACGGGGTGCTCGGTGCCATCCGGAATCGCGGCCACCGTCGGGGAATTCTCGTCATTGCCGAGGGTGTATACGGCCTGGATGGCGATGTGTCACCAGTCTCGACTCTCCACCACGTTTGCCATCGTCACGGCGCGCGGCTGTTCGTGGATGACGCCCACGGCACTGGCGTTCTCGGAGGCCGGGGGGCCGGCACCCACGACTTCTTCGGGACAAGGTGTCCGGACATTCTCAAGGGCTCGCTGAGCAAGAGCTTCGGCAGTGTCGGCGGGTGGATCGCAGCGAACCGCGAGGTGGTGTCCTATCTGAGGTTCTACTGCGACAGGCTGGTCTTGTCCGTGGGAGCAACTTTGGGTGCCGTCGCAGCCGCTAAGGCTTCTCTTCGCATCGTGGAGGGCGAACCCGCGAGGCGCCGGCGCCTACAGGAAAACGCCCGATATCTTCGTGACAGCCTGATCGCCATCGGAGTACCCAATGCGGCGATATCTTCGTCCGCGATCGTATCAATCCGAATCGACGATGAACCCGCGCTTCGCGACCTGGTGAAGGAAGCCTACGACGCCGGACTGTGGATCGAAGGATTGCCGCATCCGGCCACAATGCTCGGTCAGGAACGCATTCGCCTGCGGGTGCGAGCATCCCACACCCGTGACGATATCTTCGATGCAGTCAGAATACTCGAGCGTTGCCTGGGTGCACGAGCTATGCTCGGTTCCAGAAAGCACACGATCCCTTCTACACCGGTCTCCAGGGAACCCGACGCGGCAGGCATCGTATCGCTGGTAATTCGCGAGGCTGATGCGAAGACGCTGAGACTCCCCTGGGCGACGATCGATTCCTTTTCAAAGATCGTCCACGCCGCGGGTTTCTGGAAAGATGCCATCGGCAACCACAAGTGGTTTACCGCGTCGACGCAGGGTCAGTTCAGCGCATGTCTGTGCGCTTCAATTCTGAAAATGGACGATGGCTTGCCGGTCGGCGCCCTCGGCCACATGCACTGGCTACCGGAGTGCGAAAACCTCATCAACAGACTGGTGGACGACGCATCGGGCTGGCTCTTCGCGAATGGGCCTCGCCGCATTATCGGACCGGCTCAGGTCCCGATTCAGGTGCTTGGCGCCGGCGTCTCCACGTCCATCCGCAACGACCTGCCATTCCTGGAGCCTTCCCTCGATCCACGGGTTCGCGAGGTACTGGAAAGGAAAGGATTCAAAACGGAGCTTCGACATACATATCGTCTGGTGAGCCTTGAAGGCTCTTCCATCCCGGACGATGCCGACACGCTGACGGACATTACATTCAGGCCGATCAGGCGGGAATATCTGACTGACGACACGCGCGCCCTCGCGAATGCCTTCAACCATGGCATTTCACGGTTGGGATACTGCAGCCGGCTCTCCGCGGATGTTCTGATAGGCGCCGCATACGAAATGCGCGAACTCGTCCTGCCGGACCTGTGGTGCCTGGCGATTGACGGACGAGGCGATGTCGTAGGCTTCGCGGGCGGCTTTCCCGATCTGCGCGTAGCCTTCCAGGATATCGGCGGAGCGGGCAAAATCTCGGACATCGATTACCTGAGGACCGCTACGGACAGTTGCACGCGTGGCTTCCTCGCATGGGCCAGCACCTCGGATCGCCCCGGCCACAGTGGCGCCGGCCGAGCAGCGTGTGCGCGTGTACTCCGTGCCATGAAAGCCCGCGGGTTCCGGGAAGCATGGATCTCCTGGGAACTCGTAGATGGCGGACCGATTCAGTTCGACCATCTACCGACCCTGTCCACAATCACTCTGGACATCCTGAGCCGCAAGGCAGGTTAGCCGGCGATACTCAGTTCTCGCAGACCGCGCTTACCGTCGCTCCGACACGATTCGGGCCGATCTGCGAGTACATGGCCCGGGTTGCAGGCCGAAAGGGTGTTGCTGCGGCTTTGACCACTCGACTGGTCCGGTTGTCGCGGAGAGTCGGTACGCTGCCTGAAGTGAAATTCCGCATTACACCGTGGTCAGTCTAACCGGCACGGGCCGACCAGTTCACTGCCCATGTCGTGGTCAGGCCACTTGTTCGCTTTCCAGCCATACAAGAAGAGCACGAACCGGAGGAACTCTTTCCTACGCTCCCGGCGAACACTTTGAATGAACGCTCGAGAATACCGCGTAAGCGACTGTTTTTACTGGCGGAGGCGGTGAGATTCGAACTCACGAACGGTTGCCCGTTGCCGGTTTTCAAGACCGGTGCAATCGACCACTCTGCCACGCCTCCAGATGCACTCTTCCTGACCGGCGCGCACCCTGCCCCGCTTCCGGAGACCATCCCCAGCCTTCGGCGCCCCTCTCAATGCGCAGGGTTTCGGCGCACGTCGTCGGGCCACCCGTCGGCCGACAGGCTTGAATCGTTCCGGGCCGCCACCACCTTCGACGCCGGCAGGGTCAGCCAACGTTTCACACCCTCGGGGAGTCGGGGATGATACCTGTACGCATCCTTCTGAGAAACAAGACCATTGATTGAAACTCTGACCGGGTTTGCGTAGTCTTAAGCCGTGTGTCCAATTTCATCCGTTGGGAGATCGGCAATGCAACCAGAAGTCCAAGTAATCACCGGCGCACGAGCGCGTGGGGCTGCCCAGAACAAGGTTCTGCGCAATACCTACATGCTGCTGGCCCTGACGATGGTCCCCACCGTCATCGGTGCCTTCGTCGGCATGTCCACCGCCGGGATCATCCTGCAGCACCCGATCATGATGAGTCTCGTCATGCTGGGTGCCGTGATCGGTCTGCAGTTCGCCATCTCGGCCAACCGCAACAGCAGCCTGGGCGTGGTTCTGCTGCTGGGAATGACCTTCATCCTTGGATGGTGGCTCGGCCCGATGCTCAACTTCGCGCTCGCGCTGCGCAATGGTCCGCAGCTGATCGGCCTTGCCGCGGCGGGGACGGGCGGCATCCTGCTCGCCATGAGTGCGATCGCGACCACCTCGAAGCGTGATTTCAGCTTCCTGGGCAAGTTCCTGTTCGTGGGCATGATCATCCTGCTGATCGCGGCGTTCGCGAACATGTTCCTGCACCTGCCGGCGCTCATGCTGACGGTGTCGTGCCTCGCGATCGGCGTGTTCTCCCTGTTCCTGCTTTACGACGTGAGCAGGATCGTGAACGGCGGAGAAACGAACTACATCATGGCAGCCACGGGTGTCTACATCAGCCTGTTCAACATCTTCGTGAACCTGCTGCAGCTGCTCATGGCGTTTGCCGGCGAGCGGGACTGACGATCCGAGCGTTCCAGCCCATCAGAAAAAAGCGGCCCTTCCGGCCGCTTTTTTTCATGGTTGCAGGCCCGGCGCTAGCCTCGTTCGAACAGGGCGATCGATTCGACGTGCGCCGTGTGAGGAAACATGTTCGCGATGCCGGCGCCCCTCATGCGATAGCCGTGGACGTTCACGAGCACGGCCGCATCGCGTGCGAGCGTGGAGGGGCTGCACGACACGTAGACGAGACGACCGGGCGGCGAGTCAGGGAAGCTCTTGATGAGTTCCATGGCGCCGTCCCGAGGTGGATCGAGCAGGGCCGCGTCCAGTCTCCCCAGCGCGGATACCGAATCGGGCGTTGCCCTGAAAAGATCGGCGACAGCGAAGTGCGCGCGGTCCGCCAGCCCGTTGAACGCGGCATTGTCGCGGGCGCGTGACACCAGTTCCTGGCTGCCCTCCAGACCGACGACTTCAGCCCCGAGCTTCGCGATGGGGAGCGAGAAATTGCCGAGTCCACAGAAGAAGTCCGCGATGCGCTCGCCGCTGCGAGGTTGCAGCAGCGCCATCGCCCGACTGACCAGCGTGCGGTTCATCGCCGCGTTCACCTGAGTGAATTCGGTCGGCGAAAAGCGGTAGGTGATACCGAAATCCGGCAGACCGTACGACAGATCGGGCCAGGGCACCGGGTGGAACGGAACGACGCTCGCCGGCCCTTTCGGTTGCAGCGCGATCGCCACCCGATGCCGTTCGGCGAAAGCGCGGATCCGCGCCTCATCTTGCCTGGAGAGCGGTTCCAGGATCCTCAGCACGAACACGTCGGCACTGTCGCCGATTGCGACTTCGATCTGCGGGAGGCGATCCCGCACCGACAGGCCATCGACTAGTTTTCGCATGTCCGGGAGCAGGTCCGAGATCCGCGCAGGGAGCACGGAACACTCGGTCATGTCCGCGACGTAGCTGCTGCGCCGTTCGTGGAATCCCACGAGGACACCGCCCTTCTTCACCACGTTGCGCACCGAGAGCCGGGCGCGATGCCGATAATGCCAGGCCGGACCGTGGATGGCCGGGTAGATCTGTTCAGGTTCAACGCCCCCGATCCGTTCGAGGCAATCCTCGAGCACCCGCTGCTTCGCTGCGACCTGCGCCGACGCGGCGAGGTGCTGCATGCTGCAACCCCCGCAGGTTCCGAAATTCGGGCACCGCGGGACCACGCGTTGACTGCTTTCCCTGTGGATGATTTCGGCCACCGCGACCGCGTACGACGGCTTGCTGCGGATCATGCGAACCGCGGCAGTCTCGCCGGGCAACGCCCCTTCGACGAACACGACCTTGCCTTCGTGACGTGCGACGCCACGTCCCTCGTGATCGAGCGACTCGATCACGACGTCGAACTCCTTGTCGAAGCTCACGTGCGCTCCCAGCCGCCGAGAAACTGTCGCCAGTGCTCGCCGGGAAGCCTCTCCAGCACCTGGGCCACGAGGTCGCATTCCGCCCGATGCGAGTCGATCGTCAGCATCCCGCGCATGAGCTGGAAACGAAGATAGACGAGATAGGTGTTCACGACGTCCGTTTCACAGTAGCTCCGGATGCCGCCGATGTTCCCTGCCTGGAATTCGGACCATACGCGCGCGCCCGCCATGCCGACTTTGCCGGGCAGTCCCAGCATCTGCGAAAACTCGTCCAGCGGCGCATTGGCTCGCGGCTGATACATCGCGAGCAGATCCATGAGATCCAGATGACGTGTGTGGTAACGGCTGATGTAATTGTTCCATTTGAAGTCCCGGTCATCCTCGCCGAGATCCCAGTACTTCGCCGCGTGCACGCCGTGCCGCAAGCCTCGATAGTGAAGGACGGGAAGGTCGAAGCCGCCCCCGTTCCAGGACACCAGCTGGGGCCGGAGGCGCTCGATGCCGTCGAAGAAACGCTGGATCAGGGCACCTTCGGGCTCCTCGGGATCCCCCAGGGACCAGACCCGAAAGGTCTCACGGTCCCTGAGCGCGCAGGAAATCGCCACGATCCTGTGAAGGTAATGCGGCAGGAATTCGGAGCCCGTCGCCTCCTTTCGCGCCTGGAAGGCCGCGTCCGCCACGTCGTGGTCGCTCATCGCCGGATCGAAGTCCCTCAGACGCCGCAGCGCCGCGACGTCCGGAACGGTCTCGATGTCGAATACGAGTACGGGAATCATCGTGGGAGTCTCCGGCCGACCTCGTGGCCCCGGCCCAAAAGGCCCGAAGTGTATCCCGGGTACGTCGCTTGCGTCCCTGTCGGCGGGGAATTCCCTCCGGGCTCCACGCGTACGGGCTGACGCCCGAGTTTGCCGGTGCTAGCATGACCAGACGGAAGGAATGACAAAAGCTGTCGCACAGTCAGGGAGATGCAGACATTGAAGATCGAGAAACTCAGGAGACCCGAAGTCGAACTCAACGCGCCCGTCTGGGTCACGAATCAGGCACTGAAGGACTGGGTCGCCCAGGTTGCCGGGCTGACACGGCCCGACACGATCGTGTGGTGCGACGGTAGTCAGCATGAGTACGACAGGTTCTGCGGCGAGCTGGTGGACGCGGGGACCCTCCGCCGCCTGAATCCGGAGAAGCGTCCCGGGAGCTTCGCCTGCTTTTCGGATCCGAGCGACGTGGCCCGGGTCGAAGACCGGACCTTCATCTGCTCCGTGCACCGCCACGACGCCGGCCCGACGAACAACTGGGTCGCCCCGGACGAAATGAAGTCGCGCCTGATCGAGCTGTTCGACGGATGCATGCGTGGCAGGACCATGTACGTGGTTCAGTTCAGCATGGGGCCCATCGGTTCCCCGCTCTCCCATATCGGTGTCGAGATCACGGATTCGGCTTACGTTGCGGTGAGCATGCGCGTGATGACGCGCATGGGCCGCGCTGCCCTGGAAGCCCTTGGTGCCACCGGCGACTTTGTGCCGTGCCTGCATTCGGTCGGTGCCCCGCTCGCCCCGGGTCAGGCGGACGTGCCCTGGCCGTGCAACAAGGACCAGAAGTACATCGTGCATTTCCCCGAAGAGAACGCCATCTGGTCCTTCGGGAGCGGGTATGGCGGCAACGCGCTGCTCGGCAAGAAGTGCTTCGCACTGCGCATCGCGTCCAGCATGGGACGGGAGCAGGGCTGGCTCGCCGAGCACATGCTGATCCTCGGCGTGCAGTCACCACAGGGAGACAAGAGCTACGTCGCCGCAGCCTTCCCGAGTGCCTGCGGCAAGACGAACTTCGCGATGCTGATCCCGCCACCGGCCTTCGATGGCTGGAAGGTCACGACGATCGGTGACGACATCGCCTGGATCAAGCCGGGTCCGGACGGCCGGCTCTACGCGATCAATCCGGAATTCGGATTCTTCGGCGTCGCACCGGGGACGTCCTATCAGTCGAACCCGAATGCCATGGACACGCTTCGGGCGAACTGCATCTTCACGAACGTCGCACTCACGGACGACGGCGACGTCTGGTGGGAAGGCATGACCGAGCAGGCCCCTGCCCACCTCATCGACTGGCAGGGCAACGACTGGACGCCGGACTGCGGGCGCAAGGCAGCCCATCCGAATGCCCGGTTCACCGCACCGGCGAACCAGTGCCCTTCCCTGGATCCCGACTGGGAAGATCCGTCCGGCGTGCCGATCTCCGCATTCATCTTCGGTGGCCGCCGCAGTACGACCATGCCGCTCGTGGTCGAGAGCTTCAATTGGACCGACGGCGTGTACATGGCCGCGACGATGGGTTCCGAGACGACGGCCGCGGCCGCGCACAAGGTCGGAGAAGTACGGCGCGACCCGTTCGCGATGCTGCCCTTCTGCGGCTATCACATCGGCGACTACTTCGATCACTGGCTCGAAATGGGCCACAGGGCCGCGAAGGCACCGCGCATCTTCTGCGTGAACTGGTTCCGCAAAGGGGACGACGGCAGGTTTCTCTGGCCGGGCTACGGGGAAAACATGCGAGTGCTGAAGTGGATCGTCGATCGCTGCGCGGGTCGCGCGAATGCCGTCGAAAGCCTGCTCGGCTGGACCCCCTCGGAATCGGACATCGTCTGGGACGGCCTTCCCGAGACCGTGCGCGAGGCTTTCCGTCAGTGCATGACCCTGAGCCGTGACGACTGGCTGCGGGAACTGCTTCTGCACGAAGAACTCTTCGTGAAACTCTACGACCGCTTGCCCAAGGAGTTCGTCCTGAAGCGGGAGCTGTTGCTCGCAGGCCTCTGGCGTGCCCCTGAAACATGGGTTCCGCACGCGGCCTGATCGTCCTGGATCGTGGAACTGCCGGCCTAACTTGGCCGGAGCGTGGTTCGACGTGAATCACCATGCGGTGACCGGGCGCCCGTGAGGACAGGTGCCCGGGCCCGCAACGGCGTTCGTGTGCGTGAAGCGTCCGGGCAACGTGCCGTCGCGGGTCCGCGGCCCGCGACGCTGTCTCAGCCGAACAGCCCCGTCGAGAGATACCGGTCGCCGCGGTCGCACACGATGGTCACGATCACCGCGTTCTCGACCTCGCGGCTGATCTGAAGCGCCGCCCACAACGCCCCGCCGGACGAGACACCACCGAAAATGCCTTCTTCGCGCGCAAGTCGGCGAGCGGTCTCCTCCGCATCGCCCTGCGTGACCTCCACGACCTTGTCCACGCGAGTGCGATCGAAGATCTTCGGAAGGTAGGCTTCCGGCCACTTCCGGATTCCCGGAATGCGTGAGCCTTCCGACGGCTGGCAACCCACGATCTGGACGTCGGGATTCTGCTCCTTGAGGTAACGCGAGCAACCCATGATCGTGCCGGTCGTCCCCATGCTGCTCACGAAGTGCGTGACACGTCCCTGCGTGTCCCGCCAGATCTCGGGGCCCGTTCCACGATAGTGCGCCAGCGGATTGTCCGGATTCGCGAACTGGTCGAGGATGCGCCCCTCCCCTCGCGCCTCCATTTCCAGGGCCACGTCGCGGGCCGCCTCCATGCCTCCGGTCTTCGGCGTGAGCACGAAAGCAGCGCCGTAAGCCGCCATCGTCTGGCGGCGTTCGACCGAGAGATCCTCCGGCATCACGAGCACCATCCTGTACCCGCGCATCGCGGCGACCATTGCGAGCGCGATCCCGGTGTTGCCGCTCGTGGGCTCGATCAGCGTGTCCCCCGGCCTGATTTCTCCGCGCGCCTCTGCACCAAGGATCATCGAGAGCGCCGGACGATCCTTCACCGACCCCGCCGGATTGTTGCCCTCGAGCTTGGCCAGTACTGCATTCGTCGACACGCCCGGCATGCGCTTCAACCGCACGAGCGGTGTGTTGCCGACAAAATCGTCCAGGAACGCGTCAGTCATCCCATGTTCTCCAGCAACCAGTCCACATAACGCGAGACGCCCTGCTCGACGGTCAGGAACGGTGCTTCGTAGCCGGCGTCACGCAACTGTGCGAGGTCCGCCTGGGTGTAACTCTGATACTTGTCCTTCAGGCCTTCGTGAAACCGGACGTACTCGATGACGCCGTGCGCCTGCATGTCCGCGAGGGTCATGGGATCCTTGCCTTCCGCGCGCCGCAGGGTGTTCACGGCCGTCGACGCCACTTCGTTGAACGTCTGCGCCCGGCCGGTCCCGAGATTGAAGATACCCGACACGTCGGGACGTTCGAGCAACCAGAGGTTCACGCGAACGACGTCCTCCACCGAGACGAAATCACGCCGCTGCTCGCCGGCCGAATAGCCACCGCTGCCCTCGAACAGCTTCACCGTACCCTCGGCGCGAAACTGGTTGAAGCAGTGAAAGGCAACGGAAGCCATGCGTCCCTTGTGCGCCTCTCGCGGCCCGTAGACATTGAAATAGCGCAGGCCGACGACCTGGCCCGCCAGCGTCGGACGCCGACGACGCACCACCTGGTCGGCGAGAAACTTGGAATAGCCATACACGTTCAGCGGTCGTTCGCACGCCCGGTCTTCACGAAACACTGGCCCTGCACCGTAGACGGCGGCCGACGAGGCATAGATGAATCGCGAACCGTTGGCCTGACACCAGTCGAGCAACGACATCGAGTACCGATAGTTGTTCTCCATCATGTACCTTCCGTCGCCGCCCATGGTGTCCGAACACGCGCCATTGTGATACACGACCTCGAACTGGCCGTCGAACTTCCCCGCGGCCATCGCCTCGAGAAAGTCGACCTTGTCCCAGTAGTCGGCGATATCGCAATCCGCGAGGTTTCGGAACTTGTCGGCCTTGGTGAGGTTGTCCACCGCGAGGATGTCCGTGCGACCAATGGCATTGAGGCCCTTGACCAGATTGGCGCCGATGAAGCCGGCAGCTCCGGTTACCAGAATCATTCAATTCCCCTTGCTAGATGCTCGCGAACCTGCGGAGCCGACCCGCGTCGCGACGTTCGCCGATTGCTCCGCTCCGCTGCACGGCCTGCCTCGCTCCGACGCTGCAATCCAGTGGCCGGAAACTCAACCCAGCGCACCGAGCAGTTCCTCCGGCGATGCAACGGCGGTACCGAGCTTGCCGACAACGACACCGGCCGCCGCATTCGCCCATCTCACGGCGTCGTCTACCGGGTATCCGGCCGCGAGCACGGCACCCAGCGTCGCGATCACGGTGTCACCGGCTCCGCTCACGTCGAACACCTCCTTGGCCACAGTCGGAACGTGCAGCACCCCGCTCTCCCGATAGAGGGTCATGCCCTCCTCGCTCCTGGTGATGAGAAGTCCGTCGAGATCGAGCTCGCGCCGCAGGCGCTGCGCCTTGTCGGCAAGTTCAGATTCCGACGACCAGTTTCCGGCAACCTGGCGGAACTCCGAGCGATTCGGCGTGAGGAGCGTCGCGCCACGGTATCGGGAGTAGTCGTCGCCCTTCGGGTCGACCAGCACCGGCTTTCCGATCGCCACCGCCGCCTCGATCATGCGCGCAATGTGCCGGAGCCCCCCTTTACCGTAATCGGACAGCACCACGACGTCATGCTCGGAGACACGCCGCTCGAACTCCGACAGCTTCGAGGCAAGCGACTCCGGCCCGGGCATCGTCTCGAAATCGATTCGCAGGAGTTGCTGCTGGCGACCGATCACGCGCAGCTTGACGGTCGTGGCTATGGCACTGTCCTTCTGGAGCGTCGCGCGGATGCCGGCCTCGACGAGCATCGCTTCCACTCGCATGCCGGCCTCGTCGTCACCGACGATGCTCAGCAGTTCGACCGATGCGCCGAGGGCGTGCGCGTTCCGCGCAACGTTTGCCGCTCCCCCCAGCCGTTCCTCCGATCGCTCCACCTTCACGACCGGCACTGGCGCTTCAGGCGAAATCCGGCTCACGTCGCCGAACCAGTAACGATCCAGCATGACGTCTCCCACGACGAGCATTCTCGCCTTGCCGATCAGCGCCAGCGTCTCGCGATCGCGGGTCGTACCCTGGTCGTCCGTGCTCACGGTCGTCCTATTGCGTGGTATTCCAACCCGTACGAACGCACGATCGAGGGGTCGTACATGTTGCGCCCGTCGAAGATCACCGGCGCACGCAGGCCTTCCCGAATGGATTCGAAATCCGGACTCCGGAACTCCTTCCACTCGGTGACGATGAGGAGCGCATCCGCGTCGTGAATGGCAGCCATCGGCGATGTCGCAAACGAAATGTCGTGCATGCCCGCGAACACCTTCTGCGCTTCTTCCTCTGCGACCGGATCGTAGGCGATGATCTTCGCTCCGCGCTCGATGAGCCCGCGCACGATCACCCGGCTGGGTGCCTCACGCATGTCGTCCGTGTTGGGCTTGAAGGCAAGACCCCAGAGTGCGAAGCACCGCCCGGACAGATCCGCACCGAACCTCGCCTCGACCTTATCGATGAGTCTCGATTTCTGCTGCTCGTTCACGCGTTCGACGGCCTCGAGTATGTGCAGGTTCGCGCCATACTCGTTGGCGGTCCGCTGCAGCGCCTTCACGTCCTTCGGAAAGCACGAACCGCCGTAGCCGGTGCCCGCGTAGAGGAAGTGATATCCGATGCGCGGATCCGAACCGATGCCGCGACGAACGAGTTCGATGTCCGCATCGAGCTTCTCCGCGAGGTTCGCGAGCTCGTTCATGAACGAGATGCGGGTCGCAAGCATCGCGTTGGCGGCGTACTTGGTGAGTTCCGCCGAGCGGACGTCCATCACGATCATCCGGTCGTGATTGCGCTGAAACGGGAGGTAGAGTTCGCGCATGACCCGCGTCGCGCGCTCGTCGTCGGATCCGACGACGATCCTGTCCGGCTTGAGAAAATCGTCGATCGCCGCGCCTTCCTTCAGGAACTCCGGGTTCGACACGACCGCGAACTCGTGACTCGCGCCGCGCTTCTTCAGTTCCTCGGCGATGGCAGCCCGGACCCTGTCGGCGGTCCCGACGGGAACGGTGGACTTGTCCACGACCACACAGTAGCCGTCGAGGTGACGGCCGATGTTGCGCGCAGCCGCCACGACGTGCGAAAGGTCGGCGGATCCGTCTTCCCCGGGCGGTGTCCCGACGGCGATGAACTGCACGCTTCCGTGACGCACGCTGTCCTCGATGTCCGTGGTGAAGCGGAGACGACCCGCCGCGCTGTTTCTCTGGATGAGTGCATCGAGGCCCGGCTCGAAAATCGGTACCCGGCCTTCGCGAAGCATGTCGATCTTGCGCGCGTCGAGGTCGAAGCACAGAACATCATTGCCCATGTCGGCGAGACACGCCCCCGAGACGAGTCCCACATAGCCGCTGCCTACCACCGTAATCTTCATTCGGAGGGTCCTTCTTGTCGCATCCGTGAAATTTCTGCGTTGATCGATTCGAGTGCGGACGCCGGGTCCGCAGCACGGGTGATGGGTCGTCCGATGACCAGGTAGCTCGCACCGTCCCGAATTGCGGAGCCTGGCGTGGCGACACGTACCTGGTCGTCGGTCCCCGACCCGGCGGGCCGGATGCCGGGTGTCACGAGGAGGAATTCCGGACCGAGCCGCTCGCGCATGAGAACCACCTCACGCGCGGAACACACGACGCCGTCCAGGCCACAGTTCCGAGCAAGCGACGCCAGTCGGACCGCTGCGTCGGCAGGAGTGGGCCCGGCGAGACCGATCTGCGCCAGGTCATCGGCACCGAGGCTCGTAAGGACCGTGACACCGATCAGCAAGGGACGATGCCGTGCTCGCTGGATGGCATCTCGCGCCGCCTCCATCATTCGTGCGCCCCCGGACGCGTGCACGTTCACCATCCACACACCCAGCTTTGCCGCAACCGCGCAGGCCTGTGCGACCGTGTTGGGAATGTCGTGAAACTTGAGATCCAGGAACACTTCGAAACCTTCCCTCTGCAGGGATTCCACCAGCGGTGGCCCCGCGCTCACGAAGAGTTCCTTCCCGACCTTCAAGCGACAGGCGCCACGCGGCAGCCTGGCCACGAAGGCAAGCGCCTCCGCGGCCGAATCGAAATCCAGTGCGACCACAACGACGGGGCCGGCCCCGGTTCCTGAAATCATCCCATCGACTCCCGTTCCTCCGCTCGCCGCGGAATGTATGTCTCCCAGCCGTGGCACGCCGGACAATGCCAGTAGAACTGTCGTGCGCGGAACCCGCAATTGTCGCAGCGATACAGCGAGAGACTGCGGGAGTGCTGTTCGATCAGCCCCCGTATCAGTTCGAGATCGTGTCTGCGCTCTGCGGGAGCTTCGGAGATCTGCATTTCAATCAGTCGATTCAGCCCGATCAGCGTCGGACTCCGGCGGAGTTCCTCTCTGAGCAGTTCGTACGCGGGACCCGCTCCCTGGGACGTGAGCGTGGCCTGGAACACGGTGTTGAGAAGGTCGAGAGACGGGTAGGTCCGGAGGTAGCCGACTAGCAGTTGAAGGCCCTGCGCCTCACGACCGAGCCGCCTGTAGGCTCCCAGAAGCTTGTCCGCCACGAGGGGCAGATAGACCGGGTTCTGGGCCTCGATGCGGATCCATGCCTCGATCGCGGCCTCCGGATTTTCGTCCGCGAGTTCGATGTCCCCCTGGATGAGGTTCGCGCGCGTGCACCGCCGATTCACCGACAGCGCGCTTTCGATGTACTCGCGCGCCGTCTTCAATCTGTGGTGCACGAGTTCACCTGCGGCGAGCTCGCAGTAGAAGTGCGCGATGTCCCTGGCGCTGGATTCCCCGGTGATCGCATCCATCTGTCTCGACGTCTCGATCGCCTTGGGCCAGTCCTTCTCCTGCTCGTAGATCTCCAGAAGATAGCGAAGGCCCTGCTGCTCGAACGCCGTTCCGCGAAGTTTCGCGAACAACTCCTCCGCCCGGTCGAGCAAACCTGCCTTGAGATAGTCCTGCGCGAGTTCGAACAGCGCACTCAGCCGTTGCTCGGGTGCCAGATCCTCGCGATCCAGAATGTTCTGATGCATGCGGATGGCACGTTCCAGCTCACCACGACGACGAAAGAGGTTACCGAGTGCGAAGTGCAGTTCGACCGTTTCCGGCTCGACCTTGACGACTTCGATGAACGCCTCGATGGCCTTGTCCGGCTGCTCGTTCAGCAGAAAATTCAGGCCCCGGAAGTACGAGTGCGGCAGCCGCCGCGACTCCGTGACAAGCTGTTTGATGTCGATGCGGGCCGCGAACCAGCCGAGCGCGAAGAACAGCGGCAACGCGAGCAGCCACCAGGTCTCGAACACCATCAACCGACTCCGGAAGGGCCTGCGGTCCTCACGACCGCCTCGTGGTCATTCGTCGTGCCGCTCGCCTGCCGATGTCGGCCGGTCGATGACACGGGGCACACGCGGAAAAGCGCCTCATGCTCCGGCCTCAGCGCCCCGGGAATGCACGCGCTGGTAGTGGACGGAGTAAATGGCGTCACGACTCGTCCGGGGAACCGGAAGATCCGGGGCTCCGCCGGAGCTCCAGCTGCCTGCGCAGACCTGCGATTTCCCGGCGCTGGCGAATGATGTGACCGAGGGTGCCGAAGATCCCTGCAGCGGCCCCCAGGGCGAACACCGCGAGGAGCACCACGACAAGAGGTGCCTGCCACGAGGAACCGAAGTAATACCTCACCGTGACCGGTGATGTGTTCTTGAGCGCGAATCCGAGCAGTGCCGCGAAAAGCAGCACCTTCAGGACCCAGCCGATCACTCGCATTCAGCGCTCTCGAACGTCGAAGCCTCCCCGATCAGGAGGCCGAGGGGGACGGTACCACCTGAGCCGTGGTAGCGCCCCCCCCAGGAGATGCGTTGTCTCCGGAAAGGGCCATGCCCTCCCCGGACGCAGATGGATGACTGTTGCGGACGTCCACCCTTTCCCGCAATTCCTTTCCCGCCTTGAAATGAGGCACGTACTTCGCCGGCACATGAACCTTCTCGCCCGACTTCGGATTGCGCCCGACGCGCGGGGGGCGGTAGTTGAGACCGAAGCTTCCGAAGCCCCGGATCTCTATCCGCTCCCCCTGCGACAGACTCTTCGCCATGGCGTCGAGGATCATCTTTACCGCCAGCTCGGCATCGGCCGCACCCAGTTGCGGGAAGTGCGCCGCCAGCTTGGCGATGAGTTCCGACTTTGTCATTGCACCCCCTTATTGGGCGGCGTTCTTGTTGTCCAGCTTGGCCTTGAGCAGAGCACCGAGATTCGTCGTACCCGCATTGGACGGGCTCTCGGAGGCAACGCGCTGAATGGCTTCGGACTCGTCGGCGAGGTCCTTGGCCTTGATCGAGAGATTGATCGTGCGGTTCTTCCGATCGATGTTGATGATCATGGCGTTCACGCGGTCGCCTTCCTTGAGATGGGTGCGGATGTCCTCGACCCGGTCGCGGGAAACCTCGGATGCGCGCAGATAACCCTCGACCTCACCTTCGAGAGACACGACCGCCCCTTTCGGGTCGATCGACTTGACCGTACCTTCCACGACGGAGTTCTTGTCGTGCGCGGAGACGTAATTCGTGAACGGATCTCCTTCGAGCTGCTTGATGCCGAGCGAGATGCGCTCGCGCTCGACGTCGATGCCGAGAACGACCGCCTCCACTTCCTCCCCCTTCTTGTAATTGCGAACGGCCTCTTCTCCGGGAACGTTCCACGAGAGATCCGAGAGATGGACAAGGCCGTCGATGCCACCGGGCAATCCGATGAACACACCGAAATCGGTGATCGACTTGATCTGGCCACGCACCCGGTCGCCCTTCTTGTAGTTGGCGGAAAAGTCTTCCCACGGATTCGCCATGCACTGCTTCATGCCGAGGGAAATACGACGACGGTCTTCGTCGATCTCGAGGATCATCACCTCGACCTCGTCGCCGAGCTGGACGACCTTCGAGGGGTGGACGTTCTTGTTGGTCCAGTCCATCTCGGACACGTGCACCAGGCCTTCGATTCCGGACTCGATCTCCACGAACGCACCGTAGTCCGTGAGGTTCGTGACCTTGCCGAACAGTCGCGTCCCGGTCGGGTAACGGCGTCCGAGACCCACCCACGGATCTTCGCCAAGCTGCTTGAGGCCGAGCGAGACACGATTCTTCTCCTGGTCGAACTTGAGGACTTTCGCCTCGAGTTCGTCGCCGACGGCGAGGACCTCAGTGGGATGCTTCACACGGCGCCAGGCGAGGTCGGTGATGTGCAGGAGGCCGTCGATACCGCCCAGGTCCACGAACGCACCGTAGTCGGTGATGTTCTTGACGATCCCCTTGACGACGGCGCCTTCCTGCAGCGTCTCGAGGAGCTTCTGACGCTCCTCGCCCTGGGTGGCCTCGACCACGGCACGGCGAGAGACCACGACGTTGTTGCGCTTGCGATCGAGCTTGATGACCTTGAAGTCGAGCTGTTTGCCCTCGTACGGAGAGGTGTCCTTCACGGGACGCGTATCCACGAGAGAGCCCGGCAGGAATGCGCGGATGCCGTTGATCATGACGGTCAGCCCGCCTTTCACCTTGCCGGTAATGAGACCCTGAACGAGGGTGCCATCCTCGAGCGCCTGCTCGAGCTGTGTCCATGCCGCCAGACGCTTGGCCTTGTCACGCGACAGGCGCGTCTCGCCGTAACCGTCCTCGAGAGCCTCGATCGCCACGGACACGAAGTCGCCCGACTTGACTTCGACTTCACCGCGGTCGTTGCGGAACTCCTCGATGGGAATGAAGCTCTCGGATTTCAGGCCTGCGTTCACGACGACGTGATTCGCATCCACCCTCACCACTTCGGCGGTGATCACCTCCCCGGTTCGCATCTCCTGACGAGTCAGGCTCTCCTCGAACATGGCGGCGAAGGTTTCAACGGGGGAAGTGGCAGGTTGGGTTGAGGTAGTCATAGGTAAGGTTGATGGAAGTAAGCCCTGGCCGGACTGGCTGTATCCGCCAGGAAATTTAAGAAGAACAAAGCCGGTCGCAAGCCGCCCTTCCGGACGCGCGAGCTGTCACCGACATCCAGGTTGCCTTAGTGGCAAGTGCGCGACCGAAACCAGCCCAGAATCCTGTCTCGCACCTCCTCCGGGCTCAGACCGCTACTGTCCAGCACGAGCGAGTCACCCGATTGCATCATTGGCGCAACGGGCCGCGTACTGTCACGCGAATCCCGATCGGCAATTTCCTGCAGAAGGCTTGCAAGGCTAGCATGCATTCCTTTTTCTATCAACTGTTTATGGCGGCGACGAGCCCGTTCCTCGGCACTGGCCGTCAGATAGACCTTCAGGACGGCCTCCGGGAACACCACGCGCCCCATGTCACGGCCCTCGGCGACGAGTCCGGGCAACGCCCGGAAGGATCGCTGGTGCCACATGAGCAGCGCCCGCACGCGCGGCAGGGTCGCGACGGCGGAGGCAGCGCGGGATACGCGCTCGTCCCGGATCTCGCCAGTCACGTCCTCTCCGTCCAGAAGCAGGCGGTGGTCTTCCATGGCGATGGAACACGCCTCACCCACTCCCATCACCGCAGCTTCGTCGTCCAGGTTCACGCCCTTGCGCAGCGCAGCAAGGCCCATCGCACGATAAAGCGCTCCGCTGTCCAGATACCGGAATCCGAGCGCGTCCGCGACGAGGCGCGCGACGGTGCCCTTCCCCGATGCGGCGGGTCCGTCGATCGCTATGACAGGAACCTCGGCCTGCTGTGTGACCGCCGACAGCCGCTGGAAGAAATCGGGAAAGGTCTTTGCAACGCATCCGGGGTCCAGGATGCGAAGCGGCACGCCACCGAGCGTCGCGAGCGCGAGGCACATGGCCATCCGGTGATCGTCGTAGGTTTCGATCACGCCCGAACGCAGCCGACCGGGCGGCGTGACCACGAGCTGGTCGGCCCCTTCCTCGACGGTCGCCCCCACTTTCCGCAGTTCGTTGGCCATCGCGGCCAGACGGTCGGTTTCCTTCACCCGCCAGCTCGCGATATTGCGCAACGTGCAGGGACCGTCCGCGAACAGTGCGAGAACGGCAAGCGTCATGGCGGCATCCGGGATGTGGTTGAGATCCAGATCGAATGCGCGAGGCCTCTGCCCTTCCGAGGGGCCGGAAGCTTCGATCCAGTTTTTGCCCCACGTCACGACCCCGCCGACAGACTCGAGTGCGTCGGCGAACCGCACGTCGCCCTGGATGCTCGCGCGCCCGACCCCTTCCACGCGCACGGGTCCGCCCCCGATCACGCCGGCCGCGAGAAAGTAGGATGCGCCCGATGCGTCGCCTTCCACGTGAATGCTGCCCGGGCTGCGGTAACGGTTCTGCCCCGAGAGCCGGAAGCGCGTCCAGTCCGTCCGCTCGACATCGACCCCGAACCGCGCCATCAGATTCAGCGTGATGTCGACGTAAGGCCTGGAGATGAGCTCGCCCTCCACCACCATCTCGACCGGCTGCGCCAGCAGCGGCATCGCGAGCAGCAGAGACGTCAGGAACTGGCTGGATACATCACCCCGCACGCGCACCGGCGCCGTGACGCTGATGCGCCCGGCCCCGATACGTAACGGCGGATAGCCTTCGTTGGCGGTACAGGCAATGTCCGCCCCGAGGGCGCGCAACGCATTCACGAGATCACCGATGGGTCGCTCGTGCATGCGCGCGACACCGGAAAGCACGAAGGAACCGCCGGAAAGCGCCAGTACCGCTGTAAGCGGCCGGATCGCGGTGCCCGCGTTGCCGAGGAAGAGATCCGCCGAACGCTGCGGAAATTTCCCGCCGCAGCCGTGTACCGTGAGCCGTCCCGATGCAAGGTCGCCCTCGACCTTCACGCCCAGCGCGACCAGTGCCTCGAGCATCCGCCTCGTGTCATCGGAGTCCAGCAAGTCGTGGATGTCAGTCGACCCCTCGCTCAATGCGGCGAGCAGCAACGTCCGGTTCGAGATGCTCTTGGACCCGGGAAGCCGCACGGTTCCACGGGCGCCCGACAACGGTGGCAGGTCGAGGAATTCGGGAAAGTCGCCCCGGGACATCAGCCATTCTCCTGGGTTCGAAGCCAGTCGTTCCTGGCACTGCGTGCCTGCTCGAAGGCATGCGACAGCGCAACGCCATCGCCGCGGGCAATCGCCTCTCTCAGCGCCGCAAGGGTCTCCGTGTAACGATCGATCTCGGCAACGAGCAGATCACCGTTCGCGAGCGCGATGTCGCGCCACATCTCGGGAGAACTGGACGCGATGCGCGTGAAATCGCGAAATCCGCCGGCAGCGTATCCAAGGTACAGATCCGCGTCGGAGCGCGACGCGATCATGTTCACGAGGGCGTAGGCGAGCACGTGCGGAAGATGACTCACTGCCGCGAATACGGCATCGTGCTGGGGCGCCGGCAGGCGGGACAGCTTCGCGCCGCAGGCGAGCCAGAACGCCTCGACGCGCTCCACGGCATCCGTGGCCGTTTCAGCACACGGTGTGAGGACCACGTGACGCCCGGCAAACAGGTCGGCTCGGGCCGCCTCGACCCCTGATTTTTCCGCGCCCGCGATGGGGTGTGCAGGCACGAATCGTGCGAACGCGTCGCCGAGCGCTTCGCGAGCCGCCAGGACGACATCCCGCTTCGTGCTGCCGCCGTCGGTGATGACGGTAGACGGACCGAGAGCGGGTTCCGCTTCGGCAAGGACTCGCCCGAACTGCCCCACCGGCGTCGAAACGAGCACCGCGTCGGCACCGTCCACCCCTGCACGCACGGAGTCGCACACTTCGTCCACGACACCGAGCTCGAGCGCCTTGTCCAGATTGGCCCGACTGCGTCCGACACCCACTACCCGACCGACACTGCCATTCGCCTTCAGCGCGAGGGCACAGGAGCCCCCGATGAGACCGACCCCGATGATCGCAATCCGGTGAAACCGTTGCACGAACAGGGACGCTCAGCGATGACGGCCGGAGCCGCCCGAGGCCTCACGGAGCGCACTCAGAAACCGTTCGTTCTCTTCGGGCAGCCCGATGGACACTCGCAGCCATTCCGGCATGGCGTATCCACCGATCGGGCGGACGATCACACCCAGCCTCAGGAGTTTCTGGTACATGTCCGAACCCGCCCCGACGCGGACGCAGACGAAATTCCCTCGCGAGGGCAGAACCTCGAAACCCTGAGCCGCCACGCCGTCGGCAACCTGCTTCATTCCCTCGAGGTTTAGGGCGCGACTCCGTGCGACGTAATCGTCATCGCCAAGGCACGCGATCGCGCCCGCCTGCGCCACCGAATTGACGTTGAAGGGCTGACGCACGCGGTTCATGAGGTCCGCCACGTCGGGATGCGCAAGCGCAAAACCGACGCGCATGCCCGCGAGACCGAAGGCCTTCGAGAACGTGCGCGTGACGACGAGGTTCGGGAACTCGCGGATCCAGGGAATGCTGTCGTACCGATCCTGATCGCCGAGGTACTCGGTGTACGCCTCGTCCAGCACGACGGTCACACGCTTCGGCACCTTTGCGAGAAAGACTCGCAGCGCTTCGCCGGAAACGAATGTCCCGGTGGGATTGTTCGGATTCGCGATGAACACGATCGCGGTGTCGTCGCGGATCGCACCCAGCATTGCGTCGAGGTCGTGCCCGAAGTCCACGGCCGGCGTTTCGATGTGGATCGCCCCCACGCTCTGCACCGACAGCGCGTACACCGCGAATGCGTGTCGGGAGTAGACCCCGCTGCGTCCGGGGGCGAGAAAGGTGCGTGCGGCCAGTTCGAGGACGTCGTTCGATCCGTTTCCGAGCACGATCTGCGTCATGTCGACGCCGTACTTCGTCGAGATCGCGCGCTTCAGCTCGAAACCGTTCCCGTCGGGATATCTGGCGATGTCACGGAGCGCGCCCCGCATCGCCTCGAGGGCTCGTTCACTGGGTCCGAGCGGATTCTCGTTGGACGCGAGCTTGACGATGCCGGCTTCGTCCAGCCCCATCTCCCGCGCCAGCTCCTGGGCGGGCTTGCCCGGGATGTACGGTGCGATGGAACGGATCCACGACGGTGCGGATTCACAGGGATCGATCATGTTTTTCAACCTGCGGCAGCGGGGTAAGACCCGAGTATCTTCAGGAAGGCGGTCTGGCGTTTCAGCTCGGCGATTGCCTGGGCGACACGCTCGTCCTGCTCGTGGCCTTCCACGTCCAGATAGAACACGTACTCCCAGAGACCGGTGCGCGACGGGCGGGACTCGAGCCGGGAAAGGCTCACCTGATGCTGGGCAATCGGGCCAAGGAGTTCGTGCAATCCACCCGGCCGGTTCGGCGCGCTCATCACGATGGACGTCTTGTCGCGGCCCGAGGGCGCGACTTCCTGATCCCCGATGACGAGAAATCGCGTCGTGTTCGAGGGCTCATCCTCGATGTTCGAGGCGTGAACGCGTACGCCGTACAGTTCTCCCGCCGCACGCGACGCGATCGCGGCCGCGGCCGCCTCACTGCCGGCCCGTCTCGCCGCCTCGCCATTGCTGGCGACGGCAATGCGCTCCACGCCGGGGAGGTGACGCGACAGCCATGCATTGCACTGTGCCAGTGCCTGCGCGTGTCCGTAGACCGCCGACACGTCCTGGGCGGTTTCCGCGTTGGTCAGCAGGCAATGGTGAATCGGAAGCAGGACTTCGCCGCAGATGCGCAGGTTCGTGGCGAACAGCAGGTCCAGCGTGACGCCGATCCCCCCTTCCGTCGAGTTCTCCACGGGCACCACGCCATAGCCGGCGAACGAAGATTCCACCCGATGGAACACTTCCGGAATCGACGCACACGCCTCCAGCTCGGTACCGGCCCCGAACTGCTTGAGGGTGGCTTCCTCGCTGTACGTGCCGCGGGGACCGAGAAACGCCACGCGCATCGTGCTTTCGAGCGCCCGGCACGCCGAGATGATCTCGACGAACAGGTGTTGCACCGCGGAAGCCGGCAGCGGGCCACGGTTCAGGTCCGTGAGCCGGCGCAGGACCTGTGCCTCGCGTTCGGGCCGGTAAACCACCCCCCCGCCCTTCAGGTGCCCGATATCGTTTGCGCACTGGGCCCGCTCGCTGACGAGCGCGAGGATCTCTGCATCGATCGCGTCGATGCGGTCACGCAGCCTGAGGATTCGGTCGTCCATCCGGAGTCACTCGCTCACGGGGAGATAACGCACGGACAGGACGCCCGCCACGGAGCGTATCCCGGCGAGGACCGTCGGGGGTACCTCGCTGTCCACGTCGACGAGGGTGTAGGCCATTTCTCCACGCGACTTGTTGAGCATGTTGTGGATGTTGAGACCGCCATTCGCGAGCAGCGTCGAGATCTGTCCGAGCATGTTCGGGACGTTCGCGTTCGCGATACCGATGCGGAACGGAGATTCGCGCGGCATCGATACGTTCGGAAAGTTGACCGCATTCGCGATGTTCCCGTGCTCGAGGTAGTCCCGGACCTGATCGACCACCATGATCGCACAGTTGTCCTCCGCTTCCCGCGTGGACGCACCGAGGTGCGGCAATGCGACGATCGCCGGGTTCGCCCGAAACCTTTCGTCGGGAAAGTCGCACACGTAAGCCCTGAGCTTCTTCGCGGCGATGGCCGCCAGGACTGCGTCGACGTCGACGATCCCCTCTCGCGAGAAGTTGAGCAGGACAGCGTGGTGCTTCATGAGCTGCAGTCGCGCCGCGTTGATCAGGTGCTTCGTCGCAGCAACCTGCGGGACGTGAAGCGTGACGAAATCCGCACCCTTCACGAGCTCTTCCATCGAATTCGCCCGTCTTACCTGCGAGGGGAGGCTCCACGCGGCCTCCACGGTGATTTCCGGATCGAAGCCCACGACATTCATGCCCAGCTTGATGGCGGCATCGGCCACCAGGCTCCCTATCCTGCCCAGACCGACGACTCCGAGCGTATGGTTGGCGAGTTCGATCCCGGAGAAGTGCTTCTTGCCTTCCTCGACCTTCTTCGCGAGCGCCTCTCCCTCGAGAGTCAGCCCTTCCACGAACCCGACGGCCGGCACGATGTTCCGCACGGCCATGAGCATTCCCGCGAGCACGAGTTCCTTCACGGCATTCGCGTTAGCACCCGGAGCATTGAACACCGGAACACCCCGCGTACTCAGTTCCTTCACCGGAATGTTGTTCGTTCCCGCACCCGCGCGCCCGATCGCGAGGACCGAAGCGGAGATGTCCATCGCGTGCATGTCTGCCGAACGCACGAGGATCGCATGCGGATCTTCGACGTGAGACGCATGGTCGTATTCGCCAGCCGGAAGCCGCGACAGTCCGCGCGCGGAAATGCTGTTCAGCGTGAGGACGTTGAACCTAGCCATGGGCGCGCTGGAATTCACGCATGAAGGAAACCAGGGCCTCGACGCCTGCGAGCGGCATCGCGTTGTAGATGGAAGCCCGCATGCCGCCTACGGAACGGTGACCCTTGAGCTGTAACAGTCCGTTCGCTTTCGCTTCCTTGAGGAAGGCGTCCTCCAGGGCCGCATCCGGCAGCCTGAACGGAATGTTCATGAGTGACCGGTCCCGGGGTTCCACGGGGTTCGTGTAGAAGCCCCCGCTGGAGTCGATCGCGCCGTACACCAGCGCCGCCTTCGCTCGATTGCGCTTCTCCATCTCGGCAAGGCCGCCGAGGTCGAGCAGCCATTCGAAAACCAGCCCCGAGACGTAAACGGCGTAAGTTGGCGGAGTGTTGTACATCGAAGCGCTGTCCGCCATCACCTTGTAATCCATCATAGCCGCCGTGCCAGCCGGTGCCCGGCCAAGCAGATCCTCGCGGATGATCACGATCGCAAGACCTGCGGGCCCGATGTTCTTCTGCGCGCCGGCGTAGATGAGCCCGTATCGACTCACGTCCATCGGGCGCGAGAGGATATGCGAGGACATGTCGGCCACGAGCGGAACCTTGCCCGTCTCGGGTATCCAGTGGTATTCGACGCCACCGATGGTTTCGTTGGAGGTGATGTGGACGTACGCGGCGTCCGGATTCAACTGCCATTCGGACTGCGGGGGCACGTGCGTGAACTTGCGATCTTCCGCAGACGCGGCCAGCGATACATTGCCGAACTTCCTGGCTTCACCGATCGCCTTCTTGGCCCACTCCCCGGTGTGCACGTAATCGGCAGCTCCGCCGGCACCCATCAGGTTCATCGGGATCATCGCGAACTGCAAGGTCGCGCCGCCCTGCAGGAAGAGCACCTTGTGAGACGCCGGAATCCCCATCAGCTGGCGAAGATCCGCTTCGGCCTTGGCGATGATCGACTCGAACTCCTTGCCCCGGTGACTCATTTCCATCACGGACATGCCGGACCCGTGCCAATCGAGCATCTCCTCCGCCGCCCGGGTCAGTACCGCTTCCGGAAGTACGGCCGGTCCTGCGCTGAAATTGAAGACTCGCGACATATCTGTTTACCCTTCTCCCCCGTCCTGTTCGTCCGTCACGTTGCCAGTACCGTCAAGCTCCGTGGTGTCGTCGGCCGCCACGGGCTCGTCGTCCTTCTCGGCGACACGCTCGAGGCCGGCCAGCCGCTCTCCTTCGTCGAGATCGATGAGCGTCACCCCCTGGGTGACGCGCCCCATCTCGCGAATCTCGGAAACCCGCGTACGGATGAGGACGCCACCGGTCGTGATCAGCATGATCTCGTCGTCAGGCTGAACGAGCCGGGCCGCCACGACCTTGCCGTTGCGCGCACTGGTCTGGATCGCGATCGTTCCCTGGGTACCACGTCCGTGACGGGGATGCTCGGACACCGGCGTCCGCTTTCCGAATCCGCGCTCCGTCGCGGTGAGAACGGCCAGATGCGGCGAAGCCGACACCACGAGGGAGATCAGCCTCTGTTCATCGAGCAGCTTCATGCCACGAACGCCGCGCGCTCCACGCCCCATGGGTCGAACGTCCGACTCGGCGAAACGCACCGCCTTGCCCGAGTCGGAGAAGAGCAAGATGTCGTGACTGCCGTCGGTGATGGCCGCGCCGACCAGGTAATCACCCTCGTCCAGATCCACGGCGATGATGCCGCTTGGTCGCGGACGCGAGAAGTCCGTGAGCGGCGTCTTCTTGACGGTCCCGCAGGCGGTCGCCATGAACACGAAGTGCGAATCGTCGAACTCGCGGACCGGAAGGATGACGTTGATGCGTTCACCCTCCTCCAGCGGGAACAAATTCACCACGGGCTTGCCGCGGCTTGCCCGCCCGCCCTGAGGAACCTCGTACACCTTGATCCAGTAGACCCGACCGCGATTGGAGAAACACAACACGTAGTCGTGGGTGTGCGCCACGAAAAGGCTGTCGACGAAATCGTCCTCCTTCGTCGTGGTCGCCTGACGGCCACGCCCCCCTCGGCGCTGGGCACGATAGTCCGCCAGAGGCTGCGACTTGATGTAGCCCGAGTGCGACAGCGTGACGACGAGATCCTCCGGCGCGATGAGATCCTCGATCCCGATGTCCTGGGTGCTGATCGTGATCTCGCTCCGGCGCTTGTCCCCGTACTGCTGCTTCAACCCCGTGAGCTCGTCCGAAATGATCGTCGTGATCCGTTCCGGTTTAGAGAGTATGTCGAGGAGGTCGATGATGTTGTCGACGACTTCGCGGTACTCCGCCGTGATCTTGTCGCGCTCGAGCCCGGTGAGCCGCTGCAACTGCATCTCGAGAATGCGCTGCGCCTGGACTTCGGACAGCCAGTACCCGTCCTCGTGCAGTCCGAGCGATTCGTCGAGCCCCTCGGGGCGGAAGTTCGTGGCATTGGCGCGAGCGAGCATCTCCTCGACGAGCGTGGATCGCCACGCGCGAGCCATGAGCTGTGACTTCGCATCGGCCGGTGACGGCGCCGAGCGGATGAGTGCGATGATCTCGTCCACGTTGGACAGCGCAACGGCCAGGCCCTCGAGAACATGGCTGCGCTCACGGGCCTTGCGCAGGTCGAACACCGTTCTGCGCGTGACGACCTCGCGTCGGTGACGCAGGAAGGCCTCGATGATCTCCTTCAGGTTCAGGAGCTTCGGACGACCGTCGACGAGGGCCACCATGTTCATCCCAAAGGTGTCCTGCATCTGTGTTTCTTTGTACAGATTGTTCAAGACGACCTCGGGGACCTCGCTCCGCTTGAGTTCGATCACGACACGCATGCCGGACTTGTCCGACTCGTCGCGAATCTCGGAGATTCCCTCGAGCCGCTTCTCGCGCACCAGTTCGCCGATCCGTGACAGCAGTTGCGCCTTGTTCACCTGATAGGGCAATTCGTCGACGATGATCGCCTGCCGCGACCCTTTCTCGAGGTCCTCGAAGTGCGCGCGCGCGCGCATGACGACACGTCCGCGACCCGTGCGATAGCCCTCCCGGACGCCCGCGATGCCGTAGATGATCCCTGCCGTCGGAAAGTCAGGTGCCTGAACGATGTCGATGACATCTTCGAGCGGGACACCGGGCTCGAAAAGCACCTTCAGGGAGGCATCCACCACATCGGAGAGATTGTGCGGGGGAATGTTCGTCGCCATGCCGACGGCGATGCCCGACGAACCATTGATGAGCAGATTCGGCAGCCTCGACGGCAGGACGAGAGGCTCCTCTTCCTTGCCATCGTAGTTGGGCCCGAAATCGACGGTCTCCTTGTCGATGTCGGCGAGGATCTCGGTGGTGATGCGCTCGAGACGGCACTCCGTGTAACGCATCGCTGCGGCGTTGTCGCCATCGACCGAGCCGAAGTTGCCCTGACCGTCTATGAGTGTGTAGCGCAGGCTGAAGTCCTGCGCCATCCTGACCAGCGTATCGTAGATCGCGCTGTCGCCGTGGGGGTGATATTTCCCCATGACGTCGCCGACGACCCGGGCACACTTCACGTAAGGCCGGTTCCACTGGATGTTGGCCTCGTGCATTGCGAACAGGATCCGCCGGTGCACCGGCTTGAGACCGTCACGAACATCGGGAAGAGCCCGACCCACGATGACGCTCATGGCGTAGTCGAGGTAGGACCGGCGCATCTCCTCTTCCAGGGAGATTGGCAGTGTTTCCTTGGCGAATTGCTCCATTCGGCTTCTAGGCGCGGGGATGTGTCACGGTACGGATACGGTAAAAGGAATGTTTGCCCTGCTCCGGAAAAGAGCGCCCCCTCACGGGAAACGGGCAAACTGCGATGCTACCACGCGCGACGCCCAACGCACATTCCCGAACGTTGTCACCCGCACTTCTGCAGTGTCGCCGATCGGCGAAAAAGGCCAATCCATTCAGTCCTGTGATATTCTCGAACTGCCTTCTGGAGGCAGGCATTCGGCGGTGGATGCACGAGCATCTGAGGAGCCCGTCGGGTAACCATCACCGACTCCGAACGTCGGGGCCGGCACTCACAATCAACAGGATTCTTCTCGGTGATGCCATGATCGGTAATCTCTCGCGGTTCAAACTCAAAAAGTCTCTTGCCGGATTTGCTGCACTGTCCCTGCTCGCGCCCGTGGCGAGCCACGCGAACGTGATGCCGGGACAGTGGCTGTTCGACGGGTACACCCGCCCGACTACCGATGGTCGCGGCAGCCTGTGCGTCAGTACCGGCGGCACCTCGTACGGATTCGACTCGACCACATGCGACAAGACTGCCGTGGAGACACGTGCGCGGCGAGCGGCACAGGCTGCACGCGCCACAGAGGCGGCGGACGCCGCCGCCGAGTCCAAGGCCCGGGCGCGAGCGCTGGCCCAGGCAACCCTTCCGGGTGGTCAGACCGATTTCAGGGTTCGCGACGCGACCGGTGCAAAGGTTGCGGACGGCCGGGGGGATGCGTGCATCCGTGATGGCTCGAGCACTGCACCATCCGGCGACTGCTCCGCTGATGCCCTGCAGGGTTCCCGAGGGGATCAGGCCGCCATCGCGGCAAAGGAGGCGGCGGACGCACGGGCTGCGGAAACGGCCTCCTTCCTCGAGCAGCGTTCGAACCTGCCGGTCGCCCCCGGTTCGGACCTGGCACCCGGGGAAAAAGGGGCTTATGTGATGCGTTCTTTCGGGAGCGCCGCGGGCACCGAGATTCGCGACGGCTACGGTCGCAGTTGTATCAAGGACGGCCTCTGGACGCCTGGAACGGCCACCCAGGAATGTGATCCGAATCTCTTCAGCGCGTGGGCCAAGGCGCATCCGCCTACGGCACCGGCCGAGCTTGCCGGTCGCGTCAAGATGGCCCCACCCGACGTCACGGGGGCGTTCGTACCCGACCCGAACGGGCCGGTCCAGCCCGATGATGGCCCGGGCGTCGCGCCCCCGCCCGAGAAGGTGGCGGTTCAGAAGCCGATCATCGACAACAGCACGCCGGATTTCCCGATCACCAAGTACGAGTACGACCCCGGCATTCCGCCTGGCACGCCTCATCCGGTGGGGGACGACGAATATCCCGATGCACGTCCCTTCATCGAGGATACGTACGAGGAAGACACCACCCCCATGGTGCCGCAGGTCGCACTTCAGTCCGGTCGTTCGGCCATTCCGCCCGGCACGGCCCACCCGGTGGGCGACGACGAGTATCCCGATGCACAGCCGTTCGTCGAGGACGAGCCTTACGACGACGCGACCACGCCATTCGTGACGGCGATGGACGCAAAGAAGGAGGATGAAATTCCTCCCGCACACCCGCACGAAATAACGGACGACGAGTATCCCGACGCGCAGCCGTTCGTCGAGGATACGTTCGAGGAAGACGTGGCCGGGCCGGCCGCCCTGGCCGCCTTGCCGGAAGAGCCCACTGAGGCTCCTGCTCCGGCGCAGCCCCCTGAACTCGCGAACCGGGTGCACATGCCACCGCCCGACGTCACGGCTGCCTATGTCCCGGATGCGAACGGTCCGGCACAGCCCGACGATGGTCCGGGCATCGCGCCGCCGCCCGAGAAGGTAGCGGTCCAGAAGCCGATCATCGACAACAGCACGCCGGATTTCCCGATCACCAAGTACGAATACGATCCGGGCATCCCGCCAGCCACGCCCCACCCCGTCGGCGACGACGAATACCCGGATGCGCAGCCGTTCGTCGAAGACACCTACGAGGAAGACACGACTCCGGTGGTCGCCATGAAAGCGCCCGCGCCGCACCGAGACGCCATCCCGCCGTCCACACCTCATCCGGTCGGCGACGACGAATACCCGGATGCGCAGCCGTTCGTCGAGGACACCTACGAGGAGGACACGACACCGATGGTGGCCATGGAAGCCCCCGCTCCGCACCGCGATGCCATCCCCCCGGCGCCCGAGCCGAAGCAGGAGGACGACTTCGCGACGGACGACCACTGGCCCCCCGCGGACGAGCCATACACGGATGTGACGACACCCGACATGATCCTGTCGCAGGCGGACCGGACGCTCCCCGACCGCACCCCCGCGGTCAGCCCCGAGGTCGAGTGCCCGCCTGTCACCATTCAGATGGAGCCGGGCCGGTTCGAGTTCGACAAATGGCACTTGCGTCCGCAACTGCTCGAGAAGCTCGACGAGATTGCGGAGAAGCTGAAGTCGGCGAAATGTGAAGCCATCAACATCGTCGGGCATACGGACCGGATCGGTTCTCGTGCCTACAACCAGAAGCTTTCCGAGCGGCGCGCAAACGCGGCAAAGGAGTACTTGGTCAAGAAGCACGGCATCGATCCGACTCTGATCTCGACGGCCGGCCGCGGGGAAACCTCCCCGGTCACCAAGCTGTCGGATTGTCGTGGCAAGAGGAAGAAGGCCCTGATCGCGTGTTACGCCCCCGATCGTCGCATCGAAGTCACCGTGCGGATCAAGGGTCAGGACATGACCAAGTCCAAATAGCCGCCACTTCAACAGAGGTCATGCTCACCAGAAAGCCTGGCCGTGCGCTGGGCTTTCTGCTTTCCGGGGAAGGAAGATATGTCCGTGGAGGCAATCGAAGCACGCTGGGTCATCCCCGTCGAACCGGACGGGACATGTCTTGACCACCACACCGTCATCCTGAGCGACGACACCATCAAAGACCTGTTGCCTACGGAAGAGGCCCGCATACGCTATCCGGGCATTCCGCGCAGTACCTTCGACAGCCACGTGGTGATCCCCGGACTCGTCAACGCGCACACGCACGCAGCCATGACGCTTATGCGCGGAATGGCGGACGACCTCCCACTCATGCGCTGGCTCGAGGAACATATCTGGCCTGCGGAGATTGCACACGTCTCGCCCGAGTTCGTGAAGGATGGAACCGCGCTCGCCGTGGCCGAGTGTCTCCGGGGTGGCGTCACCTGTTTCAACGACATGTATTTCTATCCCGAGACCGCGGCGCAGGCCGCACTCGACATGGGAATCCGCATGGCAGTCGGCATGATCGTCATCGAGTTTCCGACCCGCTACGCAAGCGACCCGCAGGATTACCTGGCCAAGGGCCTTGCCACTCGAGACGATCTGCGGGACCAGGACCTGCTCTCCTTCTGTCTCGCACCACATGCCCCGTACACGGTGAGTGACGGAACGTTCGCGAAAGTGTCGGTTCTGGCCGACCAGCTGGATGTTCCGATTCACGTGCACCTGCACGAAACGAGTGCCGAGATTCAGCAGTCGATGGGACAACACGGCTGCCGCCCGCTCGAACGCCTCGCAAGGCTCGGTCTGCTCACGCCGCGGCTAGTCGGCGTTCACGCGGTGCATCTCATGGATGAGGAAATTGCGGCTCTCGCCGAACACGGATGCAGCGTCGTGCACTGCCCCAGCTCCAACCTCAAACTGGCCAGCGGTTTCGCTCGTGTGGCGGACCTGTCCGAAGCCGGCGTGAATGTGGCTCTGGGCACCGACGGCGCGGCGAGCAACAACAGGCTGGACATGTTCGAAGAGATGCGACTCGCTGCATTCCTGGCGAAGGCGACGTCCGGCCGGGCCGAGGTTGTAGCCGCGCACGACGCCTTACGAATGGCCACTCTCTGCGGGGCGCAGGCCCTCGGCCTGGATCCGGTAATCGGGTCCATCGCCGTGGGCAAGAAGGCCGACCTCGTCGCAGTGAACCTCGACGAGCTCGACCTCGCACCATGCTTTGATCCCGTCTCGCACCTTGTCTATGCTGCCAGCCGGCGCGACGTCACCGATGTGTGGGTTGCCGGCAAGCGTCGGGTATCGGCTTCCGCCGTCGTGCACTCGGACATCCACGGTCTGCGCGAGCGAGTCGCCTACTGGCAGTCACGCCTCCAGAACTGATCATCACCTCCAGGAGTACGCCCGCATTGAGCAACGTCGATCCGGCAGAACTGCAGAAATTCAGCGAGCTCGCCCACAGATGGTGGGATCCGAACAGCGAGTTCAAGCCGCTGCATGACATCAATCCGCTTCGAGTCGACCTGCTCGAACAATCCGTGGGCCTGCGCGGCCGTCGGGTTCTTGATGTGGGTTGCGGCGGAGGCATTCTTTCCGAGGCGATGGCACAGCGCGGAGCGTCCGTGGTCGGGATCGACCTGGCAGAGAAAGCGCTGAACGTCGCACGCCTTCATCTCCTCGAATCCGGGAACGAGGTCGATTACAGATGTGTGGATGCCGAGACCCTGTCGCACTCCGAGCCGTCGTCCTTCGACGTCGTCACCTGCATGGAAATGCTCGAGCACGTGCCGGACCCCGCAGCCATCGTCCAGGCGTGCGCCCGCGCGGCCAAGCCGGGAGCCACGGTCGTCTTTTCCACCATCAACCGGACGGCTCGTGGCTATCTGTTCGCAATCCTCGGTGCGGAATACGTCCTCAAACTCCTGCCCCGCGGAACGCACCGATACGATTACTTCATTCGTCCATCGGAACTCTCCGCGTGGTGCCGTGACGCGGACCTCCACACGCTGCGGGTCGTGGGAATGAGCTACAACCCGCTTTCCAGGCGCTACTCGCTCGGGAACGACACTGCAGTCAACTATCTCCTGATCGCCTCGAAAGGCTCGACGTGACGGCCGTACTGTTCGACCTGGACGGGACGCTCGCGGACACGGCACCGGATCTCGCCCAGGCCCTCTGCCGTCTCATGGCCGACGAAGGTCTTCCGCACCCCGAATATGCGCTGCTGCGACCATTTGCATCGGGAGGAGCGCGCGGCCTGATCGCCGCGGGCCTCGGAATTTCCCATACGCACGCACGCTTTCCAGACTTGCGGGAGCGTTTCCTCACGCATTACGAGGCAGTCATGCTGGAGCGTGCCGGCCTGTTTGACGGCGTTCCCGAACTCCTCGCGGCGATAACACAGGCTTCCGTGCCGTGGGGTATCGTCACGAACAAGGCCACGAGGTATGCGGTGCCCGTGACGAAACACGTAGGCCTCGCCCCGCCACTCGACTGTCTCGTGTGTGGTGACACCACGCCCTACGCCAAACCCCATCCTGCCCCTTTGCTGGAGGCTGCGTCACGCCTGAAAGTCGATCCGGGGCACTGTGTTTACGTCGGCGACGATCGCCGGGACATTCAGGCAGCGCGTGCTGCAGGAATGCGTGCGATCGCCGCGGCATACGGCTATCTCGGCGAGGCCCCCGTCGACGAGTGGGATGCGGACGATGTCATCCAGACCCCTCTGGAGCTATTGAAAATTCTCGATCTCGCCTAATATTGGAGGCGGGGCGTTAGAATCATGACGCTTTGGGGGCGCTCCGGTTTCGACGTGGGTCGCAAAGCAGTGCAGTGCATGCCGAGGTCCAGTCACCTCGTAAATCCGCTGGAAATCAACAGTCGCCAACGACGACCGTTACGCTCTCGCGGCTTAATCCCCGCGGGACTCTGCACCGGTATGGCCTAGGGCCGGCTAGCGCAAGCTAGAGCAGAGTCATTTACTAGGTCTAGTGTCGTCCCGGGTCACTTGGGCCGGCGCGAAATTTAAGGTGACTCGCTTCATTCCAGCGTGCCAATCGGCGGGAATGCGGTTAAATCAAAGGATTTGGCTAAGCATGTAGGACTGGCTGTGGAGGGCTTGCGGACGCGGGTTCGATTCCCGCCGCCTCCACCAATATTGAAACCCCAACCGTTCTCGGTTGGGGTTTTTTCTTGCCTGATCGCGCCAGTTCCCGCGTACTCGTGCGGGTTCCTGCAAACACCTGCGGACTTCGCCAGCCGCCTGAATTCGCCGTTCCGGGCCACATTCCACTCTCTCCTGGCCATTCCTCGCTCCGACCCTGCTCTCTGGAACTGGCCTGAAGTCCGCAAAGGCCACGACGTAGCCC
Organism: Betaproteobacteria bacterium; assembly: GCA_016125475.1. GTDB lineage: Bacteria > Pseudomonadota > Gammaproteobacteria > Burkholderiales. The sequence continues at coordinate 81,913 of WGLR01000011.1, forward strand.
CCTACAGATCAAATGGTTACGTGCGGACGAATCAAGCGGTTGGATTGCGGAACTGGGTAGCGAATGATCAAAAACATCGATGCAATAGTTCAACTATTGTTGTATTATTAAACAATGGAAAAGAGCACAGCCACCACGATCTTCGAATC
>WGLR01000012.1 GCA_016125475.1 Betaproteobacteria bacterium
CTTCGTGATGGTGGGGGCACCGAACGAGCGCTCGAGCACGACGTTGCGGCCCTTCGGGCCGAGGGTCACCTTGACCGCGTCGGCCAGGACGTTGACACCCGCGACGATGCGATGACGCGCGGAATCGTGAAAGCGGACTTCTTTTGCTGCCATGTTGGATTCTCCTGGAATGGGGGATGAGGGGGCGACGATGTGGCGGGGCTCAGGCCTCGATCACACCCATGATGTCCTCTTCGCGCATCACGAGGAGTTCTTCGCCGTCGACCTTGACGGTCTGTCCCGAATACTTGCCGAACAGGACGCGGTCACCCTGCTTCACCTCCAGCGGGCGCACCTTGCCGTCCTCGAGGATCTTGCCGGTGCCGACCGCCACGATCTCGCCCTGGTCAGGCTTCTCGGCGGCAGTGTCCGGAATGACGATGCCGGAAGCGGTCTTGCGTTCTTCTTCGAGGCGCTTGACGATCACTCGATCGTGCAACGGACGAATCTTCATGAACCTATCTCCTTGAAAGGCAAGTGTTTCGATTGAGAGGGAACGAGTTTGTTAGCACTCGTGATGCTAGGCTGCCAATTATGGGTGCGCGGATCGGCGCCTGCAAGGGCCGACCTCGAGAAAAAATCGTTCAGGAAGAAGGGCAGGCAGGCGGCGGGGGGGGCGCTTTCACGGAAATCCCGGCTCGGGTGCCGGGCTGAGCCGCCATGCGGTTCCGGCGCAGGTTGGGAGGGCCGCGGCGGTCTCGTGTTGCGGTGCGGGTGCGCACTGGCCGCGGGATCGCCGCGGGCACGAATCCCCCTGGACGGAAGGCGAGGTCCGTCCCGTCGCCGGGAGCCGTTGCGGGCCCGTCTGCGGTGAAAATTTACAGTCGCGTGTTGTCCGGCGGGCTCGCTATACTCCGGCCTTTCAATCTTCCGCATGGCAGCATCCGACTGGAAGCTGCCCGGGCGCACGCATGAAAGTTCACGAATATCAAGCCAAGGAAATCCTGCGCTCCTTCGGAGTGACGACCCCGCGCGGCATCGCGTGTTTCTCCGTGGACGAGGCCGTGAAGGCCGCCGAGTCCCTCGGCGGGAGCGTCTGGGTCGTGAAGGCCCAGATCCACGCCGGCGGCCGGGGCAAGGGCGGCGGCGTGAAGGTCGCGCGGTCCCCGGCGGAAGTGAAGGACTGGGCGGGCAGGATCCTCGGCATGCAGCTCGTCACGCACCAGACCGGACCCGAAGGGCAGAAGGTCCGCCGCCTGCTCGTCGAGGAAGGCGCCGACATCCGCAAGGAACTCTACCTGGGGCTCGTGGTGGATCGCGTCACCCAGCAGGTCTGCGTGATGGCATCGAGCGAGGGCGGCATGGACATCGAGGAGGTGGCCGCGAACACGCCCGACCGGATCCACAAGGTCTACGTGGATCCCGACGCCGGCCTGTCCGACACCGAGGCCGACGACCTCTCTCGGAAGATCGGGATCCCCGACGCGTCCGTCTCGCAGGCGCGCACCATCCTCCAGGCCCTCTACCGGGCGTTCTGGGAAACCGACGCGTCCCTTGCCGAGATCAATCCGCTCGTGCTGACGGGCGACGGGCGCGTGATCGCTCTGGACGCCAAGATGAACTTCGACTCGAACGCCCTCTACCGCCATCCCGACATCGTCGCGATGCGCGATCTCGACGAGGAGGATCCGGCCGAGATCGAGGCGTCGAAGTTCGACCTCTCGTACATCTCGCTGGACGGGAACATCGGGTGCCTGGTGAACGGCGCCGGGCTCGCCATGGCGACCATGGACACCATCAAGCTGTACGGCGGCAGCCCCGCCAACTTTCTAGACGTGGGCGGCGGAGCGACGGCGGAGAAGGTCACGGAAGCGTTCAAGATCATGCTGCGCAACCCCAACCTCAAGGCGATCCTCGTGAACATCTTCGGCGGCATCATGAAGTGCGACACGATCGCCGAGGGGGTCGTGGCCGCGGCCCGCGACGTCAGACTGTCGGTGCCGCTCGTCGTGCGGATGAAAGGGACCAACGAGGACATCGGCAAGCGGATCCTCGCGGACTCGGGGCTGCCGATCATCACCGCGAACAACATGGCCGAAGCGGCGGAGCGCGTCGTCGCGGCCACCCGTGGCTGACCCGCGCAGCACGCAACCTACAGGGCGTAAGGCATGTCGATTCTGATCAACGAGAGCACGCGGGTCGTCACCCAGGGCATCACGGGCAAGACGGGCCAGTTCCACACGCGGATGTGCCGCGAGTACGCGAACGGTCGCGAGTGTTTCGTCGCGGGTGTCCACCCGGCGAAGGCCGGCCAGGATTTCGAGGGCATTCCGATCTTCGCGTCGGTCGCGGACGCCAGGGCGAAGACCGGTGCGAACACCTCCGTGATCTACGTGCCGCCGGCCGGAGCGGCCGCGGCCATCTGGGAGGCCGTGGAAGCCGATCTCGACCTCGTCATCTGCATCACCGAAGGCATCCCGGTTCGCGACATGATCGAGGTGCGGGACCGCATGCGCAAGCAGAACCGGCGGACGATCCTCGTCGGCCCCAACTGCCCGGGCGTGATCACGCCTGACGAGATCAAGATAGGCATCATGCCGGGCCACATCCATCGCAAGGGGCGAATCGGTGTCGTCTCGCGGTCCGGCACGCTCACTTACGAAGCGGTCGCGCAGCTCACCGAACTCGGGCTCGGTCAGTCCACTGCCGTGGGCATAGGCGGGGATCCGGTGAACGGGCTCAAGCACATCGACGTGCTCAGGCTCTTCAACGACGATCCCGACACGGACGCCGTGGTCATGATCGGCGAGATCGGCGGTTCCGACGAGGAGACGGCCGCACTCTGGGCGCGGGACAACATGAAGAAGCCCGTCGTGGGCTTCATCGCGGGCGTGACGGCGCCTCCCGGCAAGCGCATGGGGCACGCCGGCGCGATCATTTCCGGTGGCAAGGGCACGGCCGACGAGAAGCTGGAGGTCATGGAGGCCTGCGGCATGCGCGTGACCCGCAACCCGGCCGAAATGGGCAAGCTCCTGAAGGCCGCGCTGTGAGCGAGACCGCCTGCGAAACCGCGGCCGGGTCGTCCACGCGGCGACCGGCCTGAAGGCCTCGTGCCATGCGCAACGTTCTGGTTCCGATGGACGGGTCCGAGAGCGCGCTGCGCGCGCTGCGGCATCTGATCGCCGAACGCGACGCGTACCGGGAACCCCTTCACGTCGTGCTGCTGAATGTCCAGCCCGCCGTGCTGTCGGGCGCCGTGCGGATGTTCGTCGGGGCAGATCAGATCGAGAAGTACTGCCACGACGAGGGGGAATCAGCGCTGCGCGCCGCGCGGGACCTGCTGGCCGGCGCGGGTGTGAGCCACGAACACCACATCCTGGTAGGTGAGCCGGCCGAGTCGATCGCGCGCTTCGCGTCCGGCAAGTCGTGCGGATCCATCGTCATGGGATCGCGGGGCCTGGGTGCGGTGTCCGGACTGATCCTCGGCTCGGTTGCCACCAAGGTCATTCACCTCTCCACCGTTCCGGTGACGCTCGTCAGGTAGAGGTGTCCCTGGAGGGGTGGCCTGTCCTGTCAGGCCGCCTCGTCGTTCCGCCAGTCGGCGACGATGCGGGATTCCCGATGTTCCAGGCGGTCGACGAGAATCCTGATGAACGCCCGGTTGAACTGCATCTGCAGCGCGTCCGACGCGCCTCGCAGTTCCCGGGCACGCACTTCGATCGCGACACCGGGGGTGCGCGTCGTGATCGTGGTCGAACGCAGTCCGCGCGCGTCCTCGAAATACAGGATGTCGCCGAAGCAGTGACCGGGGCCGCCCCGGTCGATCACGCGCCCGGACCGCGAGACTTCTATCTCGCCGGACGTGAGGACGTAGAAGCCGTCCACCTCCTGGCCTTCGCGCAGGATCACGGAATCCGCGTCCATGCGGTGCCAGCGGCCCAGCCGGAGCATCTCCCAGAGATCGACGTCGCGGAAGTCCTCGAAGAACGACAGCGCGCGCAGGGTCGTGAACTTCTCCGTGTCGGAAACCGATTCCTCGGGCACCGTGAGGTACTTGAACGCCTGCGCGAGATCCCGGCTGAATTCGTTCCAGTGCTGGTAGCGCTGGGACAGCGGCTTCGCCATCGCGCGCATCACGATCTGGTCGAGCGCCGGAGGCAGGCCCCGGCGAATCGTGGAGGGCGGGGCTGCCTCGATGTTGACGATCTGGTAGAGCAGGCTGCCCCGGCTCGACCCCTGGAACGGGAGACGACCGGTCAGGAGCTGATACATGACCACGCCGAGCGAGTAGATGTCCGTCTGGTGCGTGACCTGCCGTTCCTGGATCTGTTCGGGCGACATGTAGGCCGGCGAGCCGACACCCGTCAGGAAGGTGTGATCGGCATCACCGAAGTAGGCGGCGCCGAAATCCGAGATCTTGATGTCGCTGCTGCCCTGGATCAGGATGTTCGCGGGCTTGATGTCGCAGTGGATGACGCCCTGGCGGTGCGCGTAATCGAGGGCGATGCTCGCCTTGAACACGATTTCGACGAGGCGTTCCAGCGGCAGCAGCGCGTCGGGCGAGCAGTACTGGTCGAGCGTGCCGCCATCCACGTGTTCCATGACGAGATAGCTCATCTCGTCGTCCGACGCCGCGTCGTAGATGGCGACGATGTGCGGATGGTTCAGCTTGCCCGCCAGCGCCGCCTCGTTCATGAAGACGCGCTTGTAGCGTCGCCCGAGGTCGGTGTCCGTCGAGTTCGCCGATTTGACCACCTTGACGGCGACCTCGCGCGAGTGGAAGGCATCGTCGCAGAGGTACACGCAGCTCGTCGCACCGCGACCGAGTTCGCGCAATACGTGATACTTGCCTATCCTTTCAGGAGTCTTGTCCGACATGAGGTCTGCGCTGGTTTGTCGCGGCGGCCGCGGCCGACCGCCACGAACGCAGACTCAGGTATCGGCGTCAGTCGTTCGAACTTGAGCTTTTGTGAGGTTCTCCCGCCGTCCCTCAGTTGAGGAACGGAACCTTCATTCCGGCGATTACGGCGGGGCGTGCGCCGATCGTCTCGAACCATCGGGAGACGTTCGGGAAGTCGCCAAGTGGAACCTGGTGCCATTCGTGCCGGGCCACCCACGGGTAGGTGGCGATGTCCGCGATCGAGTACTCGTCGGCCAGGAACTCGTGCCCGGCGAGGTGCCCGTCGAGTACGCCGTACAGTCGCCGCGCCTCGGTCTTGTAGCGCTCCACCGCGTAGGGAACGGGCTCCTTGGCGGCGCGCAGGAAGTGGTGAGCCTGGCCGAACATCGGACCGACCCCGCCCATCTGGAACATCAGCCACTGCAGTGCCTCGTAGCGCCTGCGTGCGTCGGCGGGCAGGAACCGCCCGGTCTTCTCGGACAGATAGATCAGGATGGCCCCGGACTCGAACAGCGGGAGGGCTCCGCCGGGACCGTCGGAGTCGACGATCGCGGGAATCTTCCCGTTCGGACAGATCGCGAGAAACCCGGGCGCGAACTGTTCACCCTTTCCGATGTTCACCTCGTGCGCGGTGTAGGGGAGCCCGCATTCCTCGAGCATGATGGAGACCTTGCGGCCATTGGGTGTTCCCCACGTATACAGATCGATCATTCGCTGTGCTCCTCAGGGTGTTGAACGGGTGTCGGGTGTTCCGGACCGGACGGGCGGCTGCACGCGATGGTCGACGCGCGGGCGCCGGATCACGGCGGCAGCGCGGCCTGCGTCAGCGCCTCGATGCGCGCCGCCCGGACGCGGTCCGCGATGTTCGCCTTCACGTGCGTGCGTCGGGCAATCTCGCCCGCGTCGATGCCGCTCGCGATGTCCAGCGCGTAGCGCAGGCGGCGTGCGGGCGGCCAGGTTCCGGGCGTCGCGCCATCCTCGATGGCCGCGACGTGCACCAGGGCATCGAAGCGGCCACGCCGGCGGAACGCGTCGGTACGCTGGAACAGGTCCACGAGGGCGGTCGGGTCGGCGGATCCTGCCGCGCGCACGTACCCAAGGTGACGTGCGGCGAGCAGCGCGAGTTCCCGACATTCCGTCGGCATGCGCAGCCTTTCGCACAGGCCGTCGACGCCTTCGCCGACGCGATGGGCCACGACGGCCAGCCGGACCGCGAGCGGCGCGTGCTGCCGCGCGGCGCGGTCGAGCGCCGCCAGGCTCGCCCGGCCCGTGTCCCGCCCCGGGTCGACGACGACGTCCAGGTCCGGGGCGATGCGTGCCAGTGCTCCGCACTCGACCAGGACCTCGAACATGATGGACGGGTGATCCTCCATGAGCCCGCGCGAGAGTTCCTGCCAGATCCGCTCCGGCACGAGGTGATCGGCCTCGCCCACTTCGACCATGTGGCGCATCAGCGCCATGGTCTCCTCCGCGATGCCGAACCGGAAACGGGCCGCGAAGCGTGCGACCCGGAGTATGCGTACCGGGTCTTCCACGAAAGCGGGGCTCACGTGCCGCAGGAGGCGCGCCGCCAGGTCGCGCTCGCCGCCGAAGGGATCGATCAGGCGACCGTCGTCGTCGCGCGCCATCGCGTTGATGGTGAGGTCACGGCGCGCGAGATCGTCCTCGAGCGTGACGTCCGCCGAGGCGTGCACCGTGAAACCCTTGTAGCCCCTGCCACTCTTGCGTTCCGTCCGGGCGAGGGCGTACTCCTCCCGTGAGTCGGGGTGCAGGAACACCGGGAAGTCCTTGCCCACGGGTTGATAGCCGAGTGCGGCCATTTGCTCGGGGGAGGCGCCTACCACCACGTAGTCGCGATCCTTCACGACGAGCCCGAGGAGTTCGTCCCGAACCGAACCGCCCACGCGATAGATCTTCATGGCCGTCCGGGCGCGAGGGGGTGCCTGCGCGGGTGGTACGTTTCGGCGGTGCGGATCCGGTACCCCAACGAGCAGTCCCTAGCGACTCGCCGTATGCCGGAGACCACTGAAACGGTTGCTGCGGGCCTGTTCCGTCGCGAGATACGCCGGTGCCACCGCTTCGAGCGCCGTGGGTGCGAAACCGAAGACCTGCGGAAAATCGCACCCGCACACGTTGTCCTTGCGCATGGAACGCAGGTTGTCGCGGCTCATCAGCCGGCCGGGCAGCTTCTCGAGGACGAATGCCTGCAACTGCGCGAGTCCGTCCGGCAGTCCCAGCACGCGTGCGTGCCCGCCCGAGAGCCGGCTCGCGTACGTCACGAGTTCACGCAGCGTGTAGACCCGGGGGCCGCAGAGATCGTAGCTCTGTCCGAAAGTGGCGGGGTCGTCGAGGCTTCCGTCCATCGCGCGGGCCAGATCTTCCACGAAGACGGGCTGGAAGCGCGCGTCGGCCCCGCCGATCGGCAGGACGGGGAACAGGCGCCCCAGCCGCGCGAACAGCGAGAGGAAGCTGTCGCCACGACCGAAGATCACCGACGGGCGGAAGACCGTCGTCGCGATCCCGGCATCCCGTGCCCGGGCAATGGCATGTTCGCCGCGCGCCTTCGAGCGCAGGTAATCGCTCGGCCCCGATTCGTCCGCACCGAGCGCGCTCACGTGCAGGAGTCGCGTGACACCTGCGTCGCCGCAGGCCGCGACGATCTTCGCGGGCAACTGAACGTGGTTGCGGTCGAAGCCGTTCGTTCGCCCGTCGTGGAGGACGCCGACCAGGTTGACCACCGCGTCGGCACCCCGTACCAGCCGTTGCAGGGTGCCGGGATCGTGAATGTCGGCGTGCAGGACCTCGGCGGTGGGCAGAAGGATCAGCGTGTCCTTCGCGCGTTCGCGGTTGCGGGTCGGGATGCGGACGTCCACTCCGCGGGCGCAGAGAACTTCGGCGAGATGGCGGCCCACGAAGCCGCTGCCGCCAAGGATGCAGACGGTTCGGGTTTTCATGATGTTGTAACCATTCGGCAGAAAGCGGAAAACGATCGGATGTCGGCCCGCGCGCGCCGTGAGGCACGCTCGCCGGTCGCCTGGTTCGTGACGACCGGTCCGGCGGGACGACTGCTATTGTCGCCCGGAATCGCGCGCCGGCACGATGCCGAGTCGCTGGGTGAGCGTTTCCATGTGGCGCCCGAAGCGACGTGCGTACTGCACGGCATTCGCCATCACCTTGCGAACGTAGCCGCGGGTTTCGGTGAACGGGATCGTGTCGATGTAGATCGCCCCCTCGAGCGGAACACTCGCACGCCAGTTCTCGGCCCGGCGCGGACCGGCGTTGTAGGCTGCGGATGCCAGGACTGCGCTGCCGTCGAGCTGATTGAGCATCCGCTTGAGGTAGTAGGTGCCGAAGTTCACGTTCGCGTCCGGCGCGTCCGCGATGGCGTCCCGCCACTGCGTGATGCCGAGCTGCCGTGCAATCCAGCGCGCAGTGGCCGGCATGAGCTGCATGAGCCCGGAGGCGCCCACGCTAGACCGGGCCGACGCGTTGAAACGGCTTTCCTGGCGTACCAGGCCGTACACCCAGGCTTCGTCGACGTCGTACTCGCGTGCACTTGCCCTCAGAAGCTCCTCGTACGGCGTGGGGTAGCGGAGATCCATGTTCGTGAGCGAGCGGGTGCGCTCGGCAGTCGCGATCGCGCGTTCCCACCATCCCTCGCGTCGGGCGAGTTCGGCGGCGGCGATCAGGTTGGCGTCGTCCATGTCCCGCACTGCCCATATCCACTCCAGGTTGCCCTGGTAGCGGAGCCCGAGACGATAGAGCGCGAGCGCGCGCTGGAGACCGGGGCGGCTCGCTGCCGCCGTCACTTCGTCCTCGGACGGCTTGTAGCTGAGCGGGCTCGCGCTCAGCGAAGGCCCCATCTCCTCCGAAGCGAGTTCCGCGTGGAAGTCGTGCTCGGAGGCGAGCGTCGCGAAGATCGGCATGGCGTCCGATTCCCTGCCCGTCTCACGCAGTGCGCGGGCCATCCAGTAACGCCACACCGACTGTTCCCGGGTGTCGGCATCCATGTGGCCGATCGTCCTGAGCAGTTCCTTCCAGTTCTCCGCCCGGAGTGCGGCGCGCGCGCGCCATTCGAGCTGGGAGTCGTCCAGCGGCGTGCTACCGGCCTGATGGAACCACTCGAGGCTCCGGGGCGAATGCTGGCGGGCGCCCGCGAGCGCGACGAGCAGCCAGCCGTACTCGCGTTCGTCGCGCGGGAATCGTCCGGCCTCCCTGTGCCAGCGTGCGGCGGCGTCCTCGGCGCCATCCTGAGTGATTCTGCCGAGCGCGTAGAGCGCTACCTCCCGCTCGCCGCGGGAACGGGCCGGGATGTGTCCGTGGCGGAAATACCGTGACGGGTTGCGGGCGGCACGGTCGAGTCGCCGCGAGTCGGCGGCCCTCCAGGCCCGCAGACGTCCGCCCACGTCCTTCGCGAGGGTCGTGTTTCCGGTCTGCAGCGCGAGCCGCAGGCGTGCCCAGAGATCCCTTTCCTTGAGGACCCCCCTGGCGATCATCGCGTCGAACACGGGATCGCACGCGGCGGGCAGGTCCTTGCCGGAGAACCAGAGGCTCCTGTTCGACACGAGGGTGGCGGGATCGCGGGCGGCGTCGGCCCGGATCGCGAAACAGCGCAGTTCGGTGTCGGGGTTCTGGATGCCGGGCCAGTAACGCTCGAAGAGCGCCCAGCGCTGCGCCTGGCCGAGCGCGCGGAGCCATTCCGTGCGCAGCTTGTTGGCGACGAACTGCCCCTCGTAGCGGTTCAGGTAGGCCTGCACGTCCTCTTCGGGCAGGTCCTTGAGGCGAGGTCGAAGCAGCCACAGCTCGACATAGGGGTGGAGAGGGTGATTCTCGAGTTCCGGCGCGAGCCGGGCCAGCGTGGCCGAGTCCCCGCTCCGCACCGCCTCCCGTGCAGCGAGGAAGTCGTCGTCACCGGGCGCCGGAAAGGCCAGTGACGGGAGGATCAGCAGTGCGATGAGCAGAAGGCGGGACATCAGGTGATCGGTCGGCAGGCGTGGGGGGCGCTCTCGTACCGCCCGGGCACGGCCGGCCGGTCCGGAGAGTGCGGCAACACCGGGCGGGCACGAGTCGTCGCGACAACCCGGGGTGGCACGCACGACGTCGGGGGCCGCCGTAAGGGGGCTTCCCGAGATTCCCGTGTCGTCCGAACTCGCTCCCATCGTCGCTGACATCCTGCGCCTCGAGACCTGCCTGGTTCAGGGTTCCGTGCGTGTCCCGCGAACACGCGGCAACCGGAGCATCCGTCGCCGCACGGGGCCCGGGAGGCTTATCGGCGTTCGCGAGATGCCGGTTGAGCCTGCCCGGCGGTGGAGCCGTGCGGCACGACGCGGTCGTCATCTGGCGACACGCGGGACAACAGTCGACAGGTTAGCAGTACGGGCGGCGGTGTCCAAGCGTGTGGCACCGAAAAGAGGGGGTGCGCCATTGAGTGCGCACTAACTAGCCGATATCCTTGACGATGTTTTCGTTTTCGAATGGTAGCCCGGGGGATGCACCGATCCTCGGGTGACGGCACGGAACCCTGCCGCGTGTTCGTCGCTTCGCTGGCACGAGGTTCGCTCACAGACACGGGATCATGAGTCAGGACGACATGAAGAAGGCGGCGGCCCTGGCCGCCATCGATGAGGTGCCGGCAGGGTGCATCGTGGGCGTGGGCACGGGCTCCACGGCGAATCATTTCATCGACGCACTGGCGGGCATCCGCCACCGGATCGACGGTGCCGTGGCCAGTTCGGAGGCCACCGCGGCGCGTCTGGCCGCGATCGGCATTCCGGTCCGCGATCTGAACTCTGTCGACGACCTGCCGATCTATGTAGATGGTGCGGACGAAGTCACGAAGCATCTCGCGATGATCAAGGGTGGCGGCGGAGCCCTGACGCGCGAGAAGATCGTCGCGGCGGTGGCGCGCCGGTTCGTGTGCATCGCCGACGAGTCGAAGGTGGTCGACACGCTCGGCCGGTTTCCGCTGCCGGTCGAAGTGATTCCCATGGCGCGGTCGTACGTGGCCCGACAGATGGTGAAGCTCGGAGGCCAGCCGGTGCTGCGCGAGGGTTTCCTGACCGACAACGGCAACGTCATCCTCGACGTGCACGGCTTCGAGATCGTCGATCCGTACGCACTCGAGGCAGAGATCAACCAGCTCGCCGGCGTGGTGACGGTCGGGCTGTTCGCCCGGCGTCCCGCCGACGTGCTGCTCGTGGGTACGGCGAGAGGTGTGGAATCCCACGTCGCCGTCTCCGGAAGCTGACCGCCACGAGATTGTCATCAAGTCCCGCTACGCTCTTCCCGGAGAAGGCGCGGTGGGCAGGAAAGGGGGAGGGAGTCCCGACCATGACTGGCGCAGAACACACATCCAAGCAGTTCGACGCGGAACTCGAGGCACTGCGGGCCCGCGTGCTCCAGATGGGCGGGCTCGTCGAGGAGCAGATACGGCTGGCGCTCGAGGGGCTCGTCACGGGCGACTACGACCTCTGCACGACCGTGGAGAGCAACGACCACCGCGTGAACGCGCTCGAGGTCGCGCTCGACGAGGATTGCAGCACGATCATCGCGCGCCGACAGCCGGCCGCCGTGGACCTGCGGATGATCATGACGGTCGTCAAGACCATCACCGACCTCGAGCGGATCGGTGACGAGGCCGCCAAGATCGCGCGCATGGCCAAGCTCATCAACACGACCGACAGGCTGCTGCAGCCGCGCTACACAGAAATCCGCCGCATGGGGGCCATCGCGACCGAGATGCTGCGCAAGTCGCTGGATGCGTTCGCGCGCCTCGATCTCGCCGCGTCGGGCGAGGTCGTGCGGCAGGATCAGCTGGTCGACGACGAGTTCCGCGGCGTCATCCGTCAGCTGATCACGTTCATGATGGAGGATCCGCGGACCATCTCCGCATCGATCGAGATCCTGTTCATCGCGAAGGCGATCGAGCGCATCGGTGACCATGCGAAGAACATCTCCGAGTACGTGGTGTACATGGTCAAGGGCAAGGACGTTCGCCACGTGAGCGTCGAGGAGATCGAACGCGAGATCATGACCTGATCGCGCCCAACCTCGCCTGTCACTGCACAGATGCCTCCCCACGCGACTGCCCTCGAACCGAGGTCGAGACGCCACGACGCCGTACAGCACGAAGTCCTCGCAGCGGTCGATCTCGGCTCCAACAGCTTTCGGCTGCAGGTGGGGCGTGTCGCCGACGACCAGATCTACCCGCTCGATTCCCTGCGGGAGGCCGTTCGCCTCGGCGCCGGCCTCACTGCGGACAAGCGTCTCGACGAGGCGTCCCAGCAGCGCGCGCTGATCGCGCTCAAGCGGTTCGGCGAGCGGCTGCGCGGCTTCTCGCCCGAGGCCGTGCGGGCGGTGGGAACCAATACGTTGCGGGTGGCGAAGAACGCGCGGGACTTCCTCTCCCGCGCCGGTGACGCGCTGGGCTTCCCGATCGAGGTCGTCGCCGGCAAGGAGGAGGCGCGGCTCATCTACCTGGGCGTGTCGCACAGCCTGCCTCCGGCGGCCGAGAAGCGCATGGTCGTCGACATCGGCGGCGGGTCCACCGAATTCATCATCGGATCGGGCCACCGGCCGCAGAAGCTCGAAAGCCTCTACATGGGGTGCGTGAGCTACACCATGCGTTTCTTCGCCGACGGGCGCATCAGCAAGAGCGCCATGCGGCAGGCGGAACTCGCGGCGCGCATCGAGGTGCAGACCATCGAGAGCGAGTTCTCGATCGGGCACTGGCAGCAGGCGGTCGGCTCGTCGGGCACGGCGAGGGCGATCGCGGACCTGATCGCGGCGAACGGCTGGGGAGACGGAACGATCACCGCCGACGGCATGGACCGGCTGCGTGCACAACTGCTCAAGGCGGGTGACGTGGATCGCGTCAACATGCTCGGACTCAAGGCCGATCGCGTCCAGGTCCTTCCCGGCGGGTTCGCGATCATGGCGGGCATCTTCGCGGAACTCGGCGTCGAGAAGATGATTCTCGCGAACGGTGCGATGCGCCAGGGCATCCTGTACGACATGCTCGGCCGCTTTCATCACCGCGACATGCGCGACACGACGGTCAGGCAGTTCGCGAAACGCTACCACGTCGACCTGCAGCAGGCGCGGCGCGTCGAGTCGCTCGCGCTCGAACTGCTCGAGGTGCTGGATCCCTCCGGGGACGACGACGACAGCGCGAGGCAGATGCTTTCCTGGGCGGCGCATCTTCACGAGATCGGGTTGATGGTGGCGCACTCCGGCTACCACAAGCACTCTTCCTACATTCTCGCCAATGCCGACATGCCGGGCTTTTCCAGGATGGAGCAGATGCGCCTCTCGCGCCTCGTGCTGTCGCATCGCGGATCCATCGAGAAGATCAGGTCGGCGACGAACGGCCAGGGTGACTGGCCGCTGATCATGGCACTGCGTCTCGCGTGCCTGTTCCATCGCAGCCGCGGGCCGCTCGAGATGCCGCCCGTCGAGGCGAGCCATCGCGACCGTCGCTTCGAGGTCCGGCTGCCCGCCGCCTGGCTCAACCGCTACCCCCTCACGGCGGCCGCGCTGCGCAGCGAGATCCGGGAATGGCGGGGCATCGGTTTCGAAGTCCGCATACCGGCGCTGGACGACACGGACGCCGTCGTCGACACGCTTTCGCACTGAGCGTCGCCGCGAATCGCGGCCTCCGTCAGAATGCCGACAGGATTGGTGTGGACAGACACCAACTGCCTCAGCGTATACTCGACTCCAAAAAAAGCATTCACCCAAACTTTCCGGCGATCGAGTCCGGATCCTGACCTGTTCATCAAGGGGCGCAAGTGCCCCACGTCGCCGGCACGCATCTTTCGCGATGTAACGCCGGTGCCTTCAGCCGCAGACGGCTCAAGCGCAGTCGGCCGTGGCCAGGCGCGGGGCCGCGCGCCGGCGTGGCAGGTCTGCACGATGATCGGCATCAAAGACAAGGAGGAGGGAGCATGCGAGGTGTCAACGCGAATGCGAAGGTGATGGCCGCGGTATGCGCTGCGGCCGTGGCGATCATTTCCGGCTGTGGGGGCGGCGAGGAGACCGGCGAGAAGGCAGCCGCGGCCACGGAGTCGGCCCAGCCCCAGAAGGTCGTGGAGATGACTCTCGCGAGCGTCTATCCGACGAGTCTCACGCTGGTCGGGGAGGCTGCGCCGAAGCTCGTGGACAACATCAAGCGTGCCTCGGGCGGCTCTCTCGTCCTGAAGGTGTACGAACCCGGCGCGCTCGTGCCGGGGCTCGAATCGATCCAGGCGGTGTCCAAGGGTTCGGTCGACACGGCGTGGTCGAGCCCGGGCTTCTTCGCCGGCACGGACACGGCCTTCAACATCTTCTCGACCGTGCCGTTCGGGCCGGACATGCCCGAATTTCTGGCGTGGATGTACGACGGGGGCGGTCTCGAGCTGCAGAACGAGATGTTCGCGCAGCACGACATTCACGCCGTCGTGTGCGGCATCCAGCCCCCGGAGGCCTCGGGCTGGTTCCGCAAGGAAATCAAGACGGTCGACGACCTGAAAGGTCTCAAGATGCGCTTCTTCGGCCTCGGTGCGAAGGTCATGGAGAAGCTCGGCGTCGCCACGCAGCTGCTCGCTCCCGGCGACATCTTCCAGGCCCTGCAGCTCGGCACCATCGACGCGACGGAATTCTCGAATCCCTCGCTGGACCAGAAGCTCGGGTTCTATCAGGTGGCCAAGTACTACTACTTCCCGGGCTGGCATCAGCAGGCCTCGCTGATCGACCTGTTCATCAACCAGAAGAAGTGGGATGCGCTGTCCGACCAGCACAAGGCGATCATCGAGCAGGCCTGCGGAGACATGGTGCGTCACATCATGGCCGAAGGCGAGGCGACCCAGTGGGCAGCGATGAAGGCCATGCGCGACGAGCACGGCGTCATCATCAAGACCTGGCCCCCGGAAATCATGAAGGCCTATCGCAAGGCATGGGACGAGGTCGTCGCGGAGGAATCCGCCGCGAATCCCAACTTCAAGAAGGTCTACGACTCCTACTCGCAGTTCCGTTCCAATTACGCCCTGTGGCGTGAATACGGTTACCTGAGGTAATCGGTCCGGAGTGCCGGGGGCCCGGTCGCGTGCGCGACCCGCTCCCGGCTTGCTTGCCGTCGTGCAGACTCACAGGGAGCAGGAATGGAGCGACTACTGGCCGTATCCAATCTGATCGACGCCGTCCTCACGCGGATCGCGACCGCCGTCGGATGGCTGTTCTTGGTACTGACCGCCATCGTCATCTTCGACGTGCTGACCCGGAAGTTCGGCTTTCAGCTGCCGGGGATGGGTTCCACGCGCCTGCAGGAACTCGAATGGCACCTGCACACGGCAATCTTCTGCTTCTGGCTGGGCATGGGCTACATCAGGAATTCCCACGTCCGCATCGACATCGCGCTGACGGCCGCGTCCCCGCGCACCAAGGCGTGGGTGGAGTTCGTGTGCTGCATCCTGTTCGCGCTTCCCTACTGCCTGCTCGCGATCTACTTCAGTGCGGATTTCACCTGGATCTCGCTGGTCGACAACGAGGGCTCCCCGTCCGCCAACGGACTGCCGTGGCGCTGGATACCCAAGTCCTTCATCTTCTTCGGACTGATCCTGCTCCTGCTCGCGGTCGTGTCCGTCCTGATGCGGCTCGTCGTCTATCTGTACGGTCCGGAGCGCCTGCGCGAGCGCGCCGCGATTCCGAGCATTCAGAGCGTCTGAGGGGATCCCGATGGCCTGGCTGACACATCATCTGTCCCTGATCCTCTTCTTCGTTCTCGCCGCAGCCCTGTTCTGCGGCTTTCCGGTCGCATTCGTTCTGGGCGGCATCGCGATCCTCTTCGGCGGGATCGGCATGCTCTTCGACGTGTTCCACCCCGTCCAGTTCTTCAATCTCCTGCCGCGCATCTGGGGGTCGGCCGCGTCGAACCCCATCCTCGTGGCCGTTCCGCTGTTCATCTTCATGGGCACGATGCTCGAACGCAGCGGGGTCGCGAACGACCTGCTCCACTGCCTGCAGGTGCTCCTGCGCCGGGTGCCGGGCGGGCTCGCCATGTCCGTGACCCTGATGGGAACGATCATGGCGGCCACCACGGGGATCGTCGGTGCGTCGGTCGTGATGCTCACGATGATCGCGCTGCCATCCATGCTCGAGCGAGAGTACGACAAGAAGCTGGCGGTGGGGACGATCGCCTCCGCGGGTACGCTGGGCATTCTCATTCCGCCGTCGATCATGCTCGTGATCATGGGCGATCTGCTCTCGGTGTCCGTCGGGGCGCTGTTCGCGGCGGCGGTCGTACCGGGGCTCATCCTCGCGATCCTCTACCTCGCGTACATCGGCGGACTCTCGTTCCTGAAGCCGGAGCTCGCGCCCGCGCTGCCCAAGGATGCCGGTCCGAAGAGCGCTTCGGAGTTCTGGCGCATGATCGCGCGGAGTTTCTTCCCGCCCGTGTTCCTGATCACGCTCGTGCTCGGGTCGATCTTCGGCGGGTGGGCAACGCCGACCGAGGCGGCCGGTGTCGGCAGCTTCGGCGCGATCCTGCTCGCCTGGTGGAACGGTCGTGTGAACGTCCAGACGATCCGGGACGTGATCCAGCGCGCGGGCCTCACGAACGGGATGGTGTTCTTCATCATCTTCGGCGCGACACTGTTCTCGTTCGTGTTCCGGTCGCTCGGCGGCGACGAGCTGATCGTCGAGCTGCTCGCGAAGATGGGCATCGATACGGGCTGGGAAATCCTCACGTTCATGCTCGTGCTCACGTTCGTGCTGGGATTCTTCTTCGACTGGGTGGAGATAACCCTGATCGTGCTGCCGGTCTTCGCACCGGTCCTGAAGGGGGTGGACTTCGGTCCGCATCTCGGAGACGGCGGGCCTATCCTCTTCCTCACGTGGTTCGTGATCATGATGTCCGTGAACCTGCAGACGTCGTTCCTGACGCCGCCCTTCGGGTTCACGCTGTTCTACATGAAGGGAACGGTGCCTTCCTCGATCACGATGGGGCACATCTACAAGGGCATCATCCCGTTCGTCGTGCTGCAGCTCATCGGGCTCATGCTCGTGCTCTCGTTTCCGCAGCTCGCGCTCTGGCTGCCCAGGGTGTCCGGGTTCCTGAACTGAGTGCGGCCCCGGGTCGGCCGGCCCGGGGTCACCGCTTCCTCACCGCGTGTGCCGTGCGAGTCCGAGCACGGCGTCCGCGAATTCGCGGGGTGCTTCCTGGGGCAGGTTGTGTCCGACGACCGGGATCACGTGCCGCTGGTACGGGCCGGTGAAGTGTCGCGCGTGCTTCTCGCTGGTCGACGCGGGCGCCACGCCGTCGCCGTCGCCGTGCAGGACCACCGTCGGGACGGAAATGGACGGTTGCGACTCGAGTCTGCGTTCGGTCTCCGCGACGTCGGGATCGCCCGCGACGGTGCCGAACCGGTGGCGGTAGGAGTGGATCACGACGTCGACGAAGTCGGGATTCTCGAACGCCGCCGCACTCCGGTCGAACGTCGTGTCGTCGAACTGCCAGTTGGGTGACCAGAGTTTCCAGAGCAGCCGGCAGAATTCGCGGCGGTTCCTGTCGAGCCCCGCGCGCCCGCGTTCGGTGTGGAAGTAGTACTGGTACCAGTAGCGGTACTCGGCTTCCGGCGCCTGCGGCCGTGCCGCACCGGGGATGTCCTGCAGGTTGTAACCGCCCACGCTGACCAGACCGCGGGACCGTTCCGGCCAGAGCGCGCTCACGATGCACGCCGCACGTCCGCCCCAGTCGTAGCCGCCGAGCACGGCGTCCGGCAGCGAGAGCGCGTCGAGCAGCGCGATGAGGTCGTGTGCGAGGACTGCCTGCTGACCGGACCGCGGCGTCGTCGGATGGAGGAAGCGCGTGGGGCCGAAGCCGCGCAGGAAAGGAACGACGACGCGGCAGCGCGCCGCGACGAGCCGGGGGACGACGTCGTCGTACGCGTGCACGTCGTACGGGAAGCCGTGCAGCAGAATCACGGGTGTGCCGTCCCGGGGGCCGTGATCGAGGAAGGCGATCTCGAGCGATCCGGCGGTCACGGCGTGGAAGGATCCGGTGATGGTCATGTCTCGATTCGAATGGGCAGTGAACGGATTCTCTTTCCGGTCAGCGCGAAGAGCGCGTTGCAGACCGCGGGGGCAATCGGCGGGGTGCCCGGCTCGCCCACGCCGCCGGGATGATCTGCCCCGGATGCGACGATGTGCACGTCGATGTCGGGCGTGGCGCCGAGCGTGACCATGGGGTAGTCGGTGAAATTCGACTGTTCCACGCGGCCGTCGCGGATGCTGATCTCGCCGTGCAGGGCCGCCGTGAGACCATACACGATGCCGCTCTCCATCTGCGCGACGACCGTGTCCGGGTTCACCGCGAACCCGCAGTCCACCGCGCAGGTCACGCGCCGGACGCGGACCTGCGCGTCGACGATCTCGACTTCGGCGACCTGCGCGACGATCGAATGGAAGCTCGCGACGAGCGCGATGCCGCGGCCGATGCCCGGTCCGGGCGGCGTGTCCCACGACGCGGCACGTGCCACCGTGTCGAGCACCTGGAGGTGCCTCGGGGCATCCTGCAGCAGCGCGCGACGAAATGCGACCGGATCCTGCTTCGCGGCGGCCGCGCATTCGTCGACGAAGCACTCCGCAAACCACGCGTTCTGGCTGTAGCCGACGCTTCTCCAGAAGCCGACGGGTACCGGCTCGTCGGCGAGAACGTGTTCGGTACGCCGGTTGGGGATCCCGTACGGCAGGTCGTAAAGGCCCTCGACCGACGTCCGGTCCTTCATCCATCCTGACGCGATCGACGGCATCAGCCGCGCGGTCAGGCTCGTGGTGCACGACTGGCTCACGACGCGTGCGACCCACGCCGTCAGGTTGCTCCGGCTGTCCAGCGCCGCCCTCAGCCGGGCGACGGCCATGGGGCGGTAGACGTCGTGCCGCGTGTCCTCCTCGCGTGACCAGAGAAGCTGAACGGGGGTGCCGCGCAATCGGCTGGCGACGCCGACGGCCTGCATCACGACGTCGACCTCGACGCGTCGCCCGAAGCCGCCTCCGAGGTAGGGCGTGTGCACCGTGACGTTCTTGCGCGGGATGTCCGCGGCGCGGGCGGCAAACCACTTCACGAGGGTGGGGGCCTGATTGCCCACCCAGACTTCGCAGCGACCGTCTTCGTGCACGACGGCCGTGCAGTTGACGGGTTCCATGGTCGCGTGCGCGAGATACGGAGCGAAGTAGGTCGCGTCGACGAGCGCGGATGGGGCCGCGAGCGCCGCCTCGGGATCTCCGGCCGCGTCGTACACCCGGGCGTCACCGCTTCGCAGCAGGGCCAGATACCGGTCCCGCTGCGTGCGGGTGTCGTGCGTGGCGGAAGCGCCGGGTGCCCACGTGATCTCCACGGCGTCGAGTGCGGTCTTCGCACGCCAGTAGCGGTCCGCCACGACGACCACGGCGGCGGCCGAGGCGCTCGTGGCCGGAATGGACAGCACGGCGCGAACGCCCTTCCGCGCGCGTGCAGCCCGGTCGTCGAGCGACGCGACTCGCCCGCCCTGCGTGGGACTCTGCGCGATCGCGGCATACAGCATGCCGGGCAATCGCACGTCGCTGCCGAACTGTGCGGAGCCGTCCACCTTGGCGCGGACGTCGAGCCGCTGCTGCGATCTTCCGAGGACGACGAAGTCGGCCGGCTGCCTGAGGGTCACGTCTGCGGGGACAGGCGTCGTTGCAGCTTCGGCCGCGAGGTCGCCGAAGGTGGCCCACCGGCCGGTTGCGACATGCCTGACGGTTCCCGCGACTGCCGAGCATTCGTCGACCGCCGCGCCGAAGCGCCTGGCTCCGGCGGCGAGCAGCATCGCCCGTGCGGTGGCTCCCGCGCGCCGCATCGGGAGCCACGCGTCGCGAACCCCCGTGGACCCCCCCGTCGCCTGCACACCCAGCAGTTCGCCGAAGCGGAACTGTGCGTGCCGCATGAGTTCCGCAAGCCAGCCGTGGTCGTCGGGCCGGAACGGGACCCCGTCCTCGAAGAGCGTCGCGTTCGCGTAGACGGGCGCGACCGGTGCCTGTTCGAAGGTGACGGATGCGAAGTCGGCACCCATCTCTTCCGCGACCAGCATCGGCAGCGCGGTGGTGATGCCCTGTCCCATTTCCTGGCGCGGAACCTGGACGAGCACCTTGCCGGTCCCGTCCACCTTGATCCACGCGTTCAGTATGTGCTGGTCGCCACTCGCCACGAGGGCTTCCGGTGCCGTCAGGCGATCCGCCGGCCGGGACAGCCACCAGACCCCGAGGGCGAGACCACCGCCGGCGGCGCCGGCGGCGATCAGGAACCGGCGACGACCGGCTCCCGTGCGGACACGCCGGGCCGATGCCTCACGCGCCATGCCGTGCTCCCGAAGGACAGGTTCGCCGCCCGGGGAGCACCGGCAACGTGCGCGGGATTCCGGGGCGGGTCCGGTGGTGACGACGATTCCTGCGCATCGGCCTCCCGGGTGCCGGTTCGATGTCCGCGGGCTTGCCGTCGGGCGTGAGCAGGATCAACGGGATCTCCCTGGAAGCGGGGCGGGATTCGTCTCCGACAGCCCGTTCGTGCACGATCCGTCGATGCGCAGGGCACTGCCGTGAACCGTGGTCCGATGATAGGGAAGGCCGGCTGCGCCGGCCAGCCGGGCGGGCGTCGACCGAACGCCCGCTCGCCGGGGATTGTCTGCTAACGTACGTCCGCCGATCGTCGGTGCCGGGCGGCGGGTGCGTGGGCCTGGCGGAGCATTCATCCGTTCGCAGAACGCAGAAGACGAAGGACCGAGTGTCATGGAATGGCTGGACTGGCTGACGGACCCGCACGCGTGGATCGCCCTGGCGACGCTCGCGGCGATCGAGATCGTGCTCGGGGTCGACAACATCATCTTCATCTCGATCCTCGTCGGTCGCCTGCCGCCCGAGAAGCGCAACCTGGCCCGCACGCTCGGCCTGGGGGCCGCGATGGTGTCCCGTCTCATCCTGCTCTTCACGCTCGCGTGGGTCATGCGGCTCACTTCGCCGTTCTTCACGATCTTCGAGCGCGGCATATCGGGGCGGGACCTCATCCTGGTCGGCGGCGGCCTGTTCCTGCTCTGGAAGAGCGTGCACGAGATCCACAATTCGCTCGAGGGGGAGGAACACGCCGACGCGAACGCGGGCGCCGCGGTCGCGGCCTCGTTCGGCGGGGTGCTCGTGCAGATCGCCGTCATCGACATCGTGTTCTCGCTGGACTCCGTGATCACTGCCGTCGGCATGGTCGATCACCTCGCGATCATGGTCCTCGCGATCATCCTCGCGGTGGGCGTGATGCTGTTCGCGGCGCGCTTCATCGGCGAATTCGTGGACCGGCATCCGACGATCAAGATGCTCGCGCTGTCGTTCCTCATCGTCGTGGGCGTGACCCTGATCGCGGACGGCCTCGGGTTCCACATTCCCAAGGGCTACATCTATTTCGCGATGGCGTTCTCCGTCGGCGTCGAGATGCTGAACATCCGGGTGCGTGCCCACACGCGGGCGGTCCGGCTGCGCAAGCCCGACGAACCGTGACACCGGGCCGGGGTCGCCGTGCCGGCGTTACACCAGATCCGGATTCACCACCGCGCGGACGACGACCTGCGCATCCTCGCCCCGCACTCGGTGCGTAAGCCACCAGATGCCGCCCTTCCTGATGCTCCACGGCATCGGCTCGCCCGCGAGCAGCAGCGACACTGCCAGGCCCAACGTCGGCTGGTGCCCGACGACGAGCACGGCGCCTGGCGCTTCCGGCCAGCCCGATGCGGCGAGTACGGATTCCGGCTGGGCTCCCGGTGCGATCGCGTCGACTGTCTCGAACGTGTTCGTGAGCGCCTCCACCGTCTCCCGGGCCCGCGTGGCAGGGCTCACGAGGATCCGGGTGTGCTTCGGCAGACGCGACTGCAGCCACCGGGCGACTGCCTCCGCCTGCTTGTGACCCTTCGGCGTCAGGCGTCGCGTCATGTCCGGGATGCCGTCGAATGCGTCCGCATGACGCCAGAGAATGAGATCCAAGTGCGTTCCTCTCACCAGTAAGGTTTCAGCCGCTTGAAGCGGCGCCACGCGTCATCGAAATGCACGAGCCCGTTCTGGGCACGCGCGTGCGTCCATCCGCGGATGATGCCCGCTCCGTATGACGATCCCGCGGTGCCGAGGCTCGCCGGCTGCAGCAGGCGCGCCGTCACGGCGGCATCGTTCAGGGCACCGAGAATGTCCTGCAGTTCGGCGCTTCCCGACGCGAAGCGGCGGACGGATCTGGCAGGATGGATTCCCGCGAAGAACTCGACGATGTAGCGCAGTTTCTTGATCTCGATGCGCAGTGCGTGCAGGGAGGCCGGTTCGTCACGGTCGGCCGCCTTGCCCCTGCGACGCACCCGCCCGCACTGGCGTGCGAGCAGCCAGGACGCGAGCGCGTCGAGAGGCGACTCCGCAGTTGGGACTTTCCCGTTCGTGTCCACGGATCCCTCCCACGGTGCTTCCACCATCAGCATCGCGAGGTCGAGGAGGAGCGCGGGATATTCGCGTGCAGCAAATGCGTCACGCGCGACGTCGCGCGCCTTCGCCTGTCTCTCGTGCGCAGCCGTTGCGACGGCGTCCAGTCCCGGCTCTTCCGCGAAGGCCGCGCGCACGGGCGGCAGCGTCTCGGTGAGAAAGACGTCCCAGTCGCGAGAATGACCCAGTGCGACCCCGAGCGCCCGGAACCGCTGGGCCACGTCGTTCACGATGGCCTTCGGCACGACCGGGCGGAACACGCTGAACGCCGAGCGCAGGCGCCGAATCGCGACGCGGGCCTGGTGCACGTATTCCGGGTCGTCACTGTCCAGCACGCCCTGGTCGTTGGCCTGCAGGTGCGTCGTGCAGTTGGCGACGATCGCGCGGAATGCTTGCGTGCCGGTCATGGACCGCTCGAGCCGGGGGGCGGTCGCCTTGACGGGATGGGCGGTCGTCGCGTTCGCGAGGGCATAGCCGCGTTCGGCCTTGCTCGCGTTCTCGAGCCGGAAGCCGATGGTTTCCAGGAGCGTTCTCGCGAACGCGAAGAGGTGCCGCGGAGAGCCCTCGATCAGTTCGAGTTCGATCTCGTGCAGGGGCAGCGTCGCGTCACCGGCAGAGATGGTGCCTTCGTCGAGCGCGAGTTCGGCCGTCTCGCCTGGAGCGATCTCGACGATCCGGGTCGAACGCCTGAAGTCCGTCGTGAAGACCGGTGCCAGGCGGCTGCGGAAGTGGGCGTCGGCAAAGAGGTCGGCAGCCGGGGTGACCAGGAGCGCGGGCACGTTGAGCAGCTGCGCGACCGCCTCCGCCTCGAACTCCTGTCTCTCGTGCAGGCCCGACTCGACGCCTCCTCCGCACTTGAAGGTCTGGATCCAGCGGCTGCGCAGACGCCGCAGTCGCAGAGCGGCGTTCATGCGCCGGAGCGCCTGGTCCGGCGTGTCGTAGTAGACGCTGTGCAGGGTGCGGGTGACCGGGCGTGTCTTCGAGACCTGCCTGAGATGTGCGCTGCGTCTCAGCGAGGCGAGGGCGGCGGGTGAGGCGACGAGCTTGAGTTCGATCTCGGTGGTCATGGGGCGGGCGTATCGTGTCGCAGCGAACCGCGAGTTCCGCCGGGGAGCCTCAGAGGCCCGGGCCCTGCTTCGCGGAGAGTTCGCCGAGCAGTTCGAGCTGGGCGGTGTGTGCACGCCTGCCACCGGGCTCGCGACGCCGATAGTGCCCGTCGGCATCCATGTCCCAGGCCTGCGTGTTGTCCTCCAGATAAGGCTTCAGCCCTTCCGCGACGACGCGTCGCTTGAGCTTCCGGTCGAGGATGGGGAAGCACAGCTCGATCCTGCGGAAGAAGTTGCGGTCCATCCAGTCGGCGCTCGAGAGATAGACCGAATCCGTCGACCGGAAGAAGAAGATCCGGTTGTGTTCGAGGAAGCGGCCGATGATCGAGCAGACCCGGATGTTCTCCGACAGGCCGGGTATGCCGGGGCGCAGCGCGCAGACCCCCCGCACGATGAGGTTGATCTTCACGCCTGCCCGTGATGCCTCGTAGAGCTCGAAGATGATCTCGGGCTCGAGCAGCGCGTTCATCTTCGCCGTGATTCCTGCGGGACGGCCGGCCCGTGCCTCGGCGGCCTCGTGCGCGATCGCCTCGATCAGCTTCGCGTGCAGGTCGAAGGGCGACTGCCACACGTGCGTGTGATGACCGGCCTTGCCGAGGCCCGTGAGCTGCATGAACATGTCGTTCACGTCGGCGGTCATGTCGGGGTCGCAGCTGAACAGGCCGAAGTCGGTGTAGAGCGTCGCGGTGCGGGAGTGGTAGTTGCCCGTGCCGAGGTGCACGTAGCGCACCAGGCGGTTGTCCTCGCGGCGCACGACCATCGCCATCTTCGCGTGCGTCTTGTGACCGACCACGCCGTACACGACGTGCGCGCCGACTTCCTCGAGTCGCGATGCCCAGTTGATGTTGGCTTCCTCGTCGAAACGCGCGAGCAGTTCCACGACGACGGTCACGGCCTTGCCGTTGCGCGCGGCCGTGATGAGGTGGCGCATCAGTTCGGAGTCCGCGCCGGTCCGGTAGACCGTCTGCTTGATCGCGACGACTTTCGGGTCCGTGGCCGCCTGCTCGATGAACCGTATCACGGGCTTGAAGGACTGGAACGGGTGGTGCAGGAGAATGTCGCCCTTGCGTATCGCGGCGAAGATGTCCTCGCGTTTCGCGATCTGGGGGGGCACGCCTGCCGCGAACGGCCGGAACTTGAGGTCCGGCCGGTCCACGCTGTCCGGTACCTGCATGAGACGCACGAGGTTCACGGGTCCGCTCACCTGGTACAGGTCGTCCCGGCCGAGCCCGAACTGCTGCAGCAGGAAGTCGGACATGTGCGGCGGGCAGAGATCCGCGACCTCCAGACGCACCGCATCGCCGAAATGCCGCTGGGGCAGCTCCCCCTGCAGTGCCGTCCGCAGGTTCTTGATTTCCTCCTCGTCCACGAAGAGGTCGCTGTTTCGCGTGACGCGGAACTGGTAGCAGCCCTTCACTTCCATGCCCGCAAACAGCTCGTTCACGTGCGCGTGCAGGATCGAGGACAGGAAGACGAACCCGTAGCGGCAGTCTGCGATCTCGTCCGGCAGCAGGATGAACCGCGGGAGCGCACGTGGCGCCTGCACGATCGCGGTGCCCGACTTGCGCCCGAACGCGTCCTTGCCGGCGAGCTCGACCGCGAAGTTGAGGCTCTTGTTGAGCAGCCGCGGGAAGGGGTGTGCGGGATCGAGCCCGAGCGGTGTCAGGACGGGCATCACCTCGTTCAGGAAGTAGTCGTGGATCCAGGCACGCTGTGCGTCGTTCCACTCGTTGCGACGCAGGAACCGGATGTCCTCGGCCGCCAGCGCGGGCAGCACTTCCTCGTTGAAGATGTCGTACTGCCGCTGGACGAGCTCGTGCGCGCGGATCGCGACCTCCCTCAGGACGTCGCGCGTGCTCATGCCGTCGGGGCCCGGCGTTTCCGCGCGCAGAGCGATCTGCGCCTTGAGGCCGGCCACGCGGATCTCGAAGAATTCGTCGAGGTTGCTGCCCACGATGCACAGGAATCGCAGCCGCTCCAGCAGCGGGGCGCCCGAATCCTGCGCCTGCGCGAGCACGCGCCGGTTGAACTCGAGCTGGCCGAGTTCACGGTTCAGGAAGTGGCGGGGCTCGGTTTCACGCTGGCCGCCGCTGGCGCGCAGGGCGCCCAGACTGACGACGCCCTCTCCGGCTTGCACGGTGTCCGATTCCGCGGGAAGGTCGGAAGGGGCTGTCATGCGGGCGGAGCGTCAACGTCCGTCGGGAGAGACGTAGCCGCTCGCGCGGTCCGCACCCTCGCCGAAGAAGTGCCGTTCCATCTGTTCGGCGAGGTACTGCCGGGCCTTCCTGTCCGCGAGATTGAGGCGGTTCTCGTTCACGAGCATCTTCTGGTGTTCGAGCCACGCCTGCCAGGCCTCCTTCGACACCGACTCGAAGATGCGCTGGCCCAGCGGGCCGGGATAAGGGGGAGCTGCGAGGCCTTCGGCCTCGCGTCCGAGCTTGATGCAGTGCACCATGCGTGTCATGGCGTAGTCCTGTCGGCCCATGGGCCTTGCGTGTGTATACGGATCACGGATTATCTGGAAACGTCGCGATTGCGTAAACCGCGCACTCGCGCGAAAGTCATGGATCCCCGTGCGCCTGCTCCCGACTCCGGAAGCGATGCAGAGAGATGACGTTGAACGCCTACCTCGGCCCCCTGCGACTGCCATTCCTCCTGCTTACGCCTGCCTGCCTCCTCGTGGGGCTCGCCGTCGCGCACCGCGCGCAGGCCCCGCTCGCGGGTGTCCGGATCGCGCTCGTCCTCATCGGCGGGCTCGCCGCGCACGTGAGCGTCAACGCCTTCAACGAATACCTCGACTTCCGCAGCGGGCTCGATGCCCGCACGGTGCGCACGCCCTTCAGCGGCGGGAGCGGTGCGCTGCCGGGACGTCCGGATCTCGCGCCATTCGCCCTCCTCGTGGCAGTCGGCGCGCTCGGCGTCACGATCGCGGTCGGGCTGTACTTCGTGCGACTGCACGGGAGCGAACTGCTGCCGATCGGGTTGCTGGGCGTCCTGCTCGTCCTCACCTACACGACCTGGCTCACGCGCCATCCCGTGCTGTGCCTCCTCGCGCCTGGACTCGGTTTCGGCCCGCTCATGGTCGTCGGAACGGAAGTCGCCCTCACGGGCCGGTACACGGCGACAGGGCTCGCTGCGTCGCTCGTTCCCCTGTTCCTCGTGAGTGACCTGCTGCTGCTCAACCAGTTCCCCGACGCCGAGGCGGACAGGTCCGTCGGGCGGCGTCACGCTCTCATCGCGTGGGGCCCGCATCGTGCGGCGTGGCTGTTCGCGGCGTTCCTCGCCTGCGCGTACGGAGCGCTCGTCGTGTCGGTGCTCGCCGGGGCGCTCCCGCTCCCGGCGATGGTCGCGGGGCTCACGGCGCCGATCGCCGTCGTCCTCGCCGCCGGCGTCGTGCGCCACGCGGCGGACGTGCCGCGTCTGCTGCGTTACATGGCGCTGAACGTCGTCGTGTGTCTCGTCACCCCCGTGCTGCTGGCGACGGGCCTCGTGCTCGGCTGAGGCGCGTCCGGCGGAGCCGGCCCGTGCGTTCAGAGCTGCTTGACGAGCACTTTCGACCGGCGCCGGTAGTTGTAGAACTGCTGTCGCTGCTCGGGCAGATCGCCGACGGGCACTTCGCGGAATCCCTGCTCGACGAACCAGTGCGCGGTGCGCGTCGTGAGCACGAACAGACGCTTCATCCGCGCCTTCCGGGCCTGCAGCTCGATCGCCTGGAGCAGCCGCTCGCCGGCTCCGCCGTTGCGGTAGTCGGGATGGACGGCCACGCACGCGAGCTCCCCGGCCCGGTCGCGGTCGAACGGGTAGAGCGCGGCACACCCGACGATCATGTCGTCGTGCTGGAGCACCGTGAAGCGGCCGATCTCCATCTCGAGCAGTTCGCGCGAACGTTTCACGAGGGTTCCTTCCGCCTCGAGCGGCTCGATGAGCCTCAGCACGCCGCCGACGTCCTCGATGCTCGCCCTGCGGATCTGCTCCAGCGGGTCCTGCGAGACCATGGTGCCGATTCCCGCATGCGTGAACAGCTCCATGAGCAGGGCGCCATCGACGTGGCGGGAGACGAGGTGGACGCGCTTCACGCCACCCCGGCACGCGCGTGCCGCGAACGGAAGGTACAGCGCTGCGTCACCCTTCAGCGAGTTGCGGCCCGAGAGGAGCTTCTCCGCCTGGCTCACCGTCAGTTCGCTCCGCACGCCGCCGCGTCCGGTGCCCACTCCCGGTTCGTCCATGAGGAACAGCAGCTTGTCGGCCTTGAGCGCGATCGCGGTCTGCGCGGCCACGTCCTCCAGTGTCAGGTTGAAGATCTCGCCGGTCGGCGAATAGCCGAGCGGCGAGATGAGCACGACGTCCTCGTCCTCGAGGCACCGCTCGATCGCATCCGCGTGGATCCGGCGCACCTCGCCGGTGAACTGCATGTCGA
This sequence comes from Betaproteobacteria bacterium, assembly GCA_016125475.1. Taxonomy (GTDB): domain Bacteria; phylum Pseudomonadota; class Gammaproteobacteria; order Burkholderiales. Next base: position 27,893 of record WGLR01000012.1, read on the forward strand.
TGCCGTCGATCACGCCGATCGGTCGCGCGACGACGAAGTTGCCGCTCGTGACGCGGATCGTCGCGTTCGCCATCGGCGTGTTGGGCAGCCCCACCGAGAGCAGTGCCTCGATCTCCATGCGCAGGCGCCCGCCGGCCTCCTTCACGTCCTGCAGCGCGGCCTCGTCCGTCACGCGCATGTCCCGCACGTAACGGATCTCCGCGTCGCGCCCGCGCAGCCGCTCCTCGATCTGCGGACGGGCTCCGTGCACGAGCACGAGCTTCACGCCGAGCGACGCGAGCAGGTTGAGGTCGTGCGTGAGCCCGATGAACTTGCCGTCCGCAACGACCTCCCCCCCGAACGCGACGACGAAGGTGCGGCCGCCGAAGGCGTGGATGTAGGGAGCGGCCGCGCGAAACCACGGCACGAAGTGCTCGAGGGTCCGGCGATCCATTACTTCGGAGCCATCCGGATCGCCCCGTCGAGACGGATCGTCTCGCCGTTCAGCATCTCGTTCCGGCAGATGTGTTCCGCGAGTGCCGCGAACTCGGCCGGACGACCGAGCCGCGACGGGAACGGCACCTGCTGCGCGAGAGACTTCTGGGCCTCGTCCGGCAGCCCCGCCATCATCGGCGTCTCGAACAGGCCGGGCGCGATCGTGACCACCCGGATGCCGTGGCGGGCCAGTTCGCGGGCCAGGGGCAGCGTCATTCCCACGACACCGGCTTTGGAAGCCGAATACGCGGGCTGGCCGATCTGGCCGTCGAACGCGGCGACGGACGCCGTGTTGACGATCACCCCCCGTTCCCCCGCCGCATTGGGCTCGCCCTTCGCCATCCGGTCGGCCGCGAGACGGATCATGTTGAAGGTGCCGATCAGGTTGATCGAGACGATCTTCGCGAACTTGTCGAGGGGGAGGGGGCCTTCCTTGCCGAGCACCTTGCCGGGAACTCCCACGCCCGCGCAGTTCACGAGCCCCTGGAGGCTTCCGAATGCGGAGACCGCCCGTGCGACGGTCTGTGTCGCCTGTTCCTCGGAGGTGACGTCGCAGGCACTGAACACGGCGTTCGCGCCGAGTTCGCGGGCGAGCGACTCGCCCAGGTCACGATTCACGTCGGCGATGACGGCCCTGCCGCCATTGGCCACGATCATTTCGACGGTTGCACGCCCGAGGCCCGAACTGCCGCCCGTGACGATGAACACGCTGCCGGATATTTCCATGGATTTCCCCGTTGTGATGACTGGACAGCGGACGCCGCACGGTCACGAGGATCCGGACGTCCGGAAGGCAACGGCGAAAGTTTACCGGGGGCGGTGCGCGCTGGCACGGCACAGCGTGATGCGCCGGCCGGATACGGGGCCGTCGTCCGGCGGTTGCCGGCTCAGAAGTCGCCCCAGAGCGTCTGGAGGGCGGCCAGGGCCGCGAGCGCGGCGGTCTCGGTCCGCAGGACCCGGGGGCCGAGTCTGACCGGGACGAATCCGCGCGACGCCGCCAGCTCCGCCTCGACGGGGGAGAAGCCGCCCTCCGGACCTGCGAGCAGGCAGACGCGACCGAGCGGCGCCGGCAGGGACTGCATCCGTGTCGCCCCGTCGACCGCGAGGAACAGGCGCGTTTCCGAGGCAGGGGGCGTGCGCTCGAGCGTGGACAGCCAGGTCGGGAACGCCACCGGTTCCTCGACCGGCGGGACGACGTTGCGCCCGCACTGCTCGCACGCCGAGATCACGATGCCCTGCCAGTGGGTCCGGCGGCGGTCGGCGCGGTCCGCACCGAGCTTGACGACGCTGCGCTCGGTCAGCACCGGGACGATGCGCGACACCCCGAGTTCGACCGTCTTGCGAACGGTGATGTCCATGCGGTCCGCCCCGGAGACGCCCTGGACGAGCGTGACGTGGAGGGGCGATTCCGGACCGACGTCGTGCAGGCGGCCGGTCTTGATACGCACGGAACCGCGCGCAATATGGGTGATGGTGGCGTCGTATTCGCCGCCCGATCCGTCGAAGACGACCAGGGGGTCCTTCTCGGCGAGTCGCAGGACCCGGATCGCGTGGTGGGCCGCGATCGCGGGCAGGTCGAGTTCGGCTCCGGGACCCAGGCGGTCCGGGATGTGGAAGCGGGCGCCGCTCTTGACGCGCTGGCCGGGTTTCATGGTACGGCCCATGCTACCATCGTTCGGACGTGATTAAGGATTCGATCAATTGTGAAGTTGTTTCCAGGGCGCCGGCCCCCGTCGAGGGGCGCGTCCGGGGTCGTGGAGCGATGAATTTCGGCGGGGCCAACGTCGTCGACGTGGCGCTCGCCGCGGAAGTCTGCGCCGTCGTACGTGACGTGGCGGTCCGCGAGGTGATGCCGCGCTATCGAAGGGTCGGCCACCGTCGCAAGGCCGACGGCAGCCTGCTGACCGAGGCCGATCTCGCCGCTCAGGCGGCGCTCGCGGAGCGCCTGCGGGCCCTGGTGCCGCTCCCGTTCGTCGGCGAAGAGATGAGCCCGGACGCGCAGCGTGCGGAATGGGCACGAGGGGCGGCGGGCCTCTGGTGCGTCGATCCGATCGACGGCACCTCGAATTTCGCGCGCGGAATTCCCTACTTCGCGATTTCCGTCGCACTCATGCGTGGCGGCCGCAGCGTCCTCGGTGTGGTGTACGCCCCGTTCTTCGACGAAATGTTCCTCGCGGAAGCGGGCGCCGGGGCCTTCCTGAACGGCGAGCCCATCGCCTGCGACGCGGCTGTCCCGGCGCTGGAGAGTTCCGTCGCGCACATCGACTTCAAGCGCGTCCCCGGGGCCGTCGGCAGTGCCCTCGCGTCGGCTCCCCCTTACTGCTCGCACCGGAGCCTCGGATCCGCGACCCTGGAGTGGTGCTACCTGGCGGCCAGCCGCATCGACGTCTACGTCCACGGTGGCCAGAAGCTCTGGGACTACGCCGCGGGAAGCCTGATTCTCTCGGAAGCCGGGGGCAGCGTCGGGACGCTCGACTCGGCGGATTTCTGGTCCGGGATGCCCTGGACGCGCTCGGTGATCGCCGCCCGCGACCGGGCGCTCTACGACTCCTGGCGCCGCTGGATCGACGAGCAGCGCCGGTAAGGCTCCCGATGGCGCCACGCGTCGCCCCGACGGTGGAACGCCGTGGGCAGGTCGCCGGCGCGCGCGTGCCGGGGCGGCAGGGGCCGGAAACCTCCGCCCTCGCCCGTAAAGGGAAAGCTCCCGCCCGGCGCCCGCAAGCCGTTCATTGACCGGCGTAAACCTAGCCGGTATCTTTCGCAGTTCCCCTTTTTGCAGGAACGTGGCGCGAATTGCGCCATCAGGACGATGGAACTCACGGGCGCGGAAATCACGGTGCGCTGCCTCGCGGACGAAGGTGTGGACTACATCTTCGGCTATCCCGGCGGGGCGGTCCTGCACATCTACGACGAAATATTCAAACAAGACAGGGTCAAGCACATCCTCGTCCGCCACGAGCAGGCAGCCGTACACGCGGCCGACGGCTACGCGCGGGCGTGCGAGAAGCCCGGCTGCGTGCTGGTGACCTCCGGTCCCGGCGTCACGAACGCGGTGACGGGCATTGCCACCGCGTACATGGACTCGATCCCCATGGTCATCGTGACCGGGCAGGTGCCCACGCACGCGATCGGCCAGGACGCGTTCCAGGAGGTCGACACGGTCGGGATCACGCGCCCCTGCGTGAAGCACAACTTCCTCGTGAAGGACGTCAGGGACCTCGCCACGACGATCAAGAAGGCCTTCTACATCGCGACCACCGGTCGTCCCGGGCCGGTTCTCGTGGACATCCCCAAGGACGTCACGATCGCCCGGACGGAGTACGAGTATCCGGCATCCGTCTCGATGCGCTCCTACAACCCCGTGCTCAAGGGGCACGCCGGGCAGATCCGCAAGGCGCTCGCGCTGCTCACGGAAGCGAAGCGCCCCATGATCTACACGGGCGGCGGGGTCGTGCTCGGCAGCGCTTCGGCAGAGCTTGCCCAGTTCGTCCGGAATCTCGGTTTTCCGTGCACGAACACGCTCATGGGCCTTGGCGGCTACCCCGCGAACGACCCCCTATTCATGGGCATGCTCGGCATGCACGGCACCTACGAGGCGAACATGGCCATGCAGCACTGCGACGTGCTGCTGGCGATCGGCGCCCGTTTCGACGACCGGGTCATCGGCAATCCGAAGCACTTCTTCCAGGAAGACCGCAGGATCATCCACGTGGACGTCGACCCTTCCTCGATCTCCAAGCGGGTTCGCGTGGACGTGCCGATCGTGGGCGACGTGCGGGAAGTCCTCTCCGAGATGAACCGGCAGCTCGCGGCGACGGGCGCGAAGCCGGACGCCGCCGCACTGAAGGCGTGGTGGACACAGATCGAGCTCTGGCGGGCGCGCAACTGCCTCAAGTACGACCGCAACGCCGCGATCATCAAGCCCCAGATGGTGATCGAGAAGCTCCACGAGATCACGGGCGGCGACGCGATCGTCACGTCGGACGTCGGGCAGCACCAGATGTGGGCGGCCCAGTTCTACAGGTTCGACAAGCCCCGCCGGTGGATCAACTCCGGCGGTCTCGGGACCATGGGCTTCGGACTCCCCGCGGCACTCGGCGCCTGGCTCGCGCATCCCGAGTCCACGGTGGTCTGCGTGACGGGCGAGGCCTCGATCCAGATGTGCATCCAGGAACTCTCGACCTGCAAGCAGTACCGCGCGCCCATCAAGATCGTCAATCTCAACAACCGCTACATGGGCATGGTGCGTCAGTGGCAGGAGTTCTTCCACGGCAACCGCTACGCCGAGTCCTACATGGACGCCCTGCCGGATTTCGTGAAGCTCACGGAGAGCTACGGTCACGTCGGCATGCGGATCGAGAAGCCGGAGGACGTCGAGGGAGCGCTGCGCGAGGCGTTCTCGCGCAAGGACGATCTCGTGTTCATGGACTTCGTCACCGACCAGACGGAAAACGTGTTTCCGATGGTCCCGGGTGGCAAGGGCCTCTCCGAGATGATCCTGGTTTGACCGTCCCCGGCCGAAGGACCCGCGGGCGCGAGTGCGGTCGCGAGGGCCATACCCTCTGGAAAGAACAATGAGACACATCATTTCGCTGCTGCTCGAGAACGAATCCGGCGCGCTGTCGCGCGTGGCCGGGTTGTTCTCCGCGCGGGGCTACAACATCGAATCGCTCACCGTTGCGCCCACGGAGGACGCAACCCTGTCACGGATGACGATCGTGACCACGGGCTCGGACGACGTGATCGAGCAGATCACCAAGCAGCTCAACAAGCTCGTCGACGTCGTGAAGGTCGTGGACCTCTCGGAAGGCGAGCACATCGAGCGCGAACTGATGCTCGTGAAGGTGCGCGCGTCGGGCAAGGACCGCGAGGAGATGAAGCGCATGGCGGACATCTTCCGGGGCCGGATCATCGACGTGACCGACAAGAGCTACACGATCGAACTCACCGGGACCGGCCAGAAGCTGGACGCCTTCCTGGACGCGCTCGAGGACGGAGCCGTGCTCGAGACGGTCCGGACGGGTGCTTCCGGCATCGGCCGGGGCGAACGGATCCTCAAGGTCTGACGTGGAGCACGCCGCGGGCCTGCACCCGGCGCACTGAACGTCCATCCGGAGCCGGGTGGTGCCCCGCGGAACGTTCCGCGTGTGGGGCCGCCGACTCCTCCCGCCATCAATTTGACACGCAAGGGGAACTCGCAATGAAGGTCTATTACGACAAGGACGCCGACCTTTCTCTGATCAAGGGCAAGAAGGTCACCATTCTCGGGTACGGCTCGCAGGGCCACGCGCACGCGCTGAACCTGCACGACTCCGGCGTGAAGGTGACCGTGGGTCTGCGCAAGGGCGGGAGTTCGTGGGACAAGGCCGAGAAGGCCGGCCTGGCCGTCAAGGAAATGGCCGAGGCCGTGAAGGGCGCGGATTTCGTGATGATGCTGCTGCCCGACGAGCACATCGCCAGGGTCTACCGCGAGGACGTCGAGGCGAACATCAAGAAGGGTGCGACCCTCGCGTTCGCGCACGGCTTCAACATCCACTACGGCCAGGTGGTTCCGCGCAAGGACATCGACGTCGTGATGATCGCGCCGAAGGCGCCCGGGCACACGGTACGCGCCACGTACGCGCAGGGCGGCGGCACGCCCTGCCTGATCGCGATCGCCCAGGATTCCACGCAGAAGGCGCGCGATCTCGCGCTGTCGTACGCAGCCGCGATCGGCGGGGGCAAGGCGGGTGTCATCGAAACCACGTTCCGCGAGGAAACGGAGACCGACCTCTTCGGCGAACAGGTGGTGCTGTGCGGTGGCACCACCGCCCTGATCCAGGCGGGTTTCGAGGTCCTCGTGGAAGCCGGCTACGCTCCCGAGATGGCGTACTTCGAGTGCCTCCACGAACTGAAGCTCATCGTGGACCTCATCTACGAAGGCGGCATCGCGAACATGCGCTACTCCATCTCGAACAATGCCGAGTACGGTGATTTCACGCGCGGACCGCGCATCATCACCGAGGAGTCGAAGCAGGAGATGCGTCGCATCCTGAAGGAAATCCAGACGGGCGCCTACGCCCAGGAGTTCCTGCTCGAGAACCAGACCGGCGCGACCAAACTGAACGCGATGCGCCGCATCGGCCGCGAGCACGAGATCGAGCGCGTGGGCGCGAAGCTGCGCGACATGATGCCCTGGATCAAGAAAAACCGTCTCGTCGACACGTCCCGCAACTGACGGGGCGGTTCCCGACGACGTCGAGACGGCACGAGGCGGCGGTCCCCGCAGACCGGCCGCCCGTGACCGGCCCCGCTACGGCACTGACAGATGAACTCCTATCCCCATCCCCTGATCGCGCGCGAAGGCTGGCCGTTCCTCGCGGCATCGTGCGTTGTCTCGGTGCTCGTGACCTGGATTGCCGGGTGGTGGTCCGTTCCGTTCTGGCTTCTCACGCTGTTCATCCTGCAGTTCTTCCGCGATCCGCCGCGCGCGATTCCGGGCCATGCCTCCGCGGTGCTCTCGCCTGCGGACGGGCGCATCGTGATGGTGGGGGTGGTGCGCGACCCGTATCTCGACCGTGACGCGCTGAAGATCAGTGTCTTCATGAACGTGTTCAACGTGCATTCGAACCGCAGTCCCGTCGACGGCGAGGTGCACGACCGCTGGTACAACGCCGGCAGTTTCCTGAACGCCGCGCTCGACAAGGCGTCGGAAGAGAACGAACGCAACGCGCTGCACATTCGGACACGCAACGGGGTCGACGTCACGTGCGTACAGGTGGCCGGGCTGATCGCGCGTCGCATCCTCTGCTACGTCGCACCGGGCGATGGCCTGCAGCGCGGGCAGCGCTACGGATTCATCCGTTTCGGGTCCCGCGTGGACCTTTACCTGCCGCCGGGAGCCCGACCGCTCGCGCGGGTCGGCGACAAGGTTTACGCCACCTCGACCGTCGTGGCAGAGTTGCCCTGAGCGGGATGGCTCGTCCGGCCCGAGGCTCTGTCGGGGGATTCATGGAAGAAGGTCAGGCGCGACGGCGCTGGCTCGCCCGGCGCAGGTTCCGGCCAGGGATATTCTGGCTGCCCAACGCGATCACCACCGTATCGCTCTTCGCCGGTTTCTACGCGATCGTCCAGGCCATGAACGATCGCTACGCCGTGGCCGCGGCCGCGATCTTCGTCGCGATGGTCTTCGACGGTCTCGATGGCAGGGTCGCGCGGCTCACCCGCACGCAGAGCGCGTTCGGGGCGGAGTTCGATTCCCTGTCCGACATGGTCTCCTTCGGCGCGGCTCCCGCGCTCGTGATCTACGAATGGGCCCTGAGGGGGCTCGGCAAGTACGGCTGGGCGTGCGCATTCGCCTACTGCGCCTGCGCGGCGCTGCGCCTCGCACGCTTCAACACGAACATCGCCGTGGTCGACAAGCGCTATTTCCAGGGTCTGCCGAGCCCGGCTGCCGCAGCACTCGTGGCAGGTCTGGTGTGGGCGATGGACACGTTCGACTACGAAGGTCGCCGGCTCGACGTTCTGGCGGCGATCGTCACGGTCTTTGCCGCCTTCACGATGGTCAGCAACGTCCGGTTCTACAGCGGGAAGGACATCAACATCCGGAAGACCGTGCCCTTCTGGCAGATCGTCCTCGTGGCGCTCGGCGTGGCGGTCGTGTTCTTCCTCGCGGACAACCTGCCGGAGATGCTGTTCACGGTCGCGACGATCTACGCGCTGTCCGGTTACGTGATGTGGCTCTTCCGGTACCTCCGTCCGGAACCGGGGACGCGCCACCCGCCGCCGGACCCGGATGGCGGACAGGACTGACCCCCCGGGGCGAGGCAACCCCGTCGTCGGGTGTCGCGCGGCACACGCGGACCGGTATTCAAGAAATGCTTGATCGCGGTCGATGATCCGAATATATTGGCCGTCACCATGATGAAAGCAGCCCATACGATTCTCCCTCTCCAGGCCAGCCTCCTGCTGCTGGCCGGGCTGCTGCTGCGCGCAAGCGCAGACTAATCCTACCTCCTCCCGCAAGAGCATTACCCCACCGGACTTGACCAGTCCGGGAACCGTTTGTAGTTTTCCGCGCAACCCGTGCGGGCGACGTGCCCCGGGTACGCTGCCACGACCAGGAGAGCATCATGACCGATCGACTCATCATTTTCGACACCACGCTCCGCGACGGCGAGCAGAGCCCGGGCGCTTCCATGACCCGCGAGGAAAAGCTGCGCATCGCCCGACAGCTGGAGAAGCTTCGGGTCGACGTGATCGAGGCCGGCTTCCCGGCCGCGTCGAACGGCGACTTCGATGCCGTGAAGGCCGTGGCCGACACGATCAGGGATTCGACCGTCTGCGGGCTTGCCCGCGCGAATGACCACGACGTGCGTCGGGCAGGCGAGGCCCTGCGGGGGGCGGCCGCCGGACGCATTCACACGTTCATCGCCACCTCGCCGATCCACATGGAAAAGAAGCTCCGCATGGCGCCCGAGCAGGTGATCGAGACGGCCGTGAAGGCCGTGTCGCTCGCGCGGACCTTCCGTGAGGACGTCGAGTTCTCCCCCGAGGATGCCGGACGCTCCGACACCGAGTTCCTGTGCCGGATTCTCGATGCGGTGATCAAGGCCGGTGCGACCACGATCAACATTCCGGACACCGTCGGGTACACGATGCCCGAACAGTTCGGGGGGCTCATCCGCACGCTGCGCGAACGGATTCCGGATTCCGACAAGGTCGTCTGGTCGGTCCACTGCCACAACGACCTCGGTCTCGCCGTCGCGAATTCGCTCTCGGCCGTCATGAACGGTGCACGCCAGATCGAGTGCACGATCAACGGTCTCGGAGAACGCGCGGGCAACGCCTCCCTGGAAGAGATCGTGATGGCCGTTCGCACCCGGCAGGACTATTTCCCGTGCGACACGCGCATCGATGCGACGCAGATCGTGCCGGCGTCCAAGCTCGTGTCGGGCATCACGGGCTTTCCCGTCCAGCCCAACAAGGCGATCGTCGGCGCGAACGCGTTCGCGCACGAGTCGGGCATCCACCAGGACGGGGTGATCAAGAGCCGCGAGACGTACGAGATCATGCGTGCCGAGGACGTGGGCTGGTCGACGAACAAGCTCGTGCTCGGGAAGCTCTCGGGCCGGAACGCGTTCCGGCAACGCCTCAAGGAACTCGGCATAGTGCTGGACAGCGAGGAGGCCCTGAATGTCGCGTTCGCGAAGTTCAAGGACCTCGCGGACAAGAAGTCGGAGATCTTCGACGAGGATCTGCAGATGCTCGTGTCGGACGAGGAGGTGAGTCAGGTGCGCGAGCACTACAAGCTGCTCTCGATGATGATCCATGCCGAAACCGGAGAGACTCCGCTCGCGAAGATCGTGCTCGGCGAGGGGATCGACGAGCGCAAGGCGGAGTCCGCCGGCAGCGGCGCCGTGGACGCGACCTTCAAGGCGATCGAGAACATCGTGACGAGCGGCGCGGAACTCCAGCTCTACTCCGTGAACAGCATCACGGGCGGGACGGATGCCTTCGGCGAAGTGACGGTGCGGCTGAAGAAGGACGGCCGGATCGTGAACGGTGCCGGTGCGGACACCGACATCGTCGTGGCATCGGCCAAGGCCTACATCAACGCACTGAACAAGCTGCACTCGAACCTCGAGCGCGCACACCCGCAGATCTGATCGGCGGGTGTCCGTGGCGGCGCGCCCTCGGGCGCGCCCGCGGCTTCAGCCCTGCCGGGCGAGTCTCGCGTTCGCGAGGGCGAGGCGTTCTGCCATGATTCGCAGCAGCTTGTTCGTGAACTTGAGCTGCGAGGACGGAGACAGCGTGCCGAGCGTCTCGCGGTCGAATTCCACGACGATGCTGTCGGTGGTCGTCTGAACCGTCGCGCTGCGAATCGATCCCGGCCCCTGGACGTACGCCATCTCGCCGAAACAGTCGCCCGCGTGCAGGACGTTCAGGAGGCGGCCCCGGGAGACGACCTTCGCCCCTCCCGTCGCAATCAGCAGCAGCGTCTCGCCGGCGTCGTCCTCGCGCACGAGCACGTGCTGCGGGGGGACACGTCGCCAGTGGCCGTGACGCAGGGCTTCCCACAGTTCCGAGTCCTCGAAGTCACCGGTGAGGGCGGCGTTCCTGAGCGCCGTGAACTTCTCGCTGTCCGGGATCGACTGATCATAGATGCTCATGCGGCCGACCTTCGCGAGGTCCAGAGCTGCCTCGGCCCAGTTCGCGTATCGGTCTTCCGGGGACTTCCGCAGGAACCGGGCGACGACGGCATCGAGTTCCGTCGACACCTCGGGCCTCAGGCTCGACGGGGGCACCGCCTCGGACGACACGATGAGCTGCAGGGTCTCCTCGACGTTCGTTCCCCGGAACGGCTTCTGTCCGGTGAGCAGTTCGTGAAGCATGACACCGAGCGAGAACATGTCGCTGTGAACACTCGGGGCGTGCCCCTCGATCAGCTCCGGTGCGTTGTAGGACGGTGACGCGAGCCGGAACTCCTCGGTGGTGCGTACGCCGCGGATGAAGGCGGCGCCGAAGTCGGCGAGCTTCACCTCCCTGTCGCTGTCGAGCAGGACGTTCGACGGCTTGATGTCGCGATGGATCACGCCGAGCCTCGACGCGAACTCCAGCGCGCCGCAGCACTTGAACGCGATCTGCGTCACTTCCTCGACGGGGAGACGGGTCTCGCCACGGGTGTGGCGGAGGAGGCTGCCACCGGGGACGTACTCCATGGCGACATAGCGCCACTGTTCATCCGCGACGGCGTCCACGATGGTCACGATGTGCGGGTGAACGAGCTTTCCCGCGAGGGCCGCCTCGCTCACGAACTGGACGGAGGCCGACACGTCGCGGCCATCGACGTCGCGAGGGTGATACACCTTCAGCGCGAGATCGGCATTGAGGAAATCGTCGTATGCGAGATACACCGTACTCGCTGCGCCCCGGCCGAGCTCGTTCTTGAGGAGATACTTGCCGATGCGCTGTTCCATGCGCGTGAGGAGTCCGGAGAGATCGGGTCGGAAGGCGACCCACGCCTGATGACCCATTCTAGCCTCGTTCCGCCGGGCCTGCGGCCTGCGGGGGCAGGCGCAGGACTGCACACGACCCCGTCCCGGGCGCATCGACTATCCTTTAGCCCTTCATGAAGGGGGTGCCATGGCTCAGGACACGCAGGAAGAAGGCGGACTGCACCGTATCGTGATCGTCGGGGGAGGCGCGGGCGGGCTCGAACTCGCGACGCGCCTCGGCGACCGTCTCGGGCGCCGGCGCCGGGTCCAGGTGACGCTCGTGGACCGGGCACGAACGCATCTCTGGAAGCCCCTGCTCCACCAGGTGGCGGCCGGCAGCATGGACCTGAACGACCACGCCCTCGACTATCTCGCGCAGGCGCGCTGGCATCACTTCCAGTTCCAGCTCGGGCACATGGTCGGCCTGGATCGTGCCGGCAAGTGCGTGCTGCTCGGGCCGCTGCTCGATCCGGAGACCGGCGAGGAAGTGCTCCCCGCGCGCCCGCTGTCCTACGACACGCTCGTGCTCGCAGTGGGCAGCCAGACCAACGACTTCGGCACGCCCGGCGCCCAGGCTCACGCGATCGCGCTGGACATGCCGGAACAGGCGGAGCGGTTCCGCTCGCGCCTCCTGAACGCGTGTCTGCGCGCGAATGCGCAGGGCGGTCCGCGCAATCCGTGGGATCTGCATGTCGCGATCATCGGGGCCGGGGCCACCGGCGTGGAACTGGCGGCAGAACTGCACAACTCGACGCGCGAACTCGTGGCGTTCGGACTCGACAACATCGACGCCGAGCGCGATCTCAGGATCAGCATCATCGAAGCGGCGCCGAGAGTGCTTCCCGCGCTGCCCGAGAGGCTCTCGGACGCGACGCTCAAGCTGCTGGAATCGCTCAACGTGCAGGTCTTCACCGGCGAAAGGGTGACGTCGGTCGGGGCGTACGGCGTGCGGACCCAGAGCGGCAAGGACGTTCCGGCGGAGATCACGGTCTGGGCGGCCGGCATCAAGGCGCCCGAGTTCCTGCGCGAGATCGGCGGTCTCGAGACCAACCGCATGAACCAGCTCGTCGTGAACGAGCGCCTCCAGACCACGCGTGACCCTGACATCTTCGCGATCGGAGACTGCGCCGCGTGTCCGTGGCCCGAGAAGAACGGCTTCGTCCCGCCACGTGCACAGTCGGCGCATCAGCAGGCGTCCCACCTCATCCGGCACCTTCCCGCGCACATCGCGGGGCGCGAGGTCCCGGCGTGGCACTACCGGGACTTCGGGTCGCTCGTCTCGCTCGGCGACTACAGCACCGTGGGCAGTCTCATGGGCGGGCTCACGAAAGGCAGCCTCATGATCGAAGGCGTGTTCGCGGGAATCATGTACGCGTCGCTCTACAAGATGCACGAGTACGCGCTGCACGGATTCTCGAAGGTCTTCTTCGACACGCTCGCGCGATTCATCACGCGTCGCACCGAACCCCACGTGAAACTGCACTGACCGTGTGCCGGCACCACGAAGGGCCGGAGTCCGGCGTCCAGCGTGTCGATTGCGCTGCGTTTCCGCGGGCGGATACACTCCGGCGCCATGTCGTCGCCACGTAGACCATGAAGACGTTCGTCCCGCGCGCGGTCCTCGCGATCGCGTTCGCGGTCGCAGGCTGTGCCCACGAGTCCTATCGACCGAGACCCCTCGATGCCGAGGCGTCCGCTGCCGCGCTCGAGACGCGCACGCTCTCGTCCGACGCGTTGCGCGATTACCTGGCGGCACAGGGCCAGTCGGTCGATCCGTGGCCCAGGGGGACGTGGGACCTGCCCGCGCTCACGCGGGCGGCCGTGTTCTACCACCCCGACGTCGAACTTGCGCGTGCCCGTGCGCGCGTGGCCGCCGCGGAGACGCGCACGTCGAAGACCCGCCTGCCGTTCACCGTCACTGCGCGTCCGGAGTACAACGGCAAGGCCGCGTCGGGCGCCACGCCGTGGGGCCTGGGTCTGCTGGTCGGCCTGCCGATCGACATCGGCCACAAGCGTGCGGCCCAGACGGAACACCTCGCTCGCCTCGAGAGCGCGGCGGACATCGACGTTGCCGTGGCCTCGTGGCGCGTGCGCAGTCGCCTCAGGCAGCATTTCGTCGATCTCTTCGTGGCCCGGCAGACCGCTCACGCCGTCGACGGACAGCGCGCGGCCCAGCAGGTGCTGCTGGCGCTGCTCGAACGGCGCGAGAAGAGCGGGTACGCGTCGGCGACGGAGGTGGCGCGCGAACGCCTGAAGGCCGACGAGCTCGAGGTCGCGCTCGGGCGTGCGAATCTGCAGCAGGATCAGGCACTGGCCGCGGTCGCGGAGGCCGTGGGACTGCCGGTCGCCGCACTGCGCGGGGTGACCCTGGATTTCTCGGTGCTGGAGCACGAGCGACCGGAACCCGCGGCGGACGAGATCCGGCGTCTGGCGCTGCGCAACCGCATCGACCTGCAGCGCAAGCTCGCCGACTACGCGGCGGCAGAGGCTGCCGTGAAGCTCGAGGTTGCGCGACAGTATCCGGACATCACGCTCGTGCCCGGGTATTTCTGGGATGCGGACCAGAGCCTGTGGTCGATCGCGTTTCTCGGCCTCGTGCCGCAGCGTGCGCGTTCGCAGGCGCTGATCGCCGAGGCCGAGGCGCGGCGGGAAGTGGAGGAGAAGGCGTTTCTCGCTCTGCAGGCACGCGTGATCGCGGAGGCGGAGGCGGCCGCGTCCCGCTATGCGCACGCCGTCCGGGTCAGTCGCGCCGCACGGCGGCAGATCGATGCGGCCAGGGGCCACGTCAGGCAGGTCGAGGCACAGTTCGAGCGTGGCTGGGCCGACCGACTGGACCTCGCGCGCGCCCGGCTGGAAGCGGCGACGGCCGAGCGTTCGGCCGTCGTGGCGACACTCGAGCTGCAGCGAGGCATGTCCGCCGTGGAGGACGCCCTGCAGAGGCCGCTCGACGGACCGGCGCTCGCGAGTACCGGGGCGGCACGAGCCGCCACGTCCGACACCGCGGTCAATCCGGCGCTGATCGACAATGACTAGGCATGACTCGAGTCGTCCGGGCGTTCGGGGCGCGCCACTCCTGCCGGGAGCCCCTGCATGACGGTCAGACGACATCTTGCAGCGTTCGGTGTGGCGGGGCTCGCCCTGCTCGTGCTGCTGCTCGCTGCGACGACGATCTATTTCGGACGCGACGAGTATCAGCAGATCGCGCGCGACAACGGCGAGGAGATCGACGCGCGGCCCGTCGCCGACGAGAAGCTGGAACCCGGGCGTCTGCGGATCCCGCCCGCCGAAATGGCCGCGAGCGGGCTCGTGCTCGCACCGCTGGAGAAGGCGGAAGCGACGTCCGGCATCGAGGTCTACGGCTCCGTCGTGGATCTGAAGCCGCTTCTGGACGCCCGGGAACAGTACGCGTTGCGCTCCGGCGAGATTCGCACCCTGCGCGCGACGGTGCGCACCCTCGAGGCCGAGTACCGGCGAGTGTCCGCGCTGTATCAGGACGACCGCAACGTCTCGGAGCGCGTGATGCAGCAGGCGCGGGCGGACTGGCAGGCGGCGCAGGCGCGACTCGACGCTGCGAGTACCGCGCTCGGCGCGATGGTCGAGACCGCACGGGTCACGTGGGGCGAGAAGCTCGCGGACATGGCCCTCAACGGTTCGAGCCCGGCATTCAGGGGGCTCGTCGACGGCCGGGAAGTGCTCGCCCTGCTCGCGGTTCCCTACGCGCACGCCGATCGGATCACGGTATTCCACGTCACGGTCACGCCGACCGGAGGCGGCCGCCGTGTGGACGCGAAGTTCGTCGCCCCCGCGTCGACCGCGATGAGCGGCATTCCCGGCGTTACCTTCTTCTACCGTATGGCGGCCGCGGGCGTTCGCGTCGGTACGCGCCTCACCGCGTATCTCGCCGAGGGCGACGGGGAGCAGGCCGGAGTCGTCGTGCCCGAGCGCGCAGTTGTCTGGTACGCGGGCCGTCCATGGATCTACCTGCAGGACGAGAAGGATGCCGACGTCTTCGAGCGCACACCCGTGACGGCCGACCGGCTCGTGCCGGGCGGGTGGTTCAACGCGACCGGGCTCGAAGCTGGACGGAAGGTCGTCGTCACGGGGGCGCAGCTGCTTCTCTCCGAGGAACTCGAGTACCAGATCCGCAACGAGAACGAGGACTGACGCGGTGACGACGCGGACGGGCAGCCGGCCCGGCACGATGTTGGCGACGGTCGCGGGCGGCGTGCCATGATCACGGCGATCGTGCGTGCGGCGATACGTGCACCCGGGGTCGTCGTGGCGCTCGCGATCCTGCTCGTCGCGTACGGACTGTTCACGCTGGACCGCGCGCGCATGGACGTGTTTCCGGAGTTCTCGCCTGCGCAGGTGGTGATCCAGACGGAGGCCGCGGGTCTGTCCGCCGAACTCGTCGAGACGCTCGTGACGCAGCGGATCGAGAATGCGCTACAGGGCGTTTCCGGCGTCGAGTCCCTGCGTTCGCAGTCGATTCCGGGACTGTCGGTCGTCACGGTCCTGTTCGACGACGGTCCGGACATCTACCGCGACCGTCAGGTCGTGGCGGAACGGATCGGCAGCCTGGCGGCGCGGATGCCCGCCGGCGTGAGCTCGCCCGCGATCACGCCGCTCACGTCCTACGCGAGCACGGTGCTCGGCATCGGACTCACGTCCGCCACGCGTTCGCTCGTGGATCTGCGCATGCTCGCGGACACGACCGTCCGGCCGCACCTGCTCTCCGTCGAAGGCGTGGCCGAGGTCAACGTGTTCGGCGGCCAGGTCCGCCAGTGGCAGGTCCGCGTCGATCCCGCGAAACTTCGGGAACACGACCTGTCCATGGCGGACGTCGTGTCGGCCGCTCGTGGCGCCACGGCGGTCCTGTCGGCCGGGTTCCTTCCGGGGCCCAACCAGCGCATCTCGATCGTGACGGACGGTCAGCCGCGTTCGCCGGACGAACTGGGCCGCGCGATCCTCCGCGTCCGCGGCACGGAGGTGTTGCGGCTGCGGGACGTCGGCGAGGTCGTCGAGGGTGCCGCGGAGCCGATCAGCGCGGCCGCGATCAACGGGACGGAAGGCGTATTCCTCATGGTGCAGGGCCAGCTCGGATCCAACACGCTCGCCGTGTCGCGCGGGCTCGAGCATGCACTCGCGGAACTGGGGCCGCTGTTCGAGCGCGAGAAGGTCACGCTGCACGCGAACCTGTTCCGTCCCGCGAACTTCATCGAGACCGCGGTGGGCAACGTGCGCCTCGACATCATCATCGGTTCCTGCCTCGTGATCGCGGTGCTCTTCCTGTTCCTGTTCAACGCCCGCACCGCGTTCATCTGCATGACCGCGATCCCCGTGTCGCTGCTGAGCGCAGTGCTGCTGCTGACGGGCATGGACCAGCCGCTGAACATCATGGTGCTCGGCGGCCTCGCCATTTCCCTCGGCGAAGTCGTCGACGACGCGATCATCGACACGGAGAACATCTTTCGGCGCCTGAGGGAGAACCGCGCGCTCGGCAACCCCCTGTCGGACGCGGAGGTCGCACTGCGCGCATCCGTCGAGGTCCGCGGCTCCGTCGTCTACGCGACCTTCATCGTCGCGCTCGTCTTCGTGCCGCTGCTCACGTTCGGCGGCATCGGCGGCAAGCTGTTCTCGCCGCTCGGCCTCGCCTACATCCTCGCGATCCTTTCCTCGCTCGTCGTCGCAATGAGCCTCACCCCCGCGCTGTGCTTCCTGCTGCTTTCGCGCGGACCGCTCAAGGCCGACGATCCGCCGTTCGTGCGCCGGATCAAGCCCGGCTACATCGCGCTGCTGCGGCGGGTCGAGGCGCGGGCCGGAAGGGTTCTGGGTGCCTCGGCATTCGTGATACTCCTCGGACTGGCGACGATTCCGCTGTTCTCGGGCGAGTTCGTGCCGTCGCTGAAGGAGGGGCACTACGTCATCCACATGACTGCCATCCCGGGCACGTCGGAGCGCGAAACACTGCGCATCGGCACCGAACTCACGCGCGCACTGCTCGAGGTCGACGGCATCAAGTCGGTGGCGCAGTGGGTTGGCAGGGCGCAGAACGGTGCGGACACCTTCGGCACGCATTACAGCGAGTTCGAGGTGGAGGTCGGGGCGCTGGAGGGGACCCGCCAGGCCCGCATTCTCCGGCAGATTCGCGACATTCTCGCGGGGAAGCGGGGCGCCTATCCCGGCGTGGCGTTCTCCGTGAACACGTTCCTCACGGAGCGCATCGAGGAGACGATCGCGGGCTTTCCCGCCGCACTGGCGATCAACCTGTTCGGCTCGGACCTCGATGCGCTCGACGAGGATGCGCGGGACGTCGCGGAGGTCGTGGGGTCGGTCGCGGGCGCACGCGACGTCCAGGTGCAGGCGCCGGCCGGGACACCCGAACTCACGGTCCGGCTGAAGCAGGACAGGCTGTTCGCGTACGGGTTCGACGTGCGGGAGGTGCTGCAGGCGATACAGACGGCGTACGAGGGTACCGTCGTGGGTCAGATCTATTCGGGCAACCACGCGCTGGACGTCACCGTCGTGCTGTCCCCGAGCGACAGGAAGGCGCCGGCCCAGGTACGGGCCCTGCCGCTGCGCTCCCGCAGCGGCGAGATGGTGCGCCTCGGGGACGTCGCCGACGTGTCGGTGACGGCGGGACGCTACAAGATCCTGCACAGCGGCGGGAAGCGGATCCAGAGCGTGACCGCCAACATCGAGAACCGCGACCTGGGCGACTTCTCGGCCGAGGTGAAGCGTGCGATCGCCCGTCGCGTTTCGCTGTCGCCCGGAAACTATCTCGTGTACGAAGGCGAGGCCGAGGCATCCAGGGAGGCGCGCCAGACGCTGATCTTCCATTCCGTGCTCGCGGGCTTCGGCGTCTTCGTGCTCCTGTACCTCGCCTTCAACAACGTCCGCAATCTCGGGCTCACGTTCCTGAACCTGCCCTTCGCGCTCGTGGGGGGCGTCGTCGCCGTTCTCTTCAACGGGGGGTGGATGACGCTCGGCTCGCTCGTGGGGTTCGTCACGCTCTTCGGCATCACGCTGCGCAATTCCATCATGCTCGTGTCCCACTACCAGCACCTGGTCGAGGTCGACGGCGAGCCCTGGAACCTCGACACGATGCTGCGTGGCGCGGCGGAGCGTCTGCCCTCGATCCTCATGACCGCACTGGTGACCTCGCTCGGCCTGCTCCCGCTCGCGCTCGGCAGCGGTCAGCCGGGCAGGGAGATCGAGGGGCCCATGGCCACCATCATCGTGGGCGGGCTCGTCACGTCCACGGTGCTGAACCTGCTGATCCTGCCTGCCATCCTGCTGCGATTCGGTCGTTTCCGGATGCCGGGCGAGACGGTCTGACGTCCGGTCGGAACGACACGCGCCCCGGGGGGCGCTGCCGCCCCCCGGCGTCGCGATCAGCGGATCACGCCGCAGGCCACACGAGCCCCGCCACCCCCGAGACTGGCCGGATGGTCGGAGTGGTTGTCGCCACCCGCGTGCACCATGAGCGAGTGACCTGCCAGGTCGGCCACGCTCAGTCGGGGCGCGAGCACGGGGTGCGTCGCCACGCCGTCCGCGGTCACGAAGAGTGCCGGGAGATCGCCCAGGTGGCCCGAGCCCCAGGGCCCCGCGTGCACCCCGGTCTCCGCGGGATCGAAGTGCCCGCCCGCCGCCAGGGCGGGCACGGCCTTGCCGTTGCGTTCGCCTGGTGCGCAGTCGGGATTCGTGTGGAGGTGGAACCCGTGAATGCCCGGCGCGAGGCCGGACAGATCGGGCGTGAACACCACGCCGTAAGCGGTGTCGACAGCCGTGATCGTGCCGATCGGGGCGCCGATGCCGTCCGGTTCCGCGCGGTGCATCGTCACGGTGAGTTCGTTCGCGGCAGCGAACGCGGGCAGGGCTGAAATGGTGGCCACGCACAGCCCCTTTTTCAGATGTTTCATGTCGGTCATCTCCCGGAAAGCCGTTGTTGAACGTGATCGCTCGATGTGGAACGATAATGCGTAGAGCGCCTCTTTCGGCAAAACGTTCCGAGGCAGGGGTCCGCAGTCCCGAACCGGGCCGTCATTCACCACCAGAAGGAGGTCGCCGTGGCGACACAGGAACTGACTCAGGAAAACTTCGAATCGGTGATCGAAGGCAACGACATCGTGATCATCGACTTCTGGGCGCCGTGGTGCGGTCCGTGCCGCGGTTTCGCGCCGGTGTTCGAGCAGACGTCCGACAAGCACGCGGACATCGTCTTCGCCAAGGTCAACACGGAAGAGCAGCCCGGGCTTGCGCAGGCGTTCGGAATCCGCGCGATTCCCACGCTGATGGTGTTCCGCGAGAAGGTGATCCTGTTCTCCAATCCGGGTGCGATGCCCGCCGGGCAGTTCGACACGTTCGTCGAGCAGGTCAAGTCGGTGGACATGACCAAGGTCCACGCGGAGATCGCCGCGCGGGAATCGGCCGAGTCGTCGGCCGGGAACTGAAATCGCCGTCGCATGGACGTCGTCACGCAGCGCGCGCACCTCGACCGGCTCGTCGCGAGCGGCAGGCTCGTCGTGATCGACGTCGCGGTTCCCGACGATCCTCGGTCGGCTGCGTTCTCGGCGGTCGTGGACGCGCTCGAAGCGGAATTTCCCGCCGCGGTGTTCGCCCGGCTCGACGCGGTCGCTGCGGGAGACGTGGCGGACCTTTTCGGATTGCGGAACGAACCGGGCCTCATCGTGTTCCGGGCCGGCGTCGGCCTCTATGCGGGCCCGGCTCCTGGCGGGACGACGGAACTCGCTCGCCTGCTCGAGCGCGCCGGCGCGCTCGACATGGATGCCGTCCGGCGCGAGATGGATCGGGAGCGTACCGGGATGCCCCTCGAGGCACAGGTTCGGGCCTGCCCCATGTCGCGCCGCGGAATTCCCCCGACCTGATGCACACCGGAAATCCCGGGCGTCACCGGTCTGTCGGCATGGTGCCCGATCGCCGCCGTTGACCGCGTCCCGCGGGACACGCCGAATCTTCCACAAACGCGTGACTCTGCGAGAGTTTAGACAGTATGATATGCAGTTCTAAATGACCCATTGGTCAGCTAGATCATGGTCGCCGCGGGGGCCCGCGTCGGCCAGACGAGAACTTGGGGGGAAGAGCGGTCGCTCGACCGCCGTTCACAGTAGTAGTCAAATCTGAGGTTTTTCGAGGTTGGTGCCCATGACTCTCCGAACTCTTCTTGTCCTGACCGTCGCGGCGAGCGCCATCCTGACGGGCTGCGGAACGGACTCCGACGGGCAGACGCCCGCCAACGCGCCGAAAAAGTCGGCCGAGGGCAAGACCAGCCCGAGCGCGCCTCAGGCCGCATCAAAGCCCCATGGCCTGCCGGTACGTGCCGTTCAGGTCACGACGGGATCGATCTCGACCCGCATCATGGCGGTGGGCTCGCTCGTTGCAGAGGAATCCGTCGTGATTCGCCCGGAGATCGCGGGGCGTGTCGTGGATCTGCCGTTCAAGGAAGGCCAGGCGGTCAGGAAGGGTACGCGCCTCGTCCTCATCGATCCGTCGGAACTCAAGGCGAACCTCGCCTCGTCGTCCGCCAAGGCGCGTACCGAAGCGCAGAAGTTCCAGCGCACGAAGGAACTGCGCGAGCAGAACTTCATCAGCCAGGACGCCCTGGACACCGCACGCGGTGCGATGGAAAGCGCGCAGGCGCAGCAGCGGCGCGACGAGGTGATGCTCGAGAAGGCCTCGATCGTCGCTCCCTTCAGCGGGATACTCGGCCTGCGGTACATCAGCCCGGGTGCGTACGTGAAGGAAGGCGATGACATCATCACGCTCGACGACATCGCGGAACTGAAACTCGACTTCCGGGTTCCCGAGATCTACGTGTCGAGACTTCGCGTCGGGCAGAAGGTTTCCGTCGTCGTGGACGCTTATGGAGAGCAGCCGTTCTCCGGCAAGATTTCCGCGCTCGATCCTTCCGTCGATCCGAAGACGCGCACGATCCAGGCTCGCGCGAAGGTTCCCAACGGCGACATGAAATTGCGGCCCGGCATGTTCGCACGCGTGTACGTCGATCTGGACACGCGCAACAATGCGCTGCTGCTGCCCGAGCAGGCCATCTGGCCGCAGGGGAAGGACACGTTCGTCTACAAGGTCGTCGACGGCAAGGCCGTGCTCACGAAGGTCGTGCTCGGCGAGCGCCGTCCGGGGGAGGTCGAGATTCTCGATGGGCTCACGGCCAACGACGTGGTGGTCACGGACGGACAGATCAAGCTGAAGCCCGGCGCTCCCGTCACGGTGTTGCCGGGCACCCCGGCGCCCGCGGGCCCCGGTGGCGCGAAGACGTCCGCCGCGCGCTCCGCGCACGAAGCGAACACCTAGCCTCCCGCGGCCGGCCAGCCGTCCGTAATACCGTTTCCGTCACCGTTTTACTTCAGGGGTAATCAATGGTCCTGTCCGAGATTTCGATCAAGCGGCCCGTGCTCGCGACCGTGATGAGCCTGATGATCGTCCTGATCGGCTATCTGTCGTACACGCGGATGGCCGTCCGGGAGTATCCGAACATCGATCCGCCCGTCGTCTCCGTTCGCACGGTGTACAAGGGGGCGACCGCACAGGTGATGGAAAGCGCCATCACCCAGCCGCTCGAGGATTCTCTTTCCGGCATCGAGGGCATCAAGACCATCAAGTCGCAGAGCCGGGAGGAGGTCAGCCAGATCACCATCACGTTCGTCACCGGGCGCGACATCGATGGTGCCGCCAACGACGTGCGTGACCGCGTGTCGCGGGTCCGCCGCAATCTGCCAGCCTCGGCGGACGATCCCGTCGTGTCCAAGATCGAGGCCGACGCGCAGCCGATCGTCTGGGTGGCTCTGCTGAGCGACCGGTTCACGCCGATGGAGCTCACCGATTACGCCGACCGTTATCTGACGGATCCGATGAAGGCACTGCCGGGTGTGGCTTCCGTCATCATCGGCGGCGAGCGGAAGTACTCCATGCGTGTCTGGCTCGATCGGGACAAGCTCGCCGCCCAGGGCATGACCGCCCAGGACGTCGAGGACGCACTGAGGCGCCAGAATCTCGACTCACCCGGTGGACGCATCGAGAGCACCGATCGTGAATTCACGGTGCAGACCCAGACGGATCTGCGCTCGCCCGAGGAATTCAACAACATGATCATCCGCGAGGTGAACGGGTATCCGGTCCGCCTCAGCGATGTCGGCCATGCGGCCCCCGGCCCGTACGAGAACCGCAAGATCGTGCGCGTGAGCGGTCAGGAGGCGCTCGGGCTTGGTGTCGTCAAGCAGTCCACCGCGAACACGCTGGAGGTGGCCCGTGCAGTCAAGGCCCTGCTTCCGAAGCTTCGCACCAGCCTGCCCGAAGGGATGAAGATGTGGGTGGCGGTGGACACGTCGGTGTTCATCGAGGAATCGATCCACGCCGTGTTCAAGACGATCTTCGAGGCGCTGGTGCTCGTCGTCGCGGTCATCTTCGTGTTCCTCCGGAGCGTGCGTGCGACGCTGATTCCGGCGATCGCCATTCCGGTGTCCATCATCGGCCACTTCACCTTCCTGAAGGCACTCGACTTCTCGATCAACACGCTCACGCTGCTCGGCATCGTGCTGTCGATCGGTCTCGTCGTGGACGACGCGATCGTGGTTCTCGAGAACATCCACCGACACATCGAACGGGGGATGAAGCCCTTCAAGGCGGCGCTCACGGGCTCGAAGGAGATCGGTTTCGCGGTCGTCGCGATGACGATCACGCTCGCCGCGGTGTTCACGCCGTTGTCGTTCATGACCGGCAACACCGGCAAGCTCTTCACGGAATTCGCACTGACCGTCGCGACCGCCGTGATCGTGTCGGGCTTCGTCGCGCTCACGCTGACCCCGATGATGTGCTCGAAGCTGTTCAAGACCGGTGACGAAACCTGGATCTATCGCAAGACGGAACCTTTCTTCCAGGGCATGACCAACGGCTACCGCGCCATTCTCGGCTGGACGCTGCGGCACCGTCTGGTCATCGGTGTCGTTTTCATCGCCACCCTCGTCGCGATGGGCTGGCTGTTCAAGCAGCTCAAGTCCGAACTGTCGCCGGTCGAGGATCGCGGGCTCTTCCTGGCGTTCGTCGTGACGCCGGAGGGATCCACGATGCAGTACACGGACAGCTACATGCACATCGTGGAAGGGCTCGTGAAGAAGGAGGTGCCCGAGGTCCACACGATGTTCGCGGTGGTCGCTCCCGGCCTCGACCGTCCGAATCCGGTGAACCTGGGCATCGCGTTCGCGGTGCTGAAGCCGTGGTCGGAGCGGCATCGCACGCAGATGGAAATCACGAAAGCCCTCACGCCGAAGCTCTTCGGCGCGCTGCCGGGTGCGCTGTCGTTCGCGCTCAATCCGCCGTCGCTGGGGCAGGGCTTCCTCGCGAAGCAGATCGAGTACGTGATCTACGGGAGCACGTACGAGGAACTGCAGTCGTACGTCGACAAGATGATGGCGAAGCTCAGGGACTACAAGGGCATCACGGGTCTCGACACCGACCTCAAGCTGAACAAGCCGCAGCTGGCCGTCAAGATCGACCGCGAGAAGGCAGCATCGCTCGGTGTCTCGATGGAGACGATCGGTCACACGCTCGAGATCCTCCTGGGTGGTTTCGACGTGACGCGCTACAAGCACGAAGGCAAGCAGTACGACGTGGTGGTGCAGATGGAAGACGATCGCCGGCGACAGCCCGACGATCTCACTTCGATATACGTGAGGAGCAACAGCGGCGATCTCGTCCAGCTGTCCAATCTGGTGACGCTGAAGGAAACGGTGACGCCGAAGGAGCTGAACCACTTCAACAAGCTGCGCGCGGCCGTGATCAACGGCAACGTGGCGGCCGGGTACTCGCAGGGACAGGTTCTGGACTACATGGATCACCTCGTGAAGACCGAACTCCCCGAAGGCACCAAGACGGACCTGGACGGTGTCTCGCGGGAATTCCGGGAGTCCGGCTCGCAGCTCTTCCTCACGATGATTCTCGCGCTCGTGTTCATCTACCTCGTGCTGTCCGCACAGTTCGAGAGCTTCGTGGGCCCGCTCGTGATCATGTTCACCGTGCCACTCGCCTGGACCGGTGCGCTGCTCGCGATGTGGCTGAACTCGATCGAGGGTAATGGCGGCACGCTGAACGTGTACAGTCGGATCGGTCTCGTGATGATGGTCGGCCTGATCACGAAGCACGGCATCCTGATCGTCGAGTTCGCGAACCAGCTCCGCGAGAAGGGCTACGGTCTCGTGGACGCCGTCAAGGAATCGGCGACGCTGCGCCTGCGCCCGATCCTCATGACCACCGCGGCGATGGTGCTGGGTGCGCTCCCGCTCGCACGTGCGACGGGGGCCGGTGCCGAGTCCCGCCAGGCGATCGGATGGGTGATCGTCGGCGGCCTGCTCGTCGGAACCCTGCTGACCCTGTTCGTGATTCCGACGACCTACACCGTCGTCCTCGGCCTCAACGAGTGGCTGCGTCGCGTGCTCCGGATCAAGCCGGCCGATCGTGACGAGTCGGATCATCACGGGGCGCCGCACGGCGAGAGCCCCGACACGATCGCGCTCAAGCAGGAAATGCCCTGAGCGGAAGGGACCGCCTTCGGTGCTGTCGCCGACGGTCCTGCACTGCGCCACCGGGGGGCGAACTTCCGCCCGGTGGTCCGGGCACCTCCCGGACACAGATGCTGCGTCGCAGTGGGGTGTTCCCGAGCCGGTCGCGGCGCACCCGCACGGTTCGTGTCACGTCCTGCCGTGAGCAGCCAGGGCCCGAAAGCCGGATCCGGCGAGGTGTCGTGGCGTCTGGCGACGCGGGCCGACCTTCCGGAAATCGTCGAGATCTACAACGAAACCATCCCGCTGCGTACGGTGACCGCGGACGTCGAACCCGTCACCGTCCGGAGCCGCGAGGCGTGGTTTCGTCTGCATGAGCCCGGCTCGCGCCCGCTCTGGGTGACGGAGTCCGGCGGACGGGTGTCGGCCTGGCTCAGCTTTTCGTCCTTCTACGGTCGTCCGGCCTACGACGGCACCGCCGAGATCAGCATCTACGTCGGCCGGTCGCATCAGCGCTGGGGTATCGGATCGTTCCTGGTCCGGGAAGCCATCCGCGAGGCCCCGGATCTCGGGCTCCACACGCTCCTCGGATTCGTGTTTGCAGACAACCGCCCCAGTCTCGCGACGTTCGGATCCTGCGGGTTCGAGGGCTGGGGGCGCCTGCCGGGGGTGGCAAGGATCGACGGCGTCGCGAAGGATCTGGTGATTCTCGGGCTGAAACTGGCGGCTGGCCGATCCTGACGGGCGGATGACGATCCCGGCAATCGGTTCGCTGGCGTCCTAACTTGCGGGCGCGCGGACGAGAGGACGGAAGCAGGGCGGGGAGAGCGGGCATCCTCGGGCGAGGGTTGCCGCGTGGGCGACGACCGGTCACCGGAGGGGCACACGGCGGCACCGCGAGTGGCACCCCGTGCAGAAACGAGAAAAGCCCGGCGAACCGGGCTTTTCCTTGCCGTACCGACGAGTAGTGATTACTCGATCGGACGAATGTTGGCGGCCTGCTTGCCTTTGGGGCCAGTCGTGACGTCGAAGGACACTTTCTGGTTTTCCTTCAGCGTCTTGAAGCCCTGCGCCTGGATGGCGGAGAAGTGGGCGAATACGTCCTCGCCACCGCCGTCCGGGGAAATGAAGCCGAAGCCTTTGGAATCATTGAACCACTTTACGGTGCCAGTTGCCATTTTGGATGATCATCCTGAGTAAATAAATTAAGGTGTCGGGCAGATGCCCGAACGAACGCGGATCAACCCAGCGTTGCTGGTCGAACTGACATGCCGTGAAGGGGAGAAACAGCGAGACAAGCTAGAAACGAACTGTGAGATCCTGCGAGCGCCCACAATAACCGCGAGATTTCGGGAAAGCAAGCAATTTCTTTCCGATTTTGCGGGTTTGTTGCACTGCGGGCGTCCATGACCGCCGGATGCTGCGGCGCACACGTCCCGCCGGGGCCGCCTGTCGCCTCAGCGCCGGTCTCGCGCGCTCCCCCCTGTTTCCGGGGACAGGTGTTCCCTTTCCTCGCCGGCGCCGCCATAGGAGAGGTGTTGCGCCTTTCCCCAGAACACGCGATAGGAAAACACGGTGTAGGCCACTATCAGCGGCAGCACCACGAGCGCCCCGGCCAGGACGAAACGCAGCGACTCCGGTGCCGCTGCCGCCTGCCAGATCGTCATCCGGTTCAGGACGAGGTCCGGATACAGGCTGTATCCGAGCCCGAGGAAGGCGAAGACGAACACCCAGACGGACAGCACGAACGGCAGCCATTCGCGCTGCGAGCGGCCCTCACGCAGCAGGCCGGTCGCGCGCCAGATGGACCACAGTGCGATCGCGGTGAGGATCGGCAGCGGGACGAGAAGCCAGAAGCGGCCGTGACTGAACCACTTCTCGTAGATGACGGCGCTCGCGAGCGGCGATGCCACGCTGATCGTGGCGACCCCCAGTGCCGATCCGAGCAGGGCCGCGCGCGCCCAGCCCATCGCCTTGCGCTGCAGCGCATCCCCGGTCTTGATGACGAGCCACGTGGCCCCCAGCAGCGCGTAGCCCGAGGCAAGACCGATCCCCACGAGCGCACCGAACGCCCAGTAGACGGGGCCCTTGCCGAAACCCGTCACCAGCCCGGCCAGCATGACCCCCTGCGCGACCGCGGCCGCCGTCGAGCCGACGAAGAACAACCGGTTCCAGAGAACCTGATGCCACCCCGACGCCTTGACCCGGAACTCGAAAGCGACGCCACGCAGGATCAGCGCGATGAGCATCACCGCCACGGGCAGATACAACTGTGTGAGGATGATCCCGTGGGCCTGGGGAAACGCCACGAGCAGGATGCCGACGCCCAGTACGAGCCAGGTCTCGTTCGCATCCCAGAACGGCCCGATCGACGCCACCATGAGGTCCTGCTCGGGACGGGATGCGAACGGGAGGAGGATCCCCACGCCGAGGTCGAATCCGTCGAGCACGACGTAGGCGAGAATCGCCAGTCCCATGAGGACCATGAAGACGAACGGCAGGTCGATGGTCATCTCAGAGGATCTCCCGGGGACGCAGGTGGACGTCGACAGGCCCGGATGGTCCGGTGGTGGCATCGGGGCCGGACCGTGCCTCCTTCCTGGCGAGCTGCGTGAGCACCACCATGTACGACACGATGAGCAGCGCGTAGACGCTCGCGTAGGCCGCGAGCGTGACCGCGATGTCACCGGCGGGGACGTCCGAGGCTGCCTCGGCGGTCGTCATGAGGCCGTAGACGAGATACGGCTGACGTCCGACCTCCGTGACGATCCACCCGGCCAGCGTCGCGATCCATCCGGAGAACGTCAGGGCGGCCAGCGTTCGCAGCGCGAATCGCGGAGGGAGCCGGTTTCCGCGCGTCAGCCACGTGCCCAACCACGCCGCGCCGAGCATCAGCACGCCGACTCCGACCATGATCCGGAACGCGAAGAAGACCGGGCGAACCGGCGGATGCCTGTCAACGAACTCGTCGAGACCACGGATTTCGGCGTCCGGATCATGTTTCAGGATCAGGCTCGCGCCTCTCGGGATCTCGAGCGCGAAATCGTTGCGCTCGTGAACCGGGTCCGGCAGCGCGAAGAGCAGCAGCGGGGCGCCCCGCTCCGTGTGCCAGACGGCCTCGATGGCCGCGATCTTGGCAGGCTGGTGCGCGAGCGTGTTCAGGCCGTGCTGGTCCCCGATCGCGATCTGGATCGGAGCCAGCACGGCTGCCGTGAGCAGTCCCACCCGCAGCATGCGGCGTGCCGGGCCATGCGCCGGGTTGGACAGGAGCTGGAAGGCCGATATTCCCGCCACGAGGAATGAGACCGTGAGTCCCGACGCGACGAGCATGTGGGCGAACCGGTAGGGGAAACTCGGGGAGAAGAGGATGGCAGACCAGTCGCGTGCGTGAAACTGCCCGTCGACGATCGAGTAGCCTGCCGGCGTCTGCATCCAGGAGTTCAGCGCGAGAATCCAGAAGGCCGAGGCTGTCGTGCCGACGGCGACCAGTAATGTGGCAAGCGTGTGCAGCCAGGGCGGCACGCGGTCGCGGCCGAAGAGCATCACGCCGAGGAACGTCGCTTCGAGGAAGAACGCCGTGAGCACCTCGTACCCCAGCAACGGCCCCGCGATGTTGCCCACTTTCTGCATGAAGCCGGGCCAGTTCGTCCCGAACTGGAAACTCATCGTGACCCCCGAGACCACGCCGAGCGCGAACGACAGCGCGAAGATCTTGACCCAGAGCCGGTAGGCGGTCTCGGCCCAGACCGCGCCCCGCGACGCACGCAGACGCAGGAACAGCAGGAACCAGCCGAGTGCGATCGTGATCGTCGGGAACAGGATGTGGAACGCGATGTTCAGGCCGAACTGAACGCGGGCGAGAATCAGCGGGTCGCCGGGCATGTCAGGGACTCCAGTGACGGAAAGGGTGCGGATGCGGGCCGTTCTCGCGCGACGTCCTCGATCGCGTGCTCCACCTCATCAAGCAGACACGGGATCGCCCCGCGTGTTCCGTGACCTGAGTCACGCTGCGCGACGCACGTGGCGTCCAGTATTGCTCGAGGGTCCGAAGCCGATGCCGCGTCGCGAACGTGACGGCCGACCTGTGCGACACTCGTTCGCCCAGACATCTGCCCCGGCCTGAACATGCTGCATCTGTCCAACGTCCGCAAGTGTTTCGCGGGACCGGCATCGCGCGAGGTGCTGAGCAACGTGTCACTCGATGTCGCGCCGGGTGAATACGTCGCGATCGTGGGGGAGTCGGGCGTCGGCAAGTCCACGCTGCTCAACGTGATCGCGGGGCTCGACCGGCCCGATGCCGGCGAGGTGATGGTGGACGGTCAGCCGGTCACGGAACTCGACGACGATGCGCTGACCCTTCTGCGCCGTCACAAGATCGGATTCGTGTTCCAGGCGTTCCACGTACTCCCGTATCTCGACGTCGCGCGCAACGTCGAACTGCCGCTGGCACTGCTCGGTGTCGCCGGCGCGGAGCGCGACGCCCGCGTGGCCCGGCTGCTGGAGGCCGTGAGGCTCGCGAATCGTGCGCGCAGCCTGCCGCGCGAGCTTTCCGGAGGAGAACTGCAGCGTGTCGCGATCGCACGTGCGCTCGTGCACCTGCCCCGCCTCGTGCTCGCGGACGAGCCGACCGGAAATCTCGATCCGCAGACCGCGGCGGAAGTCCTGGCGCTGCTGCGCGACACCCTGCGCGATAACGGCGCTGCCGGCATTCTGGTCACGCATTCGCGGGAAGCCGCACGAACCGCGGACAGGGTGCTTCGACTCACGCATGCCGGCCTGTCGGCGGTTCCCTGACGGGATGCCGCACCGGACGCGCCGATGATTGCCCGCCTGGACCTGCTTCTCGCGCCGTTGCGCCAGCACCCTGCGCGTTCGACCGTGTCGATCGTGGCGATCGCGGTGGGGGTCGCACTGGGCCTCGCGATCCAGCTGATCAACGCGACGGCCGTCAGCGAGTTCTCGTCCGCGGCTCGCGCGCTCGCGGGCCGCGCCGATCTGATCGTGAGGGGGCCGCGCTCGGGCTTCGACGAATCCGTCTATCCGGGGCTCGCCCGTACGCCGGGCGTCGTGACAGCCAGTCCGGCGCTCGAGGTGGACGCTCGCGTGGCCGGTACGCGGCAGACCTTGCGCGTGATCGGGATCGACGTCTTCCGCGCGGCGCGCATTCAGCCCGCGCTGCTCGGACTGGATGCCGACCTCCTGGACATGCTGCGCACCGACACGATCTTCCTGTCTCCTGCCGCGCTCGCTTCACTCGGCGTGTCGGTGGGGCAGACCATCGAACTGCAGGCGGGACTCACCGGGCGCGTGCTGCGCGTCGCCGGCACGACTGCAGCCGGCGAGGGCGGCGCGGCCGTCGGCGTGATGGACATCGGCGCTGCCCAGGCGCTGTTCCACCGTCCGGGCCGACTCACGCGCGTGGATCTCGCGCTGCGAGCGGGCACGGATCCCGCGGCGCTCGCGGCGCGTCTCGCCCTGCCTGCCGGTGTCGTCGCGACGCGCGTGGAGGCCGAAGGTCACGATCTCGCGCGCATGACGCGGGCCTACCGTGTCAATCTGGACGTGCTCGCGCTGGTGGCACTGTTCACGGGCAGTCTGCTCGTGTTCTCGACACAGGCGCTTTCCGTCGCACGCCGCCGCGCCGAGATCGCGCTGTTGCGCGTCGTGGGGTTCACCCGCCGGCAGGTGGCGGGTCTCGTGCTCGCGCAGGGTGCGCTCATCGGCGTCGTCGGAGCCGTTCTCGGCACGGCCGGAGGTGTCGCGCTTGCCGCGGGCGTGCTGCACGTGATGGGAAGCGATCTCGGAGCCGGCTATTTCTCGGGGCTGCAGCCACGCGTCGTGGTGGGGTGGGAGGCTGCCGTGGTGTTCGGGGTCCTCGGCGTGATCGCGGCCGTCTGCGGAAGTCTCGCACCGGCCATCGAGGCCGCGTCCGCGGCACCGACGACCGCGCTCAGGAGCGGGGACGACGCGCGCGCGTTCCGCGGTCTGCAGACACCCGTACCCGGGGTCGTCGCGATCGTTGCGGGTGCCGGCTGCGTGTTCCTGCCGCCGGTTGCGGGCCTGCCGATCTTCGGCTACGCGGCGATCGCGCTGCTGCTGCTCGGAACGATCGCGCTGCTTCCGCGCATCGTCGCCGTCCTCCTCGCGGCGGCAAGGCCGCCGCGCGCCGTGGCGGGAAGGCTCGCGCTCGAGCGCCTTCGCGCGTCGCCCGCGCAGGCTGCGGTGAGTCTCTCCGCCATCGTGGCCGCCGTGAGCCTGGCGGTCGCGATGGCCGTCATGGTGTCCTCGTTCCGTCATTCCCTCGACGACTGGCTGCAGGGCATCCTGCCCGCCGACCTCTACCTGCGTGCGAACGACGTGGGCGACAGCGGCTTCCTGTCCGTCACGGATCAGCGCCGGATCACGGAAACGGCCGGCGTGCGGCAGGTCGAGTTCCTGCGCCGGCTCGAAGTGATCATCGAGCCGGGGCGCCCGCGCGTCGCCGTGCTCGCGCGCGACCGGGTCGACGAGGACCCCGAGCATCGGTTGCCCTTGATCGGCCCCGCGAAGCCCGGCACGCGCGACGATGCGCCCGGCGACGCCTGGATCAGCGAAGCGGCGGCCGCGATCCAGGGGTGGCGCGTCGGCCAGCGCATCGACGTTCCGCTGGGAGGCCGCCGGTGCGCCTTCCGGGTCGCGGGAGTCTGGCGCGACTATGCCCGTCAGTCCGGTGCGATCCTCATCGACCGGAGTCGCTACGTGGCGTTCACGGGAGACCGCACTGCCGACGATGCCGGAATCTGGCTCCGTGACCGGGCAGCCCTGTCGTCGGTGCGCGCCGCGATTGAGCGCCTCGCGCCCGACGCGATCGAGACGCTTACGCCCGAGGAAGTGCGTACCCGTTCGCTCGCGGTGTTCGACAGGACCTTCGCCGTCACCTACGCTCTGGAGATCGTCGCGGTGCTGATCGGTCTGCTGGGTCTCTCCAGTGCGATGGGGGCGGAAGTGGTCGCGCGACGCCGCGAGTTCGGCATGCTGAGGCATCTCGGCGTGACCCGTCGGGAGATCGCGACCATCCTCGCGGCCGAAGGGGCCATCGCCGCCGTGACGGGGCTCACCGTGGGCGCAGTCCTCGGATACGTCATCAGCCTGATCCTGATCCACGTGGTCAACAGACAGTCGTTCCACTGGGGCATGACGCTGCACGTACCGTGGGCGGGAATCGCCGCGTTCTTCTGCGCGATGATCGTGGCAGCCTCCGCCACCGCGATCATCGGTGGCCGACAGGCCATGAGCGGCAGCGCCGTGAGGGCGGTTCGCGATGACTGGTGAGCGCGCGATCCCGGCTGCCCGCTCCGTCGGTCGGCGCCGGTTTCTTCTCGGGCTGTCGGCGACGCTCGCGCATCCGGTCACGGCAGTTGCCATCCGCTATCCGGACGTCGTCCCCGGAACACCGCTGCGCTTTCCGCGCGACCATGGCGCACATCCCGATTTCCGGACGGAATGGTGGTATCTCACCGGGTGGCTGTACACGGATCGCCGGGAGCCTCTCGGCGCGCAACTCACGTTCTTCCGGACCCGTCCGGGCTTGCAGGAGGACAACCCGAGCCGATTCGCCCCCACGCAGCTGCTGTTCGCCCACGCCGCCCTGGCGGACCCGCGCCAGGGGCGCCTGCAGTACGGGCAGCGCGCGGCGCGCAGCGGTTTCGGTCTCGCCGCTGCCGATGAACGCACGACGGCCGTGCACATCGACGACTGGTCGCTCGATCTGCGAGAGCACGTGTACCGGGCGCAGGTGGTCACCGAAACGTTCGCGTTCGACCTCGCCTGCGCGGCGCACGAAGCCCCGCTGCTGGAGGGAAGCGGGGGATACAGCCGGAAGGGGCCCGATTCCGCGAGCGCGAGCTACTACTACAGTCGTCCCCATCTCGGCGTGAACGGCGTCCTGGAACGGAGCGGCGAACGGACTCGCGTGCGCGGCGAGGCGTGGCTCGATCACGAGTGGGCGAGCGAGATTCTCCCGCCGAGCGCTACCGGCTGGGACTGGGCCGGCATCAATCTCGAGGACGGCGGGGCGCTGATGGCATTCCGGATCCGGGACGACGCCGGACAGGCGCTCTGGGCAGGAGGCACTCACGTCGATGCCCGGGGCGTGCGCCGCACGCTCGGCGCGCACGACGTCGCGTTCACGCCCACACGGTGGTGGGCGAGTCCACGGACCGGCATCCGCTATCCGGTGCAGGTCCGGGTGCGCGCCGGCAGGTTCACCTTCGAGACAGTGCCGTTGATGGACGACCAGGAGCTGGACGCGCGCGCGAGCGTCGGGACGGTGTACTGGGAAGGTGCCGTGCGCGCGATCTCCGCCGGCCGTGTCGCGGGACACGGCTATCTGGAACTGACCGGGTACGGTGGCCGGCCGCGCCTGTAGCGCGTCGCGGCGAGGTCGCGCCGCGGTTTACACAACTTTACGCCCGCCACAACGACGGTATACGTCCGGGGTCGAACATGGCAGCCGTGCACCGCCTCTCGCGGTGCCTCCGAAACCAGCACAAAGGAAACCGCCATGACTGCCGACGACAACACCAGGACCCCAACGACCACGAGCAAGACCTCGAAGCGCCGCTTTCTCGCCGGCGTTCTCGCGGGTAGCATCTTCGGCGGTGCGCTCGCCGCGGGCACGGGCGCACTCGCGAACGAACACGGCTGGGGGCATCACCGGTGCACGCACCGGGGGGCTCACGGCCCCCTCGATCCCGAGGCCATGCGCGAACGGATCGAATTCCGGACGGACCGCATTCTCTCCAGGGTCGACGCGACGGAGGAGCAGAAGACGAAGATCAAGGGGCTGGTCGACGACGCCATGAAGGACCTCGCATCGATGCGTGACGCCCACCGCGCGAACCGTGAGGCAATGCTCCGGAGTGTCACCGGCGAGACCGTCGATCGCGACGGCCTCGAGGCCGCGCGCCGCGCGGAGATGGATCTCGCGGACCGTGCTTCGCGACGCATCAGCCAGACGCTCGCCGACGCGGCGGATGTCCTGCGCCCGGAGCAGCGCAAGGCGCTCGGCGAGCTCGCGCGCACCTTCCGCGGTCACGGTGGCCACCGCTCCGCGGGTACCGGACGGATGTGACCGCCCGATGGTGCCGATGCTGCTCATGATCGAGGACGATCGCGAACTCGCGGCGATGGTGGCCGAGTATCTCGGCCGCTACGGCTTCGAGGTCAGGGTGGCATCGACCGCTCGCGAAGGGCTCGCGCAATTCCGGCGCGAGTCCTTCGCGGCCGTACTGCTCGACATCATGCTCCCCGATGGAGACGGTCTCGACGTCTGCCGGACGCTGCGGGCCGAGTCGGACGTGCCGGTGCTGATGCTGACCGCACGCGGCGAGCCGGCGGATCGCATAGTGGGCCTCGAACTCGGTGCGGACGACTATCTCCCGAAACCGTTCGAACCGCGCGAACTCCTCGCGAGGCTGAAAGCGGTGTTGCGACGCGGTCGGGGAAGCTCCGCCCCCCGTGACCTGCTCGTGTTCGGGCGGCTCGAACTCGACCGGGATGCGCGCAGCGTCTCGCTCGACGCCGAGCCTGTTCCGCTGACCGGCTACCAGTTCGATCTGCTCTGGGTGCTCGCCTCCGGCGCGGGGCGCGTGATGACGCGGGACATGCTGATGGACCGGCTGAAGGGGCACGAAATCGAGGCCTTCGACCGGAGTCTCGACGTGCACGTGTCACGCATTCGCGCGCTCATCGAGGACGATCCGAAGCACCCGAAACGCATCCTGACCGTGCGGGGCGTCGGGTACGTGTTCGCGAAGGCGCAGGACTGATCTCGCGGGCGGATGCCGTGAAGCGCCTGTACCTGAGAATCTGGCTCGCGTTCCTCGGAATCCTCATTGCGTTCGCGGTCCTGCTCGCCGTGTCGTGGTGGCTGCTGCCCAACGACTACGACGCGCCGCGTTTCAATCGCGTGCTCTCGCTGCTGGTCGCGGAGGCGCTCGGCCCCGGTACCGAGACACCGGCCGAGGTCCAGTCCCGCCTCGCACGCGTGACCGCGAGGATGCGGGGGCAGGTCACCGTGCGTGCGGCGGACGGTACCCTTCTCGCCCACGTGGGTCCGCCGCTGCCCTGGCCCCGCACGGGTATCGAACGCAGCGGCGTGATCCGGATGGGCGGCCGTGGTCACGTCTTCGCGATGCGTCTCGACGACGGCCGGGTCGTGCTCGTCCACGCGGGTCACCGGCCGCGCCGACAGGGGCTGCTGCTGGCGATCGGACTCCTGCTGCTCACGACGGCGATCGGTTCGTACTTCGCGGCGAGACAGATGACGCGTCGACTCGAGCGACTGCGTGCGGGCGTCAACGCGCTCGGGCAGGGAGATCTCGCTGCGCGCGTCGCGGTGGAAGGGGGTGACGAGATCGCGCGCGTTGCCGAGAGCTTCAACGATGCGGCCGCGAGGATCGAGCGACTCGTGTCCGCGCACCGGAATCTGCTCGCGAACGTGTCGCACGAGCTTCGCAGTCCGCTCTCGAGAATCCGGATGGCGCTCGAACTCCTGGAGTCTTCCGTGCGTCCCGAACTGCGCGCCCGGCTGGCGCGGGACGTGACCGAACTGGACGCGCTGATCGGCGAGTTGCTGCTGTCGAGCCGGCTCCAGGCCATGCCCGACACGCAGCGTGCCGAGGTGGACATGCTGGCCGTGTGTGCCGAGGAAGCAACCGAGTTCGACGCCACCGTTTCCGGAACACCGGTCGTTCTGCAAGGCGACGAGCGTCTCCTGCGTCGTCTGGTCAGGAATCTCCTCCAGAATGCGCAGCGCTACGGCGAAGGCTCCGAAATCGAAGCGGACGTCGCCAGCGACGGACGCACGGCGACCTTGCGCGTGTCGGATCGCGGCCCCGGGGTGCCGGTCGGTGACGAGGAACGGATCTTCGAACCGTTCTACCGCCCTCGCGGGGCGCCCGAGACCGGTCAGGGTTTCGGGCTCGGGCTCGCCCTCGTCCGGCAGATCGCGCGCGAGCACGGGGGCGACGTCGTGTACCGGCGGCGGGATGGCGGCGGCAGCGTGTTCGAGGTGACCCTCCGGCTCCGGCACGCGCAGGCCGGACAGTCCGGCTGACCATGGACATGCCTTCGTCGGCGTGACGCCTGCCCGCGACGTTCAGCCGGCGGGGACGGGCGTGCGAGCGAGTGCCTGTGCTGCGAATTCCCGTGCGGGAAGAGCCGTGCCGAAGAGTGGTCCCTGCAGCAGGCTGCAGCCGGTTCCGCGCAGGAAGTCCAGCTCGCGCTCGTCCACGACGCCGTCGCAGGCCACCTCGAGGCCGAGGCACCGCGCGAGCGCGACGATGCCTTCGACGAGCGGTGCATCGAATCCGCCTGCGGCGTCTGCCGAGGCGGGGTCGGGTCCGATCTTCAGGCCGCGCAGCGGCAGCTTCCTGATCGCACGCAGGCTCCAGGATCCTTCCGCGAAACCACTCAGCCAGAGATGGATCCCCAACGCCGCGAATTCGTCCAGCACACTCGTCACACGATCGGCGTCGTGGGCGAGGGACGATTCCGGCAATTCGAGATCGAGGCTGTCGGCGGGCAGGCCGGTGTCCGCGAGGGTGCGCCGGATGGCGCCGAGCAGCGACGGCGACAGGAACTGTCTCGAAGAGAGGGAGATGCGGAGGCGCAGGTCCGGGTCGATCGCCCGACGCCACGCCTGCACCTGTGCGCAGGCGGCGCGCAGCGTCCATTCTCCGATCGGCACCGCGAGTCCGCTGCGCTCGGCGACGCCCGCGAATTCCGCCTGCGTCATTCCGGTCGCACCGTCGGGCTCCCAGCGCGGTGATGCCACGACGGACGTCAGTGACCGACCGTCGCGCAGCACGGCCTCGTAGACGACCGAGAGCTCCTCGCGCGCGAATGCACGCCGCAGGTCCCGTTCGAGCGACAGCCGGTTCACGGATCGCGTGGTCATCGCATCCGTGAAGAACTGGTAGTTGTTCCTGCCGAGTTCCTTGGCCCGGTACATCGCCCGGTCGGCACTCACGAGCAGGCTCTGCGCCGTGGATCCGTCCGAAGGGAACAGACTGATGCCGGCGCTCGCACCGATGCCGAGGGGGTGGCCCTCGAACGGGATCGGCTCGGACAGCGCGCGTATGCACTTCTCGATGACCCGGCCCACGTCCTCGGGGCTCGAAACGTCGGGAAGCACCATGACGAACTCGTCCCCGCCGAGACGCGCGACGATGTCACTGGCGCGGACCTGTCCACGCAGGCGCGCTCCGACCGTTTCGAGCACGCAATCGCCTGCACGGTGGCCGAGCGTGTCGTTCACGAGCTTGAAGCCGTCGAGATCGATGAAAGCCACGGCGAGTTCCGTACCGCGTCGATCGGCCGTGACGAGCGCGTTGTTCAGCCAGTCGATGAGGTGCGAGCGATTCGGCAGGCCGGTGAGCGCGTCGTGGTGGGCGAGGTGGGCGAGACGCGCCTCGGCCCGTTTGCGGTCGCTGATGTCCTGGATCTGCGCGATGACGTGCAGCATGTGGTCCCAGGGGTCACGCACGGGCGAGAGGCTCAGCAGCGTCCAGATCGTTTCCCCGGCAGCGGAGACGAACCGGTGTTCGCGGTGGAGCGGTCGGGCGTCCGTCGTCGCGAGATGTGCGAGCTGCTCGCGCAGGGCTTCCCGGTCCTCGGCGTGCGACCAGGCGACGAGGTCGCCACCCGGCATGGCGTGCCCGGCCGTTCCGAAGATCGCGCCGGCCGCCTGATTCGCGCGCACGAACTCGCCCGTCGTGGATACGAGCACCATGCCGATCGCCGCGTGGTCGAAGGCGCTCCGGAACCGTGCCTCGCTCTCGAGCAGCTGCCGTTCGATGGCGTGTTTCTGCAGGGCCATGACGAGCGCGGCGCGCAGTTCGTCCGGCCGGAACGGCTTCAGGAGGTAGCCGTGCGCGGCCGTGGTGCCAGCCCGCGCGATCGTCGCCTCGTCGCTGAACGCGGTCAGGAACAGGATCGGGACGTCCAGTCGCGCGCGGATCCTGCGCGCCGTCTCGATGCCGTCCATGTCGCCCTTGATCACGATGTCCATCAGGATCAGGTCGGGACGCAGCGTCATGGCCCGTTCCAGGGCCTTCTCGCCGGAGTTCGCGATACCCACGACGTTGTGGCCCGCCACGCTCAGGTGATGTTCGATGTCGAGCGCGATCACGCCTTCGTCCTCGACGATCAGGATCCGTGCCTTGCTCATTTCGACTTGCCCTCGTCCAGGAAGGTGATGGTGAAGACGGTGCCCGTGTCCGCTCCCGACACGATGTCGAGCGTTCCGGATATCTGTTCCGTGAGCGTGCGGATGAGTCGCAGCCCGAGCGACCGCGCGTCCTCGGGAGCGCCCGGCATGCCGATGCCGTCGTCACCGACCTTCAGTACCCACGAACCCGTTCCCGGTCCGGCCGAGAAGCGGATCATGATGGTGCCTTCATCGCGCCCCGAGAACGCATGTTTGAATGCATTGGAGACGAGTTCGTTCACGATCAGGCCGCAGGGTATCGCGGTCTCGATGCCCATCGGTGCCTCGAGCACGTCCGCGACGACGCGTATGCCGCGGGCCTGGGCGTGGTAGGAGTGCGAGAGCTGCTCGACGAGCGTGTGCATGTAGTCGCCGAAGTCGACGCGGGCGAGGTCCCTCGAACGGTAGAGACGCTCGTGCACGAGCGCCATGGACTTGACCCGGCGCACGCTGTCCTCGATCGCGGCGGTGAACTGCTCGTCGTCGAGCGTACGGGCCTGCATCTGCAGCAGACTGGAGATGACCTGAAGGTTGTTCTTCACGCGGTGGTAGATCTCCTTCAGCAGGATCTCCTTCTCCTGGAGCGCGCCCTGGATGCGCTCTTCCGCGAGCCGTCGCGACGTGATGTCGTGCACCGATCCCACGACTTCGCCGACCGAGCCGTCGTCGTTCTCGATCACGTCGTGCACCGCGTGCACGAGTCGTTCCTCGCCCGACGGACGCACCACGCGGAACTCGTACTCCGACATCGCCCGACTCTCCGGGGCGTTGCGGATCAGCGCGCTGACACGTTCCCGGTCATCCACGTGAACGTGCGCGAGGAGGCCGTCCATGCTCACGGGAAAGAGGATGGGATCCACGCCGAATATCCGGAAGGTCTCCTCGGACCAGACAGATAGATCGCGCGCAACGTCCCAGCGCCAGCTGCCGAGGTGTGCCATGCGCTGCGCGGCCGCCAGCGTCGCCTCGCTGCGGCGCAGAAGCTCCTCGGAGCGCTTGCGTTCCGTGATGTCCTGCACGGAACCGAGAAGTTCCCTGATCCGACCGGAACGGTCGTGCCCGGCCTGGACCGTCGCGAAGAGGTTGCGCACCTCGCCGGTAGGCCGGACGACCCGCAGTTCGTAACGGACTTCGTTGCCGGTACGCATCGCACGCTCCACCGTGTCCTCCACTCTCGCGACGTCGGCAGGGTGGACGAGTGTCAGAAAGCGCTCGTACGACGGTTCGAAGCTGTCCGGATCCTGGTCGAGGATCCGGTAGGTCTCGTCCGACCACTCGATGGCGCCGCTCTCCACGTTCCAGTGCCAGCTGCCGACATGGGCGAGACGCTGCGCGCTCGCGAGGGTCGCCTCGCTGCGGACGAGACGAGCCTCGTCGATCTTGCGACGCGTGATCTCCTCCATGACGCCGATGAAATAGTCCGGCCGGCCGTCCGCCGTGCGGGCAACGGAGACGGTCAGGTTGCCCCAGACCACTTCGCCGTCCTTGCGCGTGTAGCGCTTCTCCATGGAGTAGGTGTCGAACGTGCCGTCGAGGAGCATCGCGACGCTCGCGATGTTCGCGTCGTCGTCGGGATGGGTGATCTCGACGAACGAACGCGCGAGCATTTCCTCCATGCCGAACCCGAGGATGTCGCAGAACCGTTCGTTGATGCGAAGCAGGCGGCCGTCCAGTGACGCGTGACAGATGCCGACGGCCGCCTGTTCGAACGTGCCGCGAAACCGCGCTTCGCTCTCGCGGAGCGCCAGCTCGGTCGCCTTGAGTTCGGTGATGTCCGTCTCGATGCCGACGATCTCGCGACGACCGTCGGGGAGCGCGACCAGTGTCTTGCTCCGCAGGAACCACAACGATCGGCCGCGGTATTCGAGCGTTCCCGTGAACACCTTCGACTGGCCGGGATTCAGCGCGAACACTTCCCTGTCTTCCGCCATCCGGGCCGAGGCGTACTTCGCGCCGTGGAGGACTTGGTCGGAGCTTCCGACGAGTTCTTCCACCGGGATGTCCACGAGCTTCGAGAATGCCTCGTTCACGAGCGTCCAGCGGAACTGCTCGTTCTTCACGAACACGGGATAGGGGATCGCGTTGATGACGGCATCGAGGTAGGCGCGGCTCTGCTCGAGTTCGGTGGACAGGCGTCGCGCAGCGCGCTCCGCGCGCTTGATCGCGGTGATGTCCGTCTTGACGCAGACGATGTAGCGTGCCCCCGTGGCATCGGCGAGCAGTGCCTTGTTCCGGAGCACCCAGCGCTCGGTGTCGGCGTTCCGCCCGATGCGCTCCTCCGTGGAGACGGCGCTTCCGGTCCGCAACAGGCCTTCGTCCTCGTCGCGGTTGATCCGGGCACGGGCCGCCGGGCCGACTTCTTCGTCGGTGCGGCCGAGCAGGCCGTCGCGCGATGCTTGCAGCAACCGGCAGAACGCGTCGTTCGCGAGGATGTACCGGCGCCGGTCGTCCTTCACGTACAGGGGTTCCGGCACGGCATCGATGAGTGCCTCGAGGAAGTGCCGCTGCCGTTCGACGGCGAACTGTGCCTGTTTGCCCTCGGTGATGTCCGCGCTGATCGCGAGGCGGTATGCGGAGCCGTCCGGCAGCGTGAAGCCGTACTTCGTCTTCAGGAACCAGCGCGTCGCACCGTGTGCGTCCCGCCTGGACTCCTCGATCACCATCGGCTGGCCTGCCTCGGTGGCAACGAGATCCTCTCGTACGTAGCGCGACGCCACGTCCGGCGGATGGAGGTCCTCGTCCGTGAGGCCCACGAGTGCCTCGCGCGACCTTCCGTACCAGGCGGCCGTGGCGCGGTTCACCATCACCCAGCGTCCCCTGTCGTCCTTCACGACCAGGATCTGGGGGATCGCGTCGATGAGTTCCGTGAGAAATCTCTCGCTCCGCGCGAGTGCGCGTCGTGCCTCCTCGCGCGCGGAAAGATCCGTGTTGATGCCGACCACGTAACGGCTTCCGTCCGGCATCGCGAACGCGCGCTTGCACTTGAGCCACGACACGGTCTGAAAGTTCTCCGCCTCGTAGTGCACTTCCGCGATGACCGGCGCGTCGGTGTCCAGCGCCGCATCGTCCTCCGCGACGATGCCGGCTGCGAACTCGGGCGGCAGGAAATCGCGGTCCGATCGTCCGAGCACTTCCTCCCGCGACCGTCCGAGCCACTGGCACAGTGCCTGGTTGACGAGCACCCAGCGATGCTGGGCGTCCTTCACGTAGAGCGGATGCGGAACCGCGTCGATCACTTCCGTCAGGAAGCGCTCGCTGATTGTCCCGGCATGCACCGGAGGCGCGTCGGCCGGGTGCAGCGCGGCGACGAGTGCAGTGGCGATGTGGGCCGCCATCGCGTCGACCACGGTTTCGTCGACGTCCATCCGTGCGCCGTCGCGCTCCAGCATGAGTGCGCCGACCACGCGTCCGGCGTGACGCAGGGGCACGCAGAGCTGCGCGCAGGACCGGCGGCCGCGTCGAGCCCGGCCTCGCCACCAGTTCCCGGCGAGAACCGCTTCGCGCACGGCGGCGTTTTCCGGCGTCGACGATGTGTGTTCGTCGACCGTTTCGAACGCCAGTGTGTCGCGTTCCGCGGACAGGCGTGCCGCGCGTCCCGGGACGCCGTCCGTGGCGTCGACGAGCACGGCACGATCGGCACCGGCATGTGCACGGATCAGCTGCACCAGGTCACCCAGGAGTCCGGGCCCGGGTTCCGCGACGGCGAAAAGCCTGGCGGCACTCGCCAGCACTTCGACGCCGTGTGCCCGCTGCAGGCCGAGATGTTCGGAGTGATCCATTGCAGTGCGCTCCCTGCGGAACGGTTCGGGTGTTTCGCGGGCGATCGCGCGACGCGGTGCGGTCCCGCTCGCGCCCCGATTCCCGATTCATCTGGTTGGATATCGGGAATCACCGCGGGTTCTTGAGGGGTATCGGCCGGCGCACGGCACGCCTCGCGCGAAACGGCGTCCCGTCGTGCAGACAGGGACAGGGTGACGTCCCCGCGGATATGAGCATCCTGCTATTCCGGATTCCGCCCGGATGACGAGAATGTGCCCATGCAACGCGATCTGCCGCGGTACTGCGCGGCACGCCACAGGACGAGGGCACCATGAACAGCACCGGAGATCCGGATTTCAAGCGCAGCATCGGCTACCGATGGGCACACGGACCGTTCGAGGACCAGCAGCGGCTGCACCGGATGATGGAGGCGGGGACGGCGGCGCTGTTGCGCCAGGCAGGGCTGCACGAAGGGATGCGCGTCGCGGACATCGGGTGCGGCGCAGGGCTCATGACGCTGAGACTCGCAGAGGAAGTCGGGCCGGACGGTCTCGTCGCGGGCCTCGACGAGGACGAAGCCCAGCTCGACATCGGGCGCCGCGCCGCGGAAAGCGAAGGTCGCAGGAACCTCTGGTTCGAGCGCGCTTCCGTCTACGAAACGGGACTGCCGAGAAGCTCGTTCGGCCTCGTCTATGCGCGGTGTCTGTTCAGCCGGCTGGAGCGGCCCTGGGATGCACTCGCGGAGCTCGTCACGCTCCTGGAACCCGGGGGCCGGCTCGTGTGCGAGGAAATCGAATGCGCGCCCGCGGCGGCCGTCACGCTTCCCGGGCGCTGTCTCGACGAGCTGCCCATCGAGTGGGAAAGGGGTGACATGCGGGCCGGCACCGGGGTGCCCCCACGCCTGTCATGGGCACTCGGCGAGGCCGGACTCACGCACGTGGGTGCGACTTTCGCGCGTCTCCCGACACCGGCCGCCGGCCTGTCCGTGCCCTTCGCATCGAGAGCATCCGGGCAGGGAACTCTGGCTCTCTGGCAGGTCTGGGGTCAGCGCCCGCCGAGCGTCTGACCGTCCGACGAAGCCGGGCAAGCTTCGCCCGGCGTTCTCGTCGGAGATCGTCAGAGAAAGTGGCGGAACCCGACCTCGAAGTTCCAGTTGTAGATGTACGGAAGCTGGTCGCCCACGAGGCCGATGCCCGGGCGGACCCAGACGCCGAGACTCTTGTTGAGGAAATGGCCAAGTTCCGTCTCGATCGTGAAGCCGACCCGGCTGTTCCGTTCGTAGTCCACGGTCAGCTGGTTCTCCACGAGCGTGTAGAAACGGTGCGGCCAACGCGTGAGCACGTACAGACGGAACTGCGTGTAGCTCACGTTCGACCGGTCCGAATCCCCGGCCACCGACTGGTAGTGCTGCACCATCGGGAACAGGGACGTGTCGGTGCCCGGCAGGTTCAACGCGGCGAAGGCCATCGGTGCGACGAGGTACTTGCCGGATCCTAGAGACCGGTCGGACGCCGTGTTCAGGAAGAACTCGGAACCGAGCACGAGGGCGAGTGACTCGTTCCGGAACACCCGCCACTTGCCGCGGACCGCGACGTCGCCGATGCCGGACTGGGCCGATTCACCCGGCACGCGCGGATTGATCCGCTGGAATGGCACGTCGATACGGAAGGCGGCCGTGCGCGTGTACGCATATTCGAAGCGCGGCACGAGCACTTCCTTGCCACTGCCGTCCTGAGTGCTCCAGTGTTCGAAGCGAGCCTCGAACCGTGTCTTGAAGTCGGTCGGGTCGAGCTTCTTGGAGATGTCGGCCGCAGTGGTCGTCGGCGCAGCGGCCGGCGGCCGGTTGTCTTGTGCGTGTGCCGCGAGTGCGAGTACGCCCAGCGTGAAGGCGACCACACGGACCGCGGCGGCGCGTCCGTTGTAATGGGTCATGTCGGTGTTTCGTGCGGATTTTCTTGTGCGCGGCGGACGACCGGATGGAATGGATGTCCGCGAAGTCCCCGCGCGAGGGATCGGGATTGTCCCAGAAATCCGGAGCGAGCGATACGCCACGTCAGGACCGGGTCGCGAAGACGCTGCCCGCGTCGGATAATCGTACGATCGATGACACGGAAGAGGGGGCTCCGATGCGAATCGCCGTGGGCGGGTTCCAGCACGAAACGAATACGTTCGCACCAAGCAAGGCGACGTTCGACGATTTTCGGCGAGGCGGAGGGTGGCCGCCACTGTTGCGGGCGGATGACGTGATCGAGGGTACCGCCGGCATCAACCTGCCGATCGCCGGTGCGATTGCGGAACTGCGTCGTGCGCGACACGACCTCGTCCCGACGGCGTGGGCTGCCACGAGCCCTTCCGCGCACGTCACACAGGATGCATTCGAGCGGATCGCGGCAATGATCGTCGAGGCGATCGCGAGCGCGATGCCCGTGGATGGCGTGTACCTGGACCTGCACGGGGCGATGGTGACGGAGCACGTCGACGACGGCGAGGGGGAACTGCTCGCGCGCGTGCGTGCGGTCGTCGGCCCGCGGACTCCGATCGTCGCAAGCCTCGATCTGCACGCAAACGTGACGGCACGCATGATTGCGGGCGCCGACGCGCTCGTCGCCTACCGTACCTATCCGCACGTCGACATGGCGGACACCGGTGCGCGGGCGGCGTCGCTCCTCCTGCGACTGATGCGGACGTCCACGCCGCTCGTGCACGCCGCGCGGCGGCTGCCTTTCCTGATTCCGCTCGGGTCGCAGTGCACGATGCTGGAGCCCATGGCCTCGGTATACCGGGACCTGGCCGGACTCGAGCGTGCCGGCGTCGTCTCGGTGTCGTTCACGCCAGGGTTTCCGGCCGCCGATTTCGAGGAATGCGGCCCGGTCGTGCTCGCGTATGGCGACGACGAGGATGCCGTCCAGGCG
Source organism: Betaproteobacteria bacterium (assembly GCA_016125475.1). Taxonomy (GTDB): domain Bacteria; phylum Pseudomonadota; class Gammaproteobacteria; order Burkholderiales. The sequence continues at coordinate 72,798 of WGLR01000012.1, forward strand.
GTCGCGCGCGGGTTCGGCGACGAGGTGCTCGCGAACGAGACCGCGTTCTCGCTCGAGGTGCTCACGCCCGAGGACGGCGTCCGCCGGGCGATGGCACGGGCCGCAGCGGCCACGCGTCCGGTCGTGATCGCCGACACCCAGGACAATCCCGGCGCCGGCGGCAATTCCGACACGACCGGGATGCTCCGCGCGCTGGTGGGGGCGGATGCGCGGCACGCGGCGCTCGGTCTCATGGTCGATCCGGAAGCGGCGCGCGCCGCGCACGCCGTCGGGGAAGGTGCGACGCTGGAGATCGCGATCGGCGGCCGGTCGAAGATCCCGGGCGATGCGCCCTTTCACGGACGGTTCGTGGTCGAGCGGCTATCGGAGGGCAGGCTCACGTGCACGGGGCCGTTCTATCGCGGTGCGCGCATGAACCTGGGCCCCTCGGCGTGCCTGCGCATCGGTGGTGTCCGCATCGTGGTGAGCTGCGAGAAACCGCAGATGGCGGATCAGGAGATGTACCGTTTCGTCGGTATCGAGCCCACGCGCGAATCGATTCTCGTGAACAAGAGCTCGGTGCATTTCCGGGCCGACTTCGCGCCCATTGCCGAGGAGATCATCGTCTGCAAGGCGCCGGGACCGATGCTCGCCGACCCCGGCGAATTTCCGTGGACCCGTCTCGCACCGGGGATGCGGCTGCGCCCGGGTGGTCCCGAGTTCGCGGGAGCCACCGGGTCGGCAGGACGCTGAGGACGCCTCGCAAGGGCCCGCGGGGATCGGGCCGGGTGCCGATTCAGTGGTGTCCGAACGGCCAGCGACGTCGCCAGTACTGGAGCAGGAAGAATCCGCCCACGAGTCCGCCGAGGTGCGCGAAGTGCGCGACACCCGACTGGGTGCCCGTGACGCCGAGTACGAGTTCGAGCAGACCGTAGAGGATCACGAACGTGCGGGCCTGCATGGGGATGGGCGGGAAGAGCAGCATGAGCCGGCGACGCGGGAACAGCACGCCGTACGCGAGCAGCAGGCCGAACACGCCTCCGGACGCACCCACGGTCGGGAACGGAGGCTGGTCGAGCAGCGCGACCACGAACATCTGGGCGAGCGCGGCCGTGAAGACGCAGAGCATGTAGTACTGCAGGTAGCGTCGGGAGCCGAATGCGTGCTCCACGTCACGTCCGAGCATCCAGAGGCCGATCATGTTGAACGTGAGATGCATCAGGTTGCCGTGCAGGAATGCGTACGTGATCGGCTGCCAGATGTGGAACGGCACGTTGTCGAAAGGTCCGGCCGCGGAAACCGGCGGCCAGAGTGCCAGCGCGGTCATGAAGCCCGGCCCGAGCAGCTGCTGGAGCGCGAAGCCGATGATGTTGAGCCCGAGAAGGGCCTGTGTGACGGGTGGCACGAGTCTGATGTGTCCTCGGGTAGCGTGAAGCGGATCGTGTCGGTGCAATCACCCGGCGCGCCTCGTCCCGAGGTGGCGGGGAAGCCGCGGCGATATGACGGCGCCGTCGCCGGCGTCCTTCGTACGCGGACCCGCGATCATACTTTGACACTTGGTGATCCGCACCCCGCCGACGACCGTATACTTTGGCGCACCCCCTTCCTCCGGAGACCCGACGATGATCGACCTCTATCTCGCTCCCACCGCCAACGGCCTCCGGGCCGCCGTAGCGCTGGAGGAGTGCGGACTGCCCTGCCGTGTGCACAAGGTGGATCTCGGCAAGGGGGAGCAGCGAACCGCGAGCTTTCTCGCGATCAATCCCTCGGGGCTCATTCCCGTGATCGTGGACGAAGACGGCCCCGACGGTCGTCCGGTCACGCTCGCACAGTCCTGCGCGATCGTCCTCTACGCGGCGGAGAAGTCCGGCAGGTTCCTGCCCGGCGATCCGGTGGCGCGCATCGGCGCTCTGGAGTGGCTGTTCCAGGTCGCGAGCGACGTGGCGGGTACGAGCGGCACCGTGTTCCGGCTCGAGAACACGGCGCCCGAGAAGAGCGCGGCGAACGTCGCGTACTTCAGGCAGCGCCTGCTCACGTTCTTTGCGGACTGCGACCGCCGGCTGGCCGGGCAGGACTACCTCGCAGGAGAGATCTCGGTCGCGGACCTGGCCCTGTACCCGAACGTGGCGTTGCGCAAGGCGATGCTCGACGAGGCGGGCGGGCTGCCGAACCTCCAGCGCTGGGCTGCGGCGATGGCCGCGCGTGACGGTGTCCGGAAGGGGATGGCGGCAGGCGCGTGAGCGTCGGGCCGTCCCGATCGGGTGCTGCATGGGATTTCTCTCGGGACGGCGACCTGACGACCTCGGTGTTCGCGGGGGGCGTCTCAAGCCCGTTCCCGCGACGCCGAATGCCGTGAGTTCGCAGGCCAGGACTGCTCCTCATGCGATCGAGCCGTTCACTTACGAGGGGCCGAGGCAGGAAGCACTCGATGTTCTCCTCGCGATCGTCCGCGCATTTCCCGGCGCCCGTGTGATCACGCAGCGCGACGACTATCTCTACGCCGAGTTCGCGACGCCCGTTCTGGGATTCGTCGACGACGTGGAGTTCTACCTGCCGGAGAACCGGTCGCTCGTTCACGTCCGCTCGGCGTCGCGTCTGGGGTACAGCGACTTCGGCGCGAACCGCAGGCGCGTCGAGCGCCTGCGCAAGCTGTTCGCCCGGCGCGGGAACTGAGCGCGCCGGGGAATCCCCCACCGGCGAGAGCGGTTCCGTCGGGTTTCTTTACTCCTTCCTCGAGACTCGTTCGGACGAATTGAATTGTCCGGAAAGCATTTCCCTCTGCACGTGAAGTTCCGTGCGTCGGTCGCGCACGGAACGTGCTGTTCGCGTGGGGCGGACGCGGGATCGCCTGCGCCGGTCCGGACCCGCCGGTCGTGTCCAGGTGTTGCGCGCTCCGCGCGCCACCCGCGTCCTCCGCAGTGATTTCCGACAGGCCGCCTGCGCGGTCCTTCCGGGAACGTTGACGACACAACAAGCACAAGAAGGGAGACCATGGCAGACACTGCTGCACTCATCGACGCACTCAAGCGCGCGCTGCGCGCGCGCCGCATCAACTACTCGCAGGTGGCTGCTCGCCTCGAACTCAGCGAGGCGAGCGTGAAGCGACTGTTTTCCAGGGGCGGGTTCACGCTCGAACGCTTCGAGGAGGTCTGTGCGCTGGCCGGCACGACCCTCGTGGAACTCGCGAGGGAGACCGAAAGCGGCAAGGACGTGGTGTCGCAACTCACGCTCGAGCAGGAGCGGGCCATCATGCGCGATCGCCGGCTGCTGCTGGTCGCGGTCTGCGCGCTCAATCACCTGTCGGTGGAGGAGATGGTCTCCCTCTACGAACTCTCGAAGGCGGAGTGCATAGGGCTGCTGCTCGAACTCGAGCGCATCCGCTTCCTCGAACTGCTTCCCGAGAACCGGATCCGCCTGCGGGTCACGCACGCGTTCACGTGGCGCCCCAACGGTCCGATCCAGCAGTACTTCAAGGCCAAGGCGCAGAACGAATACTTCGGCGCGAACTTCGATGGCGCGGCAGAGACGATGCTGCTCGTGAATGCCATGCTCACGCCCGCGACGGTCTCCCTCATGAATTCGAAACTGAGACGTCTCGCGAACGAGTTCGCGGAGTTCCACGACGACTGCAAGCGCACGAGACTCGGCGAACGCCGGTCGGTGACACTGCTGCTCGCACTGCGCCCCTGGGAACTGGAGGACTTCCGGGAACTGCGCCGCCCGCGTCGCGTGAGTGGCGGCGAGGATCGCGATCGCGCCCCCTCGGCAGCGGTCGCCGCGGGCTCGTGGCTTGCGGCCGGTGGCGACAACGGGCGATCATCCCGCGAGTGAGACGAATGTCTCGTGCCGTGCCCTCCGGACGCGAATGTCCGGGGGAGCGGCTCGCATATCCCGAAAGGAGGATTCCATGCCGTTCATCAACGTCCGTCTCTTCGAGGGGCGTACACCCGAGCAGAAGCGCGCGTTCGTCGAGGCCGTCACGCGGGAGGCCGCTCGCACGCTCGACTGTTCGCCGGAGGCAGTCGACATCGTGTTCGAGGACGTCCGCAAGTCCGACTGGGCGACCGGCGGGAAATTCTGGTCGGATCCCCGACCGGAATAGACCCGGCCATCGCTGCCGGCGTCGCGGTTCAGATCAGCATCGACCCGGGCGGTTCCACCTTCCAGGTGACGTCGCTTTCGGATTTTGCCGCACGCCCGAGCAGGTCGATGAGCGGGTATGCACGCTGTCTGAGTGACACCACCGGTTCACGCTCGTCGTCTTCGTCGTCCTCGTCGGCGTCGCCGGACGGAGGGGGGAGGTCATCGACCGCGGCCCGCAGGCGGGTGAGGGCCGCCGGAACGTCCTTCGCGAGCAGCGCGCTTGGAACCGTGCCGCTGTGCCCCATCATCCTGATGAGTTCGGTGGCGATGTCCCCTTTCATGATGAACGTGCCCACTTCCGAGTCGAATCGAATGTACATAGGTCGAAGTCTCCGCGATTGATGCCCCGGACACGGGGCGGGATGTCGATGGACGGTGCGCGCGTGCCGTCCCCTTGCGCTGCCCCGAGAGGCGGATGACGGCAGTCGTGAGCTTAGCTTGATCCAGCGCAAGCGGTGGCCCTTCCGTGGTGGCATCCTCGGAATCGTGTGAAGGGAGAATGGGGAGAGAAGAACATGGTCCTGCTCGAGAACCTGTTCGCGACGGATTACGGGCTGCTCAGTCTGGGGGTCATCGTGTTCGTGGTCGCCATGGGAACGTGGCTCGCACGGTGGTTCACGAAAAAGATGGACGAGGACGCGCGTCGCGATTCCTGACTCGCCCTTTGCGGCGGCCCTTGATGGCCACCGCAACGTCGATCTGCGTGCGGTCGGGCCGGAAGGCCACGTCGGAAGCATTGGACGAGGCACGGGTGGTGGGCCGAAAATAGGCGTTTACCCGTTCACGCGGAAGAACCGCCATGACTTCACCGACGCCCTTCCGACTCAACGTTCCCGACGACGTCCTGGCCGATCTCAGGGCCAGGCTCGCGCGTACCCGCTTCCCGGACCAGGCGCCCGGCGAACCCTGGGCCTTCGGGACGGACGTGGGCTACCTCCGCGAACTCGTGGACTACTGGGCCACGCGGTTCGACTGGCGTGCGGAGGAAGCCAGACTCAATGCGTACCCGCAGTACAAGGTACCCGTCGACGGCATCGACCTGCACTACCTGCATGTCCCCGGCAAGGGACCCGACCCGTATCCGCTGCTTCTGTCGCACGGCTGGCCGGGATCGGTATTCGAGTTCCTGAAGATCATCCCGATGCTCACGGACCCGGCCAGCTTCGGCGGTGATCCGGCGGATGCCTTCACGGTCGTCGCGCCGTCCCTGCCCGGATACGGTCTGTCGTTTGCGCCGGGTCAGGAGCGGTTCGGTCTCGAGCGCATCGCGGACTGCTTCGCGAGCCTCATGACGGACGTTCTCGGTTACCGGCGTTTTGCCGCCCAGGGCGGGGACTGGGGGGCGTTCGTGACTTCGCGCCTCGGGCACGCACATGCGGACAAACTCCTCGGCATCCACATCAACCTTCTCGCCGTCCGGCGGGATCCCAAGGTTCTCGAGGATCCGTCGCCCGAGGTGCGCCGGTTCGTCGACGAACTCAATCTGTTCCTGAAGGAAGAGACGGGGTATCAGTGGATCCAGGGCACGAAGCCGCAGACGCTGTCCTTCGCGCTCACCGATTCGCCCGCGGGACTGGCTGCCTGGATCGTCGAGAAGTTCCGGTCGTGGTCCGACTGTGGCGGGAACGTCGAGAGCGTGTTCACGAAGGACGAGCTGCTCGGGAACATCACGTTCTACTGGGTCACCGGAGCGATCGGATCATCGTTCTGGCCCTACTACGCGCGCATGCACGGTCCGTGGCCGATCCCGGAAGGCGGGGTGGGGGTGCCGGTGGGCTACTGCGAATCGCCGCGGGAGATCCTGCGGCCGCCGCGCGCCGTCGCGGAGCGGATGTACACCGACATCCGTCGCTGGACGGTCATGCCGAAGGGTGGCCACTTCGCGGCCATGGAGCAGCCCGGGAATCTGGCCAGAGAGATCCGGGAATTCTTCCGTCCGCTGCGGTCGAACTGAGCGTCGCGGGCGAAATCCGGGGACGATGCTGAACCGTCTTTACAGCGGCGCAGCCTGCGCCTATCTTGCCGGGCCATGGACCGCGTCACCCTGAAGGAACGTCTTCGTACCCTGTATCCCGCACTCGAGGGACTCGACGACGCGCGTCTGGACGGGATTCTCGATGACGCCGTCGTCGTGCGCGTGAAGGCCGGGACGGTGCTGTTCGACGACGAGAGTCCGTGTCAGGCGTTTCCGATGCTGATCGAAGGCACGATCCGCATCTCCAAGGTGGGGGCCAACGGCCGGGAACTGCAGCTCTACCGCGTGGTGCCCGGCGAGAGCTGCATCCTCACGTCGAGCTGTCTGCTCGGCCATGTCGCCTACAACGCCCGGGGCGTCGCGGAGACCGACATCGTCGCGGTCACGCTCCCGCAGCCCGTCTTCTCGCGGCTCCTCGGTGAACACGAGCCGTTTCGCGACTACGTATTCAGCCTGTTTGCCGAGCGGATCGCCGAGCTCATGCAACTGGTCGAGGCCGTCGCGTTCCAGCGTCTGGATCAGCGCCTCGCGACCCTGCTCCTCGGCAAGGGCAAGGTCGTCAGGACGACCCACCAGGCACTCGCCGACGAACTCGGGAGCGTTCGCGAGATCGTGAGCCGTCTGCTCAAGAGCTTTGCGGAACAGGGTCTGGTCTCGCTCGCGCGCGAGCAGATCGAGATCGTCGACGCGGCAGGCCTGCGGCGCCTCGCCACGCCCGCGCACTGATCCGGCTCCCTTGCGGAAGCCGGCGGCGCCGGGTCGGCTCCGGAGGCGTCCTCCAGCTCCGACAGTCTGTCCTCGCTCGCCGGCGTGCAGCGCTCGCACACCTCGGCGGCGAGGGCACGATGCCCGACGCCTGCGTCGACGGTACGTCCCTTGATTCCGAAGCGCCGCTTGCCCTCCCGTCACCCTCGTCACCTGCACGTCGGGGGGGCGGCGCGGGACAGTGAAGCGCGGGCCGGATCAGGGGCTTCCGGTCGCCGGGTCGTGATCTGGGTCACAGATCGTGCTCGACGGACGCGCTAGAGTTCGAACCGTCGGGTCGCGCCGGTGCGGGGATCCGCCGAACAAGGAGAAAACGGTCATGAAAGCGAATGTGGGTGGTGTGGACCGGGCGCTGAGAATCGTCCTGGGTCTGGGGCTGCTGTCGATGTTCTTCCTGGCGGAGGGCACCCTGAAGTACGTGGGGCTCGTGGGGATCATCCCTCTCCTGACCGGACTCGTGCGTTTCTGCCCGCTCTACTCGCTCATCGGGGCCAGCACCTGCCCCCGGGGAACGCGGGGCGCCTGATCCCGACGTAGTGCGGAGCCTGCGGACGCACGTGCGGCGTGCAGGCTCGACTGCGCCGCGCGCAGTCAGTGGCTTCCGAATCCGCGGACGACCAGGGAAAGCCCGCTGCCCACGAGCAGCGCGCTCACGAGTCGACCAAGCACGGATCGCGGGACGGCGGTGTGCAGCCGGTGGCCCAGCCTCACGCCCGCGAACACCAGCGGCAGGAGCACCGCGGCGGACAGCCAGAGTTCCACACGGAGCAGCAGTCCGGAAATCAGGAAGAGCACGATCCGCAGGCTCGTGCTCAGGGAAAACACGATCGACATCGTGGCGCGGAGGCGTGCGGGATCGCGCAGGCGACCGCTGAAGTACGTCGCGTACACGGGGCCGCCGACGCCGAAGAGTGCCGCGATCATGCCGCCGAGCAGGCCGACGACGTAACCCCAGCCGCGCGCGAACGTGATCGGCCGTTCGAGCCGCACGAAGTTGTACGCACCGAACGCGAGCACGAACACCCCGAGCGGGATGAGCAGCGTGTCGCTCGGCGCGCGCGAAAGCAGCACCACCCCGATCACCGCACCGACGACGAGGCCTGGTGCGACCGTCCTCAGTTCGGTGACGTCCGCGTCTCCCCTGAGACGCAGGCCGCTCATGACCGCGGCCGAGAAGTCGAGCAGCAGCATGGTCGGAACGACGGTCCTGAGCGGCAGGAAGTGGGCGAGCAGCGGGATCGAGATCAGCGCCGACCCGAACCCGGACATGCCGAAGATCGTGTAGGCCGTGATGACGATGAGTGGCGCGGCGATGCAGACTTCAGGGGAAAGGTTCACGCGAGCAGTGTAGCAGCGCGGTCACACGGCGGTGCGCCGACGTCATAGAATCGGACACTTCCGTATTCGCCACTGCGCCCGGCGCCCGACACCTCGGGCGGGCCACGCTGTCATCGACCTGCCGTCTTGGAACTCGTCATCCTGCTTCACGGACTCTGGCTCTCCGGATGGACGATGGCCGCGCACCGGCGCTGGCTCGCGGACGAGGGGTTCGACGTGCGCACATTCTCGTTCGACACCGTGGGGGCAGGGCTCGACGTTGCCGCGAGCGCCCTGGCGGCGTACGCACGCACGTGCGACGCGCCCGTCGTGCACTTCGTCGGGCACAGTCTCGGGGGGCTCGTCATCCTGCGTTCGCTTCTCCTCGATCCGGATCCCCGGCCCGGCCGCGCCGTGCTCTGGGGAAGTCCCGTGCAGGGCAGCAGCGCCGCGCGATCGCTGATGCGGTGGTCGTGGGGGCGACGGGCGGTCGGCCGGCCGCTGGCGGACTGGTTCGAGGCCCTCCCGCGTCACGCGCGCTGGCCGCGCGACGTCGGGATGATCGCGGGCGATGCCGGTACCGGTTTCGGGCGTCTCGTCGCGAATGTTCCCGTCCCGAACGACGGAACCGTGTCCGTGCGGGAGACGCGGCTCCCGACCTTCGCGGACCACGTCGTGCTGCCGGTCAGCCACTCGGGCATGCTGCTCTCCCGTCAGGTCTCGCGCCAGACGGCCCGCTTTCTCAGGACCGGCCGTTTTCGTCACGGCGGAGGACGTCGGGCATGATGCGCCGTCTCGTCGTGTTGCTCGCGGTGCTCGCGGGGGCTTGCGGGCTGAGCGCGTGTTCGACGGTCGGCTATTACTACCAGGCGGCACGAGGTCAGTTCGAGATCTTCCGGACCGCCCGCCCGATCGGACGGTGGCTCGCCGACCCGGCCACGTCCGCCGACCTGCGCACGCGCCTCGAAGCGGTGAGGTCCATCCGCCGCTTCGCGAGCAGCGAACTCGGGCTGCCAGACAACGGGAGCTATCGTGACTATGCGGATCTGCACCGTCCCTTCGTCGTGTGGAACGTCGTCGCCGCTCCGGAATTCTCGACGCGACCGCACGAGTGGTGCTTTCCGTTCGCCGGATGCGTGCGCTACAAGGGCTGGTTCCACGAGCAGGCGGCACGGACGGCAGCCGGGGGACTCGCCGCGCAGGGCTTCGACGTCTTCGTCTACGGGGTGCCCGCTTACTCCACGCTCGGGTGGTTCGACGATCCGGTGCTGAACACCTTCATCCGCTACCCGAGACCCGAGATCGCACGCATGATCTTTCACGAACTCGCCCACCAGCTGGTCTACGTGCCGGGTGACAGCACGTTCAACGAGTCGTTTGCCACGGCGGTCGAGCGCGAGGGCGTCCGGAGATGGCTCGCGCGCGACGGGACGGAAGCGGAGCGCCGCACCGCGGAGAACCTTTCCCGCTACCGGCAGGACTTCCTCGCACTCGTTCAGGGCTTTCGCGGGGAACTCGACGCGCTCTACGCCAGTCCGCTGGATCCCGCCCGGATGCGCGTCGCCAAGGCGGAGGCGTTCCGTACCCTTGCCGGACGCTACGAGGCACTCAAGCGAAGCTGGGGGGGATTCGCGGGTTACGACCGGTGGTTCGCGCCTCCACTGGGCAACGCGCACGTTGCGTCCGTCGCGACCTACACGGACTGGCTGCCGGCATTCGATGCACTCCTGGCCCGGGAGCACGGGGATCTCCCCCGCTTCTACGATGCCGTGCGGCAGCTCGCGAGCGCCTCACCGGACGTTCGCCGGGAGCGGCTCGCGGATCTGGCAGGACGCTGACCGGGCAGATCCTTCGTCGCGCGTGAATCGAGGCAGGGCCGGTCAGTCCGGGGACAGGAAGCCGTGCGAGAGCTCGTGCGCGACGTCGCGCACGAACGCCATCACCGAACCGGCGTCGGGGAGCAGCGAGGCCACTTCGCCGTCGGGTGCGTGCCGGCGGATCAGTTCGCGCCGGATTTCCCCGAGACCCGCATAGCCCATGGTCCAGTCCGTGAAGAGGCGTTCCGGAGGGTAGTTGTAGTCGATGATCGTCACGTCCGAGTGTCGTTCGTCGTCCGCGATCCTGTAGAACGTCTCGCATACCTGCTTGCGCTCGCCCTCGAGCACCTGCAGGAAGTGTGAGCCCGCATAGCAGAGCAGGCCCGTGATTCGCGCGTCCTGGTTGCGTTCCCGGGCCACGTCCAGAATTTCCATGAGATCGCGGCTCGCCATCTGCTTCGTGGGCTGGCTCGAATAGACAAGTTGTACCATCGGCACCGGTCATTTCCTCCTGTCGAGTTTGCACGGACGCTGTCGTCGACCGGATGTTCCGGTGATCCGGATTCGCACTGCGATCGCGCCGCTGGCAGGCACGACGATTTACAGGCTATGCTCGAACCGTCGGGAACGGCAGGGATCGTGACCCGACTCCCGGGCCGGACCGGCCGGGAGAGACTCCTTCGTACCGATCAGGAACTGCCATGGCTGACGACACCGACATAAGTACCCTGCGCCGAATTCTCGGCACGTGCAAGACCCTCGCCGTCGTGGGCCTCTCCGCGAACTGGTACCGGCCGAGCTATTTCGCGGCGAAGTACATGCTCGATCACGGCTACACGGTGATCCCCGTGAACCCCGCGTACGAGGAGGTTCTGGGGCAGAAGTGCTATCCGAGCCTAAAGGACATCCCCGTCCGGGTCGATATCGTGGATTGTTTTCGTCGCAGCGAGGACATTCCGGCCATTGCGGACGATGCGATCGGGATCGGGGCACGGGTGCTCTGGATGCAGCTCGGCGTCGTCAACGAGGACGCCCGGCGCAAGGCCCTGGCCGCCGGTCTGGAGGTCGTGATGGATCGATGCGTGAAGATTGAACATGCACGACTCTTCGGCGGACTCAATTGGATCGGTGTGAACACGAAGGTGATCTCGGCCAAGCGTCCCCGCTGGCTCCCCTACTGAGGAGTCCGCGCGCGCGTGCTCGCGCGCTTCCGGTGTCGGGGGCGCTCGCCGCGACGGCCTGCGCGACAGGTCGTGTCGCGTCGGCGTTGCTTCCGGCGTCACGCACTTGCTGACGCTCAACGCATTTGCCCTGCCCAGCGCCGCGTCGGCCTCCCTGGCCCTCGCGTGCGGAGCGCTCGTCGTGCTGCGGGAGCGCTTCTCCCGAAACGGCTGGCGGCACCTCATCTTCGCGGTGTCCGTGTTTGCCTGGCAGCTCTGCATGGCCGGCCTGCTGCTCTCGCAGAGCGAGACCACGGCACGGGCCTGGGTGTTCGCGGCTGCCGCGACGGCCGTGTTCCTCCCGGCCGCGCTGTTCCACTTCACTTCCTCGCTGAGCAGGGAGAGTCACGCCAGACTCGACCCCGCGGCCTGGCTCTGGGTCGGATCCGGCTGCTTTCTCGTCACGCTCGTCGCAACCGACGAGTTCGTCGTCGGCCTGGCGCGCTATCGGTGGGGGCTCTATCCCGCGTACGGCCCGCTCGGCCTCGTGTTCATCGCCTTCACGTTCGTCGCGATCCTGCTCTGTTACCGCATGATCGCCCTGGTCATGCGGAACAACCCTGTGGACGGTGTGGTGTGGCGCCGCGCGCGCCTGCTGCTCGTCGCACTGGGTTGCGAGGCGCTGGGGGCGCTCGATTTTCTCCCGGCTGTCGGCGTCAACGTCTTTCCGGCCGGCGGGCTGTTCGTCTCGCTCGGACTGGTGCTGAACATCTACACGACGTGGCGCTACCGGCTCGTCGAGATCACGCCCGCGCTCGCCGCGCAGCAGTTCATGGACACCATGACCGACGGCGTGCTCGTCCTCGATCGCGACGGGATGGTCCGGCTCGTCAACCCGGCGGCGTGCGAGATTCTCGGCCTCGCGTCCGCCCAGCTGCTGCACGCGTTCCCGCCCCGCCCGGTCGTGAGGCTCATCATGGGCGAGACGGAGGACGGTCGCTTCCCGTCCGGTCCGTGTCGCATGCGGGAGTGCGAGTACCAGCGTCCGTCGATCGGCACGCGCACGCTGTCCGTCTCCGTGTCGATGATCTACGACGGCGGCGACGTCCCGCTCGCGGCGGTCGCGATCCTGCACGACGTCACGGCGGCCAGGGCCGCACAGGAACAGATCCACCGGCTCGCCTACTACGATCCCCTTACGGGACTGCCCAACCGGCTGCTCCTGAAGGAGCGGTTCGGTCACGTGATCTCCTGGGCGGAACGTGCACGTGCGCACGCGGCCGTGCTGTTCCTCGACCTCGATCGGTTCAAGCAGATCAACGATACCCTGGGCCACGAAGCCGGGGACCTGCTCCTCAAGGCGGTGACCGACCGGATCACCACCTGCGTGAGGGAGTCCGACCTCGTCATGCGGCGGACGGAAGGGGGCCAGCCCTCCACGCTCGCGCGACTCGGCGGCGACGAGTTCGTCCTGCTGCTCTCGCCGATCGAACGCGGAGAGGATGCCCAGGGGGTGGCGTCCCGCATCATCCAGATCCTCTCCGACCCGATCCGGCTGCACTCCGGACACGAGGTCGTCACCGGGGTGTCCATCGGCATCGCGCTCTATCCCGCCGATGGCGACGACGCGCAGACGCTCATGCGCAAGGCGGACCTCGCCATGTATCACGCCAAGGAATCCGGACGAAACAACGCGCGGTTCTACGACGACGTGCTGAACACGGCCGTCGCGCAGCGAGCGAGCACCGAGACCAGCCTGCGCCGGGCGCTGGTGGGACACGAGTTCCTGCTTCGCTACCAGCCGGTCGTGGCCACCCTGACCGGAGCGGTCGTCGGCATCGAGACGCAGGTGTTCTGGAATCATCCGTCGCGCGGATTGCTGCCCGCCCGTGAATTCGCGGATGCGGCGCAGGAAACGGGCGTCGCGCTGAGCCTGGACGACTGGGTGGTGCGCACGGCGTGTGCGCAGATGCACGCCTGGTGCTCCGGCGGCGTGCCGGCCTCCACCGCGGTGCTCGTGTCGATCGGCGCGCTGACGCTCGTGCGCGGAAATCTCGTCGAGACGGTCCGTGAGGCGCTCGCGCAATCCCCGATCGATCCCGCGCGTCTCTGGCTCTGCGTGCCGCCCGTCGAGGCGCGCGCCGCAGCGAGCCACGTCCCCGCGGTACTTCAGGCGGTCGCCTCGCTCGGCGTGCAGATCGTCATCGACGACTTCGGCACGGGACGGATCTCGGTCGCGGACGTGCTGGCGCGGCCGGTGCACATGGTGCGCATGGAGGGCGAGTACCTGCGCCGCATCCCCGAGGACGCGGAGGCGGTGAAGGCCGTTCGCGCGCTGCTCGGTTTCGTGCAGGGCTTCGGCATGAAGGCCATCGCGTGCGGCGTCAGCGACCCCCGGGCGCTTCCGGTCCTGAGGGACGCCGGGTGCACGCATTGCGTCGGCGACGTCCATGCCCCCGCCGTGCCCGCCGAGGAGGTGCCCACCCTGCTCGCGCAGCTCGAACTCGCGCCGCGATTCTGATCACGGGCGACCGTTCCGCGCGCCCCGGCGTTCCGCACGAAGCGTCACGGCCTGCCTGGCCTGCGAACGTCGTCTCTCCGAAATGCGCGTTCCGCGCGCGGGAATGGCCCGCCGACCGTGCGAACCGGGCGGACCTTGCCTAGAATCCGAGGTTTCCCCTTTCGCACCGAGGGCCCTACTCATGTCCGATCACCAGTTCGGGTTCGGGACGCTTTGCCTGCATGCAGGTCAGATTCCCGACCCGACCACGGGTGCGCGCGCCGTGCCCATCTATCAGACCACCTCCTACGTGTTCGATTCCGCCGAACACGCAGCGAGCCTCTTCAACCTGCAGACGTTCGGCAACGTCTATTCCCGCCTCTCGAATCCGACGGTCGCCGTGTTCGAGGAGCGCGTGGCGGCGCTGGAGAACGGACGCGCCGCCCTCGCGCTGTCCTCGGGGCAGGCGGCCCAGATGACGGCGCTGCTCACGCTGCTCGAGGCCGGGGACGAACTCGTCTCGGCCAGCACGCTCTACGGCGGGACCTACTCGCAGTTCGAGGTGAACTTCCGCCGCATGGGCATCGACACGAAGTTCGTGGATCCCGACGATCCGGAGAACTTCCGGCGTGCCATCACCGAACGGACGAAGGCGCTCTACGCCGAGACGATGGGCAACCCCGGCATCAACGTGCTCGACATCGAGGCAGTCGCGAAGATCGCGCACGAGGCGGGCATCCCGCTCGTCATCGACAATACCTTCGCGTCGCCCTACCTCTGCCGTCCCATCGACTTCGGCGCCGACATCGTGGTGCACTCGGCGACCAAGTTCATGGGGGGGCACGGCACGACGATGGGCGGCGTGATCGTCGAATCGGGCAGGTTTCCCTGGGACAACGGCAAGTTCCCCGGGATGACCGAGCCGTCCCGCGGCTATCACGGCGTGCGCTTCTACGAGACGTTCGGCGATTTCGGGTTCACCATGAAGTGCCGGATGGAGACGCTGCGTACGCTGGGGTCGTGCCTCTCGCCGATGAACGCGTTCCTGCTCCTGCAGGGGCTCGAGACGCTGCACGTCCGGATGGACCGCCACGTGGCGAATGCGAAGCGCGTCGCCGAATTCCTCGAGTCGCACCCGCAGGTCTCGTGGGTCAACTTCCCGTCGCTGCCGTCCAGTCCTTACCACGCCCTCGCCGAAAAGTACCTGCCGAAGGGCACGGGATCCATCATGACCTTCGGCATCCGTGGCGGCGTCGCGGCGGGCGAGCGCTTCATCGAGGCCTGCCAGTTCCTGTCGCACCTCGCGAACGTCGGCGACGCCAAGACGCTCGTGATCCATCCCGCGTCGACCACGCACCGCCAGCTGTCCGAGGAGGAACAGGTCAAGGCCGGCGTGTCGCCGGACATGATCCGGCTCTCCGTGGGCATCGAGGAAATCGACGACATTCTCTGGGACATCGGGCAGGCCCTCGACAAGTCGCACGGGTGAGATACGGGCAAGGCGGGCGGCACCGGTTGCACGGACGCGCGCGACGTTGAAGGGGATCCTGCTGCCGGTCCTCGTGACGCTCGCGATCCAGGTGCTCGCGTCGATGGCGGTGTTCACGCCTCCGGTGCTCGCCCCGGTCGCTGCGCAGGAGATCGGCGTCGATCCGGCAGCGGTCGGCGTGGCCACCTCGCTCGTGTACGCCGCGTCCGTGTTCGCCGCGCTGCTGAGCGGCGGGTTCATCAACCGTCTCGGACCGATGCGCGTGAGCCAGGTCGCGCTGGTGCTCATCGCGCTCGGCATCGGCACGATGGCCACGGGACACGTCGCGACCGCACTGCTCGGGGTGGTGCTGATCGGGCTCGGCTACGGCGCCGTGACGCCTGCGTCGTCGGTCATCCTCAATGCGCGGACCCCCGACCGGTGGCGCGCCCTCGTGTTCTCCCTCAAGCAGACCGGCGTGCCCATCGGGGGCGTGCTGGCGGGCGCCCTCGTTCCCGTCATGCTGGCCGCGAACGGCTGGCGCAGTGCGGCGATCGGCGTGGCGGCGGGCTGCGCCGTTCTGGCGGTGCTCGTGCAGCGGGGGCGCGAGAAGATCGACGCCGGGCGCCGTCTGGACGCCCCGCTCTGGACCGTGCGTCTGCGGGAACCGCTGCGGCTGGTGTGGCGGGACCGCGTGCTGAGGGACCTCGCACTGGGTTCGTTCGCGTACTCCGGCATGCAGATGTGTCT
Source organism: Betaproteobacteria bacterium (assembly GCA_016125475.1). Taxonomy (GTDB): domain Bacteria; phylum Pseudomonadota; class Gammaproteobacteria; order Burkholderiales. The sequence goes on from WGLR01000012.1 coordinate 88,672, forward strand.
GGGCACCTATCTGGTGGTCTATCTCCACGAACTCGCGGGGGTGAACCTCGCGGTGGCCGGGGCCGCGCTCTCGATCGCCATGGCAGGGGGCGTCATCGGCCGGATCTTCTGGGGCGTGGTCGCCGACCGGTGGGTGGCGCCCCGGGTGCTGCTCGGCCTGCTCGGCATCGGCATGTCCGTCTGTGCGTTCTCCATGGGCGTGGTCGATGCGGCCTGGTCCTGGTTCGCCGTCGCCGGCATGGCCTTCGTGTTCGGCGGGATGGCCGTGGGCTGGAACGGCGTCTACATCTCGGAAGCGACGCGCAGTGCGCCGAAGGGCCAGGAAGCCGAGGTGACCGGCGCGTCGTTCGCGCTGACCTACCTGGGCGTGTTCTTCTCGCCTCTCGTGATCTGGGCCATGGTCGCGAGCGGCCTCGGCTATGCGGTCGGCTTCGCGTTCGTGGGGCTCCTGACGCTCTGGCGGGGAGCCATCCTCGTGCTGCGGCGCTGAGGGTCTGCCCGGGCTGCCGCGTCGCCCGTCGCGCTCCCACGGGTGCCCGCATTGCGGGTTAACATCCGGCGTCTTGTTCGGACGGGTGACGGGATGGGGCCGAATACCTACGACTACGTGATCGTCGGCGGCGGGACGGCCGGCTGCGTGCTCGCGAACCGGCTGTCCGCCGATGCGTCGAAGCGCGTGCTGCTGGTCGAAGCCGGAGGCAACGACGACTACTTCTGGATTCACGTGCCGGTCGGGTATCTCTACACGATCGGCAATCCCCGCACGGACTGGTGCTTCACGACGGAACCGCAGCCCGGCCTCAACGGGCGCAGCATCGGCTATGCGCGCGGGAAGGTGATCGGGGGCTGCTCGTCGATCAACGCGATGATCTACATGCGTGGCCAGAAGAGCGACTACGACCACTGGGCTTCCCTCGGCAACCGGGGCTGGTCGTGGGACGACGTGCTGCCGGTCTTCCGCAAGACGGAGGACTACGTGCACGGGGCGGATTCCCTGCACGGCGCGGGCGGGGAGCTCCGCGTCGAGGAGCGCCGCGTGTCGTGGGAGATCCTCGACGCCTGGCGCGACGCGGCCGAAGAGTGCGGCATCCCGAAGATCGCCGAGTTCAATCGGGGCGACAATTTCGGCAACGCCTATTTCCAGATGAACCAGAAGCGCGGCATTCGCTGGAGCGCGACCAAGGCCTTCCTGCGCCCGGTGGAACACCGCCCGAATCTCGAGGTGCAGCTGAAGGCCCACACCTGCGGGGTGCGCTTCGACGTGTCCTCCGACGTGCCGAGGGCGACCGGCGTGGACCTGCGACTCGAGGATGGCAGCGTGCGCAGGGTCGACGCCCGACACGTCGTTCTGGCCGCGGGGTCGATCGGCTCGCCGCAGCTGCTGCAGGTGTCGGGTGTCGGCCCGCGCGCGCTGCTCGAGTCACACGGCGTTCAGGTCGTGCACGAGTCGCCGGGTGTCGGCGAGAACCTGCAGGACCATCTGCAGATCCGCATCCAGTACAAGGTCGAGAACGTGCAGACCCTTAACGAGCGCGTGAACTCCGTCGTCGGAAAGGTCGCGATGGGGCTCGAGTACCTGTTCTTCCGGACGGGACCTCTCACGATGCCGCCCTCGCAGCTCGGCGCATTCGCCCGCAGCCACGCCGACCAGCCTTCGCCGAACATCGAATGGCACGTTCAGCCGCTTTCCCTCGACAAGTTCGGCGAGCCGCTGCATCGCTTCCGCGCGATCACGCCGTCCGTCTGCAACCTGCGGCCTGCGAGTCGCGGGTCGGTGCGGATCCGGGCCGGCGATCCGCTCGTGCCGCCCGCGATCGATCCGAACTACCTCTCGGCGGACGAGGATCGACGCGTGGCGGTCGACGCCGTGCGCTTCACGCGGAAGATCATGGCCGCGCGGGCGCTCGCGAAGTACCGGCCCTCGGAGTTCCTGCCGGGACCAGCGGTCTCGTCGGACGACGACATCGCGCACGCCGCCGGCGATCTCGGCACCACGATCTTCCATCCCGTCGGCACCTGCAGGATGGGACACGATCCCATGGCGGTCGTGGACGACCGGCTTCGGGTCCGTGGCGTTCGCGGACTTTGGGTGATCGACGCGTCGGTCATGCCCACGATCACGTCGGGAAACACCAACGCACCGACGGTGATGATCGCCGAGAAAGGCGCGGCGTTCCTTCTCGAGGAGGATCGTGCATGAGCGCGGTCGAGGAAATCCGGGTGCGGGGGGACCGGCTCTGGGAATCGCTGATGGCGCTTGCCCGGATCGGCGCGACGGAGCGCGGCGGCGTGCGCCGTCTCGCCCTCACGGACGAGGACCGCCAGGCGCGGGAACTCGTCGTCGAGTGGTGTCGAGGCGCGGGGCTCGCGGTGACCGTCGATCGCATCGGCAACATCTTCGCGCGGCGCGAGGGGGACCGGCCGGACGAGCCGCCGGTGCTGGGCGGCAGTCACATCGACACGCAGCCTTCGGGCGGACGGTTCGACGGGAACTACGGCGTGCTGGCCATGCTGGAAGTCGTCCGTACGCTGGACGATTACGGCATCCGGACACGGGCACCGGTCGAGCTCGCGATCTGGACGAACGAGGAAGGTACGCGGTTCCAGCCCGTCATGATGGGGTCGGGCGTGTTCGCGGGCATCTTTCCCCTCGAACAGATGCTGCGTCGTACCGACCTGGACGGGCGCAGCGTGGGCGCCGAACTGAAGCGCATCGGCTTCGCGGGGCAGGCGCCCTGCGGGGAGCGCGAGATCGGCGCCTATTTCGAGGCGCACATCGAACAGGGGCCCGTCCTCGAGGATCGGGAGAAGACCATCGGCGTCGTGACGGGCGTCATGGGCCTGCGCTGGTTCCAGGTCACCGTGACGGGACAGGACGCGCATGCCGGGCCGACGCCCATGCACCTGCGGCGCGATGCCATGCTGGCTGCCGCGCACGTCGTCGACGGCGTGAACCGCATCGCGTGCGGGCACGGTCCGCACGGTCGCGCGACCGTCGGGTATCTGCAGGTCAAGCCCAACTCGATCAATGTCGTGCCCGGCGAGGTGCGTTTCTCGATCGACGTGCGCCACGCGGACGACAGCGCCCTGGATGCGATGGAGAGCGAGATGCGCGAGCGTTGCGCCGCCATTGCCGACGCAACGGGCACCCGGATCGCGATCGGCGACCTGTCGCGATTCGCGCCGACCCGGTTCGATCCCGGCATGATCCAGGGCGTGCGCGCCGCCGCCGAGCGTCTTCGTCTGAGCCACATGGACATCGTGAGCGGTGCCGGTCACGATGCCGTCCACCTCGCGGCGATCGCGCCGACGGGCATGATCTTCGTGCCGTGCGAGGGGGGCATCTCGCACAACGAGTCCGAGAACGCCCGGCCGGAGGATCTCGAGGCCGGGTGCAACGTGCTGCTGCACGCGTTGCTCGAACGGGCGGGGAAATCGTGATCCGCGCCGGCGTCCCGCGCGTGACGGTTCGCCATCGCGCGCGCCCCGAACCCGCATCCCGGAGGACCGACGCATGGCAGGATTGAGCTTTTCCGACCAGAACGTGAGTCCGCCGGCGATCACGATTCCCGACGACTACAACGCCGCGCACGATCTCGTTGCCCGGAATCTGGTCGCGGGCCGTGGCGACAAGGTCGTCTACGTCGATGACGCGGGGTCGCTCACTTACGCGGAACTCGATGCGCGCGTGAACCGGTTCGCGAACGCCCTGGGTGAACTCGGGCTCCGCATGGAAGATCGCGTCATGCTCTGCCTGCTCGACACGATCGACTTTCCGACCGCGTTTCTCGGATGCATCAAGGCCGGGGTCGTGCCCGTGCTCGCGAACACGCTGCTCACGACCCGCGATTACGAATACATGCTCCGCGACAGTCGCGCGCGTGCGCTGTTCGTGTCCGCTGCCCTGCTGCCGCAGTTCGATCCGCTCCTCGGCAGGCTGCCTTTCCTCGGCCAGGTCGTGGTGTCGGGTGGCGACTCTCCCGGGCATCGAACGTTCGATGAACTGCTCGCGCACCGGAACACCCGTTTCGAAGCCGCGCCGACCCGGGCGGACGACATGTGCTTCTGGGGGTATTCGTCGGGGTCCACGGGTGCGCCGAAAGGCACGGTGCACGTCCACTCGAGCCTCGTGCAGACCGCCGAGCTCTACGCACGCCCGATTCTCGGCATGCGCGAGAGCGACACGATGTTCTCGGCGGCGAAGCTGTTCTTCGCCTACGGCCTCGGCAACTCGCTCACGTTTCCGCTCGCACTCGGTGCCACGGCGGTCCTGATGGCCGAGCGGCCCACCCCTGCGGCCGTGGCGCAGCGCCTGCGCGCACACCGGCCCACGATCTTCTGTGGCGTGCCGACCCTGTTCGCGGGGATGCTCGCGAGCCCGGACCTGCCCGCTCGAGCGGACACCGCGCTGCGGGTCGCCACGTCTGCCGGCGAAGCCCTGCCTGAAGAACTCGGGCGCCGTTTCGGCGATCACTTCGGCATCGACGTGCTGGACGGAATCGGTTCCACCGAGATGCTTCACATATTCCTCTCGAACCGTCCCGGCGACGTGCGCTACGGCACGACGGGGAAGCCGGTCCCGGGTTACGACCTGAAGCTCGTCGGCGAAAACGGGGGGGCCGTCGCGGACGGCGAGCCGGGAGAACTCCAGATCCGGGGACCCACGAGCGCGATGTGCTACTGGAACAACCGCGCGAAGAGCCGGGAGACCTTCCTCGGGGCGTGGACACGCAGCGGGGACAAGTACCGGCTCGATCCCGACGGCTACTACGTCTACTGCGGACGCAGCGACGACATGCTCAAGGTCGGCGGCATCTACGTCGCGCCCGCGGAGGTCGAGGCCGCACTCGTCACGCACCCTGCGGTGCTCGAGGCTGCGGTCATCGGTCGCGCAGACGGCGACGATCTCGTGAAGCCCAAGGCGTTCGTCGTGCTGAAGACCGGGCACGTCGGTGACGAGGCACTGGCCGACGCGCTCAGGCGACACGTGAAGGACCGCCTCGCGCCCTACAAGTACCCGCGCTGGATCGCGTTCGTGCCGGAACTGCCCAAGACGGCCACGGGCAAGATCCAGCGCTTCCGGCTGCGCGCGCTCGAGCAGCAGGGCAGGGACTGAGGCACCGGACCGCACGCCGCATGGCTTTTGCACGGGTGGCGAACAGGACGATCGAGTACGAATGGTTCGGCGATGCGCGACGTGCCGGATCGATCGTGCTCCTGCACGAAGGTCTCGGGTCGGTGGCGCTCTGGCGCGACTTCCCGCGCCGGCTGGCGGCAACGACCGGGCGACGCGTGCTCGCGTACTCCCGCCAGGGGTACGGACGATCCGATCCGCTCTCCGGACCCAGAACCGTCGACTTCATGCACGTCGAGGCGCTCGAGGTGCTTCCCCGGCTCCTCGACCGGTTGGGCGTCGTGGCACCGGTGCTGCTCGGGCACAGCGACGGCGCGTCGATCGCGCTCGTTCACGCGGGGGCGGGCATCCGGCCGGTGCGTGGCGTCGTCGTGCTCGCGCCGCACGTCTTCGTGGAGGATGTCTCGCTCGAATCCATACGCAGGGCGAAGCACGCATTCGAGACGACGGATCTCCGCGCGCGCCTCGCCCGTTACCACGACGATCCGGATTCCGCGTTCAGGGGGTGGAACGACATCTGGCTCGATCCGGCCTTCGCGGTCTGGAACATCGAGAAATTCCTGCCGGAGATCGCTTGTCCCGTGCTCGCCGTCCAGGGGACGGACGACGAGTACGGCACGATGGAACAGATCGACCGCATCGGGCGCCAGTGCCGTGACGCGCGGCTCCTGAAACTCGAACGCTGCGGCCATTCCCCGCACAGGGACCGTCCCGACACCGTGCTCGAGGCCGTCCGGGAATTCGTGGGCGGGCTCGACCGGGAAGTCGAACCGGTTCGTCGGGGGTTCGTCTGCGGTGACCCGCCGGACGACCACGACGGGCTCTGAGGGATCCGTCCGAACGTCCCGCTGCGACGAGGTTGATTCTGACCCGCCCGCGTGAAACGTGAGCCGGCCCGTCAGAGCCTTGTCGGTGGCGGCGCGGGGGACGTCAGCGCGAACCTCGCGCCCCTCGGGCCGAAAGCCTGACGCAGGTCGAGCGTCGGCGAGAAAGGCGCGCCGGATCCCGTCCGGGCTGCGGCGTGAAGGAAATCGCTCCGCCGCCTCGGCCACCGCGCACAACGCGGGTCCGGACGGTTCAGTCTTCCGGCAACGGACAGGTGCAGGCCACGTGACGGTCGCCGTAGACGTTGTCGACGCGTGCGACGGGCGACCAGTACTTCCGGTGCCTGAGTTCCGCCAGCGGAAACGCCGCTTGCTCGCGCCCGTAGGGGTGCGTCCAGTCGTCCGCGAGGCAGGCTTCGGCCGTGTGCGGCGCATTGACCAGGGGATTGTCGTCGCGGGGAAGCTTTCCGTCCTCCACGAGGCGGATCTCCTCGCGGATCGCGATCATCGCGTCGCAGAACCGGTCCAGTTCGGCGCGGGCCTCGCTTTCGGTGGGTTCGACCATCAGCGTTCCCGGGACGGGGAAACTCATCGTCGGTGCGTGAAAGCCGTAGTCGATCAGCCGCTTCGCGACATCCTCGTTCGTGATGCCGGTGGCTTCCTTCACCGGACGCAGGTCGAGGATGCACTCGTGTGCGACGAGACCTTCGTGTCCGCTGTACAGGACCGGGAAATGCGGGGCGAGGCGCTTCGCGACGTAGTTCGCATTCAGGATCGCCACCTGGGTCGCCCGCAGCAGACCGCGCGTACCCATCAGCGTGACATAGGCCCACGAGATCGGAAGAATTCCTGCGGACCCGAGCGGCGCCGCGCTCACGGGACCGACGGCGTTGTCCGTGCGCAGCGGATGTCCGGGCAGGAAAGGTGCGAGATGTGCGCGCACGCCGATGGGCCCTACTCCCGGCCCGCCACCGCCGTGCGGAATGCAGAAGGTCTTGTGCAGATTCAGGTGCGAGACATCGGCGCCGAACCTGCCGGGCTTCGCGACACCGACCAGTGCGTTGAGGTTCGCGCCGTCGAGGTAGACCTGTCCGCCACACTGGTGCACGACGTCGCAGATCTCGCGGATCGCGTCCTCGAAGACGCCGTGCGTGGACGGATAGGTGACCATGAGCGCGGCGAGCCTGTCGCGATGGGCGGTCGCCTTCCCGCGCAGGTCCGTGAGGTCCACGTTGCCTCGTTCGTCACAGGACACCGTGACGACCTCCATGCCCGCCATGTGTGCGGACGCCGGGTTGGTTCCGTGTGCGGACGCCGGGATGAGACAGATGTCGCGCCGCGCGTCGCCCCGTGACCGGTGATACGCACGAATCGCGAGCAGGCCCGCGTATTCGCCCTGTGCACCGGAGTTGGGCTGGAGGCTGAACGCGTCGTAGCCGGTGATCTCGCAGAGCGCCCGGGAGAGTTCGTCACACAGGCGTGCGTAGCCCGCCGTCTGGTCGGACGGCGCGAACGGGTGAAGGCCCGAGAACTCGTCCCAGGTGATCGGCACCATCTCGGTTGTCGCGTTCAGCTTCATCGTGCACGAGCCGAGCGGAATCATCGTGCGGTCGAGCGCGAGATCCCTGTCCGAGAGGCGGCGGAGGTAGCGCAGCATCTCGGTTTCCGACCGGATGGTCAGGAACACCGGGTGCGCGAGGCACGGCGAGTGCCTGCGAAGGTGCTCCGGAATCGATGCTTCGTCGTCCGCGGTCGGGGCGCGCGCCGCGGGCTCGTGCCCGCCGCGCATGACGGCGAGCAGCCGCTCGACGTCCTCGATCGCGTGCGATTCGTCGAATGTCGCTCCGATCAGTCCGTTCGCGCCGAAGTCGCGAAGGTTCATGCCGGCATCCCGCGTGGCGGCCAGCACCCGGTCCCGGTCGTCCGCGGCGTCGAACGTGACGGTGTCGAAGAACGAGCCCGTCACCACGCGCATGCCGAGACTGCGTGCGCCGGACGCGAACCGCCTGGCCAGCCGGTTGACGTGAGTCGCGATGCGACGCAGTCCCTCGGGGCCGTGGTAGACCGCGTACATGGCGGCGATCACGGCGAGCAGGACCTGCGCCGTGCAGATGTTCGAGGTGGCCTTTTCACGACGGATGTGCTGCTCGCGCGTCTGCAGCGCGAGCCGGAGCGCCGTCCTGCCGCCCGCGTCGACGGAAACGCCCACGAGGCGTCCGGGAAGCTGCCGCTTCAGCGCGTCGCCGCACGCGATGAAGGCCGCGTGGGGGCCGCCGAATCCCATGGGCACGCCGAATCTCTGCGCGGACCCGACGACGATGTCGGCGCCCTGTTCGCCCGGCGGGCGCAGCAGCGCGAGCGAGAGTATGTCCGTCGCGACGATGAACAGCGCCTTGCGGCCGCGGGCGGCCTCGGTCAGGGGGCGCAGGTCGCGGATCTCGCCCGTCGTGCCGGGGTACTGCGCGAGCACGCCGAAACACGCCTCGTGCGACGGCAGAAGGTCTTCCAGCGCGCCCACGTGCACCTCGATGCCGATCGGTTCGGCGCGCGTGCGCACGACCGCGATCGTCTGCGGGTGGCAGTCGGACGAAACCAGGAACACCGGGCTCTTCGTCCGGGCGTTCCGATGCGCGAGCGCCATGGCTTCCGCTGCCGCCGTGGCTTCGTCGAGCAGCGAAGCGTTCGCGACGGTCATGCCGGACAGTTCGCAGATCATGGTCTGGAACACGAGCAGCGCCTCGAGCCGGCCCTGCGAGATTTCGGGCTGATAGGGCGTGTACGCCGTGTACCAGGCAGGGTTCTCCAGCACGTTGCGCTGGATGACGGGCGGGGTGAGCGTGCCGTGGTAACCCTGCCCGATGAAGTTCCGCGCGAGCACGTTCGCTCGCGAGATGTCACGTGCCCTCGCCAGAACCTTCGCTTCCGGCAGCGGTTCCGGCAGGGCGAGCGCACCGTCTTCGCGAATGTGCGACGGCACGACGCGATCGACGAGATCGTCCAGCGAGGCCGCCCCCACGACGGCGAGCATGTCGGCGAGATCGCTCTCCCGCGGTCCGAGGTGACGTGCGACGAATTCGTCGCTTCCGGCGTAGTCGCGGCCCGCCATCCCGTCACGCCTCCCCGGCGATCGCTTCGTATGCGGCGGCATCCAGCAGCGCATCCACGTCGGCCACGTTGGCCGGACGCAGGCGGATGATCCAGGCGTCGTAGGGTTGCTCGTTGAGTCGCTGGGGTTCGGCGTCGAGCGTTTCGTTGAACGCGACGACCTCGCCAGCCACGGGTGCGTAGATGTCGGAGGCGGCCTTCACGGATTCGACGACCGCACCGGCCTCGCCGGCCGCGAGCGTCGCGCCGACCTTCGCGTCACCCACGAACACCACGTCGCCGAGGCGGTCCTGCGCGATGTCGGTGATGCCCACGGAAATCGTGCCGTCGTCTTCCTTGCGGATCCATTCGTGCGTGTCCGTGTACCTCAGGTTGGCGGGAATGTTCAATTGGGTTGCTCCCTGTGCATGACGATTGATGGATGAGATGCAGGTGGCCCGGACGTCGGGGTCAGGCGCCGCCCGTCAGTCCGCCGAGCACGGAGCTGCCGTGGCGGACGAAGGGCACCTTCGTGATGGTGGCGGCCGTCCACCGGTCGCGGACCTCCACCTCGATCGGTGTTCCCGGAGAGGGTATGTCGCCACCCGATCGCGGAATGCGCGCAAACGCGATCGAGATGCCGAGGCTCGGCGAGAACGTTCCGCTCGTGACCATCCCTTCTCCCGACGGTGCGCGCACGCGCATGTGGCTGCGGAGCACGCCCCGCCCGTCCAGCCGGACACCGACGAGCGCGCGTGCGGGCGACGCGCTCTCGAGCGCCGCGCGCCCGACGAAGTCCCGGTCGGTCGTCCTGTCGACCGTCCAGTCGAGCGCGCTTTCCGCGGGCGTCGTCGAGCCGTCCATGTCCGCGCCGTAGAGGTTCATGCCCGCCTCGAGCCTCAGGGTGTCGCGCGCGCCGAGTCCGCAGGGCACGACGTCGGCCGCCCGCAGGGCGGTCCATAGTTCCGGGGCATCGTCGGCGGGCAGCACGATCTCGAATCCATCCTCGCCCGTGTACCCGGTTCTCGCGATCATCCCGTGCGGTGTCTCGACCGCGTGGAAGCGCGAGAGCGATGCCGTTGCCGGCTTCAGCTCCCCGCGTGCGGCCCAGAGAGATTCTCGTGCACGGGGTCCCTGGACGGCAATCATGGCGAGGTCGCGGCGCGGGGATATCTCGACCGCGAAGCGTGCGTTGCTGCAGACGCGGCGCATCCACGCGACATCGTCGTCCGCCGGCCCGGCGTTCACGACGACGCGAAAGCGCTGCGTTCCGAGGTGGTAGACGATGAGGTCGTCGAGAACGCCGCCCGAGGGATTCAGCATGCAGCTGTAGAGCGCCTGTCCCGGGCTTGCGAGTTTCGCGACGTCGTTCGCGAGGAGGTGGCGCAGGAACTTCTGTGCGTCCTCGCCAACGACGTCGACGTTCAGCATGTGCGAGACGTCGAACATGCCTGCGTCCTGACGGACGTGACGGTGTTCCTCGAGCTGCGACCCGAAGTGCGCGGGCATTTCCCAGCCCGAGAAGTCGACCATCCGGCCTCCCCATTCGACGTGGAGGCCGTGCAGCGTGGTGTGCCTGAGCATTCGCGTTCTCCGGTCATCCGGTCGTCGCACCGTGGGCCATCGCGTCGTCACTGCGGATCGGGATGCCTCGATGCGGACACCGGGCAGCGTGGGCGAGCGACGCGCGTGGCTCGAATCGTGACCGGTGGGCGACCGGAACGTAAAGACGAAAAAGACAAAGGGGTGGACAGGGCGCGTCGTCAACGACACGCGCTGTCCACCCCTCTGTCCTTTTGCCTGAGAGTTCGACCGCACCGGGCGGCCTGCCCCTTCGGCGTCGCGTCCGGCTCGAGGCACGCGATCTCTCCAGAGTTGCCGTGGGCCCGCCGACGAGCATTCGTGCGAGTCACGCCGTGCGTGATGCGTCGAGCCTCGTCGGGGCCCGCTGCAGCGGTTCCAGGAGCCTGAGCGATTCCGGGTCGGTTACGCCTTCGGCGGCGACCCGTCATTCCGGGCCGCACTCTCCCGCTGCAACCAAGCAGTCGGCAGGATACGCGTTTTGACTGGCCGTGAAAACGGCGGGTCACGTCTCTACCGCTTCGCGCCGAGTGCCAGCGCCTCCGCGCGCGACCTTTCCGCATCACGCCGCGCAGCCGCCTCGTCCCACTGCGGCGTGCTCCAGCCCTGCAGGTTCTCGACGACGAGGGCGCAGAGCGCCCGGATCCATTCGTCGCGTTCGTTCAGACACGGGATGTAGTTGAAGGTCTTTCCGCCCGCATTCAGGAAGGTCGACTTGTTCTCCATCGCGATCTCCTCGAGCGTCTCGAGACAGTCGGACACGAAGCCGGGGCACATCACGTCGACGGACTCGACGCCCTTCCTTCCGAGTTGCTCGAGCGTGGGCTGCGTGTAGGGCTGCAGCCACTCCGCGCGACCGAATCGTGACTGGAAGGTGAGGACCCAGTCGTCCGGCCCGAGCCGGAGGGCTTCCGCGAGCAGACGGCCGGTCTTGCGGCACTCGCAGTGGTACGGGTCGCCCTTGTCGAGATGGAAGCGCGGCACGCCGTGGAAGCTCATGACGAGCTTGCGTGCGCGGCCGTTTCTGCTCCAGTGCTCGCGCACCGATGCAGCGAGCGCCTCGATGTAGCGGGGGTCGTCGTGAAAGTGCTTCACGGTGCGCAGCGCCGGTGCGTTGCGCATGGTGGAGATCGCGCGAAAGACCGCGTCGAACGTGCTCGCGGTGGTGCTCGCCGCGTACTGGGGGTACAGCGGCACGACGAGGATGCGGTCGCACCCCGCCTCCCTGAGGCGGTGGAGTGCATCCGCGATGGAGGGTGTGCCGTAGCGCATGGCGGGCTCGACGGCGAGAGGGGAGCGAAGCATCGAGGCGAGGTAGCCGCGCACGAGTTTCGCCTGTCGCTCGGTGTGCACCTTGAGCGGCGAGCCTTCCTTCGTCCAGATGGTCGCGTACTTGGCGGCGGACTTCTTCGGGCGCGTGTTCAGGATGATGCCGTTCAGGATCAGCCACCACACGGGGCGCGGGATCTCCACGACGCGCGGGTCCCAGAGGAACTCCTTGAGGTAGCGCCGGAGCGCCGGGGCCGTGGCCGCGTCCGGCGTGCCGAGGTTCGTGAGGAGGATGCCGACCTTGGGAACGGATCCGTGGGTGTATTCGGGCTCTGTGCGATACATGGTGCTCGTTTCGAGGTTCTCTGGTTGCAGGGGCGCGTCAGCGGGGCGCGCGCGCCGGGCCTCCGGTCGATCGCGGATCTCCGCGTCAGGAGGACTGCGACAGTGCGCCGGACAGAAGCTTGGCGGTGACGTCGACGATCGGGATGATGCGTTCGTATGCCATGCGCGTCGGGCCGATCACGCCCACCGTGCCCACGACCTGCCCGTCGACCTCGTAGGGCGCCGTCACGACGCTGCATTCGTCCAGCGGCAGGAGGCCGGACTCGCCGCCGATGAAGATCTGGACGCCCTGCGCCCGGCTCGACAGTTCGAGGAGCTGCAGGAAGCCCGTCTTCTGCTCGAACATCTCGAAGAGCCTGCGCAGGCTGTCCATGTTCGAGGAGAGATCCTGCACGCTGAGCAGGTGCCGCTCGCCCGACAGCACGAATTCCGACGATCTCTCCTCGATCGCCTCGGTGCCGGCCTCGAGCGCGCGCGCCATGAGCTGGGAGATGTCGTCCTTGAGCTGGTGCAGGTCGGCCTGGAGGCGGCCGCGGACGTCCTCGAGATCCATGCCCGCGAAATTGTGGTTGATGTAGTTCGCGGCCTCGACCAGCTGCGAGGCGGAGTAGGCCTTCTCGGTGTTGATGATGCGGTTCTGGACGTCTCCCTCGGGCGTCACGATGATGAGCAGTACACGGTTCTCGCCGAGTCTCAGGAACTCGATGTGCCGGAACGCCGCGCTGCGGTGTCGCGGCGTCATCACGACGCCCGCGAAGCGCGTGAGGTCGGAGAGGAGGTGGGACGCCATGGCCATGAGCTTCTGCGTGTTCGCCGCCTGGAACTGGCCTTCGGGCTGCGAGATCTGGACCTGCTCGAGCGGGCGCACGGTGAGCAGCGTGTCCACGAAGAGCCGGTAACCGCGGGGAGTCGGCACGCGTCCCGCGGACGTGTGGGGGCTCGCGATGTAACCCATCTCCTCGAGGTCGGCCATGATGTTGCGGATGCTCGCGGGAGAGAGGTCGAGCCCGGAGAATTTCGCGAGCGCGCGCGATCCGACGGGCTCCCCTTCGTCGATGTAGCGTTCGACGAGGGTTTTCAGAAGGATGCGTGCACGGTCGTTGATCATGGCCGACAAATTCTATACACGTTGGGGTCGGCGCGGGAGGGGGACGGTCCCGGGCGCCATCGTCCGCCGCAGACGCTGCTCCGGTGCCCCGGAACCCTGCGGAAAGTATGCTTTAATCCCGGCCGATGGAGAACTTCGAAACCATTGCGCTGATCGGCAAGTACAAGAGCCCGGAGATCGCCGGCCCGCTCCTGGATCTGGCCAACTTCTTCGAACAGCGCGGCAGGACCGTCGTGGTGGATCCGCTGACGGCCGTGCACGTCGGGGAGCACCGGCGGCTCGTGCTCCCGCTGGAGGAGATCGGCCGGCAGGCGGATCTGGCGGTCGTGATCGGCGGCGACGGCACGATGCTCAACATCGCCCGCACGCTCGCGCCGTTTGACGTGGCGCTCGTCGGCGTGAACGTGGGACGGCTCGGCTTCCTGACGGACGTTTCCATCGACACCATGTTCGAGACTTTCGCGGACATGCTGGAGGGCGAATACATCGTCGAGCCGAGGATGCTCCTGCACGCCGAGGTGCGGCGCAGCGGCGGCCGCGTCATGGACGTGGTCGCATTCAACGACGTGTCGGTCAACAAGGGCGCGGAAGGCAGCCTCATCGAACTCGAGGTCCTCGTGAACGGCCAGCACGTCTACGACCTCCGCGCCGATGGCCTGATCGTCGCGACGCCCACCGGTTCCACGGCCTACGCCCTGTCCGCGGGCGGGCCGATCGTCCATCCCTCGCTGTCCGTCCTCTCCCTCGTGCCCGTGTGCCCGCACACGTTGTCGAACCGCCCCATCATCGTGTCGGCGGAGTCGTCCGTCGAGGTGCTCGTGCAGAACGCCGCCGACGCGCGTGCCCACTTCGACAGTCACTCGCACTGCGAACTCAAGGAGGGCGACCGGGTCGTCGTGCGGCGCTACCCTGACAAGATCCGGCTGCTCCATCCGTCGCAGCACGACTACTACCACATGCTCCGGGAGAAACTGCACTGGAGCGAGAAGCCGGGTCGCTGAGCGTGGACGCGACCTCACGCGCGGGCCGGACAGCGTGCCGCCTCGCCTGTCGTGCCGGTACACGCCGTCCTGCGGAGGCCCGGGCATGCTCCTCGCGCTGACCGTTCAGGACTTCGTGATCGTCGACCATCTGCGCATGGAGTTTCCGCGCGGCTTCACGGTCCTCACCGGCGAGACGGGAGCCGGCAAGTCGATCCTCGTCGATGCGATGCTGCTGGTGCTCGGCGGGCGTGGCGACGCGGGTGTCGTGCGGGCCGGGCGCGAGAGGGCAGAGATCGTGGTGGAGTTCGACATCCGCGACGTGCCCGCCGTGCGGCAGCTGATCGCGGACATGGAGATCGCCATCGAGGACGACCTGTGCATCCTGCGCCGGCTCATCGACTCGGGCGGGCGCTCGCGGGCCTTCGTGAACGGGCGTGCCGTGCCGGTCTCCCAGCTGCGCGAGATCGGTGAGCACCTCGTCGACGTCCACGGGCAGCACGAACACCAGTCGCTCATGCGACCGAACGAGCAGCGGGGCCTGCTCGATGCGTACGCGGGTGCGGAAGGTCTCGCGGCCGACGTGGCGCGTGCCTACGCGGAACGCCTGGCGGCGGAGCGCGCGTGGAACGAGGCAAGGTCCGGCGCCGATGCCGCCGCGGCGGACCGGGACCGCCTGGAATGGCAGGTCAACGAGCTGCGCGAGCTCGCCCTGGAGCCCGGGGAATGGGACGACATCCAGGCCGAGCACGAGCGCCTCGCGCACGCGGCCACGCTGATCTCGGGCACCGAAAGCGGTGCGGAGATTCTCGGGGACGGCGACGGTGCGGTGGCATCGGTCGTCGCGTCCGTGGCTTCGCAGCTCCGGTCTCTCGCGGACCACGACAAGGAACTGGCACCCGTCGTGGAACTGGTCGATTCGGCCGAGATACAGATCAAGGAGGCCACCTACGCGCTGCGCCACTATCGCCAGCGCATCGACCTGGATCCCGGCCGCCTGCAGGAACTCGAGACTCGCATCGAAGCGATCGTCACGCTCGCACGCAAGCACCGGGTCGCGCCGGAGGCCCTGTCGCAGCGTCGGGCGGAACTGGAGTCGCAGCTCGCGACGGTATCGGGTCGTCTCGATCTGGACGCTCTCGAGGCCTCGTTCGTTCGCGCGGATGCGGCGTATCGCGATGCGGCGCGGCGCCTGACGGCGGCGCGCAGGACGGGTGCGCGGGCCCTCGGAAAGGCGGTCACGGAAGCCATGCAGTCGCTCGCCATGGGCGGCGGGAAGTTCTCGGTCGACCTGCACGACCAGCAGGAGCCCGCGTCCTACGGACTCGAGCAGGTCGAGTTCCGGATGGCGGCGCACCCGGGCGTGCCGCCGGCGCCTGTCGCCAAGGTCGCCTCCGGCGGCGAACTCGCGCGATTGTCCCTTGCCATCCAGACCGTCACGAGCCGGATCGCGCCGGTGCCGACGCTCGTGTTCGACGAGGTCGATTCGGGCATCGGCGGGGGCGTCGCGGAGATCGTGGGCCGGATGCTGCGCGACCTCGGGGCAGGACGGCAGGTCTTCTGCATCACGCACCTGCCGCAGGTGGCCGCCGCGGCCCCGCATCAGTGGCGTGTGAGCAAGCAGGTCCGGGGGCACGAGACACGCTCCGTGGTCGAGGAACTGCCTGCCGCGGCGCGCGTCGAGGAGATCGCCCGGATGCTGGGCGGCGTGGAAATCACCGAAACGACCCGCGGGCACGCCGCGGAGATGCTGTCCCGGTTCGCCGTCTAGGGTGACGCGATCCCCGCGCGGCCGGGGGCTGCACGCGGCGCGGCTCAGCCCTCGCTGTTGCCCAGGTCCGGCGGGGAGCGGTGCGCGTGGCCCTTGCGATTCGGGCAGTTGGGGCGGTGACAGTAGGCGTAGAGCTGCAGCGAATGTTCGTGGATCGCGAACCCGCGATCGCGCGCGATCGCGTCCTGACGCTTCTCGATCTCGGCGTCGTAGAATTCCTCGACGTGTCCGCACTGCAGGCACACCAGATGGTCGTGGTGACCGCCTTCGTTGAGCTCGAAGACGGCCTTGCCACTCTCGAAGTGATGACGCACGAGCAGTCCGGCCTGCTCGAACTGCGTGAGAACGCGATAGATCGTCGCGAGCCCGATGTCCATGCCCTCGGTCATGAGCAGCTTGTAGACATCTTCCGCGGTCAGGTGACGTTCCTCGCTCGTCTCGAACAGGTTCAGGATCTTCAGGCGAGGCAATGTGGCCTTGAGGCCCATCGTCTTGAGGTCGTTGGGGGTTCGACTGGTCATGGCTGTCTCGGGAAGGCTATCGATTATCATAGAAGTTTTCCCAGGCCCTGAGAATAATGCAGCCCCTCGTCAGGAGAGCCGGCCTTACCCTCTGGATCGCGCTCACGTTCGCATTCCCGATCCTGCACGGATGTTCGCTCGAGCCCTACAGGCTCGACATCCAGCAGGGCAACGTCATCACCCAGGACATGCTCGACAAGCTCCGGCCCGGCATGACGCGTTCACAGGTGAAGTTCGTGATGGGTACGCCGCTCGTGGCGGATGCCTTCCACCCCGAACGCTGGGACTATTTCTACGAATTCGACAAGTCGGGCAATCCGACCGAGCGGCGGCGCCTCACGCTCCTGTTCGACGACGACAGGCTCGCGCGGGTAGTGGGTGACGTGAAGGCGGCGCCGGAGCTTCTGCAGGGCTCCGCCGCAGACAGGGCGCCGGCAGTCGCACCCGAACCTTCCAGGGAGGAGAAGTAGCTCATGTCGCAGAAGATCGTGATCGCCGGGAGCAGTGGGCGCATGGGGCGTGCACTGATCGAGGCGCTTTCCGGCGCCGACGAGCAGGTGCTCCACGCGGCGCTCGAGCGCGAGGACAGTCCCGCGCTGGGGCAGGATGCAGGGGATTTCGCCGGCCTTCGCACCGGCGTCACCATCGTTGCCGGCCTCGACGACGCGCTGCGCGGCGCGGACGTCCTGATCGATTTCACGCGGCCTGTCGCGACCATGCACCATGCCGAGGCCTGTGCACGTCACGGAGTCGGTCTCGTGGTCGGAACGACCGGTTTCGACGACACCCAGAAGGCCCGACTCGCGGATCTCGCCGCACGCATTCCCATGGTCATGGCACCCAACATGAGCGTGGGGGTGAACGTGCTCCTGAAACTCATCGACGTCGCGGCCCGGACGCTCGGCGAAGGCTACGACGTCGAGATCATCGAGGCCCATCACCGCCACAAGGTCGACGCCCCGAGCGGGACCGCGCTGCGCATGGGCGAAGTGGCGGCGTCGGCCCTCGGGCGCACGCTGACCGACGACGCCGTCTACGCGCGGGAAGGCGTGACCGGCGAGCGCAATCCGCGCTCCATAGGCTTTGCGACGGTTCGGGGCGGGGACATCGTCGGGGACCACACGGTCCTCTTCGCGGGAACCGGGGAGCGGGTCGAACTCACCCACAAGGCGTCGAGCCGGGCGACCTTCGCCCAGGGCGCGCTGCGTGCCGCGAGATTCCTCGCGCAACGCCAGTCGGGACTGCACGACATGCAGGACGTCCTGGGGCTCCGTTAGTCCGAAACCGCGCATTTCCGACCGTCCGGACACGGCCCGGGGACGCGGCGCCGAAGGTCGCGCCGACTGCCGGGCAATTGCCGTGACACGGGTGTGACGGCTATACTCCAACCCGTCTGCGAGCGGGAGAGGCGTACGCACGCCCTCCCGCTTGGTACATCTTCAGTGCGCATTTCGCGCCGTCCCCGGGGAATCGAACGTGTCTGACCGCCAGCCTGCCCTTCTCGCGCTCGCCGACGGGACGATCTTTCGCGGAGAGTCCATAGGAGCATCGGGCGCATCCGTGGGCGAGGTCGTGTTCAACACGTCCATGACCGGTTATCAGGAAATCCTGACGGACCCGTCCTACTCCCGTCAGATCGTCACGCTGACCTATCCGCACATCGGCAACACCGGTGTGAACGAAGAGGATGTCGAAGCGGGGCGCGTCCACGCGGCCGGTCTCGTGATCCGGGACCTGCCCCTGCTCGCGTCGAACTGGCGCATGCAGCGCACGCTGTCCGACTACCTTGCCGACGAAGGCGTCGTCGCGATCGCGGGAATGGACACGCGCAAGCTCACGAGGATCCTGCGCGACAAGGGCGCGCAGAACGGCTGCATCATTGCCGGCAGCCTCGATGTCGAGCGGGCGCTCGACGAGGCCCGGGCGTTTCCCGGCCTGTCCGGCATGGACCTCGCGCAGGTCGTGAGTTGCGAGAAGCCTTACGAGTGGCGCACCACGTCGTGGGCGCTCGAGAGCGGTTACGGCGAACAGGCGAATGCCCGCTTTCATGTCGTGGCCTTCGACTACGGCGTGAAGCGGAACATCCTGCGAATGCTCGCCGACCGCGGGTGCCGCATCACGGTTCTGCCCGCGCGGGCGACGGCACGCGATGCCCTGGATCTTGCGCCGGACGGCATATTCCTTTCCAACGGGCCGGGCGATCCGGAGCCGTGCGACTACGCGATAGACGCAATCCGGGAACTCCTCGCGACCGGGCTCCCCACGTTCGGGATCTGTCTGGGGCACCAGTTGATGGGGCTCGCATGCGGGGCGCGAACGCGCAAGATGAAGTTCGGCCATCACGGCGCGAATCATCCCGTGAAGGACCTCGACAGCGGGCGCGTCGTCATCACGAGTCAGAATCACGGGTTCGCGGTGGATCCGGATTCGCTGCCGGCGACCGCGCGCATCACGCACGTCTCGCTGTTCGACGGATCCCTGCAGGGGTTCGCGCTCACCGACAGGCCGGCGTTCTGTTTCCAGGGTCATCCGGAGGCGAGTCCCGGACCCCACGACATCGGTTATCTTTTCGATCGGTTCGTCAAGATGCTCGAGACTGGGCGTCAAGCCCGATAGAGCCATCGCGATGGCCAGCGCCGTCCGGCCCCGCGCCTCGCGGGCCCGGAGGCGAAAATCTTCGTGCCAGCTAGAGTGCCCCTATGCCGAAACGCAATGACATCAAGAGCATCCTGATCATCGGGGCCGGGCCGATCGTGATCGGTCAGGCCTGCGAGTTCGACTACTCGGGCGCCCAGGCCTGCAAGGCCCTGAAGGAGGAAGGCTACCGCGTCATCCTCGTCAATTCGAATCCTGCGACGATCATGACCGACCCGGAGACGGCCGACGTCACGTTCATCGAGCCGATCACCTGGCAGATGGTGGAGAAGGTGATCGCGGCCGAACGCCCCGATGCGCTCCTGCCCACGATGGGCGGCCAGACCGCTCTCAACTGCGCACTCGATCTCGCGAAGCACGGCGTCCTCGAGAAGTACGGCGTCGAGATGATCGGGGCCTCGCGGGACGCGATCGACAAGGCCGAGGACCGGGAGAAGTTCAAGGCCGCGATGACGCGCATCGGGCTGCAGTCGGCCCGCTCGGCGATCGCACACAGCCTCGAGGAGGCCCTGCAGGTCCAGGCGATGGTCGGCTACCCCGCCATCATCCGGCCGTCGTTCACGCTGGGCGGGACGGGGGGCGGAATCGCGTACAACCGCGAGGAATTCGTGACCATCTGCGAGCGCGGGCTCGAGGCCTCGCCGACGAGCGAGCTGCTCATCGAGGAATCCGTGATCGGGTGGAAGGAATTCGAGATGGAGGTCGTGCGCGATCGCAACGACAACTGCATCATCGTCTGCTCGATCGAGAACCTGGATCCCATGGGAATCCACACCGGCGACTCGATCACCGTCGCGCCGGCCCAGTCGCTCACGGACAAGGAATATCAGATCATGCGCGACGCGTCGATCGCCGTCCTGCGCGAGATCGGCGTCGACACGGGCGGGTCGAACGTGCAGTTCGCGATCAGTCCGTTCGACGGACGGATGATCGTGATCGAGATGAATCCCCGCGTGTCGCGGTCGTCGGCGCTCGCGTCGAAGGCGACCGGGTTCCCGATCGCGAAGGTCGCGGCGAAGCTCGCGGTCGGTTACACGCTCGACGAACTCAGGAACGACATCACGGGTGGTGCGACGCCGGCCTCGTTCGAACCCACGATCGACTACGTGGTGACGAAGGTGCCGCGGTTCGCGTTCGAGAAGTTCCCCCAGGCCGACAGCCGGCTGACGACGCAGATGAAGTCGGTCGGGGAGGTCATGGCGATCGGTCGCACGTTCCAGGAATCCTTCCAGAAGGCTCTCCGCGGGCTCGAGGTGGGCGTCGACGGTCTGAACCAGAAGACGACCGACCGGGAAGTCATCGAGAAGGAACTCGGCGAGGCGCGGCCCGAGCGCATCTGGTACATCGGCGATGCGTTCGAGAACGGCTTCACGCTCGAGGAGGTGCATCAGCTCACGCACATCGATCCGTGGTTCCTGTCCCAGATCAAGGACATCGTCGACATCGAGATGGATCTGGACGACCGGACCCTTGCCGAGATCGGCGCGGACTTCCTGCGCACGCTGAAGCGCAAGGGATTCTCCGACAGGCGCCTGGCTAAACTCCTCAGGACGACCGAGGCCGAGGTGCGCGACGCGCGGCACGGTTTCGGCATCAGGCCGGTCTACAAGCGGGTCGACACCTGCGCCGCCGAATTCGACACGCGCACCGCCTACATGTACTCCACGTACGAGGAAGAGTGCGAATCACGGCCCACGGATAGACGCAAGATCATGGTGCTCGGCGGCGGCCCGAACCGCATCGGGCAGGGGATCGAGTTCGACTACTGCTGTGTGCACGCTGCGCTGAGCCTGCGCGAGGACGGGTTCGAGACCATCATGGTCAACTGCAATCCGGAAACGGTGTCGACGGACTACGATACTTCGGACCGTCTCTACTTCGAGCCCCTCACGCTGGAGGACGTCCTCGAGATCGTGCACGTGGAGAAACCGGTCGGCGTGATCGTCCAGTACGGAGGGCAGACGCCGCTCAAGCTCGCCCGGGATCTGGAGCGCAACGGTGTCCCGATCATCGGCACGTCGCCGGACATGATCGACTGTGCGGAGGATCGGGAGCGGTTCCAGAAGCTGCTCATCGATCTCGGTCTCAAGCAGCCACCCAACCGCACGGCCCGCACGCCGGAACAGGCGCTCACGCTCGCCCAGGAGATCGGCTATCCGCTCGTCGTGCGTCCGTCGTACGTGCTCGGGGGGCGCGCCATGGGGATCGTGCACCAGCAGTCGGATCTCGAGCGCTACATGCGCGAAGCCGTACAGGTCAGCAACGACAGCCCCGTGCTGCTCGATCGGTTCCTGAACGATGCGATAGAGGTCGACGTCGATGCGATCTGCGACGGCGAGGAGGTCCTGATCGGCGGCATCATGGAGCACATCGAACAGGCCGGCGTGCACTCCGGAGATTCGGCGTGCTCGCTGCCGCCGTTCAGTCTCGGCGCCGAGATGCAGGACGAACTGCGCAAGCAGACGCGCGCCATGGCCAAGGCGCTGAACGTGGTGGGTCTCATGAACGTCCAGTTCGCGATCCAGAACGACACCGTCTACGTTCTCGAGGTGAACCCGCGCGCATCGCGGACGGTTCCCTACGTCTCGAAGGCGACCGGCCTGCCGCTGGCGAAGATCGCTGCGCGCTGCATGGCCGGACGCACTCTGGCCGTGCAGGGTGTCACGAAGGAGGTCGTCCCGCCGTATTTTTCCGTCAAGGAAGCCGTCTTCCCGTTCATCAAGTTTCCCGGCGTCGACACGATCCTCGGCCCCGAGATGAAGTCGACGGGGGAGGTGATGGGCGTGGGCGAGACCTTCGGCGAAGCGTTCGTGAAGTCGCAGCTCGCCGCCGGCGTCCGTGTGCCCACGACGGGACGCGTGTTCATCAGCGTGCGCAATTCGGACAAGCCGCGCGTGCTGGAAATCGCCCGCTCGCTGGCTGCCCTGGGTTTCGGCATCTGCGCGACGCGCGGCACCGCCGCATTCCTGAACGAGCAGGGCATCGAGACGACGTCGGTCAACAAGGTGATGGAGGGGCGTCCGCACGTCGTCGACATGATCAAGAACGGCGAGATCACGATGATCATCAACACCGTGGAGGACCGCCGCAACGCGATCCAGGATTCGTACTCGATCCGGCGGTCGGCGCTCCAGGAGCGTGTCACGTTCTACACGACCATCGCGGGCGCCCGCGCCGCCTGCGCAGGGATGAAGAGCATGCGTGAGCTTTCCGCATACTCCGTCCAGGCCCTGCACGCCAGACTCAACTGATCCGGCGCCCGCCATCGGGCGCTCATCCGAAGGAGATTCAATCGTGGCCAAAGTCCCGCTCACTGTCACTGGTGCCGAGAAGCTGCGACAGGAACTGCACACGCTGAAGACGGTGGAACGCCAGCAGGTCATCGCGGCCATCGCCGAGGCGCGGGCACAGGGAGACCTGTCGGAGAACGCCGAGTACGACGCCGCGAAGGAGCGGCAGAGCTTCATAGAAGGGCGCATCGTGGAACTCGAGAGCAAGCTCGCGAATGCCCAGATCATCGACCCCCGCCTGCTGGATGCGGAAGGGCGCTGCGTGTTCGGCGCGACGGTCGAACTCCAGGATACCTCGGCTGACGACGCCGTGACCTACCAGATCGTCGGGGACGACGAGGCGGACATCAAGCAGGGCAAGATCTCGATCAGTTCACCGATCGCGCGCGCGCTGATCGGCAAGTACGCCGGTGACATCGCGGAGGTCCAGGCGCCCGGTGGTCTCAAGGAGTACGAGATCCTCGACGTGCGGTATGTGTGAGTCCGCGCGTCCTGGCCGGGGACGGGCGCGATCGTGACCGGGCGCGTGGCTGCCGTCCTCGACGCCCTGTTCGTGTCGCTCTGGTCGGGCGGGCTCTGGATCGTGGGGTTTCTGGTCGCGCCGCTGCTGTTTCGGTCGGCTCCGGACCGCCAGGTGGCGGGCGACCTCGCGGGCACGATGTTCACGGCCATGTCGTACGTCGGTCTGGCGAGCGCCACCTACCTGCTCTGCTACCGTCTCGCCCGTTTCGGTCTCGGAGCGATGCGCCGGCCGGTCTTCTGGGTCATCGTGGTCATGGCGATGCTCACGGCGGGCGGGCAGTTCGGCATCCAGCCGATCCTGAGCGGCCTCAAGGCGCAGGCATTTCCGCGCGAGGTCATGGAAAGCGTGTTTCGCGACCGGTTCGCGACATGGCACGGCGTCGCGAGCATCCTGTACGTCGTGGAGAGTGTTCTGGCCGCCGTCCTCGTCGTGGTCGCGGGGCGCCAGCGATAGCACGGCAGGGGAAGATCCTTTCAGGCTTTGCTCTGGAACGAACGCTTGGTCGCGCGTGGTGCACGCGGGCGTTTCGGCCGTGCCGGACGCGATGCGTCTTCCGGGGGCTTTTCCCGGAACAGCACGAGCACCCGTCCGATGGTCTGGACGGCTTCCGCGCCGAGGGCACTGCAGATTTCCTCGAGCAGTGCGCGGCGTACCTCGCGGTCCTCGCCGGCCACGTGGATCTTGATGAGCTCGTGGGCACGCAGGGAAGTGTCGATCTCCTTCAGGACCGCGGCCGAGAGGCCGTTACTGCCGATCAACACGACCGGGTGAAGGGCGTGGGCACGCGCCCTGAGGTTCTTGCGTTGCTGAGTCGAAAGAGGCATGTTGTCGGATCCCGTGGGGGCTGGATTCTAGCCGGCATCGTGCATCGTGCGCGAGCCCGGACCGTCGGTCGGGCGAATCGCTCGCCGTACCGTATCGTCGTCCCGGTCGACGGACGGTCCCCGAGCGCCGATCTGACACGGGATGCGGCGCTCCGGGCCTGGCGGGCGCATCCGGCAGGGCCCCGTTTGCACGCGTTCCGTGAAGTCACCGTCATCTGACTGAATGAGTCGGTCCAAGACCAGCAAGGCCTGGCTGCGCAGGCACGTTACCGATCCCTGGGTGCAGAAATCCCAGGTCGACGGCTATCGCTCGCGTGCGGCCTACAAGCTCAAGCAGATCGAAGCGCGCGACCACCTGTTCCGGTCCGGCATGGTGGTGGTCGATCTCGGCGCTGCGCCGGGCGGGTGGTCACAGGTCTCGGCGCATGCCGTGGGGCCGAAAGGGCGCGTGATCGCGCTGGATCTCCTGGACATGGCGCCCGTCCCGGGTGTCGAGTTCATCCGGGGGGATTTCGGCGAGGAGACGGTCCTCGCCGATCTGGTGGAGCGTCTCCAGTCCCGCCGGGTCGACCTTGTTCTTTCCGACATGGCCCCCAACTTCTCCGGAATCGCGGGTGTGGATCAGGCCCGGGTGAGCGGTCTCGCCGAGCTGGCGCTGGACTTCGCCGAACGGTTCCTTGCCGACAACGGGGCATTCGTCGTCAAGGTGTTCCACGGCGTCGGTTTCGACGACCTGCTGCGCAGGCTGCGTCGAACCTTCGTGAAGGTCGCAATCCGCAAACCGGACGCGTCCCGGAAGGAAAGCAGCGAGACCTACATCGTCGCAAAAGGCCTGCGGCAGCGCAGACTTGCGGCCGCGGAAGGGAACGAATTGGGATTAGAATCGGACCAAGCACCGGATGAACCCACCGCTCCGGCGGATTCTCCACTGCACGTCGCTGTGAAGGAGCAAGAGGAACCTTGAACAATCTCATCAAGAACGTGGCGATCTGGCTGGTCATCGCCCTGGTGCTGATGACCGTCTTCAACCAGTTCAGCCAGCGCCAGAGCCCCCAGCAGGCGATGGAGTATTCGCAGTTCATGGACGAGGTCAAGCGTGGCCACGTCGCCAAGGTGACCATAGAGGGGCGCGTCCTGAAGTGGGTCGATACGGAAGGTCGTCGTTTCACGACGTATCAGCCTTCCGATCCCTGGATGGTGAGTGATCTCCTGAAGGCGGGCGTGATCATCGAGGCCAAGCCGGACGAGGAACCGTCCCTGCTCATGAACATCTTCGTGTCCTGGTTCCCGATGCTGCTGCTGATCGGGGTCTGGATATTCTTCATGCGCCAGATGCAGGGTGGCGGCCGTGGTGGGGCGTTTTCGTTCGGCAAGAGCCGGGCGCGCATGCTCGACGAGAGCAACAACCAGGTCACGTTCGCGGACGTCGCGGGTTGCGAGGAAGCCAAGGAAGAGGTCGCCGAGCTCGTCGACTTCCTGCGCGACCCGAGCAAGTTCCAGAAACTCGGGGGTCGCATCCCGCGTGGCGTGCTCATGGTGGGCTCTCCGGGAACCGGAAAGACGCTTCTCGCACGCGCCATCGCCGGCGAGGCCAAGGTTCCGTTCTTCTCCATTTCCGGTTCGGACTTCGTCGAGATGTTCGTGGGGGTGGGTGCAGCCCGCGTGCGCGACATGTTCGAGCAGGCCAAGAAGCACTCCCCCTGCATCGTTTTCATCGACGAGATCGACGCAGTCGGACGACAGCGCGGAGCGGGTCTCGGCGGTGGCAACGACGAACGCGAGCAGACACTCAACCAGTTGCTCGTCGAGATGGACGGGTTCGAGTCGACCTCGGGTGTCATCGTGATCGCGGCCACGAACCGCCCGGACGTCCTCGATCCCGCGCTCCTCCGGCCGGGCCGGTTCGATCGCCAGGTCGTCGTGCCCCTGCCGGACATCCGGGGTCGCGAGCAGATCATCATGGTGCACATGCGCAAGGTCCCCGTCGCCCCCGACGTGCGTGCGGACATCCTTGCACGGGGTACGCCGGGATTCTCCGGTGCGGATCTCGCCAACCTCGTGAACGAGGCGGCGCTCTTCGCGGCGCGGGGCAACAAGCGTCTCGTCGACATGGAAGACTTCGAACGCGCCAAGGACAAGATCATGATGGGCGCGGAGCGCAAGTCCATCGTGATGCCCGAGCACGAGCGGCAGAACACCGCGTACCACGAGTCCGGCCACGCGGTGGTGGCCAAGCTTCTTCCCAAGACGGACCCGGTGCACAAGGTCACGATCATCCCGCGTGGCCGTGCGCTCGGTGTCACGATGCAGCTCCCCGTCGAGGACCGCTACAGCATGGATCGCGAGCAGATCCTGCAGAACATCGCGGTGCTGTTCGGTGGCCGGATCGCGGAAGAGGTATTCATGAACCAGATGACCACTGGAGCCTCGAACGACTTCCAGCGGGCGACCGAGATGGCGCGCCGGATGGTCACCGAGTGGGGCATGTCCGATTCCCTCGGGCCCATGGTGTACGGCGAGAACGAGGGCGAGGTGTTCCTGGGCCGTTCGATCACGACCCACAAGAACGTCTCGGAAGCCACGATGCAGAAGGTGGACGGCGAGATTCGCCGGATCATCGACCAGCAGTACGGCCTCGCGCGTCGGCTGATCGAAGAGAATCGGGACAAGGTCGAGGCCATGGCGAAGGCGCTGCTCGAATGGGAAACCGTCGATGCGGATCAGGTGAACGACATCATGGGTGGTCGCCCGCCGCGCCCTCCGAAACCCGCGAGCCCGCCTCCGGCACCGACGCCCCCCGACAGCAACACGCCTTCCCCTGCGCCGACCACGACACCCGCGCGCGAGGCCTGACGGCCGCCAGGGCCGGCAGGGCGGGACCGCACCCACCGATGCGGTCCCGTTTCCGTCACGCCGTATCGGGAATGTTCCATTGTCGCCGAGCCGTTCGCCCGAGGGCGTGACCCGGCGCGGCTGTGCCTTCGTGCCGCCGCCCGGTCTCTTCTCTTCTCGCGGCGTGATGTTTCAGGCCCCCGCCGATGCGTGAGTGCACACTCCAACGACGGGATCAACCCGACAGATGAACGTGCTCCGGGCGGGTGGCTATCGTTTTCGCCTCGATCGTCCCCTGATCATGGGGATTCTCAACGTCACGCCGGACTCTTTCTCGGATGGGGGGCGTTTCATCGAGCGCGAGGCTGCTCTCGAGCAGGCACATCGTCTCGTGGCGGACGGCGCCGACATCATCGACGTGGGCGGGGAGTCGACGCGTCCGGGAGCGATGCCCGTGTCGGCGGTCGACGAAATGCGTCGCATCCTGCCGATTGTCGAAGCGCTCGCCGGCAGTTTTCCCGTGTCCGTCGACACCAGCAAGCCCGAGGTCATGGTGGAGGCACTTGCCCGCGGGGCTGCAATGATCAACGACGTACGTGCCCTGCGGGAGCCCGGGGCTCTCGACGCAGTGCGGGAAGGTTCCGCCGCCGTGTGCCTGATGCACATGCTGGGCGAACCGCGCACCATGCAGGTCGATCCCGTATACGGAGACGTGGTAGCGGAAGTCGGTGCCTTCCTCGAAGAGAGGGCTCTCGTGGTCGAGTCCGCGGGCGTCGAGCGGGAACGAATCGTGATTGATCCCGGGTTCGGCTTCGGAAAGACCGTCGCGCACAATCTCGAGCTCCTTCGCCGGCTGCCCGAACTCGCCCGCATGGGCTGGCCGCTGCTTGCAGGGCTCTCGCGGAAGTCCATGTTCGCGAAGATCGCGGGGAAGGGGGTGGCCGACCGCCTGCACGCATCGGTCGCGGCGGCGGTGCTGGCCGCCGCTCGCGGGGCGGCGATCGTGCGCGTGCACGACGTGGGGCCGACGCGGGATGCGTTGTGCGTGCTGCAGGCTATCGAAAACGAGGGGTCATGATCGGATGAGCGCAAGAAAATACTTCGGTACGGATGGGGTGCGCGGCAAGGTCGGTGAATCGCCGATCACGCCCGATTTCGTGATGCACCTGGGCTTTGCCGCGGGCGAGGTGCTCGGGAAGGAGGCGCCGGCGGGCTCGCATGCCGCGGTGCTGATCGGCAAGGACACTCGAATTTCAGGCTATCTGCTCGAATCGGCCCTGCAGGCCGGCCTCGCGGCGGCAGGCGTGGATGTCTGGCTCGCCGGCCCCATGCCGACCCCGGCCATCGCCTATCTCACACGCGCACTGAGGCTCTCGGCAGGCGTCGTGATAAGCGCGTCGCACAATCCGTACGACGACAACGGAATCAAGTTCTTCGGGGCGAACGGGCACAAGCTTCCGGACGAAGTGGAGCGCCGCATCGAGGAGCGCATCGACCTGCCGATGCGCTGCCGCCCTTCGGCCGAACTCGGAAAGGCGCGCCGCGTCGTCGAGGCCGACGGTCGCTACATCGAGTTCTGCAAGAGCACGTTCCCCACCGATCGCAACCTGCGCGGCATGAAGATCGTGGTCGATGCGGCAAACGGAGCGGGTTATCACGTGGCCGGTCCGGTACTTCATGAACTCGGTGCCGACGTCGTGGAGATCGCGAATCAGCCGGACGGGTTCAACATCAACGCGGGCTGTGGTGCGACCCATCCGAAATTTCTCGCGGGGAAGGTGATCGAGCACCGTGCGGACCTCGGGCTCGCGCTCGACGGGGACGGGGATCGTCTGATGATGGTCGACTCGACCGGCCGGATCTTCGACGGCGACGAGCTGCTGTACGTGATCGCCCGGCATCGCAAGTCCGAGAATCGGCTTTCGGGCGGTCTGGTCGGGACGGTGATGACCAATTTCGGCATGGAGCAGGCGCTCGCCAGGCTCGGGATACCGTTCGCGCGGGCGAAGGTGGGCGACCGGTACGTGCTCGAGATGATGCTCGAGAGGAACTGGCAGATCGGCGGGGAGAACTCGGGTCACATCGTCTGTCTCGACAAGCACACGACCGGCGACGGACTGATCTCCGGGCTCCAGGTCCTCAACGCTCTCGCGAGCACCGGCGAGACGCTCGCGAAGGCCTGTGCCGACCTCCGGCTCTTTCCCCAGGTCCTCGTCAACGTGCCCGCGCCGCGCGGTTTCGACTACCGGAGTTCCGCTCCCGTCGTGGCGGCCGTCCAGCGAGCCGAGTCGGTGCTCGCGGGGCGTGGCCGGGTCCTGCTTCGTCCTTCCGGCACCGAGCCGGTGCTTCGGGTCATGGTCGAAGGGGAAGACCGCGAAGAGGTCACGGCTCTCGCCGACGGCATCGCCGAAGTCGTTCGATCGCACCCGGTTCCGGCGGCGGCCTAGACAGGGTCGGGGTCGTACACAAAGCGATGCTGCCTGTAGCGAAAACGTCACGATAACGCAATACACTTCGGCCCTCACCGGGGCAGGGTGGGGCGCGGCTGTGGCAAGATGCGCGTCGAGTCCGCGTTCATCGGGGCCGGGCCCGCGGGCCCCATTGCGGGGCGTGCCGGGACAGCGTGACGCACATCGCGACGGGACCGGTGCTACCATCCGGCGCGCCGTCGCGAGCGGAACCTTCGATCGGTCACCTGCCGGGAGCAGAAGCGCCGGTTCTGGACGGTTCCCCTCTCCTCGTACGGTACGGACCGCACGCGTGCGGGCATCCGTGGCCGGCGCCACGCGTCTTCGGGGTCGGGTGGGGCCGCGTCGCGTGCGTCCGACCGTGTCACGCATCCGGCACGGCGGCGCAGCTGGTGATGCGGGCGCCCGGGAATGCCGCTGCAATATTCGTTCGCTATCGTTTGTGCGAGAACAGAAAGTGCTGATCAGCCGTCATGTCTAAGATCACGGAGGGGCGCTCGTCCTCGGCCGAACTCACGGTCAAGGCCGAAGCGAGGAAGCTGAACTTCTATTACAGCGACTTTCACGCGCTCAAGGACATCACCATGCCGATCTACGAGCGCAAGGTGACGGCGCTGATCGGTCCTTCGGGGTGTGGCAAGTCGACGTACCTGCGATGTTTCAACAGGATGCACGATCTCTACCCCGGCAACCGCTACGAGGGAGAGATCCGGTTCTATCCGGACGACACGAATCTCCTCGACATGCAGGTCGATCCGATCGAGGTGCGGATGCGGATCAGCATGGTCTTCCAGAAGCCCAACCCGTTCCCGAAATCGATCTACGAGAATGTCGCTTACGGACTTCGTGTGCGCGGGGTGCGAAGCATGGCGGTGCTCG
The DNA here is from genome assembly GCA_016125475.1 of Betaproteobacteria bacterium. Lineage (GTDB taxonomy): Bacteria > Pseudomonadota > Gammaproteobacteria > Burkholderiales. The sequence continues at coordinate 118,760 of WGLR01000012.1, forward strand.
ACGAGAAGGTCGAAGTCGCCCTGCGAGGGGCTGCGCTGTGGGAGGAGGTGAAGGACAGGCTGAACGACCTCGCGTTCAACCTCTCCGGAGGACAGCAGCAGCGGCTCTGCATTGCGCGCGCCCTCGCGACGGAACCGGAGATCCTGCTGTTCGACGAGCCGACTTCGGCGCTCGATCCGATCGCCACGGCGAGCATCGAGGAACTCATCGCGGACCTCAAGGACAAGGTCACGATCCTGATCGTCACGCACAACATGCAGCAGGCCGCGCGAGTCTCGGACTTCACGGCCTACATGTACCTGGGCGAGATGATCGAATTCGACGCGACGGACACCATCTTCATCAAGCCGAAGAACAAGGCCACGGAAGACTACATCACGGGGCGTTTCGGCTGACGGCGCTCGGCGGTGCCCGGGTACGCGCGCGGCCCTTCCGGCGCGACGCGACCCGCGCAGGCGTGGCAGCAGGCCCGGGACAGGCCGTGACGCGCCGCACCAGCGTTGACCGGGGGGCGTGGCGACGAGTAAACTCGCACGATTAATCAGGTGCTCATGACACGTCGCATGCGGTCAAAGTTCGTCGCGGGAAACTGGAAGATGAATGGCAGCCTGACTGCCAACCATCAGCTCCTCACCGCGCTGCTTTCGGGTGCGGAGGGGATGCCGGCAGACAGTGCGGCTGTCCTGGTGCCTTTCCCCTACCTGGCACAGTGTTCCGTGACGCTCGACGGATCGCCACTGGCGTGGGGCGCCCAGGACGTGAGCACGCACGAGTCCGGTGCGTTCACCGGGGAGGTTTCCGCGGCGATGATCGCGGATTTCGCCGCTTCCTACGTGATCGTGGGTCACTCGGAGCGGCGGGCGCTGCACGGCGAGTCGGACGAACTCGTGGCCCAAAAGGCTGTTGCGGCGCACAATGCGGGGCTGATCCCGATCGTGTGCGTGGGCGAAACGCTCGACGACAGGGAGGCCGGTCGAACCGAGGCGGTCGTGGCGCGGCAGCTCGATGCGGTTCTCGATGGTGCGGGTGACGAAGTGCTGTCGTCGTCGATTCTGGCCTACGAGCCGGTCTGGGCCATCGGGACGGGCAGGACGGCATCGCCACAGCAGGCGCAGGACGTTCATGCGTTCGTGCGTGGGCGGTTGCGTGAAAGGTTTCCCGCGCTTGCCGACGGGACGCGTATTTTGTACGGGGGCAGCGTGAAGGCTGCGAATGCGGCGGATCTGTTCGCGATGGCGGACGTGGATGGCGGGCTCGTCGGAGGCGCTTCTCTCGTGCCGCACGAATTCATGGGGATATGCGAGGCGGCCTTCTCGGCGAGTCGCGCAGACTGAAAGATGCATACGGCAATTCTGATCCTTCACGTGCTCGTGGCCGCAGGAATAATCGGCCTGGTGCTGCTGCAGCACGGAAAAGGTGCCGACATGGGGGCTGCGTTCGGCAGTGGCTCGGCCGGCAGTCTTTTCGGTTCGAGCGGGTCGGCGAACTTCCTGAGTCGTGCGACCGGGGTCCTCACGGCGATTTTCTTCGTCACGAGTCTCGCGTTGACGTATCTCTCGGCGGGCAAGTCTGAGTCCGGCGGGGTCATGGCCGAGCACTTGCCGGTTCAGCAGGAATCGCAGCCCGCGCCTGCGGGGGGCAATGCTTCGCAGCCTGCAGCGACGGAAGCGCCCGACGCGTCCAAGGCCAAGGAGATTCCGAAGTAGTGCAGAGTCGTCCGGATCGTGCGTCCGGGCGTTGTAGAGTGTGTGAAATGCCGACGTGGTGAAATTGGTAGACACGCTGTCTTGAGGGGGCAGTGGCGAGAGCCGTGTGAGTTCGAGTCTCACCGTCGGCACCATCCGGATCAGAAATGCAGAGCAACCGCCGTCGAGAGGCGCGCCGGCGCGGGGAAATGGCCAGTCTCGCAGGGGTGAACGCGCGGTTCCGGGCGTATGGTCCCCGTGGCCTGGGGGCGTCGTCGGCAATCTGTTGGGCGGTCCTTGAGCGATGCTAGAAAACTATTTTCCGGTTCTTCTGTTCATCCTCGTCGGTCTTTCCGTCGGGACGGTCTCCATCATCGCCGGTGGAGGATTGTCCCGAATCCTCGGGCACTACCGGCCCGATCCCGAAAAGCTGGCTCCCTACGAATGTGGCTTCGAGGCGTTCGAGGACGCCCGCATGAAGTTCGACGTGCGCTACTACCTCGTCGCGATCCTGTTCATCATCTTCGACCTGGAGATCGCCTTCCTGTTTCCGTGGGCGGTCGTCCTCGACGAGATCGGGATGTTCGGGTTCCTCGCGATGGTCGTCTTCCTCGCGATTCTCGTGGTCGGATTCATCTACGAATGGAAGAAGGGCGCGCTCGAGTGGGAATGACCACCGTTCCGGGCTGTCGGATCCTTTGTCCGTCCGGGAACGACACCGTGGCCGGCAGGCTGGCCGTGTCGTGGCGTCCCGGCGGGACTCTTTGGTCGTCGAGCGAGGTTTGATGTCATGGGTGTCGAAGGCGAACTGCAGAAAGGGTTTGTGACCACGAGCATAGACACGATCATCAACTGGACCCGGACGGGGTCCCTGTGGCCGATGACGTTCGGGCTCGCATGCTGTGCGGTCGAGATGATGCACGCCGGGGCGTCCCGCTACGACATGGACCGTTTCGGGATCGTGTTCCGGCCCAGTCCGCGGCAGTCGGACGTCATGATCGTCGCCGGTACCCTCTGCAACAAGATGGCCCCGGCGCTGCGGAAGGTCTACGACCAGATGGCCGAGCCGCGCTGGGTGATTTCGATGGGGTCCTGCGCGAACGGCGGCGGTTATTACCACTACTCGTACTCCGTCGTGAGGGGATGCGACCGCATCGTGCCCGTGGACGTGTACGTGCCGGGTTGCCCGCCGACTGCCGAGGCCCTGCTCTACGGAATCATCCAGCTCCAGAACAAGATCCGGCGCAACAACACCATCGCTCGTCAAGGCTAACGTGACCGATCATTCCGCCCTAATCGAGGCGTTGCGTCAGATACTGGGCAGCGCATTACTGAGTACGGACGTCGTCAGGGACCAGGTCATCGCGACCGTGTCTCCCGAAGAATGGGTCGGGGCCGCGACGAAACTTCGGGACGTTGCGGGGCTGCGCTTCGACCAGCTCATCGATCTGTGTGGTGTCGACTACCAGGCGTACGGTAACGGCCGCTGGGAAGGGGCCCGCTTCGCGGTCGTGTCGCAGCTGCTGTCCGTGGAGCTCAATCAGCGGCTGCGCGTCAAGGTCTACGCCCGCGACGACGACTTTCCTTCCGTCGATTCCGTCACCGATGTCTGGGCCTGTGCCAACTGGTTCGAGCGTGAAGCGTTCGACCTGTTCGGTATCGTGTTTCCGGGCCATCCCGACCTGCGGCGACTGCTCACCGACTACGGTTTCATCGGTCATCCGTTCCGCAAGGATTTTCCGGTTTCGGGCTACGTCGAGATGCGCTACGACCCGGATCAACAGCGGGTCATCTATCAGCCCGTGTCCATCGAACGCCGCGAGATCGTTCCACGTGTCGTGCGGGAAGAGAACTATGGCAACGTCGACTGACCGGGAACTCCCCCCGAGACTTGCAGGACAGGTACGTGGCTGAGATACGCAACTTCACCATGAATTTCGGGCCGCAGCACCCTGCGGCGCACGGAGTCCTTCGACTCGTGCTCGAACTCGACGGCGAGGTCATCGAGCGCGCGGATCCGCACATCGGACTGCTCCACCGCGCGACGGAAAAGCTCGCCGAGCAGAAGATGTTCGTGCAGAGCGTGCCGTACATGGACCGTCTCGATTACGTGTCCATGATGTGCAACGAACATGCGTACGTGCTCGCGATCGAGAAACTGCTCGGCATCGAGGTGCCGCTCCGGGCACAGTACATCCGTGTCATGTTCGACGAGATCACGCGGATCCTGAATCATCTTCTCTGGCTCGGCGCACACGGCCTGGATATCGGCGCGATGACGATATTCCTGTACTGCTTCCGCGAGCGCGAAGACCTGATGGACTGCTACGAAGCGGTCTCGGGCGCCCGCCTGCACGCTGCCTACTATCGGCCGGGGGGCGTCTACCGCGATCTTCCCGACCGCATGCCCCAGTACGAGACGTCCCGCATCCGGTCGCAGGACGACGTCCGCAAGCTGAACGAGAACCGACAGGGGTCGCTGCTCGATTTCGTCGAGGATTTCGTGAACCGGTTTCCGGCGCTCGTCGACGAATACGAGACCCTGCTCACCGACAACCGGATCTGGAAACAGCGCACTGTGGGCATAGGGGTCGTGTCGCCCGAGCGTGCGCTGCAGCTCGGTTTTTCCGGACCCATGCTTCGCGGTTCCGGATTCGCGTGGGATCTGCGCAAGAAGCAGCCTTACGAGGTCTACGACCGCATGGATTTCGACATCCCGGTGGGCGTGAACGGCGACTGCTACGACCGGTACCTCGTCCGGATCGAGGAGATGCGCCAGTCCAACCGGATCGTCCGGCAGTGCGTGGACTGGCTGCGCAAGAATCCCGGGCCGGTGATGTCCGACAACTTCAAGGTCACTCCCCCTTCGCGCGTGAGCATGAAGTCGAACATGGAAGAGCTGATCCACCACTTCAAGCTCTTCACCGAGGGCATGCACGTGCCCGAAGGCGAGTGTTACGCCGCCGTCGAGGCTCCGAAGGGCGAGTTCGGGATCTACCTGGTTTCGGACGGCGCCAACAAGCCCTATCGCATGAAGATCCGGGCCCCGGGTTTTCCGCACCTCGCCGCCATGGACGAGATGGCGAAGGGACACATGATCGCGGATGCCGTTGCGATCATCGGCACGATGGATGTCGTTTTCGGTGAGATCGATCGATGAGTGAAGCGCCAGTCCTGTCCGTTGAATCCCGTGCGCGAATCGATCGCGAAGTCCGCAAGTATCCGGAAGACCAGAGGCAGTCGGCGGTGATGTCGGCGCTTGCCGTCGTCCAGGCGGAGCACGGTCACCTCACGAACGAACTGATGGATGCCGTGGCGGCCTACTTGGGCATGCCCTCGATCGCGGTGTACGAGGTCGCGACCTTCTACACGATGTACGACCTGCAACCCGTCGGACGCCACAAGCTCTGTGTCTGCACGAACCTGCCCTGCGCGCTGTCCGGTGCGAACGAGGCGGCAGAACACCTCAAGAGCCGACTCGGCATCGACTGGAACCAGACGACCGCGGACGGTGCCATCACCCTGAAGGAAGGCGAGTGCTTCGGCGCGTGCGGCGATGCACCCGTGATCGTCCAGAACAATCGCAAGATGCTGATCGAGATGACGCCAGCGAAGATCGATGAACTCCTCGCGGAGCTGTCCAGATGAGAACCTCGCACCCACCGTTTCCCGAGGGCGCGTACGGATCCGACGCGGTCATTCTCAAGGGGCTGGATGGCAGCAACTGGCGTCTGAAGGATTACGAGGCGCGCGGCGGCTATCAGGCCCTGCGGAAGATCCTGACCGGGGGCATCACGCCCGCGGCCGTGATCGACGAGGTCAAGAAGTCGGCCCTCCGCGGCCGGGGAGGGGCGGGTTTTCCCACGGGCCTCAAGTGGAGCTTCATGCCGCGCAACTATTCGGGGCAGAAGTACCTCGTGTGCAATTCCGACGAAGGGGAGCCGGGAACCTTCAAGGATCGCGACATACTGCGCTACAACCCGCACATCGTGATCGAAGGCATGGCGATCGCGGCCTACGCGATGGGGATTTCCGTCGGATACAACTACATCCACGGCGAGATCTGGGAAGTCTACGAGCGTTTCGAGGAAGCCCTGGAGGAGGCCCGTGCGGCGGGCTACCTCGGCAACCGGATCATGGGTTCGGAATTCGACTTCGAACTCCATGCGCACCACGGTTTCGGCGCCTACATCTGTGGCGAGGAGACGGCCCTGCTCGAGTCCCTGGAAGGCAAGAAGGGGCAACCGCGCTTCAAACCTCCGTTTCCCGCGAGTTTCGGGCTGTACGGGAAGCCGACCACCATCAACAACACCGAAACGTTCGCGGCCGTTCCCTGGATCATCGTGAACGGCGGCGAGGCGTTCCTCGAGCTCGGCAAGCCCAACAACGGCGGTACGAAGATCTTCTCGGTGTCGGGTGACGTCGAGCGGCCCGGCAACTACGAGGTGCGGATGGGAACGCCGTTCGCCTCGCTGCTCGAAATGGCCGGTGGCATGCGCGGAGGGCGGAAGCTGAAGGCCTGTATCCCCGGCGGCTCGTCGATGCCCGTGCTGCCCGGCGACATCATGATGCAGACGGACATGGACTACGACTCGATCGCGAAGGCCGGGTCCATGCTCGGCTCCGGTGCCGTGATCATCATGGACGACACGCGATGCATGGTGAGGTGTCTCGAGCGGCTGTCCTATTTCTACTACGAGGAATCCTGCGGCCAGTGCACGCCCTGCCGTGAGGGCACGGGCTGGCTGTACCGGGCGGTCCACCGCATCGAGACGGGGCGCGGCCGCCCGGAGGACCTCGACATGCTCAATTCGATCGCCGACAACATCCAGGGCAGGACCATCTGCGCGCTCGGAGATGCCGCCGCGATGCCGGTACGTGCGTTCATCAAGCACTTCCGCGACGAATTCCAGTATCACATCGATCACGGAACGTGTCTGGTCGGCGCGCTCGCGAAGGCGGCGTGAGGCGGATCCATGGATAACCCGAAGATGATCAACCTTGAAGTGGACGGCCGTGCCGTTCAGGTGCCCGAGGGCAGCATGGTCATGGAGGCGACCAATCGTCTCGGCATCTACGTGCCGCACTTCTGCTGGCACCGGAAACTCTCCATCGCCGCGAACTGCAGGATGTGCCTGGTCCAGGTCGAGAAGGCGCCCAAGCCCCTGCCCGCCTGCGCGACGCCGGCAACGGAGGGCATGAAGGTCTTCACGCACTCCGACCTTGCCGTGCAGGCGCAGAAGGGCGTGATGGAATTCCTGCTGATCAATCATCCGCTCGACTGCCCGATCTGCGATCAGGGCGGGGAGTGTCAGCTCCAGGACCTCGCCGTGGGCTACGGGGGTGCGGCGTCGCGTTACGGCGAACAGAAGCGGGTGGTGCCACGCAAGGACGTCGGGCCACTGGTCGCCGCGGAGGAGATGACGCGCTGCATCCACTGCACGCGATGCGTCCGCTTCGGCCAGGAAATTGCCGGCATCATGGAACTCGGCATGGCGGGCCGTGGGGAACACTCGGAGATACTGTCCTTCGTGGGCCGAACCGTCGATTCGGAACTGTCGGGGAACATGATCGACCTGTGTCCGGTCGGCGCCCTGACTTCCAAGCCCTTCCGCTACACGGCTCGCACCTGGGAACTCGCCCGTCGCCGCACGGTGAGCCCTCATTGCGGACTCGGTGCCAACATGGTCGTGCAGGTAAAGGGCAACCGCGTGATGCGCGCCCTGCCGCTCGACAACGAAGCCGTCAACGAGTGCTGGCTCTCCGACAAGGACCGCTTTTCCTACGAGGGGCTCAACTCGTCGGACAGGCTCGTGCGACCGATGATCCGCAAGGACGGTAAATGGCACGAGGTCGACTGGCAGAGCGCGCTCGAGATCACCGCGGAAGGCATCCGTAAGGTCCTGTCGTCGCAGGGCGGTGCCCAGGCGCTGGGGCTGCTCGCGAGCCCGCACGGCACGCTCGAGGAACTCCATCTCGCGGGGAAACTCGTGCGCGGGCTCGGCAGCGACAACGTCGACTTCCGGCTTCGTCGTTCGGATTTCTCGCTGGACCGCGCACGCAGGGGCATTCCCTGGCTGGGCGCTTCGGTGGCCGCGCTGAGTGGCTTCTCGCGTGTGTGCGTGGTCGGTTCCAACCTTCGCAAGGATCATCCTCTCCTCGCCGCGCGCATGCGCGTGGCCGCACGCAAGGGCATGCGGCTCGCGATGATGGGATCGTTCTTTCACGATCCGCTGATCCCGCTCGTCACGAGCGCTCGGGTGGCGCCGGCCGCGCTCCCGCGCCTGCTCGCCGAGACCGTCGTCGAGTGCGCCCGGTTGCGCAACACCGAGGTAGCGGCCGCCCTGCGGCAGGTCACGGGTTCGTCGGTACCCGGAGAACAGGCGAAGGCATTCGCCCGGTTTCTCGCTGCGGAGGACGGGTCCGGTCTCATCCTGCTCGGTAACGAGGCGGAGCATCACCCCCAGGCCGGTCTTGTCGAAGTGCTCGTGCGCGAACTGTGCCGCCTGACCGGTTCGGGGTCCGGCTTCCTGGGCGAGGCCGCCAACAGCGTCGGGGGCTACGTGGCGAAGGCGACGCCGCAGGCCGACGGCCTGGACGCGTCGCGCATGATCAGCGAACCACGCAAGGGATACGTGCTGCTCGGGTGCGAGCCCGAACTCGACTGCGCCGACGGCGCGGCGGCCCTGGCCGCGATGCACGCCGCCGACTTCGTCGTCGCGCTCTCGCCCTTCACGCACCGCGCCGCGGAATATGCGAACGTCCTGCTGCCGATGGCACCGTTCACCGAGACGGGTGGTACGTTCGTGAACACCGAAGGCCGTGTCCAGAGTTTCCAGGGTGTCGTGCAGCCGCTCGGCGAAGCACGGCCGGGATGGAAGGTGCTGCGCGTGCTCGGCAACCTGCTCGGCGTGCCCGGTTTCGACTTCGACAGCGTCGAGGACGTCCGGAAGGCGGCCCTCGGTGACGCGGACACGCTCCAGTCGCTGCTCGACAACGGTCTCGGCGACGTGCAGGTCCCGCCGTTGCCGGCGGCCGTTCCCGGTCTGCAGCGGGTCGGCGATGTCCCGATCCACTTCGCGGATCCCCTGGTTCGACGCGCGCCTTCGCTTCAGAGAACCCGCGACGCCGAACCCCCGCAGGCATCGATGAACGCGAGGACACTCGTCGAGCTCGCCGTGGCCGACGGTGATCAGGTGCGTGTCACGCAGGGGGACGCGTCCGTGATGCTGTTCGCGGCGCTCGACGATCGTGTGCCGGATCACTGCGTCCGGATCGCGGCGGGGCATCCGTTCTCGGCCGGGCTGGGTCCGCTGATGGGCGACGTGCACATCGAGCGCGTCGCCGCGACCTCGCGAGCGAGTGCCTGACATGGACCTCCACTACCTGGAACAGTTCTTCGGGCCGATGTGGCCGTTCGTCTGGTCCATCGCGAAGATCGTCGCGATCGTGCTGCCACTGTTCATCGCGGTGGCGTACCTCACGTTCGCGGAGCGCAAGATCATCGGTTACATCCAGGTGCGGGTGGGCCCCAACCGGGTAGGCCCGAAGGGATGGCTCCAGCCGATCGCGGACGCGCTGAAGCTGATGACGAAGGAGATCATCGTCCCGACCGGCGCGAACAAGTTCCTGTTCCTCATGGCGCCGATCCTGTCGATCATGCCGGCCCTCGCGGCGTGGGCGGTGATTCCCTTCGACCCGAATCTCGTCCTCGCCAACGTGAATGCCGGTCTGCTGTACGTGATGGCGATCACTTCCATGGGCGTGTATGGCGTCATCATCGCGGGCTGGGCGTCCAATTCGAAGTACGCATTCCTGGGCGCACTGCGATCGGCCGCGCAGATCGTGTCCTACGAGATCGCGATGGTGTTCGCGCTGGTGGGCGTGCTGATGATGTCGCACAGCCTGAATCTCGTCGAGATCGTCCAGCGCCAGGGCAGTGGCTGGGGGCTCGTGTCGTGGAACTTCATCCCGCTCTTCCCGCTGTTCCTCGTGTACCTGATCTCGGGCGTGGCAGAGACCAACCGTGCCCCGTTCGACGTCGCCGAAGGCGAATCGGAGATCGTCGCCGGCTTTCACGTGGAATACTCGGGCATGGCCTTCGCGGTCTTCTTCCTGGCCGAATACGCGAACATGATCCTCGTCTCCGCGCTGGCCGCGATCATGTTTCTCGGAGGCTGGCTCTCGCCGGTCCCCTTCCTGCCGGACGGATTTCCGTGGCTCCTCGCGAAGATCGCGTTCGTGCTGTTTCTCTTCCTGTGGTTCCGGGCGACCTTCCCGCGCTATCGCTACGACCAGATCATGCGACTGGGCTGGAAGGTGTTCATTCCCGTGACCCTGGTGTGGCTCATCGTCATCGGCGGCTGGATGCAGACGTCGCTGTGGCTCTGGCAGAAGTGAGGTACGGATCATGAATCGCGTCCGGGAATTCTTCAGCACCTTCCTGCTCTTCGAACTCGTGAAGGGCATGATGCTGACGGGGCGCCACCTCTTCGCGCGCAAGATCACCGTGCAGTATCCCGACGAGAAGACGCCGCAGAGCCCCCGGTTCCGAGGTCTCCACGCGTTGCGCCGCTATCCGAACGGTGAAGAGCGGTGCATCGCCTGCAAGCTCTGCGAAGCGGTCTGTCCCGCACTGGCGATCACGATCGAGTCGGAACCCCGCGAGGACGGCACGCGGCGCACGACCCGCTACGACATCGATCTCACCAAGTGCATCTTCTGCGGATTCTGCGAGGAGTCCTGTCCCGTGGATTCCATCGTCGAGACCCGCCTGTTCGAGTATCACGGCGAACGCAGGGGCGATCTCGTCTACACCAAGGAAATGCTCCTGGCCATCGGTGACCGGTACGAGCAGCAGATTGCCGCCGACCGGGCATCCGACGCCGCCTATCGCTGAGCCCCGACTCATGACGTACTCGTCCATCGTCTTCTATGCCTTCTCCCTGATCCTCGTGGCCTCGGCGCTGCGCGTGATCACCGCCCGCAACCCCGTGCACGCCGCGCTGTTCCTCGTCCTGTCCTTCGTGACGGCGGCCGGGCTCTGGCTGCTCCTCGAAGCCGAATTCCTCGCGATCGCGCTCGTGCTGGTCTACGTCGGCGCCGTGATGGTCCTCTTCCTGTTCGTGGTCATGATGCTCGACATCAATCTCGACCGCCTCAGGGAGGGATACTGGGACTACCTCGTTCCCGCTCTCGTGGTGGCCTTCGCGATGCTCGCCGAAATGGCCGCGGTCCTGTGGGGCAAGTACTTCAGCCTCGGGAGCATGCCGCCACCGGCGCCGCTGCCCGCGAACTACAGCAACACGCGCGAGCTCGGACGGCTGCTCTACACCGATTACGTCTACCCCTTCGAGATCGCGGCCGTCATCCTGCTCGTCGCCATCGTCGCCGCGATCGCGCTCACCCTGCGACGTCGGAAGGACAGCAAGTACGTCGATCCGGCACGCCAGGTCGTCGTGCGTCGCCGCGACCGCGTGAGGATCGTCTCGATGGCAGCCGAGAAGCCGCGGACAGCCGTACAGGAGACCGAGGAGGTCACGGGCTGATCATGATTTCCCTCTCACACTACCTCGTGCTGGGCGCCATCCTGTTCGCGATAAGCGTCGTCGGCATCTTCCTGAACCGCAAGAACGTGATCATCCTGCTGATGGCGATCGAACTCATGCTTCTCGCCGTCAACCTCAACTTCATCGCCTTCTCCCATTTCCTGCACGACCTGGCCGGCCAGGTGTTCGTCTTCTTCATCCTGACGGTGGCTGCCGCGGAGTCGGCGATCGGCCTCGCGATACTGGTGGTGCTGTTCCGGAACATCCGCAGCATCAATGTCGACGATCTGCGCTCGCTGAAGAACTGAAAATGAAGGGACTCTACCTCGTCGTTCCTCTCGCGCCGCTCGCTGGTGCCGTCGTGGCCGGCCTCTTCGGCCGATTCGTGGGGCGTGCCGGTGCGCACGTGGTCACCATTCTCGGCGTCCTCGTGTCCTTCATCGCATCGGTCGCGATCTTCCAGGACGTGACGGCCGGCCACGTGTTCAACGGTCCCGTCTACACCTGGCTCGTGTCGGGCGACATCCACCTCGAGATCGGCTTCCTCATCGATTCGCTCACGGCGACGATGATGCTCGTCGTGACCTTCGTGTCGCTGATGGTGCACATCTACACGATCGGCTACATGGCCGACGACCCCGGCTACCAGCGGTTCTTCAGCTACATCTCCCTGTTCACCTTCTCGATGCTCATGCTCGTGATGGCGAACAACTTCCTGCAGCTGTTCTTCGGCTGGGAAGCGGTGGGGCTCGTCTCGTATCTCCTGATCGGGTTCTGGTACACGCGCCCGACCGCGATCTTCGCGAACCTCAAGGCGTTCCTCGTGAACCGGGTCGGCGACTTCGGCTTCATCCTCGGCATCGGCCTCGTCCTCGCGCACTTCGGCTCGCTCGACTACGCGACGGTCTTCGGGCTGGCGCCCGCGCGCGCGGCCGACACGATCTCGATCTGGGGGGGCGCCCAGTGGTCCCTGCTGACGGTGATCTGCCTGCTCCTGTTCGTGGGCGCCATGGGCAAGTCGGCGCAGTTTCCGCTCCACGTGTGGCTGCCGGATTCCATGGAAGGTCCCACCCCGATTTCCGCGCTGATCCACGCGGCGACCATGGTCACCGCGGGTATCTTCATGGTGGCGAGGATGTCGCCCCTGTTCGAGCTCTCGGACACCGCGCTCTCCGTCGTTCTCGTGATCGGCGCGATCACGGCGCTCTTCATGGGCTTCCTGGGGATGGTCCAGAACGACATCAAGCGCGTGGTCGCCTATTCGACGCTTTCGCAGCTCGGCTACATGACCGTGGCCCTCGGGGCCTCCGCCTACTCGGTGGCGATCTTTCACCTGATGACCCACGCGTTCTTCAAGGCGCTGCTGTTCCTGGCCGCCGGCTCGGTGATCATCGGAATGCACCACGACCAGGACATCCGGAACATGGGCGGCCTGCGCAAGTACATGCCCATCACCTGGATAACCTCGCTCGTCGGATCGCTCGCGCTGATCGGCACGCCGTTCTTCGCCGGCTTCTATTCGAAGGACAGCATCATCGAGGCCGTCGGGGCCTCGCACATCGCCGGGAGCGGATTCGCATACTTCTCCGTGGTGGCGGGCGTTTTCGTGACGGCCTTCTACAGCTTCCGGATGTATTTCCTGGTCTTCCACGGCAAGGAACGTTTCGGCGCCCAGGGACACGGTCACGAGGCGGCGCATCATGATGCCCATGCGGACGATCACGCGCACGGCGGCCCCCCGAACGAGTCGCCGTGGGTCGTCACCGTTCCGCTGATCCTGCTCGCGATTCCGTCCGTGGTGATCGGCTTCATCGCGATCGAACCCATGCTGTTCGGCAACTACTTCGGACAGGCGATACACGTCGCCGAACACCACGAAGCCATGGCGGACCTGCGCGAACACTTCCACGGCGCGGTCGCGATGGGTCTCCATGCCTTCACGGCACTGCCGTTCTGGCTGGCGGCCGCCGGCGTCGTCGTGTCGTGGGTGTTCTATCTGAGGCGGCCGGACATCCCGGCCGGCCTCGCCAGCCGGTTCCGCGGCCTGCACACGCTGCTCGTCAACAAGTACTACTTCGACGAGATCTACAACGCGGTCTTCGCCGGCGGCGCACGTGCGCTCGGCACGGCCCTCTGGCGCGTGGGCGACGTCACGATCATCGACGGACTCGTCGTCAACGGAACGGCCCGCGTGATCGGATGGTTCTCACAGATCGTCCGGAAGTTCCAGTCCGGATTCATTTACCACTATGCGTTCACGATGATCATCGGCGTCTTCGCGCTGTTGACGTGGTGGTTCGTCAGGACGTGAGGCCGCGATGACTTCCACGCCACTGCTGACCCTCGTAATCTGGGTGCCCATTCTCTCCGGGGCACTCGTGCTGGCCACGGGTTCCGATCGCAACGCCGGGCTCGCGCGCGCGGTCGCGCTGCTCGGCGCACTCGCGGGCTTCGTGGTCGCCATACCGCTCGCGATCTACTTCGATCCGTCGCTCCACGGCATGCAGTTCGTCGAGCACACGCCCTGGATCACGCGCTTCAACGTCAACTACGCGCTCGGCATAGACGGGATCTCGCTACTCCTGATCCTTCTCAACAGCTTCACAACCATCCTGGTGGTCGTCGCGGGCTGGAAGGTCATCGAATCCCGAGTGGCGCAGTACATGGCCGCGTTCCTCGTGATGTCGGGCCTCATGAACGGCGTCTTCGCCGCGACGGACGCGCTGCTCTTCTACGTGTTCTTCGAGGCGACGCTCATCCCCATGTTCATCGTGATCGGTGTATGGGGCGGGCCGAACCGGGTTTACGCGTCCATCAAGTTCTTCCTGTACACGCTGCTCGGATCGCTCCTCATGCTGATCGCGCTGCTGTACCTGTACCGCACGAGCGGCGGCAGCTTCGCGCTCGCTGATCTCTACCGGTTGCCGCTGTCGATGAACGCGCAGGTGCTTCTCTTCTTCGCGTTCCTGATCGCGTTCGCCGTGAAGGTTCCCATGTGGCCGGTGCATACGTGGCTCCCGGATGCCCACGTCGAGGCGCCGACCGGCGGCTCGGTCGTGCTGGCTGCCATCATGCTGAAGCTCGGGGGATACGGCTTCCTGCGTTTCTCCCTGCCCATAGCGCCGGATGCGAGCCACGCACTGGGCGGCCTCATGATCGCGCTGTCACTCATCGCGGTCGTCTACATCGGTCTCGTGGCACTCGTCCAGACCGACATGAAGAAGCTCATCGCGTACTCCTCGATCGCGCACATGGGATTCGTGACGCTGGGGATGTTCCTGTTCGAGCGGCTGGGCGTGCAGGGTGCGATCGTCCAGATGATCTCGCACGGGTTCGTGTCCGGCGCACTCTTCCTGTGCGTGGGCGTCATGTACGACCGGCTGCATTCGCGGCAGATCGCCGACTACGGTGGTGTCGTGAACACGATGCCGGTGTTCGCGGCCTTCTTCATGCTGTTCGCGATGGCCAACGCCGGCCTGCCGGGGACGAGCGGCTTCGTCGGCGAGTTCATGGTCATCATGAGCGCGATGAAGGTCAATTTCTGGTTCGCGTTTCTTGCTGCCAGCACGCTCATCTTCGGCGCGGCCTACACGCTCTGGATGTACAAGCGCGTCGTGTTCGGCGCCGTGGCGAACGCCAAGGTCGCCTCGCTCAAGGACATCGAGTCCCGCGAGTGGCTGTTCCTCGGGGTGCTGGCCGTCGCCGTGCTCTGGATGGGCATTCATCCGGCACCGTTCAACGCGGTGCTGGAGACCCCCGTCGCGGATCTGCTGCAGCATGTCGCGAAGAGCAAGCTGCCGTGACGCCCGCGGCCATCTGAACAACCAGCGGAGACCCGCGTGATTCTGACCTCTGCCGATTTCCTTCCCGTGTGGCCGGAAGTGCTGCTGCTCGTGATGGTGTGCGTGATCCTGATCGCCGACCTGTTCCTGCGGGACGAGCAGCGGGGCGGCACGTACGCGCTCACGCTGCTCACGCTCGCCGCGTGCGCGCTGGTGACTGCCGCGTCCTCGCGAACGGACGTGTCGTTCGCGTTCCACGGAATGTTCGTGGACGATCCGATGAGCGACACGCTCAAGATGATGGTCTACATCTCGGTCGCGGCGATGCTGGTTTACTCGCGCGGTTACGTGCGCCTCCGCGGCATGTATCGGGGCGAGTTCTTCACGCTCTCGCTGTTCGCGACGCTTGGGATGATGGTCATGATCTCGGCCAATCACTTCCTGATGCTGTACCTGGGCCTCGAACTGCTGTCGCTTTCGCTCTATGCGCTGGTCGCACTGCACCGGGAGTCGGCGGACAGCACGGAAGCAGCCATGAAGTATTTCGTCCTGGGCGCCCTAGCTTCCGGGATGCTGCTCTACGGCATGTCGATGATCTACGGTGCGACCGGGTCTCTCGAGATACCTCGTGTCGCGGATCGCATCGCCACCGGCAGCGCGAACATGACCATCCTGCTGTTCGGCCTCGTGTTCGTGGTGGCCGGGCTCGCATTCAAGCTGGGGGCCGTTCCGTTCCACATGTGGGTGCCGGACGTCTATCAGGGCGCGCCCACTTCGGTTGCACTCTTCATCAGCACGGCCCCGAAGCTGGCCGCGTTCGCGTTCGCGATCCGCATGCTCGTGCAGTCCCTCGGGCACGGCTCCCTGCTGATCGAGTGGCAGCAGATGCTCATCCTGCTTGCGATCCTGTCGATGGCCGTGGGCAACATCACGGCCATCGCGCAGACCAACCTCAAGCGGATGCTCGCGTATTCCACGATCTCGCACATGGGATTCCTGCTGCTCGGGATACTCTCCGGGACCGTCAGCGGCTACTCGTCGGCGATGTTCTACGTGGCGGTCTACGCGCTGACCGGGCTCGGGACCTTCGGCATGATCCTCCTCCTGTCGCGCGAGGGCTTCGAGGCCGATCGTCTGGAGGACTTCAAGGGGCTGAACCGGCGCAGTCCCTGGTACGCATTCCTGATGCTGCTGCTGATGTTCTCGATGGCGGGCATTCCGCCGACGGTCGGCTTCTACGCCAAGCTGTCGGTGCTCGATGCCGTCGTGCAGGCAGGGTACACGTGGCTCGCCGTGCTCGCCGTCGTCTTCTCGCTGATCGGTGCCTTCTACTACCTCCGGATCGTGCGGCTCATGTACTTCGACGAGCCCGTGGACACGACACCCATCCAGTCCGACTTCGGCGTCCGCGTACTCCTGTCGATCAACGGCATCGCGGCACTCGTCGTCGGGATCGTGCCGGGCTGGCTGATGACCATCTGCCAGCGCGCGATGCAGGCGACTCTGTGAGCGACGGCGACCAGGACTTCACCGAACACCGGATCTCGAGTGCCGTCCGCTATCGCGGCCGAATGCTGGAGGTGAGGGAAGACGAGGTACGCCTGCCGGACGGCAACCAGGCGCGCCGCGAATATGTCGTGCACCCGGGCGCGGCGGTGATCCTGCCGATCTTCGATGACTGGTCGATCCTGCTCGAGCGTCAGTTCCGTTATCCCGTCGGCAGGCACTTCTACGAGCTTCCCGCCGGCAAGCTGGAAGCCGGCGAGCCGCACCTCGAGACGGCAAAGCGTGAACTGCTCGAAGAGACAGGGTACGAGGCCGCCGAGTGGGTGCGTCTGTGCTCGTTGCACCCCTGCATCGGTTACTCGGACGAGGTCGTCGAGGTCTTCGTCGCTCGCGGACTGACGTACTCGGCGCGACATCTCGACGACGAGGAATTTCTGGAAACGCTGGTCGTGCCGCTCGACGAAGCGCTCGAGTGGATTCGCACGGGGCGCATCACCGACGTCAAGGCGCAGATGGCGCTCTTCTGGGCGGACCGGCTCCGCTCGGGCTGGCCGCTCGGCCAGTAGCACGGGGTGCACGGGGCGACTAACGGACGCACCCGAAGCGCCGCCTCCCCCGCAACGGTGACCGCGTGCGCGCAGGCGCAGGGAGCGGTCGATCTCAGTGGTGCGTCGAAGCGGCCTGCTTCAGGAAAGCAGGCTCCCGTGTTTCCGGTGCTTCGATCGGGAAGGGCCGGTTGAAGAGAAAGCCCTGAGCGTACTCCACCTTCATTTCGTTCAGGCGCGACAGGACCTCGGGCGTTTCCACCCATTTGGCGATCACCTGTTTCGACAGCCCCTGTCCGACGTCGCAGAGCGCCTTCACGAAGATCGCGTTTGCATCGTCGCGGGTGAGGTCACGCACGAAACTGCCGTCGATCTTGATGTAGTCGACGTCGAACTGCCTCAGGTAGTAGAACGAACTGAAACCCGCGCCGAAATTGTCGAGCGCAAACCGGTAACCCTTCTGCTTGAGTTCGCGAATGAACCCCTTGCTGATCGACACCTCGGCCATCGCCGCCGCTTCCGAGATCTCGAACACGATCTGGCCCCGGGAGATGTCGGCCTGATCGAGCAACGCGTGGAAGCGGCGCGTCCACTCAGGATCCGAGATCGAAAGACGGGACAGGTTCACGAAGAAACGTGAGCGCATGCCACGGCGGGTCGGGACGCTGAGATAATCCACGAGCTTCTGGATCACGCGCAGATCGATTTCCTGCACGATCCCGATCGATTCGGCCGCTTCGATGAACTGCTGTGGCGCGACGATGCGGCCCTCGTCATCCTCGATCCGGACGAGCACCTCGTAGTGCATGGGTTCCTCGTCGTTCAGGCGGATGACCGGCTGGACGTAGAGCAGCACGCGATCCTCGTCGAGAACCTCGCGCAGCTGCTTGGCCCAGATCACGCGGCGGTGCGTCGTGCGCAGGGCGTCACCACCGTCCTGGCCGTAGATCACCACGCGATTGCGACCGGCGTCCTTCGCCTGGTACAGCGCGATGTCCGCGCAGGCGAACGCGCTGTTCGGTTCGTTGCCGTGGAACGGGTACAGAGCGATGCCGGCCGAGCCGGTCACCGACACGACGCGGTCGTCGCTCGGCAGGGGGATCGGGCACTGCCTCAGTCGCGTGAGCAGGGCATCCGCCGTGTCCTGGGCCTGGGGGCGCAGTGCCCCCGGAATGTGCGCGGCGAACTCGTCGCCGCCGAGCCGGTAGACCGTCGCCCCGAGTCCGTCGGCGACCTCGCGCAGGATGCCGCCCACGGCGACGAGCATCTGATCCCCGCGGCGGTGGCCCACGTTGTCGTTCACGTACTTGAAGTGGTCGAGGTCGATGAAGACGACCGCGCCCTTCTCGTGCGAGTGCATCGCACGTTCCACGGACTTGTGCAGGCTCACACGGTTCGGCAGGCCGGTGAGCGGATCGTGCGTGGCGAAGTACTCGGTCTGCAGCGCGGCCTGCTGCTGCTCGGTGATGTCGCGGGCCGTACCCCGGATGCACATCACGCCGCCGGCTTCGTCGTGCGCGACGCGCGCGTTGATCCCGACCCACCGCTCGTGCCCGTCCACGGACACGAGCTGCGTCGTGTAGTTCTTCACTTCACCCAGCCGCTTGAGCTGCGACAGGAAGCGCCGGTTCGAGACGTGCGACGGTCTTGCCTCGAAGTCGAAGAAACAGCGGCCGATGAGTTCCTGCGGTTTCAGGCCGAAGATCTCGTAGGCCGCCCCGTTCAGATACGTGAAGCGGCCCTGGGAGTCGGTCGTCCAGATGAGGTCGTGGGAGGTCTCGACGAGGTCACGGTAGCGACTTTCGCTCTCGAGCAGGAGCTGGATGATCCGCCGCTTCTCCTGCAGCGCCTTGCGCGCATGCTCGAGTTCGTCGTTGTAGCGGTCCATGGTGCTGCCGAGCGTGGACGCGGCGAGCCCGTCGACGATCTCCCTCGCATACCGGCGATGGCCCCCATCCGTCCGCCGCGCCACGAGCACGCCCTGAGCGTCCCACCGGCGAAGCTTCTGCACCGGGACGCCGAGCTTCTCTGCCACCTCCTGGATGCTGTATTCGAGTTTGTCGTCCCGCATTTCGATCGTTCTGTCGTTAGCGGACGGGCGCAGCCTGTACAGGACGACGACGCCCGTCGATTGCGATCAATGCAGCGCCTCGTCGCGCGCCACACCGTCCTGGCGGGACACCAGTCGCTGCATGAGCTTGAGATCGCGCGGCGACAGGTCCATCGCCGTGTCTGCCCAGATCCTCACGATGTCGCGAAGCTCCGCGTAATCCACGCCGCATACCCGCCTGCGGGTCCGTGCGATGCCCGCCAGGCCGTTCCGGCATCGGCGCCTTTCGTGGACCCACTGCTCGACGGCGGACTCGCCCCTGCCATCATCGCATACGACATCCACTATACCCAAAAGAAGCATATCATCGGCGCTCAGTACCTTGCCACTGGAAAGCAGTTCCTCGGTCTTCGCGTGTCCGACACGTCGCTGCAGGAACGAGTACGCACCCATGCCCGGGAACAGGTTGAACAGGATCTCCGGAAATCCGAAGCGGCTGGACCTTTCCGCGACGATCACGTCGCTCGAGAGTGCGGCCTCGAACCCGCCGCCCAGACACTCCCCCTGCACCAGCGAAATCGTGAGGGCGCCGAGCCCGTGCGCGACGTGGTTGCGATGCAGCACCCGGATGCAGGACTCGCCGTACTCGAGCAGGGCAGGATGATCCCGTCTTGCAATCAGCTGCGAGAACAGCGCGAGATCCCCACCGAAATTGAACACACGGGGAACCGCGGATGCGAGCACGACGAACTCGATCGGCGCCCTGTCGCCATTCATCTCGATGTCGCCTCCCGTTTCGGTGAGCAGTTCACAGTACGCCGCGAGATCCCGCAGCAGCGCCTGGTTGAAACTCGGGCGGGGCGACGGGTGCATCCTGAGCCAGACGGCGTTCTGCCCGGCGGAATAGGAGGCCGAGCACTGGTCGGAACAGAAGAACTCCTTGCGAGGAGCCCGACGGGCTTCCTCGAACGGATGTGCGAGTTTGGCGAGCGCGTGCGGGAGCTGCATGTCCATGATCTTTCTCCTGACTGAAGTGGTGGGACACTGGCGCCAGTGCGTTTCTTCGAGGAGCGTGGCGCTAACCCACTGTACGAGTGCCATTTTTTTCCAGCAAATCTCTCGAAACGGGAGATTTCGGAAAAGTGTTGCGTGGCTGTCGTGACGGCAGGCCGTGCCGGAGGGGCCTTTCCCGGACCTTTGCGCGGCCCGCGGCTGTCACTGGAATCGGTTCGTCATGTCCCGGCTTGAGGGTCAGTTCATGCTGCGTCCCGGAGAAACGTGACCGATGAGGGTTGCGCATGTCATGAGGGCGGTGGTGCGGTTCTGCGTCCGCCTGTCTTGCGGCGTTCGTGTGCTCGGGGAGCCCGCACCACTTTTCGGACGACGGGTGATCCTTCTCGCGAACCACCCCGGCATCTCCGACGCCGTGCTGCTCGGGATGTGCCTGCCTGTCTCACCCGTCGTTCTCTTTCCGCGGGAGGAACTCCGGCACGGCGTCGTGCGGTGGTTCTCGAGGATGCGTCTGTTCGAGGGTCATGCCTGGGACATGAGTGACCCCATGACGATCAAGCGCGCGATGCGCCTGCTGGAAGCGGGGCGGCCCGTGGCCGTGTTTCCCGAGGGCCGCATCGAACGCGCGGCCAATGTCATGAAGATCTACGAAGGTGCCGCGCTGCTCGCGATGAAGAGCGGTGCGACCCTCGTGCCCGTGCACATCGAACGTCCGAGTCGTTCGCGCGGCCTGCGGACGAAGGTGCGGATCCACATCCAGGCTCCCACGCACCTGGACCCGTCGCCCGCGGCCGGACCCAGGGCCAGGCGCGAGGCCGGTTCGCGGGAACTCGCGCGCATCATGCGCAACGCCGCGTTCCAGTCCCACGTGCCGGAAGGACTCTTCGACCGATTTCTCGACGCGGTCGCGAGAGAGGGGCGCCGCACAGAGATCATCGAGGATGCCAACGAACGGCCCGGAACGTACGGGAGCCTGCTGAAGGCGAGTCTCGCGCTGTCGCGGTGGATCCGGCGGCACACGCGGGAATCCGAGTCCGTCGGCCTGCTGCTGCCGAACATGATCGCTTCCGTGAACATGCTGCTCGCCCTGCAGTGTTCGGGGCGCGTCGCGGCCATGCTGAACTACACGAGCGGCGTGCAGGGTGTCCGGGCCGCGCAGGCGACCGCGTGCCTTCGTACCGTCGTCACGTCCCGCGCGTTCGTCGACCAGGCGGGGCTGCAGCCTCTGATCGACGCACTCGACGGCGTGCGTGTGCTCTATCTCGAGGACGTGCGCCGGGAGTTCGGCCCGTGGGACCGCGTCTGGCTGTTCGGCTTCGCGATCTGGTGGCCGCGTCTCGTGCGTGCGCGCGTCGGTCCGCACGATACCGCGGCGATCCTGTTCACGTCGGGGTCCGAAGGGCAGCCCAAGGGTGTCGCGCTCTCGCACGCCGGTCTCCAGGCGAACATCCGTCAGATCGCGACGGTCCTGGACTTCACGCCCGCGGACAAGGTGCTGAACGCGCTGCCGATGTATCACGCCTACAGTTTCGCGGCGGGTGTGTGGCTGTGCCTGCTCACCGGCGTGAAGCTCTTTCTTTACGTGTCGCCGCTGCGGTACAGGGCCATCCCGGAGATTGCATACCGCCGCGATGCCACCTATCTGTTCGGAACGAGCACGTTTCTCGGGTTCTACGCGCGCCACGCGCACGCCGGCGACTTCGGCACGCTCCGATATGTCATATCCGGCGGTGAAAAGCTCGGAGAGGACGTCACCCGCCTGTGGCTGGAGAAGTTCGGGCTGCGGATCCTCGAGGGCTACGGCGCGACGGAATGCACGGTGATCTCGCTGTCCACGCCGCTCGGCTTCCGGAGTGGATGCGTCGGCCGGCTTCTGCCGGGGCTCGAAGCGAGGCTCGAGCCGGTGCACGGCATCGAGAAGGGCGGTGTCCTGCACGTGCGCGGTGCCGCGGTGATGCTCGGATACATCACCGAGGACATGCCTGGCATCGTCCAGCCCGTGTCGTCCGCATTCGGCGAGGGCTGGTATCGGACCGGCGACGTCGTGGACGTCGACGCCGAGGGATTCCTGCGGATAGTCGGGCGCGTACGCCGGTTCGCGAAGATCGCGGGAGAGATGGTCTCGCTCGATCAGGTCGAGCGCGTCGCGGCGGCGGCCTCTCCGGAATGCGCGCATGCGGCCGTGCTCAAGCTCGAGGCATCGGGTGGGGAGACCACGGTACTCTTCACGACGGACCGCGTGCTGGACCGCCGGCGTCTCGCGCAGGCCGCGCGGGGACTCGGCGCACAGGATCTCGCCGTCGCGCGCAACATCATCCGGCTGCCCGAGATTCCGTTGCTCGGCAATGGCAAGACCGACTATGTGCGGCTCATGGACATGGTCAGCGACACGGCGTTCTGGAGCCTGCGCGTGGCGGAGGGAGAATCCGGGCGGGGGGGCGACGCGGAGGGCTCCTGACCAGGCGGCCGTGCGTCATTTCGCGTACGTGATGCGGTAGATCGCACCGGCCTGATCGTCACTGACGAGCAGGCTGCCGTCCCGCAGTTCGAGCAGGTCGACCGGGCGGCCCCAGCTGCGCTGACCCTCGAGCCAGCCCTGAGCGAACGTCTCGAACCGCACGACCGTCCCGTTACGGATGGTGGCCATCATGACCCGGTAGCCGTTCTTGCGGGTCCGGTTCCACGAGCCGTGCTGGGCGATGAACGCACGGTTCCGGTACTCGGGCGGAAACATGTCGCCCCGATAGAAGTGAAGGCCATCCGGCGCGACGTGCCCACCCTGTTTCCAGGCTGGCGGCGTGAACTCCGAACACGCGTGCAGGGTCCCGAACTCCGGGTCCGGCGTGTCACCCTGATGGCAGTAGGGAAACCCGAAGTTCATTCCCGGTTCCGGTGCGCGGTTCAGTTCGCACGAAGGCAGGTCGTCCCCCATCCAGTCGCGGCCGTGGTCGTTGAACCAGAGCACGCCCGTTTCAGGATGCCAGTCGAATCCGACGGAGTTGCGGATGCCGCGCGCGAACACCTGGTATCCGGTGCCGTCCGGACGGATGCGGGAGATGAGCGCGTAACGGTCGGGGTCCGGTTCGCAGACGTTGCAGGGCGCGCCCACGGGCACGTAGAGCCACCCGTCGGGCCCGAACTTGATGTATTTCCACCCGTGTGCGCGGTCCGACGGATACCGGTCGGTCACCAGCACCGGCTTCGGCGGGTTCTCCAGGCGGGACTCGATCTCGTCGTAACGCAGGATGCGGTCGATCTCCGCGACGTACAGCGCACCGTCGCGGAACGCGACGCCGTTCGGCACGTTCAGCCCGCGGGCGATCGTGAGCACCTCGGCTGCCCTGCCGTCGGCGCCGGGCCGGACCGCATAGACCTTTCCCGCGTCCATCGTGCCCACGAACAGGGTGCCGCGGTCACCGAGCGCGAGCGACCGCGCGCCCGGGACCCGGGCATAGAGTTCGATCCGGAATCCGGGGGGCAGCGAGATCCTGTCGAGTGGCAGGGGTTGCGCCTGGGCCAGCGTGGCGAACAGCAGCAGGGCGGGGAACAGCAGACGGGACAGTGACGACATGTTCGGCTCCTGAACGGGCTGGATCGTCGGAAGAGACCGGTCGGCACCGCCCGGGTTCCGCGCCCCTCGACGGGGGCACGACAGGTCTGCGCCGAGGAGCATGGTCTCCCGAGGCGGGATGGACCGCAAGCGGGTCGGGGCAGCCGGGTCATCGAACGCCGCCGAAGGCTTGAAACGCCCACGTGGCGCCCCTACCTCCCTGCAGAACCGCGTCCGGTGCGAAGCGTCCGGACGCCACTCATTCCATCACCACAGGGAGCAGAGCGTGAGCAGCGAAACACAGGAGAAGCTCAGTTTTCAGGCCGAGGTCAAACAACTGCTCGACCTCATGATCCATTCCTTGTACAGCAACAAGGAGATCTTCCTGCGGGAACTCGTATCGAATGCGTCCGACGCCGCGGACAAGCTCCGATTCGAGGCCCTGGCGGACCCGGCACTGTTCGAGAACGATCCCGATCTGAGCATCCACGTGTACTTCGACAAGGAGGCCCGCACGGTGACCGTCTCGGACAACGGCATCGGCATGTCGCGGGACGAGGTCATCCGCAACATCGGCACGATCGCGAAGTCCGGTACGCGCGAGTTCTTCCAGTCGCTCACGGGTGACCAGGCGAAGGACGCGAACCTGATCGGCCAGTTCGGCGTCGGCTTCTACTCCGCGTTCATCGTCGCGGACAGGGTCACGCTGATCACGCGGCGGGCAGGCCTCACGGCCGAGCACGGCGTGAAGTGGGAGTCCACCGGCGACGGCGAATACATCCTCGAGACCGTACCGCGCGAGTCGCGGGGCACCGAGGTCACGCTCCACCTGCGCGAGGGCGAGGAAGACCTGCTGTCGACATGGCGTCTCCGGGACATCGTCAAGAAGTATTCGGACCACATCACCCTGCCGATCATGATGCGCAGGGAAGAGTGGGACGAGGAGAAGAAGGCGCACGTACTGAAGGACGAGGAGGAGAAGATCAACGAGGCCTCCGCCCTGTGGGCGAGGCCCAAGGGTGACATCACGAAGGACCAGTACGAGGAGTTCTACAAGCACGTCGCACACGATTTCGAGGCACCTCTCGCGTGGACGCACGCCAAGGTCGAGGGGCGCCAGGAGTACACGGAGCTTCTCTACGTCCCGGCGCGAGCCCCGTTCGATCTCTGGGACCGCGACCACCGGCGCGGCGTGAAGCTCTACGTGCGCCGTGTGTTCATCATGGACGACGCCGAGCAGCTCATGCCCGCCTATCTGCGTTTCGTGCGCGGCGTGATCGATTCGAACGATCTGCCGCTCAACGTTTCCCGCGAAATTCTGCAGCAGTCCCGGGACGTCGAATCGATTCGCAACGGTGCCGCGAAGAAGGTGCTCGGTCTCCTGGAGGACCTGGCAGAGAACGACAAGGAGAAGTATGCGACGTTCTGGGAACAGTTCGGCCGTGTCCTCAAGGAAGGGATCGGGGAGGATCACGCGAATCGCGAGCGCATCGCGAAGCTGCTGCGCTTCTCGTCCACGCACAACGACGGCGACGCCCAGGACGTCACGCTCGCCGATTACGTGTCGCGGATGAAGGAAGGCCAGGACAAGATCTATTTCATCACGGCCGATTCCTACGCCGCGGCGCGAAACTCCCCGCACCTCGAGATCTTCCGGAAGAAGGGCGTCGAGGTGCTGCTGCTGCACGACCGTGTCGACGAGTGGGTCGTGGCGAGCCTCACCGAGTTCGACGGCAAGTCGCTCGCATCCGTCGCGAAGGGCGATCTGGATCTCGGCAAGCTCGAGGACGAGAAGGAGAAGGAGGCGCAGAAGCAGGAGGCCGAGAACCTCAAGGATCTCACCGACCGCATCCAGAAGACGCTCGGCGAGCAGGTCAAGGAGGTCCGGGTGACCCATCGCCTTACGGACTCGCCGGCGTGTCTCGTCGCCGACCAGTACGGTATGGGCATGAACCTCGAGCGCCTGCTGAAGGCGGCCGGTCAGCAGACCGGCGGGAGCAAGCCGATCCTCGAGGTCAACCCGCAACATCCGATCGTGACGCGCCTCAAGTCCGAGGCGGACGACGCGCGCTTCGCGGACTGGAGTCACGTCCTCTTCGACCAGGCCATGCTCGCCGAAGGCGGGCAGCTGGAGGATCCGGCGAGTTTCGTGCGTCGTGTGAACCAGCTCATGCTCGCGATGGCCGGTTGACCGGGCGCGGGTGCCCGGCGCGCAGGCCGGCCATCCTGCCGAAATTCCCGGAAGCGCACGTGATGCAACGCAGCACGTGCGCTTTTCTTTTTTCCGCGTGAACTTCACGCGATTTCCGCTACTCTCTGCGACGTTCCGTCACACAACAACGCGAGCGTCACCCATGACGACCACGTCAGCCACCGCACGGCCCTCGCTCTGGGGCTGGATCGACCGCAACATCCTGGATCTCGGCCGGCAGATGCGGCTTTCGTATCTGCCTCCGCTCATGGTGTACATGGCCTACGGTATCTCGGGTCTGACCGGGATCGTGGGCACGTTCTTCATCAAGGACTATCTCGGGCTGTCCGCCGAGTTCCTCGCCGCGCTCGGCTTCTGGGCCGGGCTGCCGTGGGCACTCAAGATGCCGATGGGGCATCTGGTCGACCTGCTCTGGCGCTGGAAGGGCTGGCTCATCTACTTCGGCGCCTCGCTGCTGGCCGGAAGCATCCTGATCATGATCGGCCTGCTGAGCGATCGCGCCGGCATGGAAGCGATCATGAGCGCCGATCACTGGTTCGTGCTGGCGGCGCTGCTCGCGCCCATCGGTTACGTGATCCAGGACGTGGTGGCCGACGCGATGACGGTCGAGGCGGTGCCCCGTCTCGACGAGCACGGCAACGTCGTGTCGGAGGCTGCGCGTCGTGCCGGCCACACCACGATGCAGACGCTGGGCCGGGTCGCGATCGTCGGGGGCGGCGTGCTCGTGTCACTCGCCAACGTCATCATGTTCGCCGATGCGTCCAGCCTGCCCGAGGCTGCCAGGGTCGAGAAATACCGCCAAATCTACATGATGGCGCTCGTCGTGCCGGCGGTGTCCGTGTTCGGAGTGATCCTTGCGGGTCACCTGCAGCGTCGGCTCGTGTCGAAGCTGCGTCGCACGGGGCTGACCGCGGAGGAAATCGACCACGCCGTGCACGGTCACTTCGAGCGGCCGCCGGTCAACTGGTGGATCCTCGGTGGCGGCGCGCTGTTCGCGGTGGTGTCGGTGACGCTCGGCCTCTCCGACATCGAGTTCAAGCAGGAGATCATCTTCGGCGCGTCCATGGCGATCGTGGTGTTCCTGATGGTCCGGCTCGTGAGCGAACTCGAGCCGGCCGCGCGGCACACGCTCGTGGGTACGGCGCTGCTCATCTTCGTTTTCCGCGCGATTCCCGGACCGGGTGCGGGGGCGACCTGGTGGATGATCGACGAGCTGCATTTCGATCAGGAATTTCTCGCGAAACTGTCGCTGATCGGTGCGAGCCTCGCGCTGTTCGGCATGTTCCTGTTCCGGCGATTCATGGCGGAGCGGTCGATTGCGTACATCATCGGCTTTCTCACGATCGTGGGCACGATCCTCTCGTTGCCGAGTCTCGCGATGTACTACGGGTTTCATCACTGGACGGCCGCACACACCAACGGGATCGTCGATGCGCACTTCATCGCGATCGTCGACACGGCGCTCGAATCTCCTCTCGGACAGATATCGATGATCCCGATGCTGGCGTGGATCGCGAACTCGGCGCCCGACCGCCTCAAGGCCACCTATTTCGCGGTCATGGCGTCGTTCACGAATCTCGCGCTCTCGCTCTCCAATCTCGGGACGAAGTACGTGAACGGCATCTTCACCGTGACCCGGGAGGTCAAGGACCACGCGACCGGCGCGATCCGGATCCCGGCCGACTACGGCCAGCTCGGCGACCTCTTCATCGCGTCCATCGCGATCGGATTCCTGCTTCCGATGATCGCGATCGTGTTCGTGAAGACCACGCGTTACCGGAGTGCGTGATGTACTGCCCTGGCCATTTCCGGGTATCCGACGCCGACACGCTGCGCGCGTTCATGGCCGAATACCCGCTCGCAGTCCTGGTCACGAGCGTCGCGGGTCGTCCGTGCGTGAGTCACGTGCCGCTCCTCTGGGAGGACGACGGCTCCGAATCGGGCCGGCTGATCGGACACCTCGCGCGAGCGAATCCGCAGTGTCACGTCGAGGGTGCGATCGAGGCGGTTGCCGTGTTCACGGGCCCGAACGCCTACGTGTCTCCGTCCTGGTACGAGACGAAGCGTGTCACCGGAAAGGTCGTTCCGACCTGGAACTACGTCGCCGTCCAGGCGACCGGGACCCTGACGTTCCTGGACGATCCGGAAGCAAAGCGCGTGATCGTCTCGAAACTCACCGACCACCACGAACGGGGTCTGCCCGAACCCTGGTCGGTCGCCGATGCGCCGGATTCGTTCGTGACCGCGCAACTCCAGGCCGTCAGGGCTTTCGAGCTGCGCGTGTCGTCGCTCGAGGGGAAGTGGAAGCTCAGCCAGAACCGGCCTGAAGTCGATCGCGCCGGCGCCCTGGAGGGCCTCGCGGCATCGGAAGCCCCGTCCGCCCGGGAAGTTGCCCGATACATGCAGGACCTGAGGCGCGACGCGGAAGAGTGAGCAGTCAGGCCGGGGGGCAACCGCTCGCCGCGTCTGCGGGCACCGGATGCCGGTCTTGTTCGAGCACGGTCATTGCCCGGAAATCTCCCGGGCGACGCGCAGCGCGCGTACCGCCGCATCCGCGACGAGAGCGGTGGCTGCCCGGTTCCAGTGGTGATCCGCGGGCGAGACCTCGAGATGCCGTCCGGTGCGGGTCACGAACTCACGGAATGGCGCGTCCATGTCCACGACGGTTGCACCCTCCGCACGCGCGCGGGCCATGGCGAGATCACGCGTCGCGTCGTGTGAGGCCTCGCCACCGTT
Organism: Betaproteobacteria bacterium; assembly: GCA_016125475.1. Classification (GTDB taxonomy): domain Bacteria; phylum Pseudomonadota; class Gammaproteobacteria; order Burkholderiales. The sequence goes on from WGLR01000012.1 coordinate 147,385, forward strand.
GATGGCATGTCGGTCTGCGTCGAAGACCATCACAAGGCGGCCGCGGACGTCCCTGTGCACGGTCTCGAAGAAGCGGTCGAGAATGCGTTGGGCGTCGGGGCGCGGCACGTCGTGCGTCCTGCCGCCCTGGGGGACGGGGGCATTGTCGGCCGACACGCGGCGAAATCCGCGTTTGACGAGCGCGACCAGGTCCAGACGGAGGTGACCCAGCAGGTACTGCAGCAGTTCGGAGTGTCGCAGGACGAGCTTCGCCCGCGACGGCGGTGCCTGGCGCTGCGTGGTGAACCGACCTGTGTTCCGGTCCAGACAGGGGCCGTGGTTGTTGCCCGAACCGCAGTAGGACTGTCGTACGTCGCCTTCCTCGACCATGATCACGAAGTCGGATATCCGCAGCTTCTCCGACGCGTACCGGATGCGCTCCGCATAGTCGAGCAGGCTCGACCCTGGCCCGCCCATGGCATAGACGGGCCGGCCCGGGAGCCGTGCCTGAATCTGTTCGCCCACGCGGTACCGCACGGGCAGCATGGAGGCGTCCACGTAGCTGTCGCCGATCACGGCGAGAGCGTCCGGGTCCGGCACGAAGTCGCGTGGTGAGAGGAAGCCGAGGTTGTTCGTGTGCTGATGGATCGCATTGGCGAAGTTCCAGCCTTCCGACGACCAGAACGAGTGGTACGGCCGGTAGGTGATGATCATCGGATCGATGTGATAACCCGTGTCCGTGTACGTGCTCGTGGGCAGTGCGCGCAGCGCGAGTTCGAGGCCGAGCACGCAGGCGAGCATTCCGGACAGGACGAGCAGGATGCGCCGGAACATCTCAGAAATTGAAATAGATGAAGGGGCTCACGGAATTCCTGGTCTCGTTGATCACGATCAGGAACGACCCGAACACCACCGTGGCGCCGATCAGAACCCATTTCACGGTGTCATCGCGCACGCACCGGGCGAGAACGCGCTCGCCGATGGCATTCGAGTTCGGCAGGAACACCGAGATCACTGCCAGCACGGTGCAGTGAGCGGCGACCCACAGCGAACTGGTGCCGGCATTCCAGAATATGGCCGAGTCCGTCCCGCCCGAGCTTGACTGTCCGCCACCGAACATTGCCCGCAGCACGGTGTTCGCTGCGTCGAATGTGGGTGCCCGGAAGAACACCCACGCGATGACCACTGCCACGAACGTCATCGCCCAGGCCGCGGCCCGATAAGGCGCGACGCGAGACCACGCTTCCCGTCTCGTCCCCGCGAGTGCGTGGTACCCGTGATTCACGACGAGATACAGACCGTGCAGTCCGCCCCAGACGACGAAGGTCCAGCTCGCGCCGTGCCAGAGCCCCCCGAGCAGCATCGTCACCATGAGGTTGACGTAACGGCGGACGCTGCCGAGCCGGTTGCCGCCGAGCGGAATGTAGAGGTAGTCGCGCAGGAACGCCGAGAGCGTCATGTGCCAGCGGCGCCAGAAGTCCGAGATGTTGAGAGCCTTGTACGGAGAGTCGAAGTTGTACGGGAGCCGGATGTTGAACATGAGCGAGAGGCCCACCGCCATGTCCGAGTAGCCCGAGAAGTCGAAGTAGAGCTGGAACGTGTAGGCGAGGGAGCCCAGCCAGGCCTCGAAGCCCGACAGAGCGGTGCCCTGACTGGCTGCGTCGAAGACGGCGTCGGCATATGGGCTGATGCTGTCGGCAATCACGATCTTCTTGAGCAGACCGATCGCGAAGATCGTGAGGCCCGCCGCCGTGTTGGCTGCGTCGATGCGGTAGGTCGACTCCAGCCGGAACTGCGGCATCATCTGCGCGTGGTGCAGGACCGGGCCGGCGATGAGGTGCGGGAAGTACGTGACGAACAATCCGTAGTGGGTCGGCCGGTACTCCGACACGCCCTTCTGGTACGCATCCGCCAGAAATGCGATCTGCGTGAACGTGAAGAACGATATGCCGATCGGCAGCGTGACCTTCCCGATGGACAGGTTAATGCCCGATAGCATGTCGAAGGTGTCGACCAGGAAGTTCGCGTACTTGAAGTACGAGAGCAGTGCGAGGTTGAAGGTGATGCCGGCGATCAGCCACGTCCGCGCCCGGGGACGACCCTGCATCGCGACGTGTCCGGAGATCGCCCGGCCCACGAAGAAATTGACGCAGATGGACCCCGCGAGCAGCAGCGTGAACGCGGGCATCCAGTAGCCGTAGAAGAACAGCGACGCGACCAGCAGCCACCCCGCGGCACCGGCATGGGACAGCCGACCGATGGCGAAGAACAGTACGTAGACGACGGGCAGGAAGCCGAGCCCGAACGCGATGGTCGTGAAGAGCATGTCGTGCCTGTCGGACCGCGGCGATTCCTGTCAGTGGCGGTAGGCCCTCGACCGCGGGAAGGGCGACCTGCGTCTGCGGACACGAGGCTTCGGACCGGTTTCGTACCGGAAGTCGAATGGGCTATGGCCGGTCCGGGAGGCACCCGGTGGTGTCGTGTCCTTGTCAGTGGGGTGTGCCAATCGTCGTTTCCCGAAGCGAGGTCGTGACGGCGGGGCCTCGACGCTCGTCGGTGGCGCCCTCCGGGTGATCGGCACTACGCAAGATGCGTGCAGGGGCGCGGAGGCCCCGGCGCCTACGCGGGCATTCCGCGCAGCCGGTCCGCGAGTTCGTCGGGAATCTCGAGCTCGAACCCGAGAATCGCGGCCGAGAGAGACTTTCCGTAGTTGTCCAGGCAGAGGCTGCGGGACACACCGCCTCCGAGTGCCCCGTGCGCGACGAAGTTGAGCGCCGCGATGGCGTCTACCTCGTACCGCTCGACCGGTCCGCGGACGGTACCCGAGTAGTGGCGCAGGAATTCGTCCGGCCCGAGCTGCGCCTTCAGGAAAGGATAGAAGACGGGGTCGTACGCGATGACCGAGATGTTCGAGGTATTGCCCTTGTCGCCCGAGCGCGTGTGCGCCACGTGCTGCAGCCGGACTCGCATGGTCAGCTCTCGAAATAGTTGATGGACGGCCGGATGCGCTCCCGCGGAACGAGTGCGGACCACACGCCGATGATTTCCCGCACCCGGTCGTGGTGCGGTACGCGCTTGCCGGTATGGCCGACGCCCGACACCGCCATGCCGTCCACCTCGCGGCCGACCTTGTTCGCTTCCTCGCGCGTACGCGTCCTCGCGGCCACGCGCACCGCGATCTCGTAGGGTTCAGGCTGGTCGGATGGCGACATCGCACCGTGAATCGCGTCGAGACCGAGAAAATCGATGCGCAATTCGTCGGCATCGAGGTTCACGATCCTGAACCGTTCCTCCAGGATGCGCTTCGCGAGGCGGGCCCGTCGCAGCGCGCCGGGCCCCGCGTAGAAGAACATGTCCTCGCCGATGAACCCCTCCATGCAGCCCATGGACACCTTCAGGGTCGGCGTACGGGGCTTTCCGCCGATGCCGCTCACCCGCACGCGGTCGGGTCCCACCTGTTCGAGGGAGGCGGTCGTGAAGTCCACGACGACGTCCGGCGTGATGTAGCTGGCCGGGTCGTGTACCTCGTAGAGCATCTGCTCCTTGACGGTCATCAGGTTCACCGCGCCGCCGGTACCCGCGACCTTGGTGAGCACCGCGCTGCCATCGGGCGCCACTTCCGCAATCGGGAACGCGAGGTTCCAGGGTTCCGGTACGTCCTTGAAACCCGGGTCGCAGAAATATCCGCCGGTGACCTGCGCACCGCATTCCATCAGGTGGCCGATGCCGCTGCCGGGGCCCAGGTGCGCATGGTCGAGGGCGTCCCAGCCGAACTCGTGCATCATGGGCGCGAGGAAGAGCGACGGGTCCGCGACGCGGCCGGTCACGACGATCTGCGCGCCGTTGCGCAGTGCCTCGACGATCGGCTCCGCGCCGAGATAGGCCTCTGCAGAAACCAGCGTCGGGGCGAGCGACGACGTGGGGCCGCCGGTTTCCAGGATCGTGTCCGCGAGGTCGAGTACCCGGTCGGTGATCAGCGAGCCGTTCACCGCGGCGACCCGGACGCCGGTCGCGCCGAACTCGCGCAGCCAGTGGACGATGCGGCGTGCCGCTCCGTCCGGATTGATCCAGCCCTGGTTGGTCACGATCCGCGTGCCGCGACCCAGACACGCGGGCAGCACGCCGCGCATGCGATCGTCCAGGTTCGTGTCGTAGCCGGGGAACGACGGGTCCCGGCGCGCGCGCACCTGCGCGGCGGAGACGGTGGCCTCTGCCATGGTCTCGAAGCACAGGTAGTCGAGATCCCCGCGTTCGGCGTTCAGGACGGCCGGTTCGATCCGGTCACCCCACCAGGCGGATCCCGCTCCGATGCGCAGGGTGTTCTTCAAGTCCGAAAGCTCCCTCTGGCGCATTGCCCGCCGGATGTCACGCGGGCCCTCCGGGCGCAGCGAATCACTTCGACAGGACGATGTGCACGATCGTCACGAGCGTGGCGATGAATATCGCCGCGCCGATCAGGCCGCCGATGACGACCTGCAGCGGCGTGATCTTGACCAGATCCGCCTGATAGTCCTTCTTCCGGCGGATGCCGAGGAAGCTCCAGAACACGGCCTTGGCGACCATGAGCGGAGAAGCGGATTTCCTGGGTTCTGTTTCCATGCTCCGTTTCCGTCGATGATTCCCGAAACCCTACTTGCCCTTCCAGACGGGCGGGCGCTTCGCGATGAACGCATCGATGCCTTCGCCGGCATCGTGCGCCATCATGTTGCAGGCCATGACTTCGGCGGCCTGCCGGTAGGCTTCTTCCACGCCGACTTCGAGCTGGCGGTAGAACATCTTCTTGCCCATTGCCACGGCGACGGGCGATTTCGCGACGATCGCGCGGGTCAGGTGCTTCAGCTCGGTGTCCAGCGCATCCAGTGCGACCACCCGGTTCACGAGACCGAAGTCCTTCGCGGTGGCGGCGTCGATGAACTCGCCCGTCAGCAGCATCTCCATCGCGCGCTTGCGCGACACGTTGCGCGAGAGCGCGACCGCGGGGGTCGAACAGAACAGGCCCACGTTGATGCCCGACGTCGCGAAGCGCGCGTTGTCGGAGGCCACGGCGAGATCGCACGCTGCGACGAGCTGGCAGCCTGCGGCCGTGGCGATACCGTGGACGCGCGCGATGACAGGCTGAGGAATCCTCGCCATCGTGAGCATGAACCGGCTGCACTGCGCGAAGAGCTGGTCGTAGAAGGGTCGTTCCGGCGTGCCGCGCATTTCCTTCAGGTCGTGCCCCGCGCAGAATGCCGGGCCGTTGCCCGCGATGATCACGGCGCGGACGGCCGTGTCCGTCTCGATCGACTCGAGCGCGGACTGAAGCTCGGCGAGCATCGCGCAGGACAGTGCGTTGTACTGTCTTGGCCTGTTCAGCGTGAGCGTGGCGATGCCGTCCGCGACCGAACGCAGCAGGATCGGTTCGGTGACGACGCTCGCGGACTCGACGGTGGTGGACATGAATCTCTCCCTCGGGGAATCAGTCTGGCTGTCCATTATAGATTCAGGGTGCAGGTCGTTGTTCCGCCATCGCCGGCCCGGTGTCCGGTCCGCGCACACGTCGGCGTCTTGCGACTATGATCGGTGGCCCGTTCCGGCCTGGCCGGGACAACCGGAGGCACCAGAGCTCAACTCAAGAAGGGAGTCCCGATGGCCGGCCCACTGTCCGGTGTGAAGATTCTCGACCTCACGACCGTCGTCATGGGGCCGTTCGCCACGCAGATCCTCGCGGAACTCGGCGCAGACGTGATCAAGGTCGAGCCGCTCGAGGGCGACAACATGCGTCACGTGGGGCCCATGAAGACGCCCGGCATGGGTCACCTGTTCGTCAACCTCAATCGCGGCAAGCGCGCGCTCGCGGTCGATCTCAAGCAGCCCGAGGCCCGCGAGGTGATCCTGGGCCTGGTGCGCGACGCGGACGTGCTGATCTACAACATCCGGCCGGCTGCGATGGCCCGGCTCGGTCTCGGATACGAAGCGCTGCGTGCGATCAACCCGCGGCTCGTCTATGTCGGCACCTATGGCTATTCGGAGCGGGGCCCCAATGCGGGACGGGCTGCGTACGACGACCTCATCCAGGGAGCCACCGGGCTCGCGTGGCTCAACTCGCGCGAGGGAGAGGCTCCGCCCGGCTACGTCCCCGTCAACATGGCGGACCGCCTGACCGGACTGCATGCCGTGTACGCGGTCACGAGTGCCCTCTTCGCGCGCGAGCGGACGGGCGAGGGGCAGTCCGTGGAGGTTCCCATGTTCGAGGCCGTCGCGCAGTTCGTGCTCGGCGATCATCTCGCGGGGCTGTCCTACGTCCCTCCGATCAGCGGCACCGGTTACGCCCGCCTGAAACATCGGCGCCCCTACCGGACTCGCGACGGCTGGCTCTGCGTGCTCGTCTACAACGATCGACAGTGGCGACGGTTCCTGGAAGCCGTGAACCGGCAGGACCTCGTCGACGACCCCCGTTTCGCGAGCGTCGGCGGGCGGGCGGCGCACATCGACGAGGTCTACGCCTTTCTCGCCGAACTGCTGCAGACACGCACGAATGCCGAGTGGACGACACTGCTCGAGGCGACAGACATTCCCGTCGCACCGATGAACACCGTGGCCGACCTCGTCACGAACGAGCATCTGACCGGTGGCGGCTTCTTCGAGCGGGAGGAACACCCGACCGAAGGCGAACTCCGTGCGCCACGCACGCCTACGGACTGGTCCGCGACGAAGCCCGGACCGAGACGTCCGGCCCCCCGTCTCGGCGAGCACTCGGCCGATATCCTTCGCGAGGCAGGGCTGGACGACGCCCGGATCGCCGACCTCGTTCAGCGTGGCATCGTCCGGACGCCGTGATGAACGAGACGCGCTACACGCTCACCGACGAGCAGCGCACGATCCGGGAAGCCATCCTCCGGCTCTGCTCGGAATTCGACGACGGCTACTGGCTCGCGCGGGACCGCGAAGGCGGATTCCCGACGGAGTTCCACGCCGCCATCGCGCGTGCGGGCTGGCTCGGCATCGCGATGCCGCAGGAGGTCGGTGGTGCCGGGCTCGGCATTTCCGAGGCCGCGGTGATGATGCAGGCGATCAGCGAATCCGGCGCCGGATTCTCCGGTGCGTCGGCCGTTCACATGAACATCTTCGGTCTGAACCCGGTCGTCGTGTTCGGGTCGGCCGAGCAGAAGACGCGCTGGCTCCCCCCGCTCATTCGGGGCGAGGAGAAGGCGTGCTTTGCCGTCACGGAGCCCAACGCGGGGCTCAACACGACGCGACTCGAGACCGTGGCGAGGCGGGAGGGGGACGTCTACGTGCTCCGCGGCCGCAAGATCTGGATCTCCACTGCGCAGGTGGCCGACCGCATGCTCGTCCTCGCGCGGACCACGCCGCTCGCGAAAGTGGCCCGTCCCGTCGAGGGGCTGTCACTGTTCTACACGCGTCTCGACCGCAACCACGTGGAGGTACGGGAGATCGAGAAGATGGGGCGCAAGGCGGTCGATTCGAACATGCTCTTCATGGACGATCTTCCGGTGCCCGTCGCGGACCGGGTCGGGGAGGAGGGCAGGGGGTTCGAATACATCCTCCACGGCCTGAATCCCGAGCGAATCCTCATCGCTGCCGAAGCGATCGGACTCGGCCGCGCCGCGCTCGCGAAGGCATCGGCCTACGCGCGCGATCGCGTCGTCTTCGATCGCCCGATCGGCGAGAACCAGGGGATCCAGCATCCCCTCGCACGCTGCTGGATGGATCTCGAGGCGGCGGATCTCATGACGCTGCGGGCCGCCGCGCTCTACGACGCGAACCGGCCCTGCGGTGCGGAGGCCAACGCCGCCAAGTTCCTCGGTGCGGAGGCGTGTTTTCGCGCGTGCGAGGAATCCGTGCTCACGCACGGCGGCATGGGCTACGCGAAGGAATATCACGTCGAGCGCTACCTGAGGGAGGCGATGATCCCGCGGATCGCGCCGGTCAGTCCTCACCTCATCCTCTGCTTCCTGGCCGAGAAGGTCCTCGGTCTGCCCAGATCGTACTGAGGGCCCCGTTCGCCGCGCTCGGACCCCGCATCGGGCGCCGGCGAGCCGGATGCCCGATGCGTGCAGGAGGAGCCCGTCAGAGCGTGAAAATCTTGCCGGGATTCATGATGCCGAGCGGATCGAGTGCCTTCTTTATCTCGCGCATCACGCTCACGGCCTCGCCATGCTCGGCGGTCAGGAACTTCATCTTGCCGAGACCGATGCCGTGCTCGCCCGTACACGTGCCGTCCATTGCGAGCGCGCGCATCACGAGACGCTCGTTCAGGCGTTCGGCTTCGGCGATCTCCTTCGGATCTTCCCGATCGATCAGGAAGCCGAGGTGGAAATTGCCGTCACCGACGTGTCCGACGAGAGGCGCCATGAGGAAACTCTCGGCCAGATCCTTCTTGGTCTCGAGAATGCATTCCGCGAGACGCGAGATCGGCACGCAGACGTCCGTCGCCCAGATCTCGCACCCGGGACGCAGCGCCTTGTTCGCGTAGGTCACGTCGTGGCGTGCGGTCCAGAGCTGCGTGCGTTCCTCGGGTTTCGTGGCCCACCTGAATTCCCCGCCACTGTTCTCGCCCGCGATCGACTGCACGAGTTCGGCCTGTTCCTTTACACCGTCCCCGGTGCCGTGGAACTCGAGGAAAAGCGTGTTCCTGACAGGGTAGTCGAGCTTCGAGAAGCGGTTGACCGCGTCCATCTGCACGTCGTCCAGGAGTTCGATGCGTGCAACGGGAATGCCCAGCTGGATAGTCTGGATCACGGTGTCGATCGCACCCTCGAGCGTGTCGAAGGAGCACACGGCAGCCGCCATGGCCTCGGGAATGCCGTAGAGGCGCAGCGTGACTTCCGTGATGATGCCGAGCGTGCCCTCGGAGCCCACGAAAAGACGCGTGAGGTCGTAGCCCGCGGCGGATTTCCGCGCTCGACGCGAGGTCCGGATGATGCGGCCGTCCGCGAGCACCACGGTGAGCGCCAGCACGTTCTCGCGCATCGTCCCGTACCGGACCGCGTTGGTGCCGGAGGCTCGGGTGGCGGCCATGCCCCCGAGGGAGGCGTCCGCACCGGGATCGATCGGGAAGAAGAGACCCTGGTCCCGGATGTGATCGTTGAGCTGCTTGCGGGTGACGCGCGCCTGAACGGTGACGTCCAGGTCTTCCGGATTGACCCGGAGGACCTGGTCGAGATTGACGAGATCGATCACGACGCCACCGTGCTCCGGGATCACCGCGCCCTCGAGCGAGGTCCCCGTGCCGTACGCCACGATGGGCGTGCGGTGTTTCGCGCAGATCTTCACGATTTCCGAGACCTCTTCGGTCGATTCGGGAAACGCGACCGCATCGGGGCGGTGGGGAATATGCCAGGACTCGTCCTTGCTGTGATGGTCCCTGACGCCGGTGCTCGTGGAAAGGCGCTCGCCGAGCAGATCCTTCAGTTCATCGAGGCAGGGTTGATGGGCGGTGGCCGGAACGGCTGCTTGCACGGTGATCGATCTCCATGAAACGGGAGTTAACGCGCAATGGTCGCCGTTCTCGCGACGCCCCGCAAGCGGCTGCAAACGGGCGCACCCTGCGCCCGCGGCGCGAAGGGGCCGCGGCGGACGCTATTTCGCGTCGTCGAACAGGTGGCGAAATTCCCCATAGCCCGCCTCTTCGAGTTCCTCGGCGGGGATGAAGCGCAGCGCAGCGGAGTTCAAGCAGTAACGCAGGCCCGTGGGGGCGGGACCATCCTCGAACACGTGCCCGAGATGGGAGTTCGCGTGCTTCGAGCGGACCTCGGTACGGACGGACCAGAGCCTCCGGTCCTCGCGCGTGGTGATGTTCCCGTCCACGAGGGGGCGCGTGAAACTGGGCCAGCCCGTGCCGGAATCGAACTTGTCGAGGGAGCTGAACAGGGGTTCACCGGACACGACATCGACGTAGATGCCCGGTGCGTGGTTGTCCCAGAACTCGTTCTGGAACGGCGGTTCGGTACCTTCGTGCTGGGTTACGCGGTACTGCTCGGGCGACAGCATCCGGCGCAACTCGGGGTCCGGTGCCTTGCGATAGGGCTTCATGGCTGGGCGTGAAGTGACGGAAGACGGTTGGCATTCTGACCCCGCCGGCCCCGGGGCTCAAGGGCGCCGACGTGGTACCGGGCGGCGGCGCGACCCGACGCCATGAAAATAAGAGAGCCGGAACTCTTGCGAGTTCCGGCTCTTCCTCCCCCCTCTTCGCGGGTGCTCTTGCCTGATTGTGGCTCGACCACTCGAGCCGGCTGGTCACGGCGGGGTGAAGCCCCGGCGCCGCGTCAGCTACAGTCGCGGCGCATCCTAATCCCGACGCAAAGACTGCGTCAAAACCTTTCGCTGGTGCGGTGCAGCACCATCCAGGCACCCGCATGGCCGCGAAACCCGGCGCCAGCGCGCGGCTTGCACCCCTGATCCGTGCGGGCCACCATCGCGTCCGAATACCACCTGCGGGTTCGCATGCGTCACGCAAGTCCAGGAGTTTCCCCGCGCCCATCGGGGGCGCACGCCAGATCGCGGAAAGCCGGAGACCGTCCGCGCCCTGCGCGTTCCGGAACGGGAATTGGTGCGCGGATCGCGGCATTCGTCGGCCTGTTCGTCGTTTTGCAGACCGTCTACGGCCTTTCGGCCGGTACCTGGCTCGAACGGATCGTGATCGACCGGCTCACGGTGCACGTCGCCGCGTCGATCGTGGACGCGTTCGACCCGGATGCGCATGTGAGGGCGCGCGGTTCACACCTGACCTCGCCCACCGGAGGGATAAACGTCCTGAACGGCTGCGAGGGCACCGACGTGGCTTTCCTGCTCGTGAGCGCGATGCTCGTCGCGCCGATCGCGTGGCGGATGCGCGCGGCGGGCGTCCTCGCGGGCCTGGTGCTCGTGTTCGCGCTCAACCAGGCACGCATCGTCACGCTGTTCTATGCTGCGCGGGCGCACAGCACGCTGTTCGATGCGCTGCACGGCACCGTCACGCCCTTGCTGCTCGTCGTTGCGGCCGCTGCGTTCTATGCCGTGTGGGTCGCCGGCGCCGGTCGCGCCCCGGGCGTTTCCGAGCCATGAACGTCCGGGCAGGCGGGACGTCGCGGTTCTCCATGGCTCGCGCGACGCACGCGATCGCGAGGCTCGTGCTCGGGACGGCGCTGGTGTTGCCGGTCGCCCTCTTCCTGGCGACGCCGATCACACGCGCGCTTCTGCCCGCGTACCGCGCCGCGTTCGCGACGGCGCTGGGGCACGCGTTCGAGGTCACCGGCGTGAGGCTCGCACACGACGGAGGACATCATGTCGTGCGGGTCGACGTGAGACTCGCGAACGTCGCGGTGGTGGGCGAGCACGTCCTGTATCCGGAAGCCGACGCCACGGCGAACGCATCGACGCCGGTCGCGAATGCGCTGCATCTTCCGGCCGTGGCCCTGCTGCTCGCGATGGCCTGGCCGTTCGCGGGCTGGCGCGAATGGCTGTCACGCTGCGTCATCGCTGTCGCCGTCAGCGTTCCGCTGATGCTGCTGGACGCTCCCTTCGTGCTCGCGGCGGCACTCTGGGGCGGGATCGCCGACGTGCTCGCGCCGGGGCGTCTCTCGCCGCTGCTCGCATGGGCGGCATTCGTCGACGGTGGCGGGCGTTTCCTGCTCGGGGCTTGCGCGGGCCTGCTCGCGGTCCGCGTCTGCGGTTGGCATCGGGCGTGAAGTCGGACACCCTCGGGGAGCCGCATGTCGCGGACGGTGTGTGGCTGATTCGGCGAACGGGTGCGGCAAATGTTTCCGGGAAAGGAGGTCTGAGCGATGGAACGTCGGAGTCTGGGAAGAACGGGTCTCGACCTGTCGGTGCTGAGCTTCGGCTGTGGTGCCGTGGGAGGGCTCATGGTCAAGGGCGCTGCTGCCGATCAGCAACGGGCAGTTGCGCGTGCCATCGAGTCCGGCATCAACTATTTCGACACGGCCAGGATCTATGGTGACGGCGAATCCGAGCGCAATCTCGGCCGCGTGCTGAAGGCCCTCGACCGGCCGGCAGTGCACGTCGGCACCAAGGTCTGGCTCAGGAAGAGGGGCGACGTCGGGCGCGAGATCGCGGAGGAGATGGATGCAAGCCTCGCGCGCCTCGGACTGGACGGCGTCGACCTCTATCAGCTCCACAATCCCGTCACGCGGGACGGGCGGGGTGACAGCGTCGACCCGCGCACCGTGCGGGACGAGGTGATACCCGCGTTCGAACGGTTGCGTACCCAGGGCAAGGCCCGGCACTTCGGATTCACCGCACTCGGCGAGACATCGGCGATCCTGGAGGTCCTCGATGCGTTCGAGACGGCGCAGGTGAGCTACAACCTGCTCAATCCCTCCGCGGCGGCCGCCGTGGCGCCTGAATATCCCGCGCAGGACTACGACAGGCTCATCGCGCGTGCCCACGCGCAGGGCGTCGGCACGATCGGCATCCGGGTGCTGGCGGGCGGCGCGTTGAGTGGCGTGGAAGCACGTCACCCGCTCGGCATGCAGAACGTCGACCCCATCGGTTCCGCGACCTCGTATGCGCGTGATGTGGACCGGGGGCGGCGCTTCAGTGTTCTCGTGGAGCGGGGATACGCGGAAAGCGTGATCGAGGCGGCCGTGCGCTACGTGATCTCCAATCCGGAACTCACGACGACGCTCGTCGGGCTCTCGACCGTGGAGCATCTCGAATACGCGGCGCGGAGTGCCCGGAAGGGGCCGTTGCCGACGGAGGCGCTCGAGCTCGCGGGGGCGATTCAGGGAGAGTTCGTCGGGCAGGAACGATGAGTGCCGCCGACGTTTCCCGGAAGGCCGCACAGGACCTTCCGGGGGACGAGCCACGCGTTCCGCGGGCTACGCGATGAGCAGCACCGCGCCGTTGGTCTTGCGTGCCTCGAGGTCGCGATGCGCCTGTGCGGCATCGGCGAACGCGTAGTCGTGGTGATGGTCCGCCGTGATGATGCCGTCCTCGAGCGCCGAGAACAGTTCCCTGGCCATCGTGTCGCGCCCCTCGCCCGTGAAGTAATGGAACACGGCCGGCCGCGAGATCGTGCTGGATTTGTCGAACAGCAGCGAGATCGAGAACGGCGCGATCGGCCCCGACGACTGGCCGAAGTTCACGAGGTGCCCCCGGAGCGCGAGTGACTGCAGCGAGCCGAGGAACGTGTCCTGACCGACGGAATCGTAGGCCACGTCCACGCCGCGCCCCCCGGTGATTGCCCTGACCCGGTCCACGAAGTTCTCGGTGCGATAGAGGATCGTGTGATCGCAGCCGCTCGCCGCCGCGATCTTCGCCTTCTCCTCGCTGCCGACCGTGCCGATGACCGTCGCGCCGAGATGCTTCGCCCACTGGCACACCAGACGTCCGACGCCACCCGCTGCCGCGTGCACGAGGATCACGTGCCCTGCCCGTACCGGAAACACCTGACGCACGAGCATGTGGGCGGTGAGCCCCCTCAGAAGCGTTGCGCCGACGGTCCTGTCGTCGAGCGCATCCGGAAGGCGCACGAGCAGGTCGGCGTCGATCACGCGTGCCTGGGCATAGCCGCCGTAGGTCCGGGTCATGTATCCCACGCGGTCGCCCGGCTTGAAGCCCGTCACGCCGGGGCCCGCTTCCTCGACGACGCCGACGGCCTCCAGCCCGGGGATGCCGGGGAGTTCGAGCGTCTTGTAGAGGCCGGATCGCACGTAGCAGTCGTGGAAGTTCACGCCGATGACGGTCTGCCGGAGACGGACCTGCCCCTTTCCGGGGGCGGAAACTTCGACAGGGGTGGGTTTGAGGACCTCGGGCCCTCCGGGTTCGTTGATGACGATTGCCTGAACCATCGTTGTTCTCCTCGAAATGATCTGCCTGTGGGGTGTCGATGCGGTCGGCGATGGCCGGTGCGGCGTCTCGCCGCGACCAGCGGCAATCGCGTACCGGTTGCCCTGACGCCGGTCAGGGCACGAGATGGCGCCGGATGGCAGCCTCGTTCCATTCGATGCCGGCACCGGGCCGATCGGGAACGTCGACGAAGCCGTTGCGCACCTCGACCGGCGAGGCGAGCACCGGGCTGGCCCAGTCCACGTACTCGAGCCAGTGACAGGTCGGTGTCGCCGCGAGCAGGTGCACGCTGAATTCGGGGAAGAGGTGGCTGGACATCTCCATGCCGAATGCGTGCGCGAGCGATGCGGCGCGCAGCCAGCCCGTCACGCCACCGATCCGCTGCACGTCGGGCATCACGAAGTCCATCGCCCGGGCCTGCAGGGCCTGCAGCATCTCGAAGCTTCCGAGCAGATTCTCGCCCGTCTGGATCGGGGTGCGCAGTGCCGACGCGACGCGTGCGCTGCCCTCGTAGTCGTCGTGGCGAACGGGCTCCTCGATCCAGTAGAGCCCCTCGTCGTCCAGCATGCGTCCGCGCGCGATGGCCTCGTTCCACGAATTCCGCTGGTTGTAGTCCGACATGAGGTGCACGGTATCGCCGATGCGCCTGCGCACGGCCCGGACCGCGGCGAGATCGTCGGCGGGATCCTCGCGGCCGAGACGCAGCTTCACGGCACCGAATCCACCCTCCGCGAGCAATGCCTCCGCCTCGTCGGGGAGCTGATCCACCGGCTTGAGCCAGAGGCCGCAGCTGTTGTAGGTGCGGACCGGTCTGACCGTGCCGCCGAGCAGCACGGCGAGCGGTACGCCGCGCGCCTGCGCGAGGGCGTCCCACGCGCACATGTCGATGCCCGCCACGGCGAGTCCGACGAGGCCCGGCGTGCCGAGCAGCGTGAGGCGACGCGTGAGCTTGGCTTCGAGGTCCAGCGGAGCGAGGGCGTCGCCCTCGATGAGCCCGCCCAGCGAGTGCAGGAGGTCGACGACGGGTTTCTGGGCGTGCGGCGTGTACGTGAGCACGTAGGCCCGTCCCGTGATGCCGGCGTCGGTCTCGAGATCGATGAGGACGAGCGGTGCGCTGGGCAGCGTTCCCGTTGCGGCTGCCGGCGGATGGCGGAACGGGGCGAGTACGGCGCGTGCGCGGATGGCGCGAATCCTGGGCTGGTCGTGCATTCCGGCTTCCTCCTCAGGCTTCGCGCAGGGCCGGGTGCCGACCGTTCGCGTGAAGCTTCAGCACGTCGCAGGCGAACCGGTGCGCGGGCGTCGGCACGTTCAGCGTCTCGCCCATCTTCACGACGGACCCGGACAGCCAGGGCAGCTCGAGACGGTTGCCGCGCAGCAGGTCGCCCAGCATCGATGCCACCATGTCCGCGGGAAGGGAGTCCAGGCGCGTGAGCATGGCCGTGACGGTTGCCTCGCCGAGCGCGATGCCTCGTGCCTGGCCGACCGCGACCACTTCCTCGACGAGCTGCCGGAACAATGCGCGGGTGTCGGGATCCTCGCGCAGCGGTCCGGCGGGCAGCCTGGTCAGCGAGGTGAGGGAGGAGAACGGCGCGAGCAGTGCGAACTTCTCCCAGACCGCCTGCAGGATGTCATCGGGCACGCGGGTATCGATGCCGGCACGCTTGCACGCGGTCTCGAGGGCGCTCACGCGCGCGGACCGGGCGCCGTCCAGTTCGCCGAAGACGAGCACGGCCATGGTCCCGTTGTGCCGGACGACCCCGGGCGACTCGATGAGCGCGGCGATGTTCGCGACGCCGCCGAGCACGCGTCCGGCGCCGAATGCCTCGACGAGCCTGTCTTCCGCGTCCACGCCATTCTGGAACGAGACCACGGTCGAATCGGGCCCCATCATCGCGCGGGCCGTATCGATGGCTTCCCCGGTGGACCAGAGCTTCGTGGCGATCATCACGTAGTCCGCGTGCCCCACGGAGGCGGCGTCGTCCGTCGCGCTCACGGGCTGGACGTGCAGATTGCCGTTGGACGAACGGACGGTGAGTCCGCTCGTGCGCATGGCGTCGAGATGGGCGCCGCGCGCGATGAACGTGATGTCCTCGCCGGCGAGCGCGAGGCGCGCCCCGAAATATCCGCCGACTCCGCCGGCGCCGATCACTGCGATCTTCAAATCCTCATCTCCTCGTTGGTCCGTTCGCCGCGGTCGTGGACGGCCACGGCGGGTGGCGGTTTCCGGGCAGGCACGCCGGCGTCGCGTGCGACGTCCGGGACTGCCCGATCAGGACCCCTATTGTCCTGGAAAATGTGTTGCGGGTACGCTAGCGGGACTTCTGCCCTCGCATCGCCGTTTCTGCCCATGAATTCTCCCGATCCGCTGTCCCCCCGCCTTGCGGCCCGCATGGCCGACATCGAGCCGTTCCACGTCGTGGTGCTCGTCACACGCGCGAAGGAACTCGAGGCGCAGGGCCGCACGATCGTGAACATGGTGATCGGCGAGCCCGACGCGCCGTCGGCTGCGCCGATCGCCGAGGCCGGCATCCGCGCGATCCAGTCGGGGCACGTGCGCTACACGCCCGGGCTGGGCACCACGGCCCTGCGACGCGCGATCGCGCAGTGGTATCTCAGCCGGTATGCGGTGGATCTTCCCGCGGAGCGCATCGGCGTGATGCCCGGTTCGTCCGGCGCCATGCTGGTCACCATGGGCGTGCTGCTCGATCCGGGCGACGAAGTGCTCATGGCGGACCCGAGCTATCCGTGCAACCGCCACTTCGTCCGCGCGATGGAAGGGCGCGCCCGGTGCATTCCTGTCGGCGCCGACACCGCCTACCAGCTCACGGCCGCGATCGTCGAGCGCCACTGGAGCACGCGCACGCGCGCCGTCATGGTCGCTTCGCCCTCGAACCCCACCGGTACCGTGATCCCGCGGGACGAACTGCGCGCAATCCACGACGTCGTGCGTGCGCGGGGCGGTGTCCTCATCGTGGACGAGATCTACCACGGACTCACCTACGGCGCGCACGACACCACGGTGCTCGAGTTCGGTGACGACGTCTTCGTCCTGAACAGCTTCTCGAAGTACTTCGGGATGACCGGATGGCGACTCGGCTGGATGGTCGCACCGGAGGCGTACATGCCCGCGATCGAGAAGCTCGCGCAGAACCTGTTCATCTCGGCTTCCGACATCGCGCAGCAGGCCGCGATCGCCGCGTTCTCGCCGGAGGCGGTGGCCGTGCACGAGCAGCGCAGGGAGGAATTCCGCGCCCAGCGCGACTTCCTGCTGCCACGACTGCGCGATCTCGGCTTCGACATTCCCGTCGTGCCGGAGGGCGCGTTCTACATCTACGCGAACTGCTCGCGTCACACCGACGACAGCTACGCGTTCTGCCTCGACGTGCTCGAGAAGGCAGGCGTGGCGATCGCGCCGGGGCTCGATTTCGGCGAGCACGAGTCGTCGCGGCACGTGCGTTTCTCCTATCCCAAACCCGTTCCCGTCCTCGCCGAAGGTGTCGCGAGGCTGGAGAAATACCTGAGGTCGCGATGAACTTCATGCCGGAATTCGAACGGCTTTACGTGCGCGCCAACGGCGTGCGCATCCACGTCCGGCACGCGGGCGAAGGGCCTGCGGTGCTGTTGCTGCACGGTTATCCCCAGAGCGGGATCATGTGGCGCAAGCTTGCCTCCAGACTGGCCGGCAGGTACAGCGTGGTCGTTCCCGACCTGCGCGGCTACGGCGAATCCGAGAAGCCGCGTACCGGCTACGACAAGAAGTCGATGGCTGCGGACATGCACGAGGTCATGGTGGCGCTCGGTCATGGCCGCTATGCGGTCGTCGGGCACGACCGCGGCGGGCGTGTCGCCCACCGGCTCGCGCTGGACCATCCGCATGCCGTGGAGAGGCTGAGCGTGCTCGACATCGTGCCGACGCACACGGTGTTCCGGGATACCGACCGCAAGCTCGCGGCGGCCTACTGGCACTGGTACTACTTCCTCGTGCCGGATCTCCCGGAGGTCATGATCGATGCGGCGCCCGAACCGTTCCTGCGCACGCTGATCGGGAATCTCTGCGCGACCGCGGGCGCCATCGAGGAGGAGGCATTCCAGGAATACCTTCGGGTGTTCCGGCTGCCCGGGACGATCCGCGCAGGGCTCGAGGACTACCGTGCCGCCGCGACGGTCGACTACGCCGACGACGAGGCGGATCTCGACAGGCGCCTCGCCTGCCCCGTGCAGTGCTTGTGGGGAGAGCACGGAAAGATGCACACTATTTTCGACGTCGTGGAGACTTGGCGTGCCAAGGCCCTCGACGTGCGCGGTGGGGCGCTTCCGTGCGGTCACTTCATCCCCGAGGAAGCGCCCGAAGCACTCATGGCGGCATTGACCCCGTTTCTGGAAGGGCGATCCGCGTGATGCAGGGGGACGGTGGCCGTCCGGCCCGAACTCGTGTCCGGGCGTAGTGTCCGACGGGCCGGTTCCCCCCAAAACCAGGAGGTTTGCGATGAGACTCGTGTCCACCGTCTTTCTGCTGGCTTCGCTGCTGGCCGCTCCCGCGTTCGCCGCGGACCAGGAGGAGACCTTCACCATTCCCGAGGCCGGAGCTCCGAACGTGGACGGTGCGAAGCTGAGCACGCTCCTCGGTCAGGGCGATCCGCGCGCGATCAACAACATCGGCTGGCTCTGGGCGCGTGGCGAAGGCGGCGTGAAGCAGAATTTCCAGGAAGCCATGAAGTGGTTCAGGCACGCGGCGAAGATGGGATACACGGTCGCCATGAACAACGTGGGTCTCCTGTATTCCCGTGGTGACGGCGTCCCCCGGAGCGACGAGGAAGCGTTCAAGTGGTGGATGCGTTCCGCCGAACGCGGCGACGCCTGGGCGATGACCGCCGTCGGGGACATGTACGAGAACGGGGCGGGCGTTCCCCAGAGCTACGAGCTCGCCTTCATGTGGTACCGCGAAGCGGCTTACGAGGGCGACGGGCTCGGCATGTGGAATCTCGGGCACCTGAGCGAGGAAGGGCTCGGTACCGAGAAGGACATCGCGAAGGCCGTCGAGTGGTACCGCAAGTCGGCGGAGCACGGCTACGGACCGTCCATCTACCGTCTCGGACGCTTCTACGAATCCGGCAGTGGTGTCGCCGCCGATGTCGTCGAAGCCTATGCGCACTATTCCGTCGCGGCGCACCGTCTCACGGCGGAGGACGCCCAGGATGCGGCGGACAATGCCCGATTGCTCGAAGCCGTGACCGCGCGGCTGACACCCGACCAGCGCGCGGCCGGCGACGCGCGCGCACGCGTCCTCGACGAGGCCTATCGCAAGCCGGAACCCTCGAAGTCCGGTGCCGGAACAGGTTCGACTACCTGAGGCCAGGAGCGCCGCGACGATTGCTGCACATCACCAATGGCGACATCACCGCCGAGAAACTGAAGGAGGCGGCCCTCCTACGGTCCTGCCATGGCGGGACGTGCTGCACGAGGGGCCTCTCAGGCTCGTTTCCGACGACGCCGAGTTCGCGCGGATGAGGGCCGATTTCATTCAGATGTGCGGGTGGGGTGATGCGCAGCGGGTCTTCGACGATTTCCGGGCGCGGGACCGCATGCTCGACGCGGCCCTGGCCAGAAGCGAACTCGTCGTGCTGTGGTTCGAGCACGACCTCTACGACCAGCTCCAGCTCGTGCAGATCCTGTCGCGCGTGGCGGCGCGGGCGCCGCGCGCACCCGTCGATCTGATCTGCATCGGCGAGCACCCGGACGTGCCCGACTTCAAGGGGCTTTCCCAGTTGTCCGAGGCCAGTCTCGTGGCGCTGTTGCCTTCGAGCGAGCGGGTGACGGCCCGACAGCTTGCGGTGGCGGCAGAGGCGTGGATCGCGCTCTGCGAGCCGGATCCCCGGGCACTGGGTGGCCTCGCGCGGCGCGAGGAAGCCTCCCTCCGGTATCTCGGCCCCGCCCTGGCACGACTGCTGCAAGAGTATCCTTCGGCCATGAACGGTCTGTCCGTCACCGAGTACAGGACGGTCGGGCTGCTCGCGCAGGAGAGCGTGGATCCCGTCACCCTCTTCACGCGCGTGCAGGCCCGGGAGGCCGCTCCATTCATGGGTGACTGGAGTTTCTGGCGGATCGTCGCGGGACTGTGTTCTGGACAGCACCGTCTTGTCCAGGTCGCCGGTGGTGCGGAGTTCCTGTACCCTCCGAAGCATTCGGAGCTGGGAACGTTCGGGCGCCAGCGCCTGGAACTGACCGGCGATGGGGCGGACGTGCTGGAAGGGCGCGCCGATGCGGTGCGTCTGAACGGCATCGACCGGTGGATCGGCGGGGTGAGGCTGACGATCGACAACGACTGGCGCAGGCACGCGGACGGCCGTCTGGAGCGGTCCGCCCGGCACTGAGATCCGGCGCGAAAGAACGACGAAGGGTCCAATCGGGAGGGGTCAAGGAGCATGCCATGGCACTTGTCTCGAAGCACTGGATGGCCCCGCTCATCGCGGTGCTGGTTCTGAACCTGCACGCTTCGCCTGCGGTCGCGGATCGATCCGCACCCAGGGCTGCCCAGACGTACAGCATCTTCCATCCCCAGAGCGACGTTTCCCCCTACGACAACCCGAACGACACGGCCGCATTTCCGGACCTCGACGAGCTGTCGCGCTATCTGCTGCGCATGGCCGTACGCATGTCCAAGTACCGGATGCCGGCTACGGCACCGAAGGTGACGCGGGTGCCGAGACACGAGCTCGAGATGCGCGGCTGCTCCCATCCGAACCAGGCCTGCAAGGTGTCCGCGCTCTTCGTGGCGAGCCGGGGCGTGATGATCGCCCAGGACCTCCGGCCCGAAACCAACCTGTTCGACCGCTCCATCCTGTTCCACGAGCTGGTGCACTACCTGCAGGAGGAAGCCAGGGAACTCGCGACCTCCGCACCGTGCGACCGCTGGTTCCAGCGCGAACAGGAAGCGTACGCGCTCCAGAATCGCTACCTCATCGCGGTATCCAGCCCCATGCGTGTCGGCTATGGCGGTGGCCGTCCGACCTGCGACGGTGACACGCCCGCACACGCGCACTCGCCGCGCGAAGTGAGCGCCTCCGGCGGCAGCGCGCAGACACGGTAGGACGCCCCGGCTCGAATCGTCGCCCACGCCTCCGGGCAGAAGTGCGGTCGGACGTGCACCGTGCGTCGCGCATAATGCCGGCAGCGTCCGTATTTTCCGTCTGCCAATGACCCTGCCCATCACTTTCGAGGATGTCCGTTCCGCGGCCCTGCGCCTGGCGGACACGGCGCATCGCACGCCCGTCCTCACTTCGCGAACGGCCAATGCACGCACGGGGGCCGATCTGTTCTTCAAGTGCGAGAACCTGCAGCGCATCGGCGCGTTCAAGTTCCGCGGCGCGTACAACGCGCTTTCCCGCTTCTCGCCGGAGCAGCGGCGACGAGGCGTCATCGCATACTCTTCAGGCAACCACGCGCAGGCCATCGCGCTGTCCGCGCAGCTGCTGGACATGCCGGCGGTCATCGTGATGCCGGAGGACGCGCCGGCCATGAAGCTCGCGGCGACACGCGGGTACGGCGCGGAAGTCGTGCTCTACGACCGCTACACCGAGAGCAGGGAGGAGATCGGCCTGCGCATCGCGTCGGAGCGCGGTCTCACGCTGGTGCCTCCCTACGATCACGCGGACGTGATGGCGGGGCAGGGCACCTGCGCGCTGGAACTGATCGAGGATGTCGGGGCGCTCGACGTGCTCGTCGTCTGCGTCGGGGGCGGCGGACTGATCTCTGGCTGCGCAACGGCAGCGAAGCACCTCCTGCCCGGCTGCATGGTCGTCGGTGTCGAGCCGGAGGCCGGCAACGATGTCCAGCGTTCGCTGCGCGAGGGCCACATCGTGCATATCCCGGTCCCGCGGACGATCGCCGACGGCGCGCAGACCCAGCACGCAGGGCAGCTCACCTTTCCGGTCATGCAGGCCCTCGTCGACGACGTGGTGACGGTGCGCGACGACCAGCTCGTCGAGACCATGCGCTTCTTCGCGGAGCGCATGAAGCTCGTCGTCGAGCCCACGGGCTGTCTCGCCGCGGCCGCCGCGCTGGACGGTGCGCTGCCGGTGGCCGGGCGGCGAGTCGGCGTGATCGTGAGTGGGGGAAACATCGATATGGTGCGGTTCGCGGCGCTGGTCGCCGGAAGCTGATTTCGGGCCTGCGGTCGATCGCGCGAGGCTGGCAGGCCAGGGCACTGCCGTTCCTGCGTAACGACCCATTGCCGGTTGTCAGTCGACCACCGCAGGGATCGGGGCTCGCATCGGGGCGAGGACGCCGCGGAGGCCGGCCCGAGGCCTTTACCCCCACCCGCTGTCGACCCGTCACGCCGGTGGCCGATGACCTGGCAGCCGATGTGACGGACGGGCGTGCCGGGTGCCCAGGTGTCCGGACACCCGGCGTGGCGTCGCGTCCTCACGCCCGCACGGATTACCGCTTCTTCCAGTCTCCCGACTGTTCGAAGGCGTACCCCGCCCGATAGATCGTCGCCTCGTCGAAATGCTTGCCGATCAGCATCATGCCCACGGGCAGGTCGTCGGACATGCCGCACGGGACCGTCATGGCAGGGTGATGCGTGATGTCGAACGGGCACGTGTTCCCGATCATCTCGAGTGCGCGCTGGATATAGAGCTCGCGCGGCGCGTCGGGTGGCGGCAGAGGAGTTGCCTTGAGCGGCATGGTGGGCATGAGGAGAAGGTCGTACTTCGCGAGCGCAGCGTCGTAGGCGGCGGTGATCTGCCGCGAGAGATTCACGGCCTTGCCGTAGAACCTCGAGCCGTAGTGCTTCTTCATGTGGACACCGACGACCGTCAGGATCTTCGTCGTTTCCGACAGCTGGTCGGCGCGCAGTTCCCATCCGTGCAGCTTGTCGATGAGGCTCGTGACGTAGAGGTCCTGGCGCGAAAGCCCGTAGCCGTCGCCGAACATCATGGTCTGGGCGATGCCCTCGATACCGATGGGTGTCCAGATGGCCGGGCCGAGCAGGTGCTCGGGGATCGAAACCTCCTCGACCATCGCGCCCAGGCCTTTCAACTGTTCGGCCGCGCTGCGCACCTTGGCGTCGGAGTCCGGCTCCGAATTCGGGTGCGCGAAGCCTTCCTTCACGAGACCGATCTTCATGCCGCGCACGCCTTCGGTGATCCGGGAGGTGTAGTCGAGCGTGCCCGCCTGTCTGACGTGATACTGGCGCGGGTCGTAACCATCCACGCCCGCGAGTACCTCGAGCAGCGTCGCATTGTCCTTCACGTTGGCCGTCATCGGCCCGGTGTGATCCACGAACACCTCGATGGGCATGATGCCGGTGTAGGGCACGAGACCGTGCGTGGGCTTCATGCCGACGATGCCGCACCACGACGACGGCATCCGGATCGACCCGCCCTGGTCACCGCCGATCGCCATGTCCGCCTCGCCGAGCGCGACGACCACCCCGCTCCCCGAGGACGAGCCGCCGGCCGAATAGCCCATCTTGTAGGGATTGTGGACGGGGCCCTTCGCGCCTGTGTGGCTGCCGCCGGAGATGCAGTAGTCCTCGCAGTGGGTCTTGCCTACGATCTCGCCGCCCGCGTCGAGAATGCGTGTGACGATCGTTGCATCGACATCCGGCACGTAGCCCTCGAGGATCGAGTTGCCGTTCATCATCGGGACGCCCGCGACCATCACGTTGTCCTTGATCGCCACTTTCCTGCCCGAGAGCTTGCCGCCCGCCGCGCCCTTGATCGAGGTCTTCACGTACCACGCGTTGCGCGGATTCTCCCGGGCGCTGGGGAATCGGCCCGGTGAGCGCGGGTATTTCACCTCGGGCAGATTGTCGGGCATGGCATCGACGAGCCGGTAAGCATCGATGTAGGGCTTGATGAGACCGAGGTAGGACGTCACATCGGCTTCGGTCAGGGACAGGCCCACGGTGTCTGCGGCTTCGAGCAGCTGTTCCGGTGTGAGGGTGGGTACGGTCATCATTTCCTCCAGGAGTTTGGTCGTTCAACGGCGGTGGATCGAATCCCGGCGACTGCAGTCGCGCGGGCTGATCGGGCGAGTGCGACGAACACGTCGACGGGGCCGGGACATGTCCGGCAACGGTGGATGCCGCGCGTGACCCCGTCCGGGTCGCGCCGGGGGCATTGGTGTCGCGAACACACGCACACGCTGCCTCATGGGGCGAGCAGACGCACGAGTTCGGGGTCGTCGCGAAGGGTTTCGGACGGTCCCTCGAGCGCGATGTGACCGCGATCCATGACATAGCAGTACCGAGAGACACGCAATGCGAGCTTCACATGCTGCTCCACGATCAGGATCGCGATTTCCCGGGAGAGTTGCTCGAGCCTCTGCGCGATTTCCTCGATCACGCCGTGCCAGACGCCTTCGGTCGGCTCGTCGAGCATGAGCAGGTGTGGTCGCGCAAGCAGTGCCCGACTGATCGCGAGCATCTTTCTCTCCCCGCCGGAAAGCGTCCCGGCCTTCTGAGTGAGCCTCTGTCCGAGACGCGGGAACAGATCCAGCATCTCGTCGATTCGCTGCCGGCCCGTACGATCACCCATCGCGCCGACGAGGAGGTTCTCCCTGACCGTGAGACTGCCGAAGATGGCCTGTTCCTGAGGCACGTGGCCAAGCCCCCTGCGCACGCGCTTCTCGGTTGCCATGCGGGTGCAGTCCCTGCCTTCGAAACGCACGGTCCCGCGCGACGGGCGCAGGTCGCCCGCGAGCGTCCGGAGAAGCGTCGTCTTTCCGGCGCCATTGCGGCCGAGAATCGCCACGCCCCCACGGCCGGGAACCTTCAGCGAGACGCCGAACAGCGCCTGGCTCCTCCCGTAGTGCGTGACGATGTCTTCCGCCTGGAGCAGAACGTCTTCAGACATTGGCGAGGTAAGCCTCCTTGACACGTTCGTCCTTCTGCACCTCCGCCGTCGATCCCGTCGCGACGACCCTGCCCTGATCGAGCACGGTGAGCGAGTCGCAGATGTCGCGGATGAAGTCGAGATCGTGCTCGACGATGAGAAGGGAGCAGTGGGACCGGATGGGGGCGAGGAGCTCGCCGGTGGCCCGACGCTCCTGCGGGCTCATGCCGGCCGTCGGCTCGTCGAGAAGCAGCACCTTGGGTTCCCGCGCGAGCGCAATCGCTATCTCCAGCCACTGCTGCTGACCGTGCGACAGCACGCCTGCGAGGTCGTCCCTGCGGTCGTCGAGCCGGAAACGCTCGAGGAAAGCCATGACCTTCTCGTCGAGTCGTCGTCGGGAGCTCGAGAAAATCTGGGCGGCCATGGACTCGCCGGCCTGCACGGAGAGCAGCACGTTGTCGTACACCGACAGTTCGGGGAAGATCGCGGTGATCTGGAACTTCAGGCTCAGTCCGGCGCGCGAGCGAGTCGGAGACGTCGCGCGGGTGATGTCCTGGCCCGCCAGCACGATCGAGCCCGACGTCGCGAATTCGGCGCCTGCGATGCACTTGAGCAGCGTGCTCTTGCCCGAGCCGTTCGGTCCGATGAGACCGTGAAACTCGTTCGCCCTGACATACAGATCGACGCCGTCGAGCGCCGCGAGCGACCCGTAGACCTTCGAGATCGCCCGCGCTTCAAGCAGCTTCATGTCTCGTCCCGGCAACGGGATCTGCGGCCTGCTTCGGACGCCCGAACGACCCGACACGCTCACGATCACTGACCAGAAGGCCCATGATCCCGGTCGGACGGAACATGACGAGCGCGAGCAGCAGGAGGCCCAGCACGATGGGCCAGCCCGTCTCCCAGTACTGGGAGAGTGCGTAGCTCATGATCTCGATGAGGCCGACGCCGATGATCGGCCCGATCAGAGTGCCTACCCCACCGAACAGTGCGTACAGGACCACCTGCGTGGAGAGCACCGGTCCGAGCTGCCCCGGCCCCATGAACCCTTCGTGAAACGCGTACATGCCGCCGGCCGTGCCGGCGATGAGTCCGCCCAGCGAGAACACGACACCCTTGTAGTTCTGGACCCGGTAACCGAGAAACGCGATGCGGCTCTCCTGCTGCCGGATACCCGCGAGAACGAGCCCGAACTGCGATCGCATGAGAAGCCGCACGAGCACGTAAACCGTGGCGAGGATTCCGAGCGCCATGAAATAGAACAGGATGCCTTCCTCGATCTCGACCCCGCCGATCGTCAGGCGGGGCAGCGACGAGATGCCGTTCTGTCCGCCCACGTACGACCAGCCGCGTGCAAGACGCTCGACGACGTAGGAGCCGGTGAGCGTCCCGAGTGCGACGAACACCACGGTGGTCGGGCGTCGGCCGAGGATGACGATGATCGCGAGCACGAGTGCGCTCAGGAGGCCCGTCACGGCAGCAGTCGGGAGCAGGACCAGGACCGAGGTGACATCGAGTTTCGTGGCGATCAGCGCAGCCGTGTAGCCCGCCACGCCGAAGAACAGAGCCTGGCCGAAGCTCATGATTCCGCCGAAGCCCCAGACCATGTCGAACGAGATCGCGAGCAGCCCCAGTATGAGCACCTTGGTCGCGAAGAGGATCCAGAAATCCTCCACGAGCCAGGGCAGGGGAATGGCTGCGACGAGAAGGGCGATCTCGATCCACGGGAGCACCCGACGGTAGGCCGGGGCACGTTGCCTACCGCCGGAATTCTCTTGCATGAGGGGCATCGTTCCCATGAGTCGTCACAGGGGTCGACAGGACGGACGAGGCGCTGGCCGTGCTACAGGCACTCGCGCGGGTCGACCAGCCCCTTGCTCTTCTCGACGATCTCGTAGGTTCCTTTCCTGGCCACCGCCGTGTACATGTTCATGCGCACATGCATCGTGCCGGGCACGACCTCGCATGGCCCGCCGAGGCCATCGGCGAGCCTTGCGTGATCCAGCGCCTCCGACACGGCGTCTCGCCTGACGCTCTTCGCGCCCTTGACGGCTTCCGCCCACAGATTGAGGCCACGCCACATGCCGGTGGCCGCACTGCCTGCCGTCAGCGGATTCTTGGTTCCGTACAGCCTGGTGTACTTGTCCTGAACCTGATTGCCGAACGGGTCGTTCACGGCCTTGAAATAGTCGAGGCAGCTCGCGAGGCCCTCGATCTCGTGTGCAGGCGTGATGTTCAGCGCATTCTCGTCATAGTAGACGCAGGCGAGCCGGCCCCCCTTCTTCGAGAATCCCGCCTCGTAGAGCTGCTTGAACAGGGCGGCGACTCCTGGCGGAATGGTCGTGTTGAACACCACGTTGACCCCGCTCGACATGATCTTGTTGACCGTCGCGCTGTAGTCGTTGTGGTCGACCGGGAAGTATTCCTCGCCGACGACTTCGCCGCCGTGCGACTCGATCACCTTGCGGGCGTACTTGTTCAGCACGTGCGGCCACACGTAGTCGGCGGAGGGCAGATAGAACTTCTTGCCGCCGTTCCTGATGAGCCAGGGTATGAAGGTGTCGCACTGCTGTGCGGGCGTCGGGCCGGTGCAATAGAGGTACTTCGTGCATTCCAGACCTTCATAGAGCTGCGGATAGATGTAGAGCGTCCTCCCGCGGTGCACGATCGTGTCCTTGATCGCATTGCGCATCGAGCTCGTGATCCCGCCCAGGACCACGTCCACGCGATCCTTCTGCACGAGCTCGCGCACGCGTGTGACGGCGAGCTGCTCGTTCGTGGCCGTATCCTTGAGGATCATCTGCAAGGGGCGCCCCAGCAGACCGCCCGCCGCGTTCATTTCGTCGATGACCATCCTGGCCACCTGAGAGTTGGGAATGCCCCCCCAGCTGATCGGGCCCGTGAGATCCGTCGCGATGCCCACCTTGATGGGAGCTGCAGCCCATGCTCCTCGCGGATTCAGGATCCACGTGCCCGCACCAGCGGCGGTCATGCCTGCGAGCACGCCTGCCCGCTGCAGAAACAGACGGCGCTCGTAGGACCGAACGCGTCCTGCCACCTCGTCTCGTTGCGACATGTTCAACTCCTCCATCTGGAAAGTAGACCTTCGGGACGAAACTTGACGATGACGATTGCGATGAGGAACACCAGAAGATTTGCGACCACGGGCTTGATCACCCAGGGCAGGGCCGCGCTGGTCGCGCCGACCAGCGCGGCGCCCGCGACCGAACCCTCGAAGCTGCCCATGCCCCCGAGCATCACGGCGAGAAACGATTTGATGAGAAACGGCACGCCCAGATCGGCATTCAGCGAATAGATCGGCACCATGAGTCCGCCTGCGAGACCCGCGAGACCCGCGCCCAGGGCGAACGTGGCGGCGTACACGCGAGACGTCGAGATTCCCGACGCGCGTGCGAGCGCGGGATTCTCGAGCGACGCGCGCATCTGCAGCCCGAACCGCGTCCGCACGAGCAGCAGATAACACCCGACCATGACCACCACGGTGATCACGATCACGGCAGAGCGCCATTTCGAGATGGAGAAGTGTCCGAGGCCGAACGATCCGACGAGCGGGGCACTCACGTTGTAGAACTGACCCCCGAGCAGGCCACGCACCCCTTCACGCAGCACGAGCGCGATCGCGTAGGTGCCCAGCATGGCGACGACGGGCGCCGCATAGAACCGGCGGATGACGAGCCGCTCGAGCACGAGTCCGACGATCGCAACGCACAATGGAGCGAGCAACATGCCGAACCAGGAAGGCATGCCGGTGCCTTCCACGAGGTAGACGGTGTACGCACCCAGGAGCACGAATTCGCCGTGCGCGAAATTGAAGATGCCCATCATGCTGGCGATGATGCCCAGCCCGAGCACGACGAGGACGAAGATCGCGCTGTATGCAGCCACATCGAAGACGAACGGAACGACGTCCATTGACTCCTCACGACTGGCAAACGTGTACACGACGGATCGCAGATTGCGTGCCTGTCGGTGCCGTGCGACCTGGAAGTGCCTAACTCATGGAATCGCCGGAAATATTTTCCCGTGAACGGAAGGCATTCCGGTCAGGGAAGGCAGCGGCGGCGCCCGTCCGACGCGCAGCGGTCCGCGCCCATGCACCGATCTGGCGCGAGAGAGGATAAGGCTCCCTGTCGAACCGGTACAAGCGGAAACGTTTGCGCATCGCAGTATCGGATCGTCGGGGGCGCGTGGTGCAGGACGGGTAGTCCGCGTGCCATCCTCTCCGCGTGACGGGCAGCTGGCCGCCGCCTTCGTACTGCGGTTGCGCACTGCGTCATCGCTGTCCCGATCGCGTGGTCGAGTCGTGACCCCGCGACGCCCGGCGGGACATCCCGCTAGCCCAGCTCGGACGATCCTGTGCCGTGGGGCGGGGTGTGCTCCCGGGCACTCAGGAGGGAAGCGCCCGTGTGCACCATCATTCCGAGGAGCATGGCGGGCAGGAAGATCCACGTCTCCCAGGACGACATCCCGATGGTGGCGATCGCACTGCCGGGGCAGTACCCGGCGAGTCCCCAGCCGACCCCGAAAAGTGCCGTGCCGGTGACGAGCCGTCCGTCCACGGCCGTCGCGCCCGGGAGGAGGAAACGGTCGGCCAGCAGGGGGCGATCTCGTCGCAGAACCTTGCGGAACGCGATGGCCGTCACCGTCACGGCACTTCCGAGGACGAAAAGCAGGCTGGGATCCCACGCGCCCCCGACGTCGAGGAACGCGAGCACCCGGTTCGGGTCGGTCATGGATGCGAGCGCCAGGCCACCGCCGAAGAGCAGACCGGACGCGAATGCCGCCAGAGCTCTCATGATTCAGGCGACTCCGAACACATGGCGCACGGTGAACGTCGTCGCGATGGCCGTCGCGAGGAATATCGCCGTCGCGACGGCCGACCGGGGCGACAGGCGGCCGAGACCACAGACCCCGTGGCCGCTCGTGCAGCCACTTCCGAGCGACGCCCCGAAGCCGACGAGGAGGCCGCCCGCCGTGAGCAGGCCCGCAGGGAAATCGGGGCGATCCGTGTGCAC
This sequence comes from Betaproteobacteria bacterium, assembly GCA_016125475.1. Classification (GTDB taxonomy): domain Bacteria; phylum Pseudomonadota; class Gammaproteobacteria; order Burkholderiales. The sequence goes on from WGLR01000012.1 coordinate 177,026, forward strand.
CGTCCCTGTCAGGGACGAGAAAACGAACGCACCGAGAATGGTTCCGGCGACGAAATACACGCGCCAGGCCGCATCACCGCGGGGGCCTTCGAGCAGACCCGACACGATGTGGCTTGCCCCCGCGATGCGTCCGTTGCAGAGCAGCAGCAGGGCTGCAGCCGCACCGATCATCGCACCGCCGGCCAGCGCCGGAAAATAAGGAAAAGATTGCAACATTTCTCGTGACGCACGTTCCCATCGGACAGTCGGCAGCGTAGCCGAGCCACCGGGCCCGGCCAATCGGCGTATTTCGATATCGATATGCCAATCCGTTGTATCGCCCGGCCCGCTGCCGTCCGTGCATCCGAAACGGGCCTGCACGCGTATGAGTTCCTGGACGCGACGGACGGATCGCGACACGTGCGCATCGCCGCCTTGCCGTGACCCCGTTGCGTATCCCGGCTAGACTGCCTCCGATACACAGGAACGGACACAGGACACTCCATGCACGCCACGCTGCCTCTCCTCGAAACATCCGACTTTCCGGAGATTCGTCGTCACAAGCTCGTCACGCTGCAGGTCAATGTCGGTTATCGCTGCAACCAGGCCTGTCTGCACTGCCACGTGAACGCGAGCCCGGATCGCAAGGAGATGATGGGCGCCGAGGTCGCCGAAGAGGTGCTCGACTACCTTCGCGCGTCCGGTGCCGAGGTGCTCGACATCACCGGCGGCGCGCCGGAGCTCAATCCCCACTTCCGGCGCCTCGTCGAAGCGGCGCGCGGGATGGGGAGGCACGTGATCGACCGGTGCAACCTCACGATCCTCACGGAACCGGGTCAGGATGACCTCGCAGGGTTCCTGGCCCGCCACGGTGTCGAGGTCATCGCGTCGTTGCCCTGCTACACGGAGGAACTCGTCGATCGGCAGCGCGGCAAGGGCGTCTACGAGCGAAGCATCGCTGGCATCAGGCGTCTGAATGCACTCGGCTACGGTGACCCGGACTCGGGGCTCGAACTCAATCTCGTCTACAACCCTCAGGGGCCGTCCCTGCCGCCTGCCCAGGACGCACTCGAGGAAGACTACCGCCGGGTCCTCGGCGAGAACTTCGGCATCCGTTTCAATCGTCTGTTCACGCTTGCGAACATGCCGATCCAGCGGTTCGGCTCCACGCTCGTGAGCAAGGGCCAGTTCGACGACTACATGCGTCTGCTCAAGAGCAGTGCGCGGCCCGAGAACCTCGCGTCGGTGATGTGCCGCACGCTCGTGTCGGTCGACTGGCAGGGCTACGTCTACGACTGCGACTTCAACCAGATGCTCGGACTGCCGCTCGCGATCGCAGGCAGGCCCAAGGTCCGGCTGCCGGAACTCATCCGGCACGACCTCGCGGGCAACCCGATCGCCGTGGCCGACCACTGTTACGGGTGCACCGCCGGACAGGGGTCGAGCTGCGGCGGTGCCCTGAAGTCCGCCTAGGATCTCCATGGCTCGGGAGCAGCCCGGACGCGCCTGTCCCCTTCACTACCGGTACGCTCCAGAGTCGTTCGCGGCCGCGCCGTCGATCGGCACCGACGTGCTCTACGTCGTCGGCGGGCTGTACGGCAATCCGTTCGCGCTCGATGCAGTGCTCGCACTCGCGGCCCGGGAACGCACCGAACCGCTCATCGTCTTCAACGGCGACTTCCACTGGTTCGATGTCGATCCCGGGGTTTTCGAACGCGTCGACCGCGCCGTCTCGCACCACGAGCGGTTGCGCGGCAATGTCGAGACGGAACTCGCCGGGGACGACGATGCGGCGGGGTGCGGCTGCGCATACCCCGAGTGGGTCGGCGACGCCGAAGTCGATCGGTCCAACAGGATCCTGCTGCGCCTGCGCGATGCCGCGCGGCGGTTTCCGGCCCGTCTCGAGGCGCTTGCCGCACTGCCGATGTGGCGCGTCGCGGACGTCGGTGGAATCCGCATCGGCATCGTCCACGGCGACGCGTGGTCGCTGTCGGGCTGGGCGTTCTCGCAGGAGCGTCTCGCGGATGACCCGAGGGCGGTCCAGCGCGCCATTCACGCGGCGGGTGTGCACGTGTTCGCGTCGTCGCACACGTGCCTGCCCGTGCTTCTGAACACGCACGCTGGCGTGCTCGTCAACAACGGCGCGGCGGGCATGCCGAACTTCACGGGAACTCGGTTCGGCATCATCACGCGCATCGCGACCCGGGATGCCCCGGAGCCTGCTCTCTATGGCGTCGAACGCGACGGCGTGCGTATCGAAGCCCTGCCATTGCACTACGACGCGCCCGCGTGGATCGAGCTCTTCGACGCGCAGTGGCCTCCGGGCTCCCCCGCGCAAATTTCCTATCGGGAACGAATCGTTTCGGGCCCGCGCTACGTACAACACCAGGCAATGCGAACCGTCGGCTGAACGGGCCGGCAGCCCTGGAGAGGACATGAAAAAGAGCAAGCTGCTTGTGCTGGTGGCCGTCGTGGCCGTGATCGTGCTGTTCTTCGCACTCGATCTCGGCCGCTTCTTCAGTCTCGACTACCTCAAGAGTCAGCAGGATTCCTTCGCGGCGTACTACCACGATCACACCGTCGTCACGCTCGCCGTGTACTTCCTCGTGTACGTCGCCGTCACCGGCCTGTCCCTTCCCGGCGCGACGGTCCTCACGCTTGCCGCCGGTGCGCTGTTCGGGCTCGTCACGGGCACGATCGTCGTGTCGTTCGCGTCGACGGTCGGCGCGACCACTGCATTCCTCGCGAGCCGGTTCCTGTTTCGTTCCGCGGTACAGGAACGGTTCGGAGACCGTCTCAGGACGGTCAACGCAGGCGTCGAGCGGGAGGGGCCTTTCTACCTCCTCACGCTGCGTCTGGTGCCCGTCGTGCCGTTCTTCGTGATCAACCTCGTCATGGGGCTGACGGCCATGAAGGCGCGTACCTTCTACTGGGTGAGCCAGGTCGGCATGTTCGCGGGTACGGTGGCCTACGTGAACGCCGGGACGCAACTGGGCAGGATCGAAACGCTGCGCGACGTCGCGTCCCCGGCGCTCATCGGCTCTCTCGTGGCGCTGGGCTTCCTCCCGCTCGTTCTCAAGAAGCTCGTCGAGTTCATCAAGGCACGCAAGGTCTACGCGGGCTGGAACAGGCCGAAGCGATTCGACCGGAACCTCGTCGTGATCGGCGCCGGGTCGGCGGGCCTCGTGTCCGCGTACATCGCGGCCGCCGTCAGGGCAAAGGTCACCCTGATCGAGAAGCACCGCATGGGCGGGGACTGCCTGAACACGGGGTGCGTGCCGTCGAAGGCGCTGATCAGGTCCGCCAAGTTCCTTTCGCACGTGCAGCGCTGCCGGGAATTCGGCATCCGTGGCGCGAGTGCGGAGTTCGACTTCGGCGAGGTCATGGCGCGCGTGCAGCGCGTCGTCTCCGAGGTGGCTCCGCACGATTCCGTGGAGCGCTATACGGGACTCGGCGTCGAGTGCCTCCAGGGCGAGGCGACGATCACGTCACCGTGGACAGTGGACGTCCGCACGTCGACGGGGACTCGCACGCTCACGACCCGTTCCATCGTCGTCGCGGCGGGTGCGCGGCCATTCGTGCCCCCGATCCCCGGCATCGAGGAAACCGGCTACCTGACCTCGGACACGCTCTGGGACATTCGCGAGCTTCCGGCGCGCCTGGTCGTGCTCGGTGGCGGGCCGATCGGTTGCGAACTCGCGCAGGCCTTTGCGCGCTTCGGCTCGAAGGTGACGCAGGTCGAGATGCTCCCGCGGATCATGATGCGCGAGGATCCCGAGATCTCGGACATGGTCATGGCGCGCTTCCGTGCGGAGGGCGTGGACGTGCTCGTGAATCACAAGGCCGCACGATTCGCGTTCGAGGGCGGCGAGAAGGTGCTCTACGCCGAGACGGAAGGCCGGGAAGTGAGGATCGCGTTCGACCAGCTGATCTGTGCGGTGGGGCGGGTCGCGAACACGACGGGCTACGGACTCGAGACGCTCGGGATTCCGACCACGAAGGCGCGCACGGTGGAAGTGAATGCCTTCATGGCCACGAAATTCCCGAACATCTTCGCGTGCGGCGACGTCGCGGGTCCGTATCAGTTCACGCACACGGCCGCACATACGGCGTGGTACGCGTCGGTCAACGCGCTCTTCGGCCGGTTCAGGAAGTTCCGCGCTGATTTCTCGGTGATCCCGTGGGCGACCTTCACGGAGCCGGAAGTCGCGCGTGTCGGCCTGAACGAGACGGAGGCGCGGGAGAAGGGCGTCGCGTACGAGGTCACGACCTACGGCATGGACGACCTGGACCGTGCCATCGCGGACGGCGAGGCCCACGGCGTCGTGAAGGTGCTCACGGTGCCGGGGAAGGACAGGATCCTTGGCGTGACGATCGTGGGCGAGCACGCCGGCGATCTCATCGCCGAGTTCGTGGCCGCGATGCGCCATCGCATCGGTCTGAACAGGATCCTCGGGACCATCCACATCTACCCGACGCTCGCCGAGGCGAACAAGTACGCTGCGGGCAACTGGAAGAAGGCGCACGCACCGGAGGCCGCATTGAACTGGCTCGCGCGCTATCACGCCTGGCAGCGCGGCTGATTCCGGTCCCCACCTGATTATTCGCGCGACGGCGGTGTCGTGTTCGACGCCCCCGCCGGGTGGGTGAACGAACGGATGCTGACCGAAGTCTATTCGGGCGTGCAGCCGATGAGCCCAGAGACCCGGGGCGCGACGCCTACCTCCATCACCCGAACAGGAGTCACGATGTTCAAGAAGCTTGCGTTCGCCATCCTGCTCGCCATCGTTTCCACGGCGGCGTCCGCGTTCGATCACTCCCACGCCGCCTGGACGGCGCTGCTGAAGAAGCACGTGGTCCTTCTGGACGGCGGCAACGCGTCCCGGGTGGACTATTACGGTTTCGCCACGGACATGCCGGCGCTGCAGCGCTATCTGGATTCACTGACCGCCGTGTCCCGATCCGAGTACGACGGCTGGACGAAGCCGCAGCGGCTCGCGTTCCTGATCAACGCCTACAACGCGTTCACGATCGACAAGGTCCTGATGCGCTATCCCGACCTCGAGTCCATCCGGGACTTCGGTCGCTTTTTCGGGAACCCCTGGAAAGACAGGTTCTTCACGCTCTTCGGCGAATCGGAGAATCTGGACGGCATCGAACAGGGCCTCATCCGTGCACCGGGCGTGTTCGATGAACCGCGAATCCATTTCGCGGTGAACTGCGCGTCGATCGGTTGTCCGATGCTGCGCGAGGAAGCCTATGTGGCCGCGAGGCTCGATGCCCAGCTCGAGGAGCAGACCCGACGCTTTCTGTCGGACCGTTCGCGCAACCGCTACCGCGACGGCAGGCTCGAGGTCTCGAAGATCTTCGACTGGTATGCCAAGGATTTCGAAGCGGGTCACCACGGCATCACGTCGGTGCGGCAGTTTCTCGCCAGGTATGCGGACCTTCTTGCGGATTCCGACGCCGGCCGCGCCGCGGTTCGCGCGCAGAAGGCCGAGATCGACTATCTGGATTACGACTGGTCCCTCAACGACGTCAAGCACTGACGTCCGGGAGGTACACCCACGAAGGGACGGGAGGTCTCCTGTCGTTGTCGTTCGACCCGTCCCGGGCGGGATCTCCTACATCTGGCCGAAGCGACGCTTCGCGGCCGCGACGCACTTCGCCTTCTGCTCGTCACCGAGCGAATCGCACTTCTTCAAGGCGGCCATGTAGGCGTCCTTCGAGGTGCTCTGGTTCTGGGTGGACTGATCCTGCGACTCGGTCGAATTGGTCGCGTTGTCCTGACCCTGCTGTTGCGAGTCGGTGTCCGCCGCGAATGCCACGCCGCCGAGGGCGAGACCAAGGAACAGTGCGCTGAATGCTGCAACGAGCTTCGTCATGGTGTTACCTCACTGTAGGTGTTCGGTAAGTGATGGCGCCCGCGAGACGCGACATTCGAACAGCGGGTGGTTACACGGCGAAAGTGCGTCTGGCACCCGTCGTCGTGGCCTGCGTCTCGTCGTGCGTTTGCGGGGTCGTTTCTCGTCGTCCGTCTCGCGACGGTCCGCGATCGACGCCCCTGGTCATGCGATCCGCATGTTCCGGGCCAGAGAGGGGTTCTGACGGTCTGCAGGAGCGCACTGCCCCGGCATCGAGGCAGTGGTGAACGACTGGCTGTACCGGGCCTCGCTCGCAGGGCACGCGAGGGTCGTGAACGCGTGCCGCGTGATCGTGCGGCTCAGCTCCGAAGCGAGGCGTGCGAGAGGATCTCGATCGCGCGCTGCAACTGGGGATCCGCGGTGTCGACCCCCGATTTCGGCAGGGAACTGTTGTCGATCGGCGTCGCTTCGACCCCGGCGCTTGTGTGCGTGCGGTCGACGACGTCGTGAATCTGCGCCGGATCCGTCGCTGGCACGGCACTGGCGTCCGCGGAGCGGATCGTTCCATCGACGATCACGTCCGGCCGGATCCCCTTGCCATCGATCGCCCGGCCCGCCGGGGTGAGATAGCGTGCCGTGGTGAGCTTGAGCGCCGTGCCATCGCCCAGCGGGATGACGACCTGGACCGAGCCCTTGCCGAAGGTCTGCGTTCCCACGACGGTCGCCCGCTTGTGATCCTGCAGGGCGCCCGTGAGAATCTCGGCCGCGGAGGCCGATCCGCCGTTGACGAGAACGACCATCGGAATCGAGCGGAGTGCCGCCAGTGACGCGGCATGATCGTAGGCGTCGTCGGACGCATCGGGATCGCGCGGCGCGTACAGCGTCATGTTGGCCTGTCGCGATGCGCCCTGCGTCGTGACGACCAGTGTGTTGGACGGCAGAAACAGGCCCGCCACGTCGACTGCCGCGGTCATCAGGCCACCGGGATTGTCCCGGAGATCCAGGACGAGGCCCGTGACGAGCGCGCCGCGCGTCGCCACGATGTTGCCGAGGGACGACGCAGTCTCGACGGGTGTGCGTCGGGTGAACTGGCGAATTCGTATGTAAGCATAGGCGGAATCGAGGAAATCGGCTTGCACGCTGGGGGGGTGGATGGTGGCGCGGACGAGCGACACGACGCGGGGCAGGGAATCCCCGCCCCGAATGATGGTCACTGTCACGGGGGTGTCCGGCCTGCCGCGCGCGCGCTCGACCGCCTGGTCCAGCGTCATGCCTGCAACGTCCACGCCGTCGATCTTCGCGATGAGGTCGCCGGCGCGGATTCCGCCGTCATGGGCCGGTGTGCCGGGTCGGACGCGAACGATCTCGATGAACCGCCCCGCCTTCCGCACCTCGATGCCGATGCCACCGAACCGTCCGACCGTCTGCTGCTGCAGCAGACGGTATTCGTCGGCATCGAGGAACATCGAGTGGGGGTCGAGCGACGTGAGTATGCTGTGGATCGCGGCCGCGTACAGCTTCTCCTCGTTGACGGGATCCACGTACCGTCCCTTTATCGCGTCGACGATGCGTCCGAATGCGGCGAGCCGCGCGATGTCGGGAGAGGAGGCCGCCTCGTCGGCGCCATGTGCCGCGGCTGCGCCGATCAGAAGGGCGGTCGCGAGAATGCGGAGAGCCTGGCGGCCGAAGGTGCGGGTGAGTCTGACGATTTCCATGTGTGCTGCCGTTCGTGAATGGGGGCCGGTGCGCGGATACGCTGTCCCGTTCATCGTTACGGATCTTCCCTTCCGGACTTGAGGCCGGGCACGCACATGGTAGCCCGGACCGGCGCAATTCGCTGCCCCGCAAGGGAAAACGCGGATCATGCCTTGTGGTGTACAGCGTTGTGTAACGTTTTTTCGTGCATGTTTCGGGCTGGCCCGCCACGTGAGTCCTCACGCACGTGGCATGAAAGCATCCGTGCCGCAGGAGCGCGCGGCCGAGTGCCTGACGTCGGGCGATGCGCGCGGGCGGGCCACCCGTCCCGCGTGGCTCGTCGCTTATACTCGTCGCGCAGTCATGATGACGACGAATGCTGCGATTGCCTGCGGGAGGAACATCAATGGAACGCACGAGCGAACGTGCGCGCGAGGTCGACGCCGCCATGGCGGACATCCGCGCAATCGAGGAACGCGACGGGGTGACACGGGAGAGCATCGCCGCGATCCGGGCGCGGCTGCTGCAACTGGCTGCCCGCACGGATCTGTTCACGCCGGAGGATTTTCCGCCCCCGGGCGAGGGCGATGCGCGCAACTCGTGTCTGTACCGGCTCCACGAGGACGAGCAGCACAGATTCGCCTTGTACGCGAACTCGACGAGCGGCAAGCGTTCGTCGCCGCCGCACAACCACACGACGTGGGCAGTGATCGTCGGCGTGTCGGGTGGCGACGAACTGAACCGGTTCTACGACCGGACCGACGACGGCGGCGTGCGCGAGAAGGGGCAGGCCGTCGTACGTGCGGGTACGGGCGTCGCGTTCATGCCCGACGACATCCACTCGATCCACATCGAGGCACCCGTGCTGAACTTCCACCTCTACGGCCTCGGTCTCGAACAGCTCACGCGCCGTGAGTACTACAAGCCCGCGGAGCACGCGTGGTCGGTCTTTCCGCCGCACTCGGACATCCGCGAAGCCAGGCCGGGGCGGTCGTGAGCGGTCGCATCGATCCCGTCACCCTGCGGGCGTGGCTGCTCGACGGTCACGAGCTCGCGTTGCTGGATGTGCGGGAACAGGGTGTCCACTATCGGGGCCACCCCTTTTTCGCGTGCTCCCTGCCGCTTTCCCGCCTCGAACTCATGGTGACCGATCTCGTGCCCAGACCGTCCGTCCGCCTGGTGCTGCTGGACGGTGGCGACGGGGAAGCGCTGGCCGACCGGGCCGCGTCGAAGCTCGCGGCGCTCGGCTATTCGGACGTCTGGATTCTGGAAGGGGGTTGTCGCGCCTGGGCTGCGGACGGGGGCGAGCTGTTCAGCGGCGTGAACGTTCCGTCGAAGGCGTTCGGCGAATTCGTGGAGCACCACTTCGACACGCCCCGCATGCCGCCTGCGGACGTACGGCGCATCGCCGGCTCCGGACGGAAGGTCGTGATCCTCGATTCGCGCCCGTTCGCGGAATATCACCGCATGAACATTCCCGGCGGGATCGACGTCCCGGGCGCCGAACTCGCGTACCGGGTCCACGATCTCGCGCCCGACCCCGACACGCTCGTCGTCGTGAACTGCGCGGGCCGCACGCGCAGCATCATCGGCTGTCAGTCGCTCCGCAACGCGGGCATTCCGAACGAGGTCGTCGCGCTGAAGGACGGCACGATGGGCTGGGACCTGGCGGGCTTCGAATGTGAACGTGGTGCCACGCGCGTCGCACCGCCGCCTTCGCCGGCCGGACTGGCCAGGGCGCGGCAGGCCGCCGAGCGCGTGGCCAAGCGCTTCCAGGTCAGGTTCGTCACGCGGGAGATCGCGCAGGCGTGGCTCCGGGACGCTACCCGGACGACCTTCCTGCTCGACGTCCGCTCGCGGGAAGAGTACGAGCTGGAGCACATCGACGGCTCGCGCCACGCACCAGGCGGACAGGTGGTTCAGGCCACGGACGAGTACGTGGGCGTCCGAAATGGCCGCGTGATCCTCGTGGATCCCGCGCGCGTGCGCGCGGTGATGACCGCTTCGTGGCTCAACCAGATGGGATGGGACGACGTGCACGTGCTCGAACCGGACGGCAGCACCGGATTCGAGGGCTGGACCACGGTGAACGGGCCGCGGAGCGCGCCCGTCGCAGGTGGCCTGCCGCCCTGCCGGACGATCGATCCGGAATCGCTGGCGTCGCGGCTTGGCGAACCGGGTGTCGACGTCGTCGATCTCGCGACGAGTCTGAAGTACCGCGACCGTCACGTGCCGGGCGCATGGTGGGCCGTCCGCGCCCGCCTGGAAGAAGCCCGGGCGCACGTGCGGGAGGCGCGAATGCTCGTCCTCACATCGGAAGACGGCATCCTCGCGATGCTGGCCGCCCCCGAGGCCGCCGCGCTCTGGCCTGACGCAGCGGTGAGCGTGCTGGCCGGCGGCAATGCCGGCTGGGTTTCGAAGGGACTGGATACGGAAACGGGCATCGCGCGCACGACCACGTCGACGGACGACGTCTGGTACAAGCCCTACGACCACGCGAAGGACTACGAGAAGTACGCGCGCGAGTACCTGACGTGGGAGGTGGCGCTCGTCGAGCAGATCCGGCGCGATCCGACGATCCGCTTCAGGTCCTACGACTGATGCCCGACGCGGCCGGTGCGCCGTAGCCGAGTCCCCGTTGGTATGCTGTCCGGTCGCGTTCACATGCAGGGGGGTACCGCCATGACTTCTTCCCGCGCCAGGTCGCTTCCACACGCGGAGACCGTCACGGATGCCGGCGCGTCGCACCCGTGGCTCACGATGGTTCACGGCGCTTCCCAGCACGGTGGGCTTTTCAGCGCGCAGATCGACGCGTTCCGTGCCGACTACCGTCTGTTGCTCGTCGACCTGCCGGGGCACGGCGGCTCGGCCTCCATGCCGGGCCCCTATGGCCTGGTCGAATACACGCGTGCGGTCCTCGCGGCGATCGACGCGGCCGGTGTCGAACGCACGCACTTCTGGGGGACCCACACGGGTGCGGGCGTGGGTCTGCGGCTCGCGGCCGCGCACCGCGGAATGATCGCGTCGCTGGTTCTCGAAGGTGCCGTGCTGCCGGGTGTGGAGATGCCGTACGTGGGTGCGGCGATCGCGCGAGCCCGGGCGACCGCGCGTGAGCAGGGGATGCAGGCAGCGCGCGAAGAGTGGTTCCGCGAGTCGCGCTGGTTCGACGTGATGCGAGCCCGGCCCGACGAGTGCCGCGCCCGTGCGCACCGGGATCTCCTCGCCGGTTTCGAAGGCCGCCCCTGGCTCGACGAGACGCCGGCCGAGACCGTTCCTTCGATCCGGCCGGATCTCCCCCGCATCGTGCAGCCGGTGCTGCTCGTGAACGGCGAGCACGATCTCGACGAATTCCTGCAGGCGGCCACCGAACTCGAAGCCACATTGCCGCACGTCGAACGCGTCTCCGTCCCGCACGCGGGCGGGTTTCCGCTCTGGGAGTACCCGCTCGAAGTGAACCGGATCGTGAAGGCGTTCCTCGACCGCCAGCCCCACCCGGACCAGCGGGGCGGGCGATGACGATCCTGTATTCCGTTCACCGAAGCGACCCTTGATGCGTCGACGTCCGCAGCTTGTCGCGTCCACGGTACTCGCCGTGCTGCTGCAGGGCTGCGTGTTCGTCCCGAGGACCGTCGAGAGATACGATCCGGGGTGCCGCATCGTGGAGCGGCACATGGAACTCGAAGCCGTGCAGATCGCGTCGATCCAGAGCTGCAGCAACAGCGACTGCGGATTTGCGCTTGCCCTCGTCGGTGCGACGGCGGCCACGAGCGCGGTCGTCTCCGGCAGCATCGTGATCGTCGGCAACGTCGTCTACTGGTTCGAGAAGCAGGGCCAGTGCACGCGCGAAACCGAGCCTCCGTCCTGACTGGCCGGCATGGGTATCGTCGTGCCGTCCGCTGCCGGCGGAAATTTGCCCCGCATGCAGCGGACACAATAGACTCGGTCCATGAAGCGACCATTCGCCAGCAACGAGTATCTCGTCATCTCGCGGGGCCAGTGGGACGAGACCGCCTCGAAGGCCGATCTCCAGAGGGCGATCGACGACTTCTACGTCTGGTACGAGCGCAATCTTGAGTGCGGCGTGATGAAACCCGGCAGCCGCCTCGCCGTGGATCGCCGGATCGTCTCGCGCGGTGCGATCACGGACGGCCCGTTTCCCGAGACGAAGGAACTCGTCGGAGGCTTCTGGTTCATCGTCGCGGACAGTCTCGACGAGGCTGCGGCCCTCGCGGCCGGGAATCCCTGTCTGGCCTTCGGGCTCACGCTGGAGATCCGCCCGCTCGAGGACGAGCGCGCGAGCGCGTCGGCGGTGACGAACGAAACGCCTGCCCGGTGGCGCCGCGAATGATCCTTCCCGGACGAGGTGCACGGATCCTGGCCTGCCGTGCGGAGCGCGCATTCGTGTTTCACTGCCTGCTGCTTGCCTCGATGCTCGCGCTCGCGGGATGCGCGACGGGCAGCAGCACGGCCGGCGGTCATGGCCGGATCACCACCCCGAAGATCGTGGGGCTCGACGCGCCACGCGCGCCGTGGGTCGACGAGATCGAACTGCGCCTGCGGCAGGGCGGGTTCAGTGTCGTACGGGGCGTGGGTCGACCGTATCGCGAGGATGCACCGGGTGGGACCGGAGCGACCGGCTTCCACGAATCGATGACCCGCTACGTGCTGGTCCTCGACGGTCGTGCGTCGCTCGAGCCGTCGAGCCGGTGCTTCGGTCGCGTCTTTCGCTTCGACTACCTGAATGCCCGGCTCGTCGACACGCGCACCGACGACATGCTTTTCAGCCTCTGGGACTCCGGTTACTCGGAAGACTGTTCACCGTTCAGGGGACGATTGTTCTCCGAACTCCTCGACGGCATTCAGGACGCCTGGCCGGCACGCTAGGCGTCCCGCCCGCCCGGTTCCCGCCGTCGCGAGCGCGCACCGAATCGGTGACCGCGCGCGGCCGACCGCACCACCTGCGGTCATAAGGGCAACAGCCGGTTCCAGATAAGAACTACTCATTATCGCTTTCGCCCCGTCGTTGCTAGATTTTCTCCATCGAAGCCGTTCGACTTCCTCAACCATCCGGGGCCCGAAGGGTCGCGGATCTCTTGGAGATGCACGCGATGGGGACTGAGACAACGACGCCAGCGACGGGGATCGAGAAGGCCGACGCTGCCGATACGACTGTGGATCGATCGAAGAGATCGCTTCTGAAAGGTGCCGCCGCGACCGCGGGTGTAGCCGGTGCACAGGCCATAACGGGCTTTCCGCTGATCTGGGCACAGGAGATCAAGGACATCGAGCTCCGGCACGTGGGTGTGTCGTACTCGGTCGTGAAAGCGATCGGTGATCAGGCGTCGAAGGACCTCGGTTTCAAGGTCACGATGCAGAACCTCGACACGTCGGCGGCGATCAACCGGTTCGTGACGCAGCCCAATTCGGTCGACATCGCGGACGTTGAGGGATGGCAGGCCAAGCTCGCGACGAAGCGCGGGGTCCTTCAGGGGATCGAGCGCAGGCGCATCAAGGAATTCGACAACATCCTCCCGATCTTCACGCGCGGCGAGATCGGAGGGAAAGTCGTCTCGCGCCAGGGCATTTCGCCCTACGAGGCCATGTACATCACGAAGCCGGACGCCACCGACCTGCACGAGGGCGTCACCGACTGGATGACGTTCCTGCCGCAGGTCTACAACGCCGACTCCATCGGATATCGCCCGGATCTCATCAAGCATCCGGTCACCGAATGGAAGGAACTCATCAACCCGAAGTTCAAGGGCAAGGCCGCGATTCTCGACGTGCCGGCAATCGGCATCATGGATGCCGCCCTGTGCTTCGAGAGCGCCGGTGAGATCAAGTACGGCAACAAGGGCAACATGACGCGCAAGGAGATCGACTTCACGATCGACCGGCTCATCGAGCTCAAGCGACAGGGACACTTCCGGGCGACGTGGACGACATTCGACCAGTCGGTACAGCTCATGGCGGCGGGCGAGGTGATCATCCAGTCGATGTGGTCCCCGGCCGTCGCCGCGGTCCGCGTGAAGGGGATGCCCTGCATCTATGCACCCGTGAACATCAAGAACGGGCGGGAGGGCTACCGCGGATGGTGCAACGGCATGGCGCTCATGCGGCACCTGTCCGGCAAGAAACTCGAGGCTGCCTACGAATATCTGAACTGGTACCTGTCGGGATGGCAGGGCGCGTTCGTCGCCCGCTACGGCTACTACAGTCCGGTCCCGTCGACGGCGAAGAAGAACCTCTCGCCGAACGAGTGGGCCTACTGGTACGAGGGCAAACCCTCGAAGGACGTGATTCTCGACCCGTACGGCGTTCCCATGGAAAAGGCGGGCGCCCTCCGGGATGGCGGCTCGTTCATGGAGCGGGTCACGAACATCTCGTGCTGGAACACGCTCATGGACGAGGCGCAGTACATGAACAAGCGCTGGAACGACTTCAAGTCCGCGTGACGAGACCTGTCTCCGGCCGTCTTCGTGCGGGCGCCTTCCGGCCCCCCGCATGACGACGGCGCCCCGAACGCTGCCAACTACGGACGACCATGAGTGCACGATCGAACACCGCCGGCTGGCTCTACGTGTCTCCGCTCGTCGCGGTACTGATTCCGTTCTTCCTCGTGCCCATCGTCGTCGTGCTCGTTGCGAGCTTCCTCGAGCACGACGGTTATGGCGGCATGATCGCGCACTTCACGCTCGAGAACTACAAGGATCTGTTCACCTCGGAGCTCACGCTCCGTCTCTATCTCGGAACGATCAAGTTCGCGCTGCTCACGTGGATCGGCACTCTTCTGATCGGATTCTGGATTGCGTATTTCCTCGTCTTCCACGTGCGCAACCAGCTCCTGGCGATCGGTCTCTTCCTGTTGTGCACCGTGCCGTTCTGGACCTCGAACATCATCCGCATGATTTCGTGGATCCCGCTCCTCGGAAAGCAGGGCCTCGTGAACTCCGTGCTGATGTCCACCGGCGTGATCGACCGGCCGCTCGCGTTCCTGCTCTTCTCGGACTTCGCGGTCGTCACGGCGTACATTCACCAGCTCACGATCTTCATGATCGTTCCGCTGTTCAACTCGATGTCCCGGATCGACAAGCGGACGATCGAAGCCGCGCGCGATGCCGGGGCGAGTCGCTTCGAGATCGTCCGGTACATCGTCCTGCCGATGAGCCGGACCGGCATCGCCCTCGGCTCGATATTCGTCCTCTCCATCGTGATGGGAGACTTCTTCGTCGTGAAGGTGATGAGCGGAGGGGGTTCCGCCTCGATCGTCTCGGCGCTGTTCGAGGACATCTCGGTCCTGCAGTATCCGCCCGCGGCTGCAAGCGCAGTGGTTCTCCTCGTTGTCGTCGTGATCATGATCGCGGCGATCCTGCGGACCGTCGACATTCGCAAGGAGCTCGGCAGATGAACGGGACTCAGGTCGTCGAGGGGGCGCGACGCGCTCCGGCACGCGCACGCGTCCGCTCCCATGACGATGAGCGGCGTCGGCCGTGGACCTTCTGGGTGCTCGCGACCGTTTTCGTCGCCTACGTGCTCGCACTGTACGGCCCCATGCTGTGCATCTACGTGCTGTCCCTGCAGGACATTCGGGGTGGCCTGGTATTTCCGATGAAGGGACTTTCGCTGCACTGGTTCGTCGACCTGTTCACACAGGTCAGGACCGGTGACGTGAAGGGCGGGTTCGAGCGTTCCATCACGCTCGCGCTCGTCGTGACCGTTCTCACCGTCGTCGGGTCGTTCCTCGCAGGGCTGGGATTCCGTGCGCGCTTCCGCGGCGACGGAATCGTGTTCTACGTGATGGTCGGCAGCCTCGTCGCGCCCGGGCTCGTACTCGGGATCGGCATCGGTCTGCTGTTCCAGTATCTCGGCATCGAACCTCACTGGTACACGTCCGCGCTGGGCGCACACCTCAGCTGGACGCTGCCGTTTGGCGTCCTCGTCATGTTTGCCGTGCTTTCCCGCTTCGATTCGGCCTGGGAAGAGGCTGCGCGGGACCTAGGGGCGTCGCACTGGCAGACGATCCGGTGGGTCGTGATTCCGGTTCTCGCGCCCGGCCTCGTGGCTGTCGCGCTGTTCGGCTTCACGCTTTCCTACGACGAGTTTGCCCGAACGCTCCAGACGTCCGGTTCGCTCAACACGCTACCGCTCGAGATCTGGAGCATGACGCTCAACGTGACTTCACCGTCGCTCTATGCGCTCGGCACGGTCACGACCATCGCTTCATTCGTGATCATCGGCGCCTCGCTGGGCGTCATCGCGTGGCTGCAGCGGCGCCGGGCCCGGCGGCTGCCCGCAAACTGAGGGAGTCGAGCAAGTGGCTATCGAGAAGGGCGACATCGAGCTCGCGGGGGTCTACAAGCGGTTCGGCGATTTCACGGCCGTCGACGGCGTGAACCTCAGGATCCCCGACGGCGCCTACTGCTGCTTTCTCGGCCCCTCCGGCTGCGGCAAGACGACGATCCTCCGCATGATCGCCGGCCACGAGGATCCGACGGGCGGCGAGATTCTGATCGGCGGCCAGAACGTCGTCGGCCTGCCGCCCGTCGCGCGTCGCACCGCGATGATGTTCCAGTCCTACGCGCTCTTCCCTCACCTGAGCGTGCGCGACAACGTCGCCTTTGCGCTACGTGTCCGTGGCATGTCCCGCGCGGACAGGTACCGCGTCGCCGATGCCATGCTCGAACGCGTCCGGATCACGGAACTGGCAAACCGGCTTCCCGGGCAGCTGTCCGGCGGACAGCAGCAGCGCGTTGCGCTCGCGCGTGCGGCGATCACCGAGCCGAAGGTTCTCCTGCTCGACGAGCCGCTCTCGGCGCTGGACGAGCAGCTGCGCATCCAGATGCGCACGGAGCTGAGGCGCATGCAGCGCGACCTCGGCATCACCTTCGTGCACGTGACGCACACCCAGCTCGAGGCGATCGCCCTGGCCGACGTGGTCGTCGTGATGGAGAAGGGGAAGATCCGGCAGGCCGCCCGGGCGCGGGACGTGTACGCGCGTCCCAGGGACCGGTACGTCGCCGAATTCCTGGGCGGGCAGAACGTATTCAGGTGCCGGGTCGAGTCGGTGAACGGGCGCAGCGTGGTCGTGAGCGGTGTGGACATGAGCGGCATCGAGGTGCCGGTCGAGGCACCCGGGCGCATCGCGAGCGGGCAGAACGTCGACCTCGCCATTCGCCGGGACGACATCCGGCTCCACAGGACACCACCTTCTCAGGGCGCCGACTGGAACTCGATCGGCGCGCGGATCCAGGCGATCGAGTACCAGGGTGCGTTCGTGAAGGTGATCATGGAGAACGTCGGAGACACCGAGTTCGTCGTCTACGTCCCCGAGAGAGAGTTCTTCGAGGAGCCGTTCGAGGTCGGAGAGTCCGTGGTCGCGAGCTGGCACGCGGAACGCGCGCTGCTGCTCGCATGAGGAATCAAAGGAGCCATCCGTGAAAGTGAACATCACTGTCAATGACCGGGCCGTCACGGCGGACGTGCCGGGTCACGAGCTGCTGTCCGATTTTCTGCGGGATCGTCTCGGCCTCACCGGGACGCACGTGGGTTGTGACACGAGTCAGTGTGGCGCCTGTGTCGTGCACGTGAACGGTGCTTCGGTGAAGTCGTGCGCGACGCTCGCCTGTGCGCTGGACGGTGCCACCGTGCGAACGATAGAAGGATTGTCCGCCCCGGGCTCACTGCATCCGATGCAGAAGGCATTTCACGAGAATCACGGACTGCAGTGCGGCTTCTGCACGCCGGGCATGATCATGAGTGCCGTCGACTTCGCGACCGTGACGCCGGCTCCGACGGCCGAGGCAGCTCGGCGGTGGCTGGAGGGGAACCTCTGCCGCTGCACCGGCTATCAGAACATCGTGGCCGCTGTTCTGGCCGGTTCGGCTGCCATGCAAACCACCGAGGGAGCTCGATCCACATGACGCAAGCCACAGGCATCGGCGCATCCCTGCGCCGCAAGGAGGACATGCGGTTCCTGACGGGGCACGGGAACTACGTGTCCGATGTGTCCCTGCCGAACATGACCCTGGCCGTCATCGTGCGCTCGCCGCACGCGCACGCCCGGATCATCGGCATCGACGTGTCCGAGGCGCGGAAGATGCCGGGAGTCGTGGCGGTCTTCACCGGAGCGGATCTGGTGGCTGACGGCGTCGGCGGGCTGCCCTGTGCGTGGCCCGTGACCGGCAAGAAGGGTACGGCGACGAAGGAGCCCGCGCATCCGCCGCTCGCGGTCGGCAAGGTTCGTCACGTCGGTGACCCGGTCGCCATCGTGATCGCCGAATCGCTCGTCGAGGCCCGGAATGCGGCCGAGGCCGTGACGGTGGACTACGAGGTCCTGCCGGCCGTCGTGGGCGTGCTCGATGCGCTGAAGCCCGGTGCGCCCGTCGTATTCGACGATATCCCGGACAATGTGTGCGTCGACTGGGAAGTCGGGGACGCCCTGGCCACCGAGCGCGCCTTCTCGAAGGCGGCGCACGTGTCGCGCATCAGCCTCGTCAACAATCGTCTCGTCGGCAATCCGATGGAGCCGCGCGCCGCCGTGGCGGACTTCGAGGCCGCGCGCGGGAAGTACACCCTCTGGACCACCAGCCAGTTTCCGCACATCGTGAAGCTGCTCATGGGCAATTTCGTGCTGCACATTCCCCAGCACAAGTTGCGCGTCGTTTCCCCCGACGTGGGCGGCGGCTTCGGCGTGAAGCAGTTCCACTATGCCGAGGAGGCACTCGTCACCTGGGCAGCAGGCAGGCTTGGCCGTCCCGTGAAATGGGTCTGCGAACGCAGCGAAGGCTTCCTGTCGGACGCGCACGGTCGGGACCACGTCTCCGAAGCCGAGCTCGCGCTGGACGAGAACGGCAGATTCCTCGGGCTGCGCGTGCGAACGGTCGCGAACATGGGGGGCTACCTCTCGACGTTCGGTCCGAACATCCCGACCAACCTCTACGGCCTCCTGCTCGCGGGTGTCTACACGACTCCCGCCATCTACTGCGAGGTCAAGGCCGTCTTCACGAACACGCTGCCCGTGGATGCCTACCGGGGCGCCGGACGGCCGGAAGCCACGTTCCTGCTCGAACGGCTCGTCGACGTCGCCGCCACGGAGATGGGGATCGACAGGGCGGAGATCCGGCGCCGGAACATGATCCCGGGCGACGCCTACCCCTATCAGACACCGGTGATGCTGCAGTACGACAGCGGCGACCCGGCAGGCTGCCTCGACAAGGCGCTCGAAGCTGCCGGGTGGAACGCATTCGCCGAGCGCCGCAAGGCGTCCCTCGAGAAGGGAAAGCTTCGCGGCATCGGGCTCGTCACCTACATCGAGGCCTGCGGACTGGCGCCTTCCCGCATCGCGACGAGACTCGGCGCGCGGGGCGGTCTGTTCGAGAGCGCGACGGTCCGGGTGCACCCCACCGGACAGGTGACGGTGCTGATGGGTACGCACAGTCACGGTCAGGGGCACGAGACGACCTGCTCCCAGATCGTGTCGCAGAGGCTCGGCATCCCGGCCGAGAACGTCGAGGTGGTATTCGGCGACACGGACCGGGTCCAGTTCGGTCTGGGCACGTACGGCTCGCGCTCCGCCGCCGTGGGCGGTTCGGCGCTTGCGAAGGCGACCGCGAAGGTGGTGACGAAGGGCACGAAGATCGCGGCGCACATGCTCGAGGCTGCCGAGGAGGACATCTCCTTCGAGGACGGAAGGTTCTCGGTGTCCGGCACCGACCTGTCGAAGACGTTCGAGGAGGTCGCGCTCATGGCCCACTATCCGACGGACTATCCCCTCGAAGTGCTCGAGCCGGGTCTCGAGGAGCAGGCGTTCTACGATCCGGTGAACTTCACGTTTCCCTGCGGTGCGCACGTCGCCGAAGTCGAGATCGACCCCGAAACTGGCGTGGTGGAACTGCTGCGCTACGTGGCCGTCGACGACGTCGGTACCGTGATCAACCCGATGATCGTCGAAGGCCAGATTCACGGCGGCGTGGTGCAGGGCATCGGCCAGGCACTGTTCGAGGACTGCGTGTACGACGAATCGTCCGGGCAGCTTCTGTCGGGTTCCTTCATGGACTACTGCATGCCCCGGGCGGATCACGTGCCGCCCATCGAAGTCCATACTCACAGCACGCCGTGCACGCATAACGAACTCGGCGTGAAGGGGTGCGGCGAGGTCGGCACGATCGCGTCGCCGGCCACCGTGATCAACGCGGTCGTCGACGCGCTCTCGCATCTCGGCGTGAAGCACGTCGACATGCCGGCATCCCCGAGTCGCGTCTGGCGGCTCATCGCGAACGCGGGCTTTTCACCGGCCCGGTCATGACCTGTCAGGAGGCTGAGGCGAGACCATGAGGACTTTCGAATACGAACGGCCGTCCACGCTGGACTCCGTGTCGGCAGCGCTCGCGTCCGACCGCGATGTTCGCGTGCTCGCCGGCGGCATGACACTGATCCCGTCGATGAAGATGCGGCTCGCGACGCCGGACACGATCGTCGATCTCGGCGGCATTCCGGAACTCGTCGGCGTCACTGCGGACGACGAAGTCGTGGCGATAGGCGCGATGACCACGCACGCCCGTGTGGCAGGTTCGGAGGAGGTGCGTCGCTCGATTCCGGCACTCGCGGAACTCGCGGGTGCGATCGGGGACCCGCAGGTCCGCAATCGGGGCACGATCGGCGGATCGGTGGCCAACAACGATCCTGCCTCGGACTACCCTGCGGCGCTGCTCGCCCTGAACGCAACCGTGCACACGAACCGGCGGTCGGTTCCGGCGGCGTCCTTCTTCACCGGCATGTTCGAGACGGCGCTCGACGTGGGGGAGATCGTCACCAGAGTGTCGTTTCCGGTTCCCCTGTCGGCCGCGTACGAGAAGTTCCGAAGCCCCGCGTCCCGCTATGCACTCGTGGGTGTCTTCGTCGCGGTCACCCGGGAAGGCGTGCGGGTCGCGGTCACGGGTGCGGCACCCTGCGTGTTCCGTGCGACCACGATCGAGTCGACGCTTGCCGAACGCTTCGGACCCGACGCGCTGGAGAATTTCCGGTTCCCCCGCGAGGGCCTGAACGACGACATGCACGGCGACGCCGCGTACCGGGCCCATCTCGTGACCGTTCTTGCACGCAAGGCCGTCGGCCGCATCGTGGCGTCGTCCGGAAGCCGGTGATGGACGATCCCGTCTCGAAGGCGGCGCGCCCCAACCCGATCGGCGAGCTGGCGAGGCTGTCGGCCGTCGAGATGCTCGGAGGCTTTCGCAGCCGGCAGTTCTCGCCGTCCGAGGTGATCGCGGAGGTGATCGCCGCCCTCGAGGCAACCAACGCCCGGTGCAACGTGGTCGTGACGCCGATGTACGAGTCGGCCATTGCGGCGGCGCGCGCTGCGACGGATGCCTGGATGCGCGGCGAGGCGGGACCACTCGCTGGTGTGCCGGTCACCGTGAAGGACCTCATCTTCGTCGCGAACGTCCCCGCACGCGGGGGTTCTCCCGTTCTGGAGAACTTCGTGCCGGACACCGACGCGGCGGTGGTTGCCCGGGTACGCGAGGCGGGCGGGTTGCTCACCTGCAAGACGACGACGTGCGAATCCGGCTACAAGCTCACGGCGGACAGCCCGGTGACGGGTATCACGCGCAATCCCTGGCACCTGGGGCGCACGAGTGGCGGATCGAGCGGCGGGGCCGCAGCAGCGGTCGCTGCCGGTTGTGGACCGCTCGCGCTCGGTACCGACGGCGTCGGGTCGATTCGCGTGCCGTCCTCCTTCTGCGGGGTGTTCGGAATCAAGCCTACATTCGGTCTGGTCTCGCGCGCCCCGGGATTCTCGCCGCCGGCGTGGGCGTCCCTCGCTCACACCGGGCCCATCGCGCGCACCGTGGAAGATGCGGCGCTTCTGCTCGAGGTCATCGCGGGTCCCGACGTTCGCGATCCGGCGAGCCTTCCGGTCGGCCCCGCACGATACCGGGCCACGACCGGCACGCTCTCCGGTCTGCGTGTCGCGTCCTCTGTCGACCTCGGCTACGCACCCGTGTCGCCGGACGTGAGGGAGGCGTTCGCCCGGGCGCTCCGGACGCTTGAGAGTCTCGAGGCGGACCTGGTCGACTCCCGCTTCGCCGTCGACGCGGAAATCCTCCAGACCACCATCCTTCCCATTGCCTATACGGAACAGGCGGCGGCAGCCGAAGGGCGAGACGCCGCCGGCATGCAGCGGTCCGACCCGGACTACGCGGGCATCGTCGCTCGCGGGCGAGAGTTTCGTGGCACGGAATACATCCTGGCGCAGTACCGCCGGAACGGCCTCCGCAACCAGTTCGCGCAGCTGTTCGCGAACGCCGATGTCCTGGTGACGCCGACGGTTGCCGTGACAGCCTTCGCGGCCGGGGCACTGGGCGTCGATCAGATCGAGGGCCGCCTCGTCGACCGCCATCTCGGATGGTCGCCCTTCTCGTGGCCGATCAATCTGGTGGGCCTGCCCGCCGCGACGATACCGGTCGGCTTCGACGGCGACGGCCTGCCGATCGGGCTCCAGATCGTCGCCCCGTGGCTCCACGAGCAGACGATCTTCCGCGTCGCGGCGGCGATCGAGGCTGCACTGCCGCAGGATCCGCGGTGGCCCGCATTCAGACCTGCGTAGATTCGCGCAGATGGGGCGTTTCCGATTGAGGAGTCCTGTCCGCGAGATTGTGCGCGAGGTAGTCGTACAGCGCAGTGGCGGCCGCGGACATCGGGCCCGACGCACGGTAGAGCAGGAGTTCCACCCTGGGCAGCGGCGGGAAGTAGTCCTGGACGCCGAGCGCCCGCATGCCGTGCACGAGTGCGCTCCGGCACAGCACGGTCACGGCGATTCCGCCGAATACCGCCGCCTGAAGCCCGCCCACGCTTTCGCTCGTGCACGCAATGCGCCACTTGCGCCCTGCCTGCTCGAGACCTTCGATCGCATAGTCGCGATAGATGTTGCCGGGGGGCAGGAGCGCGAGTGGTACCGGTTCGGCACGGTGCACGTCGTGGCCTTCACCCATCACCCAGATGAGCTGTTCCTGTCGCACGACCTGGCCACCCGAGAAACCGGGCATGCGCGTGACGAGAGCGATGTCCACCTCGCCACGCTGGACGAGCGAGACGAGCGGCGTGGACAGGCTGCAGCGCAGTTCGACCTGGATGCGCGGGAACGCTTTCCGGAACAGTGCGAGCACGCCGGGCAGCAGGAACGCTGCATACAGATCCGGCGTGCCGAGCACGACATGACCCTCGATGTCCGTCGAGGCCAGCTGTGCGTGGAGTTCGTCGTGCAACCGCAGGATCGCGCGTGCATAGGAAAGGACGATGTTGCCTTCGTCGGTGAGGACGGGCTTGCGGCTGTCGGGTTCGAAGAGCACCCGTCCGGTGAGGTCCTCGAGGCGCTTCATCTGGAGCGTGATGGCGGGCTGCGTGCGCCCGAGGCGCCGAGCGGTCTCGCTGATGCTGCCGGTCTCCACGACGGAGAGAAACGAGCGCAGAACGCGCATGTCGACGCTGAAGAAGGCCATGTTTGCGCTGTGAGCCTCGACGAGACGAATCCCGGGACCGGCAGCCATGCAATTTGCGTGCGTGCGCGATCCACCGCGCCTCCATCGGGTCAGGGATTGCCGCGATCGTTCCTGTCCGGGGGAGAATTCGGGAACGGTGTCCGCGCGCGACGCGCGAGCAGGCGTGACGTGGTGCCCGTCACGCGGCATTGCGCTCCGCGCCGGTGCGGCGTGTTCCCTGAAATGGTGCGGGTCGCCGGAAACGCCGGGCTTCGCACGTCGTTTCCTGGCGGCTGCCTTCATGCCTTCGTCCGATCCTGACGACCCCGGGCAGCTGTCCGTCACCACGCCGCAGGACGTACGCGACTGTCTTCTGCAGGAGGACTACCTCGCGGACGAGGCACTCGTGTCCGCGGTGTTCCTCGCCGTCCGCCTGCAAAGGCCGCTGCTTCTCGAAGGCGACCCGGGCGTCGGCAAGACGGAAGTCGCGCGTGCGCTTGCGAGAGGGCTCGGCCGGGAATTCATCCGCTTGCAGTGCTTCGAGGGACTGGGCCTGGCGGACGCCGTCTACGAATGGAATCATGCCCGACAGATCATGGCGGTCCGTCTCGCGGAGATCGGCGGGGAAGCGGCGGGAGTCAGTGAGGAGTCGGTCTACTCCGAGCGTTTCCTGCTGCGCCGTCCCGTGCTGCGCGCGCTCGAGGGCCGACCCGGCCGTGCACCTGTCCTGCTGATAGACGAGATCGACCGTGCCGACGCACCGTTCGAGGCCTTTCTGCTCGAGGTGCTCGCGGACTTCCAGGTCACGATCCCCGAATTCGGAATCGTCCGTGCCCAGGAGCCGCCGATCGTCGTCCTGACGTCCAACCGGACGCGCGACGTACACGATGCACTGAAGCGACGGGCGCTCTATCACTGGGTCGATCATCCCGATCCGGAGAGAGAACTCGCGATACTTGCACGCAAGGTGCCGGATGCCGATGCCGTTCTCGCCGCCGAGGTCGTCCGTTTCGCGCACCGGTTGCGCACGATGGATCTCCAGAAGCCGCCAGGCATCGCCGAATCCATCGACTGGCTCCGTGCGTTGATCCTGCTGGGTTGCACGCGACTCGATGCGCGCACGATCACGTTGTCGCTCGGGGCCCTGCTGAAGTCGCAGGAGGACGTGGCCGCCGTTCGCGCCATTCCGTGGGGCGACCTGCTCGCGTCAGGGCAGCCGTGAGCTTCCTGGCCGCACTGTCGGGTTTCGTGGATGCATTGCGGGCTGCGGGCATTCCCGTCGGGGTGGACCGCACGATCCTCGCGGTTCGCGCCCTCGAGGCGTGCGCCGACATGGACCGCGAACGTGTCAGGCAGGCGCTGCGCGTCACACTCGTCAGGCGGAAGGAGGATCTCGAGACGTTCGACGTGACGTTCGCACGATACTGGAGGGCCGGCCGTTTTCCGCCCGCCGAGGAGTCGGATCCGGTCCCGGCAGGTGCGGACGAGTCCGCGGCGACGCGTTCCGAGTCCGGCGCAGAGCAGGTGCGCGCGCGGGCGCTCGGGATGGGTGCGAAGGACGAGAAGGACCCGATGGATGGCGGGGTCGCGGATGCGGCCGGGACGGCGTCGGCCCGGGAGCATCTGCGACACCGGGATTTCGCGACGATGGACGCCGCCCAGATGGCCGAAGCCGAGCGCCAGATCGAGGCACTCGGCATCCTTCTCGCGCCCGTGAGGTGCCACCGTCTGGTGCCCGATCCGCGCGGACCACGGATCGACATGCGCGCAACGTTGCGGGCGAGTCTGCGCGCGGGTGGAGATTGCGCGACCCTCGCGCGATGCGGCGCAGGCGCGCGGCCCCCGGCACTCGTCGTGCTCTGCGACGTGTCCGGATCGATGCAGCGATACGCTCGTCCGATGCTCGCGCTCATGCGCGCGGCCGTTCGAAGGCTCGACACCGTTCACTGTTTCGTGTTCGGCACGCGACTCTCTGACGTCACGCGCAGTCTTGCGCGCCGTCAGACGTCGGATGCCGCGGCCGCCCTGGCGCAGCAGGTACGCGACCATTCGGGAGGAACCCGCATCGGCGCATGCCTGCGCGAGTTCAACCGTCGCTGGGCGGGTCGTCTGCTGAGCTCGCGTGCGACGGTGCTCCTGGTGACGGACGGGCTCGAACGCGGGGATCAGACGATGCTCGGCCTCGAAGCCGCACGACTGCGTCGATCGTGTCGCAGGATCGTATGGCTCAATCCGCTGTTGCGGTTCGAAGGGTTTGCCCCCCTTCAGGCCGGCGTTCGCGCCCTGTTGCCCTGCACCGACATGCTTCTGGCCACGCACGACCTGGCCAGTGTCGAGGCCGCCTTGCGCGCGCTTGCGTCGAGGTGAGTGCCGGACGCGACGGATCCGCACCCGACACCGCGGGATTCGTCCGCGTCACTCTCCGGCCGGGGCAGCCGTGCGCACCGCGAGCGACGGGCGTGAAGTTGCCGAACGGATGTTCAGCCACGCGCCCGCGCAGAGGATGGCGGCACCGAGCAGGACCCAGCCGTCGAGCTTTTCGCCATAGAAGAAGTAGCCGACGACGGCAATGAGCGGCAGGCGCAGGAAGTCCATAGGCACGACCACCGTCGCGTCGGCGAGCTGGAACGCCCGGGTCATGCAGTAGTGCGCGAGCAGCGCGGCGACGCCGACGAGCACGACCCAGGGCCACGCGTGTGCGGTTGGCCAGGACCAGTCCGGCAGCGCCAGGACGAGCCCGAGCGGGAGCTGGATCGCGGTCATGTAGAACAGGATCACGATGGGCGGATCGGTCGCCGTGAGCCGCTTCGTGAGCATGTGCGCGATCGCGTAGGCGAGCGCACTCGCGAGCACGGCGATCGCGCCGGCGTGCACGACCTCGAAGCCGGGGCGCAGCACGACGAGCGTACCCGTGAACCCGATCGCGACGACGAGCGCGCGCGTCGGCGTCATGCGTTCGCCGAGGATGAACGGCGCGAGCAGCGCGGTCCAGATCGGCATCGTGAACTCCAGTGCGAACACCTGCGTGAGCGGGATCAGCACGATGCCGTAGAACCACCCGTACTGCCCCGCGAAGTGGATCACGTTGCGCAGCAGCTGCGTGCCCGGTGCCGGCGTACGGAGTCGATGCCAGCCGAGGCGGTGCATCAGCGACCCCACGACCACGAGACCGACGATGCTCCGGAAGAACAGCACCTGGAACGTCGAGAGTTCGTGGCCGAGTTCGCGACCCGAGATGGCCATCGCCATGAAGCTCGCCATCGCGCCCGCCATCCAGAATGCCGCCCGGATCGTGGGCGCCGGCGTCGTCCGCATGCGGCGGGTCAGAGTTCGAGAGCGTCGCTGTGCGCGACCTGCGTCGGATCATCGCGCCAGATGCGCGGATCCGCGTCGACGTAGAGTTCGATCCAGTTGTCGTCCGGGTCGCGCAGGTACAGGGACTGGGAGACGTGGTGGTCGGCGATCCGGTCCACGGTCACGCCGAGCCTGCGGAGATGCGCGTGCGCCGCACGCAGCGCCTCGAGGTCGTTCCCGATCCGGAATGCGACGTGGGCGAGCCCCGGCGCGTCGTCCGGTGCGGCCGCAGCGTCCGGCCGCGTCTGCATCAGGGCGAGATCGTGGTGATTGCCCGTGAATGCGAAGAAGGCGATCGGGAAACCCTGGATGACTTCGCGCGCGACGACGGGCAGGCCCAGCACGCCCGTGTAGAAGGCGATCGAGCGCTCGAGGTCGCGGACCTTGAGGACGACGTGGCCGAGGGCCTGGATCTGCATCGCGGTGCCATCGCGTGTCGGAATCTGGAAGCCCGAATGATGCCACCGCGTCCGACGGCGCGCATCCGCACGAATCGCACCGTCGGGCAGCGGTTTCAGCGCCCCGGCTTCTTCCCGGTCGTCGTCCTGCGGGGAGCGCGTTTCGCCGGCGCTGCGGCCCGTTTCGCGCCCGGTGCGCTGCGCCCCTTGCGGCCGGTCGCGCGGGACCGTGTGGCGGGAGCGGGAGGCTCGAGCGTGCGCGGGGCGTCCTCGACCCGCTCGATGAACGCGTTGCTGACCCATCCCTCGACGTCCGTCGGTCCGTCGACCTCGACCTTGCTCCACCGCTCCCCCGATTCGACGAGCAGCAGGGTCGTGCCCTTCCTGAGCGCGGGCGCGACGGTCTCGAAGGACGCGCCCGGTCCCTTGCGGATGTTCAGGGACGACGCCGTGACGACGAACTTCTCGGGCGCATCCTCTTCCCGACCCATGGCGCGCGAGCGGATCGACGGGAGCGGAAACGCCGGACCAGGGTCGGTCTTGCGCGTGGGGGCGATGTCCTCGTGGCCGATGACGTCCTCCAGACCGTACGCCGCCACGAGCAGTTCGGCGAGCTCGAGTGCGCGCGCGATCTGCGGCTCGGTGTAGGCGTGCCACGGGCGGATGCCCCCTCCGTGCTTGTGCTCCGCCAGCATGACCTCGCTGTCGGGATACGAGCGGCCGAACCACGCGACGAACCTGTCGCCCACGCGGTTCAGGGCCCCCGCGTTGTCCATCTCGATCCCGATCGACCAGTTGTTCAGCCCCACGAGCCCGTTCCACTGGCTCACGCCGGCATGCCAGGTGACCACGTCGAACGGGGCGAGCTGCACGATCGTGCCGTCGCGCCCGAGCACGACGTGTGCGGAGGCATTGCCGCGAGGCTTGCGCGTGCAGAGCGATTCCACGGAACTCTCGAGCGAGCTGCCGGCCGTGAAATGGAAAACGAGATAGCGCGCACGCAGCGCACCGCCGTGGTTCGGCGTCTCGCGGAAGCTCACCCTGTCGCCGACCAGACGGTGATTCTCGATCCTCAGCATCATGACCTCCCGGTGGTGTGGAGCCACACGGCTCCGGTTTGAGTGCCGCGGCGCCCGCTCACGAACCTTCGGAACGCAGGTGGCGGGCGACCATCTCGACGAGCTCGACCGGACGCCACGTGAGGCCCCGCGCGCCGGCGCCCGCGGCTTCCGCGCGCCGGACTGCCGCGCGCTGCGCGTCGAGGGCGCCGCAGTAGACCAGCGTCGGCACGTCCGGGTACGCGGCGTGGACCGCCTCGAGCAGGTGCAGCCCCTCGGGCCGGCCCGGTACCGCCGGATCCGGACGCTCCCAGTCCGTGATCACGAGCCCGACTCCCCCGCGTTCGAGTGCACGGAGGGCGGACACGGTGGACGTCGCGGTCTCGACCTCGATCTGCATGGCGTGGAGTGTCGCGATCTCGCGCACGTTGTTGTCCGGGCGATCGTCGACCCAGAGAACCCGTCCGGGGGCCGGCATGTTCATGAGCGATTCGCCGACGGCACTCGCCTGTCGCCGTTCCGGAGCAGGTTCGCCGCGCGAGGCCTGTGCGGCTTCGAGGCGTTGCACGAAGCGGTTCACGACCTGCTCGCTGTCGCCACCGCCGTCGCGCGAGGCCACCACGTGCGGAGCCGACGGCGAGGACACCGCGCCGCCGACCGGACCGTCCGGCGCGCCAGGCGGGCTTCCTCCCGGAGGGGGCGGGGCGCGGTCCACCAGCCGCCGGACGACCGCACGCACGCCCCGGGCCACGCTCGTCCAGGCGGCATCGCGGTCGGGCCAGGCCGTCACGGGCTTCATGCCTTCCGGCAGACCCTGGAGGCGCGCGAACGGGGCGTCCTCCCAGATGACGTCCCGCACGATCACGGGAATGGCCACGGTCTCGCCCGCGTCGTGTCGCTCGAGCGCGCGGGTCATCTCCTTGCCCCAGCAGTAATCCGAGTCGATGAAGTCGGCGCTCACCAGGAACAGGACGAGATCGGCGCGTTCGAGGGCGTCGCTGATCTCGCCGGCCCAGTCTTCGCCGGCGACGATGTGGCGATCGTGCCAGGACCTGAGCACGCCGCGGCGCTCGAGAATCTTCAGGTGCGCCTCGAGTTCCTCGCGCAGGGGTTCGTCCTCGTGCGCGTAGCTGTAGAAGAGATCGACCGCGGCGTCCGTCATCGCTGATCCTTTCACGGCTCCCGGACAGCCCGCCCATCGACCCGATGACGGTGCCATGTGTGCGCCGATGCGGGCATACTGTCAAAGGGGCCCCGGGGCGTCAACGACCTGTCCTTCCGATCGTGCGAGCATGCTATCCATCGTGATTCCGGCGCTTGACGAAGCGCAACATCTGGCCGAGCGCCTCGCGTCACTCGCGCCATTCCGCGCGCGCGGTTGCGAGATCGTCCTGGTGGACGGCGGGAGCCGGGACGCGACCGTCGAGATCGCGCGGGATCACTGTGACCGCGTGCTGCGCGCGCCGGCGGGACGCGCGTCGCAGATGAACGCGGGTGCGCACGCCGCACGCGGAGAAACGCTGCTCTTCCTGCACGCGGATACCGTGCTTCCGGATGCCGCCGACCGCCTGGTCACGGATGCCCTCGCGACGGGCCGCCACGTGTGGGGACGTTTCGATGTCCGCATCGCGGGACGTTCCAGGTGGTTCGTCGTGATCGCGGCGATGATGAATGCGCGCTCGCGCCTGACGGGCGTGGCCACGGGCGATCAGGCGATCTTCTGCACGCGTGAGGCGTTCCGGCGTGCGGGTGGCTATCCGGACATCGCACTCATGGAGGACGTCGCGTTCTCGAAGCGCATGCGCGGATTCTCGCGCCCTGCGTGCCTGCCTGCGCGGGTCCGGACATCGGGGCGCCGCTGGGAACGCGATGGCGTATGGCACACGATCCTGCTCATGTGGCGGCTGCGGCTCGCCTACTTCCTCGGGGTCGACCCGGGCGCGCTCGCGCGACAGTACCGGAGTCACCGTGGAGGAGACTGAGGAATACGGCGACGGCGCCTTCGCCGCGGAACTCGAGGCTGCCGCGACGACTCTTTACTGCGGCCCCGCAAAGCGTTGATGCCCTGCCGACATACCGACATACCGACATGCCCACAGACGATTCCAGCCCGTTTTCCGTGGCCGCGCTCGTGTTCGCGAAGGCTCCGGAACCGGGTGCCGTGAAGACGCGACTTGCACCCCTCCTCGGGGATGGGGGTGCGGCCGTGCTCGCGGCGCGGCTCGCGCGCCGCACGATCGGAGTCGTGACGAAGGCGTCGTTCGCGTCGACCACCCTCTGCTGTGCACCCGACGAGACACACGCCTTCTTCGCACTGTGCGAGCGGCAGTTCGCGGCGACTCTCGTGGGCCAGGGCGACGGAGATCTCGGGGCACGCATGCACCGTGCGTTCGTGCGTGCACTGACGCGGCACGATGCCGCAGTGCTCGTCGGCACGGACATTCCGGCAATGGATCCGTCGGACCTCGACGCGGCGGGCGCCGCGTTGCGGGCGGGAGCCGATGCGGTGCTCGGCCCGGCCAGTGATGGCGGCTACTGGCTGATCGGCCTGCGCCGCCCCGACGTTTCCGTGTTCGAGGGCATCGAATGGAGCGCGCCCTCGGTTCTCGCCGCGACACGCGAGCGCATGACGCGGCTGGGCTGGCGCGTCGCCGAGGTTCCGACACGCGCCGATGTCGACCGGCCCGAGGACGTCGCCCGTCTCGCGGCGGATGGCGCGACCGCCGCACTCGTGTCGGACCTGCTCGCGGCCGCATCGCGATCGCGTACGTCCAACGGGAGAGGATCCCCGTGAAGCGGCTCGTACTCGCGGGGGGCGGTCACGCACACGTCGAGGTACTGCGGCGTTTCGGCGAGGAACCCGAGGACGACGCGGAAGTCGTGCTCGTGAGCCCGGAAGCGGGCACACCCTATTCGGGCATGCTGCCGGGGCTGGTCGCCGGGCACTACACGTGGGACCAGTGTCACATCGATCTCGATGTGCTCGCCGCCTTCGCGCGGGCACGCTTCTACCGCACCCGCGTGACGGACATCGCGGCCGACGAGCGGCAGGTGACGCTCGCGGACGGCTCCCGGCTCGGCTACGACGTGCTGTCGGTCGACACGGGTTCGACACCGCCGCTCGATGCCATATCCGGGGCGGACACCGTCGGCACCGCGGTCAAGCCCGTGTCCGGCTTTCTCGATGCGTGGCGTGCCCTGCTGGCGCGCCCGCCTTCGGGCACTCCGCGCATCGTCGTCGTGGGCGGCGGGGCAGGGGGCGTCGAGATCGCGCTCGCGATGGACCATCGCTGGCGGACCGAACGGGCACGGAAACCCGCCATGGAAATTCTCGCGGCAGGGGACACGCTCCTGCCCGGTCACGCGCGCCGTGTCGTCTCCCGACTGACGCGGGCACTCGACTCGCGGGGCATCGGCTGGCGCACCGGGTGCGCGGCCGATTCGGCCACGGCTTCCGGTGTCCGTCTGGCCGACGGTTCGGAGGTACCCGCCGACTGGCTGGTCTGGGCCACGGGGGCGAGACCGGCGAGCTGGTTGCGGGCCAGCGGTCTCGCGCTCGACGAGCGCGGATTCGTGAGCGTCGATACCTGTCTGCGCTCGGTGTCGCACGAGGAGGTTTTCGGTGCCGGGGACGTCATCAGCATCCAGGGGCATCCGCGCCCCAGATCGGGTGTCTTTGCCGTGCGGCAGGGCCCGCCGCTCGCGGAGAACCTGCGCCGGACGCTGCGCGGGGCCCCCCTGGTCCGGCACGTTCCACAGCGGGTGGCGCTCTCGCTGATCAGCACGGGGGACCGGCACGCGATCGCGTCCTGGCGCGGGCTCGCGCTGGAGGGGGACTGGGTCTGGCGCTGGAAGGACTGGATCGACCGACGCTTCATGGCGCGCTACGCGGTGTCCGGCACGCGCTGACGCCGCGGGGGCTTTCCCCGTCGTGCCAAGGGTGATCCG
Organism: Betaproteobacteria bacterium; assembly: GCA_016125475.1. Classification (GTDB taxonomy): domain Bacteria; phylum Pseudomonadota; class Gammaproteobacteria; order Burkholderiales. The sequence goes on from WGLR01000012.1 coordinate 208,795, forward strand.
GGCAACACGACCGGGCGCCCGGCAAGCGCGGCTGTCCGAAGGTCGCGCTCAAGCCGGCCGGTCCGGCAGCCGTTATGAGTCCGGTCGCTCCAGGCAGATCGGACTTGAAGCACTCCACCTCTCCCCGTTACTCCCGGTACCGTGGCCTGCATCTCGGCCTTCGCATCCGGTACGTGCTCGTCTTCGTCGCGCTCGCGGTGATCCCGCTGGGCATCGCGCTGGCTTTCCTCGTGCGCGGTGCGGCGGACCGCACGATGGCCGAAGCCGACCAGCGCATTCGCGCCGGCCTGGACCTCCGCATGCAGGCCGTGGCCGACGAGGTGCAGGGGATCCGGCGCGACCTGCAGCTCGTGTCCGCGATGCTCGGGCCCGAGGGGCGGCGCGAACTGCCGCCGGATGGACGAACGACGACCGGCCCGCTGTCCGCGGAAGAAGTGGAGCGCACGCTTCGGGATTTCCTGGACAGTCGCGAGGGGATCGTCTCGATCCGCTTCGCGGACCCGGCCGGGCGTGAACGCGTGCGGCTTCAGGCCGCATCCGACGGCATCCGCGCCGTCGCGCCCGAGATGCTCGAAGACATCGCCGGCAGCGAGGCCTTCTCGCAGGCGCGAGACCTGACCCGCGGCAGTGCCTACGTCTCCGACATCCTCCCCGACGGCACGGATCTTCGCATGTCGATGCCGGTCTACGGGCGGGACCGTCTGGCGGGCGTGATCGTGCTCGACGTGCGGCCGGACTTCGTCCGTCTCGCCAGACCCGGGAGCGAGCAGTTCGTGCTCGCTTCCGCGGACGGACGCTACCTGCTTCATGACGGCGATTCGCGGGGTCCCGCGCGGACGATGCAGGACGACTGGCACGGGCTGGACCTCGCCCGCACGCACCTGGGCGAACTCGTGCGAGACGGGGACCGCACGCTGTACGTCAAGGCGTTCAACATCAATGGCGGCGGCGTGCCGCGCGTGTGGCTCGCGGGCCTCGTCGAGCAGAGTGGCGAGTTCACCGCGGCCGCGGATGCCCTGCGCCACGGGTTCGTGCTGTTCGGCGGTGCCGTCGCACTCGTCGCGGCACTGCTGGCACTGCTCGCCGCGAACCGTGTGAGCGGGCCGCTCGTGGCCCTCGTCGATGCATCGCGGCGGATCCAGGCCGGCGACAACTCGGTGCGGCTCAACGCCCGTCATCTCGGCGACCTGCGCGAGGTGGCGCGCTCGTTCAACGGCATGCTCGACGCGCTCACGCGCAAGAACGCCGAACTCGTGCGCGCCAAGGAAGTCGCCGAGTCGACCACGCGCACGAAGTCCGAATTCCTCGCGAACATGAGCCACGAGGTCCGCACGCCGATGAACGGTGTGCTCGGCATGCTGGAGCTGCTGGAACAGTCGCGCCTCGCGGCCACCGAGCGGGGATTCGTTCGCACCGCGAGGCAGTCTGCGGAGGCGCTGCTCTCGATCCTGAACGACATCCTGGACTTCTCCAGAATGGAGGCGGGAAAGCTGCATCTCGAATCGATCGACTTCGACCTGCGCGAACTGGCCGAGGACGTGACCGCGCTGCTCGCGAAGCAGGCACACACGAAGGGCGTGGAACTCCTCTGCATCGTCTCGGGTGACGCACCGCTCGCGGTCCGTGGCGATCCGACGAGACTGCGTCAGGTGCTCGTGAATCTGGTCGGCAACGCACTCAAGTTCACCCACAGGGGCGAGGTTGCGCTGAGCGTGCGAGGCGAAGCACCTCGGGCTCAGGGGGTGCCGGTGCACGTCGAGGTGCGGGACACGGGAATCGGCATGTCGCCGGAGGTGCTCGGTCGTCTGTTTCAGCCGTTCACGCAGGCCGACTCGTCGACCACGCGACGGTTCGGCGGTACGGGCCTGGGGCTCGCGATCACGCGTCAGCTGGTCTCGCTGATGGGAGGCACGATCGAGGTCCGCAGCGTGGAGGGCCAGGGAAGCACGTTCTCGTTCACGCTCGTGCTGCCGGCGGGTGACGGCACCGAGCGCGGGCACGTCACCGGCACGGCGCTTTCCGGTCTGCGCGCACTCGTGATCGACGACAACGCGACCAATCGCTCGATCATCGAACACAACGTCGCGTCCTGGGGCATGACCAGCACCTCCGTTGCCGGAGGCAGCGAGGGGCTCGACGCGCTGCGCGATGCGAGAAAGGCCGGCGTGCACTACGACGTGATCCTGCTCGACCACCAGATGCCCGGGATGGACGGGCTGGAGTTCTCGCGCCGTGTCGCCCGGGAACCGGACTTCCGGAGCATTCCGCGTGTGCTGCTGAGTTCGAGCGGGATACTTCCCGCCGACGAGGCGTTCGCCGCCGGGATCGCGGGCAGCCTCGCGAAGCCGGTGCGGGCCCGGTACCTGTACGAAGCCGTCGCGTCCGCGACGGGCCGGCACGACGCGCACGAGGCGGACGCCCCGGCCGCGGCCCCGCCCGTCCTGCGGCGTGCCGGCCGGGTGCTGCTCGTCGAGGACAACCCCGTCAACCAGAAGGTCGCGGTCGTCACGCTCCGGCGACTCGGCTACGAGGTGCAGCTCGCGGAGAACGGAGTCCAGGCCCTTGCGGCGGTCTCGCAGGCGCCGTTCGACCTCGTGCTGATGGACTGTCAGATGCCCCAGATGGACGGCTTCGCGGCGACGCGTGCACTGCGGGAGCGGGAGCGGGTCGAGCGGCGCACGCGCATGCCGATCATCGCGCTCACCGCCAACGCCTTCGACGCCGATCGCGCGCAGTGCGAGGCGGCCGGCATGGACGACTTCCTCACGAAGCCGTTCAGACAGGAGCAGCTTCGGGCGACCCTCGATCGGTGGCTGATACCCGGCAGCGCTGGACGGAGCGGCCAGACGGTCGCCGGCTGACCGATGGCCCGGTCAGAACATGGGCTTCGTCGCGGCCAGGTTGTAGCGCTCGATGCCCGAGACAATCTCGGCCCTGGCTTCGTCCGGGCCGACCCAGCCCTCGACGCGCACCCACTTGCCGGGTTCCAGATCCTTGTAGTGCTCGAAGAAGTGCGAGATGCGTGCCATCACGAGTTCCGGGAGATCCCGCGGGGTTTCGACGTCCCGATAGAGACTGGAAAGCTTGTCTATCGGCACCGCGAGCACCTTGGTGTCCTCGCCGGCCTCGTCGTTCATCTTGAGCATGCCGACGGGGCGGCAGCGCACCACCACGCCCGAGATCAGCGGCACCGGGGACAGCACGAGCACGTCGACGGGGTCGCCGTCACCCGAGAGCGTGTGCGGGATGTATCCGTAGTTGCACGGGTAGTGCATCGCCGTCGACATGAAGCGGTCGACGAACATCGCGCCGGTATCCTTGTCGACCTCGTACTTGATGGGGTCGGCGTTCATCGGGATCTCGATGATCACGTTGCAGTCGTTCGGGATGTCTCGTCCGGGACCTACGCGGTCGAGGTTCATGTTGGATCTTCCGTTGGATGAAAGCCGGTATTATAGGTAGCCCCTCCGCGGCGACTCCCCGCGGGCCCCAGAATCCGACTGCACGACCATGTTTTCCGAGACACGATCGATAGATTCCGCGTTCGCCTACGCCCACGCCGCTTCGCCCCACTGGCGTATAGCGGCCGCCGAATGCCTCGAACAGCTGGGCCGGGTGTCGCCGCGCGCGAACGTCGGCTTCGTGTATCTCACGGACGTGTACGCGTCACGCACGCAGGAAATCCTCGAACTCCTCCGGATGCGCACGGGCATCGAGCACTGGGTCGGGACCGTCGGCCTCGGCATCTGCGCCACGGGGCAGGAATATCTCGACGAAGGTGCGATGGCACTCATGCTCGGCGCGTTCGAGCCCGGCACCTTCCGCGTCCTGTCCCAGCTTCGTGGCCCCGGGGATCTCGCGCGCGATCCGCTGAGTGTCGGTGGCGTACCCGGAAATTTCGCGGTCGTGCACGCCGATCCCCGCAACGGCCGGGTGCCGGCCCTGGTGCGCGAACTGTCGCGAAGGCTCGAGAGCGGCTACGTGGTCGGCGGGCTGTCCAGTTCCCGGTCCTCGCATCCCCAGGTCGCGGACGGCGTGAACGAGGGCGGACTCTCGGGAATCGTCTTCACCGACCAGGTCATCGTGAGCACCCGTCTCACGCAGGGTTGCACGCCGCTCGGCGACGTGCACACCGTCACGCAGAGCCGTCGCAACGTGCTGATCGAGATCGATGGCCGGCCCGCACTGGATGTCCTGCGCGAGGACGCGGCGCTGGAGACCGACCGGGATCTCGACAGCGTCGGCGGCCAGTTCTTCGCGGCGTTGCCGGTCACGAACGACGACCCGGGCGACTACACGGTGCGCAACGTCGTCGGGCTCGATTCCGAGCGCGGTCTCGTCGCCGTCGGCGACCTGGTCGATGCCGGGGCCAAGCTCATGTTCTGCCGGCGTGACCGCCGCTCTGCCGTGGAGGACATGTCGCGCATGCTCGACAGCATCAAGAGCGGTCTGTTCACGAGGCCCAAGGGAGCGCTCTACTTCTCCTGTCTCGGACGCGGCGCCAGCCTGTTCGGCGAGGTGTCGCGCGAGGTGCAGATGATTCGCGAGGGGCTCGGCGACATTCCGCTCGTGGGGTTCTCGTGCAACGGGGAGATCTCCCACAACCGCCTCTACGGGTACACCGGCGTGCTCACGCTGTTCCTCTGAGGGACCGGGACGATGATTCCGGTGTGTCGGGGTGCCGCTGACACGGCGGATTTCGTTGCCCCGGCACTGCGCACGCGCGCATCTACGGAGTGGACCCGATGAAGACCGATCCGACCAGGTTTCCGCAATTCATCTCGGCGCTCGCCGCGCTGCGTGGTTTCGGGGAAACCGACCGTGCGGAGGTCTGGCACCAGAGGCTCGCATTCAGTTTCGAGGACATCGTGGCGCTCGAGTCCGCACTGCCGGCCGTCGATCCGCTCGTGGCGCCCCCGCTTCCCCAGACCGGTTTTTCCGTGATGCGCCGACCGGCCGGGGTGGTCGCGCAGGGCGGCGCGACAGCGCTGGCGGGACGGGTCCGGCGTGGCCAGATCGCCGCGAAGACGATCGCGGAGCAGGCGCTGTCCGCGGCACGGGACTGGAAGACGGCGAACATGTTCGTTTCCCTGCGCGACGACGACGTGCGCGCGCAGGCTGCCGGAATCGACGCGATGGTCGCCCAGGGCGGCGACCCCGGGATGCTGGCGGGCGTGCCGTTCGCGATCAAGGACCTCATGCCCGTCCGGGGCTACCCCATGACGGGTGGCACGTTCGCGCGCACGGCCCGCGTGATGGAACACGATGCACCGCTCGTGGCACGGCTGCGACGTGCCGGCGCGATCATCTTCGGTGCGACCAACCTGCACGAACTCGCCTACGGCGTCACGAGCGAGAACCCGCACTTCGGAGCCGTCGCGAATCCGCGCTTCGCGGGCCGTGTCCCGGGCGGATCGAGCGGCGGTTCGGCGGCCGCCGTCGCGGCCGGCATCGTGCCGCTCGCGATCGGCACCGACACCGGCGGTTCCATCCGCATCCCGGCTGCATGCTGCGGAATCGTGGGCTTCAAGCCGAGCTACGGGGTCGTGGACAAGAGCGAGGTGTTGCCGCTCGCGTGGTCCCTGGACCACGCGGGGCCGCTCGCTGCGTGCGTGGACGACGCGGCGCTCGCGTTCGAGGTGCTGGCGGGTCTGCCCGAAGGTGCCGCGGGCGGACTGCCGGAGCGTCCTCCGGCGTTCGTGATGCTGCGCGGGATGTTCGACGAACACGTCGAGCCCGGTGTCGCGCGCTGCATGGCGGCGCTCGAATCGGCATGGCGAGCCGCGGGTGCACGGGTCACCGCGGCGGCGGTGGATGCGCTCCGGCTCGCGGGGGCGGCACAGCTCGTGACGCTCGCGACCGAGGCGGCCGAGGCGCACGCCGATCTGCTCCTGGGCGACGCCACGGGACTCGGGGACGACGTCCGCCTGCGGCTGGAGATCGGTCAGTGCTTCCTCGCGTCCGACTACGTCAAGGCACAGCGCATCCGGCGCGAAGCGTGCGACGCGCTCCTGGGCGCGCTCGGTGACGCGGACGTGCTGGTCACGCCAACGCTTCCGTGCGCCCCGCCCGAGGCCGGGCAGACGATGATGACCGTCGGCGGACGAGCGCTGCCCGTGGCGGGCATGCTGACCCGGTTCACCTCGCCGTTCAACATGACCGGACTGCCTGCCCTTTCGGTGCCCTGCGGCTTCGACGACCAGGGACTTCCCGTGAGCGTGCAGATCGTCGGGCGCAGGGGGCACGATGCGCGTGTGCTGGCCATCGGGCGCTGGATCGAGAACCTCGTGGCGCCCGATCCCGTCCACGCATTCGTTGCCGATGACGAATAGTCCCGCGCCGGTGCGGTTCGACGACGACCGCGCGGCCCGGCAGGTCGAGGCCTGCTACCTCACGCCGGATGTCGTCGCGCATCGGGACGCCGTCATCGACCGGGCAGGACCCCGGCCAGGCGAGCACGTGATCGACGTGGGGTCCGGTCCGGGGCTGCTCGTGCACGCCCTGGCACGTGCCGTCGCGCCCGCGGGGCGGGTGCTCGGTGTCGATGCGTCACCGAACATGGTCGCCATGGGGCGACGTCGCTGCGAAGGCCTGTCCGGCGTCAGCTTCGAGATCGCGGATGCGGGCCGGCTGCCGGCCGCCGACGCGAGTTCCGACCTGCTCACCTGCACACAGGTGCTGGAATACGTTCGGGACGTGGAGGGCGCGCTCGCGGAATTCCGTCGCGTGCTGCGGCCCCGTGGCCGGACCCTGATCATGGATACGGACTGGGCGTCGTGCGTGTGGCGCTCCGGCGACGACGACAGGATGCGCCGGATGCTGGCGGCCTGGGACACGCACTGTCCGCAACCCCGGCTGCCGCGGATGCTGCCGTCATTGCTCGCCGAAGCCGGTTTCGAGGTGACGCGTGCGGAAGTGCTGGTGCTGCTCACGGTCGGACACAGCGAGAACTCGTTCGTCGCCGGCATGGAGGACGTGCTCGCCCGACATGCCGTGCGTACGAAGGCGATGAGCGCGGAAGAAGCGTCTGCGTGGCGCGCGGATCTCGCGGCGCTCGGTGCCGCGGGTCGGTACTTCTTCAGTCTGAACCGCTACGTGTTCGTCGCGGAACGCTCCTGACGCGGACGGGTTCCTCGTCAGAGCCTGCCCAAGTGTCGTATCCTTGGGCAGGAAAGAAGTTCCGAACAGTTCGCGTGGTCGCGACGCGGGGCCGGGCCCCGCAGGTCGCTCCGGAATCCCGAACGGGGTACGCCCGCCGCGGTCAGCCCGGCGATCGTCGCGACTGCCCTGACCGCGACGCCGGCCATGTGCGGGCGATCTGACATCCCCGTTTCGCGCCTCAGAGACGACGCGAGGCCGGTCGGCCGGCCGACATGCTAGGAGCGTTTTCGCTGATGACAGCACCGAGAGTATGGCTCGGTACCGATGGAATCGTGCACGTCGACTACAGTTCCGTCGGCGTCCTGAACCTGGCAGCGGTCAAGGCCGAGCTCGAGTTCAGACGTTCGCTCGTGCCGGGCAAACAGCTCGTCATGGCCCGTCTGCCGGGCATCTGGCGCGTCGACGTCGACGCCGCGACCTTCCTTGCCACGTCGGAAGTCACCCGGCACACGCTCGCGGAGGCGGGCGTGGTGCAGTCGAGTCTGGGCATCGCCGCGCTGCGCGTGTTCGAGCTCTATCACCCGCCACCGTTTCCGTTCCGGATCTTCGGTTCCGACGAGGATGCCAAGGAGTGGCTCCTCAATCTCGAGGTGGGCGGCGGTTCGGCGGACTCCCAACACTCCACGCTGAGGACCTACTGGTGACGGTTTCCTTCCGCAGTCGGCTGCGTTCCGGTGACGTGCTCGTCGGTGCGCTCCTGCAGATGCCTCTGCCCGAGGTGGCCGAACTGTTCGTCACCGCGGGCTACGACTGGCTGTTCCTCGATCTCGAGCACTCCCCGATGGCGCCGCGCGACGCACTGAATCTCCTCCTCGCGGCCGACGCGCGCGTACCCTGCGTGGTGCGCGTGCCCTGGAACGACGAGGCCTCGCTCAAGAAGGTTCTCGACCTCGGGGCGACCGGCGTCATCGTGCCGCTCGTGAATTCCGCCGAGGACGCGCGGCTCGCCGTGGGCCGGTGCAAGTATCCGCCCGAGGGGTTCCGCAGCGTGGGCATCACGCGTGCGCAGCGGTTCGATCTCGACTTCGACGACTACATGCGCCGTGCCAACGACGAGATCGCGGTGATCGTGCAGATCGAGCACGTTGCCGCCGTGCGCAACATCGACGAGATTCTCGACGTGCCGGGCATCGACGGCGTGTTCGTGGGGCCGTTCGACCTGTCGGGCAGCATGGACAAGCCAGGCCGGATCAACGATGCGGAGGTCCAGGCCGCGATCGCGGAAATCGTGCAGGCGTGCACGAAGCGCGACATCGCTCTCTGTGCTTACGCACACACCCCCGCCCACGCCCGCACCTACATGAAGCTCGGCTATCGCGTGATCGGACTGTGCACCGATTACATTCTGCTTGCACGCGCCGCGAGCGCGTCGCTCAAGGAGGTCAAGACCTGATGTTCTCGAAGTGGACGACACGTTTCCTTCTCGCGCTGCTCGCGAGTGCCGCGTTCGGATTCACGGGGCCGGTCGCGTGCGCGCAGTCCGACGAGGAACTCGCGCGGGAACTCGCGGATCCTCTCTCGACGCTGATGCGGCTGCCCCTGCGGCTCGACTGGGACCGCAAGATCGGCCCCGTGCGTGATGGCGATCGCTTCTCGCTGCGTGCGCTGCCCGTAGTGCCGGTCGACCTGAACAGCGAGTGGAATCTCGTCTCACGCACGGATCTGGCGCTCGTCGCGCAGTCCGACGTCACGCCGCGGGCGGGCAGTCAGTTCGGACTGGGCGACCTGACGGAGTCGCTGCTCTTCACGCCCAAGACTGCCACCGTTGCCGGGTTGTCCTGGGGCGTGGGCCCTGCCTTCCTGCTTCCGACGGGGACGGACTCGCGCCTTTCCGCGAAGAAGTGGGGTCTGGGCCCGGCCGGTGCGCTGGTCGGTGCCGTCGGCCGCTGGCAGTACGGCGTCGTGGGCCACCACATCTGGTCGGTTGCGGGCGACGGCAATCGTCGCGACGTGAGCACGACTTCACTGCAGCCGTTCCTGAGCTACACGACCCGCGACGCCTGGACCTTCGGGATCGAGGCGGAATCGAGTTTCGACTGGGAAACGCGCCGCGGCACGCTACCCGTCGCGCTCACCGCGAACCGGGTCACGCTCATCGGCAATCACCGCTACGGGATCGGCGGCGCACTGCGACACTACCTCGACTCGCCGGACAGCGGGCCGCACGGCTGGGCATTCACCGCGAACTTCACGCTCATGTTCCAGTGATCCAGCCTCACGGCACGAGCACCATTTCCGTCGTGCCGATGCCGTCGACGGTGAAGCGGTAGCGTTCGCCGGCAGACGGAAAGCGGGTGGTCACGAGGCTCCCGGTCGAGACGATCTCCCCGGCCCGCAGAGTCTCGCCGCGCTGGCTCAAGTGATTCGCGAGCCAGCGCAGCGGCTCGAACGGATGACCGAGCACCGCCCGTCCGTGACCCTCGTCGATCTTCTCGCCGTTGCACTCGACCACGCCACGCGCCGCCGCGAGATCCGGCCACTCGTGCACGAAATCCCCGAGCACGATGCCCTCGTTCCACGAGTTGTCCGCGACGAGCGACAGGTGATCGAGGGGATACGGGGAATTGCGGTCGTCGATCACCTCGAAAGCCGGGGCCACCGCGCTCACTGCAGCCGTGACGTCCGCGAGGGAGTAGGGTTGCACGCGAGGCGCGAGATCCCGGCCGACACGCACGCAGATCTCGAACTCGAGTCCCATGTGGACGAGATCGCCGAGCCGTCTCGTGATGCCGCTGTGCTGGCGCCGGCTCGCGAGCACCACGCCCGGCACGGGATGATCCACCCCGCACATCTGCTGCATGCGCGGGGAGGTGAGGCCGATCTTGTATCCGACCCGCGGTCCGTGGATGGGGATCAGCCGCTCGACGAGCGCCGCCTGGATGGCATAGGCGCCTTCGAGATCCGTGGCGCCGCAATCCCGCGCGAACGGCACGAGGTCACGCTTCTCCAGATGATCCCGGAGCAACTTGTCCGCGCAGGCTTCATAGCGTGCATCCATGATCGTTCCGCTCCCCCGCTCGTCGATAATGGCGGATCATAGCCTGCTCACGCGCCCGACGATGCCGGATCCGGACAGCCGCCACGAACAGATCGACTGGGTCGAAGGTCAGCCCTACTCGCGCCGCTTCGGCGACGTGTACTTCTCGCGCGCGAGCGGACTCGTCGAGAGCACGCACGTCTTCCTCGCGGGCAACGATCTCGACCGGCGGTTTGCCCGGCTGACACCCGGGGGATCGTTCGCCATCGGCGAGATCGGCTTCGGCACCGGGCTCAACTTCCTCAACGCGTGGCAGCTCTTCGATCGCCGCGCGCCGGCGGGCGCCCGACTGCATTTCGTGAGCACGGAGCTGCACCCGCTCGCGCCCGAGGACCTCGCGCGCGCCCTCGCACTGTGGCCCTCGCTCGCACGCGAGGCCGGCGAGCTCCGTGCGCAGTACGGTGCACTGCCTCCCGCGTTCCACCGGTTCGTCTTCGACGGCGGGCGGGTCGTCCTCACGCTGCTCGTCGGGGACGCACGCGTGACGCTGCCCCGTCTGGACGGCACGATCGACGCGTGGTTCCTCGACGGCTTCGCCCCGTCACGCAATCCCGAGCTCTGGGGCACGTCGTTGCTGGAGGCCGTGGCTCGAAGCTCCCGTGTCGGAACGACCTGCGCGACGTATTCCGTGGCGGGGCTCGTGAGACGGACGCTCGTGTCCGTGGGCTTTCGCGTGGAGAAGACGCCGGGGTTCGGGACCAAGCGCGAGATGCTGCGGGGAACCTGCGCCGAACCACCGCGCACGGCACTCTGCGATCCGTGGCTTGCGAGACCACCCGCAACGACGGGCCGTGATCACGCGGTAGTCGTCGGAGGCGGCCTGGCAGGGACCGCCGTCGCCGCCAGTCTCGCGGCGCGTGGCACGTCGGTCACGCTGCTCGAGCGCCGGTCGACCCTCGCGGCCGAGGCCTCCGGCAATCCCCAGGGGGTCTTCCACATCAGACCCTCGCCGCACGGCACGGCGCTCACCGATCTCGTGCTCGCGGGGGCGGGGCTCGGACTGCGCGAAACCGCGCGGCTGCTCGCCGGCCGGGAGGATGCCTGGTCGCGCTGCGGCGTTCTCGCGCTCGCGAGCGATGCCGCCGACGCCGAGCGGCAGGAACGCCTCGCACGGCTCGGCTGGCCGCGGACGTTCGTGCACGCGGTGGATGCACGCGAGGCCGCCGCCATCGCAGGGGTGGATCTGCCGGGCGGCGGCCTGTTCTATCCCGACTCCGGCTGGGGGAGTCCGCCTATGCTGTGCGAGGCGCTCGTGCGCAGTCCCCGCATCGCGGTCCGGACCCTCGCGAGCGCCGTCACGCTTCGGCGTGACGACACGGGGACGTGGCGCGTGTCCGACGCCGAAGGTCACGAGCTCGCGCGTGCGCCGGTGGTCGTGGTCTGTGCCGCGAACGACGTGCGGCGGATCGATCTGCTCGAACATCTGCCTCTGAAGGTGATACGCGGACAGATCAGCTACGTGCCGGCGACGCCGGCGAGCGCGCGCCTGAGGACCGTGCTGTGCGGTGACAGCTATGTCGCCCCCGCTCGGGACGGCATCCACTGTGCGGGTGCCACGTTCGGCATCCGGGACGAGGGCACGGACGTCCGGACCGAGGATCACGCCGAGAACCTTGCCGCACTGGAACGGCTTGCCCCGGCCCTTGCCGACGCGATGGGAACATCCGCGCTGGACCCGGCGTCGCTCGGCGGGCGGGCGGCGCTGCGATGCGTCGCACCGGACTACCTGCCCGTCGTCGGTCCGGTCTGCGACGCGCGCGCGTTCCGCGAGCGCTATGCCGCGCTCTCGCAGGACGCGCGGACAGGCTTCACCGGCGATGCGCCGTGGCTGGCGGGGCTGCACGTGTCGACCGCCCACGGTTCGCGTGGCCTGGTGTCCACGCTCGTCGCGGCGGAGACTGTCGCGGCGGTGATCCACGACGAGCCGATGCCGCTGCCGGCGGACGTCGTCGCGGCGCTGTCACCATCCCGGTTTCTCGCGCGCGCGCTGAAACGCCGGACAGCCGGGGGCGGGTCCTCGTGAGCGTGTCCACGCGCGGTGGTAGAGTCCGCGCGACGGCAGAGGAAGCATGCGCAGCGACTTTCTGATCATCGGGGCCGGTATCGCGGGTGCGTCCGCAGGGTACTTCCTCGCGTCACGGGCACGCGTGCTCGTGCTCGAGCGCGAGTCGCAGCCCGGCTACCACACGACCGGTCGCTCGGCGGCACTGTTCGCCGAGAGCTATGGCACGCCGCAGGTCCGGGCGCTCACGGCGGCGAGCCGAGCATTCTTCGAACGACCTCCCGGGGGATTCGCGGCAGGCCCTGTCCTGTCCGGGCGGGGAGCGCTCTTCGTGGGGGATGCGGGCCAGGTTCCGGCACTCGATGCGCTCCACGCGGCATTGCAGGGTGTCTGCACCGGGGGGCGGCGGCTGAGCCCCGACGAGGCTCTCGCGCGTGTTCCCGTGCTCGCACGCGAACGACTCGCGGGGGGTGTCCTCGATCCGCTCGCCGCGGACATGGACGTCCACACGCTTCACCAGGGCTACCTGCGAGGGTTGCGCGACCGGGGAGGAGAGGTCCTCTGCAACGTGGACGCGCAGGTCATCGAACGCACGCGCGGACTCTGGCGCGCACGCGTGGACGGGGAGGTGTTCGAGGCCCCGGTGCTCGTGAATGCAGCCGGAGCATGGTGCGACGTCGTTGCGCGTCGTGCGGGCGTCGTCCCGCTCGGCCTCGTGCCGAAACGACGCAGCGCGTTCACGTTCCGTGCACCGGAGGGGGTGGATTTCGGTGACTGGCCCGCCGTGATCGGTGTGGACGAGTCGTTCTACTTCAAGCCCGACGCGGGCCAGCTCATGGGCTCGCCCGCCAATGCGGACCCCGTCGAACCGCACGACGTCCAGGCCGAGGAGGAGGACGTCGCGACCGGCATCCTGCGAATCGAGCAGGCGACGACACTGAGAATCCGGCGACCGTCGCATACGTGGGCGGGCCTGCGCTCGTTCGTCGGGGACGGCGATCTCGTGGGCGGCTTCGATCCTCGGGCCGAAGGATTCTTCTGGTGCGCCGCGCAGGGCGGCTACGGTATCCAGACGAGTGCCGCGATGGGCGAGGTCTGTGCCGCACTCGCACTCGGGCAACCGGTTCCGGAGCGCATTCGCGACTTCGGCGTGACGGCGGCGATGCTCGCACCGGATCGGGACACTCTGAACGGAAAGGAGACGTGACAGGCATGCCGCGCACGACGTGGAGACGGGGACTTCTTCTGGCGGCCATGGCCCTGCAATTCGCGGCAGCCGGCACGACGTTCGCCGAGACGGCCCGGGACTGCAGGAAGCTCGAGGATGCCGCCGAGCGACTCGCGTGTTACGACCGCGTGACGGCCACCGAGCGTTCGAGGGAGGAACCCCCGGTGCAGCCCGGGACGGGCCTGCGGCGCCCGCTGCTGTCGGACATCTGGGAGATCAGCTCCGACCAGACTCGCCGCGTGCTCAAGATCCGCTCGCACCACGTGAACTACTTCCTGCCGGTCCGCTATTCGACATCGCCGGGTGCCGTCGCGCACTCGCCGACCCTCGGCGACACGGCGATCGATCCGGTCGCGTCGAACGAGGCCAAGTTCCAGATCTCCATCAAGACGAGGATCCTGCAGGGGCTGCTCGACGACCGGCTGGATGTCTGGCTGGGCTACACGCAGCAGGCGCACTGGCAGGTCTACTCGAATTCCGCTCCGTTTCGCGAAGTGAACTTCGAGCCCGAGATCATGGCACTCTGGCGCGTGAACCGGGAGCTCTCCTGGATGACGTGGCGTTTCGTCAACTTCGGTCTCGTCCACCAGTCGAACGGCAAGGGCGGCCCCCTGTCGCGCAGCTGGAACCGCGTGTATGCCCAGTTCGGTTTCGAGCGCGGCGACCGCTATGGCCTGCTCGTGCGACCGTGGTGGCGCATCCCGGAGGCCGCGTCGACCGACAACAATCCCGACATGTCGAGCTACTACGGTCGCATGGACGTCACGGGCCTCGTGCGTCTCGAGGACAACGCGTTCGAGGTCGTGCTGCGCAACAACCTGAGCGTGCGGGACAACCGCGGGGCGATCACGCTGAGCTGGTTCTTCCCCATGTACAAGGGGCTGAAGGGCTACCTCCAACTGTTCAACGGCTACGGAGAATCGCTGATCGACTACAACCGCTCGCAGACGACGCTCGGGCTCGGGTTCGCGGTCGTGGACTGGATGTGAACGATTCGAGGTTCGAGGTGCAGGGTTCGGGGTTCGGGGTTCGGGGCGCTAGTTCCTCGCGACCGCGTTTGGCATACTCGCCTTCACGTCTTCCATCCGATCTCCCATGCCTCGTCCTCCTGATCGCGATCCGGTTCCAGGTGTGCCGCTCTGGCTCGGGGCCGGCGGACTCGTCCCGTTCGTCGTGCTCACGGGAGCGCTCTGGGTCGCGCCGCCCGAATATCATCCATTTCTGGTCGACTGGCTGCGAACCTATGCGGCCGTGATCCTGTCCTTCATTGGTGCGGTGCACTGGGGTATCGCCCTCACGCACCCGGCCATGAACGAGCACGACCGGTCCGTGGTGATGAGCTGGAGCGTCGTGCCCGCGCTCGTCGCCTGGATCGGCATGTTGATGCAGCTGCGAACGGGGCTCGCGCTAACGGCCGCGATGTTCGTCGTGCACTACACGATGGATCGCCAGCTCGCGGCGCGTTTCCCGTTGCCGGAGTGGTACATGCGGCTGCGCGGTGGCCTCACCGCGGTGGTGGTCGTCTGCCTCGCGTTCGCTGCGGTCCGATGAAGGAATGATCGACATGGAAACGAAGACGCTCAAACGCCTCACGCGGCTCATCGCACCCTACCGGATCGACGACGGGAAGAAGTTCAAGCTGAAGCACGTGGATCCCGGCGACACGGGCGGCCTCGGGAGTGAATACAAGGACGAGGCATCGGAATGGCTGCAGCAGACCATAGGCTGGCTCGCCGAGGAACAGGAGAAGCTCTTCGCGCAGGACAAGTGGGCGGTTCTGCTCATCTTCCAGGCCATGGATGCCGCGGGCAAGGACAGCACCATCAAGCACGTGATGTCGGGCATCAACCCCCAGGGCTGCGAGGTGACGTCGTTCAAGGTGCCCACGAGCAACGAGATCGATCACGACTTCCTGTGGCGCACCAACCGGCGACTGCCCGAACGCGGCCGCATCGGGATATTCAACCGTTCCTATTACGAGGAAGTCCTCGTCGTTCGCGTGCATCCCGACATCCTCGTGAGGCAGAAGCTTCCGCGCGGTCTCATCACGAAGAAGATCTGGAAGGAGCGCTACGAGGACATCTCGGCGTACGAGCGCTATCTCACGCGAAACGGCGTGGCGATCCGCAAGTTCTTCCTGCATGTCTCGCAGGAGGAGCAGCGCCGGCGTTTCCTGGAGCGGATCGACGACCAGGAGAAGAACTGGAAGTTCTCCGCCCAGGACGTGCGCGAGCGCGAACACTGGGACGACTACATGCGTGCCTTCGAGGACGCGATCCGCGCGACGGCCACGCCTCACGCGCCTTGGTTCGTCGTGCCTGCCGACAACAAGTGGTTCACTCGCATCGTGGTCGCGGGTGCGATCGTCGAACTCATGGAAGGTCTCGGGCTCCGCTACCCCGTGCTCGCGGACGAGCAGCGCGCGGAACTCCTCACGATGAGGCAGCGGCTCGTGCCGCGCAAGCGCAACCGATCCTGACAGGACATCCCATGCGGCACCAGAAGTTCCGGCAGCTTCTCGACAAGTGCGACGGCTTCGAGGCGATCCCCACTGCCGTGGTGCACCCCTGCGAGGATCACGCGCTCGCAGGCGCGATGGCCGCGGCGGACCGGGGCCTCATCGTCCCGATCCTCGTGGGGCCCGAGCATCGGGTTCGCGATGCCGCGCAGACGGCCGGCGTGTCGCTCGACGACGTGCGGCTGGTGGATACGCCTCACAGTCACGCCTCTGCCGCCAAGGCGGTCGAACTGGTCAGGCTCGGCGAGGCCGAGGCGCTCATGAAGGGCAGCCTGCACACCGACGAGCTCATGGGGGCCGTCGTCGCGCACGAGACGGGTCTGCGGACCGGGCGCCGCATCAGTCACTGCTTTCTCATGGACGTGCCGTCGCACGACGAACTCGTCATCATCTCGGACGCCGCGGTCAACATCGCTCCCACGCTCGAGGAGAAGGTGGACATCGTGCAGAACGCGATCGACCTCGCGCGCGTGCTCGGGTTCGCGGAGCCCCGTGTCGCCGTGCTTTCCGCGACCGAGACGGTCAACCCGAAGATCCTGTCCACCGTCGAGGCCGCGGCCCTCTGCAAGATGGTCGATCGCGGACAGATAACGGGTGCGCTGATCGACGGGCCGCTCGCGCTCGACAACGCGATCAGTCTCGCGGCCGCGGAGATCAAGCAGATCCATTCCCCCGTGGCAGGCCGTGCGAACGTGCTGATCGTGCCGGATCTCGAAGCGGGCAACATGCTCGCGAAGAGTCTGTCGTTCATGGCCGATGCGGATGCTGCGGGAATCGTGCTGGGAGCAAGGGTCCCCGTCGTGCTCACGAGCCGTGCGGACCCCGTGATGGCCCGGCTCGCGTCGTGCGCGATCGCGGCGTTGCTCGCCCAGGCCCGACGCGAGGGCATGGGGCGGTCGGTGCCCTAGGCGGACGGACCAGCACCCGGGAGTGGCCGATGACCGATTCGATTCTCGTGCTGAACGCGGGCTCCTCCAGCCTCAAGTTCTCGGTCTTCGCGCGAGAGGCGGACGCGCTGCGGCTGCGTTCGCACGGTCAGATCGAGGGGCTCACGACCGACTCGCACTTCGTGGCGCACGATGCGGACGGCGCCGTCGTCGCGGAGAGAAGCTTCTCCGGGGCGATCGGTCACGAGCGTGCCACCGGTTTTCTCCTGGACCACTACCTGGACACGCCCGGGACGACGCTGCGCGCCGTCGGCCATCGCGTCGTTCACGGAGGAACGGAATACGCGGCGCCCGTGCGCCTCGACGCGGGCGTCATCCACGCGCTGGAGGCGCTGATTCCGCTCGCACCCCTGCACCAGCCGCACAATCTCGCGCCGATCCGCGTGCTGCACGAGCGCGTGCCCGACATCCCGCAGGTCGCGTGCTTCGACACGGCCTTCCATCGCACGCAGCCCGAGATCGCGCAGGCCTTCGCGCTGCCGCCGAAGATCGAGCGGCACGGGGTCCACCGATACGGCTTCCACGGTCTTTCCTACGAGTTCATCGCGCGCCGGCTGCCGGAGGTCGACGCCGTGGCCGCGCGCGGCCGGACGGTCGTGTTGCATCTCGGCAACGGTGCGAGCATGTGTGCGCTGGTCGGTGGACGCAGTGTCGCGACCACCATGGGATTTACGGCGCTCGAGGGCCTGCCCATGGGCACGCGCTGCGGCAGCCTGGATCCCGGGGTGGTGCTCTTCATGCAGCAACAGCTCGGATTGAGCGTGAGCGAGGTCGAGCACGTGCTCTATCACGAGTCCGGGCTGCTCGGCGTCTCGGGAGTCTCGAGCGACATGCGTTCGCTGGAGTCGAGCGACGACCCGCGCGCGAAGCGCGCGATCGACCTCCTCGTCTACCGCATCGGGCGGGAACTCGGCTCCCTCGCCGCGGCCGCGGGCGGGCTCGACGCGATCGTGTTCACGGCGGGCATCGGCGAGAACAGCGCGAGGCTGCGGGAAGCCGTGTGCAGGCAGGCGCGCTGGATCGGCGTCGAGCTCGATCCGGCCGCGAACGCGCGCCAGGGGCCTCGGATTTCCACGGATGGCAGCGGGGTGGGGGTCTGGGTGATTCCGACCGACGAGGAACGCATGATCGCGCAGCACACCGACGATCTCGTCGCGACGTGAGTCCGCTCACGGTACTGCGCGGGCCGGCCGCGTTCTTCCGTTCCGACCCGTTTGACGGTTCCGTCGGAGAAGCCCTCGGCTACGACGCGGACGCGCTGATCGCGCTGCAGGACGGTCGCATCACGCACTTCGGCCCTGCGGCTGCCGTGGGGCCGGAGCTGCCTCGCGACGCCACGGTGGAACACGTCCCCGACTCGCTCATCGTGCCGGGGTTCGTCGACTGCCACGTGCACTTCGCCCAGCTCGGGATCGTCGGCGCGTGCGGACACCAGCTGCTCGAATGGCTCACGCGACACACGTTCCCGGCCGAGCAGGCCTTCGAGGACCGGGGGCACGCGAGCAACGTCGCGCGGCGCTTCGTCGCGGAACTCCTCGCGAACGGCACGACGACCGCCGTGGTCTACGGCACCGTGCACGGCCATTCGGTCGATGCACTCTTCGAGGCCGCGGGCGGAACCGGGCTGCGCATCGTCGCCGGCAAGGCACTCATGGACCGCAACGCCCCCGAGCAACTCCGCGACACGGCGCAGTCCGGCTACGACGACTCGAAGCGGCTCATCGAGCGCTGGCACGGACGGGGGCGGTTCGGCTACGCGGTCACGCCCCGGTTCGTGGCGACGAGCACGCCCGAGCAGCTGGACACCGCACGCGCGCTGCGCCAGGAGTTCCCGGGCGTCTGGCTGCAGTCGCACGTGGCGGAGAACACTGCCGAGGTGGCGTGGGTGCGCACGCTGTTTCCGGAGGCGGCCGACTACGTGGACGTGCTCGACCGGTTCGGGCTGCTCGGGCCGCGTGCGATCCACGGCCACGGCATACACCTTTCCGACCGGGAACGCCGCCGTCTCGCGGACACCGGATCGGCGATCGCGCACTGTCCGACGTCGAATCTCTTCCTCGGCAGCGGCCTGTTCGACCTCGCGGCCGCGAAGGCCGTCGAGCCGCGTGTCGAGGTCGGGCTCGCGACCGACGTGGGGGCGGGCACGAGCCTGTCCATGCTGAAGACGATGGGGGCCGCCTATCAGGTCGCGCAGCTGCGCGACCACGCCGTATCGCCGTCGCAGCTCCTGTGGCTCGCGACCGCGGGTGCCGCCCGGGCGCTCGGCGCGGAACGCGAGACGGGCAATCTCGGCACCGGTCTCGACGCGGACGTGGTCGTGCTGGACCCGAAGGCCACGCCGCTTCTCGCGTGGCGGTGTGCGCAGGCGGACGGTGCGGAGCAGCTGCTCGGCGTGCTGCTCACGATGGGGGACGACCGTTGCGTGCGCACCGTGTTCGCGGGCGGGCACCGTCACGACCGGCCCGGGTCAGCGTGACGGCCCCGGCCGGTAGTAGTTCACGAGTTCGTTGTTGTCGCGGTCGCCGAGACCGTCCGCCACCATCTTCCTGAAGATCTCCGTGACGCCCGCCGTGACCGGCATCGGCGCGCCGACGCCGCGAGCGAGGTCGTGCACGAGTTCGAGGTCCTTGATCATGAGCGACGCGCGACCCGTGATCGAGAATTCCGAGGCGACCATCTTCGGAAACATTTCCTGGAGCTGTTTCGAGTCGGCGCGTCCACCCGACAGGGCGTCGGGAATCTTCGCGGCGTCGATCCCCGCGCGCTCCGCGAGTCCGCAGGCCTCGGCGAGCACCGCGAGGCCCGTCGCGACGAGTACCTGGTTGATCATCTTCGTCGACTGGCCTGCGCCGGTGGGGCCCATCAGGGTCGCGCGTCCGGCCAGGGCGTCCCAGATCGGCCGCGCACGGTCGAAGTCATCCTGGGCGCCTCCGATCATCACGGCCATGCGCCCTTCGCGCGCGGCGGGCGCACCGCCGGAGATCGGCGCATCGAGCCAGCGCATGCCGCACGCCGCCTCGAGACGTTCCGCCATCGACCGTGCCTGCGGCGCGGCGCACGTCGACATGTCGATGAGGATCTTGTCGGCAGCACCCGCCGAGGCCACGCCGCCTTCACCGAACACCACCTGCTCGACCGCGGTGCCGTCGGTGATGCACGTGATCACGAAGCCGGACGCGCGCGTCAGTTCCGCAGGATTCGCGGCCTCGGTCGCGCCGGCGTCCACGAGGGGCGCGAGTTTCGTGCGGTCGCGATTCCATACGTAGGTCCGGAAACCGCAGTCGATGAGACGGCGCATGATCGCGCTCCCGAGCACACCTGCGCCGATGCACCCGACCGATGGAAGTTCGTTCGTCATTGTTCACCTCGAAAGATGGAATCGCCGGGCCGGAAATTTCGCGGCGGTGTTTCGACAATCGGTGACCCGGATCCGGGTGTCAAGCGGTCGCGGCGCGCGCAGGGAGGCGTGTAAGATGACTCGCCCCCACCCCGACCCTCCCCCGCGTCGCGGGGGAGGGGGCTTCGTGCGCTGACGCGGGGGCAGTGTGCCCCGAACCCCGAACCCCGAACCCCGAACCCGTGCTCCAGTATGTCCTGAAGGTCGCCATCACGGCGATCGTGGTGGTCGCGGTCGCGGAGACCGCGAAGCGGTCCACTGTCTGGGCGGCGCTCGTCGCGTCGCTGCCGCTCACGTCCCTGCTCGCATTCGTCTGGATGCATCTCGACGGCGCGACGTCGGAGCAGATTGCCTCCCTGTCGTCCGGCATCCTGTGGCTCGTCGTCCCGTCCCTGCTCTTCTTCATCGCGCTGCCCGTGCTGCTGCGGGCGGGGTGGCCCTTCTGGCCGAGCATGCTCGCGTCGTCCGCCGTGACAGCGGCCGCGTATCTGGCGACGCTGTGGGCGTTTCATCGCTGGGGGGCGGGAGGCTAGCCGGACCGCAGCCGGCAATGGGTGCATCGAAATGAGGTGGCGAGGCGTTCACCACGTGGAGGTCCCGGTTCTCGAGTACGAACGGTCGATCGCGTTCTTCGACGGCATGTTCGCGTGGCTGGGTTACCGGTCGACCTACTCCATGGCCCGGTTTCCGTTCTTCCACAGCTACATCGGCGTACAGCCCGCGCAGTCGGGTCCGGTGCCGAGGCACGCCGATCACGCAACGGGGCGCCACCGCATCGCGCTCCGGGCCCGGAGCCGTCGCAAGGTCGACGATTTCCATCGCGAATTCCTGCTCCCCAACGGAGTCGTCGTGACGGACGAGCCGGCCGAGTATCCGGTCTACACGCCGGGCTACTACGCGGTGTTCTTCGACGATCCGTTCGCCGGCATCCACTTCGAACTCGGTCACACGCCCATGGTGCCATCGCCCGCCGCATTGCTGCGATGGCGGAAGGCGCCGACATCCGTCTGGCGCAGCCGGCCGCAATGGCGGGTGGCGCCCTGGAAACAGGCGATGCGCGACCTGCCTTCCCGGAACCGACGTTCCGGGAGGTTCGGGCGCGGCAGGGACGAGTCGGGTTGACAGTCTTTCCACGGGTCCCGATCCTTCCGTCGTCGAGAATCGCGCGTCCGTCGACGCGACACCACATCGGGAGGCACGTGGCATGGAGACGATCGAGGTACGACTGCGCGGGCTGGGGCTCGCGCTGCCCGCGGCACCGCAGATGCCACCGGGCGTGCGTCTGCCTTTCCCGTGGGTCAGGGTGGTCGGATGTCGCGCGCTGATATCGGGGCACGGTCCGACGCTGGCCGACGGGTCCCTGGCGCGTCCGCTCGGCAAGGTCGGGGCGGAGGTGTCGCTCGACCAGGCTCGCGAAGCGGCACGACTGACGGGTCTCGCGATCCTGGGGAGTCTCGCGCGCGAACTCGGGACGCTCGAGCGCGTCGCGTGCTGGACACGAGTCTTCGGCATGGTGAATTCCGCACCGGGGTTCAACCGTCAACCGGCCGTGATCAACGGCTTTTCGGAGCTCATCCTCGATGTCTTCGGCCCCGAGCGCGGCGCGCACGCGCGCAGTGCGGTCGGGATGGCCGGACTCCCCTTCGACATTCCGGTGGAGATCGAGGGCGAGGTGGAACTGCATCCGGCGTGACGTACCGTCCCGCCGCAACTTCATCGCAGGGAGGACGACACATGCCGGTCATTGCCGGTTCTTTCGATCCCGCCGCCGTCGAGTGGCGCCGCGTCACCGATCCGGCCTGTACGACGTTCCGGGTCGACTTCGAGTACAGCCTTCTCGGCTACGATCTTCCAGGGGGCCGGCTCGACATGCTGCTCCGCTATGGCAGACACGGTCACTGCAGGCCGCACCGTCACGTCGCGTCGACGGTCACGCTCGTGCTGGAAGGCGAGCAGTTCCTGACGGAAATGCACCCGGACGGGACGACGCGATCCATTCACCGGCGCATGGGCGACTACGCACTCGCACCGCGGGACGCGCTCCCGCACGACGAACACGGCGGCGAACATGGCGGAACCATCCTGCTGTCGATGACGGCGCCGGACGGAATCCTGTTCGAGTATTTCGACGAGAACTTCGCGAACGGCTGGACGCTGTCGATCACCGATTACGTGGAGAGCTGGACGAAAGGGATCCCGTACGGGACCGCTCCGCGCGGTCCCGGCCTGGCGATGGCGCGGGCGTGAGCGGATGTCGTCCGTGATCCGCATCGGGCTCATCTCGGACACGCACGGACTGCTTCGCGCCGAGGCGAAGGCATTCCTGCGAGGCTGCGCACACATCGTCCACGGCGGCGACATCGGGGACGCATCGATCCTCGAGGAACTCGCCGGGATCGCTCCCGTCACCGCGGTGCGGGGCAACAACGACCGGGGCGCATGGGCCGACGCACTCGCCGACACCGAACTCGTGCACATCGGCGGCGAGTATCTGTACGTGCTGCACGACATCGCCGAACTCGACATCGATCCACTTGCGGCGGGCGTCGGGGTGGTGGTGACGGGGCACTCCCACGTTCCGCGCGTCGAGCAACGCGATGGCGTGCTCTACGTGAACCCGGGGAGTGCCGGGCCGCGACGCTTTCGGCTTCCCGTCACGATCGGGGAACTCTACGTCGATGGTGGCCGGCTCTCTGCCCGCACCGTCGCTCTTCTGAATCCGGACTCCGCCTGAATGTCGTCGTGGCGAACGGGCCCGGTCCCGACGACTTCGATGGCCGGGCGAGAGGCCCTCCTGGTGATCCGGTCACAAACTCCTGTCCTCCGAGGGAAAAGCCGAGTAGGCTGACTGTCAGTGGCCGTTGCGCCAGTCACTGGACGGGCGACCGGCCGTGGCAGGACGCCAGGCTCGGCCGCACGCCGGCACGAAGGTGGCGGATCATCCGCGTCGCAGAACGCGAGCGCATCCGTCTGTCCGACGGCCCGTTGTCTATTCTCCGCATCGTGGCGAGCGGCGGTATCACGGCCTCTCGACGTTGCTTTCCTCTCCGCACCGCGAGGTGATCATGAATGTAGCAGCCTGGGTCCTCACTGGAATCATCGCGGGCCTCATCGCCAACCGGCTCCTGAACGAAGGTTCGAAGCACGGAAGGACCATATACATCGTACTCGGTGTGTTCGGCGCACTGGCCGGCGTGCAGTTGCTCTCTCCGGCGCGTGATCCGAACATGGTCGATCGGGAAACGTTCAACATGCTTCTGCTCATGTATTCCGCCATCGGCGCCGGAGTGCTGCTTTTCGTGGGCAATTTCGTTCGCGAGAAGTTCTTCCCCTGATCGACCGGACACTCCGCGCATGCGCACCAGGGGAAATCCCGATGCACTGACGCTCGACGAGTTCGAGCGCGAGTTGCTGCAGTTCACTCAGCGCCGACCGTTCGTGCCAGTCGCGAATCCGCTCGAACACGTCGTCAGGCTGATCGCGACAGGTCCTGCGCTCCCGGGTTCCCGACTGCTCCTGCGTGTGCTCGTCGCACTGGCCGCGCGCAGGGGGGAATTCCGCTATGCGGAGGTCGGTGCGCTCGATTCGGAAGCGATCTCGACCGTCGTGCAGTTGATGCAGTCGCGCCGGACGGGTTCCCTGCCGGACAATGTCTGGGCGCTCGCGGTCGAGAACGCGAGAACCTCTCTGGCAGCCCCCTGAGACGCCCGCGGACCGAAATCCGGTCGCGTCGTCCCGCCTCATGATCAGCCCGTGAAGTGCACACGGCGGCGCTGCTGCGGCGGCCGCGAGACATGTTCCAGTGGCAGCTGATGCGTCGCCTTGATCGTCGTGAGCGCGATGCTGGTCTTGACCTGGGCGACACCGGGCAGCGTGAGCAGCCGTTTCATCATGAGATCGGAAAACGTCGCGAGGTCCGGAGTCACGATCCTCAGCATGTAGTCCGCCTCGCCGGTCACCGCGAAACATTCGAGCACTTCCGGCATCGCGGCCACCTCCCGTTCGAATTCCGCCGGACGCGTCCTGTCGTGACGTTCGAGCACGATCTGGGCATAGGCCGACACGCCCAACCCGAGTGCCTGCGCATCGAGCAGTGCAGCGTAGCCGGCGACGACACCTGCTTCCTCGAGCCGTTGAACCCGCCGACTGATCTGTGAGGGCGACAGGTTCACGCGCTCGCCCAGTGCCGCATTCGTGGCGTGTCCGTCCTGCTGCAGCGCCGCCAGGAGCCGGATGTCGTACCGGTCGATGTTGATCGCGTTCATGGATACACCTCCTGATGCACGATGTGTGCATATCGTAGGCCGGTTCCGGAGCTGTTCGAATCCATCTTGCACGGCCATGCAGCAATAATTCCCTCGATCATCACTGGTCGCGGGACCTCGCTCGCGGCCGGGATGTCGAATCAGGAGGGACGTCCGTGCCTGCCGGCGTGGTGTCCCCACACGGAACGAATCAGGCTGGAGGTGGTGCCATGACCGACATTTTCGACAATCCGATGGGACTGGAGGGCTTCGAGTTCGTCGAGTTCGCGTCGCCGACGCCGGGCGTACTGGAACCCGTCTTCGAGCGCCTCGGCTTCACGAAGGTGGCGGTCCACCGATCGAAGGACGTGATGCTCTACCGGCAGGGCGACATCAACTTCATCATCAACCGCGAGCCCCGCAGTGCCGCGGCGTACTTCGCGGCGGAGCACGGCCCCTCGGCGTGCGGAATGGCCTTCCGCGTGCGCGACTCGCATCGGGCATTCGCGCGCGCGCTCGAACTCGGTGCCCAGCCCGTTGAGATGCCCACCGGGCCCATGGAACTGAGACTCCCGGCGATACGGGGCATCGGCGGGGCGCCGCTCTATCTCATCGACCGGTTCGGTGACGGGTCGTCCATCTATGACATCGACTTCCGCTTTCTCGACGGTGTCGACCGACACCCCTTCGGACACGGACTGAGGCTCGTGGATCATCTCACCCACAACGTGTATCGCGGCCGCATGGCTCACTGGGGCGCGTTCTACGAACGTATGTTCAATTTCCGGGAGATCCGGCATTTCGACATCAGGGGCGAATACACCGGGCTCAGTTCGAAGGCGATGACCGCGCCGGACGGAAGGATCAGGATCCCGCTGAACGAAGAGGCACCGAAGTCCGCCGGTCAGATCGAGGAGTTCCTGATGAAGTTCGGGGGCGAGGGCATCCAGCACATCGCGTTGCTGACCGACGATCTGATCGCGACGGTCGACGGGCTTCGCGCGAGCGGTGTTCCCCTCATGTCGCCGCCGCCGGCCACGTACTACGAAATGCTGCCCGAGCGGCTGCCCGGTCACGCCGTCGACGCGGGCGCGCTGCAGACGCGAGGCATCCTGATCGACGGGACGACTTCCGGCGGGCGCGCGAGGTTGCTGCTCCAGATCTTCTCGGAATGCCTGCTCGGGCCGGTGTTCTTCGAGTTCATCGAGCGCCGGGGGGACGACGGATTCGGCGAGGGCAACTTCAGGGCGCTCTTCGAATCGATGGAGCGCGACCAGATGCGACGCGGCACGATCGATGCCGTGCACTGACACTGCCACGCCGGACGTGCCGCGCGCCTCGCGCGTCCGAACGGATCACTGCGTGAGGTCGGCGGCGTGCCTGCGCGCGATCGCGATTTCGGAAGGAGTGAGCAGGTATCCGGGTCGCCGCCCGCCCATCAGCAGACCGAACGTGGTCTGCGTCGACTTGTTCGGGTGTTTCAGCCCGAGCGCGTGACCCAGTTCGTGCGCGATGGTCCGGCTGAGGGATCCGGTCCGGAACGGGGGCGATTCGGTCAGCTGAAACTTCTCCGGCGGGCGGCGGGCGTGCGAGGACTTGTCGCTCCACTCGCCGACGAAGATGCGGCGCAGGCGCCGCCTCGTGTTTCCCTGCGAGGCCTCGCCGAGGTAGGGCACGAGATGGATGTCGATCGCGCCTGAGTCGTTTCCGGAAACGTCCACGAGGCGCTCGAGACTGCGAATGCGGGCGGCGTCGGACCGGCCTGTCATTTTCAGAAGACGACCGCACCAATCAGCGCGGTTTGAAGCCTGTTGTGCATAGGGCTCCTGACAGCCAGATATCAGGACTCATCTGCACGAAACTCGTCTATGCTCAATACTCGTGTGCACCAAAGCGAGGTGA
>WGLR01000031.1 GCA_016125475.1 Betaproteobacteria bacterium
CCGAACCCCGAACCCCGAACCCCGAACCCCGAACCCCGAACCCCGAACCCCGAACCCCGAACCCCGAACCCCGAACCCCGAACCCCGAACCCCGAACCCCGAACCCCGAACCCCGAACCCCGAATGGACCGTCTCCTCTACCTCGCAATGAATGGCGCCAAGAGCATGTTCGAGCGCCAGAACCAGGTTGCGCACAACCTCGCCAACGTCTCCACGACGGGTTATCGCGCGGAGACGATGGCCTTCCGGGCGCTGCCGGTGATCGGACCGGGCGCGAAAACCCGTGCGTTCGTCGCGGAGACGACGACCGGCACGGACTTCTCGGTCGGACCGATGCAGGACACCGGGCGCACGTTCGACGTCGCGATCGACGGCAAGGGCTTTCTGGCGGTGCGGGGACCGGACGGCAAGGAAGCCTACACGCGCGATGGCGCACTGCAGCTCGGGCCCAACGGTGTGCTCCAGAGCCGTGACGGCCTTCCCGTGCTGACCGACGTCGGCGGCACGCTGCAGATCCCGCCCGACAACACCATCACGGTCGGTCGCGACGGCACGGTGTCGGCCATTCCGCTCGTCGGGACGCCGAACACCGCCACCGTCATCGGGCGCATCAAGCTCGTGAATCCGCCCGAGAAGACCCTCGAGCGCGGGACGGACGGCCTGTTCCGCCAGGCGAGCGGCCAGCCGGCACCGGCCGATGCGGGCGTGCACGTCGTGAACGGCATGCTGGAGGGCAGCAACGTGAATGCCGTGGACGCGATCACCAGCATCATCTCGGTCTCGCGGCAGTTCGACACGCAGGTGCGTCTCATGCAGACCGCCGACCAGAATTCGCAGCGTCTGTCCCAGTTGCTCAACCTGAACAGCTGACCGGTCGTCGATCCCGACTCCAGACAACGCCCCCGAAACCACGACACGAGAAGCGCGCAATGATCCGTTCCCTCTGGACAGCCAAGACCGGCCTCGAAGCCCAGCAGTTCAACGTCGACGTCATCTCCAACAACCTCGCGAACGTGAGCACGAACGGATTCAAGCGTCAGCGGCCCGTCTTCGAGGATCTGCTCTATCAGATCGTGCGCCAGCCGGGCGCACAGACCTCGCAGCTGAACCAGGTCCCCTCCGGGCTGCAGCTGGGCACGGGCGTGCGGCCCGTCGCGACGGCGCGGATCTTCACGACGGGCAACCTGCAGCAGACCGGCAACAGCCTCGATCTCGCGATCAACGGCCAGGGCTTCTTCCAGGTCCTCCGCCCGGACGGCACGACGGCCTACACGCGCGACGGATCGTTCCAGCTCGACAACCAGGGCAACATCGTGACCGCGAACGGGTACCCGCTGCAGCCCGGCATCACGATTCCGCCGAACACCATCACGATCACGATCGGCAACGACGGGACGGTAACGGCGCTCGTCGCGGGCAGCCAGACGCCGACACAGGTGGGCACCGTACAGCTCGCGAACTTCACGAACCCCGGCGGGCTCCAGGCGCTCGGCGAGAACCTCTTCGCGGAGACTGCCTCCTCGGGAGCCCCGCAGGTCAACCAGCCCGGCACCAACGGGCTCGGCGTGCTCAACCAGGGCTTCGTCGAGACGTCGAACGTGAGCGTGACCGAGGAACTCGTGAATCTCATCACGGCCCAGCGCGCGTTCGAGATCAACTCCCGTTCGATCCAGTCTTCCGACCAGATGCTGCAGCGGCTCACGCAGCTGTAACGCACCGCGGTTTTTCCGGCGCCCGCCCCCACCCGGTGGCGGGCGTTTTCGCTGGTGACGCAGGCGTGTGTTCGGCACGGCCGGGCGTGACGCCGGCGAAAGCACCGGAAATCCTTGCCGGCCGGCAAGCCCCACCGTTGCCGGCGGTATCGCGTCGCACGGATTGCGATGCCTGCAAGTCACTGATTAGAAGAAGATCCTTGTGCGGGCGCGCCCTGGCACGCGGAGTGCGATGTGTGTCACGCAAGCTTTCCGCAAAGGATCTTCATGAAGACCAGTTTCACCTCGCTCGCCGTACTCGCCATGGTCGCGTCGGGCTGCTCCCTGACGACGCCGAGCACGTCCGTGCATCAGCCCATGAGCGTCCGGCCGCCGCCGACACCGGTAGTTTCCCAGGAGAACGGTTCGATCTTCCAGCCCGGTACGGCGCGTCTCGCGCTCTGGGAGGATCGCCGCGCCCGCAACGTCGGCGACACGCTCATGATCGTGCTCGAGGAGCGGACCAACGCGTCGAAGACGTCGAGCACCAAGGCTGCGCGAAAGGGCTCGACGTCGCTCGGCATACCGACCATCACGCGCGTTCCGGGGGCGAGCCTTCAAGGCGTGGACGTCTCCGCGTCGTCCGATTCGTCGTTCGACGGCAGCGGCAACAGCGCGGCGACCAACGTGTTCACGGGCAACGTGTCCGTCACGGTCATCGAGGTCTATCCCAACGGCAACCTGCTCGTGAGCGGCGAGAAGCAGGTCGCGATCAACAAGGGCGTCGAATACATCCGGTTCTCGGGCGTCGTGAACCCCGTGAACATCACGTCCACGAACACCGTGTCGTCGACGCGCGTGGCCGACGCGCGCATCGAGTACAAGGGCCGTGGCTACATCGACGAAGCCCAGAACATGGGTTTCCTGCAGCGGCTGTTCCTTTCCATCTCTCCCTTCTAGACGGAATAACGCAGTGATCATTCTCCGCAGACTTCTCCGAACGGCCGTCCTCGCGTTGCTGGCCCTGGCGCTCGCCGCGCCCGTCGCTTCCGGCGCGGCGCAGCGCATCAAGGACATCGCGATGCTCGCAGGCGTACGCACCAACCAGCTCGTGGGCTACGGTGTGGTCGTCGGTCTCGACGGTACCGGTGACCAGACCACCCAGACACCGTTCACGACGCAGGCGCTCATCAGCATGCTGAACCAGATGGGGCTCACGTTGCCTGCCTCGGCGCTGCAGCTGCGCAACGTCGCGGCCGTCATGGTGACCTCGCAACTGCCCGCGTTCGCACAGCCCGGGCAGCTCATCGACATCACGGTGTCCTCGATGGGCAATGCGCGAAGCCTCAAGGGCGGCACGCTGCTGCTCACGCCGCTTCGCGGCGTCGACGGACAGGTCTACGCGATCGCGCAGGGGAATGTGCTCATCGCAGGGGCCGGCGGTCAGGCCGGCGGCACGAGCGTGACGGTGAACCATCTGAATGCCGGCCGCATCCCCGGCGGTGCCACGGTCGAACGGGCCGTCCAGGCGGCTCTGGGGCAGGGCGACCACATCACGTTCGAGACCATGGACACCGACTTCACGACGGTCACCCGGATCGTGGACACGATCAATGCCGCAGTCGGGCCGGGCATGGCCACGGCCTCGGACGCGCGGCGCGTGCAGGTGCGGGCACCTCTGGACCCGACGCAGCGCGTGGGCTTCATCTCGCGGATCGAGAACCTGCTCGTGAACACGGCCGAGGCCGCACCGAAGGTGATCGTGAACAGCCGCACCGGGTCCGTCGTCATGAACACGCGCGTGAACGTGACCAACTGCGCGGTCGCCCACGGAAATCTCCAGGTCACCATCCAGAGCACGCCCGAAGTGAGCCAGCCGAATCCGCTGAGCCAGGGCCAGACGGCGGTGACGCAGCAGGCGCAGGTGGAGGTCAGGGAGGACAAGACCGGACTCGTCGTGCTGCCGAACACCACGTCGCTCGCGGACGTCGTGCGCGCGCTGAACGCGGTGGGGGCCACGCCGACGGATCTGCTCGCGATCCTGCAGGCCATGAAGGCGGCCGGGGCGCTGCAGGCGGAGCTGGAAGTCATCTGACGCCGCCCCCACCCCGATCCTCCCCCGCGACGCGGGGGAGGGAGTCGGCAAGAGACTCTTTCCGCCGACGTGGGGGATGCAGCAGCCAGACATCCCCCCCCCCGCCAGGCGGGGGGAGGCCGGGGGGGGGGCAGCAGCCCCGGAACCAGGAACCAGGTACGGACATGAACGCAATCGAAGCCTCACAGCTCGCGATCGACCCGCAGGGACTCGGCGACCTCAAGCGCCTCGCCGGCAAGGACGAGGCGAAGGCGCTGCACAAGGTCGCCCAGCAGTTCGAGGCGCTGCTCCTCGACCAGGTCATGAAGTCGATGCGCAAGGCGAGTTTCGGCGACGACCTCTTCCAGAGCGATGCGACGCGCGCGTTCCGGAGCATGCTCGACGAGCAGTACGTCCAGAACCTCACGCGCGGGCGCGGCCTCGGACTCGCGGACATCATCGTCGAGCAGGTCCGGCACGCGAAGGATCTCGGGGTCAAGAAACCGGGCGGGGAAGCCGTAAAGGCATAAGGGGCAAAGAGACATGTCAGGAAACGTACTCGCCATCGGGATCAGCGGCCTCAACGCCGCGCGCGCCGGGCTCACGACCACGGGCCACAACATCGCCAACGTGTCCACGGACGGGTACACGCGTCAGTCCGTGGTATTCCGCTCGGCCCTCCCCCAGTACACCGGGTCGGGCTACTTCGGGTCGGGCGTGGAAGTGTCGACGGTCGTGCGCCAGTACAGCACCTTCCTGGAGAGCCAGCGGCTCGCGGCGGAGACGCAGCAGGGCTACCTTGATGCCTTCCAGACCCAGGCCCAGCAGATCGACAACGTGCTCGCCGACCCTGCTAGCGGGCTGTCGCCCGCGCTGCAGGATTTCTTTACGGGCGTGCAGGACGTCGCGGCCAATCCGTCGTCCGTGCCGTCGCGGCAGTCGATGCTCAGCCTGTCGGAGGCGCTCACGTCGCGGTTCAACACGCTCGACGCACGCTTCGAGGAGCTGCGCAAGGGCGTGAACGTCCAGATCGAGTCGTCCGTGCAGCGGATCAACAGCCTCGCGAAACAGATCGCGACGATCAACCAGCAGATCGCCTCGAGCCCCGGAACCCAGGAAACGCCGCCGAACGATCTGCTCGACCAGCGCGATGCGCTCGTCACCCAGCTCAACACCATCGTGCGCGTCCAGACGTCCACCCAGTCGGACGGCAGCATCAATGTCCTCATCGGATCGGGTCAGAGTCTCGTGGTCGGATCCGAAGCGCTCTCGCTCTCCGCGGGGCCGTCGCACGATGACCCTGCGAACGTGTCGATCACGATGCCCACGCCTGCGGGGGAGTCGGAACTCCCGGCGTCCCTGTTCACGGGCGGGCAACTCGGCGGCCTGCTGACCTTCCGCGACCACACGCTCGACACCGCGCAGAACGAGTTCGGCCGCGTCGCGCTGACGCTGGCCGATTCGTTCAACGCGCAGCACCGACTCGGGCAGGATCTGCACGGCGCACTCGGGCAGGACTACTTCGTCGTCCCCACCGCGCAGGTACAGGCGCGCAACACCAACGCTGGCGACGGTTCGATCTCTGCCACGATAAGTGACGTCGGCGCCCTGACGACATCCGACTATCGAGTCGTCTACCAGGGCGGGAACTACACCGTGCGACGGCTCTCGGACGGCACCGAGTCGACGTTTTCCTCGCTGCCGCAGACGCTCGACGGCATCACGATGGACCTCGCGTCGGGAACGCCCCAAGACGGAGACAGCTTCCTGATACAGCCCACGCGGTACGCCGCTCGCGACATTGCCGTCGGCATCTCCGACACCGCGCTCATCGCGGCCGCCGCACCGGTGCGCACGGTCGCCGGTGCGGACAACACGGGCAACGCGAAGATGACGCAGGGTGTGGTGACCGACGTGAGTGGCCTGCCGCTGCCGTCCGACATCACCTTCACGTACGACCAGGCCGCCAACGAGTGGGTGGTCGGTGGTGCGTCACCGGCCGTGGGGCCGTTCGCGTACACGTCCGGCCAGGACATCAGCTTCAACGGCATGTCGTTCACGATCAGCGGCACCCCGGCGGACGGGGACGTCTTCACGGTCACGAACAACACCGGCGGCGTCGCCGACAACCGGAATGCGCTCCTGCTCGCGGGACTGCAGACCGCGAACACGGTCGCGAACGGCACGGCGACGTATCAGGGCGCCTACAGCCAGATGGTGAGCGACGTGGGCAACCAGACCCGCGAGATCCAGGTCCAGTCGCAGGCCCAGGACGCGCTCGTGAAGCAGACGCAGCAGGCGCAGCAGTCCTTCTCGGGCGTGAACCTCGACGAGGAGGCCGCCAACCTCGTCTACTACCAGCAGGCGTACCAGGCATCGGGCAAGGTGCTCCAGATCGCCTCGCAGCTCTTCGACCTCATCCTTCAGCTGAAGCAGTAACGGAGTCCGGCCATGCGAGTCAGTACTAATACCGTGTACGACCAGGGGCTGTTCAACATGCTCCAGGTCCAGGCGAAGATGATGAAGACCCAGGAGCAGATATCGACGGGCCGGCGCATCCTCTCGCCGTCCGACGACCCGGTGTCCTCGGCGCGC
Source organism: Betaproteobacteria bacterium (assembly GCA_016125475.1). Taxonomy (GTDB): domain Bacteria; phylum Pseudomonadota; class Gammaproteobacteria; order Burkholderiales. The sequence continues at coordinate 6,361 of WGLR01000031.1, forward strand.
GCGCTCGAGGTGTCGCAGTCGAAATCCGTGACGGACCAGTACTCGCGCAACGCAGATTCCGCGACGGCCGCGATCTCGCTCCAGGACGAGGCGCTGGGTCGCTACACGAGCCTGCTCCAGGACGTGAAGACGCTCGCGGTGAACGCCGGCAACGGCGCCCTGTCGTCGAACGAACTGAAGAGCCTCGCGTCCGAACTCCGGGGACGCTACGACGAGCTGGTCGGCCTCGCCAACACGACCGATTCCAACGGGCTCTACCTCTTCTCCGGGTATCAGGGCACCACCAAGCCGTTCGTCGAGACCGCACCCGGCCAGGTCGCCTACAACGGCGACGAGGGCCAGCGACTCATCCAGATCGGCCCCACGCGCAACGTGCCGGTCGCCCAGTCGGGCGCGGACGTGTTCCAGCGGATCAAGGACGGCAACGGCACGTTCGTGACCGCCGCCGCTTCGGGCAACACCGGGACCGGTATCGTGAGCCCGGGGGACGTCAAGGACGAAGCCGCCTGGAACACGGCGGGCAACTCGAAGAACTACGAGATCCGGTTCGCGGTGGACAGTTCAACGAGCCCCGCACAGACGACCTACGACATCGTCGACACCGTCAACAACGTGTCGATGCTGACCGGCCTGCCACCGTCGGCGACGGGCCCCTATCTGCGGACGTATCAGCCCGGTGTGGCGATCAGGCTCGCGACCGAGTCGCCGCCCGACACCAACGCGGTCCCGTTCGACTACGGGGTCCAGCTCGACGTGACCGGTAGCCCGGCCGATGGCGACACGTTCACGATCGCACCGAGCACCAATCAGGACATCTTCTCGACGCTGAACGATCTCATCACGGCGCTCGAGACCGCCGGCCCGGGCGCGACGTCGAACACGAAGCTCACGAACAGTCTCAACACGGCACAGACCCGCATCGACAGCTCGCTCAACGTCGCACTCACCGTGCGCGCGGCCGTCGGGGCGTTCGGAAAGGAAGTCGATACCAACAAGAACGCGGCCCAGGACCTGAGCGTGCAGTTCTCGCAGACGCTCTCGCAGCTCCAGGACCTCGACTATGCCAGTGCGATCACGAACCTGAGCTACCAGCAGGTCTCGCTCCAGGCGGCCCAGAAGTCCTTCCTGCAGATCCAGCAGCTCAACCTGTTCTCGCTGCTCTGAGCCCTCGCCGCGAGCCGGCTCAGTTGCCGGGTGCGGCGGGCTGGTCGATCTCGCGTCCGCTCCGGCAGTCGCGTCGCGCGTTCTTGATCCGGGCTGCGAACGCTTCCCAGCGCTGCTTGAACGCGGTGGCGTCGCGGTCGAACGCCTGAATCTCGGCGTTCGCGGCTTCGACACCCGCGTTGAATTCCGCGACGTGGCGCTGCACCTGCGCCTTCCGCCGCTCGACGTCACGAACGTTGTCGTTGTGCTGCGCGATCTCGCGGTTGTAGACCTCGATCGAGTTGTTCATGCGCTGCGCGGCGACGGAACTCCGGTGGCGGGCCCTGTGGTCGTGATCGATGCGCCGCCTGAGTTCGGCCAGCCGCGTCTCGCTCGCGTCGATGCGTTTCATGTCCGCCGCGATCGCGGCCTGGACCTCCCGGAGGATCTCGCGCCGCCGGTCGAGCTCGACGCGCCGTGCCGCGATCTGCCCGGCGCGCTCGTCCAGTGCCTTCATGTCGGCTTCCAACCCGTGCTGTTCGGCGACGAACGCGTCCTCGTGGCCGGAACAGCGTCCGATCGCGCCCACGAGTGCCGCGGGCGGAGCCGGCGTGAGGTCGGCCTGCCAGGCTCCTGGCAGCCCCGGCAGGGGGGCAGGCTCCGCGGCCCGGGACGCCGTGGCCGACATCATGCCGGTCACGGCGAGCAGGCACGCGAGGGCGAGCGCTCTTGAGTGCATCGGGGGCGGTCCGCTGCTCGGGAAACCGGAAGGCGTGTGTTTCGTGATTACGAGAGGTCGGTCGCCGTGTTCACGATGCGGGAGACGATTCCGTACTCGATCGCTTCTTCCGCGCTCATCCAGAAGTCGCGCTCCATGTCCGCGAGCACTTTCTCGTAGGGCTTGCCGGTTTCGCGGGCGATCACCCGCGCGATGCGCTCGCGCGTGCGCAGGATCTCCTTCGCCTGGATCGCGATGTCGGCCGCCGGGCCACCCATGCCGCCGCCCGGCTGGTGGATCATGAAGCGCGTGTTGGGCAGGCAGACGCGACGTTCCTTCGGCGCGGCGAGGAAGATGTGCGTGCCGGCGCTCGCGACCCACCCGCTGCCCACCGTGGTCACCGGGGCGCGCACGAAGCGGATCATGTCGTGGATCGCGTCGCCGGATTCGACGTGTCCGCCGGGGGAGGACACGAGCACGTTGATCGGTGCGTCGGACTCCTCCGAGAGGGCGATCAGCCGCTCGCAGATGGTGCGCGCGACGGTCGAGTTGATCTCCCCGAAGACGAGCACGAAGCGGGCCTTGAAGGTCAGGCGATCCGCGATGGTGTCCGGCCGATCCTGTCTGGCCGGCGTGTCGTCGTCCGATTGCATCCAGTAAGTCACCATTTTCTCCTAGCGGTTGCGGTTGCAGCACAACCCGAAATTCTGCCATCGAATCGCGGCGCGCGATATGCGGCCGGGACGCCGCCCCCGCACCCGGTCGGTACAATCGAGCCGAGGGGGTAACCGATGAGAATCGTCTCGTTGAAAGGTCTGCCGGGGACCGGCAGGGCCGGCGTGTGCATCACCGACGCGTCGGACACGCGAAATGCGCAGGGAGTTCTCCGTGGGGCGTGACGACCGTGACGCAGGAGAACGTGGGGGCGCGGGGACGACCGGGCGCATGCCGCCGCGTCGGGCGGTCGCGGCGGCCGTGGTCGGCAATCTGCTCGAGTGGTACGACTTCGCGATCTACGGCTATCTCGCCACGATCGTGTCGCGGGCGTTCTTCTCGTCCGCGGACGAAGTGGCCGCGCTGCTCGCGACGTTCGCCACGTTCGGCGTCGGTTTCGTCGTGCGGCCGCTCGGCGGGATCGTGATCGGCAGACTCGGCGACGTCCGTGGCAGGAAGGTCGCGCTGACGCTCACGATGTTCCTGATGGCCGCCGGCACGGTCACGATCGGACTCATCCCGACGATCGATCACATCGGCGTGGCCGCGCCGATTCTCCTCGTCGCCGCGCGGCTCGTGCAGGGGTTCGCGGCGGGCGGCGAGTGGGGCGGTTCCACGGCCTTCATCGTCGAGTGGGCACCACACGGGCGGCGGGGACTGTACGGGAGCTTCCAGCAGGCGAGCGTCGCGGCCGGGATGCTGCTCGGTTCCGCCGTCGCGGCAGTGTGCAGTTCGCTGCTGTCCGCGCAGGCAATGGAGTCGTGGGGCTGGCGGATCCCGTTCCTGCTCGGCGGCGTGCTCGCGCCCGTCGGCCTGTACATTCGCCGCAGCATCAGTGAAACGCCCGCGTTCGAAGCGGCCCGTGCGTCGGCCGTGCGCCGGCCCGGCGAGGGCCTGCGGCTGGCCGGCAAGGCGCTCGGCTTCACCGTGCTCTGGACCGTCGCGTACTACACGATGCTGAGCTACATGCCGACCTTCACGCAGAAGTTCGCGGGCCTCACTCGCACGCAGGCGCTCTGGTCCAACACGGTCGGGCTGCTCGTGCTCGTGGTGACGGTTCCGCTGGCGGGGCATCTGTCGGACCGTCTCGGGCGCAAGCCGCTGCTGCTCGCGTGCTGCGTCGGCTTCGCGGTGCTCTGCTTTCCGCTGTTTCGCGTGCTGCTCGAACAGCCGTCGCTCGTGACGGTCATCGGGATCCAGGTGCTCTTCGCGCTGATGATCGCGACCTTCTCCGGCCCGGGGCCGGCCGCGATCGCAGAGATCTTCCCGACGCACCTGCGTTCCACGTGGATGTCCGCCGGCTACAGCGTCGCGGCCGCCCTCTTCGGGGGCTTCGCGCCTTTCATCGCGACCTGGCTCATTGCGCGCACGGGTTCGCCGCTGTCGCCGACGATCTACGTGATCGGAGCGGCGGTCGTGTCCACGTTCGTGATCGTCCGGCTGCGCGAGACCGCGCACGAGGCGCTCGCATAGCGCATGCAGGAGAGAGCATGAAGATCGAATTCCCGGGCGCCAGCGTGCTGGTGGTAGGCGCCGCACACGGCATCGGCCGGGCCATCGTGGAGGGTTTCGCTGCCGGCGGCGCGCGGGTCGTCGCGTGTGACCGGCTGGGGGCGGCCGTCGAAGCGCTCGCGCGCGAGGTCGGGCCGGACCGCGTGCGAGGTCTGGAGGTGGACGTCACGGACGAGGCCGCGGTGGACCGTGTCGTCGCCGACGTCGCGCGTGCGGGGGGCATCGACGTCCTCGTCTACGTCGCAGGGGGCGTCCGGGGCCAGGCGCCGCAGCCCATCGAGGACGTGAAACGCGCGGACTGGGAAGCGGTCGTCGACGTGAATCTGACGGGGGTGTTCCTGTTCGCTCGCGCCGTCACGCCGCACATGAAGCGGGCGGGAGCCGGCCGCATCGTCACGATCTCGAGCCGCGCAGGCCTTCGGACGAGCTTCACGGGTGTCCAGAGCTACTGCGCCTCGAAGCACGGTCAGGTCGGATTCGTCAAACAGCTCGCGCAGGAGCTCGCACCCTTCAACGTCACCGTGAATTCCGTGGCGCCCGGGCTCATGGTCACGAATCCGGACGTCCAGGCGCAGTGGGACGGCTATACCGAGGACTACCGCACGGCATACCTCGATCGTCTCGTGGGAAGGCGCATGGGAAAACCGGAGGACGTCGCGAACGCGGTGCTGTTCCTCGCATCGGAGCATGCTTCGTGGATTACGGGTCAGGTGTTGCCTGTGACCGGCATGCCCATATAGGTCGAGCAGGGGAGGAAGACACATGGAAAAGCAGGACAGGCTCGAGCCGTGGCAGTGGCCGGAGGAGCAGTGGCGCGGGATCGTGAATCACGTCCGGGCCGGGCGCGCACTGCGCCCGGACACGTGGCCGGGCGGGGCGCGGTGCGCGGTTGCGCTGTCGTTCGATTCCGATCACGAGACCAACGAACTGCGTGACGGCGGGCGTTCGATCGGCCGACTGTCGTGGGGCCAGTATGGCAGTCGGGTCGGCGTGCCGCGCGTGCTTCGACTGCTCGAACGTCACGACGTGAAGGCCACCTTCTACGTGCCGGCGGTCGTGGCGCTCACGTATCCGGACGAGCAGCGCCGGGTCGTCGCGACGGGGCACGAAATCGGCATCCACGGCTGGATCCACGAACTGAACTCCGTGCTGCCCTACGAGAACGAGCGCGATCTCATGCTGCGTTCGGCAGACACGCTCGAAAGCGTCACGGGCGTCCGGCCGGTCGGCCTGCGCACGCCGTCCTGGGATTTCAGTCCCGATACCCTGCGCATCGAGCGCGAACTCGGCGTGCTCTACGATTCCTCGCTCATGGCGGACGAAGACTGCTACGAACTCCTGCTCGACGGAGAGCCCACGGGCATCGTCGAAGTGCCGGTGGAGTGGGTCCGCGACGACGCGGTCTACTTCATGATGCACAGGTTCCAGTCCCTGCGTCCGTACACACCGCCGTCAGATGTTTTCGACGTGTTCCGTCGCGAGTTCGATGCAGCGTACGAGGACGGAGCGCTGTTCCAGCTCACGATGCACCCGCACATCATCGGTTACCGCTCCCGCATCTGGATCGTGGAGGAACTGATCCGGCACGCGAAGGCGCGTGGCGGCGTCTGGTTCGGAACCCATGCGGAGGTGGCGGCCTGGGCACGCGATCACGCGGCCTGAGGCGGCCCTTGCACGCCCCGTATCGGTGCAAGCCTCGTACCGGCCCTCGAGCGTCGTAATACAACAACGCAAGCACGACCCCGTCCGTTGCGACCCCGTCCGTTGTGCGAAACGCCCGATCACACGCTCCTTTCCTGCGTCGTAGACGCTGCAACGCAGCAGGCCGGTGTTCTGCGCGTCTCTCACGGATGACGGATGCACTCTGGACTGAATCCAATGCTGTGTCGCAGCAAACACGCAGTGCGGTGAACGGTGTTTAGTGGTGGAGTTTTCTTTCGTGGACATTACAATCTGCCGCGACAGGGATTTCCGCGGTGAAGGGGAGCGGCGTGCGCGCTGCAAGGAAACCCTGTCGTTCAGATTCTCAACTGCTGTAGGGAGGATGCACATGAAGAAGGGTTTGTATCTGGCGGCCATTTCGGCGGCCGTCGCGGGGGCGTTCCTGTCCTCCGCGGCAGGTGCGGCGGGCGGTGCCGACGTCACCACGGACCGTCTCGTCAACAGCGAGCGCGAGCCGCAGAACTGGCTCAACCACCACGGCAACCTCGAGGCGCAGCGTTTCTCGGGCCTCGATCAGATCAACAGAACCAACGTCAAGAACCTCAAGGTCGCGTTCACCTGGGCCATGGGTGGGACGCAGGGCGGCGGCAAGGAAATCATCTCGTTCCCGTTCGCGGGCCTGGAAGGCACGCCGACGGCCGAAGACGGCTTCCTGTACATCACGACCGGCTGGGGCGTGGTCACCAAGCTCGACGTGCGTGGCGGTGTGCCGCGCCTCGTCTGGCGTTATGACCCGAGGCCCGATGCCGACTACGCAACGACGGTGGCCTGCTGCGGCATCAACAACCGCGGTGCGGTGCTCGCGGGTGACATGGTCATCTCTCCGGTCATCGACGGCCGGATCGTCGCCATCAACAAGGTCGACGGCTCGAAGGTCTGGGAGGCCCAGGTGGCCGATCCGGGCAACGGTGAAGTGATCACCGGCGCGCCGCTCATCGTGAAGGACATGGTCGTGACGGGCATGGCCGGTGCCGAATTCGGCGTGCGCGGCTGGCTCGAAGCCATGGACCTCAAGACCGGCAAGCGGCGGTGGCGTACGTACACGATCCCGGGGCCGGGCGAGCCTGGTCACGAGACGTGGAAGGACACGCACGACGCGTGGAAGACCGGCGGCGGTAGCACGTGGGTCACGGGTTCCTACGATCCGGAGCTGAACCTCATCATCTGGGGCACGGCGAACCCGGGTCCGGACTGGGACTCTGCCTATCGTCCCGGTGACAACCTCTGGACCGACAGCACGATCGCCCTCGATGCCGATACCGGCAAGATCAAGTGGGGCTTCCAGCACACGCCGAACGATCCGTACGACTTCGACTCCATCTCGGAGAACACGTTCGTCGATACGGTCATCGATGGCAAGTTCGTGCGTGCGACCCTGCACGCCAACCGCAACGGCTTCGCGTATGCGCTCGATCGCAAGACCGGCGAGTTCGTCTGGGGTACCCAGTTCGTCGAGAAGCTGAACTGGACGCCGGGCCTGACCGCCAAGGGCAAGCCCGCGGCCTACGACCCGAACAGCGACGTCCAGGCCTATGCGCATGGTTCGTCCGCCGGTCGCGGCACGGCCACGAAGGGTCGCGGTACGGTCGAAGGCAAGCTCGAGCCGGGTCACATGGGCGGCAAGAACTGGCCCCCGACGACCTACAGCCCGCACACCGGCCGCTACTACATCCCGGTCATCGAGGGCTGCAACAAGGCCTACACGGAAGTCACGGTCCCCGGCCAGCACAAGCCGCGTCAGCTGTTCCTCGGCGGTGCGCCGTTCTCGACGTTCGACGATCCCACGTGCGGCCGTATCGAAGGCAGCGTGACGGCGATCGACGTCTCGACGGGCAAGGTCGTCGCGAAGCACTGGACGAAGTACCCGCAGCTCGGCGGTCTGATGTCGACGGCGGGTGGTCTCGTGTTCGCGGGCTACGCCGACGGCAAGGTCGTTGCCCTGGACGACACCACGCTCGAAGAGCTCTGGTCGTTCGAGACGGGTTCCGCGATCAACGCGCCGCCCATGTCCTACGCGGTCGACGGCAAGCAGTACGTCGCGATCGAGGTGGGCCTCGGTGGTGCCTGGCCCCAGTGGTTCGTGAGCGCCACGCCTGAGCTGAAAGCCCAGGTGCCGAGCAACGTGCTGTACGTGTTCGCACTGCCGTAACCGGTAGCGCAACGCCCGCGGGGAGACCCTCCCGGAAGAGGAGGCTCGCCGCGGGCACCGCTCCGCGACGTATCATTGCCGCGAAACTTCCGCATGACCCGCTCCGCGCGATCAGCACGGAGACCCGGGACGTCAGCCGGAGGAGCGAGCGCGGCGAGCCGACCGAGGGTTCGTCAGCGGATTTCCAGACTCACTATCCGAAAGCAGAGAATGACCAAGATCCAATCGAACAAGTCGCGTCAGCGCTGGGCGAGTGCACTCGTCGTGGCGGCACTGTCGCTGTGGGCCGGGTACTCCGAAATGGTGATGGCCGAAGAGGGCGACAGGCCCGTGATCCGCGTGCCGCGTGGCGGCGGGCGTGAGCTGTTCTCCAAGAACTGCGTGCTGTGCCACAAGTACGACGGGCGCGGCGGCCCGAGCGAGGGCGGCTACGGTGCCGACCTGCGCGTGACCAAGCTCACCGAGGAAGAAGTGCGCTGGACCATCGAGAACGGTCGCCTCAACAAGGGCATGCCGCCGTTCAAGGGGATCCTGGACGAAGACATGATCACGACGCTCGCGCACTTCGTGAAGACGGAACTCAAACTCAAGCAATAAGGGGGCACCGCGGCCTCGGCCGCGCGACGAGAGACTTGATCTGAAAGGTGTCGTGGTGCTGCGTCCACGACACAGGGGCCGGAACGATCCCGGGTATTTCCCGGGCTAGTTGCCGGCCTGTTTTTTTGCCTGTTCCAGTTGCTCGGGCGTCATCTTTTCCGCGAGCTTCTCGCGCCAGACGGGGAGGTACTTGATCCCCTCGTCGATTCCCTGGCTCAGCCAGCGATACGCCTGCACGTAATCCTTGTGGTGGCCCCAGCCGAGCTGCATGTAAGTCATCTTGAGCAGCCGCTCGCCATTCTTGTCGTGCCTGGCGTACAGCTTGCGCGCATACGAGAAGGCTTCGGTGAAGTCGCCGTCGGTCCGCGCGCGGTCGTACGCCGCGCGACCCTTGTCGTACATCATCACGCGTTCGTCACGGTCGGCCTTGCATTCGGGCGAATCGTCCGACGGCGGACACTGCACCTGGGGCGTTTCGTCCGCGAGGGCGTGAACGGCCGGAACTCCGGCGAATGCGAGTGCCGCGAAGGTCGCGGCGAGCAGACGGGCGGGACGGCCGGCAAGCAGACCGCCGGTGCTTGCAGGGAGGGGAATCCGGTGCGACGACACGGGCCCGTTGCGACGAGACATGAGAGAACCTCCTGAACCGGTGACGGGAAGCGCTGTGGGCGCGCTTCATCCGGAGCTAGTTTGCGCGAGAAACGCGACCGTGTGCAGTGGGCACTACGGTCGCGGGACGACGGGCGGGCCGGGTGTCGCGGATTACTTCCGCGCGACGCCGGGGCCGCCCTTCAGCAGATCGCCGTATTTCGCGGTGTCGTAGTAGAAGGTCAGGTGATCGAACTTGCCGCTGGAGGCCATGTCGTAGATCGCGATCATCGGGATCCTGATCTCGGTCTTGGTCGGCTTGTGGGTGGCCACCCAGACGAATTCGATCGCTGCGGTGCGACCGCTCACGATCATGCGCTTCACGTCGTACTTCGCCTGGAAATTCGCGAACTCCCACTTGAAGTAGTTCGTGACGGCCTGCTTGCCTTCCTGGCTCGAGATCGGGCTCTCGCGCTCGACGTTTTCGGTGAAGTAGCGCGCCCACGTCTGTGCGTCGCCATTGACCATCGCGTCGTTGTACTCCTGCACGGTCTCGTTCACGATGTGCTCGACCTGCATCTCGACCGATCCGGCCGCGACTGCGTCCCGGGGCTGGAAGCCGAGTGCGCAGAGGAACCCGACGGAAACATATGCAGCGAAGGCGAACAGCCTGTTCATGAAACTTCTCCCGTTTGTAGTTGATGTCGTGGCCGTAGCGCGCGGATGGGCGCTGGCGCATAACCGCCGAAAGCTACCACGGGGCCTGTCGGTGCTCAAGCCGCCACGCGACGTGCCCGGAACCGGGACGTGAAGGGGAGGGCAGGGAAGGAGAAAGGGAAAGAAGTCCGGCGCGCCGACGGCCGTCGGCGCGCCTGGAGCGACGGGAGATCAGTTCCCGCGTGACTTCCTGAGACGCAACAGCACGAGCCCCGCTCCCAGCGCGAACATGGCCCACGTTTCCGGTTCGGGTACGGCACCGACCGCGAACGGCGAGAAGCTGTCGGTGGACGCGGTGATCGTGTGGTTGAACGGATCGACGGCGCCGCCGAGGTTGTCCCACGTCGTGCCGTTCCAGTGGTAGATGCGCAGGTTCAGCGGGTCGAACTCCGCGGGCAGCAGCGTCGGATCGTAGCCGAACGTGAGCGTGACCATGCCGGAGAACGACCCCTCGTATTCGATGTTGAAGAGCTGGAGGGCGGAGCCCGGTATCTGGAACGTGATCGGACCGATCTCGCCGAGTGCAACGAGCTGCTGAATGCCGTCGTGGTCCTCGACCTCGTATTCCGCGTAGAAGGTTCCGGGACCGTCGATGTGCTCGAACGTGTAGTCGACGCCACCGGGCACCTGCGACCCGCCGTTGGAACTGCCGCTCGCGCCGCCTTCGGGGTCCGGATTCACGATCCATCCCGTCCGGATGCTCAGCATGACGCTGATCGAAGCGGACTGCCCGGCCTCGAGGGAACCGAGGTCCCAGCGCTCCGCACCGGCGACCCAGCGGCTGTCGGGCGCGAACGAGTCGGTTCCCTCGCCGTCGGCGTAGTCTCCTTGCCAGTTGTTCTCGATCGCGAGATGCACGCCTGTGCTCGGCTTGCCGTCGAAGTGATTGTCGATGCCTTCGATGCCGTAGTGACCGATCTCGAACGCCGTCGGTGCCACGTTCGAGTGGAAGCCGATGTAGTCGAACTGTCCCGTCGAGGACGTGTCGTCGACGCCGCGCAGCGTGACGTCGTAGCGGTAGTCCGACATGGCGCCGGTGTAGGCACGATCGTCGTAGACGCCGGCCTGTGCATTGAGGCCGTGAAGCAGCTGGAAGAACTGCAGGTTGTCGAGCGTGGACTCCGTGAGGTTCGTGATGGTGTAGGTCTGCATCATCACGTAGCGGTTCGAGAGAATCGCGCTGCCCGCGCCACCTGCCGAGGCGGGGCTCGTGCCCATCGGGGTGCCCACACGCGTGTCGACGATCTCGAGCCGCTGGCCGATCGAGATGTCTCCGTTCGCGATGAGCGAATCCGCGATCGGCAGTCCGTCCGCGTTGAAGCTGTTCACGTTGAGCGGCGTGATCACCGAGAAGGTCGAGTTCGTCGTCCAGTCCGGATAGATGAAGTTCCGTTCGAGCCACGTGGGGGAGACGGTCGTCGCGCCGTTGCTGTACCCGACCGCGGCGCCCCATTCCCCGGAGAGGTATTCCCGCCCCTCGAACCCCGGCGTGTGGTCGCCGAGATAGTCCGAGTAGCCGTAGTCGGAGACGAAGATCTCCCAGTTGGGATTGGTCAGGAGGTCCTCGGCCCGGGCACCAGGCGGGATGGCGAGGGCGGCGCAGCAGGCGATCGCGGCAACGAGGGGCTTTCGACGGAATGCGGAGTTCATGGTGTTCCCGATGGTTGGACTCTGAATGACCCTGCCATCAAGCAAAACTCTCGCGCGGGGAAAATTCCCATTTCCGTTCCACGAGTTAATGAAGCGGGCGGACGGAAATGTCAGCTACCTGTAAGAAATGGCGACGTGGTCATTCGCCGCCCTCCCGCTCTTCGCCCGAGTTCGCGAGGGGAGGTGAAGAGGCGTCGGGCGGGCACGGCCCTCCGGTCGTCCGGTGCGCCTTCCGCACCCCACGCACTCTTCGCTTGGTGGCCGTGTCGCAGGGTGGGCACGGCCTACCGGAGACGTGCCGGAGCGGACCCGGAGGGTCCAAACGCCTCCCCCGCTTGCGGGGGGAGTTGGGGAGGGGCAGGAAACCTACCTCCTCACCCCCGCCAGCCACCTGTCGAGCTGATTCGCGAACGCCTGCCGGTCTCCCTGGCTGAACGCATTCGGCCCGCCCGTCTGCACGCCACTACTGCGCAGCGTGTCCATGAAGTTGCGCATGTCCAGGAGTTCGCGCACGTTCTCCTTCGTGTAGCGCTCCCCGCGCGGATTCAGCGCCGTCGCGCCCTTCTCGACGACCGAGGCCGCGAGCGGGATGTCGGCGGTGATCACGAGATCGTCCGCGGCCACGACGCCCGCGATGTAGTTGTCCGCGACGTCGAAACCGCGCTCCACCTGCACGACGCGGATCCACTGCGAGCGGGGCACGCCGAGGGGCTGGTTCGCCACGAGCGTGAGCAGGATCTGCTTCCGCTCCGCGGCGCGATAGAGAATCTCCTTGATCACGCCCGGACACGCGTCCGCATCGACCCAGATCGTCATGGCTGGCAACGAAGCCTTACGGCTTCGGAATCCTGAACGTGCTGATCATGAGGCTGCCCGAGATGGCGAACATCAGCACGAGCGGGTGGAACTGCCACGGACCGACCAGGATCATCCCGCCCCAGAGGGCGTCGCCGATGTCCCCGAGCCACGTGGCGATCGCGATCACCGCGACGAGCAGCACCGAGGTCGGGATCGGCGTGCCTTCGTAGTAGCTGACCTTGCCGTCGTCGCCGGCCATTTCCTCGGCCGTGACATTGAAGCGCGCGAGACGCGAGACGCCACACGCCACGAAAAAGAGCAGCACCACGCGGTCCCAGAGCCCCTGCATCCCGGCCGCATAGGCGATCACCGCGGGTGCGGCACCGAAAGAAATCGCGTCCGCGAGCGAGTCCAGTTCGCGACCGAGCGGCGAGCCCTGATGGCGCCAGCGCGCGACCTTGCCGTCGAGGATGTCGAACACCAGCGCCGCGACGATGAGCACGCACGCGATCAGAAGGTGCCATTCCTGCGTCGGCGTCTGCACGAAGGACACGGCGGCGAACATCGCGCCCATCCCGCAGAGCGAGTTCCCCACCGTGATCCAGTCGGCGAGGTGAAAACTCCTGATCATCGAAAAACGACGGGCCATGGCGATGAGCATCGGGCCGCGCGGGCGGAGCGATGCCGGAAGAATGTTGAACCGGCCCGATGATAAGTCACATGGGACCTCGGGCGTCACCGTGCGGTGCCGCCCCTGGCCCTCTCCATGAAGTGGAGGAAGAACTGCGAGCGATCCTCCTCCCCTCGCATGAGCGGGAGGATCAACCGTGTTCACGCAGGTAGTGCTTCGGTGCGTAGGGTGCGCAAGGCGCACCGGGTGACGCCCCATCCCTCGCGGAGGGGCTGACAGGGAACAACGCGATGCGTTGTCCGCGTGGGCCGAGCCCACCCGGGCCTGCCCACCGCAAGCGAGGGCGGGGGGCTCGATTCCATTCCTTGCACACTCCTCCCTCCGCGAAGCGGGGGGAGGTTGGGAGGGGGGCATCTGTGCTGGCCCCGCGCGTCATGCCCGAGCAGCCACACCGTCGCCATAGTGCAGCAACAGGTCTCGCGCAAGAGCACCCACGAGGATCGACTTGATACCGGGAACGGCGTAGTCGAGGTCTCCCACGAGTTCCGCGAGCCACTCCAGTTCATGCCGCCGGGTCAGATCAATCATGATCCGCGAACATCTTTTCGAAGATCATCCGCGCGGTCTCGATACATCGACCGTCGCCCGTGGCCATCAAGTCGGCATACACCAGGGGCTCAGGTGCGAGCGCGGCATCGGCGGCATCGAAAGTCCAGAACTTCCTGTAGATCTCCACGTTGCCGGCCGGATCCGTCCGAAGCTTGAGGTCGAGAAGGAGCTTGGGCGCGATCCCGGGTGTGTAGAACGTGGCGGTTCCCGGACGAAGGTACTTCGTCAGGCGCCCGCCTGCCAGCTCTCCCCCGAGGACGGCGCCATAGGCCGTGGGATCCAGCGTGTTCCACCACTCGAGTGTTTCTGCCCGGAACCGACCGAGCAGGAGTCGCGGCCGCAGCAGGCGGGGGTAGAACTCCGCCCACTGCTGCAACAGCCGTTCACGCTGGACCACGATCCGCTGTCCGCGCATCTCGGTCACGAAACCTAGGCCCGCAAGTTCCGTCATGACCCAGCCCACCGTGCCATGCGCCACACCCGCTCGCCGTGCGAGTTCCCGGTAGCGGAGAGTGACCCACTCAGGACGGCAGATGAGGGCGAAAATCACTTGCAGGCCGCTTGGCTGGAAGGCTCGCCCTGTAGGTTCGCGTGCGGGCATCGCAGCGGCCGACTTCTCCCCCTTGATCCAGACCAGAAGCGGCGGTTGATCGAGGTAGGCATTCCCTGCGGCGTCGATGAACTGGATGCCATGCTCGCGAAGCTCGTCGGCAAGGGGAGGTGTGACGTAGTCGGCGACGAGGAGCCCCTGCCTGCCGTGAGGTTCGAGCTGGTGAATCAGCGTGCCGAGCGCCTGACGGCGCAGCCCGCGCTTCAGCTCGACCCGGTACGTGACCTCATGACCGCCGTAGCCGATGCGCACCCGGACATCCGCTGCGGCGTCGTGGCGAACCCGACCAAATGGCTGGGCGGCAGCGGTCACGCCGTACCTCCGAAGGTTCTCCAGCGCTGCGTCGAGGAGGGTCATTGGTGGCTTCGTTTGTCCATCGAAAGTAGATTGTCCATTAAACGTGGACAATGTCAATTTAGTGGACAAGAGCTGGTGGGACGACTCTGATTGCTCGACTATCGGTACAAGGACCAGGCGCTCACCCCAGTCGACCCGGCGATCGTCAGAATGCGCAGGCCCTCATCCGGCCGAAGCGGCAGTTACCCCGACATCTCGTGGCGGCACGTTCAGACCGCAAGTTCGAAGGGATTGGCGGGCATGACGCATGTATCGATACCTATGGCAATCGCCCGACTTTCAAAGCACCGCCAGCCGCTCCTGCATCGCTGTCGCCGGAAAGAGGAACTTGCCTCGTATCGTCACCGGCCGCTTGTTGAGCCAGAGGCATACTTCCAGCAGGTCCAGGTCCATCACGTTCGGTTCCTCGTACAGCCACGCTTCAAGGTCGAACTTCGCGATTCGCAGCGAACCCTGCACCGATCGATCCGTCGCCGTGTCGAAGCGCATCGGCCCCAGCGCCAGTTCCGCCTTTCTGATCTGTGCAACCGGACAGCCGGACGCGACCAGCGTGTCCACGAACAGCAGCCGGAACCACGGGCCACCCAGATCGGCGAACTGTTCTTTCCGCAGACCGGGCAGGAACAGCGTGAAGCGCGTCGCGTCGTGGCAGAACATCACGCACTGACGCCGATCCATGGTGAACAGGTGGCCGTGCCAGCTACCCAGCGGGCTGGTTTCTTCCAGCGGCGTTGGAGACACGCCGGTCAGTTTCGCTGCGAGCTTCCGAGAGCAGTGGAGGATCACGGGGTGGCCTTGATCAGAGGCGGTGGACAGAAGTATCTGCCAACGCCGCGCCGCCTGTCGTCGGAACTCCCCTCCCTCGCAAATGCGCGAGGCTCAGGGCGGGTGCGAGTTACTGCCAAGCGGTCGGCGTTTCCCTCCCTCGCGTGCGGGGGAGGGTTGGGGTGGGGGCAAGACCCCATCAACTGCGCCGCTCACCGCAATCGCGACGCCACATCCTGTGATCGTTCGGTGCCAGGCGCCTGGCGATGCAAATTGTCGTAGTTTATCGTCCGGAGAGATAAACTCCCAATAAACGCATAAACTCTCTTGAAATGGACCCTCTGAATAACCCGTTCTCGCCTGGCGCCGGCAGTCCGCCGCCGGAGCTGGCGGGGCGCGACGAGCTGATCGAAAGCGCCAGACTTATATTGCGGCGGGTGCGTGCGGGCCGATATGAGCAGAGCCTCATGCTTGTGGGCCTTCGGGGCGTTGGCAAGACCGTCCTGCTGAATAAGGTTCGGGCGATGGCTGAAGACCTCGACTACTCGATCGTGATGATCGAGGCCACCGAGGGTCGGTCCCTGCCCGAACTTCTGGCGCCCGCCTTGCGGAAGATCCTGTTCCAGCTCGACTCGATGGCCGGCGTAAGCAATAAGGTCAAGCGGGGCCTGCGGGTTCTACGAAGTTTCGTCGGGGCGATCAAGGTCAAGGTGGCCGACTTCGAGATCGGTCTCGACATCGACCCGGAGAAGGGCGCCGCGGACTCCGGGGATCTGGAAGCTGACCTTGCCGAGATGTTCGCGGCTCTTGGCGAGGCGGCCCGGGATCGTGAGCGTGCGGTTGCAGTCATCGTGGATGAATTGCAGTACCTGAGCGAGGCTGAGATGAGCGCCCTCATCATGGCAGTCCACCGTATCTCGCAGCGCCAGTTGCCCGTGGTGCTGATTGGGGCCGGCTTGCCGCAACTGGTCGGTTTGGCTGGGCGGTCGAAGTCCTACGCCGAACGGCTCTTCACCTATCCCGACGTCGGGCCGCTGCAGGGTGACGACGCGAGGGACGCACTGCGCGGGCCCGTCCGAGAACAAGGCGCCGACTTCACCGACGAGGCATTGGACCGGCTGGTGGCCGTCACGCACGGCTACCCCTATTTCCTGCAGGAGTGGGGCTACCAGGCGTGGAACCTGGCACCGCACTCGCCCATCGACACGACGGTCGTCGAACGGGCGACCGCAGCTGCGATCAAGAAGCTCGACGGGAGCTTCTTCCGCGTCCGCTTCGACCGCCTCACGCCGCGGGAGAAGGAGTATCTGCGCGCGCTCGCCGAACTCGGACCCGGCGCTCATCGCTCGGGCGATATCGCAGACATGCTCGGCGTCAAGGTGCAGTCTGTGGCGCCGCTGCGCGGCGGGCTCATCCGCAAAGGGATGATCTACAGCCCCGCGCACGGAGAAACGGCCTTCACCGTGCCATTGTTCGATCAATTCATGCACCGCACGATGCCGGACTGGAAGCCGACGCCGCGTTGACGGCACCGCCACGGGACGGGGGCAGCGCAGAACCGCCTCCTTCTGCACGAAGTCGTGGAACGGCAGCGCTGTGTTGGGCAGCGGCGTGGCGACCGCGTCCAGCCGTCACAGGGGGGCAGCGTGGCGTCGAAGCGCCTCGGCAGTGCAGTCGACCATGTGGCCGGCGGGTTGGGCTGCAGCACCGCCGGCACGAAGGCCTTGATCGGCTCGCCATCCGTCGTGACCGTCACGTAGCAGCCGGGAGTGGGTCCGTGCACGGGGCAGGGATGCTGTACTGCGTATTCCGGTCGAACGTGATCGGTCCATCCGGGGGAACGTGACCGGGCAATCCGGTCGAACGTGACCGGCGTGTCCGGTTAAACGTGACCGATTTCGTCCGATTTCCGGATGGAACGGTCACGATGCCGGATGCGTTGGTCACGTTGCCGGATAGACCGGTCACGATGCCGTCACGGCACTGCGTAGTTCTCAACCTGGGGCGTCTATCTTCCGTCGATTTCGGAGGATCGATGCCCGCCAAACGGATGAATCTACGCATGATCAAGGACGTTCTGAGACTGAAGTACGAGGCGCGGCTGTCGCACCGGCAGATCGCGCTTGCACTGGGCATTTCCAAGGGAGTGGTGGCCAAGTACGCAGCCGCGGCCGAGGTGGCTGGACTGGCGGACTGGGCGCTGTTGAGTGAGATCGACGAGGCGAACCTGGAGGCGCGCCTGCTCGGGCGGCGGCGCGTGGTGCGGGACGTGGCGATGCCAGACTTCGGCCGCGTGCACCAGGAACTTGGCCGTAAGGGCGTGACACTCACGCTGCTGTGGGAGGAGTACGTGGCCGCCCATCCGGGGCAGCGCACCTGGGGGCGGACGCAGTTCTGCGAGCACTACCGGCGGTTCGCCGGCGCGCTCAAGCGCTCGATGCGGCAAGTCCACCGCGCCGGCGAGAAGCTGTTCGTCGACTACGCCGGCCCGACGGTCGCGCTGCGTGACGGCTCGCGCGCCAGCGTGTTCGTAGCCGCGATGGGCGCCTCCAGCTACACCTTCGCCTGCGCCACGCCGAGCCAGAAGCTCGAGGACTGGATCGCGGCGCTGGTTCGGGCGCTGCATTTCCTCGGCGGCGTCCCGCAGCTCATCGTTCCCGACAACGCCCGGGCGCTGATTGCCGAGCCCGACCGCTACGAGCCGCGAGCCGGGCACACGGTGCTCGACTTCGCCCGCCATTACGCTACCTCCATCCTCCCGGCGCGCCCGCGCTCGCCACAGGACAAGGCCAAGGTCGAGTCCGCCGTGCAAGTGGTCGAGCGCTGGATTCTCGCGCGCCTTCGGCACCGCAGTTTCGACACCGTGGCGCAGCTCGATACCGCTGTCGTCGAACTACTCGGCGCCCTGAACAATCGTCCGTTCCAACGTCTGCCCGGCAGTCGCGCGAGCGCCTTCGCTCAGATTGACCAGCCGGCCCTGCGCCCCTTGCCCCCGAGCCGCTACGAACTCGCCCGCTTCAAGCGCGCGAAGGTCCACATCGACTATCACGTGCAGTGCGAGGGCCACTTCTACAGCGTGCCTCATGCGCTCGTAGGGCAGGAGATCGAGCTGCGCTTCACCGCCGCCGCCGTAGAGTGCCTGCACCGCGCTCAGCGCGTTGCCGTCCATGTGCGCAGCCATCGCCAGGGCGGCTACACCACCGTGGCGGAGCACCTGCCCGCCGCCCATCGCGCGCACCTCGAGTGGACGCCATCGCGGCTCAGCGCGTTGCCGTCCATGTGCGCAGC
>WGLR01000021.1 GCA_016125475.1 Betaproteobacteria bacterium
CGTGCGGAACTTTCATGGAGGCCGTGCCTGGATCGTGGCCGTCGGATGTCTCCTGGTCGCGAGCCTTTCCTGGGGCACGCCGATCGACTGCTCAGGTACGAAAAAATCGAAAGCAGCGCCTTACCGCGAAGTCATTCGCCCTGGGGATCGTGTGGACCACGAGATGATCCTCGCGATCAGGACTCATGTGATTTCAAGCAAGGACCCGGCGTTCGACGGAAGTGAGCAGACGGCATACGCCCTGCAGGACGAATATGCGCATGCGGGCACACAGAGCGGCTATTTCCTGTATACGCTCAAGACCGGTGACACGATCTGGGCCAGATTCGACTCTGTGGATTCGACGAGCGGAACACGAGACGCCTGGGAGGTCACGTATCAGGGCGTATTCCGTTTCATCGGCGGCACGGGGAAGTATGCGTCTGTGCGTGGTGGCGGCCATTACCAGGGTACAGTCAGGCCTGCCACGGGTTTCGACGAGACGTTTGTCTGCTCCATGGAGTACTAGCCCCCATTTCCCGCAGGTCGCCCCCTGCACGCACCGTTCAGTGTGCCAGGCCGTTCCCGCGCATCATCGATCGGCCGACGGCCTGCGTTGTCGATCCGATCCGACGGGTGCTCCGGTCGGGAATCGTGGAATCGTCATGTGCGGCCGCGTCCCCGCCGCCACGGGTCAATCGCTGCCGAATCTCCGCACGGTACTCGCGCGGCGTCACATGCTTGAGGTCGAGAAACCGGCGGTTGAAATTGGACACGTTGTTGTAGCCCACGTCGTAGCAGACGTCGGTGATGTGCCGGTCGCTGGTCGACAACAGCTCGCAGGCCTTGGTGATCCGGATGCGTGTCAGCAACTCGTTGAAGGTGTTGCCGGTCGACTTCTTCACGAAGCGCGCGAAATAGCCGTCGCTCATGCGCAGCTCCGATGCCACCCGGCCAAGTGTCAGGTCTTCCTGATAGTGAACGGTGACGTAATTGAGCAGCATGTCGACCCGGTCCAGATCAGCGGAGTCCGTGTTGGTTTCCATGCACGTGGTCGACAGCGTGCGGTAGTCCGGACACCGCGCCAGCTCGTGCAGGAACTGGCAGAAGTAGCCCAGTCGGGTCGGTCCCGAGGAATCCCGGATGGCCCACATGTGGTGAGCGGCCTGCGCCTGCATGCCGAAGAACTCGATGCCGCAGCGCGCCTCGTCCAGGAGCGGCAAGAGTTCTCTCAGTTCTCGAATCTGCAGCGCCATCTGCTCGATGGTTTCGTGTTCGAACTGCACGAGCATGTCGCGCAGTTCGTAGCACTCGCCGGCGGGCGTGTCGCTGATCCAGTTGTGGGGAAGCCGGCGGCCCGTGAGGATCAGGTTTCCCGGTCGGAACGGACCGATGTAGTCGCCCACGAAAACCTTGCCGGATGACGCGACGATGTAGTGAAGCTCGTATTCGTTGTGGCAGTGCCAGCGCACGAGCGGGCTGGGGTAGCCGTGCTCGATATAGTTCAGCGCGCCGAGCGTGGGATCGGTTATCTCGAACTCAACGGGACCAGTTGAGACGTTCATCGCTTCCCTCCCGAACACGTCGCATCCGTCTGCCGACGGTGTGCCACCCGTCACGGTCGAGCACTCGACGCGTCATCGAGATGCCGGTGGCCGGGGGAATCGTCCTGCCGGCACTTCGTCGATTCGTGCGGCTCGAACCGAGAACCCTTACCGCTATTGCCTTGCCTCAATGCGGAGTCGGGTGGAAGTCAAGATAGTACAGGTATTTCGCGGCTCCGTATTGGTGCCGGAGCGACCGTGATCACTACTATGGGGAAGAGGCGTCCAACAACTCGAACGGAGGAGTTATCGTGAGGTCCACTTCGCATTTCGCTCTTTGCTGCACCGCAGCGTCATCATTGTTCATCGCCGCGGCCGGTGCCCAGGCCGAGACCACGATCACCGTCGCCACCGTGAACAACGGCGACATGATCAGGATGCAGGGACTGATGGGCGACTTCAATGCCAAGCACCCCGACATCAAGGTGAACTGGGTCACGCTGGAGGAAAACGTTCTGCGCCAGAAGGTGACGACCGACATCGCCACGAAGGGCGGCCAGTACGACGTCATGACCATCGGCACCTACGAGGTTCCGATCTGGGGCAAGCAGGGCTGGCTGGTCAGTCTGGACGACCTTCCGGCGAGCTGGGACGTGAACGACCTCCTGCCTCCGATTCGCGACGGGCTGACCGTCGACGGCAAGCTCTACGCTGCGCCTTTCTACGGCGAGAGTTCGATGACGATGTACCGCGCGGATCTCATGAAGAAGGCCGGCCTGAAGATGCCGAACGCGCCGACCTGGGAATTCATCGAGAAGGCGGCCAGGGCGATGACCAACAAGTCCGCGGGCGTCTACGGAATCTGCCTCCGTGGCAAGGCGGGCTGGGGCGAGAACATGGCGTTCATCACCGCGATGTCCAACTCGTTCGGCGCGCGCTGGTTCGACATGAAGTGGAACCCGCAATTCGACACCCCGCAGTGGAAGGAAACGCTGGCGACCTACCTCTCGCTGATGCACAAGTACGGCCCGCCCGGCGCGTCGTCGAATGGGTTCAACGAGAATCTGGCGCTTTTCCAGCAGGGCAAGTGTGGCATGTGGATCGATGCGACGGTGGCGGCTTCCTTCGTGACCGACCCGAAGAACTCCAAGGTGGCGAAGCACGTCGGCTTCGCACTCGCACCGCACAAGGAAGGCATCAAGAAGAACGGCAACTGGCTCTGGGCCTGGACGCTCGCCATTCCTGCCGGCACCAAGCAGGTCGCAGCCGCCAAGACGTTCATCGAATGGGCAACCTCGAAGGACTACCTGAAACTGGTCGCGTCCAAGGAGGGCTGGGCCAACGTGCCGCCCGGAACGCGCACGTCGCTGTACAAGAATCCGCAGTACGCGAAGGTGCCGTTCGCCCGGATCACGCTCGAGAGCATCGAGTCGGCTGATCCTACCCATCCGTCGGTCCAGGAGGTCCCGTACGTCGGCGTGCAGTTTGTCGCGATTCCCGAGTTCCAGGGTATTGCCACAGCCGTTGGTCAGCAGTTCTCCGCGGCGCTGGCGGGCACCGAAAGTGCCGACCAGGCGCTCTCCGCTTCGCAGTCCCTGACCAAGCGGGAGATGACGAAGGCGGGCTACTACAAGTAACCGAGTCGCTCGAGTGGTTCCGGGCGGGGCCGGCTCTCCGGAATCGGCTCCGCACTTTTTTTCAGTTCAATCGAGCCCGATCGAGGACTGACTATGGCGACGCAACATTCCCGGGTGACGGCCCGCTGGATGATTTCGCCTTCGGTAGTGCTGCTGCTGGGCTGGATGATCGTCCCGCTCGCGATGACGATCTATTTCTCGTTCCTGAACTACAACCTGCTCAATCCCGGTCCCCACAACTGGATCGGTCTGCAGAATTACTACTTCTTCCTCACCGACCCCGCTTTTACCACGGCACTCTGGAACACGATCGTGCTGGTCGTGGGCGTGCTGCTGATCACCACGGTCGGCGGCGTCGCGCTCGCGGTACTCCTGGATCAGCCGATGTGGGGCCAGGGTATCGTGCGCATCCTGGTGATCGCACCGTTCTTCGTGATGCCGACCGTTTCGGCACTGGTGTGGAAGAACATGCTGATGAACCCGGTAAACGGCCTGTTCGGTCATCTCGCAACCGCTCTCGGCCTGCATCCGATCGATTTCCTGGCGCACCTGCCACTGTTCTCGATCATCGTGATCGTCGCGTGGCAATGGCTGCCGTTCGCCACGCTGATCCTGTTGACCTCGATGCAGTCGCTCGACAGTGAGCAGATCGAGGCAGCGGAGATGGACGGCGCTTCCGCAGTGAACCGCTTCATTTTCGTGACGCTGCCTCACCTCGCGCGCTCGATCGCCGTCGTGATCCTGATCCAGACCATCTTCCTGCTGTCGGTGTTCGCCGAGATACTCGTGACGACCAATGGCGGGCCCGGGAATGCATCGACGAACATCACCTACCTCGTCTATGCACAGTCGCTGCTGCAGTTCGACGTGGGCGGCGGGAGCGCGGGGGGCATCGTCGCGGTCGTGCTCGCCAACATCGTGGCGATCTTCCTCATGCGGATGATCGGCAAGAACCTGGAGGCCTGAACCATGGCACGCCGCGTCACTACCTCCCGCAAGGCCCTGGTCACGGTGGCCGCCTTCGCGATCGGCCTCATCATCTTCTTCCCGATCCTCTGGACGTTCCTGACCTCGTTCAAGACGGAGGGCGAGGCGGTCGCCTCGCCGCCGGTCTTTCTCGCGTTTCACTGGACCCTCGAGAACTATGCCGAGGTCAATCAGCGTTCGCACTACCTGCTGCACTTCTACAACTCGGTCGTGATCTCCTTCGGCTCGACGCTGATAGGGCTCGTCATCGCGATTCCGGCCGCGTGGTCGATGGCCTTCGTGCCGAGCCGGCGAACGAAGGACGTGCTGATGTGGATGCTGTCGACGAAGATGCTCCCGCCTGTCGGCGTGCTCATTCCGATCTACCTGCTGTTCCGAAACTCCGGGCTGCTCGACACGCTCACAGGGCTCGTGGTGGTACTGACACTGATCAATCTCCCGATCATCGTCTGGATGCTCTACACGTACTTCAAGGAAATTCCCGGCGACATCCTGGAAGCCGCGCGGATGGATGGTGCGAGCCTGCGCAACGAGATTCTCTACGTGCTGACGCCGATGGCGGTTCCGGGTATCGCCTCGACGCTGCTGCTCAACGTGATCCTGGCCTGGAACGAAGCGTTCTGGACACTGAATCTGACCGCCGCGAAGGCTGCGCCGCTGACTGCCTTCATCGCGAGCTAC
This sequence comes from Betaproteobacteria bacterium, assembly GCA_016125475.1. GTDB lineage: Bacteria > Pseudomonadota > Gammaproteobacteria > Burkholderiales. Next base: position 4,829 of record WGLR01000021.1, read on the forward strand.
TCCTCTCCCGAAGGACTGTTCTATGCCAAGCTCAGTGCTGCCTCGACAATGGCGATCGCGCCGATTCTCGTACTCGGGTGGTTCAGTCAGAAGCAGCTCGTCCGCGGACTCACCTTCGGTGCCGTGAAATAGACAGGACACTCAATGGGCCAGATCACCCTCAGGAAAGTCTCCAAGCGCTTCGGCGACGTCACCGTGATCCCGTCCCTCGACCTCGACATCGAGGACGGGGAGTTCGTCGTGTTCGTCGGCCCGTCGGGCTGCGGAAAGTCCACGTTGCTGCGGTTGATCGCGGGGCTGGAGGACGTGAGCGAAGGTGACATCGAGATCGATGGCAGAAATGCGACATCGATGCCTCCGGCCAAACGTGGTCTGGCGATGGTGTTCCAGTCGTACGCGCTGTACCCGCACATGTCCGTTCGCAAGAACATTGCATTCCCGCTGCGGATGGCCGGCATGCCCGCCGCCGAGCAGGAGAAGCGGGTCGCCTACGCGGCCAAGGTGCTGAACCTCACGGACTACCTCGACCGTCGTCCCGGGCAGCTCTCGGGCGGGCAGCGCCAGCGCGTCGCCATCGGTCGGGCCATCGTGCGGGAGCCCACGGCCTTCCTGCTCGACGAGCCGCTGTCGAATCTCGATGCAGCGCTGCGCGTGAACATGCGGCTGGAGATCTCGGAGCTGCACCATACGCTGAAGACCACGATGATCTACGTGACCCACGACCAGGTCGAGGCCATGACGATGGCCGACAAGATCGTCGTGCTGAACGCCGGGCGCATCGAGCAGGTCGGCAGCCCGCTCACGCTCTACCGGAACCCGGCCAACCTGTTCGTGGCAGGCTTCATCGGCAGCCCCAGGATGAACTTCCTGACCGGTGCCGAGGCGGCCCGGCACGACGCGAAGACGATCGGCGTGCGGCCGGAGCACATCGACCTCTCGCGCGATGGTGGCACCTGGTCGGGCGAGGTCGTCGTGTCCGAGCACCTCGGGTCGGACACGTTCCTGCACGTGGCGACCGAAGGCCTCGGCACGATCACGGTGCGTGCCGACGGCGAATTCGAGGCCCGTCACGGCGACAAGGTATTCATGACCCCGCAGGCCGACAAGATCCATCGCTTCGGCGAGGACGGCAAGGCAGCGGGCTGACCGTATCGGGGAACAGGCAGAGGCGACAATCGTGAGACTCCAGGGCAAGACCGCATTGATCACCGGTGCCGCCCGCGGCATCGGCCGCGCCTTCGCCGAAGCGTACGTGAGAGAGGGTGCGCAGGTCACGATCGGTGACATCCATTCCGAAGCGGCCACCCGGACCGCCCGCGAGATCGGCCCAGGTGCCCACGCCATGCGGCTCGACGTCACCGACCAGGCATCGATCGACGCCGCGGTGAGGGAAGCGGTTGCAACGATGGGGCGCATCGACATCCTGATCAACAATGCCGCGCTCTTCGATGCCGCGCCGATCGTGGAGATCACTCGCGAAGCGTACGACAGGTTGTTCGCGGTCAATGTCTCCGGGACGCTGTTCATGCTCCAGGCGGTTGCGAAGCACATGATCGCGCGCGGTGGAGGAGGCAAGATCATCAACATGGCGAGTCAGGCTGGTCGTCGCGGCGAAAGCCTGGTCGCTGTGTATTGCGCGACCAAGGCCGCCGTGATCAGCATCACGCAGTCCGCCGGACTCAATCTGATCGCGCACCGGATCAACGTGAACGCGATCGCACCGGGTGTCGTCGACGGCGAGCATTGGGACGGAGTCGACGCGCTGTTCGCGAAATACGAGCACCGTCCGCTCGGCGAGAAGAGGCGGCTGGTCGGCGAAGCCGTGCCGTACGGCCGGATGGGCACCGCGGCGGACCTCGTCGGCATGGCGATCTTTCTCGCCACATCGGAAGCCGACTACATCGTCGCGCAGACCTACAACGTCGACGGCGGAAACTGGATGAGCTGACCCGCCTTCCTCGCGGGAGGCCGCCCGTCAATCCACGCCCCTGTGAGAAATGCGGGCAGACGCCATTCCGCCCGGTTCGCTCCCGCCGATCACCCGACATGGAGAACGAGACGTGACCGATTCCAATCCAGTCCGACTCAATCAGACCAACCTGAACCGACTGCCGCCCTCGGTGCGGGTTCCGGGCTACGACCGCAACCAGGTGACGGCGAGCATGCTGCACATCGGTGTCGGGGGGTTCTATCGCGCCCATCAGGCGGAGTATCTGGACGACCTGCTGCACAGGCCGGGTTCCACCGGATGGGGCTATTGCGGCGTGGGCCTGCTGCCGCAGGACGCCGCCATGCGCGATGCGCTGCAGTCGCAGGACTGCCTGTACACGGTGGTGGAGCGCAGCGCGGCGGGCGACAGCGCGCGCGTGATCGGCTCGCTGCTGCGCTACCTGCATGCGCCGCAGGACCCGGAGGCCGTGCTGGGTGCGATGGCATCGCCGCAGACCCGGATCGTGTCTCTCACCATCACCGAGGGCGGCTACTACGTGAACGAAGGCACCGGCGAATTCAACGACGCACATCCGGACATCGTGCACGACCTGCAGCAGCCGCATGAGCCGAAATGCTCCTTCGGCTTCCTGGTCGAGGCGCTGGCTCGGCGCCGTGCGAACGGCCTGGCACCGTTCACGGTGATGTCCTGCGACAACCTCCAGCACAACGGCGACGTGGCCCGGAAGATGATTCTGGCATTCGCGCATCAGCGGGAGCCGGCGCTCGCAGCCTGGATGCGCGAGCACTGTGCCTTCCCCAACAGCATGGTCGACCGGATCACGCCTGCCACCACCGACGAGCACCGCGCGCTTCTGCGCGACGAGTTCGGCGTGGAGGATGCCTGGCCGGTGGCCACCGAACCGTTCAAGCAGTGGGTCATCGAGGACAGGTTTCCGGGTGGGCGGCCGGCCTGGGAGGACGTTGGCGCACAGATGACCACCGACGTGGTGCCCTATGAAAAGATGAAGATGCGGCTGCTGAACGGCAGCCACCAGGCCATGTGCTACATCGGCATGCTGCTCGGTTACCGGTTCGCGCACGAAACAATGCAGGACATGCGCATCCGTACGCTCGTCACGAGGATGATGGACGCCGAGGTGACACCGCTGCTGCAGGCCCCCACCGGCATCGACCTCGCGGCCTACAAACGCACGCTGATCGAGCGATTCTCGAACCCCACGATTCGCGACCAGCTCTCGCGCATCGGTACCGAAGGCTCGGCGCGCATTCCGAAGTTCGTGTTGCCGTCGATTGTCGACGGGCTCGGACGTGGCACATCCGTTCGTCTGCTGAGCTTCACCGTGGCGGCCTGGTTCCGCTATCTGACCGGCACCGACGATGACGGCAGGCCATTGCCGGTCATCGACCCTTGGGCCCAACGACTGCAGGCGCTCGCGCGCGAGGGCGGCCGCGACGGCAGTGTGTTGCTCGGCGTGCACGAGTTGTTCGGCGACCAGTTGCCCAACTCCGCTGCGTTTGCCGGGGAGGTCAAGCGCGCGCTGGCGAGTTTCTACGACGCGGGCGCAAAGGCGACTCTCGACAGGTACGTCGAAGCCTGACGATGTATCTCGGGTACGACATCGGCACGTCTGCCGTCAAGGCGGTGATCATCGATGCGCAGGGCGCACCGCGCTACCAGGCGTCGGTCGAGATGGCCGTCGACCATCCGAAACCGCTGTGGTCCGAGCAGGACCCGGATGCGTGGTGGCAGGCCTGTATCGCTGCCACCGCCCGGCTGAAGGCCGATGGCGCGCCGCTGGCGGCCGTCGACGCGGTGGGCCTCGCCGGTCAGATGCACGGCGCCACGCTGCTCGACGCGGCCGGGGAGGTGCTGCGGCCCTGCATCCTGTGGAACGACGGGCGCAGCTTTGCGGAATGTGCCGAGCTGGAAGCATCGGTCAGCGACTTTCGGGTGCGCAGCGGCAACATGGCGATGCCGGGTTTCACGGCGCCCAAGCTGCTGTGGGTGCGCAAGCACGAGCCCGAGGTGTTCCGGCGCATCGCGCGGGTCTTGCTGCCGAAGGATTATGTGCGCTATCGCATGACGGGCGAATTGGCATCCGAGATGTCGGACGCCTCCGGCACACTCTGGCTCGATCCGGCGCGGCGCGAATGGGACGACGTGCTGATCGCGGCGACCGGCCTCGATCGCGCGCGCATGCCCGCACTGTTCGAGGGCTGCGAGCCGGTGGCCGCGCTCTCTGCTGCCGCAGCACGGGCGCTGGGTCTGAATCGCGTGCCGGTCGTGGCGGGTGCCGGTGACAATGCCGGAGGCGCGGTGGGTGCCGGAGTCATCGAGCCCGGGCAGGCATTCCTGTCGCTCGGGACCTCGGGCGTCGTGTTCGTCGTCAGCGACCGTCACTACGCGCACCCGGAAAAGACCGTGCACGCGTTCTGCCACTGTCTGCCTGGGCGCTGGCACCAGATGACCGTCACGCTGTCGGCCGCCAATTCGCTCGCATGGCTGGCGCACACGGTGGGCAGGACCGTCGCCGAGCTGCTGCAGCCGCTGGGAAACCATGCCGACGAGGAGACGGCCGTGCTCTTCCTGCCTTACCTTGCCGGCGAGCGCTCGCCGCACAACGATCCGCGCGCGGTCGGCCAGCTCCACGGGCTCGACAACGCAACCGATCTCGCCGATCTCACCCGCGCGGTGCTCGAAGGCGTGGCATATTCGTTCTGCGACGGTGTCGAGGCGCTGCGCGAGGCAGGCGTTCACATCGGCGACATCGCCGTGATCGGCGGAGGTGCGCGTTCGGCGCTGTGGCGACAGATTCTGGCCGATGCGATCGGACTGCCACTCACCTACCGCGTCGATGCCGAGGTGGGGCCGGCGCTCGGCGCGGCGCGCCTCGCGATGATCGGCGTGGATGCCGGGGAACGGGAAGCGGCGATCGCGCGGGTCTGCCGGCAGCCGCCCGCGAGTGCCCGGCACGAGCCCAACGCTGCGCGCGCCGGCTACCACCGGGCGAAGCTCGCGCGCTATCGCGAACTCTACCGGCTGACCCGGCACATGAACTGGCGCGATAGGCCCACGGGGTAGCCGGCAGCCCGGGACGAAGCGGCCCGACGACAACTGACAGGACGACTGCGATGTATCTCGTGTGCGGCGAAGCGTTGTTCGATGTCTTCCTGGAGAGCGGGGACGACCTGCGTACGGTGCGGTTCGATGCGCATGCAGGCGGATCTCCGTTCAACGTGTCCGTGGGCATCGCTCGCCTGGGCGAAAAGGCGGCTCTCCTGACCGGCGTTTCCACCGACATGCTCGGCAATCGCCTCGCGAAGATCCTCGAGACCGAGTCGGTCGTGACCGACTATCTCGTGCGTTCCGGACGTCGCACCACGTTGAGTCTGGTTTCGCTCGATGATGCCGGCCATCCGCAATACGTCTTCTACGGCCTCGGTTCCGCCGATTGCAACGTGTCGACGGACGAACTGCCAGTCATCGGGCCGGAGATCTTCGGACTGCACTTCGGATCGTATTCGCTGGTCGTGAATCCGGTGGCCGATGCGTTCGCCACGCTGGCTGCCTCCGTGCGCGACCGGTTCATCTCGGTCGACCCGAACGTCAGACCGACCGTCGAGCCCGACCTGGACATCTGGCGCTCACGCGTCGCCGAATACGCACGGCTCGCGCATCTGCTGAAGATCAGCGCCGAGGACCTCGGCTTCCTCTATCCGGGTATCGCGAGGGAGAAAAAAGCCGCCGACTGGATCGACGGCGGCGTCGAACTGGTCGTCTTGACCGACGGCGACAACGATGTCACGGCCTGGACTCGAAACGGCACGAGCGTCAGTGTGACGCCGCCGGCCGCAGTGGTCGTCGACACCGTCGGCGCCGGCGACAGCTTCCAGTCGGCGCTGCTCGCACGCCTCGGGAGCGACGGCGATCCCAAGGCCGCGGTGTCTTCGCTCGACAGGCAGCGACTCCACGATCTGCTCAACTACGCGGCGACTGCCGCTGCGATCACCGTTTCTAGGCGGGGCGCCGATCTGCCGCGCAGTCGCGATATGCCCGTGTCGATGCGCTAGGGTTTGATTGGGTATTCGCGGTGCGCTCGTGTCCGGATATCTCCGGAGTCGGGCGCATCGACGCAAGACGTCTGGCGATTCCCCGAAGTGTCCGGAAACCGGGGTGAAGTCTGAAGGAGACTTCACGGAGGGATCAGGCGCTCCCGATGTCGCATGCCTGGTGCTGAGCGTGTCGGCTGCCCTGCGTTTCTCCCAAGGGCGTGGGATGGTGGCGGGTTCAGGGCGAGTCGGTCCTGACGCCGACGCGGTCTCGATATTGGACACTGCGACAGGACGGACCGGCCGGGGTCAATGGCTCTCAAAGGCGTTGATGTAAGCTCGCCGGGTCGACGAGGCGGCTGATGTGTCGTCGGCGAGCAAGTTCACATTTTCCAATTCGCTCGAACCCGACTCACGACGATCATCCCGCCGAAATTCCGCCTTCGGACAGACCTCGCCTGCCATGGATACCTCACACCTTTTCTCGCCGCTCGCGATACGCGATCTCACGCTCAAGAACCGCATCGTCGTTGCCCCCATGCATCAGTACTCGGGCATCCAGGGTTTCCCGACCGACTGGCACACGATGAACGCGGGCCGTTTCGCCGCCGGCGGGGCCGGCCTGTTCATCCTCGAATCCACCAAGGTCGAGCGGCGCGGCTGCGGCACGGTCGGCGATCTCGGCCTGTGGGACGACGTGTTCATCGCACCGCTGAGGCGTAACCGTCCGGCGAACCCGTCTTGCCGTGGGCACTGAATTGATTCAGTGAGTGTCGTGGGGTACCCAGCGGTGTGGGAGCAATTCATCGATCCGGCTGGCGGGGTGCGTGGGCAGTCGGTCGAG
>WGLR01000040.1 GCA_016125475.1 Betaproteobacteria bacterium
AGCGACCCGCTGGCTCGAGGCACATCCCGATGACGTGCTCGTGATGCGGGCGCTCGGCGACGTGCTGCTCTCCCGTCGCGAACTCGCCGGCGCCGAGCGGTGGTACCGCCGGCTCCTCTCCAAGGCACCGGACGACGTGTCGGCGCTGAACAACCTGGCCTGGATCCTCGGCCAGCGCAACGATCCGGGGGCTCTGGCCTTCGCGCGCAAGGCCCACGAGCTGGCCCCACGCGACGGTCTGATCCTGGACACCCTCGGTACCCTGAGTGCCGCAGCGGGTGATCTGAAGGCAGCAATGGCCTATCACGAACAGGCGGTCAGTCTGCTGCCGGACGCAGGGCCGCTGCACCTGAACTATGCCCGCACGCTCGCGAAGGCCGGAATGGGGCAGAAAGCCCTGGAGCAGCTCGATCTTGCCGCCAGGACGTCCCAGGGAAGCCGGCTCGCGTCGCAGATCACGGAACTGCGGTCGACGCTCGCGAACGGGGGCTGAGGGGCTCGCGAAAGACGGGGCGGGGATGTCTTCGTCGCCGCGGAGGATGGCGGGCCATCGACGTCGCGATAGCTTACAGTCGCGAGAGCGAGCGGCCACGACGTTGCGAAAAGCTCTGATTGCACGGGAATAAAATGTTCGGCATGGCTCGTGCTTGCATGGGCTCCAACGAGGTTGGGCCAGCGGTTCAGGAGCAGGAAGATGTCGATATCGAGATTCGTACGTTGTGGAGTGGCCGGGGCGGTGCTGTTCGGGGTGTGCGCGGGTAGCGCACTCGCGATTCCACAGCTGCAGCTCGGCATCGCGGGTGGCACCTACGACATGACGACACAGACGACCATCGCCCCGACCGGGACGAACTCGTTCACGGTGTACGCCTACCTCGCTCCGCCGAACAGGATCAGTTCCTGGAACCTCGCGACACTCCTGAACGACACCTACTACATCTCGGTGGCTGCGCTCATCAATGGCAATCCTGTCGCCCAGAGCGCGGGCAGTTCGTACGGCTCGTTCACGGCTCAGGTGGGGGCGGGTTCCGTGAGCACGATCGCGGTCACGGACGACATGGTCTACGGCACACCGCCGGTCGATCTCGCGCTCGCGACCGGCGGGACGACGACGAACAACACGGACCTGCAGGCCCACGGCGTGTTCCCGACGTACTTCACGAGCTTCGGGTTCAAGTTCACGAGCGCGCAGATGATCTCGCCCTTCGATGCGCAGACGACCGTCGGTGCGGACCCCACGACCATGGGATCATGCTCGAACACGTGGAACAAGAAGTGCATGTACTACGTCGCGATGAACGTGGACATCAGCGGCCTCACGGATCCCAATCTCGAACTCCACTTCGACCTGTACGACACGGCCGTCAAGAACTGCTCGACGACCATCACCATCAACGACTTCGCCCCGTTCTCGCACGATGCGCAGAGCAACGGCTGCGCTCCGGGAACGCCCGGTTGTGGGAATACCCCCTCGGGGTTCGGCACTCCGGAGCCGGCTGCTCTTGCGCTCATCGGTGTGGCGGTCCTGTCGGCCGGGTGGGCACGTCGCCGGCCCAAGGGAAAGACCCAGGCCTGACGTCCTTCCACCGTTCCCAGCTTCGCGGAGCGACGTGAGGCGGGGCCGCACGTTGCCGGCGTTCGTGGCTCAATGCGAACGGAATCCCCCCTGAACGTTTCGACCGCCTCCTGAGTCCCGGGCCGGATGGGTATACTCATCCGGCCATGGATCTTTCCCTTTCCCTGATTGCCCTGATCACCTCGGCCGCAGTGGTCGTGGTCGTCGCCATAGTCGTTCTCGTGATCGTGAACCGGCTCCGGCGCGAGCAGGCTGCGTTCTTCACGAAGTTCGCCGATTCGCTCGAGGCGAAGCACCGCGAAATGCTGCGCGACCTCGGCGAGGGGCTCAACACCCTGGGCGACCGGCTCGTCACGAGCGGACTCGGCCGTTCGGAGCAGCTGCGTTCCGTCGTCGAACAGCAGTTGCGTCAGACGCGCGACGCGCTGGTCGCGCTGCAGATCTCGAACAACCAGGAACTCGCGATCAGTCGGGAGACCATGCTCACGAATCTCGGCGAGCACCGTGATACGGTGTCCAGGAAGCTCGAAGCGATGCGTGGCGAGATCCTGGAAAAGGCGCTCGGAATGCTGGGCGAGCAGGGCAGGCACCAGTCGGAGACACTCCAGGACAGCGTCCGGTCCCTCGCCCAGCAACTCACCGGCAGCATCGAGGTGCTCACCCGTACCGCCGATTCGCGGCTCGAACAGATTCAGGGCCGCGTCAACGAGCGGCTCGAGGAAGGTTTCAGGAAGACCAACGAGACCTTTGCGAACGTCATGGCGAGACTCGCGACCATCGACGAGGCGCAACGCAAGATCGACGGACTGACGACGAACGTCGTGAGTCTCCAGGAGCTTCTCGGTGACAAGCGCTCGCGGGGCGCATTCGGGGAGATCCAGCTCGAGAATCTGGTCCGCAATATCCTGCCTCCGAGTTCCTACGAATTCCAGCACACGCTCGGTAACGGACATCGTGCGGACTGCGTCCTCCGGCTTCCCGAACCGACCGGCATCGTCGCGGTCGATTCCAAGTTTCCGCTCGAGAACTACCATCGAATGTTCGATGCCTCCGTCGGCGATCCGGATCGGCGCGACGCGCGGCGGATGTTCAGCGCGGATGTGAAGAAGCACGTCGACGACATTGCGGACCGCTACATCGTGCCCGGCGAGACGTCCGACGGCGCCGTGATGTTCGTGCCTGCCGAAGCCGTGTTCGCGGAAATCCACGCCTACCATGCGGAGGTCGTGGATCACGCCATGCAGCGGCGCGTCTGGATCGTTTCGCCCACGACCATGATGGCCGTGCTCAACACCGCGCGAGCCGTCATCAAGGACGTGGAGACACGCCGACAGGTTCACGTGATCAAGGACGAACTCGGCAAGCTCGGCAAGGATTTCGGCCGGTTCGAGGAGCGGATGCGCAAGCTCGCGACCCACATCCGGCAGGCGCACGAAGACGTCGAGAACGTACAGACGTCGAGCACCAAGATCGTCCGCCGGTTCCGCCAGATCGAACAGGTGGAACTGGATGCGTCGGCTGACCTCGAAAGGCTCGAGCACGCGCTGGCCGAGCCGGAAGGCAGCGACGGTGACGACGCGCTGAGCGACGAAGGGCGCCCCGGCGACTGACGACCGTGTTCAGCCTCAAGCGCTGGAGACGACGTCGTGCGATCGCGCGGGTCGTCATCGACGAGAACACGTGGCGTGTCGCGGTCGCGCGCTACGGTTTCGTGCGATCGCTTTCGTCGGAGGACATCACGCGACTGCGCGACCTCGTCGCGCTCTTTCTCGACGCGAAATCCTTCTCGGCCGCGGATGGTCTCGAGCTCACGGACGACATGATGCTCGCGATCGCCATCCAGGCCTGCGTGCTGATCCTGAACCTCGACTTCGACTACTTCGACGGCTGGGTCGAGATCATCGTGTATCCCGTCGAATTCGTTCCCGCGCATTCGTGGGTGGACGACAGCGGTGTCGTGCACCACGATCACACGGCGAAGGCCGGTGAGGCGTGGCTTCACGGCCCGCTCGTCCTCTCGTGGGCCGACGTGGAGCGGGCCGACGCCGACGACGGCGTGAACGTGGTCATTCACGAATTCGCACACAAGCTCGACATGCTGAACGGTGACGCCAACGGCTATCCTCCCCTGCACAAGGGGATGCGTCGCGAGGACTGGGCCCGGGCACTCGGCGGCGCGTACGAAGATTTTCGTCACCGTGTCGCAAGACGCCGCCACACCGAAATCGACCCCTACGCGGCCGAGTCCCCGGGAGAGTTCTTCGCGGTCTTCAGCGAGGCCTTCTTCGAGATTCCCGAGGTCGTCGCGCACGAGTATCCGGAGGTCTATGCACAGCTCAGCCTGTTCTATCGGCAGGATCCCCTTGCGCGGCTGGAAAGGGCGGAGGACCCATCGTGAAGGGAGCACGATGGGGTGCCGGCTTCCCGGGCGATCCTTCTGACGGTGAGCGAGCGGTGGTGACGTCGTGAGAATTCGAGCCGCTGCCCGTGACCCGAGGCCGGAGGGAGAGGCCTCCGGCGGCACCGAACACGACAGGACGAGGTTCCACGTCCTGCTGCTCGTGACGTTCGGTGCGGTGCTCGTCTGGTCCGGCGTGTCGCCACGTGACCGGCTCACCTGGGTGCTCGAGGTCCTGCCGGCCGTGATCGGCGCCGCAGCTCTCGTCTGGACCTATCCGCGCTGGAGATTCACGACGCTCGTGTACGTGCTGATCTGCGTACACGCAGTGATCCTCTGCATCGGCGGGCACTACACCTATGCGGAGGTGCCCGCCTTCAACTGGCTCCGGGACGAGTTCGGTCTCGCGCGCAACTACTACGATCGGGTCGGGCACGTTGCCCAGGGGTTCGTTCCCGCGCTCATCGCACGCGAGATCCTGAGCCGGCTCGCGGTCGTCCGGGGCAGTCGGTGGCTCTTCTTCATCGTCACCTGCATCCGCCTGGCGATCAGCGCGTGCTACGAGTTCATCGAGTGGTGGGTCGCCGTTGCATCCGGTACCGCCGCTGACGCGTTCCTGGGTACGCAGGGTGACGTCTGGGATACGCAGTGGGACATGTTTCTGGCGCTGCTCGGTGCCATGGCAGGCCAGTTACTGCTCGGACGCTGGCAGGCGCGGCAGATCGCGCGCCTGACCGCGCAGGAAGAGGGCTGAGAGTTTCGGCGCCGTCGGCCGCCAGGCCGCGTGACCGCGGCTCGTGGGCGCCGCCCTGCCGGCTGGGTCTCCCGCCTAGACGATGCCTTCGAACGGCTGCACGTCGACGAGCGCGCCCGCCTCGGCGTTTCCCTGCTCGGTCGGCAGTACCATGAAGCAGTTCGCCTGGCTCATCGACGAGAGAATGCCCGAGCCCTGATTGCCGGTAGGCCGGACCGTCCATTCGCCATCGGGGCCGCGCGACAGGATTCCGCGCTGGAATTCCGTGCGGCCCGGCGCCTTCTTCGTCGGGGCGGTCAGGCGGGCCTTGAACGTCGGAACGGATTCGAGTGCCGTGCGACCCGCGATGATCTGCAGCGCGTCCCGGACGAACTGGTAGAACGTGACCATCACGGCAACCGGATTTCCGGGCAGGCCGAAGAAGTGGGCCGTGCCGATTTTTCCGAACGCCAGGGGGCGGCCCGGTTTCATTGCAATCTTCCAGAACAGGACGTCTCCGAGTCGGTCGAGGATCTGCTTCACGTAGTCGGCCTCGCCTACCGACACGCCTCCGCTCGTGATCACGACGTCGGCAGCCTGCGCAGCCGACGCGAAGGCCGCTTCGACCGCCTCGGGCGTGTCGCGAATCACGCCCATGTCGAGCACCTCGCAGCCCAGCCGCTGGAGCATCCCGAAGAGGGTGTAGCGGTTGGAGTCGTAGATCTGGCCGGGTCCGAGCGAGCCCCCGAGCGGCACGAGCTCGTCACCCGTCGAAAAGAATGCGACGCGCAGCCTGCGATACACATCCACCTCGATGATCCCGAGCGAGGCGAGCATGCCGAGTTCCGCAGCGCGCACGAGCTGCCCGCGCCGGAAGACGACCTGGCCGATCCCGAGATCTTCGCCCGCGAGCCGGACGTTCTGGCCCTTGCGGGCACCTGCGCCGAGGGTGACCCTGCCGTCTGCGGCCTGTGCGCGCTCCTGCATGATGACGGTGTCGCACTCCGGTGGCACGGTGGCACCGGTCATGATCCTGACCGCCTGACCCGGCTTCAGGGCTCCCTGGAACGGCTTGCCGGCAAAGGAGGCGCCCGCGATCTCGAGCGTCACGTCGCGGTCCGCCGCCAGATCCGCGTGCCTTACCGCATAGCCGTCCATGCCGGAGTTGTCGTGCGACGGCACGTTCACCGTCGAAGCGACGTCACTGGCGAGTACCCGGCCGAGCGCGTCGCGGATGTGCAGGCGTTCGACGGTCCCGATCGGCGTCAGGAAGGAACGGATGTGCTCGCGCGCCTTGTCCACGGGCATCGAGTTGGGATCGTAGTCGTCGGCGATCGCGAGATCGCGCAGGGTCGGTGCGGAGGAGGTCATGGGTGTCGGGCCGAAATCGAGGTACGGGAACGGCCGCGAGCACGTTCGCGGCCGGGAAGGCGGGTGATGCTCACCCGCCGATGTAGGACATCTCCACCTTGCGGAGCTTCGCCGTTTCCGCAGTGCGGATCTCCGAATACCGGTCTGCCCGAGCAGACCAGACCTTCGCGATCGCGGCCGAGATTTCCTCGTCCGAAGCATCGGCGCGCAGCAGTGCCCGAAGGTCGGTGCCTCGCGTGGCGAACAGGCACGTGAACAGCTGGCCCTCCGCCGACAGCCGGGTGCGCGTGCAGTCCTTGCAGAATGCCTGCGTGACCGAAGAGATGAAGCCGACCTCGCCGCTGCCGTCCAGGTACCGCCAGCGTTCGGCGACTTCGCCCCGATAGTTCGCGTCCACGGGTTCGATCGGGAACTCCGCGCGGATCTTCTCCACGAGCTCGCGCGAGGGGACGACGTGCTCCATCTGCCAGCCGTTCGTGCTGCCGACGTCCATGAACTCGATGAAGCGCACGATGTGGCCGGTGCCCTTGAAGAACCGGGCCATCTCCACGACGGAGTCGTCGTTCACGCCGCGCTTCACGACCATGTTGATCTTGACGGGCCGGAGTCCGACGCGATCCGCTTCCTCGATGCCTTCGAGCACCTTCGAGACGGGGAAGTCGACGTCGTTCATGCGCGTGAAGGTGTCGTTGTCCAGCGAGTCGAGGCTGACGGTCACGCGCTTGAGACCCGCGGCCTTGAGGTCTGCGGCCTTCTGCCTGAGCAGCGATCCGTTCGTCGTGAGCGTGAGATCGAGGTCCTCGTGGTAGGCGAGCATCTCGATGAGTCGTTCGAGCTTCCGGCGCACGAGCGGTTCGCCGCCCGTGAGCCGCACCTTCTCGACGCCGTGGTCGCGGAAGATGCGGACGAGGCGGTGGATCTCGCCGAACGACAGCAGCTGTTCGCGCTCGAGAAACTGGAAGTCCTTCCCGAAGACCTCCTTGGGCATGCAGTATGTGCAGCGGAAGTTGCACCGGTCGGTCACGGAGACGCGCAGGTCGCGCAGGGGGCGGCCGCGCGTGTCGATCAGGGTCGATGCGGAATGTGTCATGGGGTCACTGGGCATGTGTGCGAAACGTCCTGACGCTTGCTCTTCCATCGGTGGACCATTATACCCGCCCGGACACAACGGTGGCTCCGGGCCCGAGACTCGAGGACGGGTAGGGTTCAGACGTACGCGATGAGGCGACCGAGCGCGATCACCGCGAACCAGAGCGTGAGCGAAACGAGCGCCTGGAAGCGGGCGACGCCGGACGACTCCGTACTGCCGGGGGCGAGCGAATTTCCTGCCGGACCGAAATGAAAGACGAGTGCGTTGATCGTGATGGCGAAAAGCAGCAGCATCTTGAGCCGGAACGCGCGGTTCGAGAGCAGCGTCAGCGGATCCGCAGCGAACAGGACCATGCCCGCCGGCGCGAGGATCATGAGACCGATCAGGCACCACGGCAGCAGCTGCCGCGCGAGCGCGTCGAGGGTCGTTGCCCGGAACACGCCGAGCACGCGCAGGTCGAAGAGTACCGCCGCACCGGCGACCACGACGACGCCCCAGAGGTGGGCGATCTGGATCGCCGGGTAGAGCCAGTGATGGCTGCGGATCGAGTGCGAGACTGCTTCGATGCCCGTCATCGGCGCAGGGCGGCCGGAGCGCGCCGGACGCTCTCCGCCGGTTCGGGTGCGACCTTCGTCGCCAGGGGCGCGGGACAGCGGCCGGTCATGCAGTTCATCCTGAGTGGGGCGGGTGAGACTCGGACCGCTGCCGGCGCCGGAAATTCCTGGGCCCGGACGACACTATAATTGGCACACACTCCATGCGATCCTCATGAAAGTTTTCGGTTTCGCCGGCTACTCCGGCAGCGGCAAGACGACGCTTCTCGAGCAGGTGCTCCCGCGATGTGTCGGCCAGGGGCTTCGTGTCTCCGTGATCAAGCACGCCCATCACGACTTCGACATCGATCGGCCAGGCAAGGATTCGTGGCGCCACCGCGAGGCGGGCGCAGCGGAGGTCCTCGTGACCGGAGGGCGTCGCTGGGCCCTGCTGCACGAGCTGAAGGATGGCCACGAACCTGCGCTCGCCGAACATCTCGGCCGCCTTTCGCCGTGCGATCTCGTGCTCGTGGAAGGGTTCAAGCGAGAGCCGTTTCCGAAGATGGAAGTCCATCGGCGCGCGAGCGGGACGCCCTGTCTCTGGGAGACGGATGATAATATCGTCGCGGTGGCGACGGACGAGCCTCTGCCGACCGACCTTCCGCAGTTCGGTCTCGAGGACTATCAGGGCGTCGTCCAGTTCATTCTCGGGTACGTGGGCCTGTCGTCCGGCTCCGAACCCCCCCTCTGAGTCGGATTCGATCGATGTTGAACGTGCTGTATTTCGCCCGCCTGAAGGACGCACTCGGCCGCGATGCCGAGCAGATCGACCTGCCTCACGACGTGCGCGACGTCTCGAGCCTCATGGCGTGGCTGCGGCTGCGCGGCGACGCCTGGGAGCGCGAGCTTCAGCCTGGTCGTGCCGTGCGCGCGGCAGTCAATCAGGACATGGCCGATCCCGACACACCGGTGCGGGACGGTGACGAAGTGGCGTTCTTTCCTCCGGTCACGGGAGGCTGACCCATGAATGCCACGGGTTCTTCCGCCAGGACCGCCGCCGGGCAGACCTCGGTCCGCGTGCAGACGGCGGACTTCGATGCCGGGCGGGAGATCGCGGCTCTCCGCGCGGCCAATCCGGCCATCGGGGCGGTGGCGAGCTTCATCGGCGTCTGCCGGGATCTCAACGACGGTGCGGCGGTGGAGGAAATGGTGCTCGAGCACTATCCCGGCATGACGGAGAAGTCGCTCGCACGAATCGCGGCCGAGGCCCGCGAACGCTGGGACCTCATCGACATCCTGATCATCCATCGTGTCGGGCGCATTCTCCCGACCGAACAGATCGTGCTCGTCGTCGTGACGAGCGCACACCGGGGCGAGTCCTTCGCCGCGTGCGAGTACCTCATGGACTATCTCAAGACCAGGGCGCCGTTCTGGAAGAAGGAGCACACACCGGACGGATCGCGCTGGGTGGATGCCCGGGCTTCGGACGATGCGGCCGCGGACCGGTGGAAATGACGTGCGTGGCGCGCCGCCCCGGACGCGGGCTCCGGCTCGGGCCGACAGGGTCCTCCCATGACGCGCGCGCGTGACGTCGGGGCGCCTGGCCGGGTACCGAAACCCCAGATACGCATCCTCTTCCGCAAGGCCATCGCCATGGGGCCGGGCAAGGCCGAACTGCTCCAGGCCATCGGGCGGTCAGGGTCGATCTCTGCCGCGGCCCGCGAGATGGGCATGTCGTACCGTCGTGCGTGGCTCCTCGTCGACACGATGAACCAGAGCTTCAGGCACCCGCTCGTGGTGACCGAGACTGGGGGGCAGCGCGGCGGCGGCGCGACGGTCACCGAATTCGGGCAGGAAGTACTGCGTCGCTACCTCGACATGGAGGAGAAGGCCGCCGAGGCCGTTGAGGGCGAGATGTCCGAGTTCGTGAAGATGATGGCCAGGTTGCCCATCATCTAGACGGGGCCGCTGCGGGCCGCGCGGGGCTGCGACGACTTCCGCGACCCGCGGGTACGTCGCGTCAGGCGGTACGGGCCTCCGTGACGGGGGGCAGCCTGGACACGGCCTCGCGGGCGAGATCGGTCAAGCCCGAACCGCCCGCGGCGGCGTGTTCGGCGATCTCGCGCCGCATGCGCGGGTCCCAGAACCGGGAAATGTGTCCCAGCACCCCCTTCACGGCTTCATCGTGGTCCGGTTCGGCTTCGAAGAAGCGGCTGATGTCGTTGGCCATCTTGACCAGGCGCTGAATTTCCATGTGGTTGGCTCGTCGTCTATCGATGGGTCAGGGAAGAAGGGAAGGGGCCGGGCGCGCGTACACCGTATGACGGTCTTCGCGCGTGAATCCCACGAGCGTGAGTCCTGCTGCCGAAGCCGAGCGCACCGCCAGTGCGGTCGGTGCGGACACCGCGCAGAGCACGGAAACCCCGGCAGCGGCCGTCTTGTGCACCATTTCGTAGCTCGCGCGACTGGTCACGATGATCATGCCTTCGGAAGCCTCGATGGCCGGATCCGCGAGGAGGGCGCCGACGAGCTTGTCCAGGGCATTGTGGCGTCCCACGTCCTCGCGCACCACGCGCACCGTGCCGGCTGCGTCGGCCCACGCCGCAGCGTGGACGGCGCCCGTCAGGGAATTCAGTGCCTGCCTCGACGCGAGCGCGTCGTGCGCGCGCTGGATCGCCTCGGGGCCGATGGTCGTCGACGCACGCACGGGCTGGATCGGGCGGATCGCGTCGGCGAGCATCTGGGTGCCACAGAGACCGCAGCCGGTCCTGCCCGCGAGGGAACGCCGACGTGCCGCAAGGGCTTCGGTACGTTCCCGCGGCACGCTCACGTAGAGCGAGTACCCGGTTTCCTCCGGCACGATCTCCAGGCCCTGGATTTCGGCCGGCGAGTCGACGATGCCCTCCGTCAGCGAGAATCCCCTCGCGAAATCCTCGAGATCCAGCGGTGTCGCGAGCATCACCGAAAAGGGCACGCCGTTGTAGACGAACGCGACGGGACATTCCTCGGCGACGTCGTCCCGACCGGGCTCGAAGGTGCCGCCCTTCCAGCGGGAGACGGGCACCGGGACATGCGCGGGCCTCAGCCCGCGCACATCACCTGGCTTCACGTGGTCACGCCTCCTGGGATTCCTGCCGGGCGAGCAGCGCGAGCTGCTCGTCGCTGAAACTGCGGAAGCGCTTCTGCCATTCGGAGGGCTGGGTGACCGGCTCCACCTGCACGGCCGTCACCTTGTATTCCGGGCAGTTCGTGGCCCAGTCCGAGTTGTCCGTCGTGATCACGTTCGCGCCGGACTCCGGAAAATGGAACGTCGTGTAGACGACGCCCGGCTGCACGCGCTCCGTGATCACCGCGCGCAGCACCGTCTCGCCCGCACGGCTGCGCACGCCGACCCAGTCTCCGTCCCTGACGCCGCGCACCTCCGCATCGCTCGGATGGATCTCGAGCCTGTCCTCGTCGTGCCAGACCACGTTCGGGGTCCGTCGGGTCTGCGCACCGACGTTGTACTGGCTCAGGATGCGCCCCGTCGTGAGGATCAGCGGGTACTTGCGGCTCGTGCGTTCCTCGGTGGGCACGTAGCGCGTGACCACGAAGTTGCCCTTGCCGCGCACGAACTCGTGCACGTGCATCGTCGGCGTGCCCTCCGGGGCCTCGGCGTTGCAGGGCCACTGCAGGCTGCCGAGCCTTTCGAGCTTGTCGTAGCTCACGCCCGCAAAGGTCGGCGTGAGCCGCGCGATCTCGTCCATGATCTCGGACGGATGCGAGTAGTTCATGGGGTAGCCGAGCGCGTTGGAGAGCATCTGCGTGACTTCCCAGTCCTCCTTGCCGCACAGGGGTGGCATCACCTTGCGTACCGGCGAGATGCGCCGCTCGGCGTTCGTGAACGTGCCGTTCTTCTCGAGGAACGTGGCACCGGGCAGGAACACGTGGGCGTACTTGGCCGTCTCGTTCAGGAAGATGTCCTGGACCACGACGCACTCCATGGCTTCGAGCGCGGCGGTCACGTGCTGCGTGTCCGGATCGGACTGCGCGATGTCCTCGCCCTCGATGTAGATGCCGCGGAAGCTGCCGTCGAGCGCGGCGTCGAGCATGTTCGGGATCCGCAGGCCCGGTTCGGGTTCGAGGCGGACCGACCATTCCCCTTCGAAGAGCTGACGCGTGATCTGGTCCGAGACGTGGCGATAGCCGGGCAGTTCGTGCGGGAAGGATCCCATGTCGCACGAGCCCTGCACGTTGTTCTGGCCCCGCAACGGGTTCACGCCGACGCCCTCGCGCCCGATGTTTCCGGTCGCCATCGCGAGGTTCGCGATGCCCATCACCATCGTCGAGCCCTGGCTGTGCTCCGTCACGCCCAGGCCGTAGTAGATCGCGGCGTTGCCGCCGGTCGCGAACAGCCTCGCCGCTCCGCGGATCTGCTCCGCGGGAACGCCGGTTTCCGACTCGAGGGCTTCCGGCGAATTCTGCGGGTCGACGATGAAGTCACGCCACTTCGCGAATGCGTGGCCGTCGCAGCGTGCCTCGACGAACGACTCGTTCCAGAGGCCTTCGGTCATGACGACGTGCGCGAGCGCGTTGACGACGGCCACGTTGGTGCCGGGCCGCAGCTTCAGGTGGTAGGACGCGCTCACGTGCGGCGAGCGCACCAGGTCGATCGTGCGCGGGTCGATCACGATGAGCTTCGCGCCCTCGCGCAGCCGCCGCTTCATGCGCGACCCGAACACGGGGTGACCGTCCGTGGGGTTCGCGCCGATGACCATGATCACGTCGGACTTCTCGACGGAATCGAAGGCCTGCGTACCCGCGGATTCACCGAGCGTGGTCTTGAGTCCGTAGCCGGTCGGCGAGTGACACACGCGCGCGCACGTGTCGACGTTGTTGTTGCCGAACGCGGCGCGGACCAGCTTCTGGACGAGATAGGTTTCCTCGTTCGTGCAGCGCGACGAGGTGATGCCGCCGACGGCGCCGCGGCCGTGCTCGGCCTGGATGCGCCTGAATTCGGAGGCCGCGTGCGCGATGGCCTCGTCCCACGTCACCTGTTTCCAGGGGTCGTGGATGCTCGCGCGGATCATCGGCTGCGTGATGCGGTCCTTGTGCGTGGCGTAGCCGATCGCGAACCGGCCTTTCACGCACGAATGGCCGTGGTTCGCGTGACCGTCCTTGTTCGGGACCATCCGCACGACCTCGGTGCCCTGCATCTCCGCACGGAACGAACAGCCCACGCCGCAGTACGCGCAGGTCGTCACGACGCTGCGTTCGGCCTGTCCCTTCTCGATGACGGACTTTTCCATGAGCGTGGCTGTCGGGCAGGCCTGCACGCACGCACCGCAACTCACGCACTCGGAGTCCATGAAATCCTCGTTCTGGCCCGCCGACACGACCGAGCCGAAACCCCGGCCGTCGATCGTGAGCGCGAACGTGCCCTGGGTCTCCTCGCAGGCGCGCACGCAGCGCGAGCAGACGATGCACTTCGACGGATCGAACGTGAAGTAGGGGTTCGAGGTGTCCTTCGGGGAGTCCAGGTGGTTCGCGCCTTCGTAGCCGTAGCGCACCTCGCGCAATCCGACGACACCCGCCATGTCCTGGAGCTCGCAGTTGCCGTTCGCGGAGCAGGTCAGGCAGTCGAGGGGGTGGTCGGAGATGTACAGTTCCATCACGTTGCGGCGGATCTTCGCGAGCGCGGACGACTGCGTCCGCACGACGAGTCCCTCGGCCACCGGCGTCGTGCACGACGCCGGGAAGCCCTTGCGGCCCTCGATCTCGACGAGACAGAGCCGGCAGGAGCCGAAGGGTTCGAGAGAATCCGTGGCGCACAGCTTCGGAATCGAGAAGCCGGCCTCGGCGGCCGCGCGCATGATCGACGTGCCTTCGGGAACGGTGACCTGCGTGCCGTCGATCTCGAGGGTGACTTCCCGCTCGCTCGTGCGGACCGGCGTGCCCAGATCGATGTAACGAATACCCATGTCCTTCCTCCTCGCCCGGACTTATGCGGCTGCAGCGAGAGCGCTGCGCGGCAGTCCGAAATCTTCGGGAAAATGTTTGAGCGCACTCTGCACGGGGAACGGCGTCATGCCTCCCAGCGCACAGAGGGATCCGTGCAGCATCGTGTCGCAGAGCTCGCGGAGCAGGTCGGCCTGCCCGGCACGGTCGGTTCCCGCGATGATCCTGTCCATCACCTCGACCCCGCGCGTGGAACCGATGCGGCACGGCGTGCACTTCCCGCAGGACTCGATCGCGCAGAACTCCATCGCGTAGCGCGCGAGCCGGGCCATGTTCGCGGTGTCGTCGAACACCACGATGCCGCCGTGACCCACCATCGCGCCGACGGCCGCGAATGCCTCGTAGTCGAACGGCAGGTCGAACTGGGATTCCGGCACGTAGGCGCCCAGCGGCCCCCCGACCTGCACGGCCTTGATCGGGCGTCCCGAAGCCGAGCCGCCGCCGTAGTCGTGGAGGAGTTCGCGCAGCGTCACGCCGAAGGCCTTCTCGACGAGTCCGCCGTGACGGATGTTGCCGGTGAGCTGGATCGGCAGCGTTCCCCGGGACCGGCCCATGCCGTAGTCGCGGTAGAAGTCCGCACCACGGTCGAGGATGATCGGTACCGATGCGAACGTGATCACGTTGTTGAGCACGGTCGGGCGGCCGAACAGGCCCGACACGGCCGGCACGGGCGGCTTGAATCGCACGACACCGCGCTTGCCCTCGAGACTCTCGAGCAGGGACGTCTCCTCGCCGCAGATGTAGGCGCCCGCGCCACGGCGCACCTCGAGCTCGAAGCGCCGGCCGGAGCCGAGCACGTCGTCGCCGAGGATGCCGTGCTTCCGGGCGGCCGCGATCGCCTCGAGCAGCGCGCGTTCCGCGTCGGGATACTCGGAGCGCAGGTAGATGTAGCCCTGGGTCGCGCCCGTCGCGAGACCCGCGATGAGCATGCCCTCGACGAGCACGAGCGGGTCGCCTTCCATGATCATCCGGTCGGAGAAGGTCCCGGAATCGCCTTCGTCCGCGTTGCAGACGACGTACTTCTGCGTCGAGGGCGTGTCGAGTACGGTCTTCCACTTGATGCCGGTCGGGAATGCTGCACCGCCGCGACCACGGAGACCCGACCCGGCGATCGCGGCCACGATGTCCGCGCTGCCCATCTCGAGAGCGCGGCGCAGTCCGCGGAGCCCGCCGTGCGCCTCGTAGTCCGCCACGGACACGGGATCGGTGATGCCCACACGCGCGAAACAGAGCCGCTCCTGTTTCGCGAAGTAGGGGTGGTCCTCGATGTCGCCGACGCGCAGGGGATGCGGACCGCCGGCCGGCAGGCCCGCGTCGAACAGGGCAGGCACGTCCGCCGCCGTCACCGGGCCGTAGGCCACGCGGCCGGCGGACGTCACGACCTCGACGAGCGGTTCCAGCCACATGAGGCCGCGCGAGCCGTTCCGGACGATCTCCACGTCGATCGCCCGTGCCCGGGCTTCGGCCTGGATGGCCGCGGCCACGCGATCCGCGCCGAGGCTCCGCGCGGAGGCGTCCCGCGGGACGAAGATGCGCACGCTCATGGCCGTCCCCCCACTTCGGAGAGCAGGGCCGAGACGGCGCCCGCGGCGACCCGACCGCGCAGTTCGCCGTCGATCATCACGGACGGGCCGCAGGCGCAGTTGCCGAGGCAGTAGATCGGCTCGAGCGTGAATGCACCGTCCTTCGTGGTCTGGTGCAGATCGATGCCGAGGGCTTCGCGCAGGCTCTCGAGGGTGTCCTCCGCGCCAACCGACTGACAGGCCTCGGCCCGACACACCTGCACCACGTGTCGCCCTGCGGGGTTGCTGCGGAAGTGGTGATAGAACGAAATCACGCCGTGAACTTCGGCACGCGACAGATTCAGGGCCGCGGCGATCGCGGGAACCGCGGTTTCGGGTACGTACCCGACCCGGTCCTGGATATCATGCAGAAGGGGCAGGAGCCCTCCCGGCACGGACTTGTGTCGATCGATGGCGGCATCGATCAAGACATTCAGGTCCTCCGGCATCGTGTCCTCCTAGGGGCGTGAATCCGGCACAGGCCGTCCGCCGTTATCGACATGGAAACGGAGCGCTTCATAGGAACACGCCGACATATCCTGCTGTCCGACCCCGTTCCGGAATTCGGCAAACTATCAGGTGACGTTTGACACCTCAATATGAAAAACTGTTCACATGAAGAGGATAGCGGTCAGGCCCACATGGATTCTCGAGGACGAATCCGGCCAGCGCGTCGGCCCTGAGGTCTTCGCGCTGCTCGCGGCGATCAACCGGAGCCGTAAGCTCACCGAGGCGGCCGGGGCCGTCGGGGTGTCGTACCGGCACGCCTGGGGGCTGGTGGAGAGCTGGAGCGCCTTCTTCGGGCAGCCGCTCGTGCGGTTCGAGCGCGGCAAGGGCACGGCGCTCACGCCGCTCGGAGAGAAGATCCTCTGGGCGGAGCAGCGTGCGAAGGCGCGCATGGGCCTGCAGCTCGAGTCGCTGGCGTCCGAGATCAACCTCGAGATCAACCAGCTTCTCGACGCGGCGAAGGCCACGCTGCGCATCCATGCGAGCCACGGTTTCGCGGTCGCCCGCGTGCCGGAGCTCCTGCAGGACCATCCGCGCATCCAGCTCGACCTGCGGTATCTCGGCACGCAGGACTCCCTGTCCTCGCTCGTGCGGGGCGCGTGCGACCTCGCGGGGTTCCATGTGCCGGTCGGAGATCTCGGTGCCCTTGCAGCGCAGCAATATCTGCACTGGCTGCGCCCGGAAGAGCACAGGGTCGTGCACCTCGTCACGCGGACCCAGGGTCTGTTTCTCGCGGCAGGCAATCCGAAGGGCATCACGGCTCTCGGAGACCTGTCCCGGCCCGACGTCGTCTTCGTGAACCGGCAGAAAGGGTCCGGCACGCGGCTGCTGTTCGACCAGCTGCTGGCCGCGGCAGGACTCGACGGGGAAGAGATCGAGGGCTACACGACCGAGGAATACACGCACGCCGCGATCGCGGCCTACGTCGCGAGCGGCATGGCCGACGTGGGATTCGGTGTCCAGCCGGCCGCTCATCAGCTGCGCCTCGACTTCGTGCCGATCGCCTACGAGCAGTACTTCTTCGCGCTGCCCGTCGCGGCGCTGGAGCGTCAGGAGATCCGGGAATTCCTGGACCTGCTGAAGAGCGACCGGTTCACGCGGATCGTGGCGGACCTGCCCGGGTACTCGGCGCCGCGTGCCGGGGACGTCGACGAGATCGAGGCCGTCTTCCGGACGGCGCAGCGGACGAACTCCTGAGGCAATGCATTCCGCGCGCGATGCGCACCGCGGTTCCATCCGATTCCGTTCGACCGGACTCGACCCAGGCAGGTTGACCTCTCGCTATATCTGTAAGAACATAACGACTCCGCTTGCCCCCGGCCGGTCCCCGGGGCGGGCGGTCTTGCCCGTGCTCCCGTCGGGCAGGAGGCGGCGGCTGCACCGGCCCCGCCTCCAGTACTTCCTGCAACGGCGGTCCGTTTGTCGTTGACGTCCGCAGCGGTCCGCCGCTAGCATGCGTTCGCTGTATACAAAGAGATATGACGAAACCTGAGAGGGAGTCCGCGCGAGGTGTCGGGAGATGTCTGGGTTCCGCTGGCCCTGTCCCTGCGCGTGACGGGCTGGGCAACGATGATCGTCCTCGTGACGGGCGTCGCGACGGCGCACGTCGTCGTGCGAAGCCGCTTCCGCGGGCGCGAGGTACTGGATGCCATCCTCACGCTGCCGATGGTGATGCCTCCCACGGTTCTCGGCTACTACCTGCTCGTGCTGATCGGCCGTCGCGGGTGGCTCGGCCACTGGCTCGACGAACACTTCGGGATCGTCCTGATCTTCACGTGGCAGGGCGCGGTGATCGCGGCGTCCGTCGTCGCGTTTCCGCTCGTGTACAAGGCGGCACGGGCGGCGTTCGAGGACGTCTCCCGGCAGGCGGAGAATGCGGCCCGCGTGCTCGGGGCCTCGGAGTGGCGGGTCTTCGTGACCGTTTCGCTGCCGCTCGCCTGGCGCGGCATCCTGGCCGGGACGATGCTCGCGTTCGCGCGGGCGCTCGGTGAGTTCGGGGCCACCCTCATGGTCGCTGGCAGCATCCCCGGCAAGACCCAGACACTTTCCATCGCGATCTACGAGGCGGTCCAGGCCGGCCAGGACGACGTCGCGAACTTCCTCGTGATCGTGACGTCGACGGTCTGCGTGATCGTGCTCGTGGCCTCCGGCCAGCTGCTCAAGGTGCGGCGTGCATGAAGCTCGCCGTGGAGATCGGCCTGCACCTGGCGTCCCGCAACCGTGCATTCGATCTGGACGCGCGGTTCGAATGTCACCGTGACGTCACGGTCATCTTCGGGGCGTCCGGGTCGGGGAAGAGCCTGACCCTGCAGTCGATCGCGGGCCTTCACAGGCCCGATCGCGGTCGCGTGGTGCTGGGTTCGCGCGTCCTCTTCGATGCCTCGGCGAGGGTCGACGTGCCGATGCGCGAGCGACGCGTGGCCTACGTGTTCCAGGATTTCGCACTGTTTCCGCACATGACGGTCGCGCAGAACGTGGCCTACCCGTTCATGAAGTGGTGGCAGAGATCCGTGCCGAAACCGGTGTGGCCGCGCGTGCGGAGCATGCTGGAACTGTTCGAGATCGCTCACCTCGCCGACGGCTATCCGCTGGAACTGTCCGGCGGTCAGCGCCAGCGCGTCGCGCTCGCGCGTGCGCTCGTCGGCGAACCCGAACTGCTGCTGCTCGACGAGCCGTTCAGCGCGCTGGACCCGCTGCTGCGCGAGCGCATGCGGCACGAACTGCTCGGGCTCCGCGCGCGCATCGGCGTGCCGCTGCTCGTGATCACCCACGACCCGGACGACGTCGCGACGCTCGCGGAGGACGTCATCGTGTTCCGGGACGGGCGGGTCGTCGCAGAAGAGGCGGGCGAGGCCGTGATCGCGCACGCACACGTGGAGTCCGGGCCGCAGGTGAGGCGCGCGGTGCGCCGCTATCTCGCCGAACTGAGCGGTGCGGCCGCGCGTGACGAAGCCGAGCGCCACGAAGCCGCAGACACCCCTCAGTGAGTTTTTTTGTCCATCGTTATATATCCCTGAATACTACGAGGAGGCGCCGATGTCGAAACCGAATCCGTATCCCCCGCGACCCGCCGCGGCCCTGATGGCACTGGCGGTGGGGGTACTGCCATGTCTGGCCCACGGCGCGACCGATTTCGAGACCGAGTCGCGCATGAAGGCGCTCGAGACACTCGTCCAGGAGCTCCGGCAGGAAGTGCACGACCTTCGCAGCCGGCTGGGCGAGACCGGCCCGGCGAAGGGGGAAGCGGCGTCGAGCGCCGGGCAGGGCACGGCCGAAGCGGTCGCGCCAGCAAAGGCCGTGGCGCCGGCACCGGTTGCCGCACCTACCGCCGCGCAGGCGGACAAGGCAGTCCGGGACGTTCAGTTCGAGGTCCGGCAGACCGATCGCAAGGTGTCGGCCCTGGAGTCGAAGGTCACGAACGAGATGCCCACGGCGCGCCTCGCGAACGGACTCATCATCGACGATCCGCTCGGGAGGTGGTCCCTGCGTGCCACGGCACGCATGGAATTCGACTATCGGGACTACGGCAACAACGGCGTCAACGCGGACACCTTCTCGGTCCGGCGTGCGCGCACGGGTCTCGGGCTCACCCTCGGGAAGATGTTCACGGTATACGTCGAGGCCGAGCATTCCTCGGGATCGGGGACACAGGCCGGCACGTCCGCGAAGGGCGGTCTCCACCAGGCCTATATCGATTTCACGCCGGCCGCGTCGGCGAAGCTCCGGGTCGGGCAGTTCAAGCCGCAGTTCGGGCTGGAGAACACGATGTCCACGTGGCAGCACGACTTCCAGGAGCGCAGTCTTGCCTCGAACCTCGTTTCGAGCACGCAGAACAACGTGCTCTTCGACCGCGGCGTCATGCTCTACGGCGCGCCGAAGAAGGGTATCGACTACGGGATCAGCATCACGAACGGTACCGGAACGGGCCTCGACGAGTACCAGCGTGCCAGTGCCGAGGCGTCCTCGCACAGCAAGGATCTCACGGCACGCCTCACCGCCAACATCGCCGAGCTCGCGGGCCTGTCGGACTGGGTCCTGCACGTCGGCGCGAGCTACAAGAGCGGCGACCAGGCGAACTACTGCCCGCCGACCGGCACCATCAGCGCGACGAACCCGTGCGGATTCCGTGCCTCGTCGGCGACGACCGAATCGCGGAGTCTCACGTTCTTCAATCCGCGGCCCTTCAACGCGCAGGGCAGCACGACCGCAGCTTCGTCGGTCCAGCGGCAGATCCGTGGCCTGGAGGCCGCGATCGCGTGGCGCAACGTGAAGTTCCAGGCGGAAGGTCTCGAAGCCTCGTACGCCGGGGAACTCATCGGCGGAGGCGGATTCGACCGCAAGATCGAGGCGGGCTATTTCGCGCTCAACTGGCTCGCGACCGGCGAGATGTTCGCGGATGCCTACAAGAGCGGCCACTTCGGGCGGATCCGGCCGAACGACGAGTTCGGCACCGGACCCGGTACCGGCTGGGGTGCCCTCGAGGCCGGCCTGCGGTTCAGCTACTGGGATGCGCACGAGTTCCAGCCCGGACCCGCGACGGACGTGACCGGCGTCGACGGCACGAACAGCGCATCGCCTGCGGTCACGCAGTCCGCCAACAAGGCGAACGCGTGGACGGTCGCACTCAAGTGGATGCCCACGGCCTACACCGCGTACATGGTCAACGTCGTGCGCACGAACTTCGGCAATCCCGTCATCGCGAACGGCCGCACGCTCGAGAACGAGAACGCGGTTCTCATGCGCGCGCAGTTCGACTTCTTCTGAGATCCTTGTCCCGACACTACACGGAGCACGATACATGTCCAGACTGATCAGGCTGTTTCTCCTCGCGGCGGTGATTGCCAGCCCGCCCGCGATGGCCGCCGACGTCACGGTGAGCGCCGCCGCGAGCCTCAGGGATGCCTTCACCGACGTTGCCGCGGCATTCCGCAAGGCGCATCCCGAACACCGTGTGCTGCTCAACACCGGTGCGTCGGGGCAACTGCTGCAACAGATCTCCCGGGGGGCTCCGGTCGACGTGTTCGCGTCCGCGGACCAGGCCACGATGGACAAGGCCGCGAGGGCGGGCCTGCTCGTGGCGGGTACGCGCGTCGATTTCGCGCGAAACGGTCTCGTCGTGGCCGTTTCGGCGGACGCCTCGGCGGTGCCGTCGAAGCTCGCCGACCTCGAGTCGCCCGACGTGCACCGGATCGCGATCGGCAACCCTGCGTACGTCCCGGCCGGCGAATACGCGAAACTCGCACTCGAGGCGGCGGGCCTCTGGGAGGCTCTCCGGCCCAAGTACGTGAACACCCAGAACGTGCGCCAGGCGCTCGATTACGTCGCGCGCGGCGAGACGGACGCAGGTTTCGTCTACCGGACCGACGCGCTGCTCATGGCTTCGCGCGTGAAGGTCGCGTTCGAGGTGCCCACGCCGAAACCCATCGTGTACCCGGTCGCGCTCGTGAAGGGAGGCGGTCACGAGAAGGTCGGTCGGCTGTTCCTGCAGTTCGTGCGGACCCCCGAGGCGCAAAAGATTCTCGCGAAGTACGGTTTCGCCTCGCCCTGACTGGCGGGGCGTAGGATAATCCGGGCCCGAGAGACCGGCAGGGTGCCGGGGCGATTGGCCCCGCTCGGCCGGTCCGCGTCCGCTTTCCCGCGGCGGACGCCCGTTCCACTGGCATCGCCGGCGCGACGCGCCGGCCCGGGTCTTCCAGGTTAGACGCTTGACTGAACATCTCTGGCACGCCGCGGCCGTTCCGTTCGAGGCGGCGCGGCACGTGACCATCCTGCCCGCGGACCACCCCGCGAGGCGTCTGCACGGACACAGCTTCGTCGCGCGGGTGCGCGCCGAGCTGCCTCGGGGCTGGGCGACGTTCGACGGTGCCGAGGTCGACGACCTCCGGGCGCGCCTGGGGTCCTGCGTCGCGCCGCTCGACTACCGCCTGCTGAACGAGATCGTGGAGTGTCCGACCGACGAGAACCTCGCGCGATGGGTCCGGAATCACGTCGGCGTGCCCGGTGTCCGGTCGATCGGCATCCAGAGCACGGCCGACCAGGGCGTCGA
The DNA here is from genome assembly GCA_016125475.1 of Betaproteobacteria bacterium. Lineage (GTDB taxonomy): Bacteria > Pseudomonadota > Gammaproteobacteria > Burkholderiales. The sequence goes on from WGLR01000040.1 coordinate 21,814, forward strand.
TCTCGACGCAGACGATCACGCGCACATCTGGCGGCGCTATCGCTTCGAGTCCGCGCACCGGCTGCCGCACGTTCCCCCCGGGCACAAGTGCGGCAGGATGCACGGGCACGGGTTCGAGGTGATCGTGCACGCGGACCAGGACCTGGGCGCGCGCGCGATGGGCGTGGACTTCGCGCGGCTCGACGCGCTCTGGGCGCCGCTGCACGCAGAGCTCGACCACGCGTGCCTGAACGACATCCCGGGTCTCGAGAATCCCACGAGCGAGACGATCTCGAGCTGGCTCTGGGCGCGGCTCGCTCCGGACCTTCCCGAACTGTCGTGGATCACCGTCTACGAGACCGCGAGCTGCGGTGCGCACTTCGACGGGGAGTCCTACCGGATCTGGAAGGAGATGACTCTGGACAGCGCCGTGCGGCTCGACCGGGCGCCACCGGGCGATCCCCGTCGCCGTGTCCATGGACACACCTTCACGCTCCGCCTGCACCTGCACGCACCGCTGGATCGCGTGCTCGGCTGGACGATCGACTTCGGGGACGTGAAGGCGTGCTTCGATCCCGTCTTCAGACTGCTGGACCATCACCCGCTCCACGAGCTCGCCGGTGCCCACGGGAGTGACTGCACGAGCCTCGCGCGGTGGATTCGCACCCGGGCGGAGCCGGTCCTGCCCCAGCTCGACCGGGTCGATCTCTACGAGACCCGCGGCTGCGGAGCGATCCTCGGATGGGCCGGGGACGGTCCCGCGCTGCCGGTCTGATCCGCTCATGTACGCCGTCAAGGAAATCTACTTCACGCTGCAGGGGGAGGGCGCCCAAGCGGGCCGTGCCGCCGTCTTCTGCCGGTTCACGGGATGCAATCTCTGGTCGGGCGAGGAACGCCACCGTGCAGGCGCGGTCTGCCGGTTCTGCGACACGGACTTCGTGGGTACCGACGGGCCTGGCGGTGGGCGGTTCGAGAGCGCCGGTCTGCTCGCGCAGGCGATCGACGACGCCTGGACGGCCGCGACCAGCGACGCGCGCGGCCGAAGACTCGTCGTCTGTACCGGTGGCGAGCCGCTGCTCCAGGTGGACGCGGACCTCGTCGGGGCGCTCCACGCGTGCGGATTCGAAGTCGCGGTCGAGACGAACGGCACGCAGCCGCCGCCCGAGGGGCTCGACTGGATCTGCGTGAGCCCCAAAGCGGGTGCCGAGCTCGTGCTGCGCGCGGGTCACGAACTGAAACTGGTGTTCCCGCAGGCTGATGCACCGCCGGAACGTTTCGCGGACCTCGATTTCCGGCATTTCCTGCTCCAGCCGATGGACGGCCCCGATCGCGCGCGCAACACGGAACTCGCCGTCGCCTACTGCATGCGGCACCCGCAGTGGCGGCTGAGTCTCCAGACACACAAGTACCTCGGCATTCCCTGAGGCAGCGCGCGCGGGACCCGCTGCTATCATCGGCGATCCGAAGACCGAGGAGGCACAAGTGACATTCGGAGGATTCCTGGCGGTCGGGGCAGGCGCCGCATGCGGCGCGTGGATGCGATGGCTGCTCGGCGTGCTGCTCAACCCCGTGATGCCGACGTTGCCGATCGGCACACTCGTCGCGAACTGGCTGGGCGGATACCTGATCGGTCTCGCGGTGGAGTTCTTCGGCACACGGGCAGGGCTGCCGCCCGAGTACAGACTGTTCGTCGTGACCGGGTTCCTGGGTGCACTCACCACCTTCTCGACGTTCTCGGCCGAGGCGGTGAACCTGCTGTCGCGCGGTCAGGTCCTCTGGGCGGTCACGCACATCGGCAGTCATCTCGCGGGATCGCTTTTCATGACGGTGCTCGGCATCTACTCGATGCGCGCCATGCACGGAGGGTGAGAATTGGATACGGTCATTCTGACGATGTACGTCCAGGAAAACGCACGTCACAAGGGCGAGCTCACCTACGAATGGGTGCTCGAGCGCGCGAAGTCACTCGGCATTCCCGGCGGCACCGCGCTGCGCGGGATCGCGGGCTACGGTCGCCACGGCGTGCTGGAGCAGGAGGGCGTCTTCGAACTCGCGCCCAATCTGCCGATCCTGCTGCAGTTCGTGTGCTCGCCCGATCAGGCCGACCGGCTCACGAGCCTGCTCGGCGCCGAGAACGTGAGCATCTTCTATACGCGCGCCGTCGTGCAGGCGGGGTGGACGCGCTCAGAAACCCAGGAGTGAACATGGACCGAGTTTCCGCCAGACCGTCCCGCCTCCTGAGCGGGCGCGCAGCATTTCTGGAGCTGCTCTCGTCGGAAGGCGCCGACGCGCTCTTCGGCAATCCGGGCACGACCGAGCTCGCGATCATGGAGGCGCTCGGCGAGCAGTCGAGGATCGAATACGTGCTCGGGCTGCAGGAATCCGTCGTCGTCGCGATGGCCGACGGCTACGCGCGCGCGTCGGGGCGTCTCGCCGCCTGCAACGTGCACGTGGCGCCGGGGCTCGGGAACGCCATGGGGTCCCTGTACAACGCGAAGTTCTATGGCTCGCCCATGCTCGTGACGGCGGGGCAGCAGGAACAGGGTCACGGTCTCATGGAGCCCATGCTCTACGATCCACTCGTCCCGATCGCGAGTCCCCTCGTGAAGTGGGCGGTCGAGTGCACGCGCGTGGAGGACCTGCCGCGCATCGTGCGACGCGCTGCCAAGGTCGCGCTCACGCCCCCGACGGGGCCCGTGTTCCTGAGCCTGCCCGGCGACGTGCTGGATGGCGAGGCCCCGCTCGATCTCGGGGCCCCCACGCGTGTCGAGCTGGCGGTGCGTCCGTCCGACGCGGTGCTCGAGCGACTCGCGGACCGGCTGCTCGCGGCCGGGAATCCGGTGCTGGTGGCCGGACACGAGCTGGCCGTCCGGGACGCGCTGGCCGAGGCCGCGGAACTCGCCGAAGTGCTCGGCGCGCCCGTCTACCAGCAGACCGTGCCGTATGCCGCGCATTTCCTGTCGGAACACCCGGCGTTCATGGGTGCACTCACGCGCAACCAGCAGCAGGTGCGCGCCGCACTGGATCCCTACGACACGCTGGTCTTCCTGGGGGCCGACGTGCTCAGGATGTCCGTGCACAGCCCGATCGACGCGATGCCCGAGGGCAAGGCGGTCATCCAGATCAGCGAACGGGACTGGGAACTGGGCAAGAACTATCCCGCGGAGGTCGCGATACGCGCCGACGTGAAGACGACGCTGCGCGCGCTCGTGGAACGTCTCCGCGCACGCATGAGCCCCGACGCGATCGCCACCGCGCGCATGCGGCTCGAGGCGGTGGCTGCCGGCAACTGGTCGGCGAAGCGGTCGGGTGCGGCCGAAGAAGCCCTCAAGTTGTCCGACAGGATGCCGTTGGCACCCGCATTCCTGTCGAAGGTTCTTTCGGATGCGATCCCCCGCGACGCCGTCGTGCTCGAAGAGGCACTCACCGCCGGTTTTCCGCTGCTCGGTTTCCTGCGGCTGCGGGATCCCCGGTGTTTCTTCGGCCTCGCGTCGGGCGGCATCGGCTTCGCGATGGGTGGTGCGGTCGGCGTCAGCCTCGCGCTCCCGGATCGGCCGGTGGTCGCCATGGTGGGTGACGGCAGCGCCATGTACTCCATCCAGGCCCTCTGGACCGCGGCGCACATGCGGCGTCCGATCACCTACGTCATCCCGAACAACCGCAGCTACCGCATTCTCAAGGAGCGACTCCGGTCGTTCCGGAAGACCGATCGCTTCATCGGCATGGATCTGCGCGAACCCGAGATCGATTTCGTCGCGCTCGCCCGGTCCATGGGTGTCCGATCGGTGCGGATATCGGAGCCCGGGCAGCTCGAGCCTGCGCTGCGCGAGGCCACGGCCAGCGGCGAGACCTGGCTCCTGGACGTACCGGTCAGCGACGGGTTCGGCCAGTGATCTGACCTTCCCCCCCTCCCGGCCCGCGGCCCGTCGCCGCGAAGGAGTCGCATGAACCATCCGCATTCCCTTCCCGTCGACGCCGCGCCCGCCCTGGGACCGAGCGGACTGTTCACGAACGAAGACGAGGACGCCCTGTGTTCCGTGTTCGAGAGCTGGCCCAGGCTCGCGGAGTCGGAGCACTCGATGCCGCCCGTGTCGCCCCTGATCTTCAGGCTGCTGCAGGTGGACCGCGACGCGCCGCTCGCCGTCGCCGAGGTCGCCGAGATCGTCGAGAGCGACCCGATCCTCACTGCGCGCCTGCTCGGTCTCGCGAACTCCGCGGCCTTCGTGCGCGCAGGCCGGCCGATCAACGACGTGCGGAGCGCCGTGCTCAGGCTGGGCCTCTACAACGCCTTCGAATCCACGTTCACGCAACTGTTCGGCATGTGGGTACGCCATGCGTCGCGCATGCCCGACGACGGCCTGCTCGACGTGCTCTGGCTCGAATACCTGCTCACGGCGTTCTCCGCGCGCGAGATCGCGAGGACGCTCGGCGATCGCGTCGTCGATCCCGGGACGAGCTATACCTCGGCCCTGCTGCACGACGTGGGCACGCTCGCGCTGTGCTGGGCGGAGCCCTGGGCCATGCAGCGGTTCGTGGCGCAGGGCTATGCCCGGGGTACCGGACTGCACGAACAGTTCGTGGAGGCCCACACGAGGCTCGGCGCGTCGCTGCTCGAATCGTGGAACGCACCCGCCGAACTCGCACGCGTGGCGGGCGAACACCACCGGGGGCTGCGGGATTCCGTCTCGCCCGTGGCGTCGATCGTGTACATCGCGGACCACCTGCACGATGCGGTGCTCGCCAACGAGCACGCGGAGTTCCGGGTGCCGGAGGGGTATCGCCCCGGCTGCTTCGGACCCGTCTCGGAAGAGGTGACCGCAGCGTTGTGCGCACTCGGACTCGAGAACAGGATCGAAGAGATCATCGAACGGGTCGCGAAACAGAGCGGCCGGATCGACGCGCTCGCGGGGGCTTCGCGCTGAACGTGACCATGCGGCTCCGGACGGCGTCGATTCCGCGATAATCTCCCGCACCAACAGTGACCCGGTGCCCGCCGTTGCCCGGCGGGCCCACCCGGCGGGAGGAACCCATGCATTCACCACGCAGCCATACGGCTCAGGTCGTCGGCTATTACGACGCGCACCCCATCAACGAAGACCAGATCCTTCGGGCACTGTCCGAGCGAGGCCTCGATCTCGACCGCATCACGCAGGACGACCTGCAGACGCTCGATCAGGACCACTACGGCGGGCTCGAGGCCAACGACGCGCTGATCTCGGCCGCGGGCATTCGTCCCGGGCATCTCGTGCTCGACGTGTGCAGCGGGATGGGCGGGCCGTCGCGCTATGTCGCACACCGGATCGGATGCCGCGTGGTCGGCCTCGACCTCACGCCGAGCCGGTACGAGTCCGCGCAGCGACTCACGAAGCGCGTGGGGCTGGACCATCTCGTGAGTTTCCGGCTCGGGAGCGCGCTCGACATGCCGTTCGAGGACGCAAGCTTCGACGTGATCATGGGTCAGGAAGCCTGGTGTCACGTCCCGGAGAAGCCCCGCCTGATCGCCGAGTGCGCGCGGGTGCTCCGCCCCGGGGGCGTCATCGCGTTCACGGACATCCTTCGGAAGGCGGGCCTCACGGAGAGCGAGATGGATCGGCTCCGGGCGGAAATGACGTTCCCCGAGCTTGGTACGCTGGACGGCTACGCGGCACTGCTGGAGGAGCAGGGCTGTCGCGTGGAGCGTCGTGACGATCTGAGCGCCGAGTGGACCCGGATCCTCGTCGATCGCCTCGCGATGTATCGCGGCCTCGGCCGGGAGACGGCGCGCAAGTTCGGCGAAGGGCGGTCGAAGGACTGGGACGCTTACTACACGTTCTTCGTCGGTCTCTACGAGGCCGGGAAACTCGGCGGCGGGCGGTTCGTGGCGCGGAAGGGCGGCGACTGACAGGCACGGAGGTGGTGCGGGGCGATGCGCTGGCGGGTGCTACAGCGAGCGCCCGAGCTTACGAGCGAGGGGGCGGGGCTACGAGGGCTCCCAAGGGGCTACACGCCAGTCGATCGCACAGCCAGCCAAAGCCCACGCGCTCCTGCTCCAGTCGCAGCCGGGGCTGGTGGCGATCGAATCGGAGGTCGTCATAGACGGCCGTCTCCTCGGGTGTGAGACGCGACAAGTCGTGGCGCGCAGGGTCGGGCTCCTCGCCCCAGTGCAGGCGGTGGGCAAGGAGAGTCTCGTGGTCCATTAGGAAGGACACCGCCCCGGGAAAGTAGCCACGCAGCTGGTCGAGGATGGCGAATCCATGGGTATCGATGTCACCCCAATAGAGCAGCTGGCATCGATGCAGCCACGCGGCGCGCGCCAGCGCCTCCCAACCGTAGCCAGCGCCGAAGACGACAATGGATCCCGCGACGGCCGGGAAGGCGAGGAAGTTGGTCTCGTTCTCGGTGATGAAGACTCGTTCGACGGGCAAGGCCAGCGCCCCGAAGCTGGTGGCATCCAGCGTGATGTCAGCCAGTACACCGGGCAAGGCTTGGCAGCCCGGCAGACTGGGCAGCGCCGGGTCGAGCAGCCGAAACCGGATCGGCACAGGCTTGTCCCGGAAGCCGAATCGGCGAGCGAACTGTGCGACGCCGATCGATCCAGTCTCGATGACCTCGGGTGGTAGGCCCAAGTCCAGCAACTCGGCCAAAACGCCTCGGTGGGCCTCGATGAACTTGCTGTCCACCCCGGGTGCGTCCACCTGGCGCAGGTAAACGCCCGGGCGCGGATGTGCTTGCAGCCATGCCACGATGGCCAGGAGTCGCTCCCAGCGGTCGGCCAGCTCCAGCGCCTGGATCGGCCGCCGGGACAGCCACGCCAGCAGCGCTGGCTGCGCGACCGCCGTCTGCTGCCACAAAGCCTCGAAGCGTTGCGCGTGACGAGCCTTGCCGATGAATGCCAAGGCTTCCTGTAGGCTGTCGAGCCAGACTGCTGCAGGAAGACGCTGCGTCCCTTGGACGCGATGGTTCCATTCCCGCCACTCGATGCGAACCTGCGGAGTCTCGGCGACGGCGCGCACCCAGTCGCGCACGGCCTCGAAGCGATCGGACAGGTCCGAGGCGCCGGGCGTCTTCAAGCTCAGGCGCAGGGGCCACGCAATGGCGCCCGTGACCGTCGCACGCAGCAACTCGCCCCGGTCCCACAGGCGTTGGGCCTGGGCTCGGAGGTCTGCCGGCATGGTCCAGCTCATGGTGCCGCGTCGCCTTCCGCCGCGCCTGCGGCGGCCATCCCGTCCGCTGTGCCCGATGCCGTCCCTGCTGCCTTGTGCGTCCGGTACTCCTCGATCGACAGGCAGCGCAGCCGCGAGTCGCGACCGCCCTCGTTGTGCACGAAGCCAACGCTGGCCACGAAGGGCTCGATGATGTGGATCTTCTGCAGCGGCGTGACGATCAACAACTGCAGGTTGAGCTGCTGGAACAGGCGCAGCCCGTACTGCGCCGACTCGTCCGACCCGCGCCCGAATGCTTCGTCGATGACGACGAAGCGGAACGACCGCGAACGCACAGCGCCCCACTCTAGCCCGAACTGGTAGGCCAGGCTCGCCGCCAGCACGGTGTAGGCCAGCTTCTCCTTCTGACCTCCTGACTTGCCGCCCGAGTCCGAGTAGTGCTCGTGTTCGGCCTCGTCGGCGCGCCAGCGCTCGCTGGCCGAGAACAAGAACCAGTTGCGCACGTCGGTGACCTTGGCAGCCCAGCGCCGGTCGGCGTCCGACAGTCCTTCGCGGCCCCGGAATCGATCAATGATGGCCTTCACCTGCAGGAACTTGGCTTCCGAATACTGTTCGTCCGTCGAGCCCGTCATCGCGCCCTCGGTGCACGCCCGCAGATCCTGCTGGAAGTCGCGGATCTCCGCATCCGGGCTGGGCAGCGCCACCAGCTTGATGTACCGGCCGGGGTTGTAGTCGATGGCTTGGAGCGACTGGTTGATGAAGTCGACGCGCTCCTTGATCGTCTCGCGCTCGCGGGCGAGCTGGGCGTTGAAGTTGGCGATCTCGTTGATCGTGTTGACGTTGAGCAGCTCCTTGAAGCGCGCCTCGAATCGCGGCAGGTCGTCGCTCTTCAATCCGGTGAGCATCCGCTCGTACTCCGGCAGCGCCGCCAGGCTCACGTCCATCTCGACGGTCTCGGCCTTGAACTCCTCCTTGAAGCCGCGCATGGCATTGACGATGCGCTCGGTCAGACGGGCCAGGCGCTTGTCCTCCGCGTCGATGCGCTCCTGCAGCCACTTGCGCACCTCCTGCTCCCGGTTGTCGCAGGACTCGACCGACAGTTGATGCTCGCCCAGCGTCTGCGAGCGCCAGCCATCCAGGCGCTCAATCTGCGTCGCGGTCAGCGGCAAGTCGTTCCACACGCTGCCGGCCTGATCCCGCATCGCCTGCGCTGTCTCACGCTTGCTCTTGACCTCGCCTCGCTTGCCCAACGCGTCGGACCGCTTGACCTCCAGCTCGCCAAACCGCTCCTGTGCGGCCTTGAGCTGGCGCCCCAACTCTTGCAGGGTGTCGGATGCGGCTTCCAGCCGCGCGCGCTCCTCGGTGAGTCCAGCAATCTGGCGGGCCAGGCTCATCCAGTCGATGTCCGCAAAGCGCGTGAACTCCTCCAGCTTGCTGAGTGCATCGAGGCGGCCCCGCAGTTCGTTGCGCGCCTGCTGGATCTCGCCAATGCGCTGCCCGAGCAGGGCCAGCTTTGCCTCCAGACGCTCCCGCTGGTCTCGCAGGGCCCGCAGCTTGTCGGCATTGCTCCAGCCGAGCACATAGCGGCTGCGGTCGTCGATCCGGCTGCGGTCGTCCTTCTCGTGGCGACCGCTCGGGTCCTTGATCTGACCGGAGCGCGTGATGGCGCGCGCCTCGCGGCGAAACTGCTCTCCGGTGTCGCAGCACGCGACGTCGAAGCGCTGGCGAAGCTCCTGTTCCAGCCACTCATAGTGTGGTGAATCGTTCTTGATGGCGAGCTTGCGCACCAGCGACTGCGGATGCAGCGCCGCGCTTTGCGCCGCCTTTCGCGGACGCACATGGAAGTACACCAGGCGGGCACCCAGATGCTGGCGGTCCACCCAGTCCGCAACGGCCTTGTAGTGCCCGTCCGGAACCAGCAGCGCGAGGCCGAAGCCGCGCAGCAGCCGCTCGGCGGCACCCTCCCAATCGCGCTCCTCGTCGCGCACCTGGATGAGCTCGCCCGCGAAAGGCAGTTCGTCCTCTCCGATCGCCAGCGCCGCACACAGCGCATCGCGAATGCGGATCTGGGCGGCGTCGATGTTGCTCTTGCGCCGCTGGAGACTGTCGATCTCCTCGGACAGGGCGGCGTGCTCTTCACGGCCCTTGCGGAAAGTGAAGTCCTCTTCGCGCTCGCGGTTGTCCAAGTCGGCAATGCGCTCGCGCAAGCCTTCGGCACGCTGGCTGATGCTTTGCTGCTGGATGAGGAAGCCTGCTTCATCCCCTGGCGCCGACTCATCGATGCGGGCCAGCAGCTCTTGGAAGCGGTCTGACCTTTTCTGGCGTTGAACCTTGTCGCTCTCCAGACGGCGAATCTCTGCCGCCAGCTCCTCCAGGCGGTCGCCGCCGTTGTCGCGCAGGGCCCGCTCCAGGCGGCCGACTTCAACGCGCTCGGTCTCACGCTGCGCGTCCAGGCGCTCGATCTGTGCATCGAGCCGGGCCGCATCCTCCGCCAGCAAGTCGAGGCGGCGGTCCAGCAGCTCGCCCTTGAGCCGGGCGAAATACGGTCGAAGCCGATCGCGCGCATCCCGCCAGCCCTGAATCTCGGCCGCGAGCAGCTGGTGGCGCGCGCCGTCCTCTACCAGGGGCGTCAGCAAGTCCACCTGCCGCTTGGCCTTGAGCACGGCCTGGTGCGCCCGGTCCAGGTCGTCGAAGTGGCGGATCAGGGCCTCGATGCGGCTGCCCACGTCGAAGGGTTCCAGCATGTGGCTGCGCACGAAGTCAGTGAGGTTGCCCACCGACTTCATCGAGACCGTCTGGTGGAACAGCTCCAAGGCCTGCTCGTGCTCGATGCCGAAGCGCCGGCGGAACCAGGCCCCATACGGCGGGAAGCTGTCGAACAGTTCGCAGCCCGCGCCCCGCAGCTTCTTGCGCAGGGCAGTGATGTCACTGCCGAAGCCGTTGAAGTCATCAGTGATGGTCAATCCCCGCTCAGCCGCCACGAACAGGCGTGCGGGTTGGCCCTGCGGGTCCTTCAGCCAGAAGACCTGTGCCAGCGTCACGGCCTGGTCATAGCCCTCGTTGCGGAAGACACCGAGGATGACCGAGTAGCTCGACGCATCGCGCAGCGCCACGGGCCGGGTACTGCCCGTGACCTCATTGCGCTCGCTCTTGTAGTGGCCCAGCACGTACGACCGCAATGAGCGCTCGCGGGAATCCGCCCCGGCCGCCTTGTTGTACGCCACGCGATGCGCCGGCACGAGCAAGGTCGTGATGGCATCGACCAGCGTGGACTTGCCCGAACCGATGTCGCCCGTGAGCAGGCCATTGCGCCCATCGAGCTCATAGCGCCACACGCGTTTGTCGAAGGTGCCCCAGTTGAGCACTTCCAGCCGCTGCAGACGTAAGCCGACGCGGCTGTCGTCGGCCACGAAGTCCAGCCCCAATGTCCCAGCGTCCATCGGTGCCTCAAGCATCCGCCTTCTCCTGGCCGGCATCTTGACCGGTGCCGCCCGACAGCGCCGTGCGGTAAACCTCCAGCCGCCCATCGAACTCCGCCAGCCACTGTGCGTCGACGAATGCCTTCAGGATGCGCCGCACCTCATAGTGGCCTCTGTCCTGCCCACCGCCAGCAGCAGGCTTGAGCCGGCGCAGAAAGCCCAGATCGACCACCTTGGTGATCGTCGCGTCCACCTGGTCGATCAGCCGAGCCTCATTCGTGCCATCGGGCAGAAACACCCGCATCAGCTCGGCGATGTCGTCGCGCGAGAGCACCAGTCGGGTGTCCCCACCGCCGGCGTCAAACTCGGCCATGCGCTTGCGCAGCAGCGCCAGCATCAGGCTCACCGGGTAGGAAAGCGGCCGGCGTGCGACGAGCCGTGGCAGGCGGGGGGCTCCCTCGGCCTCGTCCGGGTCCGGGCGGCTCTTCAGAAAGGCGTGGCCTTCGGCCTCGTCCAGCACCAGGTCGAGCAGCAGCACGGCGGCCTGTTCCCGCACCCGCGCCTGCAGGCGCAGCAGGCTGGCCCACAGGCGCTCATCGTCGTCGCGGTAGAGCACACCCTTAAGCAGGTGCACCATCAGCTGCGACAATTCGGGCACCGCCGGCAGCACGCTGGGCGGCGGCTCCACCGAATCGTCGTCGTGCAGTGCGTCGTCCATGTTCATGTCTCCCTGGCCGCTCGACACCGTCAGCGCGTAAAGATCACGCGCGGCAAGCGCGCCTCGCGCGTCACGGCTTCACCCACTGCGTTGCGGGCCAGCCAACGGATCGGCTCTTCCACGGCCTCGTCGACCAGGGCGCGCAGGCCCTCCAGACCGTCGCCGTCCCCGGCGTGGGCCAGCTCCAGGTAGGCCACCAGTTCGGCCAGGCCCTGGTGCAGAGGCTCGGCATCCAGCAGCTCACGCAGCGTGATCTGCGGCTGGCGGCGCAGTGCGCGTTGCACGGTTGACCGCAGGCGCGCCTTGTCCACCACGATCTGGTCGAACAAGCGCCCGGTGTCAATGTCGTCCTCGCCAGCGACGAGCGCCATATCAGCCAGGCGCGGCTTCACGCTCGGCGTGAACAACGGCCTCTCCAGCGGCAGCTCGATGTCCGCCGCCATCGCGTCGATGTGCATCACTATGCCGGAGGGCGTCGCCCCGCGCAGCGCCAGCGCCTTGCTCTCGATGCCGTGCAGCAAGTCCAGGATGCGGCGGTTCTCCAGAAAGGCCCGGTCGTCCAGGAAGCGGCGCAACTGCTGCGACAGTTGGGCCACCGTGCGCTGCGTGTGTTCGCCGGCTTCCAGCCAGTCGTGATGCACGCGGCGGGTGCGCGGTTCGGGCTTCAGCGCCACGACGGCGGGCAGCGCCAGCACCTGATCCAGCCGCTCGGCGAGTTCCTCCTGTCGCCGGCTGGACATGAGGAAGTCCCAGAAAGCGCGGAAGCTGCGGCCCTGGTCGGAGTCGCCGATGGCATCGCGCTCGCCCATGATCTCGTCGAGCAGCGCACCCTTGGCGCCTTCCCACAGCGCGATCTTCTCGCGCACCTTGCGGTCGAGCCCGCGGAAGTTGTGCTCCACCTCGCGGAAATCGGCCAGCAGCTCGCGCGCCAGTTGCTGGAACTGCTGAAAGCGGTCCTTGACCGCCGTGTCGTCCAGCAGGGGCACGTCACCGGCCAGCACGCGGGCGATTTCGGCGTCCAGCTCGTCGCGCTTCTTGCGCAGATCAGCTACGCGCTTGATCGGGTCGGCCTCGGTGCCGGCGCTGATCTGATCCAACAACGCGAACAGCGTGAGCAGGCGCGACTCGGTGCCGACGAATGGGCGCTCGGTCAGCGTCAGCAACCAGGCGACGGCCTTCTCGGTGGCCGGCGTCAGGTCGAACTGCGCCTCGTCCGTGCCCGGCTTGTAGAACTTGCGCAGCCAACCCTTGTCGGGCGCGGCCCAGTCGTTCAGGTAGTCCTGCGCGCCCTTGGGGTAAGCCTCGGGCCCCAACTGCTCACGCAGGGCGTACAGCTCGTCCTCCAGCGCCTCCGCAAGATCGGCCTCGCTCATCACGCGCACGTTGGGCGCCACGTACGCGCGGTGCAGGAAGCTCGCCACCAGCGGCGCATGCGGCGAGGCCAGCAGCCGCCAGGCGGGGTGGCGGTCGCGCAGGGTCGAGAGGGATGCGTGGTCCACCGCGATGAACTCTCGGAATCAGCTCTGCCGAACCAGCGATGGGGATAGCTTCTCCTCGAGCCAATCCCACCGCTTGTCCTTGACCATTACGAAGCGGCAGCGCCCCCCGGACAGGTTTGCCCATAGGCCGCCAATCAACCGGTCATCCTCCGCACCAGCCCAACGATCCGCTCCCTTGTATTCGACGGCCAGGATCGGGCCGGGCTTGTTTGCGCTGCCCGGCAACTGACACAGGAAGTCAGGGTAGAAGCGCCCGTCCGCCTTTTGCAGGAAGAACGAACTTCCTTCGCGTCGAACGAGGTTGCGAACCCAGAACTGGACGCGCCCCTGCTGCGCCTGAATGTCGAGCCAGCAGGCGCACTCGAACTCCTCCTTGCTATCGAAGTCGCCGATGCGGCCATAGAAATGCTTGCGGAAGTCAAAGTGCCCGAAACGGCCGTCGTAGTCACGGCTGGGCGCGTAGGCCTGCGCGTGGCACTCAAAGGCGTACTGATCCGTCACCGCGACGCGCGATGCCGCATCGTCGCCGAACAGTGCCTGCTGGAACGCCTTGCCAACAGCCAGCCTGTGCAGCTCACGAATGCGTGCTTCCAACAGGTTGCGCAGCATGAACTTCTGCAGATTCGCACGGGCCAGCGTGAAGCCCTCACGGCGCAACAGTTCGGTCAGCCACTTGGCCACGAAGGCTTGCTTGCTCGCGTGGGTGAGTGACGGCTCCGGCAGATTCCGGCACAGCCACGTCGCGAGGCGCACCTCGTCCCAGTGCTCGGGCTGATAGACCAGCCCCAGGTCACGCTGCAAATCGGGCAGGAATCGCGAGACGACTTTGCCGCTCTCGCCATCGACATCGATCTCGCCGCCTTCGGACACCTTGAGGCCCGCGGCCAGCGCGGTGATGTCGTCACCTGTCGGCGCGGCGTCGTACGTCGACAAGTCCCACGGGTAGTCGAGCACCTCCGGGTCGTCGAACAGTTGCAGCTCACCTTGTACGCGCAGCGCCAGCTGCGGCACGCGGAGGCGGTCACCCAACTCGGCCGGCGTCCGGAAGAACTCGATGGCCGTTGTACGGCTGATCTCGGCCGCCTCTACGATGGCAGCCGCCGCCGAATCGCTCGTGACTGAAGCCTTCAGCACGTCGGCCTCGTCCTCGGTCAGCGGCGTGGTGATGGTCAGCGTGTTGAGCTTGCCGTCCCAGCTCACCTTGTCGCGCACCGGCTTTGGCACGCTCTTGAGATCGGGCTTCTCGGTCAACGTGATCGCCACCGGACGAACCACGACGCGCCCAGCGTGACCTTCCAAGTCCAGCCTTGCCTGCTCGGACTTGGCGGCGGTGACGAACTCGGTCACCTCGCGTCGCTCGAAGCCCGCGCCCGCCACCAGACGGTCTCGCAGCGCGCCTGCCGTCTCGGCAAAGTTGCGTGACACCACGAAGGCGTAGGACTGATTCAAAGCCTTGGCCTGCCGATGGCTGGCGCCGGGTTGACGCAACACGCGCCCGAGCAATTGCTCCACCGCCGTGGCCGATGACAGCGAGGCCATGCTCACCAGGATGTAGGCGAACGGGCAGTCCCAGCCCTCGGCCAGCGCTTTCTGGGTGATCACAAACCTCACCGGGCAGGCCGGGTCGGCAATGCCCAGCTTGTAGTCGGTATCGATCTGCTCCAGCCCCTTTTCCTCGCCGGTGGCTACGACGATCTCGCTGGCCGGAATGCCGTGGTTGGCGATCAGTTCGTTCTTGACGCGCTCGAAATCCAGCGTCTCCACTCCAGCACGGCGGGGCTCCGATTGAATCAACACCAGCGGCCGGAGGTAGGGGTTGCCCGCCCGGCGTTCCTCATCGGCCAGCTTGTGCAGGGCGTCGCGGCGGCCGATGGCGTCGGCCAGACACTGTTGCCAGTTCGGCTCGGTTTCCAGCACCACGGGCAGCTTGATCATTTCCTCCGCCTTCAATTCGGCGGCGGAGACGCTGTGCAGCACATTGCTCGGCGTGCGTTCCAGGTCGGGCGTGGCGGTCAGTTCCATCACGCCGCTGGGGCGGAAGCGCGCCAGCATGTCGAAGGCCAGTTCGGTGCGGCTGTTGTGCGCCTCGTCCACCACCACGAAGGGCCGACGCAGGCGCAGCACGTTGGCCAGCGAGCACGGCGTCGTGCGGTCGGCACCTTCCCCTTCGCTCAACAAGCCGTCGCGCTGCGTGGGTGACAGGTTGTCGAAGTGGTGCATCAGTGCGCCGCTGCTCTGGTACACCTTGCGGGACTCCTCGTCCTCCACCTGAAACGCCTGCCGGGTGGCGACGATGATCGTGGTCGAGGTGTCCAGCGTCGCGCGGGTCACGCTCTTGGCCTCGTCGAGGTCCATCACCGTGATGGGCCCGGCCTCGCGCAGCGCCGTGTGGTACGGATGCAGGCGGTCGCGCAGGGCCCGCAAGGTCTGCTCGCGGATGGGTTTGCTCGGCACCAGCCACAGGATCACGCTGTGCTCGCAGCGCAGCAGATGCGTGTTGACCAACGCCACGCTCTTCGCCGCCAGCCAGGTCTTGCCGCCGCCGGTTGGTACGCGCAGGCAGAAGTACGGCATGTCGGGCGGAAAGCCCGAAAGCGGGCTGTACGCATTGCCACGCCCCCACAGGCGCTCCGTGGTGGCGGTGAAAGCAATCGAGGGGGACGGCAGCTCGTGGCAGGCCTTGAAGTAGGCCTCGACGCTGTCGAGCACCTGCTGCTGGTAAGTCTTGGGTGCGAACGTACTCATGGCTTACACCTCCAGCGCGTAAGGGGTTTGCTTGAAGGTGATGCCCTCGCGTGCCGCGCGGCCACCGATGCGGTTGGCAGCGGCGTAGATCACTTTGGGGCCGGCGAATTTCGGCAGCACATCGAACACCGGGCCGGTGAGCACGTTGCCGCCAGCAGCCGAGCGGTCTTTGAGGATGCCGTTGTAGAGCAAGTAGATCGCGCGGCCCTCGTGTAGGCCGAGCAGCGGCGAATCGGCTTGGCCCGTGTAGCCCGTGCCGGTCTCGGCGAACCACACGAACTCGGCCAGTTGGGCGAAGGTCACATCGCGCCGGATCTGGCCCTCGGCATCGAACAGAGGTTCCGCAGAGAGGCGGCAGAACTGGAAGCCGCCTCCGAGGCCTGTAATCTGTTCGCCCTTTGAATTCGAATAGCCTGCGATGGCCCGCGCCGCCCGGCTGGCAGTGATCTTCGTCGCCACACTGGGCAGCATTTCCACCTGGATGAATCGGCGCGAACCCCCGTCCTCGACGTTCTGCTTGAGCACCGCGTGGCCGGTCGTGCCCGAACCCGCGAAGCTGTCAAGGACGATGGAGTCTCTGTCGGTCGCGATCTGAAGAATGCGCTGTATCAGACGTGTGGGCTTCGGAGTAATGAAAACGTCATCGCTCGACTCGAAGTCTACGAGTTCAAGCAGTTCCTTCTTAGCTTCCTGCGTATGACCGACATCCTTGTGAAACCACATCGTCTGCGGCACGACCCCGTCTTTGACGTCGGACAGAAACCGCTTGAGCCGCGGCATGTTGCTTCCATCGTCGCCCCACCAGATGCGACGATCACGGTCGAGCTCGGCGAACTTCTCTTTTGACACGCGCCAGTACATCCCACGACCAGGTCCGGGAATAACGCGGCCAGACGGGCAAGTCACCGGATACGTGCCCTCGCCGTAGTAGTTCCGCGCCTGTAGATCGCCAGACGTCCACGGACCTCGAGGATCGTTGTCAGGATTCTTGTACCTCGCAGTTGCCTCTTCCGCGCGCGGTATGAGGTTGGGCCGCCATCTGTCTGCTTTCGCTGCGTAGACGACGATGTAGTCGTGATCTTCCGATAGGTGGCGCGCGCTGTTCTTCGGCGCAAAGACCTTCTGCCAAAGAACTGTGGCCACGAAATTGCGCGCACCGAAGATCTCGTCCATCAAGAGCCGAAGCGTCGCAATCTCGTTGTCGTCGATGGATACGAAGATCGCGCCATCCTCGCGAAGGAACTGCCTCAACAGAACCAAGCGCGGGTACATCATCGATAGCCAGCGGTCGTGCCGGTCCAGCGTCTCACCTTCCTTGCCGACCACCTCGCCCAGCCACTTGCGGATCTCTGGGCTGTTGACGTTGTCGTTGTAAACCCAGCCCTCGTTGCCGGTGTTGTAGGGCGGGTCGATGTAGATGCACTTAACCTGGCCGGCATAGCGGGGCAGCAGGGCCTTGAGCGCATGCAGGTTGTCGCCCTGCACGATGAGGTTGCCGCTCCCGCTGTCGCCGCAGGAGAGGTCGGGCGCCGGCTCCAACAGGCGGAAGGGCACTTCCTTGTAATGCTTGACGACGGCTTCCTTGCCGATCCAGTTCAGTGTGGGCATGGCGCCTCGTGACCTTCAGTTTTTGCGGGCGTTGTGGACGCCCGCGCTTTGTTCTTCATCCGCGCCCCCGGCGCGCACCCAGTCGTCCACCTCAGACAGCTTGAACTTCCACAGCCGCCCGACGCGGTGCGCCGGCAGTCCCCGGTGTTCCCGCCAGCGATAGACGGTGTCCTTAGCCACGCCCAGGTGCTGGGCGACCTGCTCGACGGAAACCCACGGTTCTGTGGTCATGGTGTCCGCGCTTGCCAACTGGAAGCGCCTCAAGTCGATTAAACCGGATGAAAGTCTATCAGGGGGAGTGCGCTCGCCCGAGCTTGGCTTCGGGGCGGAACAGCGCGTGAATCAGGGCATCGCGATCAACCCAGACACCCCGATGCGCCACACCGATCCCGGCACCGCATACGCCGCGCGCACCACGCAGATCCACGTCAAGCTGGCGCGGCTGCAGCAGCTGGCCGCCGACCACTTCGGCCATGACCCGGATGCCATCCAGTGGGGCCACGTCGCCGACCTGGGGCGGGTGGAGCAGGCGCTCGACGAGCTGCTCGCCATCTTCGACGGTCCGCCCGAGTGACGGAGGCCGCGATGGAAACGCTGCCCGGCTCAAACTTCTGGAGGAAATCCCGGTCCGCCCCGGCAACAAGCTAGCTGCCCTCGTGGTGGCGTTACACCGCTCGCAGGGCGCGACCAACCTGCAACTGATGCTGGCCACCGAATGGCAACTGCATTAGGGGTGTTCGGTGCGATCTCGGGCCTGCTGCGCAAACGCCTCGGCTTGAACGTCGTGCTGACTCTCAATGTCGCCGGCGAACGGGTGTGCCGCATGCGGTGACCGACGCGCCGCAAAGACTTGGAATTCAATTCATACTTTTGGGGTACACACGATCTGCGTACCCCAGCACTAGATTTCAGCGGGCGGCTGTTCCAGCGGGGCGCGGACCTACGAGAGCACTCGGCGACCCCGCAGACGAACCGTCACGCGACGCCGGGTTCCTGCATCCACCCGGGGGCGTGCTGCCGGCCGAGCCGCGCTGCGCACACGCTCACGCAGTCCCTCGAAGTAGCTCTCGGTCACCCCCCGCAGCGCCCGCGAGGAGCAGGTCCCGCAACTGCAACCGGTCCTGATTGTGGCTGATCAGTTCGTGCACGTACTCGCTGCTGGTCCCGTAGGCGCGCAGATCGGCGCCGAACCCCCGCGTGATGCCACGGAACCCGGAAATGAAAACGCCCAACCGACGAAGGTTGGGCGCTGAATGGTAGTGGGCAGAGGGGTAATCGAACCGCCTGCGCGCGGACCTTCAGTCCTCCGGACGCATGTGCGGAAACAGGATCACGTCGCGAATGCTGGGGCTGTCGGTGAGCAGCATCACGAAGCGGTCGATGCCGATGCCTTCGCCCGCGGTCGGCGGCAGACCGTATTCCAGCGCACGGATGTAGTCGGTGTCGTAGTGCATGGCTTCCTGGTCGCCCGCGTCCTTCTGGCGGACCTGTTCCATGAAACGTTCGGCCTGGTCCTCGGGGTCGTTCAGCTCCGAGAAACCGTTCGCAATCTCGCGTCCCGCGATGTAGAGCTCGAAACGGTCCGTGACGTCCGGATTCGCGTCGTTGCGGCGTGCGAGCGGCGAGACCTCGGCCGGATAGTCCACGATGAACGTCGGCTGCACGAGCTTCGATTCCGTCGTCTCCTCGAAGTAGGTGAGCTGGAGGCCGCCGAGTCCGTCCGAGGGCTTGTAGTGCGCGCCCATGCGCTCGAGCGACGCGACCAGCCAGCCCCGGTCGTTGAGCTGATCCTCGGTCACCTCGGGGTGGTAACGGCACACGGCTTCGGTCACGGTCAGTCGCGCGTAGGGTGCGCCGAGGTCGATGGTTTCTCCCTGATAGGTGACACGCGTCGTGCCGAGGACCTGCTCCGCCGCGTTGCGGAACATGGCTTCGGTGAGGTCCATGAGGTAGCGGTAGTCCTGATAGGCCTCGTAGAACTCCAGCATCGTGAACTCGGGATTGTGGCGGGGCGAGATCCCCTCGTTGCGGAAGTTCCGGTTGATCTCGAACACCTTCTCGAAGCCCCCGGTCACGAGTCGTTTCAGGTAGAGCTCCGGCGCGATGCGCAGGTAGAGCGGCATGTCGAGCGCGTTGTGGTGGGTCGCGAACGGCCGCGCCGAGGCGCCGCCCGGGATCGGGTGCATCATGGGCGTCTCGACCTCGAGGTAGCCGCGACCGACGAGGAACTCGCGGATCGCCTGGATGACCTTCGAGCGGGTCACGAACGTGCGGCGGGTCTCTTCGCTGACGATCAGGTCGACGTAGCGCTGGCGATACTTCTGTTCCTGGTCAGTGAGCCCGTGGAATTTCTCCGGGAGGGGTCGCAGCGATTTCGTGAGCAGGCGCACGCCCGTCACCTTGATCGTGAGTTCGCCCGTTCGCGTGCGAAAGAGCGTGCCTTCCGCGCCGAGTATGTCCCCGAGGTCCCAGTGCTTGAACTGCTCGTGTGCCTCGGCACCCACACCGTCGTTGCTCACGTAGAGCTGGATGCGGCCCGACATGTCCTGGATCGTCGCGAAGCTCGCCTTGCCCATCACGCGCTTGAGGACCATGCGGCCGGCGACGCGCACGCGCACCGGCTCGGCTTCGAGGGTGTCGTTCTCCTTGCCCTCGAACGTGCGCTGGAGTTCGGCACAGAGGTGCTCGCGGCGGAAGTCGTTCGGGAACGCCTGACCGGACGCGCGCAGGTCCGCGAGCTTCCGTCGTCGTTCGGCGATGATCTGGTTGTCGTCGGTGGGGGGCTGCTGGGAGGCGGTCATCTCTCGTGCCTGCTGTCTGGTGATGGGGGTGAGGCGTGTCGTGCGGGGTGCCCGGGCGGGCGGCCCCCCACGCTCAGACGCCCTGCTTGAGGCTCGCGGCGATGAAGTTGTCGAGGTCGCCGTCGAGCACGGCCTGCGTGTTGCCGACTTCCACGTTCGTGCGGAGATCCTTGATCCGCGACTGGTCGAGCACGTAGGAGCGGATCTGGTGGCCCCAGCCGATGTCGGTCTTGGAGTCCTCGAGGGCCTGCTTCTCCTCGTTGCGCTTGCGCATCTCGAGCTCGAACAGCCGCGCCTTCAGCATCGCCATCGCCTCGGCGCGGTTGCGGTGCTGCGAACGGTCGTTCTGGCACTGGACCACGATGCCCGTCGGCTCGTGGGTGATGCGCACCGCGGAGTCCGTCTTGTTGATGTGCTGACCACCGGCGCCGCTCGCGCGGAAGGTGTCGATGCGCAGGTCGGCCGGATTGATCTCGACCTCGACCGACTCGTCCACCTCGGGATACACGAACACGCTCGCGAAGGAGGTGTGGCGCCGGGCATTGGAGTCGAAGGGCGACTTGCGTACGAGGCGGTGAACGCCGGTCTCGGTCCGCAACGTCCCGAAGGCGTATTCGCCGCTCACCTTGATCGTCGCGCTCTTGATGCCTGCGACGTCTCCCTCGGATTCCTCCAGGACCTCGACCTGGAAGTCCCGGCGCTCGCAGAACCTGAGGTACATCCGCTCGAGCATCGACGCCCAGTCCTGGGCCTCGGTCCCGCCGGACCCTGCCTGGATGTCGATGAAGCAGTTGTTGGGATCCATCGGGTTCGAGAACATGCGCCGGAACTCGAGGTCCCCGACCTGTTTCTCGACGTCGCCGAGGTCCCCCTCGACCGATTCGAGCGTGGCGTCGTCGTCATCGGCCTCCGCGAGTTCGAAGAGCTCGCGGGCGTCGCGCAGCGCCGTGTCGATGCCCTCCAGCGCGACCACCACGGTCTCGAGCGACTTGCGTTCGCGCCCGAGGTCCTGCGCGCGCCTGGGGTCGTCCCAGACCGCCGGATCTTCCGTCAGGCGGGCGACTTCGGCGAGGCGGGCCTGCTTCGCATCGAAGTCAAAGATACCTCCGCAGTTCGCGGGCACGCTTGCCCAGGTCTTCGATGTGATCCGAGATGGCGTTCTGTCGTTCGGCTTCCATGTTCTCGCGCGTCGTCCTGTTGCGGCGGGCCCCCCTTGCGCGCCGGGCGAGCATTCGTCCGGGCAAGGCGCGATGCCTTCCGCTGATTGGGAAAACTTGGGATTCTAGCCGCTCAGATCGGGAACAGCCAGCCGATGCCCATGCCCGCCATCGTGGCGGCCATCGGAATCGCGCAGCGCAACGCGAGGCGGCGGCCGCCCGTGAAGAACGCCATCGCGAACTTGAAGACGTTGTTCGCGAAGATCGCGAGGACGATCACGGTCCGCACGTTGTCCGCACCGATCTGCCCGAGGTCCTCGAGGCGCAGCGAGGACAGCGTGATCGCGTCGACGTCGGTCAGGCCGGAAACGAAGGCAAGCCAGTAGAGGCCGGTCTCGCCCGTGGCGTGACGCAGCCACGCCGCCGCGAGCAGGACGAGTCCGTACATGCAGCCGAAGACGAGGGATGCGCGGATCGCGGCGGGGTTGTGCACTTCCGGCATCGGTGGCGGTGTGTCGTGATTGAGCCGGCGCCAGAGCAGCGCGGAGCCCGCGGCTCCGACGACCAGCCCGCCCGCGAGCGCGGGCAGCACGGCGACGATCAGGGAAGGCGCGGCGACGCCCACGATGACGGCGATCCGCGCGAACACGATGACGTTGGCGATCACGATCACGGGTGCCGCCAGGCGCGTGGCGTCGGGTGACGTGCGGGCGTGTCGTGCATACACGAGCGTCGTGGCGGTACTCGAGACGAGACCGCCGAACAGCCCCAGCAGCCAGGCTCCGTAGCGCTGGCCGACGAACTTCAGCGCGATGTAGCCGGCGAGGCTGACGCCCGATATCAGCACCACCATGAGCCAGATCTGGCGCGGATTGAGTGCGTCGTAGGGGCCGTAGTTGCGGTCCGGGAGCAGCGGGAGCACGACGAGGGAGACGACCCCGAACTGCAGGATCGATATGAGCTCCTCCCGCTCGAGCTTCAGCGTGACGCCGCGCAGT
The DNA here is from genome assembly GCA_016125475.1 of Betaproteobacteria bacterium. Taxonomy (GTDB): domain Bacteria; phylum Pseudomonadota; class Gammaproteobacteria; order Burkholderiales. The sequence continues at coordinate 43,880 of WGLR01000040.1, forward strand.
TCGGACTTGAAGTAGAGCAGGACCGTCGCGCCGATCGCGAGCATCACCGCGAGCTGTGCGAGGTCGAACCAGACCATCACGGAGAGCGAGTAGCACAGCAGGGCGGCCACGACGGTCGTGGTGCCGGGATCGTCCGAGATCGGCGAGGTCGCGTAGACCGCGATCAGCATGACTCCGACGAGCACGAGACCGACGACCGGGAGCCAGGCTATGCCGATCTTCTCGCCGAGCAGGCAGAGGCTCGTGCCGAGCAGCGCGATCAGCGCGAACGTGCGCAGTCCGGCCTTCGCGCTGGGCCGGCGTTCGCGCTCCGCACCCATGAGCAGACCGATGGCGGCGCTGGTCGCGAACGCGTCGAGTTCGTGGAATCCCAGCAGAGGCATGTCGTCCGTCCGTGAATTGCAGATCAAGAGTATCGGTTTTGCGCGGCGCCCGGTAGGCGGTCGGGGAAGGTCCGGGTCGTCCCGGCCACGATGACGGGCGGCCGATTCAGGACGGCTCCCAGTGTTCGAGGGTGAGCTGGACCGACCGGGCCCCGTTCCACTCGTTCACCTCGAGGCGATAGGCCGCGCGAATCCGTTCGGGCACGGGCTCGGCATGCCGGAAGAGCATGGCGGTCAGCGGCGCGGACCGGCCGTCGCCTGCGGGAACGAGCTCGAGCCGCGTGTGGGCACCGCCCACGAGGCGCTGCGTGCGGACGCGAAAGTCTCCCGCGAATACCGGGGCGGCGAACCCCTGACCCCAGACCTGTTCCCGCAGTTGCTCGGCCAGGGCCAGCGTGAGGCTGTCGGGGCCGAGTTCGCCGTCGGTCTCGATGACCTGCTCGAGATCCGCGGGGCTCAGCAGGGCCGCGACCGTATCGTCGAACGCGCCGCGGAAGCGGTCGAAGTCCGCGGCCCGGATGCCGACGCCGGCCGCGGCGGCGTGACCGCCGAAGCGAACGATGAGGCCTGGGTGACGACGGTCGACGAGGTCCAGCGCGTCCCGGAGATGGAGGGCGCGGATCGAGCGGCCCGATCCCTTGATCTCGCCGTCCGGTCCGGGCGCGAAGCACACGGTCGGTACGTGAAAGCGCTCGCGGAGCCGCGAGGCGAGCAGACCCACGACCCCGGGGTGCCAGCCTTCGTCGAACATCACGAGGCTCGCGCGTCCGCGGGGCGGCGCCGCGCCGATCGCGTCGAGCGCCGCCGCCTGCATGTCGGCCTCGACCTCGCGCCGTTCGCGGTTCAGGCCATCGAGCTGTCCGGCCAGTGCGAGCGCATGGTCCGCGTCGTTCGTGATGAGGCACTCGATCCCCTGTGCCATGTCTTCCATGCGGCCCGCGGCGTTCAGGCGGGGGCCGAGCACGAACCCGAGGTCGTGACAGGTCGCCGACGCGAGGGGTCGTCCGGCGACCCGGGCCAGCGCCTGGATGCCCGGGCGGGTTCGGCCGGCACGCATCCGGCGCAGTCCCTGCGTCACGAGCACACGGTTGTTGCGGTCGAGCCGGACGACGTCCGCGACGGTCCCGAGCGCGACGAGATCCAGAAGGTCCGCGAGGTTGGGCTCCTCCCTGCGTGCGAAGGCGCCACGCTTCCGGAGTTCCGCGCGCAGCGCGAGCATCACGTAGAACATGACACCCACCCCCGCCAGATGCTTGCTCGGGAAGCCGCAGTCCGGCTGGTTGGGGTTCACGATCGCGAGGGCATCCGGCAGTTCGGGCCCGGGCAGATGATGGTCCGTCACCAGCACCGGGATCCCGAGGCGGGATGCCTCGCGCACGCCTTCGAGGCTCGCGATGCCGTTGTCCACCGTGATGATGAAGTCCGGCGAGGACTCTGCGGCGATGCGCACGATCTCGGGTGTCAGGCCATAGCCGAACTCGAATCGGTTCGGGACGAGTGTCTCGACCCGCGCACCGAATCGCCGCAGGGCGAGCGCACCGACCGCGGACGCCGTCGCACCGTCGGCGTCGTAGTCGCCGACGATCAGCAGTCGCCGGTCGGCCGCGATGGCGTCGGCAAGTACGGATGCCATGTCCTCGGCATGGGCGAGCAGCGTGAACGGGAGCAGGGTCTGGAGCCCCGTGTCGAGCTCGGTCGTGGCCTCGATGCCCCGGGCGGCAAAGATTCGGGCAAGCACCGGATCGACGCCGGCCTCCGCGAGGCGGGCCACGATGGCCGGGGGGACGGAACGCTGCTGCAGTCGCGGCATTGAAGGGCTGGCTGGATGGCGAAGATTCGGATGCTGGTCGATGGGCCGCGGGCGTGTCCTCGCCGGTCGGCGCTAAAGACCGACTGCCACGCTCCGATATTACCCCGCAAGAATGTCTTTTCCAGCCGGATTCGTCCGTTGCCGGGCTCGGCCACGCGGGCGCACACGATCGCCCGGTGACCACGCTCTGGAGGTAACCACTCATGAAACTGAAGCGCACCCAGGGGATTTCCACGCAGCTCACGCTGCTCGCGTGCGGAATCCTGATCCTCGCCGTGACGTGCCTGTCGATGCTGGCCTATTTCCGGGCCTCGGCGGCGCTGGACCGTCGCTGGCGTGAGGACCTTTCGGCGCAGGTACGCCTGCTCGCGCACCAGTTCCAGACCTTCGATGCGACCGCGAAGGCGAACACCGACCGGCTCTCGCAGGTCTTCGTGAACATGCTGGGCGGTCACGTCCGGGTGGACCCCGGTCGCGTCGTCCGGATCGGCCAGCACGAGGCACCCGTGGTGATGTCGGATTCGGGCGTGCTCAACCTGGACTTCTCCGACGTGGACGCGTTCACGAGGATGACGGGCGGCAACGCGACGGTCTTCGTGCGCACGGGGGACGATTTCCTGCGTGTGACCACCTCGCTCAAGAAGCAGGACGGCAGCCGCGCGCTCGGCACGCTGCTCGGCACCGGGCACCCGGGTTACGACGCACTCATTCACGGCCGTCCCTACGTCGGCAAGGCGCACCTGTTCGGTCGCGACTACATGACGAAGTACTCGCCCGTCGTGGACGCGAGCGGCAGGACGGTCGCCATCCTCTACGTCGGCTTCGACATCACCGAGGGACTCGCCGCCCTGTTCGACGGCGTGGCCAGCTCGCGGGTGGGTGAGAACGGCTACTACTTCGTGCTGGATGCTTCCGACGGTCCGTCGCGAGGCGAACTGGTCGTCCGCCCCGAGGCAAGGAGCGGGGCGGTCCCCGCGGCACCGTCGCCGGCCGCCCTCGCCGAGGTCCTGAAGAACGGAGACGACGTCTTCTCGAGGGACGGGCGTCTCTACGTGTCCTATCCGTTCCCCGCGTGGCACCAGATCTTCGGTGCGAGCGTTTCCGACGAGGAACTGCACGCCGATGCGGTCCGTGTGCGGAATGTCCTGCTGCTGATCGGCATTCTCGTGACGGTCGTCGGGTGCGTGGTGACGTACCTGGCCGTGACGCGCCGACTGCGTCCGCTCGCGCAGCTCGCGGACGATGCGGAGCGTATCGGGGCGGGCGATCTCACGGTGCGCTCCGACGTGACGACGCCCGACGAGATCGGTGACGTCGCCCGCGCGTTCAACCACATGGCCGGGCAGGTGCAGGACATCGTCGTGCGTCTGAAACGGATGGTAGACGGCCTCGGCGAAGCCGTCACGAGCGTGCGCGAGGAATCCCGGCAGGTACGGGCAGGGTCGGAATCGCAGAGCGAGGCGGCCTCGCGTGCCGCCGCGGCACTCGAGGAGGTCACCGCGAGTCTCTCTCAGGTGAGCGAGAACGCGCGCGACTCCCGTCGTCTCTCGGAACGCACGAACGACCTGTCGGTGGAAGGCGAGTCCGTCGCGGCGCGGGCCGCGGACGAGACCGCGGCGATCGCGGCCGCCGTGCGCGATTCCGCCGAGCGGATCTCGGCGCTCAGCGTCCGCTCGGATCAGATCAGCGAGGTCGTGAAGGTGATCAAGGACATCGCCGACCAGACCAATCTCCTCGCGCTGAACGCCGCGATCGAGGCGGCACGCGCCGGGGAACAGGGTCGTGGATTCGCGGTCGTGGCCGACGAGGTGCGCAAGCTCGCGGAGCGCACGAGTCAGGCCACCATCGAGATCGGCGAGATGATCTCGGCGATCCAGGCGGAGACCGGTGGGGCCGTGACGGGCATGCAGGAGGGATCCGGTCGCGTGGAAGAGGGCGTGAGGCTCGTGCGTCAGGCCGCGACCGCGCTGAACGAGATCCGGGCCGCCGCGGCGGAGACGGTCGCGAAGGCGGCCGAGATCTCGCACGCCATGGCGGAACAGAGCGCCGCCGGCACGGAGATCTCGAGCAACGTCGAGAACATCGCCATGATGGCGGATCGCAACAGCGGCGCGGCCTCGCGCAACGAGGAGGTCGTCGCGCAGATCGAGCGCCTCGCCGCGGAGCTGACCAGTCTGACCGCCGGGCTACGCGTGGCTTAACCGCTTCTCGGTACCCAGCAGCTGCAGTCCGAGCTGCGCGGCTCGGCGCCAGAAGCGCAGCGCGTCGAGCCGCTGGAGGTTTGCGTGGATGCCATGGCGTCCCGACAGGCCGACGAGTTCTATCCGGTCCACGATCCCGGCGCCGAGCGCACCGAGAGCGGGCCCGACACAGTCGCCATCCAGCGTCACCAGCGAGGCGCGCCAGGCGTCCAGATCGCCGCTGTCGGCGGCTCTTGCGCAGAACGGGTAGTGCATCAGCACCGGGCCACGGCTCGCGGCACCCAGCACGGTCTGCATGGATTCCGGCAGCGCCTCGACCTCGATGCCCGATGCGTGCGCGAACGCACGCAGGAGCGCATCGTCGGCGTACACCTTCTCGAACGGGTGTCCGGGCGGGGCCGAGAAGCGCCCGCCTCCCCAGAACCACAGGCTGTTGACCGGGGGCCTTCCCTGTTCTTCCCGGGCGGCGTTCACCGCGTGGGAATGCATGAGCATCTGCGCTTCGTTGAGGCGCCGGATCCACGTCATGGCCTCGTCGCCGCGCGGCAACAGCGGGTCGATCGCACGACCGTGCGCTTCGGAGAGGGGGACGGTCTGAAGCCGCGGTGACTTCCCGATGCGCGCGATCCACCGGTCGGGCCGCAACGCGTGCACGCGGATGCCGTCTTCCTCGAAGAACGCGTTGAGCGCGTGCACGAGTTCCTCGGCCTCGTCCGCCCGGATGTCGAGCGCGTGGCCCGCCGTCAGGAAGAGTTCCGTGCCGCGAGGCCCGAGATGGACCGGGTCGGCGCAGATCCAGGTGTCCGCGCCGGTCTCGTGACCGTGCGCATGCGCGAGGACGGGGGCGGCGGGCACGTCGGCGGCCTCGTATCCCCAGGTCCGCGCAAGCCACGTCTCGAGCCCCGTCGTCCCCAGACGGCGCAGACGGCCCTTTCCGAGCAGCCGCTGGATCTTCGGCAGCGACAGTCCGGCATAGGGGCGTTCGTCGCTGAGATCGGGCCAGAAGAGGCCGGGGACGAGGATGTATAGCGTTCGCATGGTCTGTCGCGTCGGCGATCTGGAGTCAGGGTTGCAGTGTTGCACGGACCGCGTGCATTCCGCCACTTCGCGCGGGGCGGACGGCATCCCGATCGCATGCAAGTCCGGTTCCAGGAGAGACGCGGGGCGGCCCGCTCTGGCAGAATGCGGCGTTTGCAAGCCTCACGCGCGCGCCGTGCTTCCCTTCGAATACTTCATCGGCCTCCGCTATACGCGGGCCAAGCGCAGGAATCACTTCATCTCCTTCATCTCGATGACCTCCATGGCCGGAATCGCGCTGGGGGTCGCGGCGCTCATCGTGGTGCTGTCCGTGATGAACGGTTTCCAGCAGGAACTCCGGTCCCGCATCCTGGGTGTCGCCGCCCACATACAGCTGGTCGGCTTCGACGGCGGTCTCGCCGACTGGCAGAAGGTCTCCGAGATCGCGAGGCGTCACCCCCAGGTGATCGGCGCAGCCCCCTACATCAACGCACAGGCGCTGCTTTCGTTCGACCAGACGGTTCAGGGAGCGCTCGTGCGGGGTGTGCTGCCCGACCTCGAGTACACCGTCGCGGACATCGGCAGGAAGATGAAGGCCGGTCGCTTCTCCGATCTCCGACCCGGCGCGTTCGGCATCGTTCTCGGCAGCGAACTCGCGAGGAACCTCGGCGCGCGCCTGGGCGACAAGGTCACGGTCATCGCTCCCCAGGGCATGGTGACGGCCGCAGGCGTGCTGCCGCGCCTCAAGCAGTTCCGCGTGGTCGGCATCTTCGAGGTCGGGATGTACGAATACGACTCCGGGCTCGCGATCATGGATCTCGCCGATGCCCAGAAGCTCTACCGCATGGGCGACCGGGTGACCGGCGTGCGCCTCAAGCTGAAGGACATGTTCGACGCGCCACGGGTGGTGCGCGAGCTCGCGCCGACCATGCCCGACAACGTCTACCTCACGGACTGGACGCGCAGCCACGGCAACTTCTTCCGGGCCGTGCAGATCGAGAAGCGCGTGATGTTCATCATCCTCACGCTGATCGTCGCCGTCGCGGCGTTCAACATCGTGTCCACGCTCGTGATGGCCGTGACCGACAAGCAGGCGGACATCGCGATCCTGCGCACCCTCGGTGCCTCGCCGGGCTCGATCATGAAGCTCTTCATCGTCCAGGGCACGCTGATCGGGGTCATCGGCACGCTGATCGGGGTCATCGGCGGCGTGACGCTCGCACTGAACATCGACGTCGTCGTGCCCTTCATCGAGCACACGTTCGGCGTGCAGTTCCTCGCGAAGGATGTCTACTACATCAGCGAGCTGCCGTCCGAGCTGAAGATGTCGGACGTCGTGACGATCGCCCTCGTGTCACTCGGGCTCAGTCTCGTCGCGACGATCTACCCGAGCTACCGCGCCTCCCGCGTCAACCCCGCCGCCGCCCTGCGCTATGAGTGAAACCTCCATGAACGTGCCCGTGATCCGGTGCCACGCGCTTGCCAAGACCTACCGCGAAGGAACCGCACCGGTCGACGTGCTGCGCGCGGTGAGCCTCGACGTCGCGCGTGGCGAGACGCTCGCGATCGTGGGCGCCTCGGGGTCCGGAAAGAGCACACTGCTGCATCTGCTCGGCGGGCTCGACGACCCCAGCGCGGGGCAGGTGGAACTGATGGGGCGGCCGGTGGCCGGGCTGTCGGCGAAGGCGCTCGGCGAGCTGCGCAACCGGACGCTCGGATTCGTCTACCAGTTCCATCACCTCCTGCCCGAGTTCACGGCACTCGAGAACGTCGCGATGCCCCTGTACATCCGGCGCATGCCTGCAGCGGAGGCGCACGAGGCCGCCCGGACGATGCTCGAGCGCGTGGGCCTCGGGGCGCGCCTGGAGCACGTGCCCGGCGAACTGTCGGGCGGGGAGCGTCAGCGCGCCGCGCTCGCACGCGCGCTCGTGACGCGGCCCGCGTGCCTGCTCGCCGACGAGCCGACGGGCAATCTCGACCGGCGCAACGCGGAGGGCGTGCTGGAGCTCATGCTGTCCCTGAACCGGGACCTGGACACCAGCCTCGTGATCGTCACGCACGATCCCGCGATCGCCGAACGCATGGACCGCGTCCTGAAGCTGGACGACGGCGTGCTCTCGGCGGACTGACGCCCGGGCCTCTCCGGAGAGGCGTTCACGGCGCGGCGTCGAGGCTGCGCCAGAGGTACCAGGAAGCGACCGACCGCCACGGCCGCCAGGGAGCGCTTACCGTGGTGAGCCGCCGTGCGGACAGGTCCCGGCCACGTCCGTAGTGCGTCCGGAGTGCGCGCTGTATGCCGACGTCCCCGAGCGGGAGGATGTCCGGACGCACGAGATGGAAGATCAGGAACATCTCGGCGGTCCAGCGTCCGATCCCGGGAATCCGGATCAGATCGGTCACGACGGCTTCGTCGTCCATGGCGGCCCAGCGCGCCGGGTCGATCGTGCCGTCCGTGAAGTCGCGGGCGAGCGTGACGACGTAGCGCAGCTTGCGCTCGGACAGGCCGCACGCGCGCAGGCGCGCGGGATCCGCCGTCGCCACCGAAACGGCATCGACGTGTCCCGTGAGATCCCCGATGCGTGCCCAGATGGTTCCGGCCGCCTTCGTCGACAGCTGCTGGCCGACGATCGCACGGGCGAGCGACACGAACGGATCGGGGCGCGGCACGAGCCGGTGCCGGCCCGTCTGCCGGATCAGCGTGGCCATCACGGGATCTGCCGCGGCGAGTTCCCGGCACGCGCGCGTCCAGAACGCCGGCGAGGCGGCGGAAGGGGGGACATCCGGTTTCACGTGGTCTGCATCCTTTCGTGCGGCAGCGGAGAACTGGCTTCGGAGTGTAGTCCTCGTGCATCGATTCGGAGGATCGGGACGACATGATGCTCGGCGCCTGCCTGTTCGCCGCCGGCGCGTGGCTCCTTCAGCAGCAGGCGAGCCTGCCGGGGGTCGCGGGAACGGTCGTGCTGGTGCCGCTGCTGCTGGCGGGTGTGCACTGGCGTGCTCGCCGCGAACGCGTGCTGCGCGGATGTGCCCGCGCCTGTCTGGGCCTCGCGTGCCTGGTGGCCGGGTTCGAGTGGGCGGCACTGCAGGCACACTGGCGACTGTCCGACGCGCTCCCGGAGCGAATCGAGGGACGCGACGTACGCGTGCGCGGCGAGGTGGTGTCACTGCCGGTCCGCGCGTCGCGCGGCTGGCGCTTCGAGTTCGAGGTCGAGCGCACGCTCGCTGCGGAGGGGCACGTGCCTCGCCACGTGCTGCTCACGATGCTGGACGACCCTGGCGACCAGGCGGAGCCCGGCAGCGTGCCGGTGGTCCCCGGCGAGCAGCTCGAACTGACCGCGCGTTTCCGCCGGCCGCACGGCACGGCCAACCCCCACGGCTTCGACGTCGAGGCGCGGCTGCTCGAGCACGGCATCCGCGCCACCGGGTACGTCCGCCCGCGGGAGCCCGTCCGGCGGCTGGGTGTGTCGGCCTGGAATCCGATGCGGCTGATCGACCGGTGGCGTCTCCACATCCGCGAGCGCCTTCAGCGTGTCCTCGACGGTTCGCCCGAATCCGGCGTCGTCGTCGCGCTCGCGATCGGCGACCAGCAATCGATCCCGCGCGAGCGGTGGCAGCTCTACACCACCACCGGGATCAATCACCTCGTCAGCATCTCCGGACTGCACGTGACGCTGTTCGCGGTCCTGGCAGGATGGCTCGCGCGCCGGGCCTGGCGCCTGTTCCCGCGCGCGGCCCGGTGCTTCCCGGCGCCGGATGCCGGGGCCTGGATCGGCCTCGCGGCAGCCGCCGCGTACGCACTTCTGGCCGGCTTTGCGGTGCCCGCGCAGCGAACCCTCTGGATGCTCGGGACCGCGACCATTGCGGGACGCGTGCGCGTGCTGGTCGATCCCTGGGACGTGCTCGGCATCGCGCTCGCGACCGTCCTCGTGGCCGATCCGTTCGCGGTGACCGCGCCCGGGTTCTGGCTTTCCTTCGGCGCCGTGGCGCTGCTCGTCTTTTCCGGCGGTGCGGAGCGTTCCCGCGCTGCGTGGTGGCTGCGCTGGGGCCGCGCGCAATGGGCCCTGTTCCTCGGTCTCGCCCCGCTGCTGCTCGCGCTGTTCCGGCAGGTGTCGCTGGTCGCGCCGCTCGCGAACGCCGTTGCCGTGCCGGTCGTCGGTACGGTCGTCGTGCCTCTCACGCTCCTCGGTGCCGTCGTTCCCTGGCACTGGCCGGTGCGACTCGCGGCCGGCGTGCTGGAACTGCTCGACGTGTTCCTGCGCTGGCTCGCGGCGCTGCCGTTGGCCACCTACGTGCAGCACGCCCCCGTCTGGTGGTCGATTCCGCTCGCGCTCGCTGCGGCCGCCTGGCTGCTCCTCCCGCGCGGATTTCCGTCTCGCTGGCTCGGCTGGCTCGGGTTGCTGCCGCTGGTCTTCGTGAGGCCGGATGCGCCACCGGCAGGCCATGCGGACGTGACGCTGCTCGACGTGGGTCAGGGCCTGGCCGCCGTCGTGCGCACGCAGTCCTCGACGCTGCTCTTCGACGCCGGGCCCGCGTGGACCGCCGACTCGGATTCCGGCGGCAGGATCGTGGTGCCGTACCTGCGCGGTCAGGGCATCACGCGCCTCGAGATGCTCGTGGTGAGCCACGACGACCGGGATCACACCGGCGGTGTCGCCTCCGTACTTGCCGCCGTGCCGGTGAGCACGGTGCTCACGTCGCTGCCGCGCGCGAGCCCCGTCCTCTCGGGGGCGGGTCGCGTCCTGCGCTGCGCGGCGGGCCAGAGCTGGTCGTGGGACGGCGTGGAATTCCAGATCCTGCATCCGGCCCCGGGCGCGGCCGGACCGGGCGGGCGCGACAACGCGAGGAGCTGCGTTCTCCGCATCGTGGCCGGATCAGACAGCCTGCTTCTGCCTGCGGATATCGAGCGGGATTCGGAGCAGGCATTGATCGCGGCCGGAGCGCCCCTATCTTCCACGCTGCTGGTCGCGCCGCACCACGGCTCTGCCACGTCGTCCACGGAGCGCTTCATCGCGGCGGTGTCCCCGGAAGCGGTGCTCTTTCCCGTGGGGTACCGGAACCGGTTCGGTCACCCGCACGACGATGTCGTTTCGCGGTATCGTGAACGAGGCATCCTGATGGTGAGGACGGACGACGCAGGCGCGGTGTCCGCGCGGATCGGGGGGGGCGACTGGTCCCTCGACCGGTTCCGCGAGTCGCGTCCGCGGTACTGGCGTGCGCCGGCAGGCCGGCGGTGAGACGCACGAATCCCTCCGATCGGGTGCATCCGACGCATGAGCCCATGACAGCTTCCCACGACATCGAACCGACGCAGACATCCGCTCTCGACCCCGAGGCGCTGATCCGGCACTGGCGCGAGGCCGGGGCACGCATCGCACCTGGCGAAGAGGCCGTCCTGATGCGCGCGATCGGCGTGGTGGCGGTCGCCGCGGATCCGGCGCCGCACGATGCGCTGGGAATGGCAGACGTGATCGCGGGCCTGCATCTGGATGCGGAAACGCTGACCGCCGCGCTGCTGCTCGCGCTGCCGCCGGAGGCCCCGGTCCTTCGCGACGGGGCACTCGAGTGGGGCGATGCGATCGCGAGTCTCGTCGAGGGCGCCCGGCGGATGCCCGAGATTCACGCGCTGCTGCCCGACGCCTCCGGCAAGAAGGTCGCCGATCACGCGCAACAGCTCGAGCGCCTGCGCAAGATGCTCCTCGCGATGGCGCAGGACGCACGCGTCGTGCTGCTGCATCTCGCGGCACATCTGAACCGGCTGCGGGGGCTCGTGAAGCACGGCACAGCCGCACAGAAGGCGGAAATCGCACGCGAGACGTTCGACCTGCTCGCGCCGCTCGCGAACCGGCTCGGTGTCTGGCAGATCAAGTGGGAGCTCGAGGACCTCGCGTTCCGCGCGCGGGATCCGGACACCTACCGCGCCATCGCCCGGGAACTCGACGAGAAGCGGGTGGACCGGGAACGCTTCATCGCGCAGGTCACGTCGGTCCTGCGCGGCGAGCTCTCGTCGGCAGGGCTGCAGGCCGAGGTGACGGGCCGGCCCAAGCACATCTACAGCATCTGGAAGAAGATGCAGCGCAAGGACCTGGGCTTCAAGGATCTGTTCGACGTCAGGGCCGTACGCATCCTGGTCGACGAAGTTCGCGAGTGCTACACGGCGCTCGGGATCGTGCACAACCTCTGGACGCCGATACCACGGGAATTCGACGACTACATCGCGCGACCCAAGGCGAACAGCTATCGATCCCTCCACACGGCCGTGATCGGTCCGGAGGACAAGGTGCTCGAGGTCCAGATCCGGACCCACGAGATGCACCAGGCGAACGAGCTCGGCATCGCGGCGCACTGGCGCTACAAGGAAGGCGGGCGTCGTGACGTGCACTTCGAGGAGCGAATCGCGTGGCTGCGTCAGGTGCTGGACTGGCGGCTCGGCGGCACGGACGCGGGTGAGCTCGCCGATTCCTTCCGGACGGAACTCTTCCAGGACACGGTATACGTGCTGACGCCGCAGGGGCGCGTGATCGCGCTGCCCGCGGGATCCACGCCCGTGGATTTCGCCTACCACGTGCACACGGATCTCGGTCACCGCTGCCGGGGCGCGAAGGTCAATGGCCAGATCGTGCCGCTCGGCCACAGGCTAGAGAACGGTCAGCGTGTCGAGATCATCGGTGCGAAGGAGGGCGGTCCCAGTCGGGACTGGCTGAACCCCGGCCTGGGGTTCCTGCAGAGCCACCGCGCACGCACGAAGGTGCGTCAGTGGTTCAACAGTCAGAACCTCGAGCAGTCGATCGCCCAGGGGCGCGCCGTGCTCGACCGCGAGATCCATCGCGTCGGGGGCGCTCCCATCTCCACGGAGGAACTTGCCTCGTCGCTGGGGTACCCGCGGACCGAAGACCTGCTCGCGGCGCTCGGCCGGGGCGATGTCGGCCCGCGTGTACTGCAGAACGCGTTGCGCGCGAGGAGCGACGAAGCGCGCGCGGAGCCCGCGCCGGAGGCCGAACTGCCGTCGACCGACGCAGTCGCGCCGCACGGTCGGTCGGACGGCGTGCTCATCGTCGGGGTCGACCGGCTGCTCACGCAGCTCGCCCGCTGCTGTCGACCGTTGCCGCCAGACCCGATCGTCGGATACGTCACGCGTGCACGGGGCGTCTCCGTGCATCGTTCGGACTGTCCGAACATCCGGTCACTGCCTGCCGACCGCCGGCTCGACGCCGCATGGGGCAAGCTCGCGCCCGACGCCCGTTTCCCCGTCGACGTCGAAGTGACGGGCGAGACCGACGGCGGCCTGCTGCGCGGCGTGGTGGATGCACTGGGCCGGGAACGGATCAAGGTCCGCGCCGCACGCACGGCGGGTCGCGGACACAGCGAACGGGTGCGAGTAAGCATCGATCTCACCGATGGTGCCGCACTCGAGCGTGTGGTCACGGTTCTTCGCGCGCTGCCGGGGACGTCGTCCGTTCGACGCTGCTAGCCTTTGGGGTTTCGTCCCGTCGCCGTGGCGCCCCTGCGCCTGCGCGGCGCAGCCGGAGCGGCCGTCTCGCGTTTGCGTGCCGGCCGGCGACGGCCCGCACGCGTGCGCCGCAGGGTGTGCGAGGGCAGTTCACCGAAGAGTTCCCGATACTGGCGTGCGAACTGGCTCGAATGCCAGAACCCCCAGCGCAGCGCGATCTGGGCGACGGACATTCCCGCCCGCGCGTCCGGGCCGAGCAGGTCTTCGCGGACCCGGTTCATCCTGAGAATCCGAAGATACTCCGCCGCGCTCGTCCCGACCGCGTGCTGGCACGCGTAGTTGAGTGTGCGCAGTCCGACGTGCAGGCGCTGACACGCGTCCGTCAGCGTCGGCGCCAGATGCGGTTCACCCGTGACGAGTTCCCGCATGCGGGAGACGAGGCGGTCGTAGGAGGCACGCGGCCGCCCGACGGCACGCTGCCGCGAGCGGCCCAGGAAAGCGACCAGGAGCAGGACGGCGGCCTGCACTTCGAGGTGTGATGCCATGGCCGCGGGCAGCGGACTGTCACCGAGCTGACCACACCGGCTCAGCGTACCGAGGCACAGGCGTCGCATTTCCTCGATGCGGATCGTCGGCGGCCGAAGCACGCGCGGCATGTCGCGAAGGGCCTCGGCGGGCGCGATCTGGAGGGTTTCCGCGTGGTATTCCAGCCGGGCGCGCGACATGAGGGCCGTCACGAATTCGGTTTCCCCGTCACCCACGAGCCAGAATCTCGCGTCGGGTTCGAAGGTGAGGAGGGCGCCCGGCGGGAGGGGCTGTCCGAAGTAACGTCCGCTGCCCCAGGAATCCATTGCGACACATGCACCGAAGACCGGTTCGTCACCGACCGCGTGCACTTCCGTCGGGGAGGCGACCCGCAGCCGCACGACTTCGAGGGCCCCGGCCCGTGCCGTCTCACCGCGCACGTGGAAGTGGCCTCCCCGCAGGGCATCGAAGTGCAGTGTCGACAGATAGTCGTGTCCGGGCCCGAATCCGGCAGGATCTTCCGTCACGAGCCCCGTGTTCCAGAAGGATCTGGGGGCGCCCAGGCGGGGAACCTGTTCGCCACGGTTCACGTGCCCGCCGTCCGGGGTGCCTCGTGCGGCGCCTGTCCTCTTCCGCGCAGGTCGCGTCGCGTCCCGCCCTTCGGTGCGCCTGCTCGTCACGACGGCCTCCGGTGTGGTCCGGACGGCCGACAGTTGCCCCGTGCACGCGCGTGCGCACATCGCCCGCAAGAGCACAAATCGGCAATTAAACGTCTCAAGACGGCCATCCCGGCTGCATTGGCTCAAGTCTATATGGAATCGCGTCGTTTCCGGGACACGGAAAGGGTCGGGCACGTTTTCCTGCGGAAACGCCCCGTCCGGCCCATAAGAAGAGGTCATTCAGTGAGCAGATGGTGGATAGGATCGGTTGCGGGGGGTATTCCGGGCGCACTGGCCGTGGCATGGATTCCGTCCGGAGTAGCGCGAGCGGCGGTTCTGGTCGTCGTGGTGTTCCTCGTCGCATGGACGAGTCGCCCGCGGAAGCCGGGCTGGGAGGCCTCCGAGCCGCACGTGGACCCGCGGGAGCAGGCCGAGCCGGCAGTCGGCGAGGCCGGCACCGCGAGGCTATGTTCCGCCGTAGTGCCGATATGGTCCCGGCACATCGTGTCCGCGCGAGACCTGACCCGAACGTCCGTGGAGGAACTCGCGTCCGGCTTCGGATCCCTGGTCGCGCGGCTCCAGGACGCCGGCCGTGGCAAGGCCCGTGAGCCGGCCGGGCCGGACGGCGAGCACGAGGTCGTGGACACGCTGAACGCGTGCGAGACCCGCCTGCGCAAGGCGAGCGCGACGCTGGCCGACGCGCACTCGATGCAGGGCGAGGTCATTGGCGCAGTGACCACCATGTCCGCCTTCACCGGCGAGATGCAGGCAATGGTCGCCGAGGTGGGACGACTCGCCGCGCAGACGAACCTGCTCGCGCTGAACGCGGCGATCGAAGCCGCCCGAGCGGGTGAGTCGGGACGGGGATTTGCCGTCGTGGCCGACGAAGTACGGCGGCTGTCGAGCCAGTCCGCCGACACCGGGAAGCGCATTGCCGAGAAGGTCCAGACCATCGCGGACGCCATCGAGACGACCGTCGCGACGGTGACCCGTGCGGGCGACGTTCAGTCGCGCGCCGCGCAGGATGCGCAGGGGGCCGTCGGTGACGTGATGTCGCGCTTCGAACATCTGGCACGGGGTCTCGTGCAGGGCGCGGACACCCTGGCCCAGGAGAACGCACACATTCGTGACGAGATCTCGAACCTGCTCGTGAGCTTCCAGTTCCAGGACCGGGTCGATCAGATCCTCACGCACACGCTCGACGACATGGGGCGTCTCGCCTCGCTCGCGGAGGAGATCGCCGCCGAGCGGGCGCGCGCCCGGGAGATCGACGCGCGAGCGTGGTGCGACGCCCTCGCCAACCGGTATGCGACCGACGAGGAGCGCAGCAACCACGCTTCCGCCGCGAGGACCGGTCGAACCGTTTCCGGCGTGAGCTTCTTCTGAAACCGGACGCGTGTCCGGAGATGCATTGACTGGTGGCTGGAGAGAGAAATTGGCGAAGACGATCATGGTGGTCGACGACTCCGCGAGCCTGCGGCAGATGGTCGGCATCGCACTGCGAGGTGCGGGTTACGACGTCATCGAAGGGTCGGATGGCAGGGACGCGCTCGGGAAGCTCGACGGGCGAAAGGTGCACCTCATCGTGAGCGACGTGAACATGCCGAACATGGACGGCATCGCGTTCGTGAAGGCGGTCAAGGCGCACCCCGGTTACAAGTTCACGCCCGTCGTGATGCTCACGACGGAAAACCAGGAAGCGCGGATGCTCGAGGGCAGGAACGCCGGCGCGAAGGCGTGGATCGTGAAGCCCTTCAAGCCGCCGGAACTGCTCGATGCCGTCTCGCGGCTCGTGCTGCCCTGATGGTCACGGAGGCTCGGATGGAACGGGTACCTTACGTGGTCGCGGGCGAGTTCACGATCTATCAAGTGGCCGAACAGAAGGCGCCGCTTCTCGCCATGGCCGCCGACGCCGACGAGCCGGAGCTCGATCTGGGCGGCGTGACGGAGTTCGACGCCGCCGGCATGCAGCTCGTGCTCGTGGCGGAGCAGCTCGCCCGCGACGCGGGAAAGAGCCTTCGCCTCGTCGCCGCGAGCCCGGCCGTCGCCGAAGCATTCCGCGTCGCCGGGCTCGACGACCGACTGCCGCGCGAGGTGTCGGCATGAACGAATTCGATCAGGCGCGCCAGACGTTCTTCGACGAGAGTCGCGACATGCTGCGCGAGATCGAGGATGCACTCCTCGTGCTCGAAAGCGGAGGTGGCGATGCGGAGACGCTGAACGGGCTGTTCCGTGCGGCGCACACCATCAAGGGCTCCGCGGGACTGTTCGGCTACGAGGACGTCGTCGCGTTCACGCACGAGGTCGAGACCGTGCTGGACCGCCTCCGGGCCGGCGAACTCGCCTTCGGAGAAGAACTGGCCGGGCTCATGCTCGCGTGTGCGGATCACGTCTCCTCGCTGCTGGCCGAACTCGAGTCCGGGAACACCGGCGAGACGGCCGACAGGGACCGGGGCACAGGCCTCGTCACGCGACTGCGCAGTCTCTATGCGACGCCGGAGGCGACCACTCGCGCGGCATCCCCTGCGGTGGAAGCGTCGTCGGACGCTCCCGCTTCCGGACCGTGCCGCTGGCGTATCGACGTGCGGTTCGGTGCGGACGTCTTCCGCAACGGGATGGACCCGCTGTCGTTCATCCGCTATCTGGGCACGCGGGGCGAACTCGTCCGGGTCGTCACGCGGCTCTTCGACGTCCCGCCCGCCGACCGGTTCGATGCTGAAACGTGTCACCTGGCATTGGACATCCTGGTGCACACGACGGCGTCGCGCGAGGAACTCGAGAAGGTGTTCGATTTCGTGCGGGACGACTGCACGCTCGTCCTGACGCGGGTCACGGAAGGAGCGCCATCGGTGGAGACGACGGGCACCGGTGCCGTGCCCACCGAGGGTGGGACGGAGCCGGTGGTCGCACCGGAGGTCGTCAACGTCGCGATGACGCGCCAGAAGGAACAGCGCGCGGAGGAGGCTCGCTTCATCCGTGTCCAGGCCGACAAGCTCGACGAGCTGATCTCGCTCGTGGGCGAGCTCGTGATCGCGGGGGCAGGTGCGACGCTCGTCGCGCGGCAGATCCGCCACATGGGCATGCTCGAGGCGACACAGTCCATCTCCGATCTGGTCGAGGAGATCCGCAACAGCGCCCTGCAGCTCCGGATGGTCCAGATCGGGGACACCTTCGCGCGCTTCAGGCGCGTGGTCCGCGACGTGAGTCACGACCTCGGCAAGGAGATCGAGCTTGAGATCCGCGGCGCGGACACGGAACTCGACAAGTCGGTCGTGGAGAAGATCGCGGATCCGCTCATGCATCTCGTGCGCAACGCGATGGATCACGGGATCGAGACCGGGGACGAGCGGGCGGCGGCGGGCAAACCGCGAGCGGGTCACCTCCGCCTGAATGCTTACCACGATTCGGGTTCCATCGTGATCGAGGTCCAGGACGATGGTCGGGGGCTCGATCGTGCGCGCATCCTGCGGAAGGCGGTCGAACGCGGGATCGTGCCCGAGAACACCGAACTGCCCGAAGACGAGGTGTTCGGGCTCATCTTCATGCCGGGCTTCTCGACCGCGGAGACGGTGACGAACCTGTCCGGTCGTGGCGTCGGCATGGACGTCGTCAAGCGCAACATCGAGTCGCTGCGCGGCACGGTGCACGTGGCGAGCACGCCGGGAGCAGGCACGAAGATGGCGATCCGTCTGCCGCTCACCCTGGCGATCATCGACGGATTCCTGGTGACGGTGGGACGTTCGTCCTACGTGATCCCGCTCGACATGGTCGTGGAGTGCATCGAACTCCCGGCGGACATCCCCGCGCACGCCCAGCATTTCAACCTGCGGGGCGAGGTGCTGCCGTTCCTTCGCATGCGGGACGTCTTCCAGGTGGAGGACAGCGTCGCGGGCCACGAGAGTGTCGTGGTGGTACGCAACGGCACGAGTCGCGCAGGGCTCGTCGTGGATCGGCTTCTCGGCGAACTCCAGGCGGTCATCAAGCCGCTCGGTCGCATCTTCCGGGATCTTCAGGGCATCGGGGGTTCCACGATCCTCGGCAGCGGAGAAGTGGCGCTGATCCTCGATGTGCCGGCGCTCATCGCGAGGGCCACGCGAAACAGCACCCTCGCAGGGCCCGCGACCGCCGGGATACCGCGGTCACCAGGCAGGTTACTCACCGAAATTCCATCATCGTTGGAGCGAGAATAATGTTCAACAAGATCACCTCGTCGTTCGGGCTGTCGGGCCTGCTCTTCGCGGCCGTCGCAGTGTTCGGAGTGGGTGCCATGCAGGGAACGGGGACGCACACGGCCGGCCGCGCTCAGGCGGATCTCGCCGCACTCGACGCCATCTACCAGTGGCGTGCCGCCGCCGCCGACCGTGCCGCGGCCGTGCGCGCCAACGGCGGTGACCTCGTGGAATCGGCGTCTGCACGAGCCGCCGAAGCGCTCGCGAGGATGCCGGCGGACCTCGGCGAGACGGCGCAGCAGGCCCGCGCACTCGAGACCGCCGCAGCTGTCGCGGCGACGGGAACGGGCGGGCGCAATGACGCCAGATCCTTCGCGAACGCGCATGCCGCGCTCGTGGCAGGTTCTCTCGAACTCGCCACGCGCCTGCGCGACGACGCGCAGGCGAGCGTTGCGGCGCTCGATGGCGCGGCGACCGGTACCGGCCTGCCGCTCGTACTGCTCGGACTCGCCGGAATCGGTCTGGCCGCATTCGGCTTTGCGAACGGCCGGGGCCAGAACTCCCGGGCCGTCGCCTCGGCTGCCGACGCGCTTGCACGCGGCGATTTCGAGCAGACCGTGGAGACCGACCGGGACGGTCCCCTGCACGCGCTGGACATGCTCCGCGCCGAACTGAGACGACTGCGACAGGCACTCGGCGAGATGGCGCGCGCGCATGAGTCCGGAGCCACCGACTACCGCCTGCCCGAGGAGCAGATGCCGGGGGCGTTCCGCGAGATGGCCGGCGTGGTGAACCAGGTCGTCGCGTCGCACGTCGCGGTGAAGGGCAGGGTCGCCGAACTCGTGCAGGGTTACGCGACAGGCAACTTCGACGGTCGCATGGAACGTCTTGCGGGCCGGGACGCGGCACTCACCGACGCGATGGAGACCGCACGCGCGTCGCTCAAGGCCGCCACGGACGACGCCCAGGAAAGCGCGAGGATGCGCCACGCGCTGGACAGTGCGACCACGAACGTGATGATCGCCGACGGTGACGGGATCATCCGCTACATGAACGATTCTCTCGAGACGATGCTGACGGACGCGGAAACCGACATCCGCAAGGGCCTGCCGCAGTTCAGCGTCCAGAGCGTCGTCGGCGCGAACTTCGACCAGTTCCACCGGAATCCCGCGCATCAGCGGGGGCTGCTCGCGTCGCTGCGGGCACCCCATCGCGCTCAGATCGACGTGGGCGGTCGCACGTTCTCGCTGATCGCGACACCTATCTTCAACGAGCAGCGGCAGCGTCTGGGCACGGTGGTCGAGTGGAAGGACCGTACGAGCGAACTGGTCACGGAGCGCGAGATCCACACGGTGCGCACCGCGCTCGATCGCGTGACGACGAACGTGATGATCGCCGATGCCGATGGCGTCATCCGCTACTGGAACGATTCCCTGAAGGAGATGCTGACCGGTGCCGAGGCGGACATCCGCAAGGCCCTGCCGGCATTCGACGTGCGGACGGTCGTCGGTACGAACTTCGACACGTTCCACCGCAACCCCGCGCATCAGCGCGGCCTGCTTTCCCGCCTGACCGGTACGCACCGCGCGCAGATCGAGGTCGGCGGACGCACGTTCTCGCTGACGGCCAATCCGATCGTGGACGGTTGTGGTACCCGGCTCGGCACCGTCGTGGAGTGGAAGGACCGCACGATGGAGGTCGCGGTGGAGGGCGAGGTATCGAACGTCGTCACCGCGGCCGCTGCCGGAGACTTCAGCCGGCGCATCGCGACCCAGGGCAAGGAGGGCTTCTTCCTGACCCTGTCCGAGCGCATCAACACGCTCGTGCAGACCAGCGAGTTCGGGCTCAACGAAGTGGCGCGCGTGCTCTCGGCGCTCGCCGAAGGCGACCTCACGCAGCGCATCTCGGCCGAGTTCCACGGCACGTTCGGGCAGCTCAAGGAGGACTGCAACTCGACGTGCGAGCGACTGAGTGCCGTGATCACGGACGTGCGCAAGTCGGCGGACTCCCTCACCGGGGCGGCCGAGCAGGTGAGCGCGACCGCCCAGTCGCTCTCGCAGGGCGCCAGCGAACAGGCTGCGAGTGTCGAGGAGACCAGCGCGTCGATGGAGCAGATGTCCGCCTCGATCGCGCAGAACGCCGAGAACGCGAAGATCACCGACGGCATGGCGACGAAGGCCTCGGCGGAGGCCGCGGAGGGCGGCGACGCGGTCGTGAAGACGGTCGCCGCGATGAAGCAGATCGCCGACCGGATCGGGATCATCGACGACATCGCGTACCAGACGAACCTGCTGGCCCTGAATGCGGCGATCGAGGCCGCCCGCGCCGGCGAGCACGGCAAGGGATTCGCGGTCGTCGCGGCCGAGGTGCGCAAGCTCGCCGAGCGCAGCCAGGTCGCTGCGCAGGAGATCGGCACGCTGGCAGGCAGCAGCGTGGAACTCGCGGAACGCGCCGGCAGGCTGCTGGAGGAAATGGTGCCGAGCATCCGGAAGACCTCCGACCTCGTGCAGGAAATCGCCGCGGCGTCCGACGAACAGTCGACGGGGGTCGGGCAGATCAACGGCGCGATGGGCCAGCTCAACATGGCGACACAGCAGAATGCCTCGGCGTCCGAGGAGCTCGCCGCGACGGCCGAGGAGATGAACGGTCAGGCCGAGCAGCTCCAGCAGCGCATGGCCTTCTTCCGGCTCGCGACCTCGGGCCACGATGCGTCCGGAACGTCGGTGGCATCGTTCGGGGCGGTACACAGGCAGACGGCGCGCGCCGCGGCCTCGGGCGCGCCCATGGCCGTCGCGGACGGGCCGAGCGAAGCCTTCTTCAAGTCGTTCTGAGGGAAGCGCGATGAAGTCGGCGGTCTTGCATGCAAAGCCGGGTGCCGAATCCGCGCAGCCCGGCGTCAGCCAGTACCTGACCTTCGTCCTCGGTGGCGAGACCTACGCGGTCGGGATCCTGCGCATCAAGGAGATCATCGAGTACGGTGCGCTCACGAGCGTGCCGATGATGCCTTCGTTCATTCGCGGGGTGATCAACCTGCGCGGGGCGGTCGTACCGGTCGTCGATCTGCAGGCGCGTTTCGGGAAGACGTCCACCCAGGTGGCCCGCCGCACGTGCATCGTGATTCTCGAGATCGAATCGAACGGCGAGTCCCAGGACATCGGCGTGCTCGTGGACGCCGTCAATGCCGTGCTCGACATCGCGGAGGCGGACATCGAGCCGCCCCCTTCGTTCGGCACAGGCATACGTCCCGACTTCGTGGAGGGCATGGGGAAGATCGACGGCCGGTTCGTGATCATCCTGGACCTCTCGCGCGTGCTGTCGATCGACGAGCTCGCCCGGCTCGCCAGCGCGTCGCAGCAGGAGTGCGAGTCCGCGTTCTGAGGCAAGACTGGGACGATCATGACCGGACAGGAGATTTCGGATCGGGACTTCGAGGTCCTGCGCGCGCTGCTGCACCGTGAGGCCGGCATCGCGCTCAGCCCGCAGAAGAAGCCGATGGTGTGCGGGCGTCTCGGCCGCCGGCTGGAGAAGCTGCGCCTCAACGGCTATTCGGAGTATCTCTCGCGCATCGACGGCGGCGGCGATCCCGCCGAACTGCAGGTCGCCATCGATCTGCTCACGACGAACGAGACCTACTTCTTCCGCGAACCGAAGCACTTCGACTGGCTGCGCGAGCGAGTCAGGCAGTTGCCCAGAGGGCGCGGGGCAAGGGTGTGGAGTGCCGCGTGCTCGTCCGGAGAGGAGCCGTACACGATCGCGATGGTGCTCGCCGACACGCTCGGGTCCGGACCGTGGGAGGTGGTGGCTTCCGGCCTGTCGACGCGCGTGCTGGCACGCGCCCGCGAGGGGCTCTATCCGATGCAGCGCGCCGAGCACATCCCCAGGGGTTATCTCGCCAGATACTGTCGACGCGGCACCGGTCCCTACGACGGCACGTTCCTGGTCGACCGCGCGCTGCGCGAGCGCGTGACGTTCCGGCAGGTGAACCTGCTCGAACCGCCCCCCGGAATCGGCCCGTTCGACGTGATCTTCCTCCGGAACGTGATGATCTATTTCGACACCGCCACGAAGCGGGAGGTGTCCGAGCGGCTGGCGGGCTACCTGCAGCCGGACGGTTATCTCGTGATCGGGCACTCGGAGAGCCTGAACGGCGTGACGGACGCGCTGCACGCGGAGCACCCCACGATCTATCGCCGTGCACCGAAAGGTGCCTCGTGACCCAGGTACACCCGAACACAAGGGCCGAAGTCGTCCTGATGCCCGGCGATCTGTACTTCGGACGCGGTGAAGGCCACGTCACGACGCTGCTCGGGAGCTGTGTCGCCGTCGTGCTCTGGCATCCGCTCCAGCGGATCGGCGCGATGTGTCACTACCTGCTGCCGTCGGGAACCGTGCGTGCCGGTCAGAAGCCGGGCCTCTACGCGGATGCGGCCATCGCGACGCTCGCGAGGATGGCCGTCACGGCGGCCACGCGGCCGCCGGAATACGTCGTCCGGATGTTCGGTGGCGGCGAGATGTTCCCGCGCCTCGCGGGCGGGGAGGGCGTCGACATCGGTGCGAGGAATGCCCGGGCGGGTCGTGAACTGCTCGTGAGACACGGGTTCGCGCCGGGCCCGGAAGACATCGGCGGCGAAACCTGCCGCCGCGTGCGACTGGACCTCGCGACCGGCGTCGTCACCGTGCACGGCGAGCGCCGGACGGCCGACACAGGGTTGCCGGCCCCGGGGGCGAGAGCCGGTCGCGGGTGACGCCCGACACGGCCACGCAGGCACGGGCGCGCGGGATTCCGGAGAGAGGACGCATGCAAACGAAGATCAGGACACTCATCGTCGACGACTCCGCGGTCGTGCGGAAATACCTTTCGACACAGCTCGGAAAGGATCCCGGTATCGACGTGATCGGCGCGGCGTCCGACCCGCTGATCGCGATGGAGCGCATGGCCGCCGCCTGGCCCGACGTGATCGTGCTGGACGTGGAGATGCCGAGAATGGACGGCATCACGTTCCTCAGGAAGATCATGAGCGAGCGTCCGACGCCTGTCGTCATCTGTTCGACGCTGACCGAAAAGGGGGCCGAGACCACGATGCAGGCGCTCGCGGCCGGGGCCGTGAGCTTCGTGACCAAACCCAGGATCGGTCTGCGGAACTTCCTCGAGGACCCGTCCAACGACATCGCAGCCGCGGTGCGCAGCGCGGCTGCCGCCCGCCCGCGTGTGGTTGCCCGGACGGCGCGCGCCGAGGTCAGGCCGGCGGCGAAGCTGTCCGCCGATGCCGTCCTGCCCGCCACCGGCGGCGCGCTCGCGCGCACCACGGAACGGATCGTGGCCATCGGCACGTCCACCGGAGGGACCCAGGCCCTGGAGGAGATCCTCGTGCCCCTGCCACGCGTGACGCCCGGAATCGTGATCGTGCAGCACATGCCCGAGAAGTTCACGGCCTCGTTCGCGCAGCGACTCGACTCGCTGTGCGCGATCGAGGTGAAGGAAGCCTCCCACGGCGACCGCGTGATGCCCGGTCGCGCGCTCATCGCGCCGGGCGGCAGGCACATGACCCTCCTGCGGAACGGGGCGTACTACACCGTCGAGGTGATCGACGGGCCGCTCGTGAACCGGCACCGGCCCTCCGTCGACGTCCTCTTCCGGTCGGTCGCGCAGCGGGCCGGGCGCAACGCGACCGGCATCATCATGACGGGCATGGGAGACGACGGCGCGCGCGGTCTCAGGGAGATGCACGACGCAGGCGCACGCACGGTCGCGCAGGACGAACGTTCTTGCGTCGTGTTCGGCATGCCGAAGGAAGCGATCAAGCTGGGCGCGGTCGACGCCGTGCTGCCACTGGACGAGATCCCGAAGGAGATCCTCGCCGTCCGGCAGGTCGCATGACGTCCGGCGGGACCTCCGGTCCGGCGGGATCCCTGCCGCGGGGAGGGGCATTGGCGGCGGAAGCGGTGGATCCCGCGTCAGGGTCATAAAGTTGGCGGTGGAGCATCCGATAAGTCCTCACGAGAGGCTGTCCAGCGGGATGGCCGAGTGCACCCGGAAGCAGAATTCGACCTGACTACATGATCAAGAAGCGCGCACTCCGAAATTCTGGCAGCAAGGACATCTGGATCGCCACGGCCTGTTCGGCAGTCGCCGCCTGCGTGGCGTGGGCGCTGGCCTCCTACGGTCCCGTCTGGGCCGTGCTGGTCGCGGCCGTCGGCGCGTCCGCGCCGTGGGTGACGATGCGGGTGCGGCAATCCGGCCCGGAGAGCGTCCCCGACGCACCGGCCGGACCGGACGAATCCGCGTATGCCCTTTCACCGTTGCTCGTGAGGATCGGCGAGGACACGTCCCGCCTGCTGGAAGGCACCGACGACGAGCTTCGCCGCGTCGACGGTCTCGTGGGAGACGCCATTCCGAACCTGATCGGGAGCTTCCGCGACATCACGGCGAAGGCACAGAGACAGAAGGAACTCACGCTCGAAGCGACGGCCGACGATTCCGCTCGTCAGCGCATGGAAGCTTTCGTGAGAGAGGCGTCCGTCACGCTGCAGGAGAACGTCGACCGGCTGGTCGAGAGCAGCCACACCGGGATGGCCCTCGTCGAGCAGATGGAGCGCATCTCGAAAGGCATGAAGCAGGTGACCGACGCGATCGGCGAGATCGAGGGCATTTCGAAGCAGACCAACCTGCTTGCGCTGAACGCGGCGATCGAGGCTGCCCGGGCCGGCGAGGCGGGCCGCGGGTTCGCCGTGGTGGCCAACGAGGTGCGCGAGCTCTCGAATCGCACGGGACGCTTCAGCGAGGAAATCCGCAGGCAGGTCTCCGGGATCGAGTCCGAGATCGTCGTCGCCGAGAAGGGCATCAACCAGATGGCTTCGCAGGATCTCGTCACGGCCCTGTCGGCCAAGCAGGAAGTCGAGAACACGATATCCGAACTGGGCGCCCTGAACGCACGCATGTCGAACGCGGCCGCCGAGGTGGGCAGGCTCGCCGACGAACTCGAATCGGATGTCAATGCTGCCGTCACCAACCTGCAGTTCCAGGACCTCACGACGCAACTGATCACCCACGCACGGCGCCAGGGCGAGGCCATACGGCACATCCTCGACCAGGTCGGCCGGGCCGGCCTCGCGCTTACCAATGGCACCTTCGTCGCTGACGCCGAGGGGATCCGCTCCGATCTCGAGCAGCGGATCGCCGACGCGAACGAGTCTGCGCAGCGCACCCCCGTGCGCCAGCAGGAAATGGCGGCGGGGGATATCGACCTCTTTTGATTGATGCACGTTTGGAGTTACTGAGTCATGTCGAAGACGATTCTTGCAGTGGACGACTCGCCGTCCATTCGGAACATGGTGGCATTCACGCTGAAGAGTGCCGGGTACGACGTCGTGGAAGCCGTCGACGGTCAGGATGGTCTCGACAAGGCCAAGGGCAAGAAGGTGAACCTCGTGCTCACCGACCAGAACATGCCCCGCATGGACGGGCTCACGCTCGTGAAGAGCCTGAGGGCCATGCCTGACTACAAGACCGCGCCGATCCTCATTCTCACGACCGAATCCTCGGACGAGATGAAGGCCAAGGGTCGTGCGGCGGGAGCGACCGGGTGGCTCGTCAAGCCGTTCGATCCGCCGAAGCTTCTCGAGGTGGTCAAGAAGGTCATCGGTTAGCCTCGCGGACTCGCGACAGACGAACGAACAAAGGGACGAGGGAGCGCGCGGCATGACATTCGACATGGCCCAGTTCACGCAGGTGTTCTTCGACGAGACGACCGAACACCTCGCGACCATCGAGGAGATCCTGCTGAGACTCGACGTCGCGGAGCCTGGTCAGGAGGATCTCAACGCGATCTTCCGTGCCGCGCATTCGATCAAGGGCGGCGCGGGAACGTTCGGCTTCGGGGACATGGCGGATTTCACGCACGCCATGGAGACGCTCCTCGACAGGCTGCGCAAGCAGGAGCTCGCTCTCCGGCGCGAGATGATCGACGCGCTGCTGGAAGCGAAGGACATCATTCACGGCCTGCTCGAAGCACACCAGACGGGTGGCGAGGCAGACCACGAGCGGGAGGTCCAGGTCCGGGCGAGGCTCGAGTCCTTCGCGCTCGGTGGCGCGGACGAGGGCGCGGCCGCGGAGGCAGTTCCCGTCGAGTCCGCCGGCACCGAGGCTCCGGCCCCGGTGCGGCGATACAGGGTCGAGTTCAAGGCGCTTCCCGGCGACGCCGGTGTCACGAATCTGCTTGCGGAACTGCGGGGAATCGGAACGGTATCGGATCTGGAGGAGCCCGCGGGCCAGACTGCGCGGGGCGGGAAACGCAAGCGCGCCATGCCCTGGCGGCTCATGCTCGACACGCCCGCGACGGAACAGGAACTCCACGACCTCTGCGGGTTCGTGCTTTCTCCGGACGCTCTGAACATCACGGTGATCGACGAGGCGCGTGACGGCGGGGACACCGATGCGTACGGCTTCTTCGACTCCGGCGAAGGCGATGCGCAGGACCCCGTCGGATACGGATTCTTCGAGGACATCGCGAACCTCGTGACCGACGACGATCCCGGCTACGGGTTCTTCGACCGACCCGCGGGGGCGGCTCCGGCCGAAGAGCCGGTCGAGACCGGGTTCGGATTCTTCGACGATTCGCCCGGGGCTCCGGCGTCGTCGTCCGGCGTGGCGCAGGTCGAAAGCGGCGCAATGGCGGCGGTGCCCGGCGGTTCCGGTCCGGTCCCCGCCAGCGGCGGGGGAGGGCGTGACGCCGGTCCCGGCAGACAGGCTTCGGGCAGGAGCGGTGGCGGCCCCGCGGGGGGCAGTGCCGATTCGTCCATTCGCGTGAGCGTCGAGAAGGTCGATCAGCTGATCAACCTCGTCGGCGAACTCGTGATCACGCAGTCCATGCTCGCGCAGACCGTCTCGAAGTACGAACACCTCGCGGACGAAAGTCTCACGAACGGCATCGCGCAGCTCGAACGCAATTCGCGCGACCTGCAGGAAGGGAAGGTCTGATTAAGTCTACCGAACAACTGGCGAAGCGTTGATGGACGCAGAGGAGGCGTCGAGATGAGCCAGATGAGTTTTTCGGATGCGGAGTACGCGAGCAAGCGGAAGAAGACCCGACGTGAAGTCTTCCTGGAGGAGATGGAGCAAGTAGTGCCGTGGAAGGCACTGCTGAAGCTGATCGAACCTCATTATCCTGTGGCGGGCCGTGGCCGCAGGCCGTATCCGCTGGAGGCGATGCTCAGGGTGCATCTGATGCAGAACTGGTTCGCGCTGAGTGATCCGGCGATGGAG
>WGLR01000029.1 GCA_016125475.1 Betaproteobacteria bacterium
GTAGCTCTCCCGATACTCGAGAATCTCGACGCCCCGCAGAGCACCTGCGGCGTCGATGCCCACCGCATACGTGATGAACTCGTGCTTGCCGATGACCTGGTCCACGATGAACGCCGCACCGTCGGGGGCGCGCCAGACCTGCGGGTCGTCGACCCGTACGCGAACGCCCGAATGCTGCTCGATCGCGTGCTTCTGATCCTCGGTCAGGTGGATCGTCTGGGACTTGAGCGGGATGCCCGGAAACAGGATGTGCTGTGCCTGCTCGACCGTCAGATAGGTCGCAGCACAGGCCCAGTGCGGAACCGCGACCGCGGCGGGCACGAGCATCAAAGCACGCCAGTCTCGCAACCCTTCCCTCTCGTGTCGGCCGATCTCATGGCTTCCGGTTCCCCCCTGCCACAGCATGCGTCCGGCGGCGGATCCACCGTCCGGTAGCGCGCTTTCATCGTGTCACGGGCCATCGCCGTCCCGCCACTCGGGTCGAGAATAGCGCAAATGCGTGTGATTCGCATTAAAGAAACGTCGTTCCGCTCTCGCGGAGAAGGCGCAGACACCGGCCGGCACCGGCGTTTCAGTGCCGGTTCGACCGCCAGATCGAGAGTACGAGCCAGATCGCGTTCACGCTCGCGACCACGAACCCGAGCAGGCCGAAGACCGGCAGCCCGAACAGTTCCGGCCCCCCCTTGACCGTCATCACGATCGAGGAGCCGACGATCAGCGCAGCCGTCACGACCCCGAGCGTGAGGCGATTCGCGCTCCGGTCGATCTGATGGCCGAAATGATCCAGACGCTTGAGGTCGAACTCAATCCGGAACTTGCCCTTCCGGGCATCCCGCAGCACCCTGCTCACGTCGCCGGGCAGACCGCCGAGCGCGGACAGGGCGTCGCCCACGTTGTGCTGCATGCGCTGGGTGACGCGACGGGGATCGTACCGGCCCACTATCACCTTGCGCACGAACGGGGTGAGGAACCCGACGAGGTGGAAGGCCGGATCCAGCCGGCGCCCGAGACCTTCCAGGGTGATCAGGGCCTTGAAGAGCAACGCGAGGTCTGCGGGCAGGACGATCGAGTGCTCGCGCATGATGGCCGTGATGTCCGCGAGCAGTTGCCCGATCTGGATTTCCCGCAGTTCGAGGTTCTCGTAGTTGAACACCAGTTCGCCGAGGTCGTTCGCGAGCTTGGCCTCGTCGACGACGGCGTCGCCGGTCCAGTCGAGCAGTACGTCCATCATCTTCCGCTCGTCGTGACGCGAAAGTGCGTAGAGCAGATCGACGATCTGGTCACGGCGCGACTCCGACAACCGCCCGACCATGCCGAAATCGAGAATCCCGACCCGGTTTCCTCGCAGATAGAGCACGTTGCCCGGATGCGGATCGGCGTGGAAGAAGCCGTGGATCAGGATCATCCTGAGCACGGCATCGGCCCCACGCTGCGCGAGCACCTTCCGGTCGAGTCCGGCGCGCTCGACCACGTCGAGTTCGTTGCCGGGAATCCCCTCGACGTAGTCCTGCACGTTCATGAATCTGGACGTGTACTGCCAGTGGATCCGCGGGATGACGATCGTGTCGTCGTCCGCGAAATTCTGAGCGAAACGGTCCTGATTTCGTGCCTCGAGGGCGAGATCCAGCTCGCGTGCGATGGATTTCGCGAACTGCGCAACCATCTCCCTCGGCTGAAAGCGCTGAAGCTCGGGCAGTTCGCGCTCGGCGACCCCCACGATCGCGCGCACGATGCGAAGGTCCGCCTCGATTCTCGGGCGTATGCCCGGACGCCGCACCTTCAGCACGACCGGCGTGCCGTCCTCGAGCTTCGCCCGGTAGACCTGCGCGATCGACGCGGCCGCGAAGGGCCGGTTCTCGAATTCGCGGAACACCTGGTCCGGCGGCGCACCGAGCGCCTCGGTCATCTCGCGCGCCACGGCCTCCCAGGGTGCGGGCTCGACGGCGTACTGAAGCTTCTCGAATTCGGCGATCCAGTCCGGCGGGAAGACGTCGACACGCGTGCTCAGCACCTGTCCGAGCTTCACGAACGCCGGCCCCATCGCCTCGAGCGCGAGCCGCGCGCGTACCGGCAGTTCCAGATGGCGCAGGCGCTCGTCCTGCCCCGCGTTGAGCAGTTCGCCGGCTCGCTCCAGAAATGTCCCGACGCCCGCGCGCCGGACCACGTCACCGAATCCGTGCCGGATCAGGATGGTGACGAGTTCCCGCAGTCTCGGGAGATCCTGGAAGGCGTGCAGGGACTCAAGCATCGCGCTCGCGCATCCGCGCCGTCACGGAACGACGAAGGGCAGACCGTCCACGGGAGCCCGAGTCACGCCGAGGCCCCCGGGAGCGGTCGATCCCGTACCGACGGATGGACAGACGCTGGCCTCGCTCCGGCTCAGTGCACGTGACCGCCCTGGTCCCGCATGCGATCCTTGGCGTCGAAATAGCGTCGGGCGTGCGCAACGACCTGGGCATCCGAAGGATGATCGGCCGTTTCCACGCCGACGATGCGTTTCACGAGATCCTGGTGGTGAACGTGGACGTGCTTGACGAGTTCCAGCTTCGCCTGCCCCGGGCCGACCACCAGAACCTCCTGCGCGCCGCCGATCAGCCGCACGATTTCGTCGTAGTAGTGCTTGTCCTCCGCGTTCCTGCCCGCCCCGACCGATCCGCGCTTGTGGTGCAGATGCGGGTGCGAATCGGAAGCGTGCGCGGTGAACTTCTCGACATCGTCGGGAGCGAGATGCATCACGTGGGCTTCGGAATGGTCGAGCCAGACGACGGCGTGATAGTGCGACATTTATGTTCTCTCGGGTCGAAATCGTGGTGGTGGACGATCAACTGCGATCCCGGTCGTCCTTGCGCGCCAGCGCGTCGGACCGACCGGACAGGAAACCGCTCGTCGCCTGGGCGAGTCGATCGGTCATGAGCCGCGCCGCCTCGAAACTCGCGTGCGTCGTTTCGGCTGCGGTATTCGTCATGCGCTGCGAGAATTCCTGCAGGGTCTTCGCGATCACGGCACTCGTATCGGTCGCTGCGCGTGCGGTGTGGGAAGCGAGCGTCTGCATCTCGCCCTTCGCGCGGGTCCCCGCCTGTTCGGCGACCTGCGACATCGTGGCGCTGAAATCGGCCTCGAGCTTCTTCATCGCGTCGAGGGCGCTGCGGAACTCCTGTTCGTTGAAGTCCCTGCCGCGCGAGGCAAGCTCGGACATCGCGAGCTGCGTGGCCTGGAGCGACTTGCTCAGCGCCTCGTCGAGCCCCTTGAAACCGGACTCGACGGCCTGCCGGACGTCGCTGCCGCGCTTCTCGGCCCCGATCGAGATACCTTCGGCGACCTGCTGCATCACGTCACGCATGCCGGCGAAATCGAACCTGCGCTCGCGAATGGCCTGCAGCGTGAGGTCGCGCACCTTCGCGCGGATGTCGCCGCTTCCTTCCACGGATCGGGCAGCCGCGGCCTTGAGATCGTTCTCTTCCATTGCGTTCCCTCCAACGTGTGACGGCCACGCGGCCGCGCGGGGCGTCCAGGAGCCGGACCGAAACATTGGCCCATTATCGAATTGCCGGCAATGACCGGTTTGACCTGAGTCAACTCGATGTCGTGCTCGCCGGCGGCAGATCATGCTTCCCGGGCACTCCAGCGGCCGTTCTCGACCTGATGAAAGAAGTCCTCGACGACGAGGTTGAAGAGCATCGGCTCCTCGATGTTCAGCACGTGCCCGCTCCTGGGCAGCACGACGAGTGCAGCCGTGGGAATGGTGCGCTTCATGAGCACGGACGGTTCGAGCGTCGGATCGTCCTCGTCGCCCGCGACGACGAGCAGCGGCGCGGTGATGCGTTTCATCTCCTCCGTCAGCGTGTAGAGGGACGGACGCCTGCCCTGGTAGCCGAGCATCGTGTTCGCCGAGCCGGCCGGCGAGTGTTCGGCGAAGTGCCGGATGAAATCCGCGAAGCCGCGGGGATCCTTGTCACGGAGCTGGAGGCGCGCCGGCCCGTGCCCATAGGTGGCCGCGACCTTCTCCATGCCTTCCTCGACCATCGTCTGCGCGAGGGCCCGGGCCTGCGCCTGAAACTCGGCGTACTGCTCGGGCTGGGCGCCATAGCCGCACCCGGCGACGACGAGCGACAGTGCCCGGTGCGAATGCACCATGCCGAAATGCAGCGTGGCGAAAGCCCCCATGGAGAGTCCGACGATGTGGGCGCGCTCGAGCCCGAGTCCGTCAAGCACCGCGAGCACGTCGTCGCGTGCGCGCGCCTGCGAATAGCGTTCCACATCCTCTGGAACGTCCGAGGGCGGATAGCCGCGCGCGTTGTAGGTGATGCAGCGGTACCGGCGCGAGAAATGCCTGACCTGCGGCTCCCAGCTCCGGCAGTCTCCCGCGAATTCGTGCACGAACACGATCGGCGTTCCCGACCCCGTGTCCTCGTAGTACAGATCGACGCCGTCGTCGGTCCCGATCGTTGGCATGGCTCTCACTCCCGTCCGGTTTGTCGTTCGCAGCGAGCGAGCGCCGCTGCGCCAGGGCGGGAGTGTACGCGCGCGAGATCTTGCCTGCGCAGCGCCGGCGGGGTCACGCGGCTGCGGCTTCCTCCTGCTGCTGGAGCGCCCACATCTGCGCGTACGTTCCACTGCGTGCGAGAAGCTCGCGGTGGGTGCCGCGCTCCACGATGCGCCCGGCCTCCATCACGAGGATCTGGTCAGCGTCCACGATCGTCGAGAGCCGGTGCGCGATGATCAGGGTCGTCCTGTCGCGCGCGATGCGCTCCAGTTCGGACTGGATCGCCTTCTCGGACTTGGAGTCCAGCGCGGACGTGGCCTCGTCGAAGATCAGGATCCCGGGGTTCTTCAGGATGGCCCGTGCGATCGCGACGCGCTGCTTCTCGCCCCCCGACAGCTTGAGCCCCCGCTCCCCGACGCTCGTCTCGTATCCCTGCGGCAGCGATGCTATGAATGCGTGGATGTGGGCTGCACGCGCCGCGGCGATCACCTCGTCCCGCGTGGCTTCCGGGCGACCATAGGCGATGTTGTAGAAGATCGTGTCGTTGAACAGCACCGTGTCCTGCGGGACGATGCCGATCGCGGCGCGGAGAGTCTTCTGCCGGACGTCGCGAATGTCCTGTCCGTCGATGACGACCCGGCCGCCCTGCACGTCGTAGAAGCGGTAGAGCAGACGGGCGAGCGTCGACTTGCCGGACCCACTGGCCCCGACGACCGCGACCGTGTGTCCGGCCGGCACCTCGAAGGACACGTCGTGCAGGATCTTCCTGCTCGGTTCGTAGCTGAAGTCGACGTGCTCGAACGCGACCGCGGCGCCTCGCACGTGCAGAGGCTGCGCGCCCGGCCTGTCCGCGACCTCGCGGTTCTCCGAGAGCAGGCGGAACATGCGGTCCATGTCGGTGAGCGACTGCTTGATCTCGCGATACACCATGCCCAGGAAATTGAGCGGGATGTAGAGCTGGATCAGCAGCCCGTTCACGAGCACGAGATCGCCGAGCGTGAGCTGCTTGTTCACGACCCCCTGCGCGGCAAGCATCATGAGCGCGGTCACCGCCGTGGCGATGATGAGGCTCTGACCGATGTTGAGCAGGCCGAGCGATGCCTCGTTCTTCACTTCGGCCGCCTCGTACTGCTGCAGGTGCTCGTCGTAGCGCGATGCCTCGAAGTCCTCGTTGTTGAAGTACTTGACGGTCTCGTAGTTGAGCAGGCTGTCGACCGCACGCGTGTTCGCGCGGGAATCGAACTCGTTCGCGCGGCGACGGATGTCCATGCGCCACTCGGTCACGACCACCGACCAGCCGATGTACACGACGACCGCGAGAAACGTGATCGCCGCAAAACGCCAGTCGAACTTCTTCAGCAGCACGATCGCGACAAGCGTGAATTCGAGAATCACGGGAATGATCGAGAACAGCATGTAGGAGAGCAGCGAGGAGATGCCTCGTGTGCCGCGCTCGATGTCCCGGGACACGCCGCCGGTCTGGCGCTCCAGATGGAAACGCAGGCTGAGCGAGTGGAGGTGGCGGAACACCTCCAGCGCAACGCGCCGGATCGCGCGTTTCGACACGCGCACGAAGACGACGTCGCGCAGTTCGGCGAACAGGGTCGTCGACAGCCGCAGGGCACCGTACATCACGAGCAGCGCGACCGGCAGCACGACCGCCGCGTGCACCTCGTCCAGCGAGTCGACGATCTCCTTCATGACGAGCGGCACGCCCACGTTCGCGAGCTTCGCGGTGACCAGGAAGAGCAGCGCGATCACGACGCGCGCCTTGTACTCGAGCAGATAGGGAGCCAGACGGCGCAGGACGCGCCAGTCGCCCCGGGCTGTACCGGTGCGACCGGGGGCCGGGCCCGCGGCCGCCGAGGAGGCGTGAGGATTCATCGAGGTGAAATGGGGACGATGACAGGATAATCAAACGGCGGCACGCGCATCCGGCATCGCCGGACCGTTCGCGCGCCTCCGGACGGCGAGATTACCACTGCGTGTCGCCGCGGGAATCGCGACGGTCACTCGACGCCGGGTCGCAGCGGCAGCGTCAGCAGCAGGACCGGGCCACCGTCGGGAACCCTGCCCGCGGCGAGGAAGGGCAGCCACAGCGTGCCGCGAAACGACCGCTGGCCACGATCGCGCGCGTCGAGCAACGCGGACAGGCGCGCATAGCGGGCACGCAGCCGGCGGAGCGTCGCGAGATCGATGGTCGCGCCGGTCTGCGTCACGGGCGGCTCGACCGTACCCGGGTCTGGGGCGGGTCGCGGCGGTACCGCGGGAACGAGGTCGGCGCCTGCCTCGAGCGCACGGCGATACCAGAGGCCTGCCTCGCGGGCCTCGTCGTCCGGGGAGGCCGTTGATCCCAGAAGCTTGGACAGTTCGAGTTGCGCCTGCGCGTGACCCTGACGCGCAGCGATCCGGTACCAGTGCCTGGCGGCCGCGTCGTCCCGGTCCACGCCGTCCCCTCGCGCATGGAGGTTGCCGACGATGTAGGCGGATTCGGCGTCTCCCGCTTCGGCGGCCCTGACCCGCCACTTCACTGCTGCGTCGTGGTCGCGCCGCGTTCCGAGGCCCTTCTCGTACATCTCCGCGAGCGCCGCGGCAGCGCGGGGATCGCCGCGGGTGGCCGCACGCTCGAACTCGCGAATCGCGACGCCGTACTGGCCGCGATCCCGCGCATCGAACCCGGCCTCGCCCTGCCCTTCGGCCCGCGGCACGCCGCCGGCGAGCAGGACCACCGTCGCGACGGCCAGCAGGCAGGTGTGGCAGAGACGGGCGATCATCGATGCCCGCCGTGCGTCAAGCCAGGACGACGAGGAGACTGACGAAACCGCCGGCGAGCATCACGCCGGCCAGGACGTAAACCGACGCTTTCGGTTTCGGCGAGCGCGCATAGACGTGAATGGCGGCGACTGCCGAGGATGAGCCATCGGTGCCGCCGGCAGGAATGCCCTTGACCCGGTAACGGCCTGCGTGATCGACACGGAAACGTTCGACCGAGACGGCGTCGTCGAAGAGCCCGCGGCTCTCCCCGGGCAGCACGTCACGGGTCCAGAGCCAGCTGCCTTCGCGCTCGAGTTCGACGCGGAATGTCTGACGCGAATGTGCGCGCGACGGCCCGATCTGGGCAGCGATCTCCACGGGGCTCATGCCGGGGTCGAGATCGAACACCGCCTCGCCGGGTACCCGGCACTTCGCCAGGAGCCGCCCGCCGAAGACAGTGGTGAATGCGAAATAGCCAATCGCGAGCAGGAAGCCTCCGAGGCTCACGAGAAAGAGGATGATAGGCAAGTACATCTCCCGTGGTCGCCGCCGGTCAGGGGGTATCGCGGCTCCCGCGCGATCGGGTCGACGCCGGCGTGTCGGTCGCGGTCAGCGGCGGCGTCCCCGAGGACGGCGAACGGGGACCGGAACCGGCTGCGGGACCCGGGCTCCCGGGGCACGCGGTGAACCCAGTGCTCCGAGCACTCCGAGGAGCTTTCCGAGCAGTGCGACGACGGACATGGCGGACTCCTGTGATGCCTCACGACACCCTTTGACAAGGGGTTTCCCGAAACGTTGAGCAGGTTGCATGCCAAACCAGGGCAGCACCCGATTCGAAACACCGGTTTCCGCGGGAGGCTGGACACGGGACACCGCCAACGGTTGA
The DNA here is from genome assembly GCA_016125475.1 of Betaproteobacteria bacterium. Classification (GTDB taxonomy): domain Bacteria; phylum Pseudomonadota; class Gammaproteobacteria; order Burkholderiales. The sequence continues at coordinate 8,124 of WGLR01000029.1, forward strand.
AATAGCGGATCTTTCCAATCCCGAATCGCCCCCTCATGGATACGTCCAATTCCTCCGGCGGCCTGAAGTGGCTGCTGTGGCTGGTGATCGTGCCGGTCGTCCTGTTCGTGCTCTACACGTGGTTCGTGCTGTCGTGGAGCTACTCCCGCGGCGAGCGCGCGGGCTATGTGCAGAAACTGTCGCAGCGGGGCTGGCTGTGCAAGACCTGGGAGGGTGAACTCGCCCTCGTCACCATGCCCGGCACGGTCGCGGAGAAGTTCTACTTCACCGTGCGCGACGAGAACATCGCGAAGAAGATCAACGAGACCATCGGCCACCGTGTCGCCCTGGATTATGAGCAGCACGTGGGAATCCCCACGTCCTGCTTCGGTGACACCCAGTACTTCATCACGTCGGTTCGTGCCGTGCCGGACATCGGGGCGGGCGGTTCGCCCCCGGGCCCTGTTGCGCCGACCGGCACCGCCTCCCCGGGCGCGCCCCCTGCTGCTCCCCCTGTTGCCCCCTCCGTTTCCTCCCCTGCTCCGGCTCCTGCGCCGTCGGAGGGGCAGGACCGGTGACACCCGCCGCGGACGGACCGTCACCGCGCGTGCTCGTCGTCACGGGCGCGGGACGCGGCATCGGCGCGGCGATCGCGCGACTCGGCGCCCGGGCCGGCTACGCCGTCTGCGTGAACTACGTCGCGAACGAGGAAGCCGCGCACCGCGTCGTCTCCGACATCGAAGCTCTGGGAGGTCGCGCGATCGCGGTCGCGGCAGACGTCGGCCGCAGGGCGGAAGCCGCGAGACTCTTCCGGGTGGTCGACGAGGAACTGGGTCCGGTCACTGCGCTGGCCAACAATGCGGGCGTCGCCGGGGCCGTGACGCCCGTCGAGGACATCGACGCGGAGAGCCTCGATCGCGTTCTCGCCGTGAACGTCGCGAGCCTGTTCTGGTGCTGCGGCGAGGCCGTTCGCCGCATGTCGCGGCAGCACGGGGGGAGCGGCGGTGCGATCGTGAACGTGGGGTCCATCGCGTCGCGCTACGGCGGCATGCCGGGACTGTCGGCCTACGCGGCGTCCAAGGGGGCCGTCGACAGCTTCACGATCGCCCTCGCGAAGGAGGTGGGCCCGCAGGGGATCCGCGTCAACTGCGTCCGGCCGGGCACGACGCGCACGGACATCATGGCGCCTCTCGGCGGCGAGACGATCCTCGCCCGCATCGCCGCCACCACGCCGCTGGGCCGGGTCGCCGACCCTGAGGAAATCGCGGAGTCGGTACTCTGGCTGCTGTCGGATCGTGCATCCTTCACCCACGGAGCCATCCTCGACGTCTCGGGCGGACGCTGATTTCCCGCCCGGGGCCGATCCATTCCAACGCACTGCAACGGGAACACGAAACATGTCCGTGATCGAACACCTCACCACAGACCGCTACCTGGTGCCACTGCCCGTCACGCTGTCGGACAGCACGCACGGCGAAATGACGCATTTCGAGCTGGTGACCGTCCGCATCCGGGATCGTGACGGCGCCGAGGGTGCCGGCTACACCTTCACGGTCGGCGCGAACGGACACGCGGCGCACGCGACCATCGGGCACGATCTCGCGCCGGTTCTGAAGGGAGAGCGCGCGGATCTCGTCGAGGCCCTCTGGCAGAAGATGTGGTGGCGGCTGCACTACGGGGGACGCGGCGGGGCGGCGACTCTCGCGATCTCGGCGGTCGACATCGCACTCTGGGATCTCAAGGCGAAGCGCCTGGGCGTCCCGCTGTGGACCCTCCTGGGCGGATACGATCCGCGCGTGCCCTGCTACGCGGGCGGCATCGACCTGTGGTTCCCGCTGGAGGACCTGCTTTCCCAGACCGAACGCAACCTCGCGAAGGGATTCCGGGCGATCAAGATGAAGGTGGGGCGCCCGAAGCTGTCGGAGGACGTCGCACGCGTGAAGGCCATGCGCGAGTTTCTCGGCGAGGACTTCCCGCTCATGGTGGATGCGAACATGCGCTGGAGCGTCGACGAGGCCATCCGCGCCGCGCGCGCGCTGCAGCCGTACACGCCGGGCTGGATCGAGGAGCCCACGGTGCCCGACGACGTGGGCGGGCACGTCCGCATCGTGCGCGAGGGCGGGCTGCCCGTGGCCACGGGCGAGAACCTGCACACGCTCCACGAATTCCAGCAGATGATCGCGGCGGGCGGCGTCACGTATCCCGAACCGGACGTGACCAACTGCGGTGGCGTCACGACATTCATGAAGATTGCCCGACTGGCGGAAAGCTTCAACCTCCCCGTCACGTCGCACGGCGCCCACGACATCACGGTCCACTGTCTCGCGGCGTGCCCAAACCGGTCCTATCTGGAGGCGCACGGCTTCGGGCTGGACCGCTACATCGCGCAGCCGCTGCGGATCGAGGATGGCTGCGCCGTCGCGCCGGACGGACCCGGCCACGGCATCGAGTTCGACTGGGCGGCGCTCGAGGCGCTGCGCCCGCGCTAGAGTCCTCCGTGCTGCCCGACACCATCCGGGTCATCGTCCGGGACTGGATCACCGCCAACCACGTTCTGGCGACCGACGACCGGCAGACCGTCCTGATCGATGCGGGCCATGTGACACGCACCGACGAGACGCTGAGCCTGCTCGCCCCGCATCTCGGAAGTCGCGGCATCGACAGGATCGTGCTGACGCACTGTCACTCGGATCACATGGGCGGATGCGCGGCGCTCCGGCGCAGTTTCGGGAGCCGGATCACGATTCCCGTCGGGGAGGCCGATGCGATCCGCACGTGGGACACCCGCGCACTCTGGCTCGACTTCTCGGGACAGGTGGCCGAGCCATTCGGGTTCGACGACGTGATGTCGCCGGGAGACCGCTTCGGGATGGGCGGATTCGAGTGGGAAGCGATCGCGGTGCCGGGCCACGACATGGGCGCGCTCGCCTTCTGGTGCTCGGAAGCGCGCGTCCTGATCTCGGGCGACGCGCTGTGGGAGAACGGATTCGGCATCGTGCTCCCGGGAGACGACTGGAAGGAGCGCCTGGCCGCCGCGAGGGACTCCCTGCTGCGCGTGCGCTCGCTCGGGGCACGTGTGGTCATTCCCGGTCACGGCGAGCCCTTCACCGGAACCGATGAAGCCATCTCGCGCTGTCTGTCGCGTGTCGCGGCCTTCGAGCAGGACGAGCACCGCCTCGCGCGACACGCGCTGAAAGTCATGCTCGTCTACTTCGTCATGGAGCGTCGCACGCTGCCACGCGTCGAACTCGTCGACACTCTCTCGACGGTCCCGATGTTCGTCGAATACGACCGCGAGTACTTCCACCTCGGCAGCGGTGTGCTCGTCGCCCGCCTCCTGGACGAGCTTCTCGGGTCGAACGTGCTCGCCCTGGACGCCGCCGACGCGCTGAGCGCGCCGTGATCCGCTGACCGTCGCCCGTGTCGGCCACCGGGATCACGCCTCCGGCAAGTCGTCGACGAAACCCGGCGGACGCCGTACGGCTCCGGAAGTTCCCTTAAGTGTCCGTTAAGGGGACGGCCTCAGCATCCCGTCCGGGGTGAGGCAAGGGTGTCTCGCCCGACCTCGTCGATCCAGAAGGAGAAATGCAATGAAACCATCCCGTATCGCCGCGTCCGCGGCAGCGCTGCTGTTCGTGGCGGCCACCGGTCTCGCAGTTGCGGATGACGCCGCCGGCGGTGCCGCGGACCAGTCCTCCGAAGCCGCCAAGCCGGCCGCACCGGCGCACCACGCCCGGCACCATGCCCGGCACCACGTCCGTCATCACACGAAGCACCACGCCACCAAGAAGGCGGGAGCCGAGAAGTCCGACGCCCCCGCATCGTCCGACGAACCTGCAAAGTAAACGATCTGCGGCAGATGCAGCGGCGGGTCGCCGGGTTCCCGGCGACCCGCCGCTGTGCATGCGGCCCCGGCAACGCGACACTCCGGGCCCCCTCCGTCCCGCCTCGCTCGAACGGTCCTCGCGCCCGCGGGAACTGGAACAGGGTATCGTGCGACAAACGAGATGGAGGAATCGGGGACACAGCGAACACCGGACGACCGGCGTTCCTGCGGATCCGGTCTCGAACTTCGCTCCGGCTGATCTGGAATCACTCGATGCGACTACTACTGGTTGAAGACGATCCCATGGTCGCGGATGCCGTGCGCAGCGGACTGCGTCAGTCCGGCTACACCGTGGATGCCGTCCGCGACGGGACGTCCGCGGAGGTGGCGGCACGCACGGAACCCTACTCCCTCGTCCTGCTCGATCTCGGACTGCCGCGCAAGGACGGACTGGCCGTGCTGCGATCGCTGCGTGGTCAGGGCCACCACGTCCCGGTGCTCATCCTCACCGCCCGCGATGCGGTCGAGGACAGGGTGGCCGGTCTCGACGCGGGAGCCGACGACTATCTCGTGAAGCCGTTCAGCCTGGCCGAACTGCTCGCGCGCGTCCGCGCGATCACGCGACGCCACGGCGGTCGCTCGGCCTCGGTGCTCACGCACGGCGCACTCACGCTCAATCCGAGCACGCGCAAGGTGTTCGTCGCCGGTCGCGAGATCGCGCTCTCGGCACGGGAATTCGAGGTGCTCGAGGTATTGCTGGAACGACCCGGCAGCGTGCTGTCCCGTGCCCAGATTGAGGAACGGCTCTACGGCTGGGGCGAGGAAATCGGCAGCAACAGTGTCGAGGTCCACATTCATCACCTGCGCAAGAAGCTCGGCACGGGCGTCATACGCAACCTGCGCGGCGTGGGCTACACGATCGGCAGCGTTGCATGAATTCGATTCGTCAGCGCTTGCTGGTCTGGTTGCTGACGATCATCCTCTTCGCGGCCGCGACCGCCGGTCTCGGGGTCTATCTGAACGCCCAGCAGGAGGCCAATTCGGTCTTCGACCACCACCTCTACCAGGTGGCGATGACGCTGCTCGACCAGCCTTTCGAGGACGAGGACATCCTGGGGACGCTCGGGCAGGAATCCCAGTTCGACCTCGTGATCCAGGTCTGGACCGAGGATGGCGTCCGGCGCTACTTCTCGCGCACGCACGTCGATCTTCCCAGGGCATCGCACGCGGGTTACGAGACCGTCAAGACACGCGAAGGCGGCTGGCGTGTCTTCTCGCTCGTCCGGGACGGCCTCATCATCCAGGTCAGTCAGCCCCAGAGCATTCGCAGGCGTCTCGCGGCCGGGATCGCCTGGCGCACGGTGCTGCCGATGTTCGTGCTGCTGCCGTTCCTCGGCATCGCCACCTGGATCATCGTCGGCCGTGGCCTGCAGCCACTCGCGAAGGTGGCATCGGCGGTGAAGCAGCGCAATCCGGGCTCGCTCGAGCCCGTCGTCGTGGACGGCCTGCCGGACGAACTGCAACCCGTCGTGAGCGAGCTGAACACACTGCTCGAGCGGCTCGATCACGCGCTCGACGCGCAGCGCGCATTCACGGCCGATGCCGCTCACGAACTGCGCACGCCGCTCACCGCGCTGCAGTTGCAGCTCGAGCTCGCGCAGAACGCCAGGAAGGCGTCCGATCGGGAAGCCGCCTTCCTGCAGCTCGAAGGCGGCATGCGCCGGGCCATCCGTCTCGTGAACCAGTTGCTCACGCTCGCGAGGCAGGAACCCGGACGGCCCGACACGTCATTCGTGCGGGTGGATCTGAACGTGATCGCGAAGCGTGTCCTCGCCGAACAGGATTCCCTCGCCGCGGCGCGCGACATCGACCTCGGCATGACTCGCGACGAACCCGCATGCACCGACGGAGATGGCGAATCCATCTCGGTACTGATCGGAAATCTCGTCGACAACGCGATCCGCTACACGCCTGACGGCGGAAGGGTCGACGTCGCCGTGTATCGCGATGGCGATCGTGCCGTCGTGGAGGTATCGGACACGGGGCCCGGCATACCCGAGGAAGAGCGCGAACGCGTCTTCGACCGGTTCTACCGACGGGCGGGCAACGAAGTGCCGGGAAGCGGACTGGGCCTCGCGATCGTCCAGAACATTGCACGCAGACATCACGCGAGCGTCGATCTCCACGACAATCCCGATGGTGCGGGCCTTCTCGTTCGCGTCGGGTTTCCGGGCAGCTGAGTCACGGCTCCTGGTGGCACCCGCGCCCGGGAGCGATGCGGCCTGCGGTCACCGTCGCCCGGAGGATCCATGCAGATGGCATGTCGGGCCACGCGGCGCGGACCGCGCTGCGGATCGGGGATTCCTGCGTTCCACCGTCGCTCCTGAACGTCTGCGGCCCGCAATCGCCGCCACCGCAGCCGGAACTGGCCTCCGCGAGTCGTGTCTCAAAGTCATCGGGTCGGGTGGAGCCGTTCACTCGCGGGTGACCGGAGACGGCTGCGGAGCACTCGTCTTCCACGAACCTCGATCCGACCGGCAGGGCCGGGGTCGCACGGAACGTCGCCGAAACTCTCCCCGACATCAGTCGCCACCGGTTAAGTACGACTTAAGTTGCGACACCCATCATTGAAATCGTACGAGAGGCAGCCGCCTCTCCCGAACCGTTGCGAAGGAGGACATCATGACTTTCAAGAAGAAGTTGCTGGCGGTCGCGATCGCTGGCGCCATGGCCGGCGTCGGCGTCGGGGGATACATCGGATCCCACGATCTCCTCATCACCCGTGCCCATGCGGCCGCAAACGATGCGGTTCCGATCGCCGTGCCGAGCGTTCCGTCTGCGGCGTCGCTGCCTGACTTCTCGCAGCTCGTGAGCCAGTACGGTCCCGCCGTCGTGAACATCACGGTGACCATGGATCGCGATCAGAACACCATGCCGGACGGTCCGAACTTCGATCCGTTCAACGAATTCTTCCGTCGCTTCGGTCAGCCGCCACAGCCGCAGGCACAGGCGCCCGCGAAGGCGCTCGGATCCGGCTTCATCATCCGCCCGGACGGCATCGTGCTCACGAACGCACACGTCGTCGACCATGCGACCGACGTGACGGTGAAGCTCACCGACGGACGCGAATTCAAGGCGAAGGTTCTCGGGAGCGACGAACGCTCCGACGTGGCGGTGCTGAAGATAGACGGCAAGGATCTTCCGACCGTGTCGATCGGCGACGATGCCAAGACCAAGGTCGGCCAGTGGGTGGTCGCCATCGGCTCGCCGTTCGGTTTCGAGAACACCGTGACGGCCGGCATCGTCAGCGCGAAGGGACGTGCGCTGCCCGACGGCACGTATGTTCCGTTCCTGCAAACGGACGTCGCGGTGAACCCGGGCAACTCCGGTGGTCCGCTGTTCAACATGAAGGGTCAGGTCATCGGCATCAACTCGCAGATCTTCAGCCGTACCGGTGGCTACCAGGGGCTTTCCTTCGCGATTCCGATCGACGTCGCGATGAAAGTCGCCAACCAGATCGAGGAACACGGCAAGGTCGTGCGCGGCCGGGTGGGCGTCCAGGTCCAGGATCTCAACCAGCCTCTGGCCGAATCGTTCGGGCTCGATTCGACGAACGGCGCCGTGGTGAGTTCGATCGATCCGTCGGGCCCTGCCGCCAAGGCCGGTCTCAAGCCGGGCGACGTCGTGCTCCGCGTGAATGGCGAACCGATCCATCGGTCGATGGATCTCGCACAGGTCATCGGCGACATGAAGCCGGGTTCCAGTGCCACCCTCGAGGTCTGGCGCAACGGCGAGGCGAAGGACATGACCGTGAACATCGCGGAGCTTCCGGATGACCAGGTCGCCCAGAACGCGACGGGCGACAGTGCTCAGGGGCGTTTCGGTGTCGCCGTGCGGCCACTGAGTCCCCAGGAACAGTCCGAGTCGTCGACGAAGGGCGGACTGCTCGTCGAGGACGTCGCAGGTCCGGCGGCCAAGGCCGGCATCCTTCCGGGCGACGTGCTGCTGCAGTTCAACGGCACCCCCGTGAAGAGCGTCGACCAGTTGCGCGGGCTGGTCCAGCACGCGGGCAAGCAGGTTGCGGTGCTCATCCAGCGCCAGAACATGCGCATGTTCGTCCCGGTCCAGCTCGGCTGAGCCGGCAGGAAGCCGGGCCGCCTGGCCCGGCTTCGCCTCATCTCTCTCCAGTCTCCCTTGAGGCGGTCCGGCGCATGTCGCCCGGACCGTTTTTTTTGTCCGGCTCCGGCGACTGTTCCGCGACGCTGCCGATGCGCCTCGGCCAGCGGCGTCCCGCCTGCTGTCGTATCCTCCGTGACTTTGCTCGCCCGCAGTGCGGCGGGCTCGCGCAAACCCGCAACGGAGAACAACCGATGTCAGAAGCACACGGCGACACGCACGAGATGGAATCCACACTTCCCGGGACGTGGCGCATGACGCGCTGGACACGAAGGCTGGTCGCCACCGGGGAGGAAAGCGACGCGTTCGGCCCCGACCCGAAAGGCTTCATGAGCTACGACCTCGCGGGCCGGTTGATGGTGATCGTGGTTCGCGGAAGCAGGATCCGGCCGGAGTCGTCGTTGCCGACGGATGCCGAGAAACTCGCCCTGTTCGACAGCATGTTCGCCTACGCGGGCACCTACCGGGTCGAACCGGATCGCATCGTGCACGAGCTGGACACGAGCTGGAACGAGCTCTGGAGCGGATCGCGCCAGACCCGCTTCTACAGCTGGGACGGCAAGCGGCTCGTGTACACCTCGCCGCCGACCGTCGACCCGCTCGACGGTCAGGAATGCGTCTACACGATCACCTGGGAGAAGATCGGCCGGGAACGTTCCTGAGCCGGGAACTCGCACCGTGTCGGCACGGTGCCGGTGTCACGAGACCGCGCCGCACTCATGATCGGCCACCCCGGGAGCATCGTCGCGTGCGAGCATCGACCGCGCGTGCGGTGCCCTAGAGGGTCGCGCGCAGTTCGGCGATCTCCTTCCTGGCCGTGTCGTTCGGATTCAGGCCGTCCGCCTCGTCGAGGTATCGCCTCGCACCGCTCTTGTCGCCGGACTTGATGAGCCCGCGCGCGAGATTGATCCTGACGGTCACGGCCTTCGGCGCGAGTTCCGCGGCCTTCCTGAGTTGCGCGATGCCTTCGTCGACCTGGCCGAACTGGACGTACAGGCTCCCCAGCGTGTCCATCACGACAGGACTGTCGGGAACACGCGCAAGGGCCTGCTGCCCGATCGTCACGGCCGAAGGATCACCGAGCTTGCCGAGCACCCACGCGAGATTGTTGAGGACGATCGCGTTCTGCGGCTGGACCGCGACGGCCTTCCGGTACCAGCGCTCGGCCTCGCGATACTGACCGGCCGCGAGACGTGCGTCGCCCGCGAACATCAGGGCACGGACATCCGACGGATGTCTGGCGACCCAGGCAAGCTGCTCCCTGTCCGCCGCTTCCCCCCGCCCCTGGGACAGCGTCAGCGCGTACAGGCGGTTGACGAGGTCTACACTGCCTGTCTTCGCCAGCCCGCTGCGCAACACCCTTTCGGCGTCGCCCGGCTTCTTCATCGCCATGTAGACCTGCGCGCTCGCCGCGTAGCCCGCCGCCGTCGACGGCCACTTCTGCTGAATGGCCTGAGCGTCCGCGAGTGCCTGCTCGAGCTGCCCTGCACGCAGGCCGATGTCCACCAGAGACAGGTGCGCGGGAACGCTCCCGGGTTTCAGCTCCACTGCCCGCTGCGCAGCGGTCCTCGCCGCGGACCAGTTGCCCTCCGCGGCGTGGACAGAGGCAAGCCCGAGCTGCGGGATCTCCCACTCGGGCGCGAGCGAGGCGAGCTTCCCGAACGTGGCAAGCGCCTGCGCATGATCGCCCACGCGCTGCTGCGCACGAGCCAGCGCGTAGAGCACGGTGCGGTCATCGGGAAGGGTGGCCTGGGCATTCTGCGCGGCCGTGAGCGCATCCTTGTCGTTCCCGCTCTTCGTCAGATACTCGATCTTCGCGAGTTGCGGCCGGGGGTTCGACGGCGCCATGGCGATCGCGGAATCGAGCGCCGCGACGACGTCGGCCGCCGGCGAACGCGCGCGCTGCAGAGCCTCCGCGAGCAGGAGCGCGGCCTCGTACTGGTTCGGGTCGGCTTTCAGGACGGCCTGGAACCGCGCGACGGCCGCTGACGGCTTGTGGTCCTGCTCGTCGAGCACGGCGAGCTGGCGGGCGGCGGGCAGGTAGGCGGGGTCGATCGTCACGGCCTTCTCGAAAGCCGTGCGCGCCTGCGCGACGTCCTTGCGCGCGAGCAGCACGAGTCCCTGGGCGAACGGTGTCGCCGGCGCCGCGGGAAGCTTGCGCGCAAGCACGGTGGCAGCCGCCTGCGCGCGATCGACGTCGCCGCGCGCGAGGTGGAAGGTCACGAGCGCGAGATCGGCGGCAGCATTCCCGGGATCGGCCGTCGATGCGGCCTCGAGTTCCGCCACGCCGCGGTCGGTGTCGCCGGTCGCGAGGCGCGCCTGCGCGAGCCTCAGACGCAACGACGCATTGCCGGGGTCGCCCTTCACCGCCTGTTCGTACTGCGAGACCGACGCGGACAGGTCCCGTCTGGCGAATGCGATCTCGCCCGCGAGTTCGTGGACCTGGGGAGACACGCTCGGTGCCTCGAGCAGGGGTCGCGCGAGTTCTTCGGCCTTCTCGACGTTTCCGAGCCGCAGGTAGCTCGACGCCAGGAGACGCCGGGACTGTTCCTCGGCCGGAGCCGCGGCCACCACACGCGTGAGGTACTTCACGGCAAGGGAGTCGTTGCCGAGATCGTGCTCGATGGTGCCGGCGAGCATCAGCGCACGCATGTCGTCCGGGGCCACCTTGAGCACGAGCCCGATCGCGTCGCGCGCGTGCAGCTTGTCGCCTTTCGTGTAGGACATGAGGGCATCGAGGTACGCCGTGACGGGTGCTGCCGGGGCGAGCTTCTTCAGCTCGGCGACGCGACGCGACGCGGTGTCCACGTTCCGCGTCACCAGCAGTGCCGGGATCAGTCCGGTATAGATGCGAAAGTCTCCCGGACGGATCGCGATGGCCCTGTCGTAGGCCGCGATCGCATCGGGGATCCGGCCGCCCTGGACGAGCAGATTGGCCTTCATGAGCCAGCCGTTCAGGAAGTCCGGATGAACCTTCACGACCTCGTCGACGAGCGATTCCGCGCGCGCGGAGTCGCCCGCGATGGCGGCCATGCGGGCACGCCCGAGCATGCCCGTTGCATTCTGGGGATCCTTCGCGAGCGCCGCGTCGTAGACCGCCCGGGCATCTTCCGTCCGTCCCAGTCCGAGGAGGGCGTCGCCCTTGAGTGCGAGCAGCCCGGCCGGAATGGCGGTGTCGTCCGCACCGGCCTTCCCGATCTCGTCGAGCGCCTTCTGAGCCTGCCCCATGTCGATGAGCAGGCCGACGATCGCGGCCCGGACGGTGTCGGCCTCGTAACCCGCCGCCAGCGCCTTGCGCAGTTCGATCTCCGCGGCCGCGAGGTTTCCCGTCGACCGCAGCGCAGTGCCCAGAAGGTAGCGCGCCTCCGCGTTGTCCGGCTGCTTCTGCAGTGCGTTCTTGAACTCGATGATGGCCCCGGCGTCGTTGTGCTGCTGCAGCTGCGCCTTTCCCGATGCGATGAATTTCTGCTCGTCTCCGCCGCCCCAGCACCCGCCCAGGAGTGCGGCAGGCAGGACGAGGGTCATCAGAAGGCGGGGCACTTTGCTGCAAAGAGTCATCGGGGTCATTCCTGATCGGCGGACGGGGGAATTCCGGCGCGGTGCCGGGCGGGCCCGTGTTCATCGACGGTTGGCGTCTCCCGTGCCAAGCGATTCGCACGCCAGGTCGCTGGATTCATCGGGGGGGCGACATCCGGCGTTCCACGTCCCGCGATTTTCCCGCACCATTGGTCACTTCACCATGAATGATTCGGGGAGCGAGTGATGAATCTCAACCTGCAGGGTCGCCGGGCACTCATAACCGGGTCGACGGGCGGCATCGGCTACGCGATCGCGGACGGGCTCGCGGCCGAAGGCGCGAATGTGACGATTACCGGACGCACGCAGGCCCGCGTCGACGAAGCCGTCGGGCAGCTGCGAGCTGCCCACCCCGGCACGCCGATAGACGGCGTGGCCGCCGACTGCGCGACTGCCGACGGTGCCGCAGAGGTATTCGCCCGCGTGCACGACGTCGACATCCTCGTCAACAACCTCGGAATCTACGAGCGCAAGCCGTTCTTCGACATCCCCGACGACGACTGGACACGCCTGTTCGAAGTGAACGTGATGAGTGGCGTGCGCTTCGCCCGCCACTACACGCGCGCGATGGCGGAACGGGGCTGGGGACGGGTCATCTTCGTGTCCAGCGAATCCGGCCTGAACGTGCCGCGCGAGATGGTCCATTACGGCATGACCAAGACGGCCCAGCTCACCATTTCGCGCGGCCTCGCGATCGAGATGGCCGGCACGGGCGTCACGGTAAACGCACTGCTTCCCGGTCCCACGCGAACCGAGAACTCCGAGCGACTGCGACAGGAGCGCGCGCGCGCCGCGGGCAAGACCGTGAAGGAAATCGAGGAAGACTTCTTCGTCACCTTCCGCCCCACGTCACTGATTCGACGGTTCGCATCGGCCGTCGAGGTCGCGAACCTCGCCGTCTATCTGTGCGGGGAGGGCGCTTCTGCCACCACGGGCGCGGCGCTGCGCGTGGACGGGGGGACGGTGAACCAGATCATGTGACGGGCAGTGCATTCCGGACGACGCCGTCACGTCCCGGACGAAGCCTCGGGCGTGCGAGGAACGAGGTCCGCGCCCGCTGTCAAGAGAACTATGACCGTGCCTTGCCTCCCGGGTTGCGCGAGGATCGCACCGATCCCGCGCGCCGCCCGTCCACCGGAAGGCGCGCGGGACCGCCACCGCTCGCCAGCCGCTACGCGAGGGAGATCACGACATGACCGAGCTTTCAGCACGCATCCCATCGGGCGCCAGAGCCATGACGGACACGACCGCTGCAATTCCGAAGCGCCTCTGGATAGCCTCCGGGCTGAACATCGTCGTCGCCACGCTGAGCCTCGCCGCCTTCGCCCTGATGGGCCTCGGCACGAAGTGGGACACGTTCCCCGGAGCCGAGGCCGGGCGGATCTGCTTCGAGTTCGCCTGTCCCGCGGTGCTCATCGTGACGTCCGGTCTCGCACTCGCGCGCGTGCGCCCGGCACGCATCGTCGTCACGATCGCCGCAATCCTGTTCTATGGCAGCATGATCCTGCCGAATCTCCAGCTGATCGTGGAAGTCGCGAACGCCATCCCGCTCGCGACCCGCTTGCGGATATCGGGCCAGATCGCGACGGAGGCCGCCGCCATCGGCCTGAACATCTGGGCCCTCTACTCGTTCCGGGTCACGCGCTTCCTGGCGAGTGACACCACTCGCTCCGACACGGCGTCCGACTGACCCGGTACCCGCCGGCCCCCGCCGTTCGCGGGGTCATCCGGCCCCTCACGGTCGCGGTCGGCGGCTCGTGATGGTACAAATGCTTCCCATGAACGCCTCCCGATTCTGCGGCGCCGCCGGTCACGCGGTGCGTCCACGCATCCGCGCCCGCTCGCCCGGGCCTGCAAACCGGTGACGCGCACCGACGAACGCCGGCGCGCCACCGGCGCGACGTTTCCCGACGCGATCGAGACCGACCTGCCGGGCCGCCTCGACCGCCTCCCGGCGGGCAGGTTCCACGCGCTCGTGATCGTGGCGCTCGGGATCACGTGGCTGCTCGACGGTCTCGAAGTGACCCTCGCCGGATCGGTCGCGGGTGTCCTGAAGGAACCCGCTGCGCTCGGCCTCACCAACACCGACGTCGGTCTTGCGAGCAGCGCCTATGTCGCGGGCGCGGTGCTCGGCGCACTGGTGTTCGGCTGGCTCACGGACCGGATCGGTCGGCGGAAACTTTTCTTCGTCACGCTCGCGGTGTACATCGCCGCCACGGGCGCCACGGCCGTCGCGTGGGACTTCTGGAGCTTTCTTGCCTTCCGCTTCCTCACGGGAGCAGGCATCGGCGGGGAGTACGCCGCGATCAATTCCACCATCCAGGAGTTCATGCCCCCGAAGTTCCGCGGCTGGATCGACCTCGGCATCAACGGCACGTTCTGGGTCGGTGCCGCGCTCGGCGCCGTCGGCTCCGTCTGGCTGCTGGACCCGGCCGTCCTGCCGATCGACACCGGCTGGCGCGTCTGCTTCCTGATCGGCGCAACGCTCGCGCTCGTGATCCTGCTGATGCGCGCGTGGATCCCGGAGAGTCCGCGGTGGCTGCTCCTTCATGGGCACGAGGCACGTGCGAAGTCGATCGTCGACGCGATCGAAACCCGGTACCACGAACGTGCCATTCCGCTGCCGGAGCCCGACGCCCCGCGCCTGCGATTGCGCCCGCGGCGCGGGACGTCACTCCGCGAGGTCGCACACACGCTGCTCCGACGGTATCGCAGTCGCTCCCTGGTCGCACTGAGCCTCATGACCGCGCAGGCGTTCTTCTACAACGCGATCTTCTTCACGTACGCGCTGGTGCTCACCGATTTCTACGGCGTCGCCGTCGATCGCGTCGGCTGGTATCTGCTGCCTTTCGCGCTCGGCAACTTCGCGGGTCCGCTCGTGCTCGGCCGACTCTTCGACGTCCTCGGCCGCAAGGTGATGATCGCCTTCACCTACGCGATGTCCGGTGTGCTTCTCACGCTGAGCGGCTACCTGTTCCACCTGGGACTGCTCGACAGCCGGACCCAGACCGCGGCGTGGATGATCATCTTCTTCTTCGCCTCGGCGGCAGCGAGTTCCGCCTACCTGACGGTCAGCGAGAACTTCCCCGTCGAGATCCGCGCGCTCACCATTGCGACCTTCTACGCGTTCGGGACCGCGCTCGGCGGAATCGCCGGCCCCGTGCTCTTCGGTCACCTGATCGACACCGGGGAACGGGATGCCGTGTTCGTCGGCTATCTGGTCGGCTCGGCACTCATGGTCGCAGCCGCGATCGTGGTGCTGCGCTGGGGAACGGCCGCCGAGCGCCGCCCGCTGGAATCGGTCGCGACACCGTTGTCCGCTCTCGCGACGCATGCCGACACGCCATCGGAGTCCCGCAACGGTCAGAAGTCTTCCGGCCGGGCATAACCGGTCATGCCGACGAACATCCGGCCAAGCTGGAAGGCCATCCAGGCGAGCACCCTCGCGGACCACGGTCGGTCCGCCCACGCGTCGCGCAGGATCGCGACGGAACCCGTCTGCTCGGCGAATTCGAGGCTCGCGCGCAGTTCCGCGGCGAACGCCTCGTCCACGACCACGACGTTCGCTTCGCGGGACAGCAGCAGGCTGAAGGGATCGATGTTGGAAGAACCGACCGTGGCCCACCGGCCGTCGACGACCGCGACCTTCGCGTGCAGGTAGGTCGCGATGTAGTCGTGGAGTTCGATGCCCGCGTCGATGAAGCTGCCGTACAGCGCGCGCATGGCGTAGTGCACGAGCAGGTATTCCCTGCGTCCCTGCAGGAGCAGGCGTACACGCACACCCCGCATCCTCGCCTCGCGCAGTGCCCGCCGGAATCGCCTTCCGGGCAGAAAGTAGGCATTCGCGATGAAGATCTCCGTGCGCGCGTGCTCGATCGCGTCGAGATAGGCGTCCTCGATCGCGCGTCGGTTGCGGAGGTTGTCCCGCGTGAGGAACAGGGCCTGGCGCCCCGCGGTGCGCGGCGTCGAAGCATGCAGTCGGCTGCCCTCGCGGGAGCGGCCGCCCCGCCCCGTCGTCCAGCGCACGAGAGTCCAGAGCCTGCGTGCCGCGTCGTGCATGTCCCTGACGATCGGGCCGTGGACCTCCACCGCGAAATCGAACCGCGGCGGCCCGTGGCCCGTGCCATTGCGGTCGTCGAGCACGTTGATGCCCCCGCAGAAGCCGATCGCACCATCGATCACGACGAGCTTGCGGTGCAGGCGTCGCAGACGGTGTCGCCGCAGGCGCAGACCGCCACGCTCGGGCCGGTACACGAGCACGCGCACCCCGGAGGGCTCGAGGATCTCGCGCAGGGAGGCCCGGAGGTTGGCCGCGCCGAAGCCGTCGACCAGCACGCGCACCGCGACCCCGCGACCGGCCGCGCGAGCCAGCGCCTGTGCAATCCGGTGGCCCGTCGGGTCGTCCGCGAATATGTAGGTCTCGAGATGGACCTCGCTGCGGGCCTCGTCGATGGCCCGCTCGAGAGCCGGAAAGTACTCGTCTCCCGTGCGCAGCAGTGCGACCTGGTTGCCGTCCGAAAACCGCGTCATGCCCGGGACAGAAGCGCCGAGAGCGCGACGTGGTCCGAGAGCCGGCCGGAGTGGCGACCGTGATGGGCGTGCGCGAGCTTCACCTTGAGGCCGCGGATGTAGATGCGATCGAGATTGAGCAGCGGCAGCGCGGCCGGGTAGCTGCGGGCGGACTGACCCGACGTGTGCTCGAACACCTCCGTGACCCCCAGCGCACGGCGCAGCCGGTAGCCCGCCCTGCCCGTCCAGTCGTTGAAGTCGCCCGCGATGACGAGCGGTGCATCGGCGGGAACGAGCGCCTCGATGCGCCCGCGCATCAGGTCCACCTGGCGCTGGCGCCACAGCCCGACGAGTCCGAGATGCACGTTGATGCAGTGCAGGGGCTGCTCCCACCCCGGCACGGCGATCTCGCAGTGGAGCATGCCGCGCGACTCGAGCCGCGACTGCGAGATGTCCTGATTGTCCCAGCGCTCGATCGGAAACTTCGACAGGATCGCATTGCCGTGATGTCCTTCGTCGTAGACGGCATTGCGACCGTAAGCGAACGCGCTCCAGAGCGAGTCGGCCAGAAACTCGTACTGCGGCTTCTCGGGCCATTCCCGGTGACGTCGCGCATGGTAGGTGGACAGACCCTGCACTTCCTGCAGAAAGACGAGGTCGGCGCCGACGGTGTGCAGGGATTCACGCAGTTCGTGGATCGCCATGCGTCCCCGCAGCTGGGAAAAACCCTTGTGGATGTTGAAGGTGACGACGTGAAGGGATTCCATGGTGGCGACGGTCGCGCGAAGGATGGAATGACGGGGATTCGAGGTTAACAGATCACCCTGCGCCGGCACGGTGCGTGCGGGCGCGTCATGCCGTGGGCGGCGAGAACCGCGGCCCCGGATTTCTCACGTGCGGGCGAGATGATCCGGCAGACGCAGGATGGCGGCGGCGTTGCTCGGAGAGAAGCACCGGGCAGCCGCCTCGCGCCACGGCAGCCAAGCATGGGACAGGTGCTCGCGGGGTGCCAGCCGGACCGGTACGCGTGCGTCGAGCGTGAGGCCCAGCACGTGCTCCGTGTTGCGCGTGACACCGGGTTCGTAGCGCCACAGCCACTCCGGGTAGATGTCGTAGACGTTCTCCATGTGCCAGTCGGCCAGCCGGTGAAGCATCGCGTCGATGCCCGTCTCCTCCAGCACCTCGCGCCGTGCGGCCGCGAACAGCGGTTCGTCTGCCTGGTCCAGACTGCCGGTGACCGACTGCCAGTAGCCTGCATGATCCGCGCGCTCGATCAGCAGCACGTCCAGGGCCGTCGTGTGGATCACGACGAGTACGGACTCCGGGATCTTGTAGCGGCGCGGAACGCGCGCAGTGCCAGGGTTCGACATCGCTCCCTCAGAAAGACTGCGTGATCACGAAAACGCCTCCCCAGTCGGCGCTCGCGTCCGTGAACCCGCGGACGCCATAGATCTGCACTTTCGTGCGCGCTCCCGCCTTGACCGTCACGAACGGCGTGAGTTCGACGATCGGGTCACGGCCCGCGAGAATCGGCTGGCGGTAGTCGACGACCGCGCCGGCCGACACGGCGCGGCTCGCCTTGTAGACCGCCCCCAGACTGCAGTACGCGACGTTGCGCAGGTCGGTTCCGGGCGGATCGCCGTACCACCGGTACCCGAGGCCGCCGAACCCCGTCAGCGAGCCCAGGGCCTTGTAGACGTCCACCTGGACCGAGTAGTCGTTCCGGCCGGTACCCAGCCCCTCCGACTCGCTCGCGGTGCCGAACTTGGTCTTGCCCGTGACATCCAGAAAGAAGCCATGCGTGACGAGAGCGGAATACGCGGCCGACACGACGATGTCCCCGGGCCCCGAGACGGTCCGACGCGTGGCGTTTCCGTTCGCGTCGATCACGACGGGACGATCCCCGCCGACGACCGTACCCGGTCCCGATATGCGCACGTAAGGCAGCGTGGCCTTGAACAGCCAGCGATCCACCTCGTAGCGCGCGATGAACGGAACGTAGGTGACGTCGGTCGAGTCGGCCCGTCCGTAGCGACCCGTGCTGAAGTCGGCGCCGATGCTGGCGCTCAGCGAGCGGTGGTCCGCAGCCACCGGGGCCGAGGCAAGCAGCAGTATCAGACCGAACGTTCGCGGGATGACTCCCATGACCCCCACTCCTTCGTTGCGCAGCATGGTGGCCGATTCGGCACGCGCCCCCACCGGCCCCGTCAGGGCGCCGCATACCCTATCGAAGCGACGCGTGGGTGGCAACGCCTCGACTGCCGGACCGTGGCGGTGCGTGCCGGCCGCTGCGAAAGGGACGGCCTCGCCGGAGGCCCCCCCCGGCGTACACGTGGACTAGTCGTGACGCTCCGGCAGTTCCACCCGCTCGACCTCGGGTCGCTCCACTTTCTCGGGTCGCTCGACCTTCTCCGGCCGCTCTATCTCGGGTCGCTCGACGGTTTCGGGTCGCTCCACCTTCTCCGGTCGCTCCACCGTCTCGGGTCGCTCGACCGTTTCGGGCCGTTCCACTTTCTCGGGTCGCTCGACGGTTTCCGGACGCTCCACGGTTTCCGGACGCTCGATTTTCTCGGGATGTTCGATCTTCTCCGGACGTTCGACGTGCTCGGCGCGTTCCACGTGCTCCGGCATGTCGGCTTTGGGCGTTCCCGAAGGGGCGGGCCGTCCCGTTGCCGGCAACTCCCGGCGCGCGCGACGCCGCTGATCGTCGTCACCGTGACCATCGTCCTCGTCGCGATCTTCCGGTTGCTCGCGCTCGACGTCCGCGGCCTGCGTGCCGACGGACATGTCGGCCGCCTGCGACGCGTCTTCCTGATCGGCGCCGCCGGATTCCCCGGTCGACTCCGCACGGTCCTCCGCAGGCGATTCCGACTCCGTTCTGTTCGTGGCGGCAGGCGTCCCGCCACGATCCGAATGCCGCCGCCTGGCGGAACCCGGTATCGGCGGCTCGCCAGCGTCCGGCGCCTCCGGCCCGTGACGCACGAACTCCACACGCTCTGCACGGAGCCGCCCACGGTCATCGCGTGCCGTGATCACGATGCGCTGCCCCTGGCGGATGTCCCCCCGCGCCCCGCGCGCCACCACCGTGTCCGGACGCAGCCGGACTTCCTGGTTCGCGACCCGCACCCTGTCCAGATTTCTCGTCGCGACGAAACCCTCCAGCACCACGCGGTCGACCTTGCCGCCGAACAGGCGCGGCGGACGCACGGCCGCCTGGTCCGCGCGCAGGACGCCTCCCTGGAGCCGGCCCGCCACGTCGACCTGCTGATCGACCCTGAACGATCCACCGATCGTGCGTGCGAGATCGACCTTCTGGCCGTTCACGCGAATGATCGAGCCGGTCACGCGCGTGACCGTTCCGGTGAGGCGCACGCCCTCGCCGCGCGCCGCACTGCCGACTCTCGTCGCCTGGATGTCGCCATTGGGCAGTCGCAGTCCGCTGACGCGGACATTCCGGCCGGAGCCAGCCGCCCGCTGCATGAGCACGATCTGTCCCGGCGGCACGTTGATCCGCTGACCGAGCACGATCGCCCGACCGTGCACGGCGTCGACACGTTGCACGGGACCGACCACGACGTGCTCGATGTTGACCCGGCGGGCCGTCACACGGTCGCCGCGCCCGTCCGCCTCGACGGACACCACGTCGCCGATTCCGACGTCGCTCGCGTGTGCCTCGCGCCCGTCCATGCTCACCGGCGTCGAATCGTCGTACATCACTTCGATGCCGCCGACGCAGATGGAACCGAAGCCGGTCACCACCCCGACGATGCCGGTGCCGCCGATCCCTCCTTCACCAGCTACCTGCCCCGTCCCGCCTATGCCGCCGCGATCGTGCCCCGCCCCGGACTGCGCGGCCGGCCGACCGGTCCCGCCGATGCCGCCACTCGAGGCGGACTTGCCTGTCCCGCCGATACCACCTTCGTTCTGCGGTGCACCCGTGCCCCCGATCCCGCCTTCGCTCTGTGGCGCGCCGGTTCCGCCGATCCCTCCGTCACCCAGCTGGCCCGCGCAGGGGTTCTGCGCGGCCGCCACGGACGCCCATGCCGCGAGAACGGCGGCGAGCGCGATCCGGCGGATCACGTCACGCATCCACATCGCCGGACGGATCCTCGGGCACCTGCTCGGAATAGAAGTAGATTCCGAAGTTGATCCGGTGCGTGGCCGCCTCGGAGTCGGCATCCGCTTCCGCGAGCTGGACGGCCCGGCGGTTGACGGCCTTCAGCGCCTGCATGCCGGCCCGGGTCGCGAGCGCGGAGAGTTCGTGGGCCGACTCTGCCGTGAGCATGTTGTAGTGCACGCTGCGCTCGAGATAGGGGGGCGACACCCCCATGACGTTGAACACGGTCGCCGCGAGGTGGTCGTGGACGTTCTGGCCGAAGTAGTAGACCTTCTCGTCGAACCCCTGGGCAGGTATGAACGCATCGACGTTGAGCACCACGCGATCCTGTTCGTCGAGGCGCGCCACGCCGAGGCGCAGCCACTCGTCGAGCACGGCCCGCGCACGGATGTCCTTGCTCACGGAAGCCACCAGCCCGTCGAACGAGAGATTCCCGCCCTGGCTCGCGAGCCGCGGCAGAGGCAGTGGTGCGCCCTCGTCGTCCAGGTACGAGGAGTCCGTGACCCAGCGCGCCACGAGCTGCGCGCCGAGCGAAACCACTGGCGGCGTCACGGCACGCGGGTCGGGCGGTGCGGCGCGAAGCCGGCGGACGTCCTTCCGGTGCACGCCCGTCAGCAGACTGATCCTGCTGTCGGTCTGGCGCTTGGTGTCGAGCTGGAACTCGCGATCGGCCACCTCCACGTAGATCTCCTTGAGCAGGTCGGAGAGCCACGGATAGGTGAGGCCGTGGGACAGCAGGAGCCGGATAAGGGGGCGGAGAACGCGACGCACGGCTCCGACCAGCTTCGCCGACGCCGCGCCGGTTGCCGCATTGGACGTAGGGTCTGGACTGTTCATTGCCCCGGATTATACGTTGCGTGGGATATATGCCCACATTCGTGATGCAGATGCCGGCAGTGCCGGACGAATGCGCTCATCCGCGGATCGCCCCCAAGCGATCCACGTCCACCAGGCACGGGAAGTATCGGCCACGCAGCGTGGCCATACAAACCGGAGGACGGCGATCCCGGTGCGATCGCCTCGGCTCTCAGCGGATCCTGATGTGCAGTTCGCGCAGCTGCTTCTCGTCCACCGGGCTCGGCGCATGCGTGAGCAGGCACTGCGCCCGCTGCGTCTTCGGGAACGCGATCACGTCACGTATCGATTCCGACCCGGTCATCAGCGTGACGATGCGGTCGAGTCCGAATGCGATGCCGCCGTGCGGCGGCGCGCCGTACTGCAGCGCGTCGAGCAGGAAGCCGAACTTGAGGCGCGCTTCGTCCGCATCGATCTTGAGCGCGCGGAAGACCTTGCTCTGTACGGACTCCTGGTGGATACGCACCGAGCCGCCACCGAGTTCCCAGCCGTTCAGCACCATGTCGTACGCCTTGGCGAGGCAGGCGCCCGGATCCGTCTCGAGCAGGTTCTCGTGCCCGTCCTTCGGACTCGTGAAGGGATGGTGCATCGCCGACCAGCGCGCGTTCTCGTCGTCGTATTCGAACATCGGAAAGTCCACGACCCAGAGCGGCTTCCACTCGCCCTCGACGAGTCCGCGCGCACGTCCGAAATCGGAATGGCCGACCTTCGCGCGCAGCGCCCCCATCGCGTCGTTCACGACCTTGGCCTTGTCGGCCCCGAAGAAGATCAGGTCGCCATCCCGCGCGCCCGTGCGCTCGACCACGGCAGCAAGTGCGGCGTCGTGCAGGTTCTTCACGATCGGCGACTGCAGGCCGTCACGACCCCTGGCGACCTCGTTCACCTTGATGTATGCGAGGCCCTTGGCGCCGTATATCTTCACGAACTCGGTGTAGCCGTCGATCTCTCCGCGCGTGAGTTCGCCTCCACCCGGGATCCGCAGCGCGGCGACCCGCCCGCCCGCGCTGTTCGCGGGCGACGAGAACACCTTGAAGTCGACGTCCTTCATGACGTCCGTCACCTCTGTGAGCTCGAGCGTCACACGCATGTCCGGCTTGTCGGAGCCGAAGCGCCGGATCGCCTCCTCGAACGGCATGACCGGAAACGGGTCCGGCAGATCGACTTCCAGGGCCGTCCGGAACACGGACCGGATCATCTCCTCGAAGATGCCGCGGATCTGCGTCTCGGTGAGGAAGCTCGTCTCGCAGTCGATCTGCGTGAACTCCGGTTGACGATCGGCCCGCAGGTCCTCGTCCCGGAAGCACTTCGTGATCTGGTAGTAGCGGTCGAACCCCGCCATCATGAGCATCTGCTTGAACAGCTGGGGGGACTGCGGCAGGGCGAAGAATTCGCCATGGTGCACGCGCGAGGGCACGAGGTAGTCACGCGCGCCTTCCGGGGTCGATTTCGTGAGCATCGGCGTCTCGATGTCGACGAAGCCCTGATCGTCGAGGTAGCGCCGCACGGCCATCGCGACCCTGTACCGCAACATGAGGTTCTTCTGCATCTGCGGCCGCCGCAGGTCGACGACCCGATGCTCGAGACGGACCGTCTCGGAGAGATTCTCGTCGTCGAGCTGGAACGGGGGCGTCAGTGCACTGTTCAGCAGTTCGATGTCCTTGGCGAGGACCTCGATCCCGCCGCTCTTCAGGTGCGGATTCGTGGTGCCGGCAAGTCGCTCGCGCACGCGCCCCTCGATACGGACCACGAATTCGTTGCGCACACGGTCCGCGGTCTCGAATGCCTCGGGGGTGTCGGGGTCGATCACGACCTGCACGAGGCCTTCACGGTCCCGGAGGTCGATGAAGATCACGCCGCCGTGGTCACGGCGACGATGGACCCAGCCGAACAGCGTGACGGTCTGGCCGAGGTAGGACGAGTCGATGAGTCCGCAGTAGTTGGTACGCATGATGTTGTTGGAGTGATCAGAGGAAAAGGGGAATCAGCCACGCCGGCCCGGCACGTTCACGGGCGGGGCCACCCCCATGGAAATGATGTACTTGAGCGCCTCGTCGACGGTCATGTCGAGTTCGACGACCTCGCTGCGCGGCAGCATGACGAAGTAGCCCCCGGTCGGGTTGGGTGTGGTCGGAACGTACACGCTCACGTAGTCGCCGGGCAGATGATTGACGACGTCCCCACCCGGGACACCCGTCAGGAACGCGACGGTCCAGACACCCGGGCGCGGCCACTGGACCAGCAGGGCCTTGCGGAACGCCTGGCCGGTCGACGAGAACAGCGGGTCGGAAACCTGCTTGACGCTGTTGTAGATGGACTTGACGACCGGTATCCGCCCGAGAAGGGATTCCCAGGCCTCGACGAACCGCTGGCCCAGCACGTTCGTGGCGAGCAGCCCGGTCACCAGCACCACGACCACCGTGAGCAGGACCCCGACGCCCGGCACGTCGAAACCGAGCCACGCGTGCGGCCGCCACTCCTCCGGCAGGAGGAGGAGGCTCTGGTCCATCGCGGCGACGATGGCGTGCAGCACCCAGAGCGTGATGCCGAGCGGCACCCAGATCAGCAGGCCTGTGATGAGATAGCGTCGCACGAAAAAAATCGAGCGGACCACACCTCGCGGCATGGTCCGCGCTGCACTCCATTGTCAGGCCGGCCAATCGGCCGGCCGGGTTAAGCGGAAGCCTGCCCCGGCGCCGGGATCAGGCCCGTCTCGCCCGACCGCCCCACCACGGCGGGCGACCGGCGCGCACGCATGCTTCCCGCACGCGCCTCGCCCCCCGAATCACTCAGGTACAGGCCGGGCAGGGTCCCGCCGCGCATCCGCCCCCCGAGGCGGAAGTCCCCTCGGAGCCGGACGACTTGTCCGCGCCCGACGCCTTCTCCGGGTTCGCCCCGCCCTCGTCCTTCTTCGCCGCCGGCCTGGCACCCGAATTCTTGAAATCCGTGGCGTACCATCCGCTTCCCTTCAGCTGGAAGCCGGCAGCGGAAATGAGCTTGGTCATCGTGGACTCGCCGCACGGACAGGTCGAGATGGGAGCGTCGCTCACTTTCTGCAGATACTCCTTCTCGATACCGCACTTGTCGCAGCGATACTCGTAAATGGGCATGATGAACCTCGAAAAATGAACCAGAATTATACGCGCGGGCGAACCCGCGACGCCGTCTCGATGTGCCCCGCCCGGCACGCACACGGACCGGAGGCGTCGGCCGTCCGTCCGCACGCGCCGGGGCCTCCCCGGGAAATATGAACCGATCACCCCGAACACAAGACCCATGCTCACCAAAACCCGCTGGCCCTATCCGCGGATCATCGCCCATCGGGGCGCCGGGGTGATGGCCCCGGAAAACACCCTCTCAGCCCTCAGAGTGGCCGCTTCCCTCGGCTTCGCGGGCGTGGAAGTCGACGCGCGACTCGCCGCATGCGGTACCGTCGTGCTGATCCACGACGGCACGGTCGACCGCACGACGGACGCCTCCGGTGCGGTCTCGGACTTCGGCGCCGCCGAACTCGCCGCGATGGACGCAGGGGTCTGGTTCGGAAACGAATTCGCGGGGCAGCCCGTACCGACCCTGGAACAGGGGGCCGCCCTGGGGCAGCAGTTCGGACTCTGGATGAACGTCGAGATCAAGACCGACCCGGACGCCGACGCGCGGGACGCGGGCGCCGCGATCGCTGCGGAAGTCGCACGGCGCTGGGGCGCCGCGAGCCCGCCCCCGCTGCTGTCGTCGTTTTCGGAAGATGCGCTTGCGGGCGCCCGCGTGGCGGCACCGGACCTCCCCCGCGGCCTGCTCGTCGACGCGCTGCCGCATGACTGGCTCGACCGCGCGCAGGCACTCGGATGCAGCAGCCTGCACGTTCGCCACGACGCACTGTCCGCGGCGATCGTCACGGCGGTGCGCGAGGCCGGACTCGGCCTGCTCGCGTTCACGGTGAACGAGCCCGGCCGTGCGATCACGCTGTTCGAGTGGGGGGTCGACGCGATCGTCACCGACGAACTGCGCGAGATCCGGGCCGACTTCCTGTCGCTCTACGGCATCGGTTGAACGCGGCGCCCGGCCGCCCTGCTCAATCCCGGTAACCCGCGACGGGGAGCGTCGGCACCGCGGCGAAGCCACCCGGCACCTCGCCGCTCAGGGACTCCAGAAACGCGACGATGTCGTCGACGTCCGCGGATTCGAGATCGCGGCCGAGCTGCAGCTTCGCCATGATGCGCACGGCCTCGGGCAGTGTCGCGACCGATCCGTCGTGAAAGTACGGCGGCGTGCGCGCGACGTTCCGGAGCTGCTGCACCTTGAAGAAGAAGGCGTCGGCCTCGTCCTTCGTGTCGTGGAACCGCCCCTTGTCCCGCCCCCCGAGCAGCGCCTTCTCGGTGCTTCCGGTGAGCGTCCAGTAATCGGCGGTGAGCCCGAACTTCTGGAACATCCGTCCACCGACCACGGGCCCGCTGTGACAGCCCGCGCATCCGACGCTCATGAACTTGCCGAGACCACGCTTCGCCTCGACGCCGATCGCGGAGGAATCCCCTTCGAGGAACCGGTCGAAGGGTGCACGCGAGACGAGCGTGCGTTCGAAGGCACCGATCGCGATTCCCCAGTTCTGCGCGGTGACCGGCTCGGCATCGTCCGGAAACGCGCGGGCGAACAGGTCCCGGTAGGGCAGCGCCCGCAGCCGCGCTTCCGCGGCGGCATAGTCCGCGTTGCCGTAGGCCAGCGCGCTCGTGAGCGCCTTGACGGCCTGCTCCTCGACGCTCGCGCGATTGCCACCATAGTGCTGCGCGAACTGGAAGGCGGTGTTGAACACGGTCGGCGCGTTGCGCGGGAGGACCTTGCCGTGATTCCCGACCGAGGTCGGGAGCGCGTCCGTACCGTAGTACATGGGCTGGTGACAGTTCGCGCAGCTCTGCTTCCCGTCCGAGGACACCCGGGTCTCGAAGAAGAGCAGCCGCCCGAGCTCGACGCGCGCGGGGGTCAGGACGTGTTCGGGCGTGCTCGCGTCCGCCGGAAGCGGCGCGAACAGTATCCGCGCACGTTCCAGAAGACTGCCGTCCGGATCGTCGGCCCGCGCACCGGGCGCGAACGACACGGCCGCAAGAACCACACCGAGCAGCGAACTCGTCAGGATTCGATTCACGATTCGATCTCCCAGAGCGATGCCGGCAACGGCCGGCGGGCGATTCTTCCGTCCGGGCCGGGGACGCGGGCTCTGCGCGATCACCGGCCGCGGCGATCAGTTTCTCACGATCCGGGTCGCCTGCGTGGATCGCCGCGGACTCAGCGCGTGAGCCGGAGATAGAGGCCCGGCAGCTTCTCCGGCAGACGATTGATGTGGTCGACGACCGTGTAGTTGCGGGCGCCGAAGATGCGCGACACGTACTCGTCCGCCCTGGGGTCGAGACTCATGCAGTAGGTGAAGATGCCGGCGCGACTGGCTTCCTCGACGGCCTTCTTGGCGTCGAACAGCAGGTACTTCGGGTCGTGCACGTCGATGTCGTGCGGTTCGCCGTCGGTGACGAGCAGGATCAGCTTCTTGTCGCACGCGCGGTACCGCAGCCACTGCGTGGCATGGCGCAGCGCACCGCCCATGCGGGTGGAGAGCTGGCCCTTCATGCCCGCCACCCTCGCCTTCACGTGATCGTCGAACGGCCAGCCGAAGTCCTTGAACCGGTAGTACTGCACCTCTCCCCGGCCGTTCGAGCAGAACCCGTGGATCGCGAACTGGTCGCCGATCCGCTCCATGGCGGCCGCGAGCAGGACCGTGGCCTCCCGCGCGAGATGCAGCACCGATTTCCCGGACGCCTTGACGACGTCGTTCGTCGACTCCGAGAGGTCGAGCAGCACGAGCACCGACAGGTCACGCTCGCGCCGGTCGATGCGCACGTGGAAGCGCGGATCCGGCGTGCGGTGGGAACGCACGTCGATCATGGCGTTCACGACCTGGTCGAGATCGAACCGGTCGCCGTCCATCTGCTTCCTGAGGCGCACGGGCTTGCGCAGTTCGCTCCCGCGGATCAGCGCGTCGATGCGGTCCAGGAGATCCTGATGGCGGTGCAGGATCTCGCCCACCACCGCGGGATCGCCGGGCTCCGGACGTTTCTCCTGCACCGTGCACCACTGGGGCCGCATCAGGCTGATGAGGTGATCCCATTCCGGGTAGTGGACGATGCGCAGGAGGTCTCCTGCCAGCATGGCCTGGTCGTCGGAATCAGGGTCCCCGGCGCCGGTCGGCCTGACCCCTTCGGCCTCTTCGGCGTCCGGGCTCTCGAGCGTGTCCCCGCCATCGGCCTCGATGACCTCCGGCTGCACGAGCATGATGTCCTCCTCCATCATGAGTCCCTGCTCGTTCTTGTCGGGCTCCCAGAGGAACGTGTTGTCGTCCCGGTACATCGGCTCGATGACCCAGGTCTTCGCATTGAACTGCAGCCGCATCTGGCCGATGTCGTTGCCGAGGGAGGATCCCAGCCCGCGCACGAAACCGGGATCCGAGAGATCGTGGCCGGACTCGAAGAAGAGCTTCCTGGCCTTGCGCACCCACGGACTGTCGTCCTCGTAGGCAGGATCGAGCAGCGCACGCGCGAGCCGTACCGCGAGGTCGGCGAACGTGGCGCCCCCCGTCGGACGCGCCTCGTGGAAACGCAGCCAGAGTCGCTGCAGGCCCGGAATCTCCCGGCTCGCGAGCCATTCGACGCGGGCATCCTCGAGCAGGCCGACGAGCACGATCTGGATGGGCTTCAGTCCGCCGCGTTCCTGCGGCGGCCCCGAGAAGGCGAGATGCGCGGCCGCATGGGCGGCCGCCGCGCGATAGAGCGCGACGCCCGTTTCTCCCTGGACGGCCCGGTAGGCGTCCGGCAGGTGGATCCCGAGCGGCGTGATGAACGGCCGGCTCTGCTGTAGCGTGACCGGAAATCCGCGCAGCTCGCTGCCCCGCCCCCACAGCGCCCGCAGGTACAGGCCGAGACGCTTGCGCACGTCCGTGAACTGGACGCCGCCGCTGTCCGCGCGCAGGAACGCACGCGCTTCGGGAGTCTTCAGGTCGAAATAGCTCTCCTGCGCGAAGAGATCGCGCGAGTGTGCCTGGATGCCGAGCAGTGCCCACTTGCGGAGATCCTCGACGCGGAGGTGGTCGAGCAGCGTGTTCACGTGCCGGAGCATCGCGGGGAGCCCGCGCGGCGCGCGTTCCGCGAGTTCCGAGACCAGCGCCAGGAACGCCGCGAACGCGCGCGGTTCCCGGAGGCGCCTCGCGGCGACAGGTGCGGCGGTGAGCAGGCCTTCCATCGTGGCCTGGTTCGTGTAGCCGTACACGCTCAGCGCGGTCTCGTTGAGCCGTCGCACGGCAGGCTCGCCCGCCTCGCGCGCGACCCGGGGTGCCTCACGCAGGTACGTGACGATCGTCGACCACGTCACGCCGATGGATTCGAGGGCACGCACCGCGCGCAGATAGGCGTCGAGGCCGGACGGGCCGAACACGGCGCGCGCGTCCGGCCAGGCGGCGCGCACGAGTTCGAGGTGCTCGCGCGACATGCCTTCCGTGAGGCTGCCGTAGGCTTCGAGATCGTGTCCGGCTGCCACGCGTGGTCTCCGGTCGCCCGCTCCGCCGCGCCTCGTCAGAAGAACGCCGTGATGACCGAATCGAGCGCGTCACGCATGTCCGCGTCGTCGGTGATCGGGCGCACGAGCGTGACGCGACAGGCCGCGACGGCGTCGATGCCCCGCGCGATCAGGTGCCCGGCGTGGATCAGCATCCGCGTGGACACGCCTTCCTCGAGCCCGTGCCCCTTGAGATTGCGCGTCTTCTCGCCGATGGAGACGAGTCGTCCGGCGATCTCGCCCGAGACACCCGCCTCGTGCGCGACGATCTCGATCTCGACGTCGCGCGCGGGGTAGTGGAAGTCGAGCGCACCGAAACGCTGCTTCGTGGACTGCTTGAGATCCTTCAGGATGCTCTGGTAGCCGGGGTTGTAGGAGATCACGAGCTGGAAGTCCGGGTGCGCGTGCACGAGCTCGTTCTTCTTCTCGAGCGGCAGACAGCGTCGCGCGTCGGTGAGCGGGTGGATCACGACGGCCGTGTCCTGTCTTGCCTCCACGACCTCGTCCAGGTAACAGATCGCGCCGTAGCGCGCGGCGAGCGTGAGCGGTCCGTCCTGCCAGCGCGTGCCCTCCGCGTCGAGCAGATAGCGGCCCACGAGGTCGGATGCCGTCATGTCCTCGTTGCACGCGAGCGTCACGAGCGGGCGCTTCAGCCGCCACGCCATGTACTCGATGAAGCGGGTCTTGCCGCAGCCCGTCGGTCCCTTGAGCATCATCGGCAGGCGCGCGGCATATGCGGCCTCGTAGAGTTCGATCTCGCTGCCGATCGCACGGTAATAGGGTTCTTCCGGGATCCGGTACTGCTCGATCACACCGGGCGTATCGGACGGCAGGTTCATGTTCGTCATGAGGTGGAATCTCCGTACAGGTACTGGGGTCGCCGGGCGTCGCGGAGGCCCGCTGTCACTTGCGCCGCGGACCGGGCGCGGAGCCCGTCACGACGCGACGCGCAGCCGCCCACGCGTCGCGCACGAGACGGCGCAGCGCCACGGAATCGCTCGACAGCGCGCGCATCCACGCGCCGCATCCCCCGGGCAGCAGCGAGGCGCCCGCATAGACGCTGCCGGCGTCGGGGAGGACCGAGCGCAGCGCCGCGAGCACTTCGTCGGGGGCGTGCGCGTGCACGACCCAGAGCGAGGCCTGCATCGTGTAGGGCCCGTGTATCCCGACCTGCCGCGCGCCGATCTCTTCCCCCGAAACCTCGAAGCGGTCCAGCGCGATCGTCTCCCCCGTCATCGTTTCGAGACGTGTTTCGGCGCGCAACGCCGCGAACGGTTCGTCGGCCCCGCGCGGATCGTGCGCGAGGAAACTGTCGCAGGCGATCACGGTGGCGGAGGGGTCCGCCACGATCGAGAGCACGTTCGACAGGCGCGCGCGCGGAAAGAGGATCAGGGGATCGGGCAGGTACTCCACGATTGCGCGCGCGTCCGCGCGGATCGAGACGTGCTGCTCGGCGTGATCCGATTCCATCGAGTGCACGATGGTGGAGGCAGCGGTCGTGACGTGCGCACACGCGTCGGCGCCGGCCGCCAGGGACATGCCGAGGCGATCACCCTGGAATATTCCGCCCGAGCACGACTGGATGTAGACGGTACAGAACTCCGGAGGATCACCGGGCAGGTAGAGGGCACGGCAGAGGTGAAACGGATAGGCTACCCGCTGTCGTCTCAGGAAGGTCCGCGTGCCCGGCGCCCCGCCGAATGCGACCTGCACGTGGCGGGTGGCCTCGGCGGGTTCGACCTCTCCCGCGACCAGCATGCGGTCACCGGTCAAAGAGCACCTCGCGCGCGATGTGTTCCATCACCGCGTCGACCCCCTCGCCCGTGTGGCAGTTCGTCGTGAGGACGGGACGTCCGCCGCGTACCTCGTTCGCCTCGCGCAGCATGCGGTCGAGATCGCTGCGCACGTAAGGGGCGAGATCGGTCTTGTTGATCACGAGCAGGTCGCACGACAGCACGCCGAGGCCGCGCTTGCGCGGGATGTCGTCACCGCCCGCCACGTCGATCACGAACATCCAGAAATCGACGAGGTCGAGCGAGAAGGACGACGCGAGGTTGTCGCCGCCCGACTCGATCAGGATGAGCTCGAGCCCCGGAAACGTGCGGTCGAGTTCGTCGGCGGACTGCATGTTGAGCGTGGGATCCTCGCGGATGGCGGAGTGCGGGCACGCGCCGGTCTCGACGGCCAGCACGCGCTCGGGCGCGAGCAGGCTGGTGCGGCGCACCCGCTCCGCATCTTCCTTGGTCGCGATGTCGTTCGTGATCACCGCGAGATTCGTGCCGCGCGCGGTGAAACGTGGAATCAGCTGCTCGAGAAGCGCCGTCTTGCCCGACCCGACCGGGCCGCCCACGCCCACCCGCGCGGCGCTTCGCGGCGCGGATGCGGCGGCGACCGCCGGGAATCCTGGTGTGATCTCGTTCATGTGACTGCGTCGTCTCCGGTGTGTCAGCGAAGCATATACCGCTGGGCGAGCGGTACAACCCGGGCCGGCTCGCACGTGATCACGTCGCCGTCCACCCGCACGTCGAAGGTCTGTGGATCGACCGTGATGTTCGGACAGGCGGTGTTGTGCAGCATGTGCGACTTGTTGAGCTTGCGCGTCCCGTGCGCGGGCAGCACGAGTTTCCGCAGGCCCAGCTTTCCGGCCACGTCCGCATCGACCGCGCTCTGGTTCACGAAGCACGCGGACAGCGGCTTCCTGGCCTCGCCGAAGGCACCCCACTGCGGACGCATCATCATCGGCTCGCAGGTCATCAGCGACGCCGCCGAGTCGCCCATGGCGGACCAGGCGATGAAGCCCCCCTTCACGACGAGCTCGGGCTTGATGCCGAAGAACGCGGGCCGCCAGAGCACGATGTCCGCGAGCTTGCCCTTCTCGAGCGAGCCCACGTGCGCGTCGATGCCGAACGTGCGCGCGGCGTTGATCGTGTACTTCGCGATGTACCGCCTGATGCGCTCGTTGTCGCCGATGGGTGTCGCCTCCTCCGGCAGACGTCCGCGCTGATCCTTCATCTTCGACGCGAGCTGCCACGTCCGGCAGATCACCTCGTTGATGCGTCCCATGCCCTGGCTGTCCGACCCCAGCATCGAGATGGCCCCCATGTCGTGCAGGACGTCCTCGGCCGCGATGGTCTGGGCGCGAATGCGACTCTCCGCGAACGCGACGTCCTCCGGGACCGCAGGATTCAGGTGGTGACACACCATGATCATGTCCAGGTGCTCGTCGAACGTGTTCACGGTGTAGGGGTTGGTCGGATTCGTCGACGACGGGAGGCAGTTCATCTGCCCCGCGACCGCGATGATGTCGGGTGCGTGACCGCCGCCCGCGCCTTCGGTGTGGTACATGTGGATCGTGCGGCCGCGGATGGCCGCGAGCGTGTCCTCGAGGAAGCCTGCCTCGTTGAGCGTGTCCGTGTGCAGCTGTACCTGGAAGTCGAGGTCGTCCGCCACGCGCAGGCACGTGTCGATCACGGCCGGCATCGCGCCCCAGTCCTCGTGGATCTTGAGGCCGAGGCAGCCGCCCGCCAGCTGGTCGACGAGCGACCGCGGCTTCGACGAATTGCCGCGGCCCAGGAAGCCGAAGTTCATCGGCCACTGCTCCGCCGCCTGCAGCATCTTGCCGACGTTCCACGCGCCTCCGCAGTCGATGCCGACCGTGATCGGACCGAGCGACCCGCCGATCATCGTCGTGAGACCCGACGCGATCGCGTGCTCGACGAGCTGCGCCGAATCGAAGTGGACGTGCACGTCGATGCCTCCCGGCGTCGCGACGAGACCCTCGCCGTCACGCACGGTCGTGGCCGCGCCGCAGATCAGG
The DNA here is from genome assembly GCA_016125475.1 of Betaproteobacteria bacterium. Lineage (GTDB taxonomy): Bacteria > Pseudomonadota > Gammaproteobacteria > Burkholderiales. The sequence goes on from WGLR01000029.1 coordinate 40,563, forward strand.
TCCGGGTGCACCCCGTCCATGATGGCGGGATTCCCGGCCTTGCCGATACCCACGATGCGGCCGTCCTTGATGCCGATGTCGCCCTTCACGATGCCGACCACGGGGTCGATGATCACGACGTTCGAGATCAGCATGTCCAGGGACCCGGCGGCGCTGTCGTAGCCGGGCACGAGCCCGATGCCGTCACGCAGCGTCTTGCCCCCGCCGTGCAGACACTCGTCGCCCGGCACGGCATGGTCGTGCTCGATCTCGGCGATCAGCGACGTGTCGCCGAGGCGCACGCCGTCGCCCCGCGTCGGGCCGTAGAGTTGCGCATACTCCCTGCGCGTCATCGTCGCCATGTCTCATGCTCCCCTGAAGCCGCGATTGCGCGCGTTCTGCAGCGCCTGATCCTTCACGATGTCGCTGCGTGTCGCGCCGTTGGTGAGTCCGTTCAGGCCGTGAACCTCGCCGGTGCCCCCGAACGCGACGAGCGTCACCTCCTTTTCTTCCCCCGGCTCGAACCGCACCGCCGTGCCGGCGGGGATGTCGAGGTGCATGCCGAACGCGGCCGCGCGGTCGAAGTCGAGCGCGCGGTTCGTCTCGAAGAAGTGATAGTGACTGCCGACCTGGATCGGCCGGTCTCCCGTGTTGCGCGCCCGGACCGTGGCCCTGCGACGCCCCGGGTTGATCTCGATGTCGCCGTCGGCCGGAATGATCTCGCCGGGCCTCACGCCGCTCCCCGAGGCCTGCGCGCCGGGCCGGATCGGGTCGTGCACCGTCACGAGCTTGGTACCGTCGGGGAACGTCGCCTCGACCTGGAGCATCGGCATCATCTCGGCCACGCCTTCCATGACGTCGTCGGCGCCGAGCAGCGTCGACCCGAACGCGATGAGGTCCGCGACCGAGCGCCCCTCACGCGCGCCCTCGAGGATCTCGTCCGCGATGATCGCGACGGCCTCCGGGTGATTGAGCTTGAGCCCCTTCGCGCGACGCTTGCGCGCGAGTTCGGCCGCGGTGTAGATCGTCAGGCGTTCGAGCTCCGTGGGCGTCAACAGCATCGGACTTCACCTCCTCGTTCCTGGATGACGGCCCGCCCCGTGCGGACCGGAATGACTGCCTGCCGGAATCGCGCCTCGGCACCTGCCACGCGAGACCGGGTCTGCGCCTCGCCTCGCAGGGTCGAAAGGTGTCTGCGGAACACGGACATGTCAGTTCGCGAACAGCCTGCCCGTGCCCACTTCGTGCCGCATCATCGCGATCTCCGCCATGGGCGTGTAGGCATGCAGACTTTCGATGCCAGCGGGCGGGCCAGCCGCGACCTCGACGGCGAGGGGCCGGCAGCGCGAGAGGATGCGCTGTCCGTCGAGGTGTCCCAGCAGACCCACGCGGAGCGCGGCGCTCACGATCGCGACGCCGACCCCGTAGGCCGACAGCGCACACGTCGCGGACTCGGACAGACCGCAACCGAATCCCGCAAGCCCCTGGACTGCCGCCAGCTGCCCCGGCGCGTGGCCGCTCGCGACGCGGTCCCGGTAGCTCGCGGCGCCCGGCGTTCCGAGCCCTGCATGGACGCGCAGCAGGGCAGCACCGATCCGACGACCTCCCTCGCGGGCCTCGCGCGCGAGCGTCGCGGCATCCGCCTCGCGGTCGACGGCCGCAACGACCTCGAGATCACCGTGTGCGCGATGAGAGGCCAGGACCACCGGCCGGTCGAACGTGGCCCAGCGCAGCCGGATCTGGCCGGCAAGGAAGGCTTCGACGTCGCCCGCGCGGGCGAGGTGGCCTTCCGCGCGAAGCGTCTCGAGTCCCCACGAGAACGACGCGGCCCCACTCGGGAAGAAGCTGTCCCCGAGCTGGAGGAGCGCCATCGCCCCGGACAGATCACTCATCGGCGATTACCCTCACCTTGCCCTCGTCGACGAGGTGCGCGATGCGGCGCAGATAGTCGTCCCGCGGACCTTCCATCGACACGTGCAGCATCTCGGCGACGAACCGGACCTTCCAGTGCATGTTGCCGCAGAAGTACCCCAGTTCCAGCGCGGCGGCCGCATCCCTCGGCACGAGCGCGAGCCACTGCGGTTCGTCCAGCCGCACGACGATCGCGCGTCCGGGCTCGAGCAGCAGCACGGCGCCGTTGGACAGCCGATCCTGGCGGTCGAGCATGATGCCCACCTCGGTGCCGCGGTCGGTGAATGCGTGCAGGCGTCGGCGCGCGGTATCGGCGCGACTGACCGTGAGGATCTCCACCCCGCCGGCGTGCTCCACACGGTGGAGAGCCTCGCCGAGGCGCGCGTCGCTCGCGTTTCCGAGCACTTGTGTGAGCCGCAACATCTGACTGCCCTTGTTTCGGGACGACGGTGTCGCGACGAGGCACCGTCATCGGTTGATCCGGGCCGTGCGGGGCGCCGGCAGACGCCCCGCACGGTGGGTACTAGCGCACCGGACTACTTGTGGACGGTCGCCTTCGGATTGGGAATTCCCTCGATCGGGCATTCCTCGGTGCCGACCGTCGTGCGGGTCATGGCCTCGACCATTTCGCGCGTGCCGTCCGGATCCGTGATCCACTTCTTGTAGAAGTCGTACGGACATGCCGCCACACCCTTCTCGTCCTCGCGCGAGTTGATCTTGCCCGTGTACCCGCGGTGCAGCAACTTGAAGAGGTGGTTCTCGGACTGGCCGTTGCGGCGTGCGTCCCGGATCAGCGACTTGGAGAGCTGCGCGTACTGGATGCCGTAGTCTTCCTCGCCGCACTCGCCGAGGGTCCGTCCGTCGAAACCGATGATCGCGGAATGGCCGAAGTACGAGTAGACGCCGTCGAAGCCCGCCGCATTCGCGACGGCGACGTAGGAATTGTTTGCCCAGGCCATCGCCTTCGCCATGACGACCTGCTGGTCCTTCGCGGGATACATGTATCCCTGGCAGCGCACGATGAGCTCTGCCCCCTTCATGGCGCAGTCGCGCCAGATCTCCGGATAGTTGCCGTCATCACAGATGATGAGCGACACCTTGAGCCCCTTGGGCCCGTCGGACACGTACGTGCAGTTGCCCGGATACCAGCCCTCGATGGGCACCCACGGCATGATCTTGCGGTACTTCTGGACGATCTCGCCCTTGTCGTTCATGAGGATGAGCGTGTTGTACGGTGCCTTGTTCGGGTGTTCCTCGTGACGCTCGCCGGTCAGGGAGAACACGCCCCACACCTTGGCCTTGCGGCAGGCGTCCGCGAAAATCTCGGTTTCCTCGCCCGGGCAGGTCGACGCGGTCTCGTACATTTCCTTGCTGTCGTACATGATCCCGTGGGTGCTGTATTCCGGGAAGATCACGAGATCCATGCCCGGCAGACCCACCTTCATGCCCACGATCATCTCGGCGATCTTCCGTGCGTTCGCGAGCACCTCCGCCTTCGTGTGCAGACGCGGCATCTTGTAGTTGACCACTGCAACGCCGACGGTGTCATTACTGCTGGAAATATCTCCGTGCAACATTTCGAACACTCCTTGAACGTCGTTTGTCGGAACCGGGTGGAACGGCATCCCGGGTCTTGTCGCGCTGGACTCTCGACTGCCGGCCGCGCGAGGCCTGCCCACCATCGCGAAGCGGGCCACTCACTCCCTGGTCCGGCGCGTCACCTCGCCGGAAACGCGCCGGGCCGAAATTCCTCCGGCACCGGGCAGCACGGTCCGGTGCCCCTGTCCACGGCGGGTCAGATGGTCAGGTAGCTGTGGATCCTTGCCTGGTCCACCGTTTCCTTCGGACCCTCGTAGACGAACTCGCCCTTCTCGATGATCAGGAACCGGTCCGCGACGTCCACCGCGAACGAAAGGACCTGCTCCGACACCACGAGCGAGAAGCCGCGGTCCGTCTTGAGGCGGTTCAGTGCCTGCGCGATGTCCTTGATGATCGAGGGCTGGATGCCTTCCGTCGGCTCGTCGAGGATCAGCACCTTCGGGTTGCTGACGAGCGCCCGGGCGATCGCGAGCTGCTGCTGCTGACCGCCGGACAGGTTGCCGCCCCGGCGCGTCTTCATCTCGGCGAGCACGGGGAACACGTCGTACACGTAGGCGGGCACGGTCTTGTCGACGACGTTCTCCATGCCCGTGAGGATGTTCTCCTCGACCGTCAGGTACGGGAAGATCATGCGCCCCTGGGGCACGAAGCCCATGCCCGCGGCCACGCGAGCGAAACTGGGGCGCCCCGAGATCAGGTCCCCGCCGAGGGAGATCTCGCCCGAACGGGCCGGCAGCATGCCGATCAGGGACTTGAGCAGCGTGCTCTTGCCCATGCCGTTGCGCCCCATGATCGCGACGGTTTCCCCTTCGGCAACGTCGAAGGCGACGTCGCGAATCACGTGGCTCTCGCCGTAGTAGACGTTCAGTCCCGAGACTTTCAGCATGTTCAGTGCCCCAGATAGACGTCCTTGACCCGCTCGTCGGCCTGGACCTGATCCATCGTGCCCTCGGCGAGCATCCTGCCCTGATGCAGCACCGTGACCTTGTGCGCGATCATCCTCACGAACGCCATGTCGTGCTCGATGACGACGATCGAACGGCCCTTCGATATCGCGTTGAGCAGCGACGCCGTCTGTTCGCGCTCCTTCGCGCTCATGCCGGCGACGGGCTCGTCGAGCAGCAGCAGTTCGGGGTCCTGCATGAGCAGCATTCCGATCTCGAGCCACTGCTTCTGGCCGTGACTGAGCTGCCCGGCCTTGTGGCGCAGGACCTCGTGCAGGAAGATCCTCTCCGACACCTCGTCGATCTTTGCGAGGAGGTCGGCGTCGCGCTTGAAGAAGAGCGACCCCATGAGCCCGCGTCGCTTCGGATACGAGATCTCGAGGTTCTCGAAAACCGTGAGGTCCTCGTAGACGCTAGGGTTCTGGAACTTCCGGCCGACCCCGACCCGCGTGATCTGGTACTCGAGCATGTCCGTGAGGTCGAATCGCTTGAACCTGATCGAACCGCCGGTGGGTCGGGTCTTGCCGCAGATCATGTCGAGCAGCGTCGTCTTGCCCGCGCCGTTGGGCCCGATGACGCACCGCAGTTCGTCCTTCTCCACGTAGAAGTTCAGGGAGTCCACGGCCCGGAAGCCGTCGAACGACACCGTGAGGTCCTCGACGGACAGGATGTTCTCGCTCATTTCCCGCCTCCCACCTCGCCCGCGAGACGTGCGGCCGGGCGTTCGCCCGCCGCCTGCCCGGCCGCATCCGGCTCCGGCCCCGGTAGCGCGGCCAGCCGGTGCCGCTTCGCGCCGGGCAGCTTGTCGAGCAGCCCCGCGAGTCCGTGCGGCAGGAACATCACGATCACGATGAACAGGCCGCCGATGAGGTAGAGCCAGAATTCGACGAAGTTCTCCGAGAAGAACGTCTTCGCGGCCCCGACGAGCATCGCACCGTAGACGGCCCCCACGAGCGACAGTCGTCCGCCGACGGCGGCGTAGATCACCATCTCGATCGACGGCGTGATGCCCACGAGCGACGGTGACGCCAGTCCGACCTGCAGCGTGAACATGGCCCCCCCGATGGACGAGAACAGCGCCGCCACCGCGAAGATGAACGCCTTGAAGAGCGCCGGGTCGTAGCCCGAGAAGCGCACGCGGTCTTCCCGGTCCCGAATGGCCACCAGCACCTTGCCGAGACGACTGCGCAGGATGAAGGTGCCGATCAGCACGCACACGAGCAGCAGCACGCAGGTGATGTAGTACATCGCGATCTTGACGTTGTCGGGATCGAGGTTGATGCCCATGAACGTGCGGAAGTCCGTGATGCCGTTGACGCCCCCCGTGACGCCCTGCTGCCCGATGATCACGATCGCGAGGATCGCGGAGAACGCGAGCGTGATGATGGAGAAGTACACGTCGCCGATGCGACGCCGGAAGTTCAGGTACGAGAGCACGAACGCGACGACTGGCGGCAGGATCAGGATCGCCGGAATCGTGAACCAGACGTGGTGGAACGGCTCCCACCACCAGGGCAGTTGCTCCACGCTGTTCCAGACCATGAAGTCCGGCAGGTTCGAGCCGAAGAACGAGGAGAGCGCCTGGGCCGACGTGTCGGCCCCCGTGGACTCGAGCTTCAGGAACATCGCCATCATGTAGCTGCCGAGCCCGAAGAACACGCCCTGTCCGAGGCTCAGGATCCCGCCGTAGCCCCAGATCAGCACGATGCCGACCGCACAGAAGGCGAGCGAGAGGTACTTCGCGGCCAGGCCGAGCCGGAAGATGTCCAGCGACAGCGGCAACACGGCGAGCAGCACCACGGCGAGGATCACGATCGCGTACCGCTGCAGGAAGCCGCGGGAAACCGGTGCGATCGCGGCGGCCATGCGGCTCCGCGACTCCTGGGACGGAGCGGTCATCTTCTCACCTTTGTCGCGAACAGGCCGTTCGGCCGGAAGAAGAGCACGACGATCACGAGCAGCAGGATGCTCGCACGCGCCATCGAGCCGCTCAGCTCGAACTCGAACCACGACTGCATCTGGCCGATGATGAACGCCGAGGAGATCGTGCCGAGCAGACTCTCGACGCCGCCGAACACCACGACGATGAAGGTGTCGACGATGTAGTGCTGGCCCGTCGTCGGTCCCGTCGAGGCGAGCATCGTGAACGAGCTGCCGGCGATGCCGGCAAGGCCGCACCCGAGTGCGAACGTGTAGGCGTCGACGCGTGCGGTGTTGATCCCGGCGGCCCCGGCCATCGCGCGGTTCTGCGTGACTGCCCGGATCCGCAGCCCCCATCGCGTCCGGAACAGGAGCCAGTAGACGGCGGCGGCCGTCACGATGGCGAGCACGACGATGAAGATGCGCGAGAGCGGGAGTGCGATGCCGTCGGTAGGCTGCCAGGCGCCCTGAAGCCAGGACACGGTCGGCACCTCCACCTCCTTCGAACTGATGAACTGTCGGTAGACCTGCTGCAGGACGAGGCTCAGACCCCACGTCGCGAGCAGCGTGTCGAGCGGACGCTTGTACAGGAAGCGGATCAGTCCTCGCTCGAGCAGGAACCCGAATGCGCTCGTGACCACGAACGCGAGCAGTATCCCGACGAACACGTAGTAGTCCATCATGGACGGCGCGAAATTCTCGAAGAATCGCGCCGCACCGTAACTGCAGTAGGCGCCCATCGCCATCAGCTCGCCGTGAGCCATGTTGATCACGCCCATGAGCCCGAACACGATCGCGAGCCCCAGGGCCATCAGCATGAGGATGGTGAAGATGGACAGGCCCGTGAATGCCTGCATGGCAAGCACGTCGAATGTCATGACCGATGCCGCCCCCGATATTGCATGACGCCGGTTCCTTCCTTGCGCGCGCGTGCGGATTGAGAACTGGCGGGACGCTCACACTGCCGGCGCGTGCCCGCCACGGATTGCCGCCGGCGCGGATCGCGGCGTGACCGCGTACCGCGCAGGCGGATCTGCCGTTACAGCTTCGGGAAGGGATTCGGCTCGATGAGGGGCGACTCGTACACCATGTTCACCTGGCCGTCGGGGAGGAAGGTGCCGATGCGCGCGTGCTTCCAGAGGTGGTGGTTGGACTTGTGGAACCTGACCTTGCCCTCGGGTGCATCGATCTCGAGCCCCGACGACGCCGCGACCACCTTCTCGACATCGAAGCTCTTCGCCTTCTCGGCCGCGAGCTTCCAGAGATACACCGAGTTGTAGCCGCACTCGAGCGTGTCTCCCGTCACCCTGTTCTGTCCGTACTTGGCCTTGAAGGCCTTCACGAACTTCTGGTTCTCGGGGTTCTTGAGACTCTGGAAGTAGCCCATGCAGGTCATCGTGCCCGCGGTGTTGTCCGCGCCGATTCCGGACACCTCCTCCTCGGACACCGCGAGCGAGAGGATCGTCTGCTTGTCGCCGGTGATGCCGGAAGCCGTGAGCTGCTTGAAGAACGCCACGTTGGACCCGCCCACCACGCAGTTGAGGATCACGTCGGGCTTCGCGGCCTTGATCTTGTTGATCTCGGACGAGAACTCGATGTGGCCGAGCGGGTAGTACCCCTCGCCGACGAGCTTGCCGCCCAGTTTCTTCAACGTGTACTTCGCGATCTTGATCGTCGTGCGCGGCCAGATGTAATCCGAGCCGATCATGTAGAAGGTCTTGCCCTTGTTCTTGTAGAGCCAGTCCATCGCGGCGATGACGGACTGCGTGGCTTCCTGCGCCGTGTACATGATGTTCGGCGACATCTCGAGGCCTTCGTAGTACGTCGGGTAGTAGAGCAGGCCCTTGAGCTTCTCGAAGACCGGCAGCACCGCCTTGCGGGACGCCGACGTGTAGCACCCCATCACGGCTGCGACGCGGTCACGCTCCAGCAGCTTGCGCGCCTTCTCCGCGAACGTCGGCCAGTCGCTTGCGCCGTCCTCGACGACCGGTTCGATGCGGTGGCCCATCACGCCGCCCGCCTTGTTGATCTCCTCGATGGCGAGCATCTCCGCATCCACCACCGACTTCTCGGCGATCGCGATCGTTCCGGTCAGCGAGTGGAGGATTCCGACCTTGACCGTGCCCGCGGCTTCCGCCGAACGGAGATTGATCATCGGAAACGGCACCGCACTCGCGGCAGCCAGTGCACTGGAGGTCTTGATGAAATTCCGCCTGTTGATATTGCTCACCGTTCTTCCCCTTTCCGTTAAAAGAGTTGGTCATCCAGAACCGACTTCGACAACATCCTGCAGCGCACGGAACAGAACTGCCCACCCGCGGAACCGCAAAAAAAAGCCCGCAGGTCGAGACGATTTCGACCTGCGGGCTTCTTTGCCGTGGCGCTGCGCGGGACGCCTTTGTCCCCCGCCGCGCGAATTCCAATTCGCGTACAGATTTTCACGCGAGTCCTGTGTTGTCAAGCATCGCGCGCTTCGGTCCCGTATGTTGCAAGAGGCGGGCCGGGAATTGCTGCAGTGCGCTTCCGCACCGGTCGCGATCGCGGAAACGCTGGCTGGCAAAGGGAAATCGAGAATGGGCAACGGACCGCCGAACCGGTCGGAACCACGTGGCCGCGCAAGACCGTGCACACGGCCCGCATTGTGCGGCACATCATTGGTGCGTCCGGGTGGAGCGCCGCCCTATAATCGATCATGGCGGCGGGATGCGCGGACACGCAGGATCGAAGGAGGACCAAGACACCGGGACTCCGTGTCCGGCGCACTTCCTCTCGACAAACGGTCCGGGACTTGCTAATGATTCGCGTTGCACGGGTACGAACCTTCCATTCGCCCGCCCTGCGCAAGGACGCGCACCGGGCACACGCCGCGAGTACGAGATGAAAAACGGCACATGATCTCTTCACATCACGACCCGGTTCGCATCGGGGTCCTGTTTTCGGAATCCGGCGTCACGTCGGTCATAGAGACCTCGCAGCGCATCGGCACGATGCTGGCCGTCGAGGAAATCAACGCGTCGGGCGGCATCGACGGACGCGAACTGCAGATGATCTTCCGGGATCCGCAGTCGCGCCCATCGCTCTACCGCACGCTCGCGGAGGAGCTCATCGTCGAGGAGGACATCCGCGTGATCGCCGGCTGTTACATGTCGAGCACGCGGAAGGCGGTGATCCCCGTCCTCGAGAGATGGAATGCGCTCCTGCTCTATCCGACGCTGTACGAAGGGTTCGAGTACTCCCGGCACGTCTTCTACACGGGCGCGGCCCCGAACCAGAACAGCGTCCAGCTCGCCGAGTTCATGACACGCAAGTTCGGCTCGCGCGTGTTCATGGTGGGTTCCGACTACGTGTATCCGTACGAGTCCAACCGCATCATGAGCGACCTCGTTCTCGAGCGAGGCGGCGAGAAGGTCGCGGAACACTATCTCCCGCTCGGCGCCACGCAGTCGGACTTCGATGCAGTGGTGCGCCTGGTGCGCGACGACAGCCCGGACTTCATCTTCTCGACCGTCGTGGGCGAGGGCACGGCCATGCTATACCGGGCCTACCGCGAAGCCGGTCTCGACCCCGCACGGATGCCGATCGCGAGCCTCACGACCTGCGAGGCCGAGGTCGCCCAGATGGGTGCCGAGTTCGCGGAAGGGCACATCACGTCCGCCCCCTACTTCCACTCGGTCGACACACCCGCGAACCGGAAGGCCGTCGAGGCCCTGCAGGCGGGCTTCGGTTCGTCGCAGCTCGCGAACCAATGTCTCGAAGCCGCGTATTTCCAGATCCACCTTCTCGCCGACGCGATGCGCCGCGCGAATCCCGACGAAGTGGAATCGCTGCTCCGTGCACTTCCCGGATCGGAATTCGAGGCACCGCAGGGTCGTGTCCGGATCGACGAGCAGAACCACCACACGCATCTGCATCCCCGGATCGGCCGCGCGAACACCCGCGGGCAGTTCGACATCCTGGAGCAGGCCAAGGACCGCGTCCGCCCGGACCCCTACCTCGTCTCGCACACGCTGCAGGACTGGTCGGTACGGACGGCCCTGCGTTCGAGCGCATGACACCGTCCCGCCACCACGCATGAAGACGCACGGTTCCGGCACCTCGAAGCTGCTGCGGGAACTGCGTTCGCTGAACGTCGTCGTGTACCACCCCGAGGACGCGGACGGCCAGGAGCTGATCGCACAGCTGCGCCGGATCGGGTGTCACGTGAAGGCGTTCTGGCCCCCGAGAAAGTCGCTCCCCGACGAGACGGACCTCGTCTTCCTGGCGGTGAGGCCCGAAGTGGCCTCCTTCGATCCGGCCTGGAGCAGGCGCGACGATGCGCCTCCCGTGATCGTCATCGTGAACTACGAAAATCCGACGATGGTGGAAAGCGTCCTCAGGCTGAACGCGTTCGGCGTGGTCGCGGCGCCGGTCAAGTCGTTCGGACTGCTCACGACGATCGTGGTCGCACGCAACCAGATCGAGCGCGTGCGCGAGCGCGTGCGATACGTCGCGAAGCTCGAGCAGCGGCTCGCGAGTCAGCGCAAGATCGCGAAGGCCAAGACGATCCTCATGCAGACCCGGTCCGTGAGCGAGGAGGACGCCTACAAGCTCATCCGGGAGCAGGCCATGACCAAGCGCGTGACCACCGAAGAGATCGCGGACGCGATCATCAAGGCCAACGACATCCTCTCGTTCGACGCCAAGCCCTGATCGTCTCGCGTGCGCCGTCACGCCGCGTTGGCGCCGTCACGTCGCCGGCCCCGTCATGGCCGGTCCGCCGCCGGCCGGAAGCTCAGGCTCGTCCGGAGCAGGCAGTGATCCGACGCGCCGATCCGGGGCAGGTCGAGACGCGCAGGCAGGAGACCCGCACGCAGGGAATCGGCATCGAGGACCGCGAGCAGGCTCCGGCTCACCACGAGCTGGTCGACGACACCGAAGCACGCCCCGTGAACCGCGACGCCGCGATCGACTGCGGCCAGACGCAGGGCCCCGCCTTCGGGTTCGCCATCGTCCAGTTCCGGGAACACGTTGCGGGTCGCGTGCGGCTGCGGAGGACTCGCGGGATCGCTGCCGTCCCGCCGCGCGCGATAGCGACCTCTCACCTCGGCTTCGAGGTCCCGGTTCCAGTCGCCCACGATCACGAACGGTCGCCGCGCGCGCCCCTGCGCCTCGACCCAGGCCTCGAGCGGCACCACCTGTCGCTGCAGCATCGCGCAACTCGCGTTCGCCTCCCGGTCGAGCGACCCCCCGACGCAGAACGCCTTGAGATGTACGTTGAGGATCGTGAGGACATGCCCCGCGATCCCGAGCGTGAGTTCGAGTCCGCGACGCACGGGATGCGGAACGTCGGCGGCGTCTTCGAGGCTCAGGGACGCGACCTCCCGACACGCGGTGACGAACCCTGAGGTGGCGCGCACCGCGAACGCGAGGTTCTGGGCGTCGTCGCGCGTGGTCACGCACGCGACGCGATACCCGGTCGGAAGCACGGCGTCGACCGCATCGCGCCCCGCCACTTCCTGCAGCGCGATCACGTCGACCCGCTCGAGTGCGAGCCGTTTGAGGGACTCTCTCACGGGAACGAGCTTGTCGGCGATGTAGCTGCGCTCGTCCGGCAGCCCCGCGAAACGATAGACATCGCAGAATGGCAGGTCCGGACGCAGCCTGACGTTTGGCCAGCCCAGCGCGGCGCACCGGGACCAGAAACGCTCTCGCCGCAGCGTTCGCGCGTCGGCGAGCCATTCGGCGTTCCAGGACGCCAGCGTGAGCACCCGGGGGCGCGACGGTTCCCCGACCGTACCGGCGGCATCTCGCCCGACGGTCTCCGCGCGTACGTCCGGCAGGACCAGAAGCAGCAACAGCAACAGCACAGGCGCCACGGCCCGGTGAATCGTGTACCGGAACACCGCCGGCGAACCGGAGCCGCCATACGTCCGTGAGTGCATCGCGCAAGCCTGTAACAATGGTCCCTTACCGTCTCGCATCCTAGTCATTCCCGGCCGCGCGGGACAGGGCGCGTGTGGAAGTATCGCCTCCCGCGCCGCTTGCCTGCACGCGCTGAGCCCCCTGCCATGAGCGAGATTCTCGGCCTGTTTCCCACGCCGCTGATGCGGATCGAAAAGCTGCTGCCGCGCGAGATCGTGACGCCGCTGGCCGAGCGCTTCCGCCTTGCCGCACGCACGTCCAACTCGCGCTCCGACCGTCTGTCCCACAGCGAGATCGTGCCGCCCGGACACGACGACCTGATGGCGCGGGCCGGGGAGTGCCTCACGCCGGCCGTCGCGGATTTCGGCGTGCACCTCTTCGGCGAGCGTCTCGACTGGACCATCAAGGAGATGTGGGTGAACGTCCTCGAGACGGGCGGCTTCCAGGCGATGCACAACCACGCGAACAGTTTCGTGTCGGGCGTCGTCTATCTAACGCCGACGCACGAGTCCGCCGTGACCGTCTTCATGAAGAGCCCCGGGGGCAGCGAATTCGCATTTAGTCACGCGAACGAGAACACCGTCACGGGGCCGTTCAACGCGCAGAAGTTCGCCCTTCCGGAACCCGCCCCCGGAGACGTCGTGCTCTTCCCGAGCTACCTGCTGCACGAGGTGCCGACGAACCGGGGCGCGCAACGCATCACGCTGGCGTTCAACGCGATTCCCGAACGGCTCGATTCCTGGGGTTACTCGATCCGGTTCGGTAGCTAGCACGAATGCGCGCACCGCCTTCCCAGGCCGTCCGGTCCGGAACAACGTCGCCGGTCGATCGCACCACCATCACGCGACCGCCCGGTCGCGCACCGGAGCCCGACCCAATGACCGACCACAGAAGAAGAACCACCGTCCTTGCCGTCGCGCTCGGACCGATCCTCGCCGTCACGCGCGACCGTGCGGCACTCGCCCACGAGTACTACACGCGATCCTTCACGATCATCCACCCGTGGTCCCTGCCGACGGCAACGGACCGGACGGCACGCGTCCCCGTCTACATGAAATTCGAGCAGATCGCCGCGCCCGACAGGCTGGTCGGGGCGATTTCGCGCGTGACCGCGAGCGTGGAACTGGTCGGACCCGACGGTGCACGCGTGGACGCGATCGACATCCCAGTCGGTCCGACGCACGAGTTCACCGCTGACGGTCCGCACCTCGTCCTCGTCGATCTCGCGACGCGTTTCCGGATGGGCCGCCAGTACCCCCTCACGCTGCATTTCGAGCGCAGCGGCACCGTCGACACCGACATCTCGATCGGCGACGACTGAACCGTTCACCAGTCCGCCAAAACAGACGGGCCCGGACATCTGTCCGGGCCCGTCTGCGCACTCACTTCACGAGGATGCGGGCACCGCGTCGTCGGGCACGGCCCTGCGCCGTGCCCGTCCGGTCCCTAGCCCCTACCGCACGATCACTTGATGCCAGCCACTGCGTAGGAACCCTTAACCTCGATGAAGACCGGGTTGCTGTAGAACCAGAGATCGGCCCATGCGGCGACGTCGTAGCTCGACGCCTTCACACCGTTTACGACGTTCATGTGGTCCGGGCAGTCGATCGAACCGCACGGGATGACGTTGTCGACGGCGTCGAAGTCGAGCAGCGGGTTGCCCTGGGCGTCGGTCTCGTAGGGCACGGCCGCCGGCAGGTTGGTCCCGCGCAGGCGCAGGTACTGAGAGGCCTGCACCGCCGGAATCCGGTACGACATCACGCGGACACCATTGCGATGGGACTTCCAGTTGCTCACGTTGAACGTCCGCTTGAGAGCGGCGGACGGATTCGTCGCGGCAGGCGATCCGATCGGACCCGCGTAGGCTGCGGTGTTCGAGGGATCCACGTAGCCGGTCACGAGACCGCCGATCACGTCGATGTGATCGAGGACCGGCGCGTTCAGCGGCTGCTCGATGCCGATCTGCTTCAGCGACGGGTTCGGGAACGCGTACGGGGCGAAGTTCGTGCCCTGCGGGTCGCGCACGGCGATCGTCACGACGACGTCGGTGCCCGGACGGACGCGGAGCTTCTCGCCCATCGTCGCACAGCCCTCGACGTCCACGTCGGTGTTGCCCAGCACGGCGCGCACCGCGGCGTCCTCGATCCGGTGGTCCTTGTGGTCGCCACCCTCCCCGCGCGGGGCCGCGCAGGCCACGAACGCGAGACGGTCGATGAGACCTCCGTTCGCGACGAAGCTGTTGCCCGTGCGCAGACCGTCGACGACGGTGCCAGGCGTGGCCTTGCCGCCACCGCGGACCATCACGAAGTCCCGCGTGTACTCGCCGGGGTAGAAGTCGCCCGTGGTGGGGCCGACGTCAGGACCGAACGAACCACGGTTGTGATAGTCGGAGCTCGCGAAGAAGAACCAGTTGCGGCCCTCGCCCAGCAGCGCATCCCACATGCCGCCGATCAGCGCACCATAGGCGCCCGTACCACCGTACGTGCCACCCCCTGCAGCGCCACGCCCGTAACCACCGCGCCCGAGTTGGGGCTGGTGGCCCGGCATCGTCTCGAAGCCGAACGCCACGGTCGGTGCGGCATTGTTGTAGTCCCGGAAATGATTCACGTCGAAGCCGCGGCTGGCGTTCGGGTCGAACACGCCCGCACGCTCGACGTGCGCGGGAATGTAGAAGCTTGCGCGCGGGAACTTCGCCGCCATCCACTTGACGCCCTCGAGCGACTTGAGGTGACCGTCGACGCCGGTGTTGTACGTGCCCATCAGCTTGAGGGCGGTGGCGTCGAGTTGCGCGTTGAGCGCGCTGCCCGGCACCGAGCAGTCCCAGTTGTTGGGACCAGTCGAGCCGACGAAGTTGCCGCGGCTCGTGTCACCGTCCGAGCGGTCGAAGCAGTACTCGAACATCGCCATCGCGTCGGCGTTGCCGGCGCCACGACGGGGAAGCTGCCCGTCGATGACGGACGACGAGGTGTGCTCGTGACCAGGTACGTTCTGCTCGAGACCCATGAACAGCGGCTTGTTGCGGGCGCGCGATTCCTGTTCGATGACCGGATACATGTAGTCCTGGATCTCCTGCCACTTCCACATCCTGCGCGCCGTGTCGGGACCGTTCACGTCGCCCTTGATGGCGGCGTTGCCCACAGTGTTGGTCCAGAGCTGGTTCGGGCCCATCTGATCGCTCGCGGGCTGTCCACCGGCCGGATAGTTCGGATCCTCGAGCGGCTGCTCGAGGAGCGTGCAGTTCCGTGCGCTGCTGCCACCGTGGCCAACCTGCACGAACCAGTCGAGGCCGAATGTGTCCGTGGACTTCTTCACGAGCTTCTGCACGGACAGCGAACCGTCGGAGCAGGTCGTGTGGTTGTGGAAGTCGCCGGTCAGGTAGCGGCCCGCCGCCTTGCGGGCGTGCTCGTGCTCGCGCTCGTGTTCGTGTTCGCCCGACACCGCTACCGACGTGTAGGTCAGCGCCGTGATGCCGAGCACCGCGACGGTCGCGGTCCCGATCGAGCAATTTCTCTTTCTTGAATTCATGCAGTTGCTCCTGAGGGTTCAGGTTGGTGGTGTAAGTGCCGGGTCGTGCCCCGGGGAACCGCACGCGGCCGTTGCCGGACGCGACGCTGCGGGATGATGCGGGGCGAACATTTCTTGCAGCTACCTGTCATCAGGCGTCGGCGTGGTCCGTTCAGACGCTCTCGTCGACGCGGTGTCGTGCCACCGGTCTGCCGAGGAACCCCCAAAAGGATCCGTTCGGACTATGCGAAGGACCGGTTCACGGTCCTGCTGTCACGGCAACGCGCTAGATGCGCGCCATTGCACGCCGCTAAGATCCGCGACCCTCTTCCGTCGATGGCACGTCACGGAGACGTCCTCGCGGTCGAGTTCTCTGCCCGCTACGAGCCGCTTCCTGCGCAAGACTCTCTCCGATGTCCTCGACCACTCTCGCAAGACCGCATGTCACGCGCGCCGGGCACACGCCCTCGATGCCGCTCGCGGGAGCAGGACTTCTCATGGGACTGTCCGGCTTTGCGGGGCTCGGTTTCCAGATCGTGTGGACACAGCAGTTCGGCGTGTGGCTCGGACACGAGATCGTCGCCGTGCTGGCCATCGTGGCGGCGTTCTTCGGGGGCCTCGCGCTCGGCGCCCATCTTCTCGGTCGCAGGATCGCGGCAAGCCGGCACCCCGCGCGCTGGTACGCCGGCTGCGAGGTGACGATCGGCCTGTGGGGGGTGGTGCTCGCAGCGATCCAGGCGCCAGCGGGTCAATGGCTCGCGTCGCTGACCGGCACCGAACCCTCCACACCCTGGCAGTGGTGCGTCGCGTTCCTCGGCCCTCTTATCCTGCTGCTGCCGTCGACAGCGGCGATGGGTGCGACGCTGCCGGCTCTCGAACGCGTGACCGGCCGCATGCGCGAGGAGGGATTCGCGATCGGGGCGCTGTACGCGGCCAACACTGCCGGGGCAGTAGCAGGGGTGCTGGGGTGCACGTTCGTGCTCGTTCCCGCAATGGGGCTCACGAACACGGCGCTCGCGTGCGCGTGCGCGAACTTCCTGTGCGCGATCCTCACCCTCACGTTCGCGTCGGTCCGCACGGCCGGCCAGGCGCTGCCCGCCGACGACTCACTCGCCGAGAGCCGTGACAGCGCCCACCCCCGGCTCGGCCTGACGCTGTTCGCGACCGGACTTCTCGGCATCGGCTTCGAGGTCCTGGTCGTGCGTGTCGTGAGCCAGATCGCCGAGGATACGGTCTACACGTTCGCGATCCTGCTGGCGGTGTATCTGCTCGGCACGGCACTCGGCGCGGCGCTCTACCACCGCACGGTCATCCGGTTGCAGCGCTTTCCGGATGCACGCGGCGGGCTTCTGGCGGGACTGTCCGCGGCCTGCCTCGTGAGCACGCTGATCCTGCGCGCCGGCGACATGCTGCACTCGGTCGCGGCCACGGCGCTGGGCCACGGCATGAGCAGCGGACTCCTGTCCGAAGCGATCGTCTCGCTCGCCGCATTCGGGCTGCCGACCGTGCTGATGGGCGCCCTGTTCAGCCATCTCTGTGTCGAGGCCCGTGCTGCCGGGATGCGATTCGGCACCGCGATCGCCCTCAACACGGCGGGCGGGGCGATTGCCCCGCCGGTCTTCGGCGTCCTGCTCGTACCGGCCGCGGGACCCGGCCTCGCACTGGCCGCCGTGGCAGGTGGGTACCTGGCGCTCGGAGCCGTGCGCACCGGCCTTCGCTGGCCCGTCGTCGCGGGCGCGTTCGGTCTCGCCGCCGTCGCGTGGGCGGGTGGTCCGATCGCGTTCGTGGACGCCCCCCCCGGCAGCCGCATCGTGAGTTACAAGGACGGCGTGATGGCGAGTGTGAGCGTCGTGGAGGACGAGAGCGGCGTCGCCCGGTTGCGCATCGACAATCGCGAGCAGGAAGGCACCAACGCGAGCTTCGCGGCCGACGCACGCATGGCCTACCTGCCCCTCCTGCTCCATCCGGCGCCGACCCGCGCCCTGTTCCTCGGACTCGGGACCGGTGTCACCACAGCGGCCGCCGCGGAAGACCCGACCCTGAAGGTCGACGTCGTGGAACTGGTACCGGAAGTGATCGATGCATCGGCGTTCTTCACGTCGACGCTCGTTCCGGAAGGCGGACACCTGCACGCGCGCGTGATCCCCGCCGACGCACGCCGCTTCGTACGCACTGCAGCCGTCCGCTACGACGTCGTGGTCGCGGACCTCTTCCATCCGGCTCGCAGCGGCTCGGGAGCGCTCTACACCACCGAGCATTTCACGGCAGTGCGCGCACGTCTCGCGGACGACGGCCTCTTCTGCCAGTGGCTGCCGCTGCATCAGCTCGACATCGGTACCCTGAGATCCATCGTTCGCTCGTTCCAGGTCGCGTTTCCGGAAGCGCGGGCGCTCCTTGCGACCGGCAGCCTGGACACACCCGTGATCGGGCTCGTGGGGCGAGCGAGGCCCGGGCCGTTCCACCTGAATGACGTCATGGACCGGGCATCCGGCTTCGCGCTTGCCGGACAAGCCGCCCGGGTCGGACTCCCCGACGCCTACGCCGTGCTAGGAACGATGATCGCCGGTCCGTCGTCACTGGCCCGTTTCGCGGACCGGGCGCCGCTCAACACCGACGACCGTCCCGTGGTCGCCCACTCGGCACCACGGATTACGTATGCACCGGAGTCCACACCACGCGAGCGTCTCGCGAAGGTGCTCGAGGCCCTTCGCGTGGCGCCGGTGGACGTGCTCGGACAACCTGGTGACGAGCGCGAAGCCCGGTTCCAGGATGCGCTGGCACGCTACTGGCGCGCGCGGGACCGGTTCATCGCGGTCGGGATGAACGTGCGGCCGACGCCGGATCCTGCCGCGATGCTCGCGCAGGTGGGACAACCGCTGCTTGCGATCGTCACGCAGAGTCCCGAATTCCGTCCGGCCTACGACCCGCTGCTCAACATTGCGGCGGCGCTCGCAACGGCCGACGCCCCGCGAGCGAGAGACCTGCTGGAAGCACTGTCCCGTGCGAATCCGGCGCGGGAAGATGCGCGCGCTCTCCTCGCCCGGATTGCCGGCCCGCATGCCGGGACCGCATCACCCTGACGCGGTACGGGACAGCACCCCACGACGACATATCCCTTCAGTCCGACCGATCATCCACCGGAACCGACATTGCCATGCCCGCCTTTGCCCGACGTCTCGTCCGCGAACCTCTCGTGCACTTCATCGTGTTCGGAGCGCTGATCTTTCTCGGCGACCACCTGCTCGCCGCGCGCCAGGACAACCCGCGTCTGATCCGCATGGGCGCGGACGTGGACAGGGAGGTGAGCGGCATCTTCCGCGAGGCGAAGGGACGCGCACCCGGCTCCGAGGAACTCGCGGTGCTGCGCGAGCGCTGGCTCGACAACGAGATTCTCTACCGCGAGGGACTCGCGCTCGGCGTGGACCGCGGCGACACCGCGATCCGCGAACGCGTGATCTTCAAGGCACTGAACGTGTTGCAGGCCAACCTCCGGCTGCCGGACATCGACGATGCGGGGCTGCGCGCCTGGTTCGAGCAGCACCGTGACCGCTACGACCAGCCGACACGTGTGGACTTCCTCGAGGCCGTGCTCGTCGGGGACAAGTCCGAGCAGGCGGCGCGCCAGTTCGCGGAAGCGCTGAATGCCGGCAGACGATCCGACACCGAAAGCGGCCTGCGCGTCTTCCGCGGACGCCCGCGGGACAACATCGTGACGAGCTTCGGCGAGGACTTCGCGAAGGCGCTCGAAACGGCACCGGCCGGACGATGGTCCGTCCTCCCGGCCCGCGACGGCGTCCACATCGTTCGCGTCGAAGCAGTCGCCCCGGGCAAACCCGCCGATTACGACACGATCCGCAACGCCGTGCGCCAGGACTGGATCGACCTCACGATGCAGGCGCTCCGGACGTCCGCCGTGAAGGAACTCGCGAAGAAGTACACGGTATCCACGGACGGGACGACGCCATGAGACACCTGCTGCCCGAAGCCGGGCGCTGCGTGCGCTGGCTCGCGCTCATGCTGATCGGCATGCTGTCCCAAGGTCTGGTCGTCGCACACGAGATGTCCATCGCCGAGATCGAACTGCACGAGATGTCGAAGGGACAGTTCGTGTGGGGATGGGGCCAGAGCGCGAGCACGCGCCCGCTGTCGGCCGACCTCACGCCGGTCTGGCCCGAAGGATGCACCGCGGAGGAGCAGTCGCTGCACTGCCCGCCCGCAGGGCTCGTGGGCAGACTGTCCGTCGAGGGTGTCGGGAAACGCTACTCCGCCGCCATGGTGCGGATCACCTGGCTGGATGGCCAGTCGCGCGTGTACACCATCACTCCCGCGCAGCCTGCCGTGTATCTCTATGGCGCCGTGGACGACGGCCGCAGCGCGCGGGACATCGTGATCGCGTACACAGTGCTCGGGATCGAGCACATCCTGACCGGCGTGGACCATCTGCTGTTCGTGATCGGACTGCTCTTCCTCGTCGGGTTCCGGCGCCGGCTCGTCGGCACCATCACTGCCTTTACCGTCGCACACAGCCTCACGCTCGCGAGCAGCGTCCTCGGATTCGTGACGCTTCGGTCCGCGCCCGTCGAGGCTTCGATCGCACTGTCGATCGTGCTCGTGGCGGCGGAAGCGCTGCGGGAACGCGAAACGCTCGCGAAGCGGCTGCCTGCACTCGTCGCATTCCTGTTCGGGCTCGTGCACGGTCTCGGTTTCGCGGGGGCGCTGAAGGAGATCGGCCTGCCCGACAAGCACCTCTGGGTGGCGCTGCTCACATTCAACGTCGGCGTCGAGATCGGGCAGCTCATGACGGTCGCGGCGTGCTTCCTCGTGACGCGCATCGCGATTCGCCATCCGGCATTCGGGCGGGGCCGGGCTCCTGCGCTCTACGCGATCGGCATCATCGCGGCCTACTGGTCGTGGTCGCGCATCGCGGGCATCGTCGCGTGATGCCCCGCCGGCGCGGCGTGCCTCGCGCGCCCGGCGCGGGGACCGCCTAGAACAGGAAGTAGCGCTGCGCCATCGGCAGTACGGACGCGGGTTCGCAGGTCAGCAGCACGCCGTCGGCGCGGACTTCATAGGTCTGCGCGTTCACTTCCATCCTGGGTGTCGCACCGTTGTAGGGAAGGTCGCGCTTGCGCACGGTGCGCGTTCCGCGTACCGGCACGAGACGCTTGGCGAGACCAAGTTCGCGCCCGATGCCCGCGTCGAGCGCGTCGGCCGAGACGAACGTGACGCTCGTCGACGTGAGCGCGCGCCCGAATCCGCCGAACATCGGCCGGTAGTGCACGGGCTGGGGGGTCGGGATGGACGCGTTGGGGTCTCCCATCGCGGCCGCGGCGATCAGGCCGCCCTTCAGGACGAGGCTCGGCTTCACGCCGAAGAACGCGGGGCGCCAGAGCACGAGGTCCGCGAGCTTGCCGGGTTCGACGGAACCTACCTCGTGCGCGACACCGTGCGTGAGCGCCGGATTGATCGTGTATTTCGCGATGTAGCGCTTGATGCGGACGTTGTCGTTGTCGCCCTGCTCTTCCAGGAGGGGCCCGCGCTGGACACGCATCTTGTGGGCCGTCTGCCACGTGCGGAGGATGACCTCGCCCACCCGCCCCATCGCCTGGGAATCCGACGACATCATGCTGATCGCACCCATGTCGTGGAGGATGTCCTCCGCCGCGATCGTCTGCGGACGAATCCGCGACTCCGCGAATGCGACGTCCTCCGGAATCGAAGCGTCCAGGTGATGACACACCATGAGCATGTCCAGATGCTCCTCGAGCGTGTTCACCGTGAACGGGCGCGTGGGATTCGTCGACGACGGCAGCACGTTGCCCTCGCCGACGACCTTGATGATGTCCGGCGCGTGACCGCCTCCGGCACCCTCGGTGTGGAACGTGTGGATCGTGCGGCCCTTGAAGGCGGCGATGGTCGTCTCGACGAAACCCGATTCGTTGAGCGTGTCCGTGTGGATCGCGACCTGGACGTCCGTGCGGTCCGCGACGGCCAGGCACGCGTCGATCGCGGCGGGCGTCGTGCCCCAGTCCTCGTGCAGCTTGAGACCCATCGCCCCGGCGCGTACCTGCTCCTCGAGTGCAGCGGGCAGGCTCGCGTTGCCCTTGCCCATGAAACCGAGGTTCATCGGAAACGCCTCGGCCGCCTCGAGCATGCGATGGATGTTCCAGGGCCCGGGCGTGCACGTCGTCGCATTCGTTCCGGTCGCGGGCCCGGTGCCTCCGCCGAACATGGACGTCACGCCAGACATCAGGGCTTCCTCGATCTGCTGCGGACAGATGAAGTGGATGTGAGAGTCGATGCCGCCCGCCGTGAGGATCATCCCCTCGCCCGCGATCACTTCGGTCGCGGCGCCGATCGGGATCGTTATCGCAGGCTGCACGTCCGGGTTCCCGGCCTTGCCGATCTTCCAGATCCGGCCGTCCCGTATCCCCACGTCGGCCTTCACGATGCCCGTGTAGTCGACGACGAGGGCATTCGTGATCACGACGTCCGCCACCTCCGCAGACACGCGCTGGCTCTGACCCATGCCGTCACGGATGACCTTTCCGCCGCCGAACTTCACCTCCTCGCCGTACGTCGTGTAGTCCCGCTCGACTTCCAGCCAGAGGTCCGTGTCCGCGAGGCGCACCCTGTCGCCGACGGTCGGGCCGTACATCGCGCAGTAGGAGGCGCGATCGAGTCTGTTCGCCATGATCAGAGATCCCCCTGAACCTTCGCCTGGAATCCGTACACCTTCCGGTCGCCCGCGTAGGCCACCAGCGTGACCTCGCGCGACTGGCCGGGCTCGAACCGCACCGCCGTACCCGCCGCGATGTCGAGTCGCATGCCACGGGCCCTGGCACGGTCGAAAGAGAGCGCGTCGTTGACCTCGTGGAAGTGATAGTGGGAGCCGACCTGGACGGGACGGTCCCCGGAATTGGTCACGGTCAGGGTCACGGTCGGGCGCCCCGCGTTGAGTTCAATCTCGCCGGACGCGGTTCGGATTTCGCCTGGGATCATCGTGTGTCCTCGCGATGTGGAAGGGTGGTCTCTTGCGGGCACGCGCAACGGTCGCGCGGGGGGCGATCGGTCACGTGATCGGGTTGTGCACCGTGACGAGCTTCGTCCCGTCCGGGAAGGTGGCCTCGACCTGGATCTCCGGAATCATCTCGGCCACGCCTTCCATTACGTCGTCGCGACCGAGGAGCGTGGTGCCGAAGCTCATGAGATCGGCGACCGCCCGGCCGTCCCGTGCGCCTTCCATGACGGCAGCGGTGATGTACGCGACGGCTTCCGGATAGTTGAGCTTGAGGCCCCGCGCCTTGCGCCTTTCAGCGAGCAGCGCAGCAGTGAAGACGAGAAGCTTGTCCTTCTCCCTGGGAGACAGGTCCATGTGTCGGCTCCAGACGGTGACTGCGAGGGGCCGGCCACGGCCGGCCCGATGTTCTTCCGTGCGACGGGGTGCGTGCTAGACCGCCACGAGCGCTCTCACGTTGTCGCGCTCCATGTCCGCGCCGGCCCCGCTTTGTACCACAACCCCGCGGTTCAGCACCACGTAGTGATCCGCGAGATCACGGGCGAAATCATAGTACTGCTCGACGAGCAGGATCGCCATGTCGCCCCGCCTCGCGAGTGCCCGGATCGCGCGCTCGATGTCCTTGATGATGGAGGGCTGGATGCCCTCGGTCGGCTCGTCGAGTATGAGCACCCTGGGCCGCATCGCGAGCGCGCGGCCGATCGCGAGCTGCTGCTGCTGCCCCCCGGACAGGTCGCCCCCACGCCGGGCGCGCATCTGGTCGAGAACCGGGAACATCTCCCAGATCTCGCCGGGCAGATCCTTGAGCGAGCCGCCACGCTTCGAGGCGAGACCCATCAGCAGGTTCTCCTCGACGGTGAGTCGCGGGAAGATCTCGCGCCCCTGCGGGACATAGCCGATCCCGAGTGCGGCACGGTCGAACGGGCTCAGCCGGGTGATGTCCCGACCCTCCAGCGCGATCGTGCCCGCCCGCACCGGCTCGACCCCCATGATGCACTTGAGCAGGGTGGTCTTGCCGACGCCGTTGCGTCCGAGAAGGGTCGTGCAGGCACCACCCGGCACCTCGAACGAGACGTCCCGCAGCGTGTGACTGCTGCCGTAGTAGTGGTCGATATGGTTGATGGTCAGCATGGTTTCACCGGCCCAGATAGACTTCGATCACGCGCTCGTCGTTCTTGACGACATCCATCGGCCCTTCCGCGAGCACGCTGCCCTCGTGCAGCACCGTCACGATCCGCGAGATCTCGGCGATGAAGTCCATGTCGTGCTCGACCACGACGAGCGTGTGCGTGCCCGCGAGCTTCCTGAAGAGCTCGGCGGTTCGCGACGTCTCCTCGTCGGTCATCCCGGCGGCAGGTTCGTCCAGCAGCAGCAACCGCGGCTCCTGCATGAGCAGCATGCCGATCTCGAGCCACTGCTTCTGTCCGTGCGACAGGGTCCCGGCAGGCCGACCGGCTTCCGTCTCGAGCCGGATCAGCTCGAGGGTCTCGCCGATCCGGCCGAGGTCCTCCTTCGACAGCTTCGCCCGGAGGCTTGCACGCACGCGCTTGTCCGTCTTCATCGCGAGTTCCAGGTTCTCGACGACGGTGAGGTTCTCGAACACGGTGGGCTTCTGGAACTTGCGCCCGATCCCCATGTGCGCGATCTCCGCTTCCGTGAACCGGGTGAGATCGATGGTCTGACCGAAGAACGCGGAGCCCGAATCCGGGCGGGTCTTGCCCGTGATCACGTCCATCATCGTCGTCTTGCCCGCCCCGTTGGGCCCGATGATGCAGCGCAGCTCGCCCGCGTCGACCGTGAGACTGAGGCCGTTCAGCGCGCGGAAGCCGTCGAAGCTCACCGTGATGTCGTCGAGGTACAGGATCGGGCCGTGGCTCACGTCCACGCCTTCCCGCATGAGGTGTCCGAGCCCGGACGTCTCGCCTGACCTCAGGTCGCCTTGACCGTTCGTAGTCATTTCGCCCCCTTGAACTTGAGGAACCACCCCGCGATACCCTTCGGCAGGAAGAGTGTGACCACCACGAACAGGACGCCGAGGAAGTACAGCCAGTATTCCGGGAAGGACTGCGTGAAGAAGCTCTTGGCACCGTTCACGATCCCGGCACCGATGATCGGACCGAGCAGCGTGCCGCGTCCGCCCACCGCGACCCAGATGGCGATCTCGATCGAGTTCGCGGGCGACATCTCGCTCGGGTTGATGATCCCGACCTGCGGCACGTAGAGCGCGCCCGCGATGCCGCAGAGCACCGCCGACAGGGTCCAGATCGACAGCTTGTACCAGAGCGGGTTGTAGCCCGAGAACATGAGCCGGCTCTCGGAGTCGCGAATCGCCGTCAGCACGCGGCCGTACTTGGAACGGATCAGGGCGCGGGTGAGCACGAGACATCCCATCAGGTACACGCCCGTGATCGCGAACAGTGCCGCGCGCGTCCCGGGGTCGGCGATCCGGTAGTCCAGGATCTTCTTGAAGTCCGTGAACCCGTTGTTGCCGCCGAAGCCCGTGTCGTTCCGGAAGAACAGCAGCATGAACGCGAAGGTGAGCGCCTGCGTGATGATCGAGAAGTACACCCCCCGGATCCGGGACCGGAACGCGAAGAACCCGAACACGAACGCGAGCAGGGCCGGCACCAGGATCACGAGTGCGATCGCGTACCAGAAGTGGTCCGTGAACGACCAGTACCAGGGGTACGCCTTCCAGTCGAGGAACACCATGAAGTCGGGGAGATCGCTCTGGTACTGCCCCTCGTGACCGATCATGCGCATGAGGTACATGCCGAACGCGTAGCCGCCCAGCGCGAAGAACACGCCGTGCCCGAGGCTCAGGATGCCCGTGTAGCCCCATATGAGGTTCATCGCGACGGCCACCACGCAGTAGCACATGATCTTGCCGATCAGCGTCACGAAGTAGGCGGACAGGTGGAAGGGACTCGATTCGGGCACGACGAGGAACAGCACCGGCACGAGGACCACCGTGGTGAGGAGGAAGGCCGCGATGGCAGCCCAGCCCTTCGCACCGAACAGGGGGGATTCCCCCGGGATCGAGAAGGTGGTCATGGTCATGCCTCCACCGCGCGACCCTTGAGGGCGAACAGCCCCTGCGGTCGCTTCTGGATGAACGCGATGATCAGCACGAGAATCAGGATCTTCGTCGGGACGGCCCCGATGTACGGCTCCAGGAACTTGCTGACCACGCCGAGACCGAGCGCGGCGTAGACGGTCCCGAGCAGCTGGCCCACGCCACCGAGCACGACCACCATGAACGAATCGATGATGTAGCTCTGGCCGAGATCGGGCCCCACGTTGCCGATCTGCGAGAGCGCGCAGCCCGCAAGACCGCCGATGCCGGAACCGAGCCCGAAAGCGAGCAGGTCGACGCGGCCGGTACGCACGCCCATGCACGCGGCCATGGTCCTGTTCTGCGTGACGCCCCTGATGAACAGGCCGAGGCGCGTGCGCGAGAGGAGCAGCCATACGAGCAGCAGCACCGCGCCCGAGAAGGCGATGATCACGATGCGGTTGTAGGGGAACACGAGGTTCGAGAACTCGATGCCGCCCGACATCCACGACGGATTCGCGACCTCGACGTTCTGGGCACCGAAGATCTGGCGCACGAGCTGGATCAGGAAGAGGCTGATGCCCCAGGTCGCGAGCAGCGTCTCGAGAGGCCGCCCGTACAGCCAGCGGATCACGGTGCGCTCGAGCAGCATCCCGACCGCTGCGGCGATCACGAACGACGTGGGCACGGCGAACACGAGATACCAGTCCACGCTGTGCGGAAAGTGGTCGCGGAAGATCTGTTGGGTCATGTACGTGGCGTAAGCGCCGATCATCAGCATCTCGCCGTGCGCCATGTTGATGACGCCCAGCAGCCCGTAGGTGATCGCGAGACCGAGTGCGACGAGCAGCAGAACGCTCGCCAGGCTCGCTCCGGTGAAGAACCGTCCGAGATACGCGTACATCGCGAGACGTCTCTCGATCGCCTTCACGGCATCGGCAGCCGCCTCGTGGACCTTGGCCATCGCGGGCGATTCCTGGTCCTTCGCGGTCGAACGGGACAGTGCCATCAGGTCCGCCTTGACCCTCGGATCCGTGCTGCCGGCAAGCGTCTCGATCGCGGCGAGCTGACTGGCGGGGTCGGGACTGTGCAGGTTGGCGACAGCCTCCGCCTTGCGCAGAGCGTTGCGGATCTCCGGCACGGACTCGCGCGAGAGCGCCTTGCCGAGCAGCGGGAGATTGTCTCGACTGGGGTCGATCGCCTTGGCGGCCTCGAGACGAACCGCAGGATCCCTGGAGAGCAGACGCAGTCCCGCGATCGCCGATTCCGTCTGGGCACGGAGCCTGTTGTTGATGCGGACCTTGTCGTATTCGTCGGGCTCCGGCGAGACCGGTGAACCGCTGATCGCGTCGACGAGCCCGGAGGACCGCTTGATCAGGAAATGCTTGTCGGGCGTGACCTGCAGGTCACCGCCGAGCAGAGCCTCGAGCACCGTGAGCGCCTCTTCGTCGCCCGCGGCCGCGATGGTGTCGATTGCCCTGGCCTTGTCCGAGGTTTCGTCGGACGCGAGATCCGCCATCGCGGCCGGCTCGAGCGCGAGTGCGCGCGGCACTACCGACAGCAGGCAGATCAGCACGCCGAACGCGGCCGCGTGGGCGTGAAGGCCCCTGAGGATCGTCCTCATGACCGAAATTCTCCCGGTGACTCCCGCGCATCGGGATCGAGCGCGGCGATTGTTATTTCGTGTGATCCCTGCCGGAAGGCACCCTTCCGGGCGCCTTCCGTTCCCTCGCGATCAGAACTTCTGCTTCTTCTCGTTGCCGGGGATGTACGGGCTCCAGGGCTGGGCACGGATGGTCGTCTTGGTCTTCCAGACCACGTCGAACTGTCCGTCGTCCTGGATCTCGCCGATCATGACGGGCTTGTGGAGGTGGTGATTGGTTTCGTCCATCTTCAGCACGAAACCGGACGGGGCCTTGAAGGTCTGTCCGGCCATCGCCTTGCGGACCTTGTCGACGTCGGTGGACTTCGCCTTCTCGACGGCCTGCTTCCACATGTGGATGCCGACGTAGGTGGCCTCCATCGGATCGTTGGTCACGACGGTGTCGAGGTTCGGGACGTTGTTCGCCTTGGCCCAGGCCTTGTATTCCTTGATGAACGCGGTGTTCTGGGGATTCTTCACGGACATGAAGTAGTTCCACGCCGCGAGGTGGCCGACGAGAGGCTTCGTGTCCACGCCACGGAGTTCCTCCTCACCCACGGAGAACGCGACGACCGGAACGTCGGTGGCCTTGATCCCCTGGTTGCCGAGTTCCTTGTAGAACGGCACGTTCGAGTCACCGTTGATCGTGGACACGACGGCGGTCTTCTTGCCCTCCGACGCGAACCGCTTGATCTTCGCGATGATCGTCTGGTAGTCGGAGAATCCGAACGGCGTGTAGTCCTCCATGATGTCGGCCTCGGCGACGCCCTTGCTCTTCAGGAAGGCGCGCAGGATCTTGTTGGTGGTGCGCGGATAGACGTAGTCCGTTCCGAGCAGGACCCAGCGCTTGACGCTGCCGCCTTCCTTGCTCATCAGGTATTCGACGGCAGGGATGGCCTGCTGGTTGGGTGCCGCACCGGTGTAGAACACGTTCTGCGAGAGTTCCTCGCCCTCGTACTGGACGGGGTAGAACAGCAGGCCGTTCAGTTCCTCGAAGACGGGCAGCACGGACTTGCGCGAGACGGAGGTCCAGCAGCCGAACACGACGGCGACCTTGTCCTGGGTGAGCAGCTGGCGGGCCTTCTCGGCGAAGAGCGGCCAGTTGGAGGCCGGGTCGACGACGACGGGCTCGAGCTTCTTGCCGAGGACACCGCCCTTCGCATTGATCTCCTCGATGGTCATGAGCGCGGTGTTCTTGAGCGCCGTTTCACTGATCGCCATCGTTCCGGACAGCGAGTGCAGGATGCCCACCTTGATGGTGTCCGCGGCAGCGGCGATACCCGAGACCGACAGCGACCAGGCACCCGCCACGGCAACGGCGGCGGCCTTCAGTACATGACGACGATTCATTCGTAGAGACTCCCTTCGGTTGGCTGGTTGAAATGACCAAGCGCCCTGTCGCTCCCCGTGGCACCCGCGCGGGGCACCTGCGACGCGCTCGGAAGCCCCTTCCGCAATCGATGTGCCATTCCTCTCAGAATTGCCGAAAACCCTTATGAATACTGGCTTTTCGAGAAATGAACATCAGCAGCCGGAAACATTTCGGCAGCGGGATGCCTCATGCGTTGCACCGACTTGGAGCGCGCGCACCACGTTCGCACACACTCGGTGCGCACTGCACCCGAACCGGTCAGGTCGACGCCCGTCCCCGTGCCGGCGTGACGGGAGAGTCGCCCCGGCGCGGGGGAAAGTCAGTCGAGGATCCGAGGAAACACGCGGACCGCGGCCGATGCGCGTGCGCGCAGACGGTCGCGACCAGCGACATGCGGTTGGGGGATGCAGGAAGACTGGATGGGACTCGTCGTCCCGGACACGTCAGGGGAAGTCGGCCGCGCGACGCGCGGGTACCACGGGAGGCATCGGACCGGACAGGAGAGTGCGGGGCGGCGGTGCGCCCCGGCACGGTGGTCGATCAGACGGGCTGGCTCTCGGCGTACCCGAGATCCCTCTCGACGAGAGGCTGCACGAGCAGAAGCGCTTCGCGCAGTGTCTCCTCCGGCAGGTTGTCGAGGCACTTCGCAAGCACGTCGGCGGCATCATAGGCCGTTTCGGGCAGGTCCTCCGCGGTCAGGTTCGCGAAGAATACCGACGCAGCGCCGAGTGTGCGCAACAGGCTCTCGCGCTCGTTCATGAGCATCTCGACCTCGGCACGCAGCATCGCCGCGTCGTTCGTTTGCGGAAGGGCCATGATGTTTCTCCTCTTTCACGGCATTACGTTGGAATGGTGCCACACCTTTGTGACCATTTATCGGCCATTTCCCGCGCACCTGAAGAGGTTTATCGCAGACTCACGACGTTCGAGCGCACGCCCGCGACACTGTCGAGCCTCAACGCGACGACCTGTCGCCCCAGCAGGGTCACGCTGCCCGCCGCGCGATCGTTGCCCGTCTCGCTGTACTCGAACCGGTAGACGCGACGCAGTCTCACCTGACCGTCGTCGCCCCGGTCGAGCCGCACGCGTGTCTGGGCGACCGTCCAGTCGAGAAACTGGAAGCCCTCGGCCGAACAGGCCCGTTCGCCGGCCGCGAGCGCGATCTCGCGTGCCTTGAGCGTGTCCAGCCAGAACCAGCCGAGGCCTACTGCGAGGGCGAGTGCGACCCATTCCATGGCGTTTTCCGGCAACTGGACGGCGTCAGCCCCGGTCGTCGGCGATGCCGACCGACACGAGTACCGCCCCGAGCACGCGAACGACGTCCCCGGGGTCCACGCCGACGAGGTAGCCACGCTTGCCGCCGTTCAGGTAGATCCGCGACAGCCCCGTGATCGAGCGCTCCGCGTAGACGGGCATGGACTTGCGCGTGCCGAACGGCGAGGTCCCGCCGACGAGATAGCCCGTGTGCCGGTTCGCTGTCTCGGGTGTGCAGGGCTGTACGCCCTTCACACCGATCACGCGCGCGAGTTCCTTGGTGGAAACCTTGAGGTCGCCGTGCATGAGGACCAGCAGCGGGTCGCGCGCATCCGTCTCCATGACGAGCGTCTTCACGACCGCGTGTTCATCCACGCCGAGTTCGCGGGCGGACACCGCAGTCCCGCCATGCTCCTCGTACTCGTAGAGATGATCGGTGAACGCGATCCCCGCGTCGCGGAGTGCGCGCACGGCGGGCGTGACGGGCGGCTTCGGTTTCGCCATCAGGGTTCGGCAGACAGGATGCGGAAGAGGCTGTGCAGCATGCCGGCGGTGGCCCCCCAGATGTTGCGCCCCTGGTAAGGCATCGAGTAGTAGTGGCGCAGACGTCCGTCCTTCACCTCGGAATGGCGCCGGTGATTCACGGGGTCCAGGATGAACGCGAGCGGGACCTCGAAGATCTCGGCGACCTCGAACGGATCCGGCGCCAGTTCGAACGGAGGTTCCACCCAACCCACGACCGGCGTGACGCGGAAGCCCGTCGCGATGTCGTACTCGGGCAGGCAACCCAGGGGCTCGACGCACTCCCGGGGCAGGCCGGTCTCCTCGAGGGTCTCGCGCAGGGCGGTGTCGATGCGATCCCGGTCCCCGGGGTCGACGCGCCCGCCAGGAAAGCTGATCTGCCCGGCGTGCGCGTGAAGGTGCGCCGTACGTTGCGTGAGAAGGATCGTCGGACCGTTCGAGCGGTTGACGAGCGGGACCAGCACGGCCGCCGGAACCGGCACGCGTTCCTCCGGGTGGCGGAAGAGTGGCAGCGTGTCCTCCGGAGGCAGTGACCCGAAGTCGCGCCCGAGCCGCACCACGACCCAGTCGCGGTCCATCGGAGCGCGCACGGGCCTGGCGGACACGGTCGGAACGGGGTCTTCCTCGACCCGGATCGGAGGGACGTTCATCGAGAACGATTCTACCGGCCCCGCCGTCCGGCGCGAAGCGGCGACCGGTTTATACTCGGTCGGTCCTGAACGTCCAAGCGGAGAACAGGCCCGTGCTTGCACACCGCCCCCGTCTCCCCGAAAGTCCCGCGCCGGAACGGCGGACCCCCGATCCCACCCGTGTGCGGGCCGGCCTCGGCCTCAGGCCCCTGACCGGAGCGCTGTGCCTCGTGCTGGCCCCCCTGTCCGGCCACGCCGACTGCCGGCTGGAGCTCGAACTGATCGGCTCGGACCTTCACGGTGTCGTGCTCACCGAGCGTCAGAAGCAGGCGCTCGCGCCGCTCGTGGACGACGCGCTCAAGCTGTGCCGGATCGGACGCGAGGCCGCCGCGCTGGAAGCCATCGAGAAGGCCCGTCACGTGGCCGGCATCAGGCGCAGTCTCGACGACCTCGACACGGATTTCGCCGCTCACGAGTGACCCGTCGACGAACGGCGGTCCCGGCGGGCACCCGCGCACACGGCGTGGGTGTGACGGCGATTCAGCTCCCGTCCCGCGGTCGGGCCGCCCGCGCGTACCAGCCGAGCAGCGAGGAATCGTCCGCATCGCCGAGCCCCGAGGCCGAGGCCGCATCGAACACTTCGCTCGCGCGACGTGCCATGAACCCCGGTGAGCCCACGGAGGACGCGGCGTCGACCGCGAGTCGCAGGTCCTTCCGCAGGATGTCGAGTCGCGCGTTCGGATGCGCGTCGTTCGCGAGCGCCCGGGCCATGCGGTCCTCGAAGATCCAGCTCGCTCCCGAACTCGCGCGCACGACCTCGAAGAGGCGTTCGAGGTCCAGCCCCAGGCGCCGGCCGAGATCCATCGCTTCGGCTGCGGCGGCGAGATTTGCGCCGGCGAGGAGATTGTTGACGATCTTGACGCGGGATCCGTCCCCGACCCGCTCCCCTGCGAAGAACCGCCGGGACGAAATGGCGTCGAGCACGTCGGCGCATCGGTCCGTGACGTCGACCGGCGCGGCGATCATCGTGCTCATCTCGCCGCACCGCGCACGGGCGGGCCCGCCCGAACACGGCGCATCCACGAGCGACACACCGATTCTGCCGAGGCGTTCCGCCGCCGAGGCCACGTAATCCGGCGGCAGGGTGCTCATCACGAAGACGTCTGGGCTTCGCCCCTCCGCGACCGCCCGGGCCACACCTTCCGGCCCGAACAGCACGTCTTCCGTCTGCGCCGCATCCACCACGAGCGTGATCACGATCCTGCACGCACGTGCGACCGCGGCGGGCCCTTCGCAGACCCGTGCACCGGCCTCGCGCAGAGGCGCCTCGGCTTCCGGCCTCACGTCGCGCACGCACACCGGGAAACCGCGGTCGAGCAGCCGTCTCGCGACCGCGCCACCCATGGCCCCCGCACCGATCACGCCGATCGCGTCCGGGTGCATCCCCCGCGCCTCCGTCACGTCCGGGACGCGACGTCGACCGCGGCAAGCGCGGTCATGTTGACGAGGCGACGCACGGTCGCCGTGGGCGTGAGGATGTGGACGGGCTTCGCGGCACCAAGCAGGATGGGACCGACCGTGATGCCCTCGCCGCCCACCACCTTGAGCAGGTTGAACGAGATGTTCGCGGCGTCGAGCGTCGGCATGATCAGCAGATTCGCCTCGCCCTTCAGTCGCGAATTCGGGAACAGGCGCAGACGGATCTCCTCGTCCAGTGCCGCATCGCCGTGCATCTCGCCTTCCACTTCGAGAGACGGATCCATCCGCTCGACGAGTTCGCGGACGCGGCTCATCTTCGCGGAGGACGCGGAAATCCGGGATCCGAAATTCGAGTGCGAGCACAGGGCGACCTTGGGCACGAGCCCGAAGCGGCGCACCTCCTCCGCGGCGAGCAGCGTCAT
Source organism: Betaproteobacteria bacterium (assembly GCA_016125475.1). Taxonomy (GTDB): domain Bacteria; phylum Pseudomonadota; class Gammaproteobacteria; order Burkholderiales. Next base: position 73,714 of record WGLR01000029.1, read on the forward strand.
CGCCGCGAGGTCCTCCGCGGAAGGATCCTCGTTCACGTAGGTATCACAGATGAACAGCGTGCGCTTCGGCAGGATGAGGAGGTTCATCGCCGCGAACTTCTGCACCCCCTGCCTGAGACCGATCACGTTGCTCACGACCTCGAGATGCTGGTGATGCTGCGCGTAGGTCCCGCAGATCATCGCGTCGGCGTCACCGAGGTGGACCATCAGCGCGCCGATCAGCGTCATGCGACGCATCACGTCCCGCTTCGCGAGTTCGACGGAGACGCCCTTGCGCTGCATCAGGTCGTAGTACGCCTGCCAGTATGTGCGGTAGCGTTCGTCCGCGTTCGGGTTCACGAGTTCGAAGTCGCGGCCGGGCCGAATGCGCAACCCGTTGCGCTCCAGTCGCGGAACGACCACCTCCGGTCGCCCCACGAGGATCGGCGACGCGAGACCTTCGTCGACGACGACCTGCACGGCCCGCAGCACACGATCCTCCTCGCCTTCGGCGTAGACGATGCGCGCCGTGACCTTCTTGGCAGCCGTGAAGACGGGCTTCATGATGAGGCCGGACTGGTACACGAACTGCGTGAGCTGGTCCTCGTAGGCTTGGAAGTCCTCGATGGGACGTGTCGCGACGCCGCTCGCAATGGCGGCGCGCGCCACCGCGGGGGCGATCTGCACGATCAGGCGCGGATCGAACGGCTTGGGAATGATGTATTCCGGGCCGAAACGTACGTCCTCCTGGCCGTAGGCAGACGCGACGATGTCGGACTGCTCGGCCATCGCAAGCTCCGCGATCGCGTGGACCGCCGCGAGCTTCATCTCCTCGGTGATCGTCGTCGCCCCGACGTCGAGCGCACCGCGGAAGATGAACGGGAAGCAGAGCACGTTGTTCACCTGGTTCGGGAAGTCCGACCGACCAGTCGCGATGACGGCATCCGGCCGGACCTGCTTCGCGACGTCGGGCATGATCTCCGGGACCGGATTCGCGAGCGCGAAGATCAGCGGACGCTCGGCCATGCGCGCCACCATTTCCGGCTTCAGCACACCCGCTGCGGAGAGCCCGAGGAACACGTCGGCACCGTCGATGACTTCCACGAGCGTGCGCGCGTCGGTCTCCCGCGCGTAGCGCGCCTTGTGGTCGTCCATTTCCTCGGTGCGCCCCGCGTAGACCACGCCCTTGATGTCGGTGACCACGATGTGCTCGCGCGGCACGCCCACCTGAACGAGGAGGTCGAGACACGCGAGCGCGGCGGCCCCTGCTCCGGAACACACGAGGCGGATGTCCTCGATGCGCTTCCCGACCACCTTCAGGCCGTTGGTGAGCGCAGCGGCGACGATGATCGCAGTGCCGTGCTGATCGTCGTGGAACACCGGGATGCGCATGCGCTCGCGCAGCCTGCGCTCGACGTAGAAGCACTCGGGCGCCTTGATGTCCTCGAGATTGATGCCGCCGAACGTGGGCTCCAGTGACGCGATGATGTCGACGAGCCTCTCGGGATCACGCTCGTCGATCTCGATGTCGAACACGTCGATGCCTGCGAACTTCTTGAACAGGACCGCCTTGCCTTCCATCACGGGTTTCGCCGCGAGCGGACCGATCGGACCGAGGCCCAGCACCGCGGTGCCGTTCGTGACGACCCCTATCAGGTTGCCGCGCGAGGTGTAGTGGTGCACGTTCGCCGGATCGTCCACGATCTCGTCGCACGCCGCCGCCACGCCCGGGGAGTAGGCGAGCGCGAGGTCGCGCTGCGTGATGAGCCCCTTCGTGGGCAGGATGGAGATCTTTCCCGGCGTGGGAGAGCGGTGATAGTCGAGCGCGGCCTTCCTGAAGGTGTCGTCCATGGGGGTGGAGGAGAGGACTGTGGAAGGCACCGGATTATACGCGGCGCCCGGCCCCGGCAGCGACCGTGCGGAACGAGCGGCCGCGTGGCCATCGCGACGTCGGGCGCGGGATTCGGGCTAGACTCCGGCTCCTGACGAATGGAAGGGGGAAGCGGAATCGTGCTGAGTCGCCTCATCGCACTGTGGTGCGGACTGGTCGTGACGACCTCGGGTCTGCCGGCAACCGCGGCCGACACGAACCGCGGGCTGCTCTGGGAGGTTCGCTCGCCGCAGACCACCGTCTATCTGCTCGGAACGATACACGTGGGCGAAGCGAGCCTCTATCCGCTGCCGGAGTCGATCGAGGCAGCCTACGAGGCGTCGTCGGTTCTCGCGCTCGAAGCCGACCTGACCACGCAGGACGCCCTGTCGTCCGCGTCGGCGGGAGCCATGTACGAGCCGCCGGACAATCTCGAGAAGCACGTGCCGCCGGCCCTCATGCACGAACTGGGCGACATCCTGAGCACCTACGGTCTGCCGGCGGATTTCGCGCGGGCGATGAAACCCCAGATGCTCGCGATGGCCCTCACGATGTTCGAGATCGGCAAGGTCGGACTGGACGCGAGCCTCGGCATCGACCTGCACCTCGCGCGTCGCGCGCATCGCGACGGCAAGCGGATCGTCGAGCTGGAATCCGTCGACGCGCAGATGCGCATGCTGGCGTCGATGCCCGAAGAGGCCCAGGTCGCCATGCTGGAATCGACCGTGGACGGGATACGTTCCGGCACGCTGGTCAAGGACATGGTTGCGCTCATCGGCGCGTGGAAGGACGGCGACGCCGAGAAGCTCGACAGACTGGCCATGCACGACCTCGACACAATGCCGCCCGCGGCGGCGCAGTCGCTGCGGCAGTCTCTCTACGACGAGCGCAACCGGGCCATGGCCACGAAGATCGCGGCGCTGCTCGCCGGGAAGGCGGTGGTGCTCGTCGCAGTCGGCGCGGGACACATGACGGGCGATGAAGGTCTCGTCGCACTGCTGACGGCGCGAGGCTATTCCGTGCGCCGCCTCTAGGGTGGGCGCCCTCCACACGGCTGCAGGACGGCACTGGACGACATGACGGCAGACTCACCACGCACGGAACTCCATCCGGAGATCGATCCCTTCGACAGCGGCATCCTCGGTCTCGACACCCGTCACGCGATGTACTGGGAGCAGAGCGGCAACCCCGACGGCATTCCCGTGCTCTTCCTGCACGGGGGCCCCGGCGCGGGATCGAGCCCTGCGCATCGCCGATTCTTCGATCCGGCGGCGTACCGCATCGTGATCTTCGATCAGCGCGGCGCCGGACGTTCCACGCCGCTCGGAGACATCACGGACAACACGACGCCCCTGCTCGTCGAGGACATCGAAAGGCTCCGCGACCATCTCGGCATCGAGCGCTGGGTCGTGTTCGGGGGGTCGTGGGGTTCGACGCTCGCCCTCGCCTACGGGCAGAACCACCCGGAACGCTGCCTCGCCTTCGTGCTGCGCGGCATCTTCCTGTGCCGGCGAAGCGAGATCGACTGGTTCCTGTACGGGATGCGCAACGTGTTTCCCGATGTCTGGCAGCGTTTCGCGCACTACATCCCACCGGCCGAACGCGACGATCTCCTCGGCGCCTACACGCGCAGACTTCTGCACGCCGATCCGGCCGTGCACATGCCGGCAGCCCGTCAGTGGAGCCTCTACGAGGGTGCGTGCTCGACTCTGATCCCGAGCCCGGAGGCCATGCAGCACTTCGGGCACGACGTCGTCGCACTCGGTCTTGCGCGCATCGAGGCCCACTACTTCGCGCACGACATCTTCCTGCCGCCAGGGTCCCTGCTCGCCGGTGTGGAACGACTCCGGCATCTCCCCTGCATCATCGTGCAGGGGCGTTACGACATGGTGTGCCCCGCAGTCACCGCGTTCGACCTGAAGGCTGCCTGGCCCGAAGCGGAGTTCCGTCTCGTGGCAGACGCGGGACACTCGGCATGGGAACCGGGCATCCGCGCGGAACTGGTGTCGGCCATGGAAAGACTGAAGGAACATTTGGGGCGATCCGGCGAGGGCCGGCCGTGAGCGCCGCGCCGGAAGTGCTGTCGCGCTACATGGAAGGCCTGAAGTCGCACGACGTGCCGGCGATTCTCGCGACCGTCGCGGAAGATCTCCGCTTCGAGTCCATGGGCCGCGTGCTGGACAGAAAGGCGTTCGGAGAAATGCTCACGGCTCTGTACAAGGCATTTCCGGACTGGACCTACGACCACGACGCTCCGGTCGGGCGTGACGACGGGTGGGACGTGCTCTGGCGCCAGGGTGGCACCCATGTCGGGGAATTCGCGATGCCGGGAATGGAACCCATCGCGGCGACGGGACGCGTCGTTCGCATCCCTCCCCAGCGATTTCACTACCGCATCGATTCCGGACTCATCACGCGCATTCGACCGGACCCGGTCGAAGGCGGTGCGCCGCGTGGTATCCTGCTCCAGATCGGGGCCGCGGAGCCGCCTCTCTGAAAAAAAGAAGGGGTCGTACCAAGGGAGACCATGCGTGTGTCGAGGACCGGGAAACCGGCCCGCGGAGCGGCACGACCCCGCACATCGTGCTACATCAACAAATGTAACGTCGTTGCGCGGAACAAAGTTTCGCGCAACCAGCTTTCCACAACCTTACCGGCTGAATTTTCACGCATCCGGTATTGCAGCGAGGAAGTCTGCCGTCGACGAATCGTCGAACAGTATCCAGGCTTCGCACTCGACCGGCGAGACGCGGTCCGCCCACGCAGGCGCCGCGAGATCCTGATAGTCGGCATCCGGCAGGTAGGACGTGGCGCCCCGGCGCGCACGCTCGAGAAGTGCCTCGCTCACGATGCTCGCCCTGAGTCTCAGCAGACGGTCGTACCACGCGCCCGCACGACGCTTTTCGTGCCAGACCACCACGTAAGGTTTGGAGAAGCGTGCCTGCGCGAGGTATGAGGCAGTCATGGCGACGGGACCGCCGCACACGCCCGGCCGCTGCTTGCGTCAGGCCTCGATGTCGACCGAAGGCGTCGCGGTCGCTTCATCGGCGGTGCGTCGCGCTGCTGCCCTGCGGTCACGCCCGGAACGCGTGTCGATGAGCACCGGGATCTGCCGCGTGCGCCGGTCCGCCCGGCGTCGGGTGCCCCGACCGCGGCGATCCTCGATCGCCGCGACACCGGCCTGCGCGTCGGGAGGCGGAAACTGTGTGCCGGGCGCCGGCGGACGCTCGGGCGGACGACGTCCCGCGCTCTCGTCCGTCGCGGTACCTGCGGGCCGCACACTGTCGACACCCGCGATGGCCGTGGAGTCGGGTACGGTGACAACCGCCGGTGCGGGAGCGTTGATCCTCATCCCTTCCCTGACGGATTTCCCGTCGAGTCGTGAATCGCCTGCAGGGTGGACCGCTGCATCTCCAGCGTCTTGATCGTCATCTGCAGCATCGAAAGATTCATCTTCAGCCAGTTCTCGACTGCCCGCAGTTCGGCGAGCTTCTTGTCGACGTCCTCGATGTTCATCGTGGGCTGAAAGATTCCCGGCAACGGGAACGACATCGGGTTCCACATCTTGCGGAAGAACTCGAGAGGATCGCCGGATTCGGTTCCATCACTCATGCGCAAGTCCCCCTCGCTGCGAGTGGCTGCGGGCACGGTGGTACCGCGCCGGCGCACACTCTGGTTGATCGGCCGGAAGACGGTCGCGCACACCGGGTCCGGTATCCGTTCCCGTTGCGCGACGACACCTCCGGCGCCTGCCTCCTCTCAGCCGCCGCCCGGCCGAACCGGGTCGGCCGGGCGACACGCCATGCTCACATCGTCGGACCCAGCACCCACGGTGCGAATTCGTCTTCGCCGTATCCCCACTGCTCGCTCTTCGACTTCTCGCCCGACGCGGTCTTCAGGATGAGATCGAAGAACTGCCTGCCGACGTCCTCGATGCTCGACTTGCCGTCGACGATCACGCCGCAGTTGATGTCCATGTCCTCTTCCTGACGCGTGAACAGGGCCGTGTTCGTGGCCAGCTTCAGGGAGGGTGCGGGCTTGCAGCCGTACGCGGATCCCCGACCCGTCGTGAAGCAGATCATGTTCGCACCGCCGGCCACCTGGCCCGTGGCCGACACCGGGTCGTATCCGGGCGTATCCATGAACACGAACCCCTGCGCAGTCACGCGCTCCGCGTACTTGTAGACGCCCATGAGTCCCGTCGTGCCGCCCTTGGCGACCGCCCCGAGCGACTTCTCGAGAATCGTGGTCAGACCGCCGGCCTTGTTGCCGGGAGAGGGATTGTTGTTCATCTCCCCGCCGAGTTTGCTCGTGTAGTCTTCCCACCACTTGATCCGGTCCGCGATCTTCTCGCCGACCTCGCGCGAAACGGCACGCCGCGTGAGCAGGTGCTCCGCACCGTAGATTTCCGGTGTCTCGGACAGGATTGCGGAGCCGCCGTGACGCACGAGCAGGTCCACCGCCGCGCCGAGTGCCGGATTCGCGCTGATCCCGGAGTAGCCGTCGGATCCGCCGCACTGCAGACCCAGCACGATGTGCTTCGCCGGCACCGTCGTCCGCACGGCCTTGTTGGCCTCCGGCAGCAGCGCCATGACGCGCGCGATCCCTTCGCGCACCGTCTTGCCGGTCCCGCCGGTTTCCTGGATCGTGAACGCCTGCAGCTGGTCGGAACGCTTGAGGCCCTGCGCCGCGAGCAGATCGTTGATCTGGTTCGCCTCGCATCCGAGGCCCACCATCAGTGTGGAGTGGAAATTGGGGTGCGTCGCGTAACCGCCGAGCACACGCCGCAGGACGCCCACCGGCTCGCCCGTCGAGCCCATGCCGCAGCCCGTGCCGTGCACGATCGGCACGACGCCCCCGACATTCGGATAGTCGGCGAGAATCTCCTCCGTGAAGTGCTTCGCGATCATGCGTGTGACGTGGGCAGAGCAGTTCACGGTCGACACGATCCCGATGTAGTTGCGCGTCGCGACGCGCCCGTCGGCACGCACGTAGCCCTGGAACGTCGCGGGCTCCGCGACGAACTCCGTCGGCTGGTAGTCCGCCCCGAACGCGTAGTCGCGCTCGAAATCCTTCATGCCCAGGTTGTGCACGTGGACGTGCTCACCCGCGCGTATCGCGCGCGTCGCGAATCCGATGATCTGGTTGTAGCGGCGCACCGGCTCGCCTTCCTTGATGTCGCGAATCGCGACCTTGTGACCCGCGGGGATCGCGACGGCGGTGCGGAGGTTCTCCTTGATGATCTCCGTGCCGGCCGGGAGGTCGACACGCGAGATCACGACATCGTCGGCGGGATTGAGGCGGATGGTCAGATCGGCGGCTTGCAGCATGATTCCTCCGGACAGCTCGAGAACGGGCCTGTCGTGGGGGGCGGTGGACGCCCCCTGGCCCTTGGGTGGACAAACCCGGATTATAGGAGTTTCGCGCCTGCGGCACAGCGACCGGCGAATGTCGCGCGAGGCGCCCGGCCAGGGCGCTGTGGCATACTTCCGGCCCTGTTTTCCGACGCAATCTAAAAGGGGGGGACGCGTGGGCACGAGACTCGCAGGCAAGACGGCCGTCGTGACTGCGGCGGCGCAGGGAATCGGCCGGGCCACGGCCCTGGCGTTCGCGGCCGAAGGCGCGCGAGTCTGGGCGACCGACATCAACGACGCCAAGCTGTCCGAGCTCTCGGGCACTGCCGGCATCGAGGTCCGACGCCTCGACGTGCTCGACGATGCCGCGATCGCACGGTTCGCGTCCGAGGTGGGCACACCCGGTGTGCTGTTCAACTGCGCGGGCTTCGTCCACCACGGCTCTGTCCTCGACTGCACCGACAAGGACTGGGATTTCTCTTTCAACCTGAACGTCCGCTCGCAGTACGTGATGATCCGGACCTTCCTGCCGGGCATGCTCGAAGCCGGCGGCGGCTCCATCATCAACGTCGCGTCGGTGGCGGGCAGCATCAAGGGCATCGCGAACCGCTTCGTCTATGGCGCGACGAAAGCCGCCGTGATCGGCATGACCAAGTCGATCGCCGCCGACTACGTGCGCCGCGGGATCCGATGCAATGCCCTCTGCCCCGGAACCGTCGACACGCCTTCCCTGGGTGAACGCATCAACGCTCATGCCGATCCCGAGCAGGCGCGCAAGGACTTCATCGCGCGCCAGCCCATGGGTCGGCTCGCAACGGCTGACGAGATGACGGGTGCCGTCGTCTATCTGGCCTCCGACGAATCGGCGTTCATGACCGGCCAGACGGTCATCGTCGACGGCGGCATAACGATCTGACAAAGGAGAACACAAGCATGAAACTCGTACGATTCGGCGAAGCAGGGCGCGAGAAACCGGGCATGCTGGACGCGAGCGGCGCCATCCGTGACCTGTCCGGCATCGTGCAGGACATCGACGGCTCGGTGCTCGGCGACGAGAGTCTCGCGCGACTGCGAGCGGTCGACCCGACCTCCCTGCCGAAGGTCGACGGCACGCCGCGGTACGGTGCCCCCGTCGCCAGAGTGGGCAAGTTCATCGCGATCGGGCTCAACTACTCGGATCACGCGAAGGAATCCGGCATGCCGATCCCGAAGGAGCCCGTCGTCTTCAACAAGGCGACGTCGTGCATCATGGGGCCGAACGACACCGTCGTGCTGCCGAAGGGATCGGTCAAGGGCGACTGGGAGGTCGAACTGGCCTTCGTGATCGGCAGGACGGCGAAGAACGTGTCCGAGGCCGACGCTCTCGACTACGTGGCAGGCTACATGGCCTGCAACGACGTGTCCGAACGCGAGTGGCAGCTCGAACGCGGCCACACCTGGGACAAGGGCAAGGGCTTCGACACGTTCGGCCCCATCGGCCCGCTGCTCGTGACGCGCGACGAGATTCCCGATCCTCAGAATCTCGCGATGTGGCTCGACGTGAACGGGAAGCGCATGCAGACCGGCAACACCAACACCATGATCTTCACGGTCCGCCAGCTCGTCGCGTACGTGAGCTTCCTCTGCACGCTGCAGCCGGGAGACATCATCACGACGGGCACCCCGCCCGGCGTGGGCATGGGCGTCAAGCCCGAGCCGGTATTTCTGAAGGCGGGCGACGTGATGCGCCTGGGCATAGACGGGCTCGGCGAACAGCGCCAGGAGGTCCGGGCCGCCGAGTAGGCGAACGGCGAGCCGGCAGAGTTGTCCGAAAGGGCGCGCATGCAGATGCGCGCCCTTTTTCGTTTCGTGCCGTTCGCTCTCCGTCCACCGCACGAACCGACAGCCAACCTCCGTCGCGATATCAGGAGACGCTCACCATGCGAATCGGTGTACCGAAGGAAATCAAGAATCACGAATACCGTGTCGGCATGACGCCGTCGGGTGCGCGGCAGCTGAGCACGCGCGGCCACGAGATACTCGTCGAGGCGGGTGCCGGGGTGTCGGCGGGATTTCCCGACGATGACTATCGCGCAGCGGGGGCCCGCATCGTGTCCGCGGCGGCCGACGCGTGGGATGCGGACCTCGTCGTGAAGGTCAAGGAGCCGCAATCGGCCGAACTCGGGTACATCCGGCGCGACCTCGTCCTGTTCACGTACCTGCACCTCGTGACGTGCCCGGAGGTCGTCGACGCGATGACGAAAAGCGGCGCGGTCGGCATCGCCTACGAGACGGTGACCGACGCCCACGGAGACCTGCCGCTGCTCGTGCCGATGTCGGAGGTCGCGGGTCGCCTGTCGGTCCAGGTCGGCGCGTGGGCACTCATGCTTCCCCAGGGTGGCAGCGGCGTGCTGCTCCCGGGCGTGGCAGGCGTCCCCCCCTGCAAGGTCACGATACTCGGCGCCGGAACGGTGGGCACCCACGCAGCCTGGACTGCGGTCGGCTTCGGTGCCGATGTCACGATCATGGACGTCAACGTGAGGCGACTGAGACAGATCGAGGAAATCTTCGGCGCCCGCCTCAAGACCTGCTATTCGGAACCCGACGCGATTGCGACCCACGTCGCTGCCTCGGATCTCCTCATCGGCGCCGTTCTCGTGCGCGGCAAGCACGCTCCGAAGCTCGTGACGCGCGAGATGCTGCGTTCGATGCGGCCAGGCTCGGTGTTCGTCGACGTCGGCATCGACCAGGGGGGATGCGCGGAGACGTCCCGCCCCACCACGCACGCGGACCCGCTCTACGTCGAGGAGGGCGTGCTGCACTACTGCGTGGCGAACATGCCCGGCGCAGTCGCCCGTACGTCCACCCACGCCCTCACCCAGGCCACGCTCCCGTACGCGATCGAGATCGCGACGCACGGCTGGCGCGAGGCATTGCGCCGGGATCCGGGCCTGTGCCAGGGACTGCAGGTCTGGAACGGCGGGATCACGTATCGCCCGCTCGCGGAGGATCTCGGCGTTCCGAGCCTGCCGCCGGAGCAGGCCCTGACCTGACGCATCCGCTCGCGCGCACGGGTTTTCCGGGCGCCAGGTCTTGCTACCCCCTGCAGACGCCGCGACCGACACCGGCGCCCATCCCCGCTCCCCGACGCGCAGCGCGAGCTGCGCGGTATCGGTGACCGCTACTTCGCTCTCGCTCCTCCTGTCACGGAAGCACCAGGACTAAGGTCCGTTCCGTCCTCGACGCAAGACCGGTCCCTCCGGTTCGACGACACGCCGGTTCCTGCGTCGCGGCCACGTTCCTTATCGACCGGCTACGCAAAACAGGAGACATACCCATGCACACCTCACGCCCCCTCGCACGCCTGCTTCCGTCGACATTCGCCCTGGCCGCCGCGCTCGCCGGCCCGGCCACGACGTGGGCCGCAGGCGATCCCCTCGGCGCATCCACGCTGGTGCCCGGGCAGATCGTCATCAGCGAGATCATGAACGACCCCTCCAGGGTGAGCGACACCGCCGGCGAGTGGGTTGAGCTCTACAACCCCCTCGCCGTGGACATCGATCTGAACGGCCTCCTCGTCGAGAGCCAGAACGGCGGCAACGTCGAGAGCTTCACGATCTCGGGCACCGGTCCGGTCGGACCGGGCGCCTACTTCGTGCTCGCGCGCAATGCCGACCCCGCCGTCAATGGCGGCGTCACCGCGGACTTCGCCTGGGGAACCGCGCTCTCGCTCGGCAACGGCACCGACTTCCTGCGGCTGTCGACGCCGGAGGGGACACTGCTCGCGCAGACGAGCTGGATATCCTCGACGAGCGGTCGCAGCATGGAACTCAATTCGGGCACGCTGCCGCTGCTCGTGCAGAGCAACTTCGTGCCGGCGTCGACGCCCTACGGTGTCGGTGACTTCGGCACGCCCGGAAGCCTGAACGCCTCCCCGATGAACCTGGCGGGAATCGTGGCCGCCCCGGTTCCGGAACCCTCGTCGTACGCGCTGCTCGGGCTGGGTCTCGCCATGGTCGCGCTCGGACGACATCGTCGCACCAGCCGGTGACCGCGCGCCACGTGACGAGCGGAAACGAAAAAGGGATGCCCTCGGGGGCATCCCTTTTTCGTGAACGAACGAGCGGGCCCGGTCAGGGCGCCAGCAGTTCGAGATTGTCGATGAGTCTGGTCACGCCGAGTCTCGCGGCTCCGAGCGCGACGAGTTCCTTCTCGTCCGCCTCCGGCTGCATGAGCGTGCGGCGGCTGCGCACGACGACGTAATCGACGTGCCATCCGTGCCGGGCGAGCAACGCATCGGCGGCGAACTCGAGCGCCTCGAAGTTGCGGTCACCGCTCGCGACGGCCGCACGGACCTGGTCGAGAGCCTCGTGCAGGCGGGGTGCCTCCCCGCGTTCCTCGGGCGAGAGATAACGGTTGCGGGACGAGAGCGCCAGCCCGTCGTCGGCGCGGTACGTCTCGGCCGCGACGATCTCGACCGGCAGGGCGAGCTGCCGCACCATGTGGCGAATGATGTGCAGCTGCTGATAGTCCTTCTTGCCGAAGACCGCCACGTGCGGCTGGACCATGTTCATCAGCTTCAGCACCACGGTGGCCACGCCGCGAAAGTGACCGTGGCGGAACCGCCCCTCGAGCTTGTTCGCGACGGGTGGCGGATCCACCATGAACACCTGCGGCTCCGGGTACATTTCCCGTTCGTCCGGATGAAACACGAGCTGGCATCCCGCACGTTCGAGCTTCTCGCAGTCTTCCTCGAAGGTTCTCGGATACTTGTCGAAGTCCTCGCCCTGACCGAACTGGAGGCGATTCACGAAGATCGTCGTGACGACGGTCGGCGCGTTCTGCAGCCCGAGCGTCACGAGCCGGAGGTGGCCGTCGTGGATGTTCCCCATCGTGGGAACGCACGCGTAGCGAGGCTCCTGGCGCAGGCGCGCCCGCAGTTCGGAGACGGATCTCAGGATTTCTATTGCCATGCAGCATTCAGCCCAGATTGAAATATTCGCGAGCGCCACGCATCTCCGTGATGCGGCGCAACAATAGCGCAAAGTCTTCCGCGCGATCAACAAAGTTCAGGCGCTCGCTGTTCACCACGAGCAGCGGGGAATCGTGATAGTCGTGGAAGAAGCGGCTGTACGCATCGGCCAGGCGCGCGAGGTAGGGTTCCGTGAGGCCGCGCTCGTAATCGACGCCACGACGACGGACGCGGTTCATGAGCACCCGCGAGGATGCCTGCAGGTAGATCACGAGATCCGGCACCGGCGCCTGAGGCGCGAGATGGCCGAAGATCTTCTGGTACAGGCCGAGTTCCTCGTCGGCGAGCGTGAGCCGCGCGAAGAGCGGATCCTTCTGGAAGAAGAAGTCGGAGACCGTCGTGCGCCTGAACAGGTCGCCCTGCTTGAGCGCGCGCACCTGGTCGACGCGCTGGAACAGGAAAAAGAGCTGGGTGGAGAGCGCGTGCCTGTCCGGATTGTCGTAGAAGCTCGCGAGGAACGGGTTCGCCCCGGGGTCCTCGAGGAGCAGTTCCGCCTCGAGTTCCGTGGCCAGGCGTCGCGCGAGGCTCGTCTTGCCGACGCCGATCGGCCCCTCCACGACGACGTAGCGAAAGCGGTCAGGCCAGGCTGTCTGCATCGATGCGCTCCACCATCTGGTGCGCGGCCGAACGCCACGCGAGTTCACGAACGACGCCCCGGCCCGGCACCACGAGATCGGGCGCGAGCTCCGCGAGAGGCACGAGCACGAAGGCGCGTTCGTGCATGCGCGGATGCGGGAGCGTGAGCTCGCTGTCCCGCAGGACGAGATCATCGTAGAGAAGGATGTCGAGATCCAGTGTTCTCGGGCCGTTGGGCATCCCGCGCACGCGGCCCTGGGCCCTCTCGATCGCGAGCAGCGCGGCGAGCAGTGCGTGCGCGGACAGGGACGTGTCCACGAGCACCACGGCATTCACGAAATCGGGCTGGTCGCCGAATCCGACGGGTGCGGTGCGATAGAAAGAGGATCGCGCGAGGATTCGCGTGTGGGGTAGCGCCGCCAGGGCCTCCAGCGCGCGGCCGAGCTGTGCGCCGGGCGACTCGATGTTGGACCCGAGCCCCACGTAGGCCCGGGTCGTCGTCGACATCTCTGGCATGAAACGGGAGCTCAGTCGCCGTCGGTCGGGCCGGGCTGTGGCGCGTCCGCGCCGCCATCGTTCCCGGAGCCTTCGCGCTTGCCTCGACGGCGCCTGCGGCGCTTCGCCGGCCCCTTGCCGAGCGACGCGATCATCTCGGCTCGCTCTGCTTCCGGCGCGTGCTGGAAGCGGGTCCACCAGTCACAGAGTTCGTTGTCGACCTCGCCACTCTCGCCGCGCAGCAGCAGGAAGTCGTAGCCTGCCCGGAACTTCTCGCTTTCGAGCACGCGGTACGGCCGCTTGCCGGTCCGCTGCTCGAGGCGCCACTGCAGCTGCCAGATCTCCTTCATGTCGGAACCGAACCGGCGCGGGATCGCGAGCTTCTCCGCCTGGACGGACAGCACGTCGTCCATCGCCTGGTGCAGGGCCGGGACCGGAGGCACGCCGCGTTCCTTGGCCGCGTTCCAGGCAGCGAGGACCTCGTGCCAGAGCAGCGCCGCGAACAGGAAACCTGGCGACACCCCCTTGTCGCCCAGGATCCGCTCGTCGGTGCGTTGCAGCGTGAGCGTCACGAACCGCTCTCCCAGCGGCTGTTCGAGAATCACGTCGAGCATCGGCAGCAGCCCGTGGTGCAGGCCCTCGCTGCGCAGCCGTTTCACGCATTCCAGCGAGTGGCCCGAGAGCAGGAGTTTCAGCATTTCCTCGAAGAGGCGGGCAGCGGGCACGTGCTGCATGATGCTGCCCATCTCGCGAATCGGTTCCTGCGTCTGCGCCTCGATCGAGAGGTCGAGCTTGGCCGCGAGCCGCACGGCGCGCAGCATGCGGACGGGATCCTCGCGGTAGCGCTCACGCGCATCGCCGATGATGCGCAGGGTGCGCGTCTCCACGTCGTGCGCACCGCCGCAGTAGTCGAGGACTTCCTCGGTCGCCGGATCGTAGTAGAGCGCGTTCACGGTGAAGTCTCGCCGCATGGCGTCCTCGGCCTGGGACCCGAACGCGTTGTCCCGCAGCATGCGTCCGTGCTCGTCCTTGAGATGGTCTCCTTCGCCCACGGCCTGCATGGCCCGGAACGTCGAGACTTCGACGGTCTCGGGACCACACATGACGTGCACGAGCCGGAACCGGCGGCCGATGATGCGCGACCGCCGGAACAGGGCGTGGACCTGTTCGGGGGTGGCGTCGGTGGCGACGTCGTAGTCCTTCGGCTTCCGATCGAGCATGAGATCCCGGACTGCACCTCCCACCACGTAGGCCTTGTAGCCGTGCTTCTGGAGCGTTTCGGTGACGCGCCGTGCGCACGAGCTGATCTGCGCGCGCGCGACGCGGTGGCGCGTGACCGGGATGACCTCGGGCGAGGACGCCGGGCGTGCCCGACCGCGGTTCCTCGTAAATACCTTTTCGATGAACTTTCTTATCATTCGCCGGAGAACCGTTGTGGGCCCGGGAGGTGGGATCGTGAAACGCTCGATTATAACCACGGCCCCTGCCCACGCCGTTCAGACGCGCGACCGCGCGGTGCGGACCCGCGACTAGCGCAGGCTGATGATCGGCCAGCCGCGGGCTAGGGCGTGCTCCTTCAGCGTCTCGTCGGGGTCGACCGCGACGGGTCGCGAGACTTTCGAGAGAAGCGGCAGATCGTTGAGGGAATCGCTGTAGAACCAGGATTCGCTGAACGTGTCCCACTCGAGGCCGAGGGACGCGAGCCAGGCCTCGACGCGTGCCACCTTGCCGTCGCGAAAGGCGGGCATCCCGCGGACGCCGCCCGTGAACTCGCCGTTCGCGTCTTCCTCCGGATCCGTCGCGATGAGGTTTTCGATGCCGAACTCCCGCGCGATCGGCCCGGTCACGAAGCTGTTCGTTGCGGTCACGACGGCGCGGGCGTCGGCTGCGTGACTCTCGACGAGATCGCGGGCCTTGCGGCTGATCATCGGCAGCACCTTGTGCCGCAGGAAATCCTCGCGCCAGGACTCCAGCTGCGTGCGGGCGTGCCGCGAAAGGGGGTTCAGCTGGAACGCGAGAAACTCGTGGATGTCCAGCGTCCCGGCCCGGTACTGCTCGTAGAACTGAACGTTGCGCGCCTCGTAGACCTCGCGGTCGAGCACGCCACGCTCGATCAGGAACTGGGCCCACTCGAAGTCACTGTCGCCCGCGAGCAGCGTGTTGTCGAGGTCGAACAGCGCGAGTTTCATCGAATGTGGCATGGCTGGGAACCCGTGAATGCTTCGCCGAAGTGTCTACTGTACGCAGCGAGTCGCGCAATCGGACGCCACTGCGCCGTCGCCACCGGCGCCCAGGACTTCCCTGAGCAACGGTATCGTGAGCGGCCGATGCCGCTCGAGCGACGCCTTGTCAAGCATGTCCAGTGCCTGCGACAGCGCGCGCAGGTCGCGGTTTCCGCGGGTGAGCAGGTAGCGCGCCACATCGTCGGGCAGATCGAACCCCCGCGCGTGCGCCAGCCTCGACAGCGCGACGACCTTGTCGTCGTCCCCGAGGGGATGAACGCGGAAAACGAGCGCCTGGCCGATGCGCGTGCGCAGGTCCTCGCGCAACGCGAGCGCTCCGGGCGGCGCGCTGCCCGCGAGGAGCATCCCCGCACCCGCATCACGCGCGGCGTTGAAGCGATGGAACAGCCGCTCCTGATCGGTGTCCGTCAGCAGGTCGACGTCATCGACGATGCCGAGCATGCCGGCATGAAACGCGTCGGGAAGCTCCGGCCACGTGGAGCAGAGCAGCCCGGCCCGCCGTGCGTCCCTCCGGCACGCGGAGAGCCAGTGCGTGCGCCCGGACCCGCGCGGCCCCCAGAGGTACGCGAAGCGTTCCCGCGTCTCGCCCGCGACGAGGCTCTCGAGATACCGCCGGAGTTCGGCATTGGGTCCCGCCACCGAAGCCTCGAGCCCGAGCGAGTCGTCCAGGGAAAGTCCCAGTGCAAGCTGTTTCATGTGCTCGATTATCCTTGATACCCACCGGGACGCGAACGGTCATCCGGTAGAATCCTGCGCCCGGACTCGGAACATGCCATTCATGACCACACCCCTCACCTATCGCGACGCCGGTGTCGACATCGACGCGGGCGATGCCCTCGTCGAGCGCATCAAGCCGCTTGCGCGATCGACCTTTCGCGAAGGCGTGCTGGCCGGCCTCGGCGGCTTCGGCGCGCTGTTCGAGGTACCGAAGCGCTATCGCGAACCGGTGCTCGTCTCCGGCACGGACGGCGTCGGCACCAAGCTCAAGCTCGCTTTCCGGCTGGACCGCCACGACACGGTCGGGATCGACCTCGTCGCAATGAGCGTGAACGACATCCTCGTGCAGGGTGCCGAACCGCTGTTCTTCCTGGATTATTTCGCGTGCGGCCGGCTCAGTGTCGAGACCGCGGCCGCGGTCGTCGGCGGCATCGCGGAAGGCTGCCGCCAGGCGGGCTGCGCCCTGATCGGCGGCGAGACGGCCGAAATGCCGAGCATGTACCCCGACGGGGAATACGATCTCGCCGGGTTTGCGGTCGGCGCGGTCGAGAAGGACGGGATCATCGATGGCACCGGCATCGTGGCCGGTGACGCGATCGTCGCGCTCGCGTCCAGCGGCCCCCACAGCAACGGCTATTCCCTGATCAGGCGCGTCGTGGAGGTGGCCGGCGCCGACCTCGCCAGCGCGTTCGGCGACACGACGCTCGGCGAGGCACTGCTGGCCCCGACCCGGATCTACGTGAAGCCCGTTCTCGACCTCGTGCGCAGCGTGCCGGTGAAGGGCATCGCCCACGTCACGGGCGGCGGCATCGTCGAGAACGTGCCGCGCGTGATCCCCGACGGGCTGACCGCCGCCATACGGCGGGCGAGCTGGTCGATGCCCGCGGTCTTCGAGTGGCTGCAGGCCGCCGGAAACATCGAGGATGCCGAGATGTACCGCGTCTTCAACTGCGGCGTCGGCATGGTCGTCGTCGTCGCGGCGTCCGACGCGGACCGGACCGTCGAGAAGCTCCGGAGTGCCGGAGAGACCGCGTGGGTGGCCGGGCACATCCGCCGGCGCACGCCCGACGAATCGCCGACGATCATCGCGTGAGTCGCGTCGTCGTACTCGTTTCCGGGCGGGGCAGCAACATGCAGGCGCTGCTCGAAGCCGGGATCCCGTTGGCGGCCGTGATCAGCAATCGCCCCGCCGCCAGGGGGCTCGACATCGCCCGCTCGCACGGTGTCGCGACCGCGGTGGTGGATCATCGCGAGCACCCGGACCGCGAGTCGTTCGACCGGGCGCTCGCAGCGCGGATCGACACATTCCAGCCCGATCTGGTGGTGCTCGCGGGTTTCATGCGCATTCTCACGCCGACGTTCACGCGCGCCTTTGCGGGACGCCTGGTGAACATCCACCCGTCGCTGCTCCCTGCCTTCGCCGGCCTCGACACCCATCGGCGCGCGCTGGAGGCGGGGGTCCGGATCCACGGCTGCACCGTCCACTTCGTGACCGAGGAACTCGACCACGGGCCGGTCATCGCGCAGGCTGCGGTGCCCGTGCACGAACACGACACGGAGGACGAACTCGCCGCCCGCGTGCTCGCGCAGGAGCACAGGATCCTGCCTGCCGCCGTGAACTGGTTCCTCGCGGGACGCCTGCGTGTGAACGGGATGCGCGTGTCGCTCGTTGATGAGAACATGACCGAGACTGCACTGCGGGTGCCCGAAACCTCATGAATGCCAGGGCTTTGCTGGTTGCGCTGATCGCCACCCTCCCGGCGGTGCCGGCTGCGTTCTGCACGCCGGCCGGGGCGGCCGACGTGGCCCCTGCCCCGCAGGCGGCAAACGTCCTGCCGCGGCTGGATCCCGCGAACGCCGCCCCGAAGCGCGTCGAACTCACGATCCGGGTCGAGGCGCGCGGGTTCAAGGTCGGCGAAGGCCACGACCTGTTCGTGCAGGACGGCCACCGGTACTCCGTCGTGAGCGAGGCAAGGACGGCCGGCATCGCCCGACTCATCAAGCGCGTCGACGAACGCCGGGAGAGTCGCGGGGAGATCACCGCGGACGGCATCCGCCCCACGTATTTTCATCAGGAGCGAACGGACAAGACGCCGAAGACCGCGACCTTCGACTGGAACCGTCGTGAGCTCACGCTGAGCGAGGGAGACGACCGGGAAACGGTCCCGTTGCCGGATTTCGTGCTCGACCAGACCAGTCTCCCGTACGCGTTCGTGTTTCTGGCGCCGCCCAGGGCGGGCACGTTTCACGTCCACGTGACGGACGGGCGCAGACTCACCGAGTACGACGTCGCCTTCGTGGGCGAGGAACACATCGATACGCCGCTCGGCAACCTGGACACGCTCCACTACCGCAAGGTGCAGGCCGCCGACGACAAGCGGGGCTTCGAGTTCTGGCTCTCGCTGGATCACTACCGTCTGCCCGTGCGCGTGCGGATCATCGAGAAGGACGGTACCGCCTTCGACTCCGACGTGACCCGTCTGACTGTCGTCGAGCCCTGAGGAGAGGTCCGGTCGATGACAAGGCACCCGGCGCACGACCTCCGGGCAGACGAAGCGACGGTCGGGCACCAGCCGGACCGTACGTGCATCGTGCAGCCGCCTGACGACGCGACGGCGACGCATCTTGCCGGCGGGTCGACACGCGCCCCCGGGCGCGAGGCGGGTCGCTAGGCGACGCGACATGGAACTCACTCGCGCACAGGTCGACGCCGCCGTCGGCGCACTCGCAGCCGTCCTGCCTCTGGAGCGGCCGGCGGACGCCGCACTGCGGGCGTGGTTCCGGGCACACCCGAAACTCGGCAGCCGGGACCGCGGCTTCGTGGCGGATGCCGTGTTCGCGACGCTGCGCCACATGCGACGCCTCGAACACCTCACGGCACGGCGCGACCCGCGAGGCCTCCTGCTCGGCGCGCTCGTCTTCGTGCTCGGGCGACAGGTGGGAGCACTGCGCGGTGTGATACGGGACACGGAAACCGGCTGGCTCGCCGAGGCCAAGGCACGCCAGGCCGATGCGCCGCCCCTTCCCGACGACGTCCGCCTGTCGCTGCCGCCCTGGCTCCACGCGCGCCTCGTGGCCACGTACGGACCGGTACAGGCGAACGCCATCGGCGCGAGCCTGCTCGAATCCGCGCCGCTCGACCTCAGGGTCAACACCCTTCTCGCTCGCCGGGACGACGTGATCGCGACACTTCGGGCAGACGGCTTCGACGCACAGCCCACGCCGCTGTCCCCGACGGGCATCCGCCTGCGCGACAAGGGTGGCCTGGAACGTCACGACGTCATCGCGACCGGGCTCGCGGAGGTCCAGGACGAGGGCAGTCAGCTCGTCGCCATGCTGATGCAGGCGCGTCGCGGCCAGATGGTCGTCGACTTCTGTGCGGGCGCGGGCGGCAAGACGCTCGCGCTCGGCGCGGCGATGCGCTCCGAAGGGCGTCTCTACGCGTTCGACACGTCCGAGCGCCGTCTCGCGAACCTGAAGCCTCGCCTGCGGCGATCGGGCCTGTCCAACGTTCACCCGCAGCTCATCGCGTCGGAGAACGATACCCGGGTGAAGCGTCTCGCCGGCAGGATCGACGCCGTGCTCGTGGACGCCCCGTGCAGCGGTACGGGAACGCTCCGGCGCAATCCGGACCTCAAGTGGCGCATGCATCCGGGTGCCCTCGAGGAGCTCGCGACGAAGCAGCGCGCGATTCTCCAGGCCGCTGCACGCCTCGTCAGGCCCGGGGGCAGGCTCGTCTACGCGACGTGCAGCCTCCTGCCCGAGGAGAACGAGAATGTCGTGAGCGCGTTCCTGGACGGCACGGCGGGCTGGTGCACACGGGATGCCCTCGCAATTCTGGCGAGTCAGGGCGTCACGCTCGAGCACGTGACACCGCCCTGCCTGGGACTGCTTCCGCACCTGCACGGTACCGACGGATTCTTCGCGGCCGTGCTGGAGCGCGAGGCGTCCTGAGGCGCCCCGGACGATCGAGAACGCCCCGACGACGCGAGTCGCTGACGCGGACGCAATTGCGGGTAGCATCGCGCACATGCCGACCCCCGAGCCTCCTCACAACCTCATTGCCGAATTCCTGCGCGAGGCAGACACCTCGGCCGTGCTGGTGCAGCTCGCGGTGATCGCGGGCGCCGGCGGGCTGTCATGGCTCGCCGCCACGGCCTTGCGGACGAGACTGCGGAAGTCCGCGGTGGGCGCAGCACCGTTCCGCACGGGCGGCGTCAACAGGATCCTGTTTCCGGTGATGCTCTGGGCGGCGCTCCTGGCGGGGCGCTGGGCGCTCGCGCCGCACGGTTCGACGAGACTGCTCGCGCTCGTCGTGCCGCTGGTCTCCTCCCTCGTCATCGTGCGGATCGCCGTCTACGTGCTGCGCTACGCGTTCCCGAGCGGAAGCTGGCTGAGCAAGTCCGAGCGGGCGGTCGCGTGGACCGTCTGGATCGGCGTCGTGCTCCATCTCACCGGCATCCTGCCGATGGTCCGGGCCTGGCTCTCCGAGATCGAACTCCCGCTCGGGAAGGTGGACGTGTCGGTCCTCGACGTGATCGAGGGCACCCTGTCGGCCGCGATCACCATCGTGGGGGCACTCTGGCTCGGAAAGGTGGTCGAACGCCAGCTCATGCGGCTCCAGCGGGTGGACGTGAGCCTCCGGGTGGTGCTCGCCAAGCTGCTGAAGGCCGTCCTGATCGGGCTCGGACTCATGATCGCCCTCGCCCTGGCAGGCATCGACCTCACGGTGCTGTCGGTCTTCGGCGGAGCACTGGGGGTGGGACTCGGGTTCGGACTGCAGAAGATCGCCGCCAACTACGTGAGCGGGTTCGCGATCCTCCTGGACCGGTCGATCAAGCTGGGCGATCTGGTCACCATCGACAACCGGCACGGCGAGGTGACGCGGCTCACGGCGCGGTACGTCGTGGTCCGCTCCTACGACGGGACGGAGAACATCATCCCGAACGAGACGGTCATCACCTCGACGGTGCAGAACCACTCCTATTCCGACCGGCAGCTCCGGGTCGACGGGACCGTCCAGATCGCCTACGACGCAGACGCCGAGCTGGCCCTCGAAACGCTGCTCGCGGCGGCACGCGCACACCCACGGGTCCTCGCGGAGCCCGCGCCCGCGGCCCTGGTCAGGGGCTTCGGCGAAAGCGGGGTGGACCTCGAGTTCTTCGTCTGGGTGGGCGACCCCGAGGGCGGTCGTGCCAACCTGAAGTCCGACCTCAACCTGGCGATCCTGCGGGCTTTTCGGGAGAAGGGCATTGAAATTCCGTTCCCGCAACGCGATGTCAGGATCATCCGCCAGCCGGGAAACGTGCCTGAGGGCGAAATCCTCTGATCGAGGTCAAGATTCTTGACTCTCATGACGATAAACTGTTGGATTGAGGCTGCACTGCGGCTTCGATTGGATACAATCCGGGGTTGTTCTGCGCTGCGGGTCCCGCGGCTCCTAGAGGGGGTTAAATGAATTTGAATGGCTTGATCGATCTTCCGTGGTGGGGTTACGTGCTCGTGACGCTGGGTCTCACGCACATCACCATCGCCGGGGTGACGATTTTCCTCCATCGCCACCAGGCGCACCGGGCGCTCGAACTGCATGCGATCCCGAGCCACTTCTTCCGTTTCTGGCTCTGGCTCACGACGGGGATGGTCACCAAGGAATGGGCCGCGATCCATCGCAAGCATCACGCGAAATGCGAGACGCCCGAAGACCCCCACAGCCCCCAGATCGAAGGCATCGACAAGGTCATGTGGGAAGGCGCCGAGCTCTACCGCAAGGCTGCGAACGACCGGGAAATCATGGAGAAGTACGGTCACGGCACGCCCGACGACTGGCTCGAACGCCACGTCTACACGGGGCGGTCGCAGTGGGGCATTGCGCTCATGCTCCTGATCGACGTGCTGCTGTTCGGGCCGATCGGCATCACGATCTGGGCCGTGCAGATGGCGTGGATCCCGATCTTCGCGGCCGGTGTCATCAATGGCATCGGGCACTACTGGGGGTACAGGAACTTCGAATCCAACGACACGAGCACGAACATCGTGCCGTGGGGCATCCTGATCGGCGGCGAGGAGCTTCACAACAATCACCACGCATACGGAACGTCGGCGAGGCTGTCGAACAAGTGGTACGAATTCGACATCGGCTGGCTGTACATCCGCATCATGGAGATCCTGGGTCTCGCGCACGTCAAGAAGCTCGCTCCGCGCGTGCAGTTCGACATGGCCAAGGTCCGTTGCGACCTCGCGACCCTCCAGGCAGTGGTGACGCACCGCTACGACGTGCTTGCGCGCTTCGGCCGCTCGCTGCGCGCCACGTACGTGGAGGAACTCGCGAGACTCAAGGGGCATCACGGTCTGTCTGTCACGGACCGCGCGGCCCTCAGCAAGCTGCTCAAGCGTGATCCCGCACAACTTTCGGTCCCCGAGAAACAGCAGCTCGACGCGATCCTCTCGAAGAGCAAGGTGCTCGCAACCGTGTTCGCGATGCGCCAGGAACTCGCTTCGCTCTGGCAGCGCTCGACGGCGTCGAAGGAGCAGCTCGTCAAACAGCTCGATGACTGGTGCCATCGGGCCGAAGCGAGCGGCATCGCGGCACTGAGCGAGTTCTCGCGGCAGTTGCGCTGTTACGCCTGAGTCCGAAACGGAAACCGCGTTCGTGGCCTGGTCCGCGAACGGACGAACGAAAAAGCCGGGGAAGACCTCCCCGGCTTTTTTGTTGGACGCCACCACCGGTGCGGCGCGTTCGCAGGAAACGACGCAAAAAAAAGCCCGCTGACGCGGGCTTTTTCGAGCTACTGCCGGGAACGGCTCTTACTTGAGCTTGGTTTCCTTGTAGATCACATGCTTGCGGACGACGGGATCGTACTTCTTGATCTCCATCTTTTCGGGCATGGTCTTCTTGTTCTTCGTCGTCGTGTAGAAGTGACCCGTTCCCGCGGTCGACTCGAGCTTGATCTTGTCACGCATGATGGCTGCTCTCCTCTGGGGGCTCAGACTTTCTCGCCGGCCGCACGCAGCTCGGCGAGGACGACATCGATACCGCGCTTGTCGATCGTGCGCAGACCGGCCTGGGTGAGTCTCAGCTTCACCCAGCGGTTCTCGCTCTCGACCCAGAATCGGCGGTACTGGAGGTTCGGCAGAAAACGACGCTTGGTCTTGTTGTTGGCGTGCGACACATGGTTGCCCACCATGGGTTTCTTGCCGGTGACTTGACAGACACGTGCCATGGCTCCACTCCAGCCTGAATTTGGAAAACGCGCTTTATAGCATGCGGACACGGATTGCTCAAGCAGCGTATGGCGGCCGGCCGCTCTTCGGGTGTCGGGCCCGTTCGAGCGGGCGGCAGCCCGAAGAGCGAACGGGCGATTCGCCGGTGGCCGATCCACTAGGTCGGACCGGCGCCTAGAGAAGCCCTCTCTCCGCCAGTGACGTCGCGGCCTCGGCTCCGACGATGATGTGGTCCAGCACCCGGATGTCCAGGTTGGCGAGCGTTGCCTTGAGCGACCGGGTCAGCTGTTCGTCCGCCCGGCTCGGTTCGGCCACACCGGAGGGATGGTTGTGCGCGAAGATGAGGGCCGCGGCATTGTGAACCAGACAGCGGCGAACGATCTCGCGCGGAAAGACCGGTGTCTGCGTGAGCGTCCCCGAGAACAGTTCCTCGGACGCGATCACGCGGTTCTGGGCGTCTAGGAAGAGTACGACGAAACACTCGCGCTCACGGCCCAGCATGGTGAGTCTCAGGTAGTCCTTGACCGCCTGGGGTGAGCCGAGCACTTCCCGTTCGCGCAATCGTTCCGCCAGGGCCCGTCGCACGAGCTCCGCGGAGGCGCGCAGCAGGGCCTGCCTGGCGGGCCCCAGGCCATTCGCCGCGGCATGGCCGGTGTGGGCCCCGATGAGGTTCGAGATGCTGCCGAAGCGCCCCAGGAGGTCCCGTGCGAGCGAGAGCGCGTCCCTGCCGCGCACGCCGGTGCCGAGGAGCACGGCGAGCAGTTCCGCATCGGTCAATGTCCCCGCACCCGACAGGAGCAGTTTCTCTCTCGGACGCTCGTGCGCCGGCCAGTCCTTTATCGCCATCGTCTGCACTCCGGGGGGGCCCCGCCTGCCGCGGCGGGTCGATGCGCATTCTCCGGCAGACGATCCCGGCCGGCCGCACGGGCCGGCGGAGCATCGCGGGACGCGCCCCGCGGGCCCGCGCCGTGCTGCCACGGTCCGGTCCGGCGGCGTGCCCCTCGCGGGCACGGTGGTTTACACTCGCTCGCTCTCCCGCAAACGATCTCACCATGAGCGACACACCCACTCGGCACATTCTGCTCGGCGTGACCGGCGGCATCGCCGCCTACAAGGCCGCGGAACTCACCCGTCAGCTCGTCCGGCAAACCGCGACCGTGAACGTCGTGATGACCGATGCCGCCACACGCTTCCTCACGCCGCACACGATGCAGGCACTGTCGGGTCATCCCGTCTACACGGACATGTGGGACCCCCGCGTTTCGAACGGCATGTCGCACATCGAGCTTTCGCGCGACGCGGACCTGATCGTCGTCGCGCCTGCCTCCGCCGACTTTCTCGCGAAACTCGCGAATGGCCACGCAGACGACCTCCTGTCGACGCTCTGCCTCGCACGCGACTGTCCGCTCCTCGTGGCCCCGGCCATGAACCGCCAGATGTGGGAACACCCGGCCACGCAGCGCAATGTGGCGACCCTGCGGGACGACGGGGTGCTGGTGCTGGGTCCCGACTCCGGCTCGCAGGCCTGCGGCGAGACCGGCATGGGCCGCATGACGGAACCGGACGCGCTGTGCGAACAGATTCTGGGCTGGTTCGAGCCGAAGGTCCTCCGGGACACCAACGTCGTCGTCACGGCCGGCCCCACGTTCGAGAGGATCGACGCCGTGCGGGGCCTCACGAATCTCAGCTCCGGCCGGATGGGCTACGCGATCGCGCGTGCCGCGCGCGATGCAGGCGCGAACGTCGTCCTCGTGAGTGGCCCGACGATGCTCGCGCCGCCGCCGGGCGTGCGCCTCGTGCCGGTCACGAGCGCCCAGGACATGCTCGAGGCCGTCGAGCGCGCGCTGGCGGACTGCCACATCTTCATCAGCGTCGCGGCGGTGGCGGATTACACGCCGCTGCATCCCCAGGACCAGAAGATCAAGAAGGATGCGCGCGTGCTCGCGGTCGAACTCGCGCCGACGCCCGACATTCTGGCCAACGTCGCGAGCCGCGCGAATCCGCCGTTCTGCGTGGGTTTCGCGGCGGAGAGCGAACGGCTCGATGAATACGCCGAGGCGAAACGCAAGCGCAAGCATCTCCCGCTGCTTGCAGCGAACCTGGCACAGAAGGCAATCGGCGCCGAATCGAGCGAGATCGTGCTGTTCGACGACGAAGGTCGCCACCCCCTGCCCGAAGCCACCAAGACCGTTCAGGCCCGCAGGCTCGTGCAGCACATCGCGCGGCTGTACACCGCGGGCAGGTGAGGTAACCGCAATGCCAGACATCGACATCCGGATCCTCGATGAACGACTCCGGGAACGGCTACCCGCCTACGCGACACCAGGCGCTGCCGGCCTCGATCTCCGCGCGTGCCTCGTGGAGCCGTTGACCCTGCGCCCCCGCGCCACGGAGCTCGTGCCGTCGGGACTCGCGATACACCTCTCGGACCCCGGTCTGGCAGCGATGGTGCTGCCGCGCAGCGGTCTCGGACACAGGCACGGCATCGTGCTCGGCAATCTCGTGGGTCTGATCGATTCCGACTATCAGGGTCAGGTCTTCGTATCCGTCTGGAATCGCGGCGACGAGCCCTTCACGATCGAACCCATGGATCGCATCGCCCAGCTGGTGATCGTGCCTGTCGTTCAGGTCGGTTTCCGCGTCGTCGACGACTTCGCGCCGTCGGACCGTGCGGCTGGGGGCTTCGGCAGTACGGGCAGCCGGTAACTCGTCCGAGCGCTGCGGTCGCGCCCTTCCGGCGGATCGCGAATCGGGCGGACGGACAAAGAAAAACCCGGCAGGTGTCTGCCGGGTTTTTGCTCTGGATCGGGCCGAAGCTCAGTGCTGCTCGTCGCTGCCACCGCCTTGCTTGGCGGCTTTCAGTTTTTCCTGGATCCAGTCTTCCTGCAGCGTGCGGATGTACGCGATGATGTCGAGGATCTCGTCGCGGCTCAGCGTGCTCGCGAACGATCCCATCTTCGTGTAGGGACGACCGCCCGCGATCGTCGCGTACATCTGCGAGGCCTTGCCGCCATGCTTGTAGTGCTGGCCTGCGAGCTTCACGCCGCTGCTGCCGCCACGGCCGTCCGGGCGATGGCAATAGGCGCAGCGCGCCTGGAAGCGCTCCTTGCCGTGCTCGATCGACGCGGCGTCCGTCGGCAGCGGAATGTCGTTCACCATGTCGTGACGATCGACACCGTCGTCCTCTGCGGTCGCGGCCGTGGTGACCCCAAGCCCCGCACCGAGAACAATCGCCGAAATCGCCAGCAGGATCCAACTACGAAACTTCAACATGACAGCAATCCTCCCCATCTATGGGTAAGTTACGAAGAAAATGGTGGATAGAAGGGCACGCCGTAGCTCTCGACGATCTGCTTGATGCGACCGTTCGAGAGAAGCTCGCCGATACCTTCGTTGATGAAATTGAGCAGGCTCGTGTCTTCCTTGCGCACCACCCAGTTGGCGTTGAAGCGCAGCCCCTCGCGTGGCACGTATCCGTCGACCATCTTGAACTGGGCACTCGGGAAGTCCACCTTGGCCGTTCCGAGCGACGTCGACCACAACATTGCCGCGTCGATCTCGCCCTTCACGAGCCCTTCCATCTCGCGACGGCTGCCGAAGAACAGAGAACGCGGAATCTTGTTCTCGAACAGCCAGTCGTCCATCGGGGTCGACATGGACACGCCGATCTTGAGACCGGCTTCCTTGATCGCGTCCATCGTCTTGAGCTCTGCCGCCTTGCCCTGCGTCACGAGCACGTAGCCCATGCCGAAGTAGGGTTTCGTGAAGACGAGCTGCCCCATCAGCATGTCGTCGTCACCGTTGTCGGAAAGCCCCATGAAGACGTCGCACTTGCCGTGCAGGATCGACTGGCGGAACGCACGCGACGTGCCGCCGCGGCTGCCCGTGTTCGACCAGAACAGGTTCAGACGCATGCCGCCACGCTTCGCGACCTCGCGCATGATCTCCACGTCGAAGCCGGGCGGATCCGAGTCCTTCAGGGAATACGGAAAGTCGTACGGATCGGCGCAGGCCGTGATGTAGCCGAGAGCCTTGGCACGCGCCAGCGTGTCCTTGATCTCCCCCGGATCCACGTACTGGTCTGCCGCAACCGCACGACCGACGATGAGACCGCTCACCAGGACGGTACCGAGAATCTTCCACAAAACCATTCGTCTCAACATGACTCCTCGCTCGACGTGCATGCCGGTCTGACGCGGCTTCGCGCACGCCTCTTTTCCACCCCTGGATTCGGAATGCACACGCCCTTTCGAACGGTGCGTGAAGGCTGACGCCGGCGGGGACCGCAACATTTCTCCCCTCATAACGCCGGACATCACCAAACGATTACAACACTGTCGACACCAGATGCCAGAAAAACAAATGGGGGAAGGCAGAAACACGCGCCCTCCCCCTGGGACTGCCTACTTCAAAGAACGATGGACTCGTTCCGGTTCAAGGTCTCAGTCGACCGTGAAGACCGTCAAGCCGCCGCCCTTCGACTGCTTCTTGTACCAGTCGGCGTAGTACAGGGGCCAGATACCGCCGCCACCCGAACCCCACACGATCGCGACGTACTGCTTGCCGCCGGCGGTGTAGGTCGTCGGGTTGCCGTGGATGCCGGAGCCGACCTGGAAGCGCCACAGGGCTTCACCGGTCTCGTCGTTGACGGCGTTGAAGAAGCCTTCAGGATCGCCGTAGAACACGAGGCCGCCGCCGGTGGACAGGATACCGCTCGTGGCCGGGTAGGACATCGAACGATCCCAGACCAGCTGGCCGGTCGCGGCGTCAAACGCCTTGATGTGGCCCGCACCCGCGTTGAAGTTCAGCACCTTCGCACCGAGGTACCACTCGCCGCGCTTCCACTCCATCTTCTTGGCCTGGAGGTCCATGCCGAAGTCGTACACGGGCACGTAGACCATCTTCGTGCGCTTGCTGTACGACATCGGGTGCCATTCCTTGCCACCGTCGAGAGACGGGTGGATGTCCCGCGTGACCTTGTCGTAGACAACGTCCTTCTCGGGGTTGTAGATCGGCTTGCAGTTGTTCTCGGTGGTGATGGGCTTCGTCCAGTTCACGGTCTGGAGCGCCGTCACCCACAGGCACTTGTGCTCGTAGCCGTACTTGGTACGAGTGGTGTGCTCGCGGTCGATGGCGTACAGGTGACCGTTACGCGAACCGTGCAGCCACATCTTCTTGCCGCCGAGGTCGACCAGGATCATTTCGTTCACGCCGTCGTAGTCATACGGATCGTTCGGCGTGTAGTTGAAGTAGCTCTTGATCTTGCCCGTGTCGGGGTCGAGGACGAGGTTGCTGTTCGTGAACAGGTTGTCGCCGAGACGCACGTGACGGTCGAAGTCGGGGCCGGGGTTGCCGACAGGCCAGTACAGCGTGTTGGTGTCCTGGTCGTAGGAACCCGTGATCCACGCGGAACCACCACCGTACTTCCAGCTCTCGCCGGGCCACGTCTCGTTGCCGGGCTCGCCGGGACCAGGAATCGTGTAGGTCTTCCACACGGGGGCGCCCGTGTCGGCGTCGATCGCCGCGATCCAGCCGCGCACGCCATATTCGGCACCGGCGGTACCGAAGATGATCTTGTTGCGCAGGGCCATCGGCATGATCGTGAAGGTCTCGGCGTAGGTGTAGTCGCCGATCTTCTTGTCCCAGACGACCTTGCCCGTCTGGTTGTCGAGCGCAACGATGTGCGCGTCGAGCGTCGCGAGGTAGACCTTGTTCTTGTAGACGGCCACACCGCGGTTCACGACGTCACAGCAGAGCTTCGGGAACACGTCGCCCGGAAGTTCACGCTCGTACTTCCAGTTGACCGTACCCGTCGCGCCGTCGACCGACCAGACCTTGTTGTAGGACGACGTCACGTAGACGGTACCGTTGACGGCCACTGCCTGGCTGTCCTGGCCGTCGAGCACGCCGAACGAGAGCTGCCATGCGGCATGCAGCTTCTTGACGTTGTCGCGGTTGATCTGGGTAAGCGGGCTGTAACGCGTCGTATGGTAGTCACGGCCGTAGAGCAGCCAGTTCTGCGCGTCTTTGTCCGCATTCAACAGCATGTCGTCGGTCACGTAGTTCGGATAAAGCGTCGAACCGGCTTCATCCAGACCCTGCGCCCAAACGCCGCTGGAAGCGACGGTCAGGGCTGCTACGACTGCTGCCCCCTTGAAGTGGAACAGTTTCTTCACCATTGAAGTACCTCCCGAAGCGCCCCGTACCCGAAGGCAGGAGCATTGGTTGTTGCAAGTTATTGCACGACTTCGAAACTCACCGAGTACACGAAGGGCGCTGCCTTCAGGCAGTAGGCAACACCGCGCGAGACGTTAAGTGAACGGTACCCCCTTGTCAACACTGAAGGGACGAACGAGGGAGGGGGGTTTTCAGAGGGGAAACGTGCCTGCCGCACGTGCCGCTGGACAATGGCGACGTGTCCATGCCGACGAGGACGCGGGTCGCGCAACGATGCGCCGCAGCGACGCGGCACACCGGCTCACAGGCTCACTTGAGATCGACCGCCAGGATCGACGCGTCGTCGTGGGTGGCCGTGCAGCCGAGATGTTCGTGGAGGCTCGCCATGACCGTCGCGACGACGTCCAGGCCCCGGGACTCCCGTACCGCGCGTCGCAGCCGGTCGACGCCGTAGGGCACGCGCGCTGCGCCCTCGGCCTCGATGAGACCGTCCGAGTAGAGGAGCAGCACGTCGCCGGGCGACCAGTTCACGACCGCGCAGTCGTCCTCGAACGAGGCATCCGGGAGGATGCCCAGCGCGACGTGCGCCGAGACGATCTGCTCGCGAATCTCGCCGCCGAGGCCGAGCAGGAAGCCGGGCGGCATCCCGCCGTTCCAGTACTCCAGTCGCCGCGAGCGCTCGTCCAGACTGATGATGACGGCGGCGAAGTATCGCCCGACGGGGAGCTGTTCCCGCAGGCGCTGGTTCATTTCCCGCGCGAGCACCTGCAGCGGGAGCCCCTTGCGAACCATTCCGTAGAAGACCTGCAGCGCGGGGATCAGGCTCACCGACGCGGCGAGGCCGTGACCGGTCGCGTCCCCGAGCAATGCGTAGAGCCGGCCGTCCGGACTGCGGGCGGCCGCCACGACATCGCCGCTGAAACGCGCGGACGGCAGCACCTGCCACCGGACGGCGTCGTCCGTCAGCCCGTCACGGTGGACGATGTTCTCGATCAGCGAGGCCGCGAGTTCGTGCTCGTAGGTCTGCTCGTCCTGGAGCTGCTGCAGGGCCTCCGTCTGCGCGACGATCTCCCGCTGCATGCTCACGATCCGCTGGAACGACGCGATCTTCGCCTGGAGGATCGCGAGATGCACCGGCTTGGTCAGGTAGTCGTCCGCCCCGGCCTCGAGCCCGCGGATCACGTCCGCCTCGCTGCCGAGCGTCGACATCAGGATGATAGGCACCCATCGTCCCGAAGACTCGGCGCGCAGGCGCTGCGTGGCCTCGATGCCGTCCATGTTCGGCATCACCACGTCCATGATCACCATGTCGGGCCGGTCGGACAGGAACGTGCGGAGCGCGCCGAGCCCGTCCGTCGCCACGCGCACGTCGTGGCCCTGCGCGGCAATGAAGCTTTCGAGCAGGCGCAGTATCGCGGGGGAGTCGTCGACGACGAGAACGGACAGTGCCTTCGAATCGCCGGCAGGCGTGCCCGTGTCCTCGGGCGAGACCTGTCTGAGTACCGCCGTCATCGACTCGTCCCGGTCAGTTGCCGTCGTCGCCCGCCACCGAGAAGCGCACCTCGCTGCCGGTCCCGAGATACTCGAGATCCGAGAAGCAGAGCTGACGCGCGAGCGCGATGCCCCTTCCGTTCGGTTCGAACGCCCGGGCCGGGTCGAAGTGCTCGAAGGACTTCCAGTCGAAGCCCGGCCCCGAGTCCTTCACGTGGAAACGTATCGTTCGACCGTCCTGCCTGAACGAGACGACCGCGTGCTTGTCCGCGTTCTCGGGCAGTTCCAGCCGGCGCCGCACTTCGTCCTCCCAGATGCCCTGGTGCAGGAGCCTCGCCTTCTCCTTCGTGGAGATGCCGAGATTGCCGTGCTCGACCGCGTTCACGAGGAGTTCGAGCAGCCCAAGCCCCACGTTGGTGGGGTCCGGGCAGCGGTTGGCGAGGGACTGGGCCAGTGCCCGCGCATCGTCGAGCGAACGGAAGCGGAATGCGCCCTCCATCATGAGTTCCAGGATCTGGCCTTCCTGTCGCGCCTCGCGCGCGAGATCCTTCCAGCCTGCCCGGTCCGTGAGCGCCGCGCGCACGATCGTCGCGAGCACCTCGCCGTCGAAGGGTTTCGTGAGGTAGTAGTAGGCACCGTTCTGGATGCCCTCCATCACCTGTTCCTTCGAGGCCGCCGCCGTCTGCATGATCACGGGCACCTGGCGGAACCGCGCCTCCTGCTTCACGAGCTTGAGCAGCGTGAGGCCGTCCATGCGCGGCATCATCCGGTCGAGGATCAGTGCATCGAACTCGTCCTGGTCGGCCTTCTGGAGAAGGTCCCAGGCTTCCTGCCCGTCGTTCGCCGTGACGAGCTCGTAGCCCGCCCCGTCGAGGTGTTCCGCGATGATCTCGAGATTGAAGGGCTCGTCGTCGACGACGAGCAACTTCGCGAGCTTGGGCATCATGCCGATTTCCTCCTGTTTTCCAAGACCCATCGTCCCCACTCCACGACACGCGACCGCCGCCGGACGCCTCGCCTCTCCGGCGGGCGCCGGCCCGTCCGATGGACGCATCACGTCGGGACGCGTTGCCCGCAGGCACATGGTGCAACGCAGCACGACGATCGTGCCGGTCACGGGCGCAAGGCACGTCGTGTCGACACAACCGACTGGATTATCGGACGGATTTCCGCGGGTGTGGGGGCGGGTGTCGTGCCGCCACACCGGTTTCCGTGTCGTCAGACACCTTTAACGGCAGGGAGAAGGAACTTCTCAAGGGCAAACATGCGCGCCACCCGGGACGTTCCGGACTGTCGTGAGACCGCCGGCCCGGACCGTCCGTTCAGGCGACATCGGTGGCGTGCGTCGCATCCGCGCGCGCGGGGGGATGCTTCTCGCGCAGCGGAAGCGTGACGCAGAAGCACGCGCCGCCGTGAGGGTTGCGTTCGGCCCAGATGCGCCCGCCGTGACCCAGCACGATCTCCCGGCTGATCGCCAGCCCCAGACCCGTGCCGCCCGCCCCGCTCTTCGTCTTGCTGCTCTGCACGAACTTGTCGAA